>MKSK01000001.1 GCA_001897225.1 Chlamydiales bacterium 38-26
GTTTTTTTCACTTTGAATTTTTCAAATCCAGCAATTTTTCGATTTTATGTGTGAAAACGGGCAATTTTAGTCTTAATTCCGTACATCGTCAGTTAAAGACAACTTAGCATTGAGCGATTTTAGCTATTTTCATGACCTAACCTAGCATTCTTAGATTCAAAAGTAAGGGATTGAAGGTCTTTTTTAGATACAGTCGTTGGAATTTCTCGTTTGATATAAGAACCAACTACAAAAAAACTTTCTCTTTCTTTTCGTCTTAAAGGATCACGATGCGCAGCCTTATTCAGATTTTAGACAGTCAGAGGTTACACTTAAGCTGCATGTAAAGAGCTCTCGACGAATATTCAGTTTTGAGATAAAAAATTATATTTTTAATAATAGAGGCGAATAATGTTTAAAAAACGTAAAGAGTTTCCTCCAGGAACTTTTATATCCACTCCAGCGCGGATTCTCTCCATTATGCAACTTTGCTTAGCCTTTTCTCTCCTCTTGTGGCAAGCTAGCCAACCCTTCATGGGCGATCTTTTTCGTGTAAAGTCTCAGCTTCTATTATACAAACACACCATGGGACTAGAAAACTCTTCCGAAAAGAATCAAGTATCCAAAGAAAAATTAGAGAGAAACACCCATCGGTTCAACCAGTTACCCAAGGCTATTAGGCACAAAATTCTTGCAAAGTTCAGTCGTTTACAAGAGCTTTTACAAACAACTTTCCCTCAAAAGTTAAAAAGTGTCTGGCAGATTTTTGCTTTTAAAGTTTCCAAGTATGAGCTCCTCTGGATCATTCTTTCTGTACTCATCCCAATCTTTTTGTTAAAACGTATAGAAGGAGCCCAACACGCTGTTTGGCTTTTACCCACTTTGGCTTTACTTTTTCTCGTCGATAATCAGGTGAATGGAAAGCAAAATATCCCTTTGGATTTTTACCCTTCCGAAAGTGAAATTATTTATTCTTATTTAAAAGAACCTTTGCAAAGTGGGATTTCTCAGCAAAGAGAACAGCTTAAGAAAGGCTGGGAACTCTACTTAGTAAAAAATTGGTCTCATCAAGAACCGAGTCCAGAATCTCAAAAGTATGAACAACAGATTGAGCAAGGAGAATTTGCTTTTAATGTCGCGCGCTTAGATAAAATGCCCTTACCCGTTTATGAATTTCAAGCAAAAGTCCCCTTCTATATAGCTATATGCTATGTTCTTTGGAATCTCATCTTCGCGTATAAAGTTAGTAAAATTTTAAACCACAAAAAAAACAATAATACTCTTTTAACTCTATAATTCTTATTTTTATATACTATAATTCTGAATCCTTTCAAAATTGTAGCCAAACAATTTTTTAGGAGCGACTCCATGACCATTCCGAACCATTCTGCATTTAATCATTCTCAAGATTTCTCAAATGTCGAAGAGCTTATCGAGCGTTGGGTGGAAGAAGAGCAACAAAGGATTGTTATAAGGGAGTATAAAGATATTCAGAGAATGGCCTGTGAATTTGAACAAACTTTGAAAACCCCTAACTTGGCATTAGACGTATCTTCTAAATGCGAAATCCAATTGATGCAATGCAAAGTGATGATAGGTAAAATTAAATCAAATCTTAAGTTTAAAAACGACGATGAGATAAAAAACCTTTTTAAAGCTAAAATTCAAAGTATATCCAAACGCTCTGATGGAGGCATAGATATTCACTCCTCTTATTGCGCTATTTTTCCCTGTGGAAGTAAAATCTATTATACCAAAATTCGTCAGATCATTTCCGGGGTTGCTTTAATCCACACACCTCAAAAAAAATTCTACACTTTATATAATCCCACTTCAGTTTTTGAAGGATCTAGTCCACAGTTAGATCTAGTTTATATGGACTGATATTCTTGAATATTAGACTTCCTTTCTAAACTCCATTTTGTCGTTAAAATTCTTAACTTTGGTTAAAACGAACAAAAAAATGGCAGATATTTTATGTTTTCCAAAAAACAATCGTTCGCTATGATCATGCCGTCTTGCTATTTATAAAATATTTACTAACATATATTACGTAGTCTTGTAAAATCTAAACATTGTCAACAATTAGAATCTAAAGTTTAAAAAGGTAAAAAAGAACAATGACTTCTCCTGTAACTTCAACGCCTTCCGCACCTATAAGTCCTGGTATCTCTCTAGACAGTGTAATAGGTCATATTGATATAAACGCTATGACGCAAGGTCCTGTGAATGTTAAAATGCATGGCTGTGCGGGGATTTTCAAGATTAATCTCCAAAGCCAGGAGCCTTCTGCTAAAAAACGAAAAATAAGTCAAATCACATCATCCTCTACGCATGAAGAAACACCCATAGAATGGATAGATGCTAACGATGCACCGGAAGAGCTATTAGAAGTTTTAGATGCAAATAAAGAAAATTTTGCCCAGGTTGTAGTAGAAAGACCCGACATCACTATCAAGTCTAACGAAGCGACATACGAGGTCTCTGTAAACGGAAAAAATTATAAGGTTTTCTATAAATTAGGAATCTTTACTTCTTTTGCTGAATTCCGCCAAGCGCCTGCTTTAAATTAAAGCAACGAATTTATAAACACCTATTCCTAAAACATATCCCACGAGGGCTGCGAAAGAAATTTTTCTCAGATACCAAAAGAAATCCACTTTTTCCAGCCCCATAAAAACCACTCCTGCGGCAGAACCTATAATTAACATGCTACCACCTGTTCCTGCACAATAAGCGATCAGTTGCCAGAAGGATGAATCTTGCGGGAATTCCTCTAAACTATACATTCCCATAGTAGCCGCTACTAGAGGCACATTGTCGACTATAGCCGATGCCACCCCTATGATGGTGGCAATAAATTCATGATTTCCAACTCGTTGATCCAGCCAGTGAGCTAAACTATGTAGGAGCTGAGCTGTTTCAAGCGCATCAATACAAAGTAAAATCCCAAAGAAAAATAGTACGCCAGCAAGATCTATCTTGGTAAATACATGGGGAATTTTTAGATGTTCACGATTTCCTTTTTTGCAATGGACTAAATCTGTAAAAAGCCAAAGCACGCCTAGACCAAATAAAATACCCATGAATGGTGGTAGCCCCGTGATCATTTTAAAAATTGGGACAAAAACAAGGACAGCGATGCCTAGCACAAAAACTAATTCTCCAAAAGGTTCCAACTTTTCCTCTTTGCTTTTTTCCAGTTTGGAATAATCAACCTCACCTTGCAAATAACGGCTGATCACAAGAAAGGAACCAATAAAACACGCTAAGCTGGGCAAAAATAAGCTCTTCATGATAGCCCCTGATGTGATCTGTCCACCAATCCATAACATCGTTGTCGTGACATCTCCAATAGGAGTCCAAGCCCCTCCCGCATTCGCTGCTATTACAATCCCTCCACCAAAAACCCATCGATCCTCTTTATCTTCAAATAATTTCTGAGTTAAAGAAACCATGACAATTGTGGTCGTTAAGTTATCTAAGACGGCGGAAAGAAAAAACGTTATAATTCCCAAAACCCAGAACAATTTCTTTTTAGATTTTAAACGTATGGAATCCGATATAATTTTAAATCCTTGATGGACATTAATCAATTCTACCACACTTAGCGCACCCAGTAAGAAAAAAATGACTTGGCTTATATTCGCAATGTGAGAAGAAAGATGATGGATATTATCTTGATGGGTCAGACCTGTTGCCGTGTTAGAAAACTGCAAAACCCAGCATATAATCGCCATCAGTAGGGCAATGGTTGTTTTATTTATCTTGATAATATGCTCTACAGTAATCAATGCATAGCCAAGTGTGAAAACAATAATCATGCTGATGGTATTGATATTAAAAATATGATCCATGGAATTGTTCCTAAATTAGTCTTTTTTGCTACTATGCATTTATACCCTGAGTTTTGAAGACGACTCAGGAGAAATTTATGTTAATCCAAGCTTTCAATTTTAACCAGGGCAAAAAATGGAAGAACAACCTGTTTTAACTCTACGCAGCACTATTAAACCTTCGTTAAAAAAGAATCAAATCATTCGTGGTTCTTTATTAGGAGGACTAGGAGTGATCATCTGGTTGTATGGGGCACTTTTTCTTTCATTAAATACGTTAGCTGCCTGGGGCTGGCTCATCTTAATTTTAGGCGGTCTTTTTATCGCCTGGGGGCTTGTTCCTTATAGAAAACTGATGCGATTAGAAAATAGACCGCATAAAATTATTTTAACCGATCTGGATGAGCTATATTTTTTATCACAAAACATCACTTTGTTTAAAGTGGAGTTAAAAAATGTAGAGGAAATGGCTTATTTAGATGATAATGAACGCTATGGAATAGGCCTATGGATAAAAAATCCCATGAAAAACATCCAAACATTACACCCTTCGCTTCAGTTAGAAGAGTATTTGAAAGACACCCGCAAGCGGTATTTATGTGACTTATTCTTTCCCTATTTCAGTAAGCCGTCTTATCAAGAACTAGAAGATTTTTATAAAACAGCGGATTAAATATAAGTGGATTATAGACCCGATTGAATAATGTCATGAAGCTTAATCAAACCGACTAACTTCTGTTTGTTTTCCAAGACGGGTAAAACAGTGATAGCATTTTTTTGATCGCCTTCCATTTCACGCATGGCGTCCCAGGCTAAATGATGCGGCTCAATTGAGCGAGCTGCCTGAGTCATGACGTCCTTCATCTGCAAGCTTAAAGAAGAAGCTCCGTGCTTTTGTAAGGAACGACGTAGATCCCCATCTGTAAAAATCCCTTGTAAAATCTGTTCATCGTTGACGACCAACACGCAACCACAGCGCTTATTGGATAACTCAACGAGCGTATCCACTAATCGATCATGAGGTTTGCAAACTGGCAAACTAGGCCCTGTAATCATCAAATCAGAGACTTTCATGGAGATGCGTTTACCAATTCTTCCCGCAGGGTGATTTTGAACATATTCATCTAGACTAAAGTTTTTCAAACGCATTAAAGCGATAGCTAACAAATCACCAAAAATAAGTTGAATAACTGCAGATGTGGTAGGAACCATATCAAAGGGACATAATTCTTGTTGCAAGGGTAGGTCGATAACAATATCACTGGCTCTAGCCAAACGACTTTGAGAGTTAGAGACAATACCAATAATTTTCACTCTCCTGTTGCGTAGCGTAGGAATAAGTTGCAAAAGTTCTTCACTTTCTCCACTTTTGCTAAGAAAAATAAAAATATCTTTTTCGGATACAATGCCAATATCGCCATGGAGCGCATTTGTGGGAGAAATAAAAAGAGCCTTTGAACCTGTTGAGGTCATTGTCATGGCGATCTTTTCAGCGACTAGGCCGCTTTTACCGACGCCAGAAAAAATCATGACTCCTGGGCAAGCACGTAAGACTTCAACCACACGCTCGGCGGTTGCAACGTCAATTTTATCAAAAAAATAATCTAGATAGAGTTTTTCTTTTTGCAGAAGTTCTTTGATCACAAAATGATCCTTATTAGGAATTAAGTTATTCATTTAGAATATTGCATTTTAAAGGATAGAAATATTACCCTCAAGTTTTAAATATTTTATTAAGGGTTTTCTACTATGACGTTTAAAAAAATTCCTATTACGGTTGCAGAAGGAGATGGAATCGGCCCCGAAATTATGGCGGCTACATTAGACATTCTTCAGGCTACGGGAGCTCCTCTAGAAATACATAAAGTCGAAATTGGCGAAAAGGTCTATTTAAGAGGATTTCCCTCTGGGATTGAACCATCTACCTGGGAAATTATTCGGAAATCTAAGGGATTTTTAAAAGCCCCTATAACGACTCCACAAGGTGGAGGATTTAAAAGCCTCAATGTCACTATACGGACAACCTTAGGACTTTATGCAAACATCCGTCCTTGTGTTTCTTATTTTCCTTTTGTTGAGACCAAGCATCCTGAGATGGATGTCGTGATCGTGCGAGAAAATGAAGAGGATTTGTATTGCGGTATTGAATATCAAAATTCTCCTGAAACAGTTCAAGCGTTAAAAATCATCACCCGCCCGGGGTGTGAAAAAATTATTCGTTATGCTTTTGAATATGCCCGCGCAAATGGTCGTAAAAAGGTGACTTGTTTTAGCAAAGACAATATTCTAAAACTCTCGGATGGGCTTTTTCATAAGGTTTTTGATGAAATCGCTCCTTTATACCCGGATATTCAAAATGAACATTGGATTGTTGATATTGGCGCAGCCAAACTAGCAGATACGCCCGAAGTCTTTGATGTGATCGTAATGCCTAATTTGTATGGTGATATTTTATCCGATGTGGCTGCGCAAATTGCGGGTTCAGTAGGTCTCGCCGGGTCTGCCAATATTGGAGAACATGGCGCCATGTTCGAAGCCATTCATGGGTCTGCCCCACGACGTGCCGGACAAAATTTAGCAAACCCTTCGGGTTTAATCCTGGCTGCTGTCCAAATGTTAGTGCATGTGGGATTGCCAGACATTGCGCAGGCGGTTCATAATGCCTGGTTAGTCACTTTAGAAGATGGAATCCATACCTATGATATATTTAAAGAAAAAGTTAGCAAAGAAAAAGTAGGCACAAGAGAGTTTGGACAAGCCGTTATTGCACGTTTAGGACAACTTCCTAAACAACTTAAAGCAGCACACTATAAAGCGATCCCTCAGTCAGCGCTCCGTTACCATCCACCTGAACACTCCCCCAAAACTAAAACTGTCGGAGTCGATGTCTTCATTACCCATAAAGGAGATGTGGAGCAACTTCATAAAAAATTGGCTGCATTGGATTTTTCTGAATTACACCTCAGCATGATCAGTAATCGAGGAGTTAAGGTATGGCCCAATAAAATGCCTGAAACATTTTGCGTGGACACATGGCGTTGCCGTTTTACCTCTTTTCAGCGCCATGGAAGCGTTTCCTTGCATCAAATCGCTTCTCTCCTGCAAAAAATGGCACAAGCGGATATTCACTTTACCCAGATTGAAAATCTATCTATCTATGATGGACAGCCAGGGTATACCCTCGCACAAGACGAGCAGTAAATCTAATCTAAGAAAGGGGATCGATCCCCTTTCTTAGATTTCCTATCTATTCAAGAAGTTCTCTTAGACTTGTGAGGCTTTATGAATCGTTATTTTAGTCAGTTCATTATTAATATCCCACTCTACTCCTTCTGCGATAGGCGCAAAAGTTACAGATAAGGCCAATACCTCAGATTGAATATAGTCTTTATACTGATTAAAGGCCTTTTGCACTCGCTCTGTGGTATCTATGCGGACATCAATACGATCTGTAACATCCAAGCCCATTTCTCGACGCATGGTATTAATTTTGTTGACTAACTCGCGTGAGATTCCCTCCACCAGAAGATCTTCGGTTAAAGCAGTTTCAAGAGCTATGGTAATTAAGCCTTGATTAGCACCAATCAATCCTTCTAAAACCTGTCTTTCGACTTGTACATCTTCTGGAGTCAGCACCACCTCTTCTCCTTCAATCATCACAGGAAGAGATTCTCCATTCAATAATACATTGAGTTGCTTCTGTGTAAAAGCATCGATGGTTTGTTGCGCAGCTTTCATTAGCTTCCCGACCTTCTTTCCTAGTACACGAAAATTAGGCTTAGCTTTTAGACTGACAAATAAGGATTCATCTGTCGCAAATTCAATCGTTTTCACGTTGAGTTCATCCGCGATAAGATGCTGCTGTTCTTCTAAAAATTGTAAAGTACGCGCATCCGAGGATACAAGATGGGCTTTGGCTAAAGGCTGGCGGACTTTAAGTTTATGTTCTTTCCTTAATGCATGTCCCAGGCTTACTGTACTCTGAACCGCAGCCATTGCAGCTTCAAGATGCTCATCTCGCAAATCTTGACGATACTCTGGGTAAGCACATAAATGCACAGATAAGGGCATATCTTTCGTTCTTAAATTTTGATAAATGGCTTCACTGATAAAAGGAATATAAGGCGCTGCAATCTTTGTAAGAGTTAATAACACTTCATAAAGAGTGGCAAAAGCTTCATCTCGATCTTTCGAAGGCTTTTCCTCCCAGAAACGCCGACGGGAACGACGAATATACCAATTCGTTAATTGCTCAATAAAGGATATCGTCGGCTCCACTCCATGGCTGAGATTATAATCATCCATGCCCGTTTCTACTTCATGAACTAGTTTATTTAAAATTGATAAAACCCACTGGTCAATCACGGCTTCTGGCTTGGCTACAGACGTACTAGGCTTCCAATCATAAATCCGTGCATAGGTGATAAAGAAACTATACGCATTCCATAAAGGTAGCATCACCTGTCTAAGCACTAATTCAACGCCAGACTCTGTAAAACAAAGATCCTCTGCATGCACGGCCGGGCTATGCATCATGTATAAACGAATTGCATCTGCCCCAAAACGCTGGATCACTACACTGGGGTCTGGATAATTTCTCAAACGCTTAGACATTTTAGCGCCATCTTCTGCCAGCACGATTCCATTAACAATGACATTTTTAAAAGCCGGTTGATCGAATAAAGCCGCAGAAAGAATCGTTAACGTGTAAAACCAACCTCGTGTTTGGTCTAGGCCTTCTGCAATAAAGTCCGCTGGGAAAATTTCTTTAAAAAGATCCTGGTTTTCGAAAGGATAGTGATTTTGCGCATAAGGCATGGAGCCCGATTCAAACCAACAATCAAAAACCTCAGGGATTCTTTTAAACAATTTACCCTTGTGTGTAAAAGATAGATCATCAATGAAATGCCGATGTAAGTCTTGGATTTTCGCCCCTGTTTTACTTTCTAAATCCGCGATGCTGCCAATCACCAACACCTCTCCATCTTCTGCTCGCCAAATAGGAATAGGAGTACCCCAATAACGATTACGGCTGATGGCCCAATCTCTAGCTCCTTCAAGCCACTTTCCAAAACGCCCATGTTTCACATAATCCGGCGTCCAATGAATTTGTTGATTAGCCTTTAGTAAGGAGTCTTTGATTTTTTCTACAGCAACAAACCACGTAGTGACTGCTTTATAAATTAAAGGGGTATCCGATCTCCAGCAGAAGGGGTAGCGGTGACGGCAGATGTTATGCTGAAAAATGACGCCCTCTTTTTTTAGACGTTTGATGATATCCTTGTCAGCATCCTTTACAAACTGTCCCTCATATTCTGGGATTTCCCCAGTATATTGACCGTTGTTGTCTACTGGACAAACCAGCTCAATTCCTTCACGTTGGCAAGCGTAAAAGTCCACTTCGCCAAATGCAGGGGCTGAATGGACAATCCCGGTTCCATCATCCAGTGACACTGAAGGCTCTAAAATGACTCTAAAAGCCCCCTTTTCCGCCCGATCTGCAAAATAATTAAATAGAGGCTTATAGCGTTTCCCCTCTAAATCTTTGCCTTTCATCTCTGTTAAGAGGGTATATTCGTCTTCACTTTTAAAATTGGCTGCGAGGCGAGATTTAGCTAAGATATAGTGTTTATCTGTGGATAGATGATGGACTTTCACGTAGTCGATCTCAGGACCCACCATAAGAGCTAAGTTAGAGACTAAAGTCCAAGGGGTGGTCGTCCAGGCTAAAATAGAGGTCTCTGGCTCATCCACTAATTGAAACGCCACTGTAAGAGCGGGATCATCGACTTCTTTGTAATTCTCGCCTGCCTCAAAATTGGATAGAGGTGTTCCCAGTTTAGCTGAATAGGGCATGACTTTATAGCCTTCATAAACTAAGCCTTTATTATAGAGCTGTTGGAAAACCCACCACACAGACTCCATGAAACTCACATCCATCGTTCGATAAGTCTGATTAAAGTCCACCCAACGACCCATACGCTGCACAGTGGCCTTCCATTCTTCAGTATATCTTAAAACTATCTTTCGGCACTCTTCATTAAACCTCGCGACGCCAAAATCCTCAATGGCATGAGCCCCTGAAAGCTGATGCATTTTTTCAATTTCATTTTCTACTGGCAGACCATGGCAATCCCAACCAAAACGTCTGGGGACACAGAAACCTTTCATGGTTTTATAGCGTAAAACGACATCTTTAATAGTGCCTGCTAGCAAATGTCCATAGTGAGGAAGACCCGTAGCAAAAGGGGGTCCATCATAGAATGCAAAAAGAGGTTTATCACGATTATCTTCTACGGAATGTTCAAAAATCTTATTCTTATTCCAAAAATCCAGGATTCTTTTTTCTCTTTCATCAAAACTTTCTTGGGCGATTTCAGCAAACATGTATGAACCTAATTAAAAATGATTGTAAGAGAGAATGATAATATTTTTTCTGGATAATGTCTAGCTGTTGATGAGAACAAGTTTGAATGATGAAGAATAAAGATTTAATTTATAATAACAATTTGTTTAACACAGCTACCTTCCCTGCAAAAATTGCAAAGAAGGTAGAGAGTGGTGTTATTAAATATCTTCCAAATCTTTAGGTTTTGTCGCTTTGATGACAAAGCCACCACCTTGATTTTCAATCTTAATGTAATCTGAAGAGGTAAGATCACTTCCAAGAAATTCATGAGAAGAACCATCAAAAGCATTAAAAGTAATTTTCCAGCTACCAAGGGGATGATTAAATGCCTTAGAGTCCCCCCACTTCAGGTTGATTTTCTCTGAATGATGATCCGTCACAGAAACGTCTTGATATTCCGTAAAAGAAATGGTGACATCCATACTACCAGAGGAACCTGCAATCTTGTGTATGGTAGATCCCTTATACACCACTACATCATCATGATCACTCTCAAAGGAAGGCAGTTCACATTCCCCATGATGCGTCACAGAGGTGCTAGAAGAGCCGCGTACAACATGCCAACCTGGGTTGGGATAGGCTCTAAAAAGGTGGCCCTTTTGATCTTTATTCCCCGCTTCTCTTGTAGAGGCTAAATGCATATTTTGTGAGGTGTAAACTTGTGTTCTTCTTTCCGTTCTTTGAGTGGTATACTCTAGAGTAATTATACCTGGCGAAGAAGGTAACGCACCTATTAAGACAGTAAATTTTGCTTCATTAGTCCCCACGAGAGTCGCTGGCCAACGCGCGGTTAAAATGCCTTGAGAATAAGCAACTTTATTGATCGTTTGAAGGTTGATCCCTTCAAATACCTCAGCTGGCTTAGCTGTAAATTCTAACGATTGCGTCGTGATCCGGGAAGCTTGAAAGGTACGTGTGCCAAACTTTAAGTTAGGCTGATAGTTTGGTTGGGAAGCGTGTTCAAAGTTTCCCATAAACTTAAAGTTAATGGGTGTTTCATCCATTCTCACGACATACTTGGGTAGGAGAGTGGTGACTTGCGGGCGATCATTATGTAAAGGTAGGGTATTGGCGATCTGCTGAGCGGCGGCAGCGGCTTGTTTCAATAAAGCATGACTTTTGGATTCAACATTGCCCACTAGCGTAGAAATTTGATCAAACGTATTTCGTGCGGTTTGGTCCACCCGGTCCATGGTCAGATTTAAAGAATCCGCATAAGCAATCCGTGCATTTTCTATAGTCAATCGTACTTGTGCACCGGCTTCCATTTCTAATTGAAGACCTGCGTTTTTTGCAGCGTCGATGGCTTGATCAATCCGATCAAACAACTGATTTAAGAATACTCCCACTGAAGGTATAGTTGCCATAAAAATCCTTTAGTTAGCTTTTTAATACTTATTCTAATTCAAATTAAAAGAGACTCCTGATCTCTAACGTGATTAGAACATCAGGTCTCTACCTTCCCTACAAGTTTGCAAGGAAGGTAGAGAGTCTTTTATTAAATATCTTCCAAATCTTTAGGTTTTGTCGCTTTGATGACAAAGCCCCCCTCTTGATTTTCCACCTTAATATTATCTGAGGAATTTAGATCATTTCCTACAAATTGGGGGGCAGATCCATCAATAGCATTTGAAATAATGTCTTGAGATTGATGGTCCGTCACAGGAACGTCTTGGTATTCAATAAAAGAAATAGTCACATCCATTATTCCTGAGCAACCGAAGGCTTTATGTAGGGTAGACCCCTTGTAAACGACTACATCATCGTCATCACTTACAAATGTAGGTAGTTTACATTCGCCCCTATGTGTCACTGAAGGGCTAGAGGAGCCACGTACAACATGCCAGCCTGGGGTAGGATAAGCTTTAAAAAAATAGTCAACGAAATCAACATTACCACATGCTCTTGTGGAAGCTAAATGCATAGTGGAAGATGTGTAGTTTCGTGTTTTTCTCTCGATACCTTGAGCATGACTGCTTGACTCAACTTGACTTACTAGGATAGAAATTTGATCAAGAGCATTTCGAGCTACTTGGTCAATTCGATCCATCGTCAGATTTAAAGAATTCTCATATTCAATCCGTGCATTTTCTACGGTCAGTTTTACTTGTTCGGCTTTCATTTTCCATTGAAGATCTGCATTTTTTGCAGCTTCGATAGTTTGATCCATTCGATCATGTAACTGATTTAAGAATACTCCCACAGAAGGTATAGCTGTCATAAAAATCCCCCTTTCGTTATCAACTTATTAAGACTCATTCTCCTTCAAAATTAAAGAGGCCACTGACATCTAGCTAAAGTCGTTTCACTGACTGAAATATCTGGACTGAGCTGGAAGCACTTATTTGTGATTTCTCCCTTTCCTTTCAAACGTCCTTTTAAGGTTAACGCCCCCCCTGCTCTCCAAGAGTTTCCTGCTAGATCAATCTTGTGTGTACCCATGACTTCAATGAGGTCAGCTAAAATAACTAGAATTTTATTTTTAAAACCTTCTTGGATGTCTGTATCAAAATAAAGGACGCCTTTACCTTCCCCATCCACCTGGATCATCATTTCATTGGTGCTATTCAAATGGGGTTTTGCTTTCTTGATGACTTCTGACATAGCGATTTTATTACTTAAAGCTTTAACTGTGATTCTTTTGTCTTTTACAAGAACTTGGAAGGGCTCAAAGACGTGCAATTGAATCAGATTTTTTAATTCTAAAGATTTGCTCGTATCTAAAAGGATTTCATTTAAATGGTCAGTGTATTTGATATCCGCAGACAACTTTACAGCTAAATCCTTTGTCAGGATTGATAATTCATCCTCAGTCGCATTTTTCAGCTTTTTTAAATCGATGTGGGTTTGCAGTTTATCTAATTGACTTTGTACATTAAAACTCTCCAAGGAATTTTTTAAGGCATTGATTATAAAATCGTGCATTCTCTGATGATAGAGTTTCTTTATATTCTCACGAATATTCTCTAACTCCTTCAATAAATACCCTAAATTTTCATCGACTTTTTCATTCAACTGAGATTGGCTCTCACTGATTTCATTCATTTTATTCCAATAAACCACACTTTGCTCTAGCTCTTTAAGTATGGATATACTTACGGGTGAGTACACCAGTTCTTGAATGAGATGTTCGCAAGTCAAAGATTTCCATTGGCCTAACCAGCGATCTATTTCGTTTAAATGTTCCAACGTTTTTTCAGGATTACAATCCTTGACCTGTTCCCCCCAGTAAGTTTTAAGCTTTTCTTGAAATGTTTTTAACAATTTTGCTGTATGAAGGTGGATGGATTGACGCGTAATTTCAAAATGTAATTTCACTCTTTCTGAAAGAGGATAGCCTAATTTTTCTCTGACAGTTGTCTTATCATAAGCAAAACCTTTGATAGCTTCTAACATCTGCTTTCTATCCTGCTGCTGTGTTTCCCCTGAAGGATTACAGAGCATCACCCGATTTCCTAGGCGATCTTGAAAAATTCCAGAGTCACGCATTTGCTCACAAAAAGTTTTTAAAGCGACGTCTTCGGAGTTTTCAGCAGCATCTTTTATAAACTCAAGAAGTGTTTCTTTAACACCCGCAAGATCTACATCATGCGGAGCTTTTGTGATCAAAAACATAATGGCCCGTTCATGCTTTTTGAAGTCTTTAATCAAGAGTTGTAAAAATTTAATATTTTTAAGAATCGTGCCTCTTTCATGCTCAAAGGATGAGTGTTCAATAAAAACCACGAATCCTTTTACACTTTTCGCATGATCTGTCACTTCTCGAATGGAAAAGGCATTAAAAATTTCCGTACCTGGACCCCGTGTGTCAGAAAATCCTGGACAATCGCAGTAAGCTAATCGATTGTTCGGATCCTGTATAACAATTGGAAAACTTGTTTTTGATGATCCGGGTTGATGGCCTATTTTTGCCACCTCACCTTCTGCCACCAAAACATCTCTGGTGGTTCCTGTGATTCCCAGTTCTCTACGTGGAACTTTTTTAATTTTATGTCCAAGTAGATAATTAATCGTGGTACTTTTCCCTGCCCCTGTATTGCCAATAAACAGAACCACATCTTGATCTTTTGCATTTGTGTTTGCTTCCACACTTGCACTTAAAAGGACATCTGCTTTTAATAAAATATCTTCAGGCTTCTCATTGCTGTTCTTTTTTGGCTTGGGTGGAAGAAGAGATTGTTCAGCTATTTTAATTATTTTTCTGTTTAAATTCTCCAAGTCGATAATCTTTAAATCATACTTTTTAAAAACAATCCCTAGTTTTTTTGTTAAAGGTCCATTGATGGGCGCTTGTTTAACAATATCTTCAATGGCCTTATCAAAAATAAGACTTCTTTGATCATCCAAGACAAGCTTTATCTGACCACTATCCAGATTGATTTGTTGTACATTAGGAAATTGAACTTCAGCAATTTTTGCGATGTAACCTTTAGAGATAGCTGTCATAAAAAACTCCTTTTATATAGTCAGAAATCGATATTTAAAACATTTTTCCATGCGTTCATGAACATTCATAATTCAATATTTAATTAACGTCAAAAAAAAATATTTTTGATGAGAGACTCCAATACAATTTCTCTCTTCATCAAATGTAGAGAAGCAATAAGACGAAAAAACCTCTTCCTAGAGGAGTTGATTAAAGATCTATGACTTTAGTGGTCGGTTCAAAAAAAAATTTGAGCTATCTTTTCATCAGACTTGACGTTGTTTGAATACAATTGAAGTTAGTCAAAAAATCTTATTCAGAACTCTTGAAAAGATGAGATATGCGATTTAAGATTCAATAAAAGGGTCTTTAGATTCTACTTTCGGAGATATGTATAGTCCTAATACACCTCCTTAATGACTTTTTTATTTAATAATATTTAATAATCCCTTACAATAAGGGTATGAGAAACAATACTTTATTGTTCCTTGGTTTAAGATCCCTTTGGGGGTGTCACGGTTTCGACTGGGAAGTGAAGTATTGATTGCATGCGGAGGGTATCGGTTGGCCTCCTAAAAAAGCCGGTAAACAATTAAGTGCCAACAATAGCACTTTTGCTTCTGACGAAGAAGCAGAATTTTTACTCGCTGCTTAATCGCTGCTAGTAAACAGTAGTCTAAAACTGGACCGAGGGTTTTAGAGTCTACTGTCATTCACTTGGTATGACTAGTCTTCTTCTGCCTCAGAGAGGATTAGCTCAAGATTAATTGGGGTGAATTAGTTCCAATGTTGTGTTCTGCATGGGGGCTAATTTATTTTCAGAACACTAAGCATGTAGTGGTCAATATGTAGGTTGCTCAGGACGAGAGTTCAATTCTCTCCACCTCCAATCAAACAAAAGACTTCAGTTTCACGACTGAAGTCTTTTGTTTTTAGTGACTTACAACACGAAATTCATATCGAAAATTTTCGGTGCGTAAAGCCCATTTACGCAATATTTACGCACTAGACTGGATGAAACTGCAGTAAAACTTCCTTGGTTTTTGAGATTTTTGTGCTATACTGTCGTGACGACTTTAAGATTACTGACGCCATGTTTCATATGATTTGTCACAACCGTTGCACAAGTCACAAGCTATATGGACAAAGTAGTAAAGATAGATAAAATAGAAAAGTAGATAACGATAATGGCATATGCGCACTATGTTCCTCAATTTCATATAAGAAATTTCGGAATCAATGACAAGCAAACGGCTCGACTTGATAAAAAAAAGAATCAGGCTCCGATAGAAGTTCCTATTGCTAGCTTCTGTGGAGAAGAAGACTACTTCTCATTCGACGAAAATAGCTTAAGCAACCTACCAAAACACTTCCAGTGGATTCACAAAAATCTTGTTGATAACAATCTCCGCGATCACATCGAAGGACCTACAAGCGTTATATTAAAAACTATTATAGCAGAGAGAACGCTCGAAGCACTCTCTAAAGAAAAAATGTTAGATTTACTTGAATGGCTCGCTTGGATGTTTATTGCGAACCCAAAATCTCTAGCCATTCATTCAATTTCTCTTATAACCAACAACTTTAAAGGCGTTGATTACGAAGCCTTATCCAGAACAGATAGATTAAAAGTGTTTGTGGACTTGCATGAACAAATCACCCCAATTTTTAAAAAAAGAGGGTGGATGCTTCAATTGATTGATCCAAAACATGGGCATCTCTTATCTAGTGATCGGCCTGTAGTGATTGGAGGCAAATCTTTACAAGAATCGCCGCAAATTTCCTCTCAAACCATTTTCTTTCCTATCTCCCCTGAGATGTTGCTGATTGGCAATAATAATCCTGTCTGGGGTTATGCTAGTAAACCACTCGAAAGCACAAAAGAGGCAGTTATACTGCCCAACATTCTTACTTACGACCAATCCTATCGATTCATATTTGGAGCTGATAAAGCCAACATAGATGGTTTTTTTAAAGAATTACGAAATGAGCCCCAAGCATGAAGAACACTTGTTACAAGAAGTTTGCATTGATCGGCCTCCCTGGAAGCGGAAAGTCTACATTTGCCTCTAAGCTTGGTAAAATCTTAAATATTCCCGTTCATCACCTTGATAGACACATGTTTGAGCCTGGTGGGAAGAAAAGGGATAAGCAAGAATTCATAGAAACTCAAAAAGCTATGCTTGAAGAAAAAACCTGGGTCGTAGAAGGATGTTCGTTTTCGACTTTCGAGATGAGATTCGCTAAAGCTGATGTTCTCATCTATTTCCACTTTTCCCGACTTGTCTGTTTTTGGAGATTTTTCAAAAGATTATTTAATTATAAACAAGAGTTTGGAGGCTTACGAGCTATCAACTGGGAACTCCTAAAGTACACTTGGAACTTTGATAAAGAAAAAAGAGCACGAATCGAAGAACTAAGGGACAAATATCCTCAGACTGATTTTCTTATCTTCAGAACCCAAAAAGATGCCGATCTTTTTTTAGAGGATATATGCTAGAGTTGATCAACGAATCGAATGCTCATATTTTCGATGAATTAGCTCAGGATTATGAGGACGAATTTTCCGATATCCACTCTCTTCAAGAAATCAATAGCAGATGCAGCTGTTGATGGAGTCATCCCTGAAGGTCATCTTAGAACTCCAGCTCAAGCCTATCAAGACGCTATGAACTGGCTAAAGCGATTAGAAGAAGGAAAACCTGCATGAGATCGAACGACATAAAATCAACCTTCAGGTTTCAGAAGAATCGGTTCAAAAGGGTCTAAGAAAATTCGGTGATTTCTCAAAATGAATCACCAACTCAACTCTTCGAGCAGCACTACAACCCATAAAAAATTCCAGCAACATCCAGAAGATTGGGAATATTACCACTCTATGTATCGAGAAGCACGGAAAGAGTGGGCCATTGTCCCCTATAAGGAAGCGGCTAAATGGTGCAAAGCAAGACTTTGGTTGCGGTGAAGCCTTACTTGCACAAGAGTTTGAGAACAGGGTTCAATCTTTTGACCATGTTGCAGTTAATGAGGATGTCACTTCTTGCGACATAGCCCATGTGCCATTAGATGATGAATCTTTGGATGCAGCAATTTTCTCCCTGTCCCTCATGGGAACGAACTACCTAGAGTACCTTAAAGAGGCTCATAGATGTCTTAAATTAGATGGTCATCTATGGATTGCTGAGACGACCTCTCGTTATCAAAATTTTCCCTCATTTGAAGAAGAGCTCTCAAAAATCGGGTTCGACCTTATCGGTAAGCAGGAAAAAGGAAACTTTACTTTTTTACGACTAATCAAAAGTGACAGACAAACATCGCCCATGCAGATTCCTTCCTAGGTAGATTCGTCTAGCTTACTTCTTGAAAAAGTTCAAATTTTAATGTAAAATTCCTTGAAAAATGCGTCCTAATTTTCATAAAAATCTAAACAAGTTGAATCAATGCTATTAAAGTGCTCAGAAAAGCTAAAAAAATGGTGTACTTTCTCAAAAAAGGTCAAATACAAACCCCAATGGGTGATTTGCACCACCATTTTTTTTGCAGCTGTATTAACCTTGGCATCTTGCTTCAACCCTATATTTGCAACAAAACTTGAAAACTCCACTAAATGGCTAGGGAATGTTACACCCCTCATATTGCTTTTGGTGGGCTATTTTCTAAAGGAAGAAATAGCAAACTGGCATTACAAAAAAAGATCAGAAGCCGCATCTGAAATTATCGGTAAGTTTCGGATTTGCTCTAAAGATCTAATTTATTGGATTAACGCACGGTGTTTGAATCCTAAGAGTGGTGAAGATGCTTCAGAAAGGAAAATTCACTTAGCTGTAAACAAATATGTGGAAAGTTGTCTGGAGCCTTCTGCTCAATTTCCTATTCAGACTAGAAAGGAGTTAGACAGCCATTTTGAGAAGATGAGAGTGCTCGCTAACACCCTTTCAGGGGCCGTAACAATCAATACTTCTCAACAACCAAATAAAACCTACGGAAATGAAATGACCATGAAGGCTTACACCGATCTTCAATCCATCAATTCCACTTTGGCAGACGTTCAGGACTTCTTGGATCAAAAACTTGGTCAGTATTTGGAAAGGTAAAATACAGTCATATTTTCCTCTGCACCATTTACGCAAATTTTACGCACTAGACTGACAAAAAGTGGCTAAAAACCAGCGCAAACCAGAGAGTTTGGCTATCCCTTAACTCGCTGATATTGTTAGCGTTGTTTATTTCAGTTTAATCCAGTTCTGAAATTGTCATAGAGTTCAATTCTCTCCACCTCCAATCAAACAAAAGGCTTCAGTTTCACGACTGAAGCCTTTTGTTTTTAGCGAAACAAATTCACATTGAAACATTCAACTGCACAGTACTCAATTATCTAAATTTTAGCGTTAGATTATAAGAAAATACTTTTAAAAGAATGAGAAGGAAATTTGCCATGAAATCAGTATACTCATTCACCTGGATAACTGGATCGTAAAGGGAGCAAAATCCTCAAGCCCGCATTCGATGATTTTTGCAGAGGTATTGAATGATGATAAATTTCACAAATACATGCTATTTTTTGTGAAAGAGTGAGAGTGATGGCATGCGCAGAGAGTATAGAAAACAACATAAATAATTCTTGAACAGTTTAGAATTGGATAAAAACTTCCTCTTTTTTAAAGCTTTTAGTTAGACTTTTCTTCTACTATTTTACTTTTAAAAAATGAATTAATTTGTTGTTTAATACGGTATCTCTTGTCGTTAGTTATGTAAATATTTCTGGCGATTTGAATAAAATCTTCATCGAATAGTCCTTCAGACTCTTTTTCTCTAATCTTATCTTCCAATCCCCATAATGTATAATTCACTGAGAATAATTGCTTGATAAATTCTATCTTTTCTTCCGGATTTGGCAATTTTTCATACTCTTTTTCTAGCAATTCAAGCTCAGTGCATATATTTTTATTTTTTTCAGGATCTTTGATTTCGACTTTCTTTATTTTTAAAATGCTAATTTTATCGAGAAATTCTCCTACAGAAACTTCAACCAAGATCGCATGTAATTTTGCATGATTTAATGTACATAAAGAGAAAAAGCACGTAATTATACACAACATTTTTTGGAATTTCATACAACCCCTCTGCCATTTTGAACAAAAAATATAGAGGAATTTAAATAAAATAACCAATCAAAAGTTGTAAATGCGTCTCTGCATCTCCAATGAAACAAAAGGCTTCATCCTTGGGAATGAAGCCTTTTGTTTTTAGACAGATAGATCGACGAATTTTCATCAGAAAAATCAGCTCCGTGAAGTTCAATTGCGCACTAAATTGGATGAAAACGCCTTAAAATTTATGTAGTTTTTTACTTCTTCCCTGTTAAACTTTCCGACTTACACCAAGAGAGCAAAATGTCATCTAATACAATCGAGAAAGTTCAAGTCAAAGACCTGAAAGAATACAAAGCCATCTTCAAAGAGATTAAAGAAAAAATCTTAACCTCTCAGGTAAAAGCTATTTTAGCGGTTACTCACGAACTTATTAATCTTTATTGCAAAATGAGTTCTAAAATTGATCCCAAACAAAAAGGTGAGTCTCTACAATACAGACTCTGGTACACCTATAAGACCATTGAAGACGAACGGATTCGCTATTTTCTACTATACTGGCTAAATAACGGTCCTCACATGCGAGAAGAAAATGCTATCACGAATTCCCCCCCCTCTGTAAAATGAATATCAACACAAAAGCTCAAGCGAAAAAACTCGATCTGTCTCGCAAAAATTTACAGGCTATTCCAGCTGAACTTTATGAAGAATCAAATCTGGAAGAACTCTGGTTAGACGATAACCAAATCACACAACTCCCTGAAGAAATCCAACATTTATCGAACCTTAAGAGATTCAGCATTTATAAAAATCAATTGGATTCCCTTGATATTCTTTGTCAAATGATTGAATTGGAAAGAGTAAATGCCAGCGTAAACAAACTTTCTTCTTTGCCAGAACAAATCGGAGACTTAAAAAATCTTCAAGTTCTGGATTTGAATTACAACCAACTAAAAAAATTGCCTAATTCCATAGGAAGTCTTCTTGAATTGCGCTTTATTTTATTAGCAAACAATCGTTTAAATTCTCTTCCCCAGACCTTTCAAAAATTAACTTCCCTCCTCTATTTGAATATCTCATTTAATGACTTTTCTTCTCTTCCTGAATGGATTGGAGATTTATCTGATCTTCTAGAACTGCGTCTTCAAAACAATCAATTAATTACTCTACCTGAGTCTTTGGGAAGGTTAGTAAAACTAAAAGAAATTTATGCAATGAACAACCAAATCACACATCTTAACTCTTGTTTAGGAGAATGCGAAAGCCTCCAGAGGCTCATGTTGGAAAATAATCGACTGGAAACCCTCCCCAAAGAAATCATTAACCTCGGAAATCTATCAGAGCTTGACTTACGAACCAATCATCTTAAAACTTTGCCCGATGATATCGGCAACTTGAAAGCGTTGAGAAGGCTCGATTTAAGAGACAATCAACTCATCTCTCTTCCAGAAGACATCCTTTTACTGGAAAATCTAGAAAAACTAGATTTACGGCTTAATAAGAATCTTGAAATTCCTTCTTGGCTAAAAGAAATAGAAGAAAGAGGATGTATCGTCTACCATTAGTAAAGTCCATCTATGAAAAATACTCTCCCTCAAAAGTTTGCCCTTATTGGACTTCCTGGAAGTGGAAAGTCTACATTTGCATCTAAACTTGGAAAGATCTTAGACATTCCAGTTCACCACCTAGACAGACATGTGTTTGAGCCTGGCGGAAAGAAAAAGGATAAGCAAGAATTCATAGAAATTCAAAAGGCCTTGCTTGATGAAAAAGCCTGGGTAATTGAGGGCTGTTCATTTTCGACTTTCGAAATGAGATTCGCCAATGCTGATGTTCTAATATATTTTCACTTTTCCCGACTTGTCTGTTTCTGGAGATTTTTCAAAAGGTTGTTTAACTACAAAAGAGAGTTTGGAGGCTTGCGAGCCATCAACTGGGAACTTTTGAAATACACCTGGAACTTTGATAAAGAAAAACGAGCACGAATTAAAGAGCTGAGAGAAAAATATCCTCAGACTGATTTTCTTATTTTCAACAATCAAAAAGACCGATCTTTTCTTAAAACAAACCCACGACTTCTACTCCGCCCTCTGCAACAATTAACATCCCGAAACTATGACAAAAAGGAATAAATCTATGAAAAAAGAAATCCTTATTAGAGACTACCACCCAGAGGATGTTCAGGCTTTGGCAAATATCTATTTCAATACAATTCACAAAATCAATGTTCAACATTACACAGAAGAACAAGTAAACGTTTGGGCACCCACCTCAAGCTTAGAAGCAGCAGGATGGGCAAAAAAATTTCCCAGAACTAAGCCAATTATTGCCACTGTTGGAGACGAGATCGTGGGATTTGCTGAATTTGAACCAAACGGCCATATCGATTGCTTTTATTGTCATCATAAATGGATTAGAAAAGGTGTTGGATCAGCTCTTATGAAAGAAATCCTCAAAAGAGCAAAGGACAGCCCTATCCACCTCATTTTTGCTGAAGTAAGCATCACAGCAAAGCCGTTTTTTGAAAAATGGGGGTTTAAAGTCATCACTCAACAAACGATCGTTAGAAATAGCATTGAGTTGATAAATTTCAAAATGGAACGAAAATGTATTTAAAATAAGACGCCTCATCTTAATAAAAATTTAGACTGATCACCACACGAATTCAAAAGTTTTTGAATATGAGACTTTAATAGCCTCTGTTACATTATCACCACCTATCGCTCGCTTTATCAAAAAGCCTATGATTTCACAAAAGTAGCATATTTTCGTGAAAATCCTCTCATTTGCCATAAGTTTTTTAAGTTGTTTTATTCATGTCTAAAGTCTTTCATTGATCTCTTAATCCATAAAAACCCATTTTACGATCACAAAAATTTAGATTTTTCATAAAAAACAGCCCCCTGATTTTTAGATTTACTCATGAAAACAGCCCTATATATTCTAGACTTTTATGACTGAACAACTAATCGTCAAATACTTAGAACAGTTAGTGCTGCCTATATAGATCCAGCGCTTTACTACTGGCATCGAGAAAAAACAAGTTTTTCTGCTGAAGTAGACTACATCATTCAACATGAAAATCAAGTCATACCCATTGAAGTAAAAGCTGGTAAAACAGGGAGTTTGAAATCTCTACGTGAATTTGTGAAGGAAAAGGGCTCTCTTGCGGTGCGTATTAACTCTGATAAACCCAGTATTGTAATTTCAAAAATTACTGAGCAAACCACTTCGCCTCTCGAGTATACCTTAATCTCTCTACCCTTTTACTTACTGGGACAAATCCATCGCCTTATAAAAAAAGCTCAGGCGCATTGACTTTAAAAAACGTCTCGATTCGAAAATTAGAATCAGAGAGAATCATAACCTGTAAGGTTAGATTCTTCTAAAAGTTGTTTGACTCGTGGAACAGTTTGAAGTATATCGACCTCCTGTTGTTGTAATAGATAGGCAAATGGATAAAAATTGTGTGTATTCTCTACCCATCCCACAAACCATCTCACTTTCAGAAGGGTACCCTTTTCATCAATAACTTCCCCCAACCCTGTTTTGCCGAATAATTTAAGACCTGTAGAAAACTCCTCTTTAAACAAAATATTTTTTGTCTTTTCAAGAGCATGACTGGAAATCGGCAATTTTTGTTGAACCATCTTCTGAACAAATTCCACCTGTTCCATCGGAGAAATTTTTAAAGAGGCACTTACCCATGCAGGATTAATGGGTCCTGGGGGTATGATTCCTTTAGAAAAATCCTGATTTCCATAACCAAATAAAGATAGGTAGTGCTCGATCGCTTTAAGGCGTAGTTCTATGGATAGAATTTTAGAAAACCAAACGCAGGAACGTGTCATCCACGTTTGAGGAGTCTGAGGCTGCTTCCATGATTCCGAAAAATCATCATATCCGTCCTGATAACTCCAATTTGGGGTGTGTTCATCCTTTAAAACTCCTGCATCATACCCCATTAAACTTAAAGCTATGTTAAAGGAACACGCAGGGGCCACCTGCACATGAATGCTAGATCCAAACTCTTTAATAATTTCCTGTGTAGAACCATGGATAAGAATGAAATTTTCTTCCGCACAAAGTGGCTGATAAAAAAAACCTAGAAAAGTTAATAACAGGCATAAGAGTCTCATAAGAATCGCTCCTGGAATATGATCTGAGAAGATAGCACACTTTGATATGTCTTGAGAAGTCATTTGTGGTTTAAAAAAAATTGTCATTAAAAATATTTGATTTATTCGTTCTTAAAACTTAAGGTGATGCTAAATATTAAAGGAGTAGTTTATGCAATTTTCTATGCTTTGTCTTTCCCTCCTTGTTTTCTCCTCAAGTCTTTTTGGAGCACCAACTCCGTCTTTGAAGGAGCAAAAGCCCTTGAGTCCTGATGAAGCGTTACAGATTGCAAAAGAGGCTTATATTTATGGCTACTCTTTGATAACTACAGAAATTACACGAGTACAAATGAGTAATGTAGCGAAAGAGGAAGGCTTGCAAGCTCCGATGGGAAAGTTTATCAATGTGAAACGTTATCCTCCAGCGGACTATCGTGGTGTATCTGCCCCGAACGCAGACACTCTTTATTCAATATCTTGGGTTGACTTGTCAGAGCCTCAGGTCTTCAGCCATCCTGATATGGGAGATCGTTTTTATTTATTTGAAATGACGAATTTATGGATGATTGATTTTGATTCTCCTGGCAAGCGGACTACAGGTGGGTCAGCAGCCAACTACTTACTGACAGGCCCCGGCTGGAAAGGAACAGTTCCTAATGGGATGAAACACATTCCCGTAGAAACTTCCTATATGGTGATTTTAGGAAGAATTTATGCAGACGGCTCTGAAGAGGATTACCAGAGAGTCAATGCTCTCCAAAATCAACTGAAGATAACACCGCTTTCATCCTGGGGAAAAAACTATGCATACAAGGCACCTCCTGTTGACATGCATCCAGGCTTTAGCATGACCGCTAAACCTCAAGATGTGATTAATAGCATGGATATTTCTACTTATTTCAACATGATGATGAAACTCATGGAAAAGAAAGCTCCCCCCGCTCCCGAAGACGCCCCTATCTTGGACCGCATGTCTAAGATCGGTCTGATTCCCGGAAAAGTTTTTGATATAAATGCATTTGATTCAAATATCCAGACTGCTCTTAATAAAACGGACGAAGAAAGTATGAAGCTTATCAATGACTATCAAAAGAAAATGGGGAAGATTGAAAATGGATGGATTGTGACAACAAAGTTAGGTGTTTACAACACAGACTATTTAAAAAGAGCGACAGTTGCTGCGTTTGGATGGCCGGCCAACCTAGAGAAAGATGCTGTGTACCCTTACACATTTGTTGACAGTCATGGTGAACAATTAAGTGGATCTAATCAATACACGTTAACATTTGCGAAAAATCAAACCCCTCCCGTTAAAGGTTTTTGGTCCATTACTATGTATGAAATTGATGGAGGATGGTGGTTTGTACCTAATCCCCTTAATAAATTTACAGTAAGTGAAAGAGATCATTTAAAATACAATGAGGACGGATCATTGACATTATATTTTCAAGCTGAATCTCCCGGAAAAGAAAAAGAGTCTAATTGGCTCCCTGCGCCAAAAACTGACTTTTTGCTTATGCTACGCATGTACTGGCCGAATGCAGAGGACCCCTCTATCTTGAATAGCACTTGGGTACCTCCTGCAGTCCAAAAAAATAAATAACGATTTTAAATAACCTGTTTAAACCTAGACAGGCCGTCAAGATTTAATCGAGTGGATCTATGTTTTTTCAGAAAATTCTCTTTTCCTGGACCTTACTTCTCTTTATTTTTCAATCTCTTAGTGCAGTACCCCTCTTAGAACAATTGAAACGGGAGGGTTATCTAGAAATCCGTGAAATTATTCATGAAAATTCAGCATTTGATTCGCTTTATGACTATTTCGATGAGTGTGTCGCATACTTGCAAAAACATCCTAAGTGGTTTCAAAAATTATATATAGCTAAGGAACGTTTTATTCGTACCCAAGATAGAAACAACTATTCCTCTGATTTTTTTGGTCTTTACGATGAGTCAGAAAGAGAAGAAAGGAGGCAGATTTCCTTTTACTACTCAATCCACTTTCATGAATTTATCTGCACTCACTTTCCAGAATTCTCACAGGTTTCTCCCATCAATAATTTTTTGGAAGCTTGTAGGGAAATTCACCAGCCTTATGTAAATGTATTCATAGATGTAGCTACTAAACTAGACCTAGATACGATTTTTCTACCGCTTAACCAGCCGCCTGTGCTTTTGAAAGTAATTAAGTATCTTCCCTCCTACGTAGCTACAAGACCTCATTACGATGGCACCGCATTTTCTCTTTTTGTACATAGCACAGATGATCGATCGCTTCTATTTTCTCCTTATAAATCCTCATTCTCTCAGCATGATTTTTCATTCCCCATTAAAGGGTTTTCTGATCCAAAATCTCTCGTAATTATTCCAGGAGCACTTTTAACAGAATTCTTTATCTATCCCACCCCTCATATTGTTGCAGAAAGTGGCACCACGCGCTATGCAACCATAGCATTTGCAATGAGGCCAAACTATACTCCTCAAAAATTTGAATTCCCTCTCCTCCCGAATTTTAAAGATTAGAACAGGCTGTGGGTTCAGTTTTTAAAGATGCATTGAATAATTCCCCTTCAAGCCTTAGGATAAAAAATAAATTACAGGTTTTATATGTTTAGATATTTAATTTTTATGTTCACGTCCCATTCTTTATTTGCCTTAACGACATTGAATGTCACACTAAGCTCAGACAACAATCCGGGTGGCATTGGAGAAGTGGGTGATCTTAGATATTGCTTGAATTCCATGAATCAAAATTTAAATATCGCACCCGATGATTATGCCATTATTTTTGATTTTCCCATGACTATTCAACTGAATGGAATTCTTCCTATTATCAACAACTCGGCCAACCCAGTGAATATTACGATTGGAAATCCGGGTTCTATTGCTACCGTCACTATTGATGGTAATAATGGAACTTACAGCGGATTTTTTATTCCCACAGGCAATGTGACAATCCAAAATATGGTCTTTCAAAATCTGAGCGCCAAAGGCGGGAATGGCGGCAACGGAATTTCAGGTGGCGGGGGTGGCTTAGGTGCTGGAGGTGCAATATTTGTACCTCAATCTTTTTTAAATGGTTCTAATCCTGCGATCACCTTATCAAATGTATTAATCCAGAGCTGCTCTGCTGTGGGAGGAAATGGAGGAAGTTATTTAGGTGTGTCTTTCACAGGTAATGAAGGTGCTGGTGGGGGCGGCGGTTTTGGGGGGAATGGGGGTTCTGTGACTATCGATGGTAGCACAGGAGGGGCCGGAGGGGGCGGATTTGGTGGAGATGGAGGCGACGTCACACTTCCCTTAATCCCCTCTATAGGAGGAGGTGGTGGCGGAGGTGGGGGTATAGGCTCTCGCGCCACTTTAGGAATACTGACAAATCTGGGGAATGGGGGCTCAAATCAGACCTCCGGACTGGATGGAAATGGTTATGGTCTTGCTATTACCGCAGGTACCGGCGGGGGCGGCTTAAATGGAGGAACTTATGCAGGAGGGGGCGGAGGGGGAAACGCCACAGGTGGATCAACAGCATCAGGAGGGGGTGGCGGCGGAAGCTCTGGAACAAATGGATTGCAGCCTCAAGGAATTATTCCCCCTGGGGGCAGCGCCACACCCTCTGGAGGTAATGGAGGTGATGGTGCAGGAGGCGGGGGAGCAGGAGTCGTGCTCATCAATTTTACTAATAGTGTAGATGGGCAAGCTGGCAGTGGGGGCTACGGTGGCGGCGGTGGTGGTGGAGCGGGTACAGGCGCCTATGATTCTGCTTATACAGTCCTAGGGGGTTCTGGAGGAATTGGTGGCGGAGGTGGAGGTGGAGGTATTAATGCATCAGGCGTCACATCTGCAGATGGAGGAAATTCTCTTGGCGGAGGCGGCGGAGGCGGCGGCGGACCTTCTAACGGCTCGACTGCGAACGGTGGATCGGATGTGGGAAATCTCGGGGGAGGATCTGGAGGGCTTGGCGCCAACAATATAGGTTCAAGCTTTGGTGGAGGTGGCGGAGGGGGTGGAAGCGGTCTAGGAGGCGCTATCTTTGTGGATAGTAATTTAAATTTCACCATACAAGCCTTTCAAGGGATTCCAACAACCTTTAATACAGTTAATAATACGACACAAGCTGGAATTCACGGAACTGGCGGCCCGGGTGGTGCAGATGGCTTCGATGGATCAGCATTAGGCAATAGTATTTTCCTGCGTACAGGTGCTTCTCTTACTTTCCTGGCACAAAATGCCGGTGATCTTTTGACTCTCGGCGATCAAGTTGCATTTGTTGATGACACCAGTTTCGGTGCAGGAGGTACGAGTGTCTTTGTTCGAGGAAACGGAACCGTTGTTTATAACGGTACAACGGATTACGCAGGCACTCTCTCGATCTACAATGCGAACTTCAAGGTGAATGGTCTGATCAATTCAGCATCCATTTTCGTCTGTAGAAACATCGGCTTTAGTCCGCAAAGAGGCACCTTGAGCGGGATAGGAACATTGACTGGAAATGTTTTTGTAAATTCAGGAACCATCTCTCCAGATCCAGCACAAACACTCACTCTAGGTAGTTTGGTTCTAAATTCAGCAGACCCCGTTAACGGCACCCTCGGAAGTCTTGTGCATATTGAAATTGATTCCAGCAGTACACCTTCCCTCGTTCATGTTAATGGACCTGCATCGCTAGCTGGCACATTAGAGATCCAGCTAGATCCTAACGTTACGCCAGGAAGATATACCATTCTCACTGCATCTGCGATTACAGGGACTTTTGATTTCGTCACATGGACAGGACCTGCTCCAAATTATTCGATCATTTATAATCCAAATTCTGTGCAAATAGATTTTTTTGGGTATCCACCTTCTCCTCCCAATCATTTAGCGCCCCCTTCAAATTTACTGGGTAAGCAAAAGAAAAACGACTTTGGGTTCGAATATGAACTTTATAACCAACTCACATGGACTCCGAGTCCATCACCGGAAATTATCGGTTATTTTATTTATCGTGATGGCAAGAAAATCGCCCTAGTTAATGCCTCTATAAACACATATAAAGATCATAATAGAAAAAAAGGAGTTTCCTATATTTATGCCATTACTGCCTATAATTCAGCAGGCCTAGAAAGTCTACCTGTTAGTATCGTCATCACACCTTAACTTAAAGAAAAAAATGATGAATCAAACCTCCAAACTTAAAATATTTTTTTGGTTCTTGCTAGCTATCTCATCCGCCCTATCATCCACCCAAGGATCTTGCAACACATATACACAACAGCACATCCCCTGCCTCTTTTCTCGCCCATTATTTGATATCAAAGTGGGATATTTCTTTTTCTCTAACCCTAAATTGCGCAAGGTCTATGATAAAGGCGGATTGGATATTCAATTATGTGCTTCTTATCCTTTATGGAAACTAACTAGTCAATGGACGCTACATGCTTATGGAGCTCTAGAATACTTTCAGCGATCTGGCAGGTCCATTCATGGACATCAAAAAACATCTGTATGGTCGGTTCCGATGAATGTCGGCCTTAAACCTATCTATACGATTTCTGCAAATATGCAATATTATTTCGCTATTGGACCTCGCTATTTCTATATCCACCAACATAACCATTCCTCCTATGTCTATAAAAACAGATCAAGAAACGGTCTAGGTTTTTTTGTAAATACAGGCTTTCATTACTTCCTATGTGATCAAATTGTGATCGATATTTTTGGAGAATACTCCTATGCAAAAATACATTTTCGTGGAGAAAGATCTCGCGTTTATACAAGAACTATTCAAATGGGAGGGTTTACATTTGGGGGAGGAATTGGTTACGACTTTTAAAAGACTTATAGCCATGAGCCAACTTATGCGACACCAATTAGCTATTACATAAGCGACAAACCTAGCCGTCATGACAACTTCTAGGAGCTTAATCTAGCCTAGGATTGTCAGGACGGTCTAAATTTAACCCTTAATCGTTTGGATACCCATCATAGAGCTCTTCTAATTCGAGAATTCTTGCTTCTAACATATCTTTGGACATTTGAAATGTTGGATTGTCTTTTTTCAAATTATTCCATTCTGTGCGTAATTGATTCTTCAGAGGTTTTTTTAAATCTTCGACGGCTTTTTTATAAGTGGGATCATCTTTTTCAAAATTAAAGATCACACTAGCCATGGGTCGCGCTAAAACCACACAGAGATCCTCCATCAAAAACCGCAACTCATCTCTGCGGTATTGATCTTGAATTTCTGTCAGTTCATTAAGTATTTCTTTATTTTTATGAATAAGTTTAAGAACTTCTTCCTTATTTTGAGGCGCCTCTAGCTGAACGACCGCCCGAGCTCTTTTAAGATAAAAGGAGTCATCAAGTTCACTGGAGCTTAGGGAACGCGAAAAATATAGCTTAAGTTCGCCATCCGTAGTACTTAAATAAACATTTCCATTGTCTGCAACTAATTGAATAGAGTTCACTTGTTCATGGTAAGGAAGAAAATTTTCTTGAATCAGTTTATGGATTAAAGAATTTTGAGAAGTGTTCAATTGCTCTGGGGTGAGCACCAAAGTCGCCTGCAAGTATTTTGGCTCCCCTTCTTGGACTCCTATCAGATCTTCATGATATTTAGTGTGGGATACAAGCGTCCATCCATCCACACAATGAAGATTAAGGTTTGCAGTTTCACCTTTATAATTCACAGATAGAATACAAGGCTCTTCGGCTGTAAGAAAAGGATGAAATGAATGCAATTCGATCTGAAATTCGGGGGTTTTTGCTTTGATCACTTGACCGCTATAGTTTTTTCCCATCTCTTGCGCCTGTGGATTGTAAGGAAAAGGAGCTTGGGTCATCACATCTAAACGTTCATCAGGCTGGAACTGCCAATTTAGATCATCTATCCTCTTGAAATAGTAACCTCTTCGATTTGCAACATCCGTCCCTTGAATGCGTAATTCTCTGGCTGCATTGCCCTGACCTGTCAGGTGAATGCTTACTTGACTACTGAGATGGCCTTCAGGAATATTAGTAACTGCATGCTCTCTCCAACCTTCTAAGGGTAACTTGCGTTCACCAAATCCGAGTGCCACAGTCTCTGAATTAGAATCTAAATTAGGTTTGACCTGATAAGTATAAGTCAATCCCGGACAAGCTCCATTTATTTCATAGTCATACATACGGGTAAAAAACCGCAGTTTATTTGTGCTGTCCAGCGCTGAAATAAATATCGTCGAACCTGCTGCACTGATTGATTGACCTTGAGTAGTTCCATTTAAAGGGGAGAGAAAGCCTCTAGAAAAACTGGGAGGGAGCCCGGTATCCCAGTAAACAATTCTCTGTCCATCTTCGAGCAATACATAAATGGTCGCCGTGTAGCCAAAATCAAATTTCACCCCATTCATATCTGAATAATAAATCACTCTTTCACTTGGATCTATGAAATCTACACGGCGTATATCCTTATCACGCACGCTGCAGCTAAAGGACCAGGAACGTCTTTTGGCAGGAAGATAGAGTTCATTTGAAAAAGGAGACCCCAATTCATCTGACCAAGTTATAGGCCTTTCTAAAACCGTAGGCTTGTACATAAAAACTTTATTCGTATTAGACACGGCAATCAACTGTTCACTCGCTACGGCGATTTCGCTAATGTACTCTCCTTCATTTAAAAGGGAACATTTATCCTTAAAAAAGCTTTTTTTGTATGGGTATCCTACCTCATCAAAAAGATGCCATTCTAGGGCCTTTGGATCTGCCTTTAAATCTCCTCCTGCAAATGTTTTTGCATTTTCTCTATCAAGAGAACGAAGATAAATAAGATGATCCTCTCCCAATCTGTATTCAAATTGTCTGGTCAAATCACTTTGATGGTTTCGCATGGGATAGACAGGAGAAATTTCTGCATATCCTTTTGGTGTGAATAAACTCATCAACATTAAAATTAGATAAATCATCTTACCCCTGAAAATTTAGGTAATACCGAATAAATTTATTACATTTGAGGCGGATTACACACAAAGACCAATTGTAAGCGTATCAACCTTTCATATGAGAATATGAAACATTTACACTCTTACTTTATGGAAAATATCTTGCGCACAGCCGAAAATGTAAATTAAGAATTCTCGGCATTAGATTATTAATAAAAGGCAATTATAAATACTTTACTTTTAAATAACAACGCTACAAAGAGATAGAGGTTGCGATTACAAAAATTAAATTTAAGTCTGGGTCCTCCACATTTAAAGATATATCGTGCAGATATAGGGTCTTTGCCCTTAATTATTGGTGTGTAGTAACATATTGGCTCGCTCTTTACACAATCGCTCCTGAAATTTTGAGGAGGAGATTTTAAGTTCTTAACCTTAATATCGAGACATTAATGAAAATCATTTCTTGGAATGTGAATGGAATACGCTCAATCCTTAAAAAGGGATTCTCCAACTTTATCGAAACGCATAATCCTGACATTCTTTGCTTGCAAGAAACAAAAGCCAGCCGAGATGATGTTGAGATTAATCTTCCTCAATACCACTTCTACTGGAATTCAGCCCAAAAAAAAGGTTACAGTGGAACATGCGTGTTCACCAAAGAAAAACCCCTAAATCACGTCAACGGCATATTAAAAGATATTCATGACCTCGAAGGAAGAACGATCACACTTGAATATTCCGATTTTTTTCTTGTCAATGTGTATGTCCCTAACTCTAAAAGAGATCTTTCAAGGCTTGAATATAGAAGTCAACAGTGGGACGTAGATTTTCTCAACTATTTAAAATCATTAGAACAGAAAAAACCCGTCATTTTTTGTGGGGATTTGAATGTGGCGCATACTGAAATTGATCTATCTTTTCCACAAGCGAATACGAAAAACCATGGCTTTACACCCGAAGAACGCTTGGGATTTAATCGACTCATTGAGTCGGGATTTGTAGATACGTTTCGTGAATTTGAAAAAGGCCCCGGATATTATACGTGGTGGAGTCATTTTAACCGATGTAGAGAAAGAAATATCGGCTGGCGTATCGATTACTTTTTAACCTCATCCTCTCTACGCCCTCGTTTAAAAAATTCCTATATTTTAAGTGACGTGATGGGTTCGGATCATTGTCCTATAGTTCTCGAGTTATCAAGCTAAACACCCATTAGGGCTCATCAACAATCTGCTATCCATCTACAGCGATTGATCAAAGATTAGGGCGTAATCACGCAATCACAGGATTATCCTTGTCTTTGTTTAATCATTTAAAGTAAAAGAATGTCATGAATGAGTCTGTAATTTCACTCAATGAGTTAAGAGCTTTTTAGCAACATCACGCAGGATTTTACTCAAGCACCTATTCTTATAGAAAAAGTTCATCTACTTTAAATGGCCATTTTCAAAGAGGTTAACATGAAGAAAGCTCAACCAAAGGTGGTTAGACCCCCCCAAAAGCAAAAGCGTCCGGGTTTACAAAGTAAGCTAAAGCCCCATCCAGAAATTGAAAAAACAAAGCATGCTCATAAACTAAAGGATAAAGTAGCTCTCATCACTGGTGGAGATAGCGGAATTGGACAAGCTGTCGCCGTCGCATTTGCTAAGGAAGGGGCAGATATTGTGGTGGTCTATTTAAATGAACATTCCGATGCTCATCAGACTCAAAAATTAGTAGAAGATCAGGGCAGAAAATGTCTTCTGATAAAGGGAGACATTGGTAAAGAAAAATTCTGTCAATCCGTCATAAAAAAAACGGTTGAAAAATTTAATAAACTCGACATTTTGATCAACAATGCTGCAGAACAACATCCTAAAGATTCCATCGAAAAAATTTCTGAATCCCAACTGATTAAAACGTTCAAAACAAACATCTTTTCTCAGTTTTTTCTCACTAAAGCTGCTTTAAAACAATTAAAGAAGCACTCTGGTGTCATCATTAATACAACTTCTGTCACAGCTTATCGAGGAAGTGCACACTTGTTAGATTATTCCGCCACCAAAGGCGCCATTGTAGCCTTTACACGCTCTTTAGCTCTCGCATTGGCAAAAGATGGTATACGAGTGAACGCCGTTGCACCAGGACCTATCTGGACACCTCTGATTCCTTCCACATTTCGAGGTAAAAAAGTGAGGACGTTTGGTTCAGACGTTCCTTTAGGTCGCGCAGGAGAACCCTCAGAAGTAGCTCCTTGCTACGTATTTTTGGCTTCAGATGAGTCCTCTTACATGACGGGACAGGTTCTACACCCCAATGGAGGAGAGATAATTAACGCATAAATAGCTTAAACATAGTTTTAAGAATTCTCTCATGCAAAACTATAAGTTTTCGGGTTTAAAATACTTGCGATATTTCTTAGTTGTAGGACCTGAAATCATAAATAATCCATCCCCTCGGTAGTGGATAGTTTTTGGGAATGCAGGAGATATGGCTACATGCGCTTTTTGCACCTCAAAGATAAACAGGCTATATTTTTGGATCAGGTGCGAATCCACCAACTTACACTCGAAGTTGGCGTAGCATTCTTTTATTAAAGGGGCTTCCACTTTTTTACCAGGTAAAGGATTAAGCTTAAATTGTTTGAATTTATTGACCTCACGCCCAGAACAATTCCCAATTTCTACGATGGTGGTGGCCATTTCAACTGTTGGGATATTAATGACACACTCTTTGCTTTTTTTGATCATGTTAAAACTATAGTTTTCCGTCCAAATATAGCATCCAATTAAGGAAGGTTCAAACTCCATAATTAGATGCCATCCCATGGTCATGATATTTTCCTCACCTTTCCACGCAGAGCTGACTAAAACGATGGGTCCCGGCTCTAAAAATCTACGCACCTGTGAAACTGGAAAATCTTTCTTGGTATAACTTTTCATGATACCCTTTGCCATTAATTGTTACTTTACCGTGGACATAACGAAAATTATACAACTTTGCCAAGTTAAAAGCTCCCCCCCCCATCTTTTTAAATTAATCAGTGAGCTGCCTATTAAGCTGGAGATAAAAAAACATTTCAAAAATTTAATATTAACGCAAATATCTCATCGTTGTTAACCTTAATAACTAGAGTAAATAAAAAAAAACACTCATGAAATTGATCTTAATCATGTGCTAGAAGAAGCCGCAGGTAAAACTGAAAATACTCGAACCATTTTATCAATGATGGTAGGAAGGCTAACCAGTCTTATTTAGAAGACTGATCTTCAAATTAATCCAATAATAATTGAAGGGATGTTATTAAAGTTGTTGAGTTTTTGATAACACTGTCTTGACTTGTTCTTCTCTCCTAGCAGTTTCATCTTTTGGATCACAGCTAAAAACTAATCTATCAATAGGTAAAATATCATTTAACTTTTTTAAGTCGGATAAAGAAATTTCAACTAATTGATCTCTCATATCATAGATAACGCCATAAATACCATACAGATCAAACTCCAGATCTAATGTTGTTATATTATGTGAAAATATAATATTTAATTTCTTAATAACCCCAGCCTTTAAATGCCAAGCTAATTTTGAAAGTTCCTGGATTTCGTTGGGGAGATCCTCTTGCTTTAAAAATTTTAAATCTAAGGTCTCACTGTTTCTGTGAGCATAAAGAAGGCAGATGAGTTGTAAATCCCTTAATCCCCTTTCATGAGCTGCAAACAAAATTTCTTTAAAATTATTAATATCAAGATTGCTATTAATAAAACCTAAACAACGATTCTTTAGATTAGTAATTAAATAAAAGGAAGAAAGTTGCAATAACGTTAGTACATTTTTTTCGTCAAAAAAATCTTCCAGAAAATATTTTATAAAACAATCAGTTTCATCCTCTGAAAGATCTAGATTAAGTGTTGCATGGTCTCCACTCTCTTTCATACCACCTTGAAAGGCAGAATATAAAACAGGACTTATTAAACCTAATAAACTCTTAGGAATATCTACCTTTTTGTCATTACATTGGAATGTAGCCCAATCTGCATACTGCGTTTTACAAGGAAAAAGTAGCGAGTGCTTAGTTAAAAGAGTTCTATACAAAGATAATGTTTTAGCGGCAATATTTGAATCTGGTGATATATAGGTAATTTCTAATTGTCTAAAATATTTTTCTGCTTTATCAGGGTTTGCATAAATCCAGTTTTCATTGTTTGTTAGCCAATCTAAAGATTTAAGGAAAATGTCAGGATTATTTGGTGCATTGTATGAATTTAATTCCCATAAAGACAAATTATTAACTGGTTGCATTTAGACTAACCTAATATTAAAAAATTAATATTATTATATCTTACTATTAGAATTTTAAGATATCTTTTTAATAGATTACAGGGCACAGGGAATTACAAAATTATTCTTATCTTCAAAGCTATTTTAGAAAGATACAAGATGCTGTACAATTTCTAAATCTACTAGGAGGCTTTTGATGTAAGAAAAATCATTCGTCGATTTTTTTACTCAAGCCTAATCCAGCGATTGATTAAATATCAAAAAGTTGTTGGTCTCCCAATAGTTCGGGTCTATGAATTAATGATACATGCATTTTATCCTAGCTATGTATGTTCCAAATAAAGCTAGATCCGATTCTTTAAAAGCGAATCATTAAGAGAATGAACACCATTAGTATGATATTTACATATAATGCGCACTATCACCAGCTGTGACATCATAGGTGGCACCCGATACCATTCGAGCAGCATCGGAAGCTAAAAACACAACAACTGAAGCCACATCTTCAGGCTCGATCCAAGGCACATTTAAAGGTGTTTTTACAGTTAAAATTTGTTCAGCTAACTTTTCATCTTCTAAATTCCCTGTGGGTTGTTTTCCTGCATCTTCCAAAATCTGTGCAAAGCGCTCTTCATGTCGTGTTAAAGGCGTATTAATTAAACCAGGAATGATGGCGTTTACCGTAATTCCATATGGCCCCAACTCTAACGCCGCAGATTTCATCAGCCCAATAATTCCCCATTTGGAGGCAGAATATGCTGCACCATATTTGGTGCCATGCCTTCCTTGTGTAGAACCAGTGACAATAATTCTTCCCCATCCTTTCTTCACTAGATAAGGGGCAAATGCGCGAATAGTATTGGCTGTACCAGTTAAATTGACATCCAGATGCGTTTGCCATTCTAGGTCATCTAATTCTAATAAAGGTCTAAACTCTTGAATTCCTGCATTGGCGAAAAGAATATCTATTCCTCCCCACTCCTCTTCCACATGCTTTGCAATATTCCTAAGAGCGGATAGATCCCTTTGGTCCTGTATTTCCCCTTTCCAACGTCTACCCTCTGCTTCCACACGCTTACCTGTTTCAACTAAATCGTCGGGAGTAGAAGCCTTTACACCTGAACGTTTACAGACAGGAGCACAGATATCTATCCCTACAATATCTACCCCCTGTTTCGCTAGGGCGATCGCGGCTGCACGTCCGATTCCCCGTGCTGCACCTGTAATGATAGCGATTCGATTTTGAGAACCCTCTCTTTGCTTTTGCATAATCAACCTCTTAAACGATATATTTTTTCTATCTTGCACTTTTCTTCTATTTAACCTGTTGAATAATACCCATCACCCTAAATTCATTAAAATTCAACAAGTCACTAATTATCAAATACTTTTAAAACCATAAATTTCGTTACAGCAGTAAATTCTTTAGCCAAATAAGAATAAACGATATAAGCCAAAGATAGATTTTTAATGAGTGATCCGGTTTAGAAATCTCTTGATGTGCGATATTTTATTAAAAAAAACTTCCATTAGAGGTGTATGGACATACTTAAAAAAAGACTGACTTACATCCACACTATAACTTCTGCAATAGCTCTCGTTCTTCTCCCTCTATTTTTCTCTCCTCAAGAGCTAACAGCTTCTAACTCAAGTGCAGAAAACATAAAGCTTACTGACAATCCAATAATAAAAAAATATGATCCTCTTTTATATTTTCAACCCAATATTACTCCTTTATTTACTGAATTATACCATGCATATGGCATAGAACCCTTACCTTCAAAAATAAATTTTGATGAAGCTATTTATCTCGATCAATCCACCCCCGTATCCATATTGCCTTTACAACCTTCCAACCAAGTGGTTTTTGGGCGCGCCCATGATATTCTGACAGCCTTTCATAAAAGAGTGGGTGATTTAGAATTATATGTGGATCCTAACAAGCCTCCTCCTTTTTTCTACACAGCCTCAGGTTCTAAACATCTTATTGTAGCCCTAGTTTATGCCATTGTCATGTCGTCTCCAGATAAAAAATTTCTTTTTGTAGAACAGGCTCCTTTCTACTCAGGCCATCCTAGTGCTGTTTCAGGTATTTTCCACTACCCTAACGCTAGATTCCTAGCTTTTCATGACCCTTCTGAAATTGTATTAGAACCCAATGAAGAGCTTGTAGAGTTTGTCACCTCACCCAATAATCCCGACGGTAAATTTCGTCAGCCTATCACAGATGCTCGTATTCTCCTTGCAGATTTTGTGTTTGCTTCGTCCGCATTTGGAAACGATGAAAACGGCTATTTAGACAAAAATATTGAATGGATTCGATCAGCTCGCGCAGCAGGTAAACACGTCTTTAGCTTCAATTCCGCCTCGAAACAATTTGGTAAAACAGGAGCCCGCTGTGGATATATTTGGTATCCTATGTACGACACTTATGCACAATCTATTTTTAAAAACTTTTTTGGATTTATTTCTGCATCCACTGTATCAGGCGGTACGATCGGTTTGGCTCATTTTCTCGATTTAATTGAAGCTTTTCTAAAAATACCAGACACAGGAAAATCCTTACGTCAAGATGCAAAGCAGAGTCTCATACAACGGCATGAACTAATCTCCAATGAATTTATAAAGCATTATCCCGGTTCTGCTATCATAAGTATACCCGGAAGTCCTACTTTTTTTGCTAAACTCAAGGACAACCGATTATCAAACAAGAAAGCCTCAGACATTTTACTTGAGGACTTCAATATTTCTGTTAATGGAGGTGAAACGATGGGAGAAACCTCTCAATTCATCCGTCTTAACCTATGCGGTCAAAGTCAACAGCTTGTTGAGCTTCTTAATCGTTTAGCTGGACAGAAAAAATATGAAAAAGAGAGCGTTTTTATTTTAAAATCCCATCAAAAAGGAGAGTAAACCAGTTAGGCGGCCAAAAAAAATCGAAGAACCTAAATCTAATTTTGTGAGGATCTCTTAGATTTTATTTTGTAAGCGCGACAAATTACGTCTTGCCGCTTCAGCCTTCCTCTGATCAATCACTACTTGAGCTTGTTGATTGTCTTGTTCCTGCATTTGTTGTTGTAATTTGAGATCCGATAGATCTTGATGGGTTGTATCTTGAATAGGAACAACACTTTGATACTGTGTGGGCTGGTTTGAACTAACACCATTGATAGAAGACATAAATCACCTCTCTTAAAGAAGATCCTTTTGCTTATTATAATAAATATTTATTTAAAATTTAACTCTTGCCTATTCATTATAAGATATATATACATTGTAAAAAATTTCATGATGAGATCAATTTTATTCAAATTTCTCTTGTGTTGTTTAAACCTACTATGCTACGCAGATATAGAAAGTCATAGGAGGAATAAATGAAGAAAGATCTTATTTTTTTAGGAGCCCTTTGGCTTATACTTTCATGGCTCTCCCCTATCTTTGCGGTTGATACCACAAATGCTACATTGCCTGCTGTCGGCACTAAGGATGTGATAGGTCATGTAGAGGGCGTCAAAATCGATGTTCTTGTACAAAGTCCATCAGCTCAAGTGACTCCTCTTCAAATTGTATGTTTGTTTGAGTATCAAGAAGGAGATATTTATAACTCTCCACCCGCGCTCCCAAAAGCTTTAAATGGTCTTGTTCATGTAGATGAGAGCTTAGGCGGTTTAATTACAGATTTAAGGAAGTCAAAAAAATTTGAAGGCAAAAGCCTTGAAACACTCCTAATCACTCCTCCAGCCGGCAAATTAAAAGCTGATAAACTACTGCTAATTGGCTTAGGGCATAGAGATGATTTCAAACCTGAAATGATGCGTATGATAGGCGTCACAGGGATGCGAGAAGCTCTTAGACTGGGTGTAAAAAGTTATTCGCATGCCAGTGACTTAAAGGATGCCGGTATCAGTTCTCCAACCGCAGAGGTGGCTTATTATGTTGTTCAAGGTGCTTTAGAAGCCTACAGAACACAAAAATATTTAAAAGAAATGCATGATAGTGAAGCTTTAACGGTCAACAATTTAACGTTGCTATCAGGCCCGGCATACTTTGAAGATACTAAGGGTGGCATTAGAAGAGCACTTGAAAACGCCTCGGAAAATTCTGAACAAAAACTTCAAATGCAAGGGAAGTGATCATCTGTAGATGGGGACAATAAACCCCCTATCTTCTCAGGACTTCTCTTCAAATTCTCCTGCTTCCACACGTTTGGCCAAACGCCAACCAATCCATCCTGATGTGGCAGCTAATAGTGCCCAAATGATGCCAAAACCAGAAATAGTGACACCTAAATTTCGAAATATATTAATTGAACCTAACGATAGAAGATCTCCCGCTCTCCAAACGACAGTGTCCACAGCATTTTTACCTTTGTAGCGAAGATTACGTGAAACAAGCGTATAAAGAGTTTCTCTTGCAGATAAAATCATACTATGGGCAAGAGCTCGTGTCACTATCAGTACTAATGCAACGCTAGGAAATATACCAACTACAAGTGCATAAGGATCATTACTGAAGGCCATTATTAAGCTAGACACGACTACAATACTTGCTGAAATTGCTATGACAAGTCCTGCACCAAAGCGTACAAGCAACCATCGGGTCACCGTTAACTGAAGAATGATTTGGATGATGTTGGAAGTCAGGTCCATATTAGCTGCAAAGCGTGTCTGGGCAATTGCATCTTGAGGAAAAGCCCATCCAGAATAGTCTATAACTAACACATAAGCGATGGTACCAATTGCATCTGTCAAGATCATCATAATCGCCATATTTGTGATAAATGAATCCGTAAAAATCTGCTTAAGACCGTCTAACATCCCCCCGCCTAAAGCTGCTTCATTGTCCTTTTTATGTCGATTTAATCCATACTGTCTGGCCCAACTACCCAGCAAAACGATACAAATGATAGCAACTACTAAAAATAGAATGGAGACCCACATTAACAAGGATTCTCCGATGACTTGTACCAAACTTCGTGTGAGCAAAGGACCCACCAAAGCTCCTAAAGTTCCTCCTAAAGCAATAATAGGAAATAGACGACGTGCCTGCTCATCTACCCAGAGATCTGTCATAAAACTCCAAAAAACAGAAACTACAAATAAATTGAACACACTGACAAAAACAAAAAACAGCATCCCAAGATTTTTTACAGAGAGAAAATCCGCATCATGCCAAAAGAGCATAAAAATAAACTGGCAAACGATAAAAAATAGATATACGACTGGCAAGATAATGTAACGGGGGTATAAAGAAGCTAATAAAGAAAATGCAGGCGTTAGTAAAAGTGTAACTATAAAAGTAATAGCAAAAAATTCTGGTAAATGCGCCGAACCCACTTCAACAGCCAATTGATCTCTTATGGGCCTCATGATGTAATAAGCAGCTAAAAGGCAAAAATAATAGATAAAGGAAAGAAAGACTGCATACCTTTCTTCCTTCTTAACGTTGATTAGATTGAGATGGTTCAAGTAGATGGCCCTAGCATGTATAGTTTAGTATTAAATTCACTATTCAGATTTGATCTTGTTTTCTCAATAATAAATTTCACACCCACGTATTGGAAACTGGATAAAACTCTCTTAAAACCAACAATAAAATTTAATATCTAATCATTTAAAGAATTAAAAACGATTCTAATAATATATAAATTGTTTAAAAATAATTCAAAAAATGTTAAAATATTAATTTTTACAAAACTCAAGGAATCTATGTTAACAAAAATAAAAAACTACATTCTATTATGCTTTTTGGTACTTTTTTCTGCTCTTGGCTATACTGCAGGGATTCCTGAAAAATTCGAGAATGAAGTAGCCATGGAATACGCTCTTAATCTACCTCAAGAAGGAATTCTACATATCAAAGAAGGTTATCTTTATCTTAAAGTTGATGATCGATATATTCACCATCTATTTCCGTTATTAGAGCAACCGGAACTCGAAATTCCTGATTATTTTCGATCACCTTCTGCCCCAGGAGCACATATCAGTGTGGTTTATGAAACTGAAAGGCAACAACTCCCCCCTCAAATCCCTGAAATTGGTCAAACCTTCGATTTTTACATAAAAGACTTTTATTCTATTTTTTTACGGGACCATGAAGAAATTATCGTTCTCGTTGTAGAATCCCCTATGCTAGAGGATTTTCGCGTGAAGTATGGACTATCAGAAAAATTATTAGGTCACGAATATCACATCACACTAGCGCTTAAACATTACCCCGCCAATCAAGTCATTATGAAAGAACTGAGGTTCTGGTATAATACAAAATGGCTAGAATACATGAAAAAGAAAGATCCTTACGGGACATGGGGAAATAAGCCTTATATGATCGTGAAAGGTTTGCCTGATGATTACAAGCATTTAACCAGAAAAGATTTGCGTAGTTGGTGGAACACGAGAAAACCAGGAAGTTATCCTCAAGTAGATGGATATGAAGATGATGATGTGATTGTTACACAAACTTTTTTAGAAAATTGGTTTAAGATGGTTTCCCCAGACGGAAAAGTTCCATAAACAAAGTAAATGATTTATCAAAGGATTTAAACCTAGCATATTAAGTGATTTTCCATGGATCGTGAGCTTTTATGCTAGGTTTGAAAGCTCATCTTTGTGCAGTTTCACCCATTCCTTGAGGGTCATACCTTTGCGCCCAATTAATGCAGGAAGATCATCGCGAACCTCGCTGATGTATGCCATGCGACCATCCACAACTTGCTTAAAGAATTCTGAAACTCCAACAAAATAAGGATCCAAGTCATTTCCAGTTGGATTAAAATCTTTTAAAAATTGCTCAGGAGTAAAAGCATCTGCTCGAAAAGTCTTTCCAGTCACTTCGGTAAATATCCCAGCAACCTCATAAACATTTAACGATTCTGTGGAAAACCAATACTCTTTTCCTTGATGCTTCTTAGGTCCTTCACTCAAAATCTTTGCTGCAGCTTCTCCAACATCTTCTAAGGCAATCCACCCTACTTTTTTATCTTCTGCATAAAAACGTACTCGACCGTCTTTGGCCATATGATAGACACCTATGAAATTTTGCATAAAACAATTAGGATGCAAGAATGTATAAGGAATTTTACTTTCTTTTATATAAGCTTCTACCAGTTGATGCCACGCAAAATGAGGATCATAACAATCGTACTCTGGAGTAAATACACCTAAATGCACAATGTGTTGAACCCCTGCTTTTCTTGCTGCATCAATCACTGCTTTACTTTGCACTAACATGGCCACGCTATAACCAGTGATTAGGAATAATCTCTCCACACCTTTAAGCGCTTCATCGAAAGTGGAAGGATCATCTAGATCCATAAATACAGCCTGGCCATAGTGTTGCGCTAAAGAAGCTATCTGTTCTTTTTTTCTGGTAGTGACTCTTAGTGAGACTGAATCTTCCTTAAGAATTTGATCTGCAACAATTTTACCTAATTGACCTGTAACTCCCAGTGTCAAAACAACAGGTCGGTTGGTAGATTTATGCATAAAATTTCCCTTTTATTTTGAACATTTCAAGAAATATTTTTTAGATCAATCGAAATCTATTTCCTTCCATCAAGCTGTACCGATCTTATTGATTTATATCTCAAAATGAATTAACTGAATTTTAAGCACGAATGAGAGAATAACATGCATGAACCTGCCGTAGAAAAACAATGTAATCTAAATATTTGTCATGCAGAACATGATCGAAATGTTCCTGACATAAATTTATTGAGTCCATTATTGATTCGAGGGGTGACTTTACAAAATAGGTTGGTTTATTCCCCTATGTGCCAATACGTTGCAAATGAAGGCTTTGCAGATGACTGGCATTTGGTGCATCTAGGGAGTCGTGCTGTAGGTGGTGCAAGTCTTATTTTTACAGAGGCCACAGCCGTGACTGCTGAGGGACGCATTTCCAAAGGAGATCTAGGTCTTTGGTCTGATGAGCATATCGCACCTTTAGCGCGAGTCGCCTCATTCATTGAACGCATGAATAAAGTTCCCGCTATTCAACTTGCCCATGCAGGAAGAAAAGGAAGTTGTCGTCAACCCTGGGATGACCATGGAAAATACCTCACCATCCAAGAAGGAGGATGGCCGTTATTGGCACCCAGCGCTATCCCATTTTTTGAAGGAGAAGATCCCCCTCAAGAAATAGATAAACAAGGCATACAAGCAATCATTCAAGCTTTTGTGAAGGCGGCAAAACGTGCAATTCAAGCAGGTTTCGAAATTATTGAAGTCCACTCCGCCCATGGATATCTGGCGCATTCTTTTTTGTCCCCTATTTCTAATCAACGCAAAGATGAGTATGGAGGAAGTTTAGAAAATCGTATGCGTTTCTTGCTTGAATTGATCGGAGAATTACGGAAAACAATTCCTGAAGAGATGCCCTTATTTGTGCGCATTTCAGCTACAGATTGGGTAGAAGGAGGTTGGGATATCGATCAATCGATCGTGTTATGTCATGCTTTAAAATCCCTCGGAGTGGATTTAATAGATGTATCTAGTGGAGGAACAGTTCCTCATGCCCAGATCCCAGTAAAGCCAGGATATCAAGTCCCCTTTTCCACTAAAATTCGGGAAGCCTGTAAAATTTTAACTGGGGCGGTGGGACTTATTACTGAACCAAATCAAGCCAACGATGTGATCGTATCGGGTCAGGCAGACTTAACCTTCATTGGACGTGAAATGATGCGAAATCCGTATTTTGGTCTACAGGCTGAAAAAGCCCTTGATCATCCTCAAAGTTGGCCCCTATCTTATGGCTATGCCGTGCGAAGAAGTTAGAACTTTTCTTCTTGATTGCGTGGAAAAGTGTAATCACTCGACTTAGTCCCAAAACACATTTTCAGGTTTCACCGAAGGGAATGTTTGAACAATTCAACGAAAATTTTAAAAAACTTTCTTGTAAAGGACTTCGAGGTTTAAAATAGAGCTCTTGCAACATGGGAACTGTACCCTCTAAAAGATTTTCTGTTGTAAGAATCTTTTGGATATCTTCCCACACATGAGCATCATTTTCATCAGGTTTTAGGATCACATGAGGATGCTCAACAAAACAATGATAGAGTAATATAAATGTCTGCTGTGTCATGTCAGCCATTTTCCAATGGTGTGTATAAACTCCCAATAAATAAGGATCGCGAATACTTAGGTGAGTCTCCTCAAATACTTCTCGATGTAAGGCTTCTAGAGGGGATTCTTGAGGATTTATTTTTCCCCCTGGTAGCTGCCAACGATGATGCCATTGAGGATACTTGGGATCAAAACGACGTGTCAAAAGAAACTTATCTTTATGCTGAATTAACCCCACAGAGACAGTAAGCTGACGGTTCATGGATTCCTCCAGAAGTTACAATTCTTTAAAAATATTTATTCCGAATTCACCCGGACGGGAAGCCCATTCAAAATGCTCGGTAAGCAGCACTTTTCCATCCTCATCTTTTGACACGACACATTCAGACAGTCCATTATCTAACTTTCCATCTGTCTGCATTTGGCAATAGCTAAATATCAATTGATTTTCTTTAACAAACTGACCCACTAAAAAGCCTTTTACAATTTTTCCACCTGTATAAACAGCTTCCACCTTATCATTTTTTTGTGTGAAATAAAAAATCGTTTCATGATTCACCACACCACAAGCATCTGTTTTAACTACATTCATCCGGATATTATCAAGATTAATGGGCTCACCATAACAAGAAGTGATGAGTAAAAGAGCGCTTAGAAGATAAGAAATTTTCATTATTGAACCTCATGGGAAGTGGCATTATAAAAACTAGACTTGTATTTGTCATCTCTTAATAAAATCTAAATAGCGATTGCTTATCGTCCTAACCAAAAGAGTGCAATGAAGGATTTTTTATGAGCGCTATTACAGGTCACTTGAGTCAAACAATATTTTCTTTCAAATCCACTGTTGAAAAAAAGGGAGTGAGATGGTGGATCCATCTACTTCCAGGTATGTTTACTTCCCGTTATATATCCAAAGGGTTAGCTAAAATGAGTGGATTTGAGGAATTGCGACATGGAACCTCTTGGCCGAATTATTTTGGGATCCTAAGAAAAGGCGCTTGCCCAGAAAAAGGAGGATCCACCACCAATCACTTTGATTTAAGTAAGTATGGAACTTTCGTGAAACCCATGAATAAATTCTATGTTTTTAAAGATACCGAGGCTACGCTTCTTGGAAAAAGGTATGCTTTAATTACGTACTTGATGACCACGATGGGCACTAGAATGCATGCCACTTTAGCGGGAAATGCTCATATTAAAAGAACAAACAACCTTGGCAACAAAATAAAAAAAATCGTCTGCGCTATATTTTTGGGAATGACAGCTCCTACCCTAAAATTTTTCTATCATTCTAGAGAAATTCCTTCTCACTTTAAAAATGATGAAGATTATGGAGGCCTTGCCTACTACACTGAGAAGACAATTTCCAATGATCGAATCGGAATTGTGGGAATCTGTAAGCATGCGAAAAGTAAAGATATGACCCTGCAGTTCCGGACAAAACCCTTACGCGCCACTTATGGCGTGATACAAGTGATTTTGGGTATTTTTTTGACGCTAAGTGGCTTGGGTTTAATTTTTTAAATTAACGCATTAGGAAAATGTTTATAAATGAAAAAACATGCCATGCAGTCCATAGGGAATAAGATGGATAGCTTCTGACCTCGCGATTTCTTTTAGATCTCTAGCATCAAGTACCAATAAATAGGAGTCATTCTTACACTCTTGGGTGACCACGGTAAGAATCACTCCATCATCTTCTTCCCTAGCTTCCGGCCTGGGTATAAAAATGGGTTCTCCCGCTAAACCACCAGGCTCCTTCCATTCCTGAACATTCCCCGTGGATACGTTAATTTTAAGAATAGGAATGCTATCATGCGCACTTTCCGGATATTTAAACCCGACCCCGTAAACATATTGATAAGCTGACGCATTGTATTTTTGATAATAAATACGAGGAAGTTCTAACAAAGTTTTTGAGATAGTTTTTTGAGAAATGGCAGGACGTTTTATATCCAATCTAAATCGCTCAAGAGTGCGTATCTGCTCCAGCGGTGGATACCCAAATACAATTTGAGCATCAGGGTATTTGATCAGATCCAGAACTATTGTCTCTTTTTCCTCGTATGCATTCACATGATGGAAACTAAAAAAAGCATCGGTATCATAAGAACGTATTTTTAAACCCTTTACCCTATCGATGAGATGAAATCGAGTGTTTCGCTCGGGCTCCCATTTAAATTGGGTAATAAACCCTCCTCCTTTCATCAATAAGTCTAAAGGGTTCAATACTAAAGGATACTCCACCATGACCACATAATTTTCAGTTAAGGCAAAAGTATGCATGTAGGAAGCTTTATCTACTTTCATTTCAAAAAAGGGTTTTCTTTTAGCGGGGCCTTGATCGGAAACAGTGTAAAAAGAGTAACGACACTTTAATCCCAGATCCGTTTGATAATTAATTGTTTCTCCGCGCAATCGATCATGATGAGGGTGAGCAGACTCAAAACAATCACTTTTACACAATGGATCCTGAAAGTTTAAGACCCCTAAAGTCTCTAACGTATGAGGATCAAAACAGACGGGTAAAGGCGTTTCCGTTAAAGCGACATATTTTTCAGCTATTTTCATCACATTCACATTAGCATTTTGGATGAAATGGGGGGTAAGAGAGGGGAAAAAATGTGCAAATAAACGCTGAAAAATAGATTTACAAGGATCCTGTGCAAAACCCATGAACTTTAAATCACCCTTCTGGGTTGTTTGAAAGTAGACCTCTGAACGCAAAAATTTATTTCTATAAGAGACTTGACCTTGACCGAAAGTAAAAGCATGTAACATCGCTAATCCATCGAACCAATGGGAGATGGTTTGATTACCAAAATGAAACTTAGCAGGTCCATTGCGTACGAGAGTTCCTTCAAGCCAAGGAGGTAACTGACCTTTCATGGGTAAAGAATCGATAACGATTTCGTCATCTAAATCTTGAAGAGGAAGCTGCGTGGAATGCGATAAAGGCAAAATAACACCTTGATTATTTTAAAAGATTAAAAATAAGCTGGTAGAAAATTAATTTTTCCATTTACATGACGAAATAACCTATTACCATAGTCATCATAATGGCTGCAAGTTTCAATGACAATCTTCCCCCCTCAAATCTGACTACACAGCAAAAAGTATATTTAAATGCACATTTCTTTAGAAAATTTCATAAGATAAGCAGCTTGGTAAGTAGTAGAAATCATTAAATCAATACTTAAAGGAGAATTTCATGCATGAAAAACCCAAATTTGGAGAGTTTTGCTGGACGGAATTATTAACACCCCATGCTCAAGCAGCAAAAGATTTTTATGGAAATGTCTTTGGTTGGGAATTTTCTGATCATAAAATGGATGATAGCACTTATACGATGTTTAAGCGACAAGATCAGGAATTTGGAGGCATCTGGCAGATTCCAAAAGATCAAGAAAATGATATCCCCCCTCATTGGCTCACCTATATCTTAGTAAAAAATATTGAAGAATCTCTTGAAAAAGCACTCAACTACGGAGCGACTGTCATCAAACCTATTTCCAAAGCTGGGGACTTCGGTTGGATGGCTATTATTAAAGATCCTACAGGAGCTCAAGTTGCTTTGTGGCAGGCTTTGCAGGTTTAAGGTTAATCAACAGATTTTTCAGTAAAATGACCTGAAAGTTGATTAGATTGATTTCAAACTTCATCACACAAAATTAAAACTCATTTTATACACCCTTAGGTATAGGTAAAAAAATGAAAGCTTTGGTATATCACGGCCCTGGTCAAATTCAATTCGAAGAGAAATCCAAGCCAAAAATAGAAAAACCCACAGATTGCATTGTAAAAATATCCACTACTACCATCTGTGGAACGGATCTTCATATTTTAAAAGGAGATGTTCCATCAGTAGAGGCAGGCCGCACATTAGGGCACGAAGGTGTAGGCATCATTGAAGAAGTCGGCAGTGCCGTATGTAAATTTAAACCTAAAGATAAAGTGTTAATTTCTTGTATTACTTCCTGTGGTAATTGCGCCTATTGTAAAGATAAAATGTACTCTCATTGTGAATCAGGAGGTTGGTTGTTAGGCCATAAAATTGATGGGACTCAAGCAGAATATGTAAGGGTTCCTTTCGCAGACAATAGTCTACATTTAATCTCTCCAAGTATGGATGAGGATGCTTTATGTCTGTTTAGTGATATCTTACCCACAGGTTTTGAAACTGGAGTGATTAAAGGAAAAATCAAGCTAGGCGATACGGTGGCCATTATAGGAGCAGGTCCCGTTGGTTTAGCAGTCTTATTAACAGCCTCGTTCTATTCCCCTGCAGAAATTATTATGGTCGATAAAGATGTGTTTCGCTTAAACGTAGCAAAAGAACTAGGGGCAACAACAATCATTCATCAAACAGGTGAAGAAGCTATAAAAAAGATTTTAGAGATCACAGATCAAAAAGGGGTGGACGTGGCCATTGAAGCAGTCGGCAGTCCAGAAGCTTTTGATGTTTGTCAGGCCATTCTTGCTCCAGGTGGTTACTTGGCAAATATAGGTGTTCACGGAAAAAGCGTAAACTTGCATTTGGAACATCTATGGGATCGCAATATCACCTTAACCACCGCATTAGTGGATACCTATACAACTCCAACCCTGATCAAGACCTTTAAGGAGGGTAAATTAGCTCCGAAGAAGCTGATCACCCATTCTTTTCCATTGAAAGAAATAATAAAAGCTTATGAAGTTTTCGCAAAATCAGCTCAAGAACATGCTTTGAAAGTAATTTTGAAAAATACTCTTTAATTTGATCTATCTTATATAGTGAGCTTAGAAGCTAGACATTTATTGTTAAAATAAAAGACGAGATATAGATTCAATGGAAAACCCAAAAAAGAAATAAGGAATGTTTTATGAATTATAGCGAAATCTCTAAAGAGACTATCTCTTTGTTACATCAAAGTTATGCCAGTTTAAGTCAGTCACCTTTAAAACAAACACTAAGGCTCTTGGTTGAGCTTAGGGTTTCTCAAATAAATGGCTGTAAATATTGCATAGGTGTCCATACGCAAGAAGCTAAAAAATTAAATATTCCTATTGAAAAGATAAATACTCTCCATGCCTGGTTTGTAAATGAAACGTTTTCTCAAGAAGAAAGAGCCGCGCTTCATTGGGCAGAAAGACTTACCCATCTCGATAAGGATTTGAATCAAGCTAAGGATTTATTGTCGCCTTACTTTAATGATAGAGAGATTGTAGATTTAACCACCTGCATAGCGATTATGAACACTTTAAATAGACTAGCGATCAGTTTAAATGCGTAATTTTTGCTCAATCGCAAAGAATGTAAACCTTTTATCACTAATAGGATATATGACTTAACTTCTTCGACTTTCCACTCTTTTTAATGTAAATGGAGACTCTTTTTTTTCAATTAAAAAAAAATTCTGCAAATGTGGGTTTTATTAAAACACCATATGGACTATAATTATGAAATTATCATTAAGTGATAAAATAAATTTAAGAATAAAATAATTGATCTGCATAAAAACTGTTTAATATTAAAAAGCGCAGAGTATTTCATAATACTGACAAAATTCACATTTTGAAATACTCCAGACCACTAAAGAGCTAAAATGATCAAAATTTAGCAAAAGCTCATTCAGAGAGGTCGCTTATGATTAACCCATTTACGAGCAAAGCTCCGCTATGAAAATTAATATTGACTTGTCAAATTATTGTATGTCCTATGACCTTGAAAAGAATCATATGCGAAAAAAAGATGAATTGAAGTTAAATACGTTTCTTCAAAACACTTTTAATCAAGTCAATTCTCGCGTCTCTTCAACACCTTTGCATCATGTCAGTCTTTGTAAATCTCATGTTGTCTTTCGCTTTGAGAACCACGAACAAGTTGTAAAAGTAAGTAAAACACATCAATTATTTTTAAAAAAACTTTTAAACAATCAACCTTCTATAGAAATATCCAGAGATCCTCTCGGCCAAATGATTAAAACTCTCTATAAAAAGGAATACTCCTTCTATTATCTCTATTCCTCTGGAGGAAACGGCCATAAAGCTGCTAAAGAAGCTCTTCTCGAAAAAAATCTTTTAGATCTTTTTGAAAAAGTAAAAATCCGATTAGTACAAAACCAAACAATCGAAATCGATCCTTCCATTCAGGAAAAGGATTTTGATGCATTGCAAAAGGATTTTCGTCTCTTAGACCCTTCCAAGTTTATCGATTGGTGCAAGAACAATGGTTTGATCCAGGAAGATGATGTTTTAAAAGGTTTTTTAGGTAAAGTTGGTTCCTGGTGTGCAGAACAATGGGATCATGCTCAACAATCAGGAGATGCAAATAAACAAAAATCCTTAGCGTCTAAGCAATGGCTCTCAGATCTTTTTTTTGGTCCCATCATTTTTATTAAAACTTTAAAAAGTTTAGTAGAGTTGAAACCAGAAAAAATTGTCTGTACTCAAGCATTAGCTAACTATGCAATCTTATTGGCTATCAGAGTTTATAATCGATTTTTCTTAGCTAAAAATAAAGAACCTCTGAAATTGCATCTTTATATGACTGATATGGCCACGAAATACTCCGAACATTTTTTTAGCTCCATAAAAATTCTTCCCTCTGCTCTTAGAAAAAATCTTATTTTATATGCCCCCGTCCCTCACAAACACACAGACTGGTATGAACTTTGTCATTTACCACAGACGCAAGTTAAAGCTTTAAAGGTTTCTCAGTTACCCGTGAGACCTGCTTTTATTAAGGCTATAGAAAATTTCAAGCCTAATTTTGAACATCCACATGTACAGCTTAACATTTCCTGTGACGATGAACTCATATTATTAAATCACCTTCTAAAACATCAAACAAACCAGGACGTAGAATCTAGTTCTCATATTAACTTGGAAAAGCATTCTCAGAATTCAATCCAATTAAAATATAACATGAACGCTAAGGATGAAAATTTGTTTATCATGCTTGGCAGCCAACCTACAGAATCGGAAATTCAAAAACATATTGATGACTTAATAAGTAAGGCAAGAGCTCAACCTAATAAAGATTATCATACTTTTGTCTTTGCAGGTCCCTTCCATGCTAAAAAAGATTGTTTTTACAAAAGACTCCATCAATTTATTCTATCGAAAACTTCGTGGCCTTCGAATTTGAAAGTCGTTCCTCTATCGTATCAAGATCAACTCCAAATCGTTTCTTTATATCTTATGTGCGATACTGTCACACATTCGGGTGGTTTGACATCCATGGAACTTTTGGTCATTCAAAAAGTGCTAAAGAAATACCCGCATATTAAAAGAAAGCGCTCTATCCACGTTCCTTCCATAAAAGATCGAAAGCCAGAAAATTGTATGCCTCCCTGGGAAAAGGGAAACTTTCATGTTTTACAAAAAAAGATAGGCGCTGAATTGTTGGTTTTAACGTCATAAATTGAAGAGTATGATTCTCTGTCCTGATTGATCTTGAAACCCACATGTCTCAAAATCCTTGCTAGGACTTTATAAAAAGTTAAGAAAGTGTAATTTCGATGAAGCCTTAGGATTATCTTGGGCTATTCTGGATACACTAAACTTTCGCTTATTCGCCTTATGAATACATAGAGATTACCTTCCTAAGATCATCGCTAGGCAATTCCTAAGATCTTTTTAACCCATCATCCATTCTTAAAAATAAAAAACTGAATTGACAAATAATAAAAATTTCATCAAGAATCTACCGCTTAAAGAATTATTTTTAACCTAAAGTAAAATTTTAAAAATGACTGAAACCGATCTAAAATTATACAGACCAGAGTCATCTCACGTCATCCCCCTTTCCTTCCCTTTATCTTTTTTTCAGATCTATGAAAAACTTCAAACATGGATGACGCGCTACCCTCAATCCTTAGACAACTCGATTTTTAATGAGCTTTATCTCTTTTATTTAACAGCAACGCGAAAGTACTTAGATCACCGTAATCCCACGCATCTGTTTCGTCTGCTCATCACCACGCATTTAATGAATAAAAAACTTCAACGTGAAGCCACTTTTTTTCCCAATCAACGCCATATGCAAATCCGTTGGATTTCAACCACATTACGCTTTCCTTTTTCTACTAAGCGCGTGTTAAGCTTTGTGATAGGGTTTAATGTCTTAAATAAATACGAGCTATTCGATGAAGAAAATATTATTCTGGCGCTTCAAAAGCAATTTCCTGAACTGAGATTAGTCAAAGATTGCGTATTTCATCCTATCCATCAAAATAAAAATCTTAAGTTTTTTTATTTTGAAATCGAAAAAAAGGATGGTTCCTTTTTTACTCTATCAGAGAAATTTCAGTTAAAAAATAATATGGCAGATCGAGTAAAAAACAGTATTCAAAAGCTATCCCCTGCAATTTTTATGGGTTATAACGAAGAAGAAACATATAGAAACATCCTCACATTGAGTCAAGAGATCCAATTTCTTCATGACTTACCCCAAGCTTGTATCAATTTAGATCAAAAGACAGGTAGTGAAATTATATTTCGAATCACCTTAGTCTATATATCCCCCTTTCACCGCTTTTCTCTTGCAGAATGCTTCTTAAACGGTAAATTTGTATCAGAACGAGTTTTAACCGTCAGGCACCTAGAAAACCATCCTATTGAAGCCCATATTTTTCGATTACATCTACCCCGTAGCGCTTCGTTCATCCGAGCGGATGGAAGTCTAGATTTTTACGCAGCGCGACAGAAGATCGCCAATTTGATTCACTCGGCAATTGGTGAATTTAGAGATTATAATGGCGGAATTATCATCAAACAACAGGAGCTGCTGCAAAGTTTCAGGGAAGGTGTCATGAATTTGGTTCCTCAAGATCCCGAGATGATTGAAATCTTTTTTTACTCTCTTATCCCTATAGAGAAACAAGCGATTCTCGTGCCTGAAATTTTGATTAATCTTTTTTCACTCTATCTGGAAAATCGAGAATCAGATTTCAATCATAACTTTTTGTACAGTTTCAAAGTCTACCACCAAGACCCTCAAATCTATCTGATCGTACATAGCCCCAATCCGTTCATCAAAAAAACAATTAATGCATTCATTGATCAGCACCCGATAAGTCAACAAAATATGGCCTACAATCTTTTTGAAGAGGACTTAGGGGTGTTTTTTTGCTGTGTTTTTATCCAAGCCAATGAATCCATCAACAAATTCTTGGATGAGTTACAGGTATCTTTAGAGCAGTGGCAAAAACAGATGAATGTCAAGAAAACCCTTAAAATAGCTCTGGGGTGCCCTATCAATTCTTTAGACCCTCGCATTGGTGGAGACACCCTCAATGGGGACTTCCTCAGAATACTTTTCGAAGGCCTAACACGTCTGGGTCCCAATGGAATTATTGAAAATGCCTTAGCAGAAAGTATTGATCTTTCTGATGATCATTTAGAATATACCTTTCATTTGCGCGAATCCTCTTGGAACGATGGATCTCGGGTAACAGCCTATGATTTTGAATACGCTTGGAAAAAAATTCTCTCTCCAAATTTTATAACTCCTTTTGCTTATCTATTTTATCCCATTAAAAATGCTAAAGAAGCTAAAGAAGGGCGTATTTCCCTAGATCTAGTGGGCATCCAAGTCATGAATGATCATCTTTTAAAAGTCACACTTAACCACCCCACCCCTTATTTTCTTGAATTGACGGCTCAGCCCTTTTATTCCCCTGTACACAGGGTTATCGATCAGCTTTATCCTCAATGGCCCTACCAAAGTGACAAAAATTATCCTTGCAATGGTCCTTTTCAACCTAAAATCAATCAACCTAATGAGGGGTACCAGTTAGTAAAAAACCCTAATTACTGGAAATCGGATGAGATTGCTTTAGAGCAGATTTCATTAACTCCCATGAACACGGCTCATGCCATCCAAGCCTTTCAAAATAAAGAAGTGGACTGGGTGGGGGCGCCCTTCGGTTTATGGGATTCATTTCATCAAATTGAAAAGTACCCTAACAAAGTGACATTCCCTAATATGATTAGAGTCTGCTGGCTAGTATTTAATACTAAAACAGCTCCCTTTAATCATCGCAAACTCCGTCATGCTTTTGCGTATGCGATAAATAAGGCTCGAATCATTTCAAATTCTTATATGCCTTTGAAACCGGCTTATTCCTCTTTACCTCCCCACTACTTTAAAGATCAAAATAAGCTCTTTCCTGAAGCGGATCTAGGGAAAGCCCAACAACTCTTAAAAGAGTCATTAGAAGAATTAAATTTAGAAAAGATTCCCCCTATAACATTGATATATCATGAAAAAGGGATTCAAAGCTCTACCGCTCAAGAACTCAAAAAACAGTTTAAAGAGTTACTAGGAATTGAGTGCGAGCTGAATCCAGTCTGTTGGGATGAACAGTTTGAAAAAATGACCTCTGGAAATTATCAACTAGGCTTGATGCACTGGGCTTCCTGGGTAGACGATCCCATTTATACTTTAAATTCATTTGTATCTGCTGAAGAAGAAACTAACTTTTCTAAATGGGAACATTCTGAATATCAAGAATATATCTATCAAAGCCATCGTCTTGTCGACCCAAATCAACGCCTTTCTTATCTATTCAAGGCTGAGAAGCTTCTTAGCGAAGAAATGCCCATTGTGCCGCTTTTTTACAATGCCGATTATCAAGCCCTTTTAACCAATAATTTAAACATCCCAAATCCAACAAGTTGCGGCTATTTTGATATTGCAAGAAGTTTTTTTAAATAAATAAAATCGGCCTTATAAATAACCCTGAAAGCTCTTTAAAAAAATTTAAAAAAAACTGTGTTGACAAAAAAAAGGATCTTATTAAAACTCTGACAGTTAAAGAACAAAATTTAAACTTTAACAATAAATTCATTGAGATATGATTGATATCAAGTCAGAATTAGAACCCTACAAGGAAATCTCTCCTGACTTTGCTCAATTGTCATTCTCTTCCTCATTTCATAAAGTTTATAAGAAACTTCAAAAATGGATGAATCGATTCCCACAAGCTATCGACAACACCATATTTAATGATCTATTCCTGCTTTATCTAGTGGCGACTAAAAAATTTTTAGACCATAGAACTTCGGGTCATCTATTCCGGGTTGTATTGAGTACACACTTGATGCATAAAAAGCTCTTAAGAAAAGCCACCTTTTTCCCAAATAGAAGGCATTTGCATGTCAGATGGATTTCAACAGCTTTAAGGTTTCCCTTTTCATCAAAACCCGTTTTAAGTTGTATCATTGGTTTTAACGCCATTGATAAATATGAGTTATTTGATGAAGAAAATGTGATTTTAGCTCTTCAAAAACATTTTCCTGAACTTCGTTTAGTAAAAGAGAGTTCATACCATCACACTTCTCAACATAAAAATCTTAAATTCTTTTATTTCGAAGTCGAGAAAAAAGATGGGACATTCTTCTCTCTTGAAGAAAAAGCTCTCTTAAAGAAAAACATGGATGAAAAGGTTAAAAACAGTATTCAAAAACTCTCTCCTATAATGTTTATGGGGCATAATGAAGAAGAGATTTATAAAAACATCCTAGTTTTAAGCCAAGAAATACAGTCTCTACAAGATATCCCCCAAGCAAGCATTAATCTTGATCAACAAACTGGTGAAGAGATTGTATTTCGAGTTACCTTAGTTTACATATCTCCCTATCATCATTTTTCCCTTAAAGATTGTTTTATCAACTGTAAATTTATCTCACAGCGTTTAATCACAGTTAGACAATTAGATGATCACTCTATAGAGGCGCATATATTTCACCTTCATCTACCAAGAGATGCATCATTAATTCGTTCAGATGGATCTCTGAACTTTTATTTCGCAAGACAAAAAATAAGCGATTTAATTAAGGCAGCTATTGGAGAATTTAGAGATTACAATGGCGGAATCATCATAAAGCAACAAGAACTACTACATGATTTCAAAGAGAGCTTTCCTGAAATTGTGAATAAGGATCCAAATCTTCTCGAAACATTTTTTTATGCTTTAATGCCCCTAGAAAAACAAGCCACACTAACCCCAAAAGCATTAGTCAATCTCTTTGAAAATTATTTGGAGAATCAGAAACACAAACTTTCAAAAGACACGACGTATTCGTTCAAGACTTATTATAACGATCAACAAACGTACTTAACAGTTCACAGTGATAATACATCTTTAGGAAAAACTATATCTTCCTTTCTAGACGAACAAGGCTCAAAAATCCCTGATTTGGCCTACAATATTATTGAAAGTAAAGAAAACGTTTTTTTCAATAGCGTAATTTTAAATACGAATGAGCTCGAAGCTGAAGCGTTTATTAATAATTTGCGTCAATCGTTGTATAAATGGCAACAAAAAGTAAAAGATCGCAAAACATTAAGAATAGCTTTAGAATTTACTGTAGTGTCTCTAGATCCCCGCATAGGTGGGGATGTGTCTTCAGGTGATATATTGAGATTGCTATTTGAAGGATTAACTCGTTTTAATTCTAATGGAGATATCGAAAATGCTTTAGCAGAGTCAATCGAAATATCATCAAATCTGCAAGAATATACATTTAAAATACGAAACTGCAATTGGAACGATGGATCTCAAATCTCTGCATTCGATTTTGAATATGCATGGAAAAAAATTCTTTCTCCTAACTTCAAAACATCATTTGCCTATCTTTTCCATCCTATAAAAAATGCTAAAGAAGCTAAAGAAGGGAAGGTGTTTTCCGACCAAATAGGTGTACACGCCATTGATGATCGCACCTTAAAAGTCATTCTTAATCGACCCACCCCGTACTTTCTTCAATTAACATCACTACCTATATATTCACCTGTAAATAGATTGGTAGATCAGCAACATCCCCAATGGCCTTATCAATCCGAAAAAAACTATCCTTGTAATGGACCTTTCCAATTAAAAATTAATCAACCCAGTCAAGGATTTCAGTTAATTAAAAACCCTAATTATTGGGATACAAATCAAATCATCCTTGATCAAATAACGTTAACTTTAATGAACCCTCCCGTGGCATTACAAGCATTTCAAAATAAAGAGATTGACTGGATAGGAAATCCTTTCGGAACTTGGCACTCTTCCTATCATCCTCAGAATTCTGGAAAAGAAAATCGTGTTGTATATTTTTCTAATAAAAATGTTTGCTGGTTCACATTTAATACACAAGCATACCCATTTCATAATCAAAAACTACGGCAAGCATTTGCATATTCTATAAATCGCGCAATGCTAATTTTAGATAATTTCCATACACTTAACCCTGCTTTTTCTCCTCTTCTTCCTCATCAAAGGGGTAAACAACAATTTCAATATCCTGAATTCGACAAAGAGAAAGCACAAATCCTATTTAATGAAGCATTAGCTGAAATAGGGATTGGCAAAGAAGATTTACCCGCCTTCAATTTAATTTATCACGAAAAAGGACTTTTACAATACTTGGTCCCTATCCTTCAGCAGCAAATTAAAGATTGTTTGGGAATTGATTTTCAACTCAAGCCACTTCCTTGGAATTCAGTCTTTAATCGAATGTCTCAAGGGCAATTTCAAATGGGACTCATTCTTTGGACTTCCTGGGTAGATGATCCGATTTATACTTTAAATACATTTAGGTCATCTACACAAGAACTTAATTTTGTAAAATGGGAACACCCAAAATATGAGCAATTACTAGATTTGAGCGATCAAGAAACAAATCCATTTCAAAGATCGCGCTATTTAGTTGAAGCGGAAAAAATTTTAATACAGGAAATGCCCATTATTCCTCTATTCTATCAACCTGTACAAGCTTTAGTATCAAAAGATCTTTATATTAACAAAGCGCTTCTTAATAGGCCTTTAGACTTTGCAAGAAGTTCTTTCAAAAACGGAGAACAAAAATGACAGCATTATTAAAAGAATTTGATTATATTCATGATGACATTCAAATGCATCCAGCATGGTTTGGACATATAACAGGGTTAAACGCCGAAAAACTTCTTAGAGGCAATTTAGCGTTTACCTATTTATTACGTTCTGGCGAAACTGCATCAGATTACTATGTCACTTTCACAGATGAAACTGGGACTGTTAGGCATCAACCATTTAATATTACCACATCAAATGATGGGTGGTTTTATGAAAATGGGGTTGCAAGAGGCCCTTTTGCAATTGTTTCTATAGATGAAGTCCTTCATGCTATCATGCATTGCAAAAAAGATGAATGTATCGCTTATAGTCGAAAACTTAACTCATAATGAAACCAAACAGGTCTCATCAAAACACAGCCTTAATAACAGGCGAATTAAAGCAATTTATTCGCCTGTTCCTCCCAATTTTACTCATGACTTTTTCGTCATGTATCTTTTTGATGGTAGAAAAGCTCCTTCTAGCAAGGCTGTCAGCCCAGTCTATGGAAGCCGCTGTCAGTGCAGCTTATGCATGTGTCCTTTTTCAAGGACCTTGCATTGTGCTTGCCATGATGTGTCAGGTCTGTGTGGGAAGATGGCAAGGGGCGCAAGATTGGAAAGCCATTGGACCGGGAGTTTGGCAGTTTATTTGGTTTGCCTTTCTTTCCATGTTAGTGATCGTTCCAGTGGGCTCCTTATATGGCTATTATTATTTTACGGGCACGGCCATTCAAGAAATCGTCATGCCCTATTATACATTCCTTATCTTCATTAATTTTCTCTATCCATTAGGCGCCGCCCTTTCTTGTTTTTATATTGGTCAGGGAAAAACTAGGCTCGTTCTAATTTCAACACTTTTGTCTCAAGTCGTTAAGTTAATACTTGCTTATGTGCTAATCTTTGGTATTCAAGATTGGATACCTGCTTTAAATATTATGGGAGGGGCATGGAGTACCCTTCTTGCACAAGGAGCCTTTTGTATAAGCCTCTTAGTGGTTTTTTTGAACAGCAAACATGCTAAACAGTATGATACGCGTCAATGGAAATTTCGTCCTAAGTTATTCTGGGAATGCATTCAACCAGGGCTTCTAAGAGCTTTAAGTCGAGTACTCATGGCTAGCTGCTGGGCATCTATTGCGTATTTGATGACAGCAAAAGGGGGAGATTATTTGCTTTCGCTATCTGTGGGAGGGACATTATTTCTTTTTCTTCCTTTTCTAGGAGAAGCTATCTGTCAAACCCAAACAACTATTGTGTCGCAGATCTTAGGGTCTCGACGTTACTTTTTATTAGAAAAAGCGTATCGATCAGGAACAATCCTTGTCATCTCAGCAACAATTTTAGTGGGCATTCCTTTACTTGTTTTTCCTTCGTTTACCTTTGAATATCTTTTTCCTAAAATTGTCATGAGTGATGCACAGATCAGGCAGTCTTTCTTAGGTGTATGGTTGAGTTTCACTTTCTTTACGTTTTGCTATGTACCTATAAGTTATATTTTAGCCTTTAAAGATACCCAATATTTTCTCTGGATGGGTTTCGTTAATTGGATTAATGGATACCTATACATGTACTTTATGCTAAAAAAAATCGAAATTCCTGCCGAAGATTTTTGGATCTACCTCAGTTTAATGCATGCTAGCATGGCTCTCTTGTATTTTTTAAGAATGCGCATTTTAAAAATGAATGTCCTAAAAAATCCTCAATTAGTCTAAAAAACGGGGCATGTTAAAATCGTGGTTGCTCCTGGCCAATCACTGTAAATAGAGGGGAAATTTTTTAAGCTCTCAGTCAGGAGAATATGTTGATCACTTAGAATACACTTTTCATTTGCGCGAATCCTTATGGAACGATGGATCTCGTGTAACAGCCTATAATTTTGAATATGCTTGGAAAAAAATTCTCTCTCCAAATTTTATATCCTTTCGCCTACATATTCTATCCCAAGAAGGGTGTGTTTCTCTAGACTTAGTGGCACCCAAGCATGAATGATCATTAAGGAACATCCTGAATATTAAGAGTATATCTATCAAAACCATCACCTGATCGACCCAGACCAAAGCCTGTCCTATCTATTCAAGGCTGAAAAGCTTCTTAACGAAGAAATGCCCATTGTCCCGCATTTTTACAATACCGTTTATAAAGCCCTTTAACAATAATTTAAACATCCCAAATCCAACAAGTTGCGGTTATTTTGATATTGCAAGAAGTTTTCTTTAATAAACAAAATTGGCTTTATAAATCAATCTGAAGGCACTTTAAAATTTAAAAATAACTATATTGACAAAAAATTGGATCTTATTAAAACTCCGACAGTTAAAGAACAAAAAATTAAACTTTAACAACAAATTTATTGAGATATGATTGATATCAAGTCAGAATTAGAACCCTATAAGGAAATCTCTCCTGACTTTGCTCCATTGTCATTCTCTTCCTCATTTCATAAAGTTTACAGGAAATTTCAAAGATGGATGAATCGATTCCCGCAAACTATCGACAACTCTATATTTAATGATCTTTTCCTCCTTTATTTAGTGGCAACTAAAAAATTTTTAGACCATAGAACTTCAGGTCATCTATTCCGAGTTGTACTGAGTACACACATGATGCATAAAAAGCTCGTAAGAGAAGCCACCTTTTTCCCAAATAGAAGGCATTTGCAAATTCGTTGGATCCCAACAGCTTTAAGGTTTCCTTTCTCTTCAAAACGAGTACTAAGCTGTATTATTGCTTTCAATACTATCGACAAATATGAACTATTCGATGAAGAAAATATTATTTTAGCTCTTCAAAAACACTTTCCCGATCTACATCTCGTTCAAGAAAGCTCTTATCATCACGCCTCTCAAAATAAAAACCTTAAGTTTTTTTATTTCGAAGTAGAAAAAAATGATGGTAGTTGGTTTTCAATTCAAGAGAAAAGCCTCTTAAAAAAACACATGGATGAAAAGATTAAAAACAGTATCCAAAAGCTATCTCCAGCTATTTTTATGGGTCATAACGAAGAAGAAATCCATAAAAATATTTTGATCTTAAGTCAAGAAATTCAATGTCTACAGGATATTCCCCAAGCAATTATTAATCTTGACCAACAGACTGGTGGAGAAATTGTATTTAGAGTAATCCTTGTCTACATATCACCCTACCATCATTTCTCTTTAAAAGATTGTTTTATAAATTCTAAGTTCATTTCCCAGCGCTTAATTACTGTTAGGCAGATAGATGATCTTTCTATTGAAGCGCATATTTTTCATCTCCATTTATCAAGAGATGCATCGCTAATTCGTTCAGATGGATCCCTAAATTTTTATTATGCAAGACAAAAAGTAAGCGATTTAATTAAATCAGCCATTGGAGAATTCAGAGATTACAACGGTGGAATTATCATTAAACAACAAGAACTTCTCAACGACTTTAAAGAAAGTTTTCCAGAAATCGTCAGCAAAGACCTAAATCTTTTTGAGACATTTTTTTATTCATTAATGCCCTTAGAAAAGCAAGCAACTTTACCAAAAAAAGTACTGGTGAATCTGTTTGAATATTATTTAGAAAATCTTAGACAAAAACTTTCCAAAGACACGACTTATTCGTTCAAAATCTACCAAAATGATCAACAAACTTATTTGGTAATACACAGCGACAATACATCTTTAGCTAAAACAATCTCCTCATTTTTGGATGAACAATGTTCCAAGGTGCCTGATTTTGCGTATAATTTGATCGAAAATAAAGAGAATGTGTTTTTCAACTGTGCAATTTTGAAAAGCAATCAAAATGAATTAGAATATTTTATCAACAATCTACGTCAAGCAATCTATCAATGGCAACAAAAAATTAAAGAGAGACAAGTATTGAGAATCGCTCTTGAGCATTCCATAATATCCTTAGACCCTCTTATAGCTGGTGACATTGCTTCAGGTGATCTCCTAAGACTTCTTTTTGAAGGTCTAACACGTTATAGCCGCAATGGAAGTATAGAAAATGCCATTGCCGAAACCATTGAAATTTCCTCCAATTTCCAAGAATATACTTTTAAACTCAGACCATCCACTTGGAATGATGGATCGCAATTATCAGCCTATGACTTTGAATACGCCTGGAAGAAAGTCTTATCCCCTAGTTTTAAAACTTCATTTTCTTCTCTATTTTATCCGATTAAGAACGCTAAAGAAGCTAAAGAAGGTCGAGTATCTTCAGATCAGGTGGGCATTCACGCTGTCGATAACCTTACGTTAAAAGTTGAACTAGGCCACCCCACCTCTTATTTTTTACAACTTACTTCTCTTCCTATTTATTCTCCTATCCATCGTCTGATTGACCAACAGAACCCCCAATGGCCATACCAAAATGAGAAAAGCTATCCATGCAATGGTCCTTTTCAACTCAAAATTAATCAACCTAGTCAGGGTTATCAACTAGAAAAAAATCCCTACTACTGGGATGCCCATCAGATTATTTTAGACCAGGTTACCCTTACCCACATGAATCCTTCCCAAGCCTTCCAAGCTTTTGAAAAAAATGAAATAGATTGGATTGGAAACCCTTTTGGAACCTACTACGAACTCTACAATCAAGATAATTTAGAAAAAGATGCAAAGGTCATATTTTTTCCAAGTACGTATGTTTGCTGGTTTGTCTTTAACACGAATCTCTTTCCTTTTAATCATGCCAAAATGCGTCAGGCTTTTGCTTATGCAATTCAAAGATCGGAAATTGTTAAAAACCAAATATTTCCTATTACTCCTGCATATTCACCTATGCCAACTCTAAGTTATGGAAAACAAAAGAACTTGCGTTATCCCGGTTATGACTCTGAAAAAGCCCGGCAACTGTTTAAAGAAGCTTTGGAAGAATTAAAAATGAAAAAAGAAGATTTACCTTTTTTAAATTTGATCTATCATGAAAAAAGTCTTTTTCAGCGTTTAGTTCCCATTCTAAAAAAGCAATTTAAAGAATGTCTAGATCTGGACTGTCAACCTACACCTCTTCCTTGGAATTCTGTGTTTAATAAATTGTCCCAAGGCAATTTTCAAATCGGGTTAACATTTTGGACTTCATGGATAGATGATCCAATATATACTTTAAATACTTTTGTCTCCACTGAGCAAGATCTTAATTTTGCCAAGTGGGCCCACCCTGAATATCAACATTTACTTGATATGAGTAAGCATGAAATCAATCCATTTCAACGATCCCGCTATCTGATGGATGCAGAAAAGATATTATGTGAGGAAATGCCGGTAATACCATTATTTTACCAGCCAACACAAGTTATGACTAAAAAAAATTTACATTTTAACAATAAACATCCTTCCGGTACTTTTGATGTCGCAAGGGCCTTATTGCATAAATGCCCTGAAGGACATTTGTGAAAAATTTGATAAACTAGATGGATTAAAAATTTAAACAAGGTGAAAACCTTGCGGGTAACCACCCCTGCTGAAGAATTCTGGATCTATCTCTGCTTAATGCATGCTAGCTTGGGTCTTTTTTATTTCTTATGAATGCGCTCCCTGAAAATGGGTGTCTTAAAAAATCCCCAGTTAGTTTAGTAATTTCTACTAAACTCAACTTGGGGTCTAAATGGCAATCATAAAATTTCAGCAGCTAACGCGGCTAATTCACTTCTCTCCGTCTTTTCTAAAAAGACATGTCCATAAATTTGCTTATCACAAAACTTTCCCACAATATAGCTTAAACCATTAGAATCTTTATCTAAATAGGGATTATCTATTTGCGTAGGATCACCTGTCAATATAACTTTTGTGTTATCTCCTGCACGAGAAACTATAGTTTTAACTTCATGAGGCGTTAAGTTTTGGGCCTCATCGATAATAATAAACATTTTGGGTAAAGAACGTCCTCGGATATAGGTCACAGCTTCCATTTCGATTTTTTTACTTTCCATGACCCAACGTAAAGTTTCACTAGGTTCACTACCTGAAGAATCACAAAGAAATTCCAAGTTATCATAGATCGGCTGCATCCAGTTCAGAAGTTTTTCTTCTTTAGTCCCTGGCAAGTATCCGATATCACGTCCAAGGGGAATCACAGGTCTGCTGACTAAAATACGTGTATAGATACCTTCATCAAAGACCTTACGGAGGCCACATGCTAAAGCCAAAAGCGTCTTTCCTGTACCTGCTTGACCTATGAGAGAAACAAGTTTGATGTCATCTCTTAATAAAACATCTACTGCACAACGTTGCTCCACATTTAAGGGTTTTATTCCCCACAAGTTGGTGGGTTTCAGAAGAGGTTCAATTACACCTTTCTTAGAATCAAATTTTCCTACTGCTGAAGAGTGTTCCGGTGAAGAAAGTATACAGTACTCGTTGGGGTAAAGATCATGCACTGGAGGCTGCATGACTCCGTCTTTATAAAATAAATCAATTTCATGCTTAGATGTTTCCAGGCGTCTCAATCCTTTGTACATAGAAGCATAGGAATACTTAAGATTCTCGTAGTCCTCAGCTTCAAGGCCAATCGCTTCCGCTTTAATACGTGCTGCAAAATCTTTGGAGACAAAGACGACATTTTCTCCCTTCTCTTTTAAAAAAAAGGCTGCCAAGATGATCTTGTTATCATTATTAGATAATGCAAAATTGTATGAGTAGTCTGTTTTAAATTCGACTTGGATGCGTATTATAGCCCCGTTAGGCAAGACAACTCCGTTGTGCAAATCCCCTTTACCGAGAGTATTTAAAGAACTTAAATAACGAAAGACAGCTCTTGAGTTACGCCCCAAATCGCTGGGTAAACGCTTCATTTTATCTAGTTCTTCGAGAACTGTTACTGGAATGACCACATTTTGTCCCGGAAATTTGGTAATGGCTTCGGGATCGTGTAAAACAACGTTGGTATCAATGACAAATGTTTTCGATGGCATCGTATAACTCCTCTTTCGCTATCTCAAATCGCTAACTTATAATAATTCCACAATCAATCTTCAAATTCGGCTTTGATAGCCTAGGATGATTTTTATAGCACTCCTCCTAAAGTAATAATAAAAATTAGATTTTCTGAGCTAAGTCAAGAACACACAGGAGCCCATATGACTCTCTGATTATGCAAGAGACCCATCATATCTTCACTAAGATCTTTCCTAATGACTCAAAAACAAATCTTGAGATCATTTCCTCGTGGTACAATTCAAATATTAACATATAGATAAGCCATCAATAAGAGTGAAGAAAAAAAACAGGTCAAAAAAAGATAAATTTTTAATATATAAGTTGTTTTTCCTTGGCCTACAACGCGAACTGAATCGTTATATCCTTTATTTTTATATGCATAAGTAAACAACAAGCAATCGCACATTTGGAGTGCTAAAACACTTGACTTGTATTAACTTTAATTTTATGATATAGATAGTTTTCAATGGTTTTTATATTTTTAATATAGTGAGGTTTTAGGATGAAAATTAACAATAAAATATTAAGCATCCCCCCTTATATTTCAACAAGCTGGAATTACGTTAAATCCTTACAAACAAAAGGACCTTTTCTAGTGATTACACTAATGGGTGGCGAATCTATTAATATCCCTAACCTTAAAGGCGATTTAATCGAACAAATTTTTAATGCCCATGCTGACTATCTGGAAAAAAACCAGGAGAATATTTCCCAACCTCAACCCTCTCCTTTTTTAAATCCTACATCTTCTCTAGAGTCAGTGGATATGCCATTTAGATTAGGAATTGGATCGATTGATGGAATGGGAAATCCTTTGGTTCATAATTCGGCTCAGAAAGATGCCCCCGACATTCCAAAGCCAATTTTAGAAAAAATTGCTGCGATCGCTAAAATTATTTCTCCTGAAGAGTTATCTTCAATGCCTAAAGCAGAACCTCACTGCAATTGTCTGCATTGTCAAATTGTGCGTACTATTAATTCTGTGGTAGAACCAGAAACTCCCCAGCATGACGAACACGAGCTAGATGTAAAAGACGAAGATCTCATTTTTCAACAATGGGCAGTCTCCCAAGCAGGCGATAAACTCTTTAATGTCATTAACAAATTGGACACACAAGAAAAATATAGTGTCTACCTCGGACATCCTCTGGGCTGTACCTGCGGTAAATCTAGTTGTGCACATATAGAAGCTGTACTCAGAAGCTAACCTCGCATTTAAACCCGTGATTACATCCTAATCTCAGCTTAGCAAGACGAGAAAACTAGATTAGGGTGCAATCATGGGTTAAAAGAAGACTTCTTTTCCTAGAGAAGTTTTTTTTTGTAACAAAGTTACGTCTAGTTATTTCGGATGTTCCTGATACAATCGATAAAATGGCTCTTTTATCAAATTTAGGCCCCTGCAATTCATAATTTAAAAACTTATCAAAAAATGTAAAATTATCTCATGGGTCGAGGAATGGTAGGACAAATCGTAACCATTTCGTGCAAAAGGGCTCGACGGAAAAATTAATCGGGTAAGGGCGAGTTGAAGCGCGGAATTGCAGTTTCAAAAGAAGTTCAATCGAATCCTATATACACTTGACAATTTTAGCCTAACCTCCTAGAATCGCCTCTCATAACCTTTCTTACTTTAGGAGTGAAATGATGCACAAAGCAGCTTCATATCTGCTGGCTACACTTGCCGCTATACAAACAATCAGTAATCCTATTTTCGCTGAAACTGATAGTCAGCAACTCCACTCTAGTTCGGTATCAACGGAACATCCTGCCTCTCCTTCTTCAGAGCCATCTAAATCTCAAAAGCCCTTTACAGCGTTTACAGGACGTACACTTAGAAATAAAGTACGTATACGCCTACAACCTTCCTTAGATGCGCCTATCCTAAGAGAAATTAATAAAGGAGATCTTTTTATAGTTGTAGGAGAGACTGAAGATTTTTACGCTGTAGAAGCACCTAGTGATGTAAAAGGCTATGTTTTTCGCACATTTGTACTCGATGATACAGTAGAAGGGTCAAGAGTAAATGTACGTTTAGAACCTAATCTAGACGCACCTGTCATCGCTCAACTCCAATCTGGTGATAAAGTTCATGGTCAAGTCAGTCCATTAAACAGCAAGTGGTTGGAGATCGATCCCCCTCAAACCACACGGTTTTATATTGCTAAAGATTATGTAGAAAAGATCGGAGATGCCAATCTAAAATTAGCCTTAGATCATAAACGCGAAGAAGGGACTCAGCTACTCAACACAACTTTTGCTGCAAGTCAAACCGAACTTCGTAAACCTTGGAACCAAATTAATCTAGAGATTATTAATGAAAATTTGAATAAAGTGATCAAAAATTATCCTGAGTTTCCAGAGATTCAAGGCAAAGCCAAAGAATTACTAGGGATGATTCAAGAAAGCTATTTTCAGAAGAAAATGGAATACTTAGAAGCACTCTCTAAAAATACAGATCTGATTAATGCACATAATAAAGAACTTTCCGATAAACTTGTGGCGCAAGAACAGCGTATTCAAGAATTACAGGAAAGTGTCACTACAGAAGAAAACCAGACAAGCGCACCTTCAAGCCCTATTAATCCAATCGATAAAATGAATTCTTGGCTGCCTGTTGAAAACCAATTATATGAAACCTGGGCTGAAATTCATGAAAATCAACCTATCTCCGCTTTTTATGAATTAGAAACGCAAAATGCAAAGACGATCAAAGGTGTTTTACAACCTTATGATAGATCCGTACGAAATAAACCCGGTGATTTTGTATTGTTAAATCCAGCCACAAGAATTCCAGTGGCCTACTTATACAGTACACAGGTTAATCTCTATAACTACGCAGGTAAAGAAGTAACCCTAAAGGTCTCTCCCAGAGATAATAATCACTTTGCCTATCCCGCTTATTTTGTTCTCTCTGTGGAATAAAAATTATGCCTCTTTCGCACATCCATTCAGCTTCTCTCTTTGGCCTTGACGCCTTACAGATAGAGGTTGAAGTGGATGTGGCTCCTGCAGACAAGCCTTCTTTCGTTATCGTCGGACTCCCAGACACAGCTGTTAAAGAATCCAAAGACCGTGTGCTAACAGCTTTAAAAAATAGCGGGTTTAGCACTGGAAATATTTCGTGTACGGTCAATCTAGCTCCGGGCGATTTAAAAAAAGAAGGCCCCCTCTATGATCTTCCCATTGCATTAGGTCTATTAAAAGCTCTAAACATATGCCCTACAAATCATCCTATTTTGCAAAACTACTATGTGATAGGAGAATTAGCTCTGAGTGGGCAAACCCGTCCAATCCCTGGCGCCTTAGCCATTGCGATGGAAGCTAAAACGAGAGGAAAAAAGGGCATTTTATTGCCTGCTGCCAATGCCATTGAAGCAGGAATTTTACCCGGCATTGATGTCATTCCTATCGCACACTTAAAAGATGCATTACGTTTTTTCATAAACCCAGAGCAGTACCATCGCACGTGCAATACTCTAGCGGAGAATGTTTTTGCCGCGCAAGAGGTGAGTGTAGATTTCGCAGATATTAAAGGACAATCTCATGTAAAAAGAGCCATGGAAATTGCTGCTGCGGGGGGACATAATATTCTTCTTTCTGGACCTCCAGGCTCCGGAAAAACCATGATTGCAAAAGGGATGATGGGAATCATGCCAGAACTAACCCTTGAAGAAGCTTTGGCAATTACAAAGGTCCATTCGATTGCGGGCTTATTAACGGAGGGTGCAAGTGTGATTACCACACGTCCTTTTCGATCTCCTCATCATACTGTAAGTGCTGTTGGTTTGATAGGGGGTGGATCTGTACCAAAACCTGGTGAAGTTTCCTTAGCGCATAATGGCATACTTTTCCTTGATGAACTTCCCGAATTTTCTAGACATGCCTTAGAGGTTCTGCGCCAACCCTTAGAAGATCGTTGTGTAACCATTAGCCGTTCTCAAGGGAGTTTTACCTTTCCTACTAATTTTATTTGTATTGCTGCCATGAATCCCTGCCCATGCGGTTTTTTAGGCCATCCCGACAAACCCTGTAAAGATACTCAATTACAAATTGATCGCTATCGACGTAAAATATCAGGACCTTTGTTAGACCGTATAGATATGCATCTTGAGGTTCCCTGCTTGAAATATTATGAATTAACGCAAGAAGATGATCTAGAGACCTCATTGGATGTTCGTCGTCGGGTAAAACTTGCCCGTGCGATTCAATACCAACGTTTCGGGTGCTTTAAAACAAATAGTTTAATGAATAGTTTTGAATTAAAATCGCATGCCCAGCTAAATGCTTCATGTAAGATGCTGCTAGAACAAGCTATAGAACGTTTAGGCTTATCTGCGCGCGCTTATGCTAAAATCACTCGCATGGCTCGCACGATTGCTGATCTAGCAGCATCTGCCTCTATACAAAAAGAGCATCTTTTAGAGGCGATTAATTTTCGTCAGCTCCAATTCTAGAATTCGAAATAAGTGTTTCCTCCCCCATTCCCTTTAAAATTGTAGAGGGTCTTGTAATTAGATCCACTGTTTCCATAATTTTTATTTCATGGCGGCTTCCTGCACCTAGCTCATTAAATTTTCTCGCCGTAACTAAAACTCTGTTCTCAAAAGAACCTACGACTTTATTATAAGCATCCACAGCCTTATCCAAGCCTCTTCGTATTTCATCGAAGTGCTCTCCCATGACTTGTAAGCGTTCGTAAAGCTGCTTTCCTAGTTTACTGATCGCTTGAGCATTTTCTGTGATCAGTTCCTGATTCCAACCATAGGCGACAGCTCTTAAAAGAGCGATTAAAGTTGTAGGAGTAGATAAAATCACTCTTTGATCGACTCCATATTCGATTAAAGTAGGATCTTGTTCTAAGGCTGCACTAAAAAATGTTTCTCCAGGAAGAAAAAGGACAACAAATTCGGGTGCAGGTTGGAACTGGTCCCAATAGGCTTTTGCAGATAATTGGGTAATGTGTGTTCGAATTTGTCGCGCATGATCCTTTAATTTTACCAATTTCAGGGTTTCATCGTTAGTTTCAAGAGCCTCCAAATAGGCTTGTAGAGGAGATTTAGAGTCAACGACGATTTGTTTACGGCTTGGCAATTTAATGATTAAATCTGGCCGCAAACGTTTTTCATCTATAGAGGCTGTTTCTTGTTGGACAAAATCGCAATGCTCCAACATGCCTGCCATTTCCACTACACGACGCAATTGTATTTCTCCCCAACGTCCACGTACATTCGGCATACGTAAGGCTTTTACTAGATTGGCTGTTTCTTTCTGAAGCTCTGAATTAGCTTGATAAAGCCCTTTGACTTGTTCCGTTAAACTTGTATAGGCAGAGACTCGCGTTTTTTCAATATCTTGGATTTTGGTATCAAAAACCTCTAATTTTTCTTTAATAGGTTTAACCAGTTCATCTATGGCTTGTTGACGCAACTTTAAATCTCCTTTTGCACCCTCTTGAAGTTTTTCAAAACGTGCTGCAGCGAGATCTAAAAAAGTCTGTGAACTCGATTTTAATGCATCCACAGATAAGATTTTAAATGTTTCCGTCAACTTTTGCTGAGCTTCCGCTAATAGATCTAGCTTTTCTTTCGCATGTTTTGTCTCTTGCTCTAGCTGTGTTTCTAATTGAGATATTTTTTTAACATCCTGAGTATTCATATCTCTAAATCTTTGAATATGAGCGTCTTTAACACGAACGCTTTCTTCTAAATCTTGAATTTTTAAATCTTGAAGACGACATTTCTCTTGCCACAGGACCTTGTCTCCCTGAGCATCTTTGCAACGTATCAGCATCCAGATTAAATTTCCTGCTAACCCTAGCGAAAAAACCCAACCACCGATGGTAATGAAAAGTTCCATCACTCCCCCTTATAAATTAGACCCATCTAATAATATACCAAGGCACTGCTTTCGGAAGAAGTCTATTCTAAAACAAGTGGTTGTGATATCTTTTTTAATCTATAACGAAGTGAACTCAAAATTTGACTTTTGACTACGCATAAGTGCTTGAAGACTATGAATATCTTTATAGGTTTAAGAGGTTATTAATGAGATCTTCTAAGATTTTGAGACAAATCGGTGTAATAAGGTACCATTTATGAACCATCCAAAGGTAGATATTGAATCTTTTGCTTTTGCAGCACAACAAGCTGCGATTAAAGCAGGTCAGATTTTAAGAGAAGGGTTTTACACGGAAATTAAAACCACGTCCAAATCATCTCGACATGATGTGGTCACTATATTTGATACAAAATCAGAAGAATGTATTTTCAGTATACTCCAAGAAGCGTTTCCCTCTCATGTTTGCATGGGGGAAGAAAGCGGTCTAAAGACAGATCCTACAGGAAAAGTGGTTTGGATTATTGATCCTTTAGATGGGACCTTAAATTTTTCTCGTCAACTTCCTATTTTCACCATCAGCATCGCCGCAGTATATGATCATGAAGTTCTCTGTGGAGTGATCTATCAACCAATGACTGACGAATTATTCGTTGCAAAAAAAGAACTGGGAGCCTTTTTAAACGGCAAAAGAATTCATGTTTCGCAAACAAAAGAAGTTCTTCATGGGATTTATGCGATTGGTTTTCCCTATATAGACCTAGGGGAATCTCCTAAAAACGTTGATTACTGCTTCGATCTTCTTAATCAAGGAACCCCCATTAGAAATATTGGTTCTGGAGCTCTTAATATGGCCTATCTGGCAGCTGGAAGATTTGATGGCTTTTGGATTCCTTCTCTATACTCTTGGGATATGGCTGCAGGATTATTGATGATCGAAGAAGCGGGTGGAAAAGTCACGAGACAGGATGGAAGATGCTTCGAGCAACTGGTGATGACAGATCCTTTGGATATACTAGCCACCAACGGTCACCTACATGAAGAGCTTTTAAACTCTTTAAAAAACATTCAAAGTAAATACTCTAATTAATTTTCTATGTAAAAATAGAAATGGATAAGATTATAACTTCGTTTTTTTACTCAAGTAAGAAATCGCAAGAGGTTCGAATAGGTCTAAAGCATTATTATATTTTTTTAAAAATTTCTCTTTCAGGCTTTCTGCGATATAGTACCACTTTTCCGCATCAAAAGATTGTTCTGACTGATCAAATTCTTCAATCATTAAGTTCACAATGGACATAGTTTGAATCAAGGGTTTATTTTCAGACATTTTTAACACACAGCAATCCCCGCTTTTAAGGACCTCATGGACTTCTTTTAAAACTCCTTCAACAATCGTGAGCTGCGGCGCGTTATTTAATAATTCTTGATCCATGATCAGATCCGTAATTTTTATCGCATTGGATAAAGTTTTAATTTTAGCTTGGAGTTTTTGAAATTTCGCTTCTAAGAAAAGATTAGATTGAAAATGACTAATGCCTAGTTCATTTAAGTGTTTAGAGGTTAATCTAGATAAAATAAAGATGACTTCGGCTTTAATTTCATTTGAGCGTTTTTTATTTTTACTACTTCTGATGCCTTCAACAACCTTTTCTAGTCTATATTTGATGGTTTCGTATAATTTCTGTTGTTCTCCTTTTCCCGATGGCAGCTCTTTCATTTCTTCCAAGGACTTCTCAACCAAAAGAATGGCTAGACTCACCTCATGTATTAACGCATCTCTCATAGATCTATTTGTCGGAGGATATGCAGTTGCAAAGTTGAAGTCCTGTAGAGATATGCGAGGAAAAATCCACCCATCAAACGGATTTAATGTATTATTTAGCATATTTGTTTCATTCGAGCAGATATTAACCGGTTGCATTTTTCACCTAGTAAAATAAAAACAATGTAAAATAAAAATTAAAATAAAACCAACAAATTTATACACGTTAATTTTACTACGAAAAAAAATAGAACGGCCCACTCTACAGGATTATTCATTATCAGATACTTCAGAAGGTTTGGCATCGTCAAAAATCTAAATTTTAAGATCCTTTCGATAGGAAAAGACCTGCAAAAAAGATTGATTCTAAGAAGTGTTTCAATTATTATTATTATTAAAATTTGCACATCAATGAAGTTTAAAAGCAACTATCTTATTACATTTTTTTTCTTAGTCATCATTGGCTTCATGATCTATGTGGGTGAAACCTTAGACCTCGCAATTGCAGATCATTTCTATAAACAGGAAAACTTTCATTCCAATCGCTTCTTAAATTTTTTGTATGCCTATGGCATTCTGCCTGCCTGGATCTTTACCCTGACCGCCCTTGTTTTTTTTATTCTCTCTTTTCTACACCCTTTTTGGAAAGCTTGGCGTTTGTACGCACTCATCCCTCTTTTAACCCTTATCGTGGGATCGGGTTTAATTATTCATCTCACGTTAAAGGATCATTGGGGGCGCCCCAGACCGAAGCAAGTGATAGAGTTTGGAGGCTCTCAAACCTTCCGTCCTTTCTACCAGCCCAACTTTTTTCATCAACCTGAGCCTTCTAAATCATTTCCCAGCGGCCATAGTTCGATGGGGTTTTATTTCTTTTCCATTATGCTGATGGGTAAACGACTAGGCAAACGCTGGATCTATTATGGGGGATTGTATGCAGCTCTTATTCTAGGAACATTGCTCAGTTATGCACGCCTTGCTCAAGGAGGTCACTTTTTCACTGATGTTTTTTTTGCAGCCTTGATTATGTTAACAACTGCATATTTTTTTGATTGGTTACTTTTTCAAAAAAGGATTCTTAATGAAAACATTGACCAAAAAACAGTTTGAAGTTTTGCAGTACATTAAAAATTATGTGCAAACCTACCAATACGCTCCCAGTTACAGGGAAATCATGCAACATTTTTCTTTCACTTCCTTGGGAACAGTTTATCAATACATCAAAGTGCTGAAGACTAAGGGCATGATAGAGGCAGAAAAGCAAAAAAGCCGATCTATGTTTTTAAAGCAAGAACTGCCCACCAAACCTCCTGCAACTGGATTATCCTTACCTTTTATAGGGTATATCACCCCAGGAGAACCCATTGAAACATTTTCCAAAAGCCTGTCTTTTGAAGTTCCTACAGCCTGGATCAAAAATCCAGAAGCCACTTATATCCTCAAAGTTCAAGGGGATCATTTAAGAGATGAACTAATGGCAGACGGGGATTTTTTAATCGTGGAAGCCAGACAAGAAGCCCAAAACGGAGAAACCGTTGTCGCTTTGCTCCATCAACAAGAGGTCATTGTTAGAAAGTATTTCTTAGAAAATGATTATGTCCGCTTAGTCAGCCAAAACCCCCATAACCTTCCCATGATCTTAAGTGAAGACGATCTGCTGATCCAAGGAGTCATTATGTCTGTCATCCGTCGCAAAGTTTCATAAAAAGAATCAGATTAGCCCAGGATCAGATACAATCGAGGCTAAAGCTATATTTCTTCTTCCTCATCTTCTGGTTCAGGTTCATAGTCTTCTAACGAAGTCGCTCTTTTTCCTGCAATCATCCGTACAATGGAAAGTATCCATGCAATCGTGAGATAGGCCCAGGATAAGACGAAAAATACCACGGCAAAATGTGTGAACATTCCATAGATAATAAAGACTGCAGCAATGACTGTCACCAGAACAACTTGAAAGGAAACGAGGCGTATGTGCAGGTTTTTTAAGCTTGGAAATTTCCACCGACTGATCATAAAATATCCGATGGTAATAAGCATAAAAAATAAAAACCAGGCACGCGTGTTTTCTTGTATTGTCATCACGCTTGTCAATTCATGGGAGACTAAAAGTAAATTTCCTGAAACGGCAGCAGCAGCGGCTGCAGGTATAGGCAATCCAGTAAAGTTTTTATTTTTCTCAGGTAACTCTACTTGAGGATTCACAGTACGATTTGTGACATTAAACCGTACTAAACGGAGCACCCCGCAGACTGTGTAAATCATCGCAGCAGTTGTTAGAAAAAATGAAAGTTGCGTACCTGGCACAATCGATAAGCTTTTTAAAATAATGACAGCAGGACATACACCGAATGTAATAGCATCAGCTAAAGAATCAAAAAGACCTCCAAACTCACTTTGGGCTTTCATTGCTCGTGCGATCGCTCCATCAAGTAGATCAGCAAACGCGGCCAGAATTAAGATCGCGGCAGCTTCAGTTAATGTTCGCGTCGTCACTTCTCCTGGGCTAATCATGCTCATTTTGAAGATCACAAATAAACCACACGTTAATCCGAACGCTGTAATGACATTGGGTAATAATTGAACTTTTTTCATTTTATCAAAATCTAGTGTTGCTTTAAGAGGAAGAACCATTATCTGGGATGATGATGCGTAAGCCCTCACAAAGGAACGACTTACCGACAACAACATCCAAATATAAAACTGCTTCGCTATATGTTACTCAAAATAAACATTTTACTATTACAGACATTAAACAGCAAGAAGGGAATTGTAGAGCTAAACTGGTTCATTTTTACAAAGTTAAGAGTAAATTTTGAAATTTTGGTAAGGCCTAGCGCTTATTCCCTTAATTGCATCCTACTCCTTTTTTAGGCTGATTGTAATTCTAGCATGAATAATATTTCAAATAACAACTTTGAAACATAGTCAAGCAAAAAACTTTCACCTACCGTAAAAACGCAAGTTGAATGTAATTGTGAAGTTGTCTGATGCGCCTGTGAAGTCGTGATCGACGGTAAAAAAATAAATTGAGAGAGGGACCGTTAAATTCTAGCCTTGGCGACTAAGGAAAAATTTGGTATATCTAAGCCATCAAATGAATTAGGCCTGAGTATGACAAAAAAACATCCCCCTCTGAAACAGACTTCAGATAAATACCAAGATTTTACAGTAACCAAAGCCATTGAAATTCCAGAACTTCAGTGTATTCTCACAGAGCTTGTACACACACCGACGGGTGCACAAATCATGCACATTTGGAATGAAGATCCAGAAAATTTATTTTGCCTCTCGTTTCAAACGCTCCCCTACTCCTCAAATGGTGTGGCGCATATTTTAGAACATACAGTCTTGTGTGGATCAGAAAAGTTTCCTGTTAAAGATCCTTTCTTTGCAATGACAAGGAGGAGTTTAAACACTTACATGAACGCTCTTACGGGACAGGACTTTACGTGCTACCCAGCTGCATCGCAAGTACCAAAAGATTTTTACAACTTGCTTGAGGTCTATCTGGATGCAGTATTTAAACCCAACCTGAACCCTCTTAGCTTTATGCAAGAAGGTTATCGCCTAGAGTTCAGCAATCCCAAAGATCCGCAATCTCCTTTAGAATATAAAGGAATTGTTTTTAATGAAATGAAAGGGGCGATGTCGTCCCCGATGTCTTTGCTGGGGGAAGCCTTGAACAAAGCGCTCTTTCCTCAAATTACTTATGGCTATAATTCAGGCGGAGATCCTAAAGAAATCCCTACTTTAACCTATGAAGAATTGATCAACTTTCATCGACAATACTATCACCCCAGCCGTTGTTTATTTTTCTTTTATGGAAATTTACCCCTTGTGGATCATTTAGATTTCATCAGTGAGCATGCGTTAAACTCTGCGGGAAAAGTCTCCCCCTTGCCACCCATTCCTCTACAACCACGCTTTACTGAACCCCGCTACGTTCATAGCTTTTATCCAATTGCTCCCCATGAAAAGACTGAGGATAAAAGTATGGTCGCCCTAGGCTGGCTTACCTGCCATATCTTAGAGCAGCATGAGTTATTAGCCTTGAATATTTTAGAAATTATTTTAATGGACACGGATGCCTCCCCTCTTAAAATGGCATTACTCAAATCAGGTTTCTGCAAAACTGCTTCTGCCTATATGGATCTTGATATTCATGAAGCTCCTTTTGCTATTATTTTAAAAGGGTGTAGAAGTGAACATGCAGAAAAAATTGAACAACTTGTTCGTCGAACACTCAATCGTATTGTAAATGAAGGTATTCCGCTTAATCTGGTTGAAAATGCCATGCATCAACTAGAGTTTTATAGGAGTGAAATTACAGGGGATCATGCGCCTTTTGGTCTTTCACTTTTTATGCGTTCCGCCTTGTTAAAACAGCACGGAGCTAAACCTGAAGAAGGATTGTCTATTCATTCACTCTTTGAAAGACTACGCAAACATCTACTGGAAGATCCTAAATATTTAACATCTCTCATCCAAAAGCACTTTCTAGACAATACCCATTTTGTTCGAATCCTCATGGAGCCCAGTAAAGAGATCGAAAGCAAAGAGCTTGCGCAAGAAAGAGAAGTTCTAGATAAAATTCGAAAGTCTTTAAGTGATGAGGAAGTGCATAAACTCATTTCCTTATCTCAAGATTTAGAAATTTTTCAAAAAACACAGGAAGAAGTTTCCCTAGATGTTTTACCCAAACTCACTTTAGATGACGTCCCCGTCTATATTCGCGATTATCCCCTAGCCCAGGAGCAAATGGGGAATTTTAAAATTTACCATCATGCGACCTTTACTAATGAAATCGTCTATGCAGATCTAGTCTTTAATTTACCTGCTATTAGCGAAGCTGATTTAATCTACGCGCGTCTTTTTACTGTTCTTTTACCTCAGATGGGGTGTGGAGATCGAGACTACGTGAAAAATTTAGAATTTATTCAGGCCAATACGGGTGGCATAAATGCTTATCTTTCATTAAATTTACAAGCTCATGATTTTAATAAAATTATCCCCACGTTATCTATCAAGGGTAAAGCTCTGCATCGAAAAATGCCGAAGCTATTCCAGCTTATGCTAGAGATGACTACGAGCGCTGACTTTAAAGATGTGTCACGTTTAAAAGAAGTGCTTCAAAAGCACTACACGAGCTTGGAAAGCGCACTTAATCAGAATTCTCTACGCTATGCAATTAACCTCTCAGCTTCTGGTTTGAGTGTCCCTTCACATATTTCTAATATTTGGTACGGGTTAGAATATTTTTGGAAAATCAAGGAACTTGCCACCCAATTTGATACCTTAAGCGAGCATTTAATTAAAAAATTAGTAGAGATGAAAGATAAGTTGCTTGCTCTTGAGCAACCAGACCTCGTCTTAGCTTGCGACGCTCGAACCTATGACGAAATTAAAGGCCATCATTTTTACGGGCTCCTTGATATAGAGTTAAAGCCCTCCAATCCCTGGTCAAACGATTTTCTTTTAGCTCCGGCCTATCCCCAAGGTCGTGTCATTTCAGCCCCAGTAGCATTTATCAGCAAAGTTTTTGAAACTGTACCCTATGTAAACGATCACACACCTGCCTTAAATGTCGCTGCCTTCCTTTTTGACAATATCACCCTTCATGGAGCTATTAGAGAGCAAGGAGGCGCCTACGGAGGGGGTTCTGTTAATAATGCCATGTCCGGAAACTTTTATTTTTACTCCTATCGCGACCCTCACATCTATCATACATTGGAAGCTTTTGATAAAGCGATTAAAACGATCCTTGAAGGACATTTTTCCGAAGAAGACCTTTCAGAAGCTAAACTTGAAATGGTCCAATCTATGGATTCACCTGTTTCCCCTGGGAGTCGCGCTGATCTTGCTTATGGCTGGTTGAGAGAGGGCAAAACAGTAGAAGTTCGTCAAAAATTCCGCGATAAATTATTAGCGTTAACTAAAGAGCAGGTCATAGAAGCTGTTAAAACCATCATCAAGCCTAACTGGGAAAAGGGAATCACTGTTGTTTTTGCAGGAAAAGAGCTATTAGAAAAAGAAAATTTATTACTCGCAGCGACTCATAAACCTCTTTTGAAAATTGAAGCGATATAAATCCGCTTTCACGATCTAACCCTTGATTCCATCTAAATCTCGAGTTTAAAATAAAAAAAAGCCCTAGCTTTAAGGCTAGGGCTTTTTTAGAAAAAGTAATGTTAAGGCTAATTAACCAGCTTTACGAATGCTTTTCTTTTTAATGTTTGTTTCTGCATAAGCTTTCATATCTTCTGTATGAATCACCCAAGCTGCACCCTTACGATGAGCTTTCAACATGCCAACACGTGTAGCATAATAGATTTTTTGTGCAGGTACGCTAAGCATCTTAGCCACTTGGTTAACGGAATAGTATCCTTTGTTATTATCAAATAACAATTCCCCGTTAAAAGTTGACTTAGAACGAGAATATTTTTGCTTACGATAAGCTTCTAGATCATCCAAATGAATGGTCCAGCGCGTTGTTTCCTTACTTGCTTTTAGCTTATTCAATTTAATCGCTACATAAATAGCTTGACGTGTGACTTTATTGAGTTTTGCTGCCTCTGTAATAGAGACCAACTTGCTTTCAGACTTTTGATCTTTTGTTTTGGTCATGGTTTTAGCCTCCAAAATTTCCTTTAAATATTAATAATTAATAAATTTTTATAATACGTTTTTTTTTCCTACATCTTTTGATTATCGTTTATTAATTTTTTAACGATAAGATCTCAATTCCAGGCGCTTAAGTTTTAATTTTTTCTAAAAAAATCGATAAATTTGATAACTTAAGGTAATATTATTACATAAAAAAGAATTGAAATCAAGCCTTTCTTTACGTGAAGTTTAAAATTTCTTTACGATAAGTGTCTTAATTTGCCACTGATGTTCAAGGAATTAAAAACTATTTGATGGAATAAAAGATATTAAAACCGTATAATGTAAACTTCATTTTATTAAGGAGAAAAGATGTCTTTTGCCCGTAAAGCTTTTTTTGTCATTACTTGCTGTCTACTACCCTTCATCTCTGTAGAGTGCAAACTTCCCTCGTTGACTCCTGCAGTGGTCAACGCGAAAGTCAACGAAATCATGAAAAACCATGCTTCTTATAAAAAGCTGACTCCCTCTTTAATGGAGAGAACTTTAAATAACTATATTGAACTCTTAGATCCAAACAAAAGTTATTTTTTGGAATCGGATATTCAAAAATGGATTCATCCTTCTGAAGAATTGCTCACGAAAATCATGCAAGATTACAATCGAAATAATTTTCATGAATTCGAAGATATCCATCAAGCTATGGTTCAAGCCATCAAACGTCGCCATGAAATTGAAAAGAAGATTGATTTATCTAACCTACCCAAACATGTCAACCCTGAAGAATTTAAGGACATGAAATGGACGACCAATGAAGATGAGTTATTAGCCCGATTAGTTAGAATAAAAGCTCTACAGATGGAAGCCTCAGAAAAATTAGCGCCGGATCAAAAAGACAAAACTTTAAAGCGTATCCAAAAACGCCAAATGAAGTTTGAAGACAATATTACCGCTTTAGATCCTGTGGAGCATCAGAATTTTATGCTTTCCAATATTCTTAAAGCCACATCTTCTTCATTAGACACACATACAGCCTATTTTACGCCCGATGAAGCTTCGCAATTTTTAATTCATGTGCAGCAGAGACTCTTTGGTATTGGTGCCCAATTGCGGGATGACCTGAATGGATTTAGCATCATGAAAATTATTGACGGCGGACCTGCCGCAGAAAACAAACAACTAAAAGTTAAAGATCGCATTATAGCAGTCAATGGCGAGCCTGTAGTGGGATTAGATATCGTGGATGCCGTCGAATTGATTCGCGGTGAAGAAGGAACTCCGGTCACTCTAACCGTCATCAGAGAAACTGGAGAACAAACTAAAGATGAAGAGAAACTCGATGTCACTTTAAAACGTGGGGAAGTAGTTCTTAAAGAAACCCGCTATGAATCTGCCTATGAACCTTTTGGCGATGGCGTGATTGCCTACCTAAAGCTTTATTCTTTCTACCAAGACCCTGAAAGCTCTTCAGCTACAGATTTAGCTGCAGAATTAGAGAAAATCAAAAAAAGCCAAAAAGTGAAGGGAGTGATCTTAGATCTTCGTTTTAATTCTGGCGGACTTCTTTCTCAAGCAGTTGAAGTCACAGGTCTCTTCATAAAAAAAGGAATTGTCGTCTCTATTAAAGATGACGCTGGAAAAGTCCAACATTTACGCGCCCTAGAAGATCATAATATCTGGGCGGGCCCTCTCGTTGTTCTTACCAACCGTGCCAGTGCATCGGCATCTGAGATTGTAGCAGGTACTTTACAAGATTATGGACGTGCGATAGTCGTAGGTGATGACCATACTTTTGGTAAGGGTTCATTTCAAACATTTACACTAAATGCCACTACACAAAACAGCACCATCAACCCTCAGGGCGAATATAAAGTGACCAGGGGACGTTACTATACAGTCTCTGGACGCACCCCCCAATTAACAGGAGTAGAGTCAGATGTTGTCATCCCTGGCCCCTTATCTGAGACAGAACTAGGAGAAAGATTTGCAAAATTCCCCCTAGAAAATGATCAGATTAAGGCCAATTTTAATGACGACCTCTCCGATATTCCTTTTTATCAACGCGAACAAATCCGTCTTCTGTATAGTTACGACCTTCAACCCCGCTTGACTGTCTATCAGCCTTATTTAGAACAAATCCGTAATAATGCAGCTTATCGCATCGAAAAAAACCAGAATTATCAGAACTTTTTAAAAGAGCTTAAAAAGAAAGAAAAAGAAATTATCGATGAAGATGATGTGGAAGAGTTTGGGCAGAATGATCTCCAGTTAACCGAAGCTTACAACGTCATGAAGGACTATATTTTACTTTTGCAATAAAAAAACTTGGAGCCTTTAGGCCTCCTTTTTAAAACCTCAAGACCTAAGAAGCCCTAAAGAGAGGTTTTTCTTGAATTCTATAGGATAATTGCTGAAAATAGATGTCACCCTCCGAACCTGAGTTTTGAGTTTTTTAAATCTTTCGCTTAATGTCAAAGTGCTAAAAAACTCAAACCTTAAGTTCGGAGGGTGTCCCTCTAAAATCTTATATATTATAAGGAATTAACAATGACTGTTCGTGTACGTATAGCCCCTTCCCCTACAGGAGATCCACACGTTGGCACTGCCTACATGGCTCTTTTTAACCTTATCTTTGCCCGCCACCATCAAGGAAAATTCATCCTACGTATTGAGGACACGGATCGTACACGTAGTCGACCAGAGTACGAACAGAATATTTATACAGCTCTAAGATGGTGCAACATTCATTGGGATGAAGGTCCAGATGTTGGAGGCCCTTATGGCCCATACCGTCAATCCGAACGCTTCGATATCTATAAAAAGTATGCCTACGATCTATTAGAAAAAGGTAAGGCTTACAAATGTTTTTGTACAGCTAGCGAACTCGATGAAATGCGTGAATTAGCGACCAAATTAGGTACAAGGCAGGGTTATGATCGCCGTTGCCGCAATCTCAGTGCAGAAGAAATTAAGCAAAGAGAAGATCAAGGTCTATCCTATGTCATCCGCCTTAAAATGCCTTTAACGGGTGAATGTTGCTATGAAGATCAAATTAAAGGACGTATCACCTGTCCTTGGGCAGATATCGATGATCAGGTTCTTCTTAAGTCTGATGGCTTCCCCACGTACCATTTAGCGAATGTTGTCGATGATCACTTAATGGAAATTACTCATGTCATTCGGGGAGATGAATGGATGAGTTCTACGCCTAAACATATCTATCTCTATGAAGCCTTTGGATGGCAGCCACCAGTATTTATGCACATGCCTCTTCTTTTAGGTAAGGATGGCAAAAAACTCTCTAAGCGCAAAAATCCCACCTCTATATTTTACTATAGAGATTCCGGATATCTTACAGAGGCTTTCGTCAATTTTATGACGCTCATGGGTTATAGCATGCCAGGAGACAGAGAAATCTACGCTCTCGATGAAATCATAAAAGAGTTTGACTATAAACGTATTGGGGTTTCGGGAGCTATCTTTGATGTGCAGAAGCTTGAATGGATCAATCAACAGTATTTAATCAAAAATATTCCTGTTGAAAAATTATGGGATCGATTACGCCAATGGAATTTCAGTGATGAATATATGCAAAAGTTAATGCCTCTTTGTCATTCCCGTATTAAAACATTTGGCGACTTCATGGAACTCTGCGACTTCTTTTTCATCAATAACCTGAAATATACTGCAGAATTATTTTCTGTAAAAGGATTGACCTCAGATCAGTCTGCAATGATTCTACAAAGCCTTATTTGGCATATGGACGAAAATGAAAATTGGGGAAGTTCGGGAATTAATCAAGCTTCTAGAGATGTAGCAGAAATGTTTGGGGTCAATCATAAAAAATCCATGATGCCACTTCTTTTTGCAACACTTATGGGCAAACTTCAAGGTCCCCCTCTATTTGATTCTGTGGGTATTTTAGGAAAAGACCGTACGCGGGCAAGACTCCTAAAGTCAATCGAATTTCTAGGCGGAGTATCCAATAAAAAAATGGATGCACTAAAAAAAGCTTGGGATAGAAAAGAAGCAAAGCATTTAATTGAAACGGTTGCTTAACACACAAAGTCTGCCAATATGATTTCAAACACTTATAATCATTTAGGTTTTTTCCTTTTCCAGGAACGTTATCAATGGATCGACGAAGTCTTCATTGTACTCTTGTCAGCATTTGTTTTTAACTTACTGGTTACAAAGGGATTGAAACAACTGCACCTACACTTTCAAAAGGTGCAAAAAATTTGGCAGGCTGCCCTTGTAGAAGCTCTTCGTCGTCCCATGAGTCTATATGTAGCTTTCTCAGTCCTTTGTTACATGACCCATCTTGTTTTTTTAAAGGTCTTTGAATTTAGTTTTTTTGATCTAAGGACGACTTTATCGATAGGATTGGCAATCTCGATCGCCTGGTTTTTATTGCTATGGAAAAGAGCTCTGATCCTTTATTTTTCTCTGCATAAAACCCAGATGAAAGGCGCTTTAGAAGCTAGTAAGATAGATGTTATCAATAAGCTCGGCACCCTGTTTATCATTTTCCTAACACTTTTATTCATCTTAGAGCTGACGGGCAGAAACATCAATACTCTCATTGCATTTGGTGGGGTAGGAGGTTTAGCTATTGCTTTTGCCTCGCAAGAAATGATCTCCAACTTTTTTGGTGGGTTAATGATCTACATCACCCAGCCTTTTACTGTGGGTGATTGGATTAATTTACCGGAAAGAAAAGTGGAGGGGCATGTCGAAGAAATTGGTTGGTATGTAACGCGCGTTCGCAACTTTGAAAAACGCCCTATATATATTCCAAACTCCATGTTTTCAAAACTTGTTGTCATGACACCTTCTCGCATGAGTCACCGCAAATTTGAGGAAACTCTTCACATTCGTTATGAAGATATGAAAGTGGCTAAGGATATAATTAATGACCTCAGAGACCTTTTGAAAAATCATTTAGACGTCGATCAGATATTAAAGCCAGCTGTGAACCTTGTGGGTTTTGGAGATTTTGGTCTAAAAATTGACCTGTCCGCTTATTTAACGGATACAAGCGGTGAAGGTTTTGCAGAAACACGAGAAGATCTTTTATTTAAAATCTATGGAGTTATCCAACAGCACGAGGCAGAAATTGTGTTGCCCTTAAGAGCATATAGTCCGTGTCAAAATCCATGAAAAAGACAACTTTTCCTCATAGTCAACCCGACTTTATTAATTTTTCGTACCAGGAAGCAAGCAGCTACAAAACAAACTTAAACCAGATTCTTCAAAATTCCCGCGGTCGACACCTTTACTTTAAAGATAAGCAGATTTTATTAGTTAACAAAGTTCAGTGGTTATTACAAAAAATCCGTGGGTATTTTGGTCTAAAGGAATACACCAATCTACTGATTATTGATTCAGCCCTCCTAAAATTTCTTTACTTTGGAGAAGCTCAAAAGTATTTATCTGAGAAAGAAACACAAGCATTAGTCACCAAAATTCGAGATGATCTCAGTCATTCTAAGTATAGTCAAGACTTTCATATTAAAAAATTTATACATGAAATGGCTCAAGTTTCTCTAGAAACAGAAAACAACCGTCTTCTAAAATTAAGAAAATTATTAGTTGAATTTCATCAAATGAAAGCCGTGAAAAAGCGATTAAAGCCTGATTGGCTTGAGCGTCTTTTTAATCGAAGCATCAAAAAAACCTCTCTAATCCATTTTGGTGACATCCATTTAAAATTAGCCAAACGTCATTTAAAAAAAGGGGAAGCTGCAAAATCTCTGCAACAATGCATCCGAGCCTATAGATTAAAAAATTTGACAAAAGAATTCCATGAAAAGTGGCTCAAGCAGTGGTTAGAACTATTTTCACTGGCTCCAAAGACTGTCTTGCAGAAATGGGAACAACATGTCTACCCTGTTTTAAAGTCATGCATTCATGAGGCGATGTTAAAAAATCACTTTCAAGAAGCCAAAAAATTTATTTTGGCTGCTCGAAAATTAGTCTCTAATGACCACTATGTTAACCTAAATTATTATGAACTCCTCTATAAGGAAGGCTCTCTACATCAAGAGTCCTCCCTCTTTGAATCTGTTTTTTTGAAGGAGTTAGAAGATTGTCAGCGTCAACAACAAAGTCCTTGCAATCCGTCTCAAAAACTTGAACTAGAAAATAGAATCGCTCAGCTTTATGAAATGGTAGGTTCTTCCCTGAGCAAAAAAAACTGGCAGGCCGCTGAAATTTTTAGAGCTGTTGAATACCTTGAAAAACACTTGAAAATCACAACTAATCCCCCCTTGCTTGATCAACAACTTTTTCAATTGTATATCTCACATCTACAAAAATCTCTTCATCATCCCCTATCTATCTGCCCTGATTTAGCAACTCTTGCTGATAAAGCCTATACCCTCAATCCGCAAAGATGTGTCCTTGAAGTGAACCAATGTCTTTTAAGTTTGACCCAGGGCTATAAAAATCTTCAGGCCATTGAACTCTACGAACTCTTAGAAAAAAATATTCCAAATTTAACCCCTCCCTATCGGGCTTATTACAATTGGGCTAAACAGATGGAACATTCTCTAAATAAGGATCGCATAGAGAATGTTGAAAAACTTCTAAAAGTATTTAAACTCTGTGAGGGTCATGGATATGATTGTAAAGGTGAAATCAAACGATACACGAAGTTATTCGCGCATCTGAAGAGTAATAGTCACCCTCAGAAGGCTCTTTTAGCCTTATTAAAATTAGACAAAGGTCGTGAAGATTCAAATGTCGTTCAAAGTATTCTTGAGATTAGCGATCGAATTATGCGTGGATCGTTAGATATTCATTACAGTCAAGAACTAAAAAAAGAGCTAGCAGATCTATTTTTTTCAATCAGACGACAAGATGTACCCGATGTAGAATTTTTAGAAAAAGCCGTTTACTTTAACCCAGAAAATCCCTCTTTTAAAGAGCAGCTCTTCTTGGCTTATCTAGAAACTGGTGACAGGATTAAAAATTCATATGCCTTAACTAAACTTTTTTCTAAAAAAGATCATTTTTCAGAGTATTATTGGAAAGCCTACGATTTAATGCCTAAACGATTTGATCGACATATAGATGATTTAATAGCGCTCTGTCAAAAACAAAGGAGTTTTGAAAAAGCCATTCAAATCTATCAGAGCATGCCTGATCATTTTCAATCATTTGATGCAAATATTTACTATCAGCAGGGATTGATTTTTGAAAAAGAGCAAAAAAATGAGAAAGCTTTTGAAATGTTCAAACAGTCAGCAATTCTTAATCCATCAGATTCTTCTCTAGATAAACTATCGACATCAGCTTTAAAAGCCTATCATCAATTTAAAAACAAACCGATAGAAGCGATTCGGTTTTTAGAAGAAGCCGCTACAGTCGCTCACCGCGATTCGAATCGTTCCAATCAATCTCTTTGGGAAAAATTAAAAAAAGTAAAAAATAAAATCACATCTTTAATTAAAAACGCGAATGCCGATCAGAAACATCAGATCCTTCAACAACTCACCCATCATTACACACTTGGCATTCAGGAAGCTTTGAAAAATCATCCAGACAAAGCTTCTACTTATCTTGATAAAATTATGCTGTTTACTGATGAAGAACGTTATTTAAAACCTTTAAGGGATCAAATTATTTCCTATTATCATAAGTGTATTCAGCAAATTCTCCCTTCTATTTCCGTCCACAATCGCATGAATGAGATCACAGCGTCCTTTCTAGAAAAAAATAAAAAGACTCTCATACAAATCATCGAATTTTATGATGCCATTTTAAAATTAGATATAGAAAATGCACCCGCGCATTTTGATAAGGCGATGCTGATTGACTTTTACTTTTTAGAGATCCACGCGGATCTCTTTCCTGAGTTAAATTTACAAAACGCTGCCATTGATCATTTTGAGAAAGCGGCTTCTTATAAGAAAAACTATTTCTATTATTGGATGGTTTCAAAGAGTTATAAATTAGAGGGAAAAGAGGTTCCTAAGGAGATTCGGTCTGCATTGGATAAATGTTCAGATGAAATGCGACAAAAAATGAATCAGTGGATGGACATTCGCTTCAATTTAGAACTGGAGGCAGTGACAATCCCCTACCAACCTCATACAGAAGCTTTATTCGAATAAATAACCTTAAACTTAAAATAATCTTCAGCTAATTCTCGAATCGATAGTCTTTGACGCTGCCCTAGTGCTAAAACAACTCAAAACTCAGGTTATTACAACATAGCCCCTCCACTCGCCTCTATATATTGTCCAGTGACCCACCCCCCCTCTTCGGAAACAAGAAACATAGCCACATTCGCAATATCTTCAGGAGTACCAATCCTACCCAAGAGAGTATTTTGAATAAAATTTTGCTTTTTCTCTTCTGTGAGAGCTTTTTCAGCCATCTCTGTTGCAGTCACACCTGGAGCAATTGTATTCACGGTAATCCCTTGCTTTCCTAATTGTTTTGCAAGCATCACGGTTAAACCGTTAACCGCGCATTTTGACATCAAATAGGCGCTGAATTCGGGCATTAATACCCTGGTTCCACCTGTAGAGATATTAATAATGCGAGAACCTTTTTTAAGACGCTTAAGAGCATGTTGAGTCACAAAGAAAAGTCCTTTGGTATTAACGTCAAATGTGCGATCAAAGAGATCTTCGGAGGTCTCCTGAACAGTGCCCACCTCGGCAATAGCTGCGTTATTAATCAAAATATCGAAATGAGAAGTCCCTGTCCGTTGGATGAGTTCTTGATCTAAGTGTTTAAATAACTCCTCTATTTCAGCCATGGATGCAAGATCTGCTTTTATAGCAAATGCTTTTCCGCCACAGTCTTCTATGCTCTTTATCGTTTCTTTAGCCGCAGCGGCATTGCTCCCATAATGCACAGCAACCAGAGCTCCTTCTGTAGCCAAACGCTTGGCAATAGCTCGACCAATGCCACGACTTGCTCCTGTAATTAATGCGACTTGATTTTTTAACTGCATCACCCCTCCCTTTTAATACGTATAAAGTTGTCTTTTAATCCTCAATCACTTTTTATAAAAGTTTTTTCTTTGCTGAAAAATATAGACGAGGGAATATTCCTTGATAGGAGATAGTTAGCTTGAGCTATCTTTCCATGCGTGATGGCTACTTGTAAAAGATCAGGAGCTCCGGTGGATGGATCCGCTTTTTTGGGAAATATGGACGTAAACAATTCACATGAAGCATTTTTAAGTGCTGTTTTTAATACCTCATGAAGAGAATAACTCTCTTTTTTTTCATAGACAAAGTAATCGACCACATTTTTGAATGGAAGAAACAACAGTTAAATAATGAAAAAGAACTATACCTTCATAAAAATCGCATGAAAAAGAGATGGCCTAGATAATCCTCTTGGAAGATTTTAAACATGTACTTGTTGTAAAAAAAGCTTTTTTTAGCCCCACTTCCCGAAATACTACTGCATGCATGATCGCGTCCTATCTCGCATTTAGGGTACTTCTAAGATTATTTCTCATCGAATTTAACGCTTACCTCTATGTGAGCATCGACATCTTTAACCCCCGTAACTTCTTTAGCCAACTTGATGATTTGCAATTTTTCTTTTTTATCGTCCACAATCCCAGTCATCGTTACATTGCCATTAAAAGTGTAAACACCTAGATTATCCAAATATTTTTCTAAGCCTTTATCATTTTGGATTTTTTGCTGTATGGCTTTTGTTATCGCAGCATCTTTAGATTTAACTTCCTCGGATCTTCCTGGAATCGCTGAAGTGATTCGTTCATGTGCAGAGCTGCTATCCATTTTTTTTGAGTTAAAAGAAGGCTCCTCTGTTCTTGTTTTTGAGAAAGATGTTGATGGCTCTGAACTAAAAGAGGGCTCATTTGCTCCTGACAAGCAAATTAAAGGTAGTAAAATATAGTTCATCATTTTTTCTCCTCCTTCTCTTTCACATCCGATCCTGCACCCTCTGCAGGATAGACAATCAATTTTTTGTAACAAAAGACATTTAACTTATCGAAAGTATCCCGCATAAACCAATCTGCAGCCCGATTAAACCCCACCTTACCTAAACGATCTACTAGTTTGCAAGCCCCTGTATAACTAATCATATAGGCAAGCGTAGTAAAATATAAATCAGCTGAAAGTTTGGGGATGATCACATCATCATTAATGGGAACCCCTGGAGGATAAATTCCCTTAAAAGGAGGACCTCCAAAATAAAATAAATCCCACCCCAAAGGAAGTTCAGGAACCTTAAAAGGTTCATTAAAACACGCATCGTCTTCAAAAACAATCAGATTGGGAGTGCGTGATTCAATCACATAGAGCCAAATATTCATATGTGTTAAAGCACATCCTACAACTCCAGGGCGCATATTAAAATCATTATCTCTAAATAAATCTTGGATTTCTGGCGTTAAGGTTAAGGTTGCTCCATCCACACCTTCCCATCTCGAGTATCTTTCAATTTTTTGTTTTCTTGCTTCTTGAACCCATCGTTTCCAACGGTCAGGTCGTCTTTGAAGATTAATCACAATAATAGAGGTAGTGGGAGTTGTCATATTTCTCCTTCTAAGGATAAGGGCTTATTCAGAATATCTGTTCCGTAGGAATAATCTGCAAATACCGGTAGAGGCGCATAACAAAAAACATTTAGCTGAGTGTGTAGATCCATCAAAAATCTATCGACATTTTTGCCCAATCCATTTGCATTTGCGTGCATGAGGATCTTTTTGACTCCATCTAGACTAACCATATAACATACACTTGAAAAAAATTGTGGAGGAGTTAATTTAGGAATCATGACATGATCTTTCACATATTCTCCAGGAGGATAAATATTGGGTAAGCGCGTTCCTCCAAAGTAAAAAAGATCCCATCCCCAGGGCAAGTCGGGTATCACAAAGCGACGGGTAAATTGAGCATCATCTTCAAAGACAACCATATAAGGATATTCATTCTCCGCTTGTTGCATCCATAATAAAAAATGGCTTAATGCACATCCCATGACATAAGGGTTATTATTAAAGTCATTGTCTCTAAATAAATACTTCACTTCGTCAGTTAAATTTAGCTGCTGACCATCCACTGCCTCAAAACGGGTGTAGGTGTCCACTCCCCATTTTCTCGCTTCGTCTGTCCATCGGATCCAACGATCAGACCGTCTAGCAAGATTAATGACAAAAATTTTACCCTCCATTAAAGCTCCGTGGGTTCGCAAAAGACGTCAGATCCATAAGATTTATCGGCATAAACTAACATGGGGGAATAGCAATAGACCTGCATGATGCGGTGCATGGACATTAAAAATTTGTCCGCGTGCTTATCAATTCCTTTTTTTTCTATGATTTGCATCAGAGTTAAAGCACCTTTTAAACTAATCATGTAAGCCACGGTTGTCAAATTTTGATAAGGCTCTAATTTAGGCATCACAATATCCTCTTTATATGGAATCCCTGGGGGAATGCAATTTTCTATACTTACTCCTCCAAAATAAAAAAGATCCCAATCTTCCGGTAAGGAGGGTAATTTGAAAGGACGGCTAAATTGCGCATCATCTTCGAAAATCACATAGTACGGAGCTTGAGTTTCAACTAACTGCATCCACAATAAAAAATGACTTAGCGCACATCCAAAACCAAAAGGATTACTATTAAAATTATTATTACGAAAAAGAAATTTTATTTCAGCTGTCATTTCTAATGTAGCCCCATCTACCGCCTTGAATCTTTCAAAATGCGGAACATTCCATTTTTGAACCTGCTGCATCCATCTTTCCCAACGATCAGGGCGTCTATCCAAATTAATGACATACATATGAGGATTTTCGTTCATTTTTAGTCTCTTTGAGCCATACAAAACTCTCTAATTTTAATCACTTTTTTAAGGTTTAACTTCAAATTAGCGATTTTGTCGATACAAAAAGCGCGTAATCAGTTAAAATGATGAGAAATAACATTTAAAGAATTATGCTCTTCAATTTGCCCAATCTGATTTCTTTTTCTAGAATCCCTCTAGCTCTACTTTTTTTATATGAAAATCCTCTCTATCGCTTAATAGCGGTCTGTCTTGCTATGCTGAGTGACGGACTCGATGGTTATCTAGCAAGACGACAAAAAATCACTACTAAGGTAGGAACTCTTTTAGATCCTTTTGCGGATAAATTTTTTGTAATCTTTGTCGTCTGTATCTTAATCCATGAAGAAAAGTTACAGATCTGGCAAGCCATCACATTGGGTTGCCGAGATCTTTCCGTGCTAGTTTTTGGTATCCATTTGATCCTTAATAAACGATTGAGCACGTATCAGTTCAGAGCTATCTTATGCGGAAAAATTACAACTTTTCTTCAATTTTTTGTTTTATTAGCTCTCACTTTAAATCTATCCATTCCAGATCCTCTTTTCATTACTTTCATCCTACTAGGCCTACTATCTTTAGTAGAACTGGCTCTTCCCAAAAGAAGTGGGGTCGCTTAGTTTTTGACTTAATAAAAGATCATTTTAAATTAGATCCCTACGTTGTTTTTCATTCATCTAAATTGAAAGCATTTAATCTGGATCCTTCATTGTCTAGTTGTAGAGTAGGGTGATAAAGCTTACCTATATGAGAGGATGATTTGATGAGACATAGCTAGCAACAAGCGACTGCCAAAAGAACAATATGTCGGGATTCATGTATTGAAATTTTAGCAATGAAACAACTATGTGTTGGAACACCCTTTAGCAGTATTTTGTCTAATTCAATGAAAATGGGCCTGATTTGAAGGTAGAGTTGGCGTATCTAAATAACAAGACTTAACCAGTCTAGCCCAGCTGAAAATGTGTTGAATGTAAATAGAAATGAGAATCTATAAATTGACCCTATGATCAATACCATTGACTATAGGGTCAATCTTGCTAGCCTGTAACAGCTACAGGTTTTTGCTTCTTCACAAGTTCTACCTGAGTTGGAGAGGCTGGTGAAGGTTGCTGCTCCGCATTTTCAATAATCTGATTAAACTGGCGCCCTAAAGAACGACAAGCCACAAACCAAAAAGCAATCACAGCAAACAGGATCGCGGCCACAAAGGGAGCGCAGGTAGAAAGACTTCCTAGAAACATCAACAACCCTTGATGGATAAGAGAGCCTCCGGATTTACCAAGACGAGAGCCCACACCATCAATAGCGGCTTTACCTTTCAATTTACTTTCATGATCAAGGGGTATAAAGGCCATTTCTTTCGTCGTATCAAAAAATGAGTATTTCGCTGCCTTACTTAAACAGTTTTGCGCAGAGCCAAAAAAGACAGCGATGGCCAAAGGCGTAGTGCCAGTGAGTGCAACAACAGAATCAGATAAATTGTTCTGAAAGAACATGAAACAGAAAAAGCCAAAGGAAGTAATCAACATGGTAATCGGTGTGATTAAAGCTGTACGCGTCCAACCAAAACGGCCGATAATTTTTGCCATAAAGAGTGCCGAAATGGTAGCTACAACACCCTGTATGGAAGTCAGATTATTAATATATGTGTTGTAATCACCTGGAGAAGGGTATAAGTGCCTTAACTGATCTTTCCATACCACTTCTACCAAATTAATCACTAAATTGTAAGCCACTACTAAAGTCGCTATACAGAGTAAATATTTTGAGTTGGATAGATAGGAAAAGCTCTCACGTAGGGATAAACGACCTTTCTTTTTTATCTCTCGTTTTGTGAGATGGAGGTCATCAAAACTTGGATCTGTTAACACATTAAGATTAATCCATCTAAAAAGCCCCATGGTAATTAAACCCGAAACAATTACTACAGTCGTCAACATCATGACTGAGTGCTCCCATGTACTGCTCATAAGAGCTATGTCTGCACCTTCAATCTGCTGGGAAAAATAGATCCCGGACTGCCCAGCAGCAATCGCAGCAAAGTTAGAGGCAATTCCAAACGTACCGTAAAATCGACGGGCTTCGTGAATGCGTGTCACCTCATTCGCAAATCCCCAGAAAAGGACACTCATGATAGCCGTGCTCCACAATTCCGAAACAACATAGAAAGCTGTTAGAAGCCAATGCCGATACATGGCAATCATTCCTTTAAAACCCGCCGGCAAGACGCTTTGAAGGTAGTCTGCACTCGTATTCAATTCAAAGATATCTCTGGCAGGGTACAGCACATAGGCAAAGAGGGCATAAAATCCCAGGAACACAGAGATCATAATATAAAACACACGTTCCTGGCTAAATACATTGGATAATTTTGTGAAAACTAAAGTGATGACCACGGCCATGGGTAAGAGGGCCCAGACCTTGATAAAAGGGAGAATTTCTGCACCAGCTGCAGTAATGACCACCGCATCTTTCATATTACGCAGAACGGTATAGTTAAAACAAATTAAGAAGAGCATGAAAAGCATCGGCATCATTTTTTTGAGCTCGTGCTTATGAATCGGCCAAAGAATCGAACGTATGGGGCCAAATTCGCGATCAACTATTTGAGTCATTTATAACCCTTTGTAAGGAAACATTATATCAAATTAGTTATATATTTTCAAACAAAACAACACTTATTCTTCAAAAAATCTCTAAAACAAACAATCTTATCTTATAAAAGATAAAAAATATAACGGCTCCGCATTTCTACGGAGCCGTTATACCCTAATTCTCGTTTCAATAAGATTAAAAGAAGACACAATATAGCATGAAACGGCATTTTTTTGGTAGCAGAATGCACAAAAATTCATTTATCTCTGGGACTTACGTTTTTTAAACCCTTACTTATTTATAAGCCTGGCTTGCATCCCTTGCATCACCCTTAGTCACAAACCGACTCATCAAAAAAATTGGTCGGTAGAGAGGGGGCGGGGGCAAGAGAGTGCAGTTTGGGACGAAGTCTATTGGAAAGAGGCTAATCAAGAAAAGGTAGTAGAGGAAAGGGCTGGTGTAGATATTCTGAGAAACATATATCCTAAGTTTCTCAGAAATAAATACTTATCAAATTTTTGCCTCGCAATAAACTCACCAAACATAGGATGATAGAGGCATGAGTCAGATTAAATTGCCTGCTGCTCTTGCATGACAGGATGCTTAGGAAGAGTTACAGAACTGATCACTTCATCCTGTACAGAGATTTTCTTACCGGTCAACTCATTAAATTTCTGTCCAAGAGTTCTTGTAGCAGTAACCCAGACTGCAATAACTGCAAAAAGAACAATGGCTACATAGGGAGCACTGGCCGAGAAAGTAGAAAAAACAAGCAGAAGTGTCTGGTGCACTACAGAACCACTGGATTTTCCTAGTCTCGAGCAAACTCCATCGATAGCTGCCTTTCCTTTTAACTTCCACTCTGCTGATAAAGGAATAAAAGCCATCTCTTTAGTCGCATCATAAACGGAATACTTGGCTGCTCGACTCAAAATATTTTGAGCAGACCCGAAAAAGACCACAAGCACAAGAGGAGAGGCGCCTGTAAACATCATCACAACATCGGCCAGATGTCCTTTCATGAAAAAGAAACCGAAGAAGCCCAGACTTGTGAAAAGAAGAATCATCGGAGTTAGCATAGCCGTGAAAGTCCAACCTAGAATTCTAATGCTGTTACCCGAAACAAATAAAGCACACAAAGTAGCTATAGCGCCAATGATGGTAGAAATTTGATTGGTGTAAAGGCTATAATCGCTAGGGTTGGGATAAAGTTCTCTGACTTCATGTTTCCAAATCACTTCGGTTAAATTAATCACTAGATTGTAAGATAGAACGATCAAAGCAATATAAATGAGATACTTAGAGCGTGAAAGATAAGCAAAGGTTTCTCTTAAAGAAAGCTTCTTACTCATCAGACTCTTATCTTCTGTTGCAGCTTCTGCATCATAGTATAAAGGGTCTACTAGAACAGAACGATTAAGCCAGCGAAAAATAAGAATGGATGCTATACCCGCGATTAATACAAGCGAAACAAGCATAAAAAGAGATTGATCCCACGCATCTGAACCAAAAGGCAAATGAGGATTATACGTGTGACGACTAAGGTAAACTGACGCTTGTCCTGCAATAATCCCTGAAAAATTCGCCCCTATACCAAACAATCCATAAAAACGTTTCGCTTCGCTTACGCGAGTGACTTGATTAGCAAAGCCCCAAAATAAAACCGTTAATATCGCGCTGCTCCAGAGCTCTGACATGACGTAAAAAATTGTAAATGTCCAATTGCGGAACATAGCAATCAACCCTTTACATCCTAGAGGTAAAATTTTCTGTAATTCATCAGCAAGTTCATGGGGATGAAGGAGATCACGAGCGGGGTGTAGAATAAAAATAAAAATCGCAAAGTAGCTTAAAAAACTTCCAATCATAATATAGAAAACGTTCTCTCTTGAGAAATAATTGGATAGTCTTGTGAATAGAATGGTCATTAATACTGCACTAGGGAACATGACCCAAACTTTTATAAAGGGAATGACTTCGGCTCCTGAAGATTTAGCCGTCACAACAACGGTATCTTTCAAGGTCCTGAGAATATTATAGTCAAATGAAATCAAAAAGAAAATTAACAACATCGGAACGAGTTTCTTCAACTCGTAATTATGGACGGGCCACAAATAGCTCCTCCATTTACCAAACTCTGCGTCACCTACAGCATTTGATCCTGACATGTAAACCCTTTATGTTAAAAGTAAAAGCTATAAATCGATCTGATAGAAATTCTAGAAAATTTGAAAGTAAAAATAGTCTTGAAGAGACTAGTTTGATAGAGACCAAGGAAAGTTGAGGTGAGAGACTAAACATACGCCTCAAATTAGATTTGCGCTTTAGAAGCTTGTACTTAAGATTCTATTACACAGTAAAAATTAATTTTTTCTTAGTTATTATACCTACCTTTCAATTATTATTCAATAGCTTTTCGTTTCAAATTTTATTAAATAGGGATGCCCATTGGATTATTTTCATTTTCTTCGATCAGATAATGCCTCAATACCAGGAAGTGTTCCTTGTTCAATATATTCCAAAGAGGCTCCCCCCCCTGTAGAAATATGTGTAATCCGATCGGCTAAGCCCGTCTGCTGCATAGCAGCAATAGAATCTCCCCCCCCTACCACTGTCGTGGCAGAAGAATTCGCTAACATTTCAGCTACAGCGCGTGTCCCTGTAGAAAATTTTGAAATTTCAAAAATTCCCATAGGACCGTTCCAAAAGATTGTAGAAGCTTTATTTAGAAGCGGAAAATACTCTTGAATTGTCTGAGGGCCTATATCCACACCTTTATATCCTTCTGGAATGCCTTCTTTTGCATTTACGATTTTTATTTGTGCATTTTCTTCTACTCTTTCAACGGCTACATAATCCCAAGGCAGAATCAGCTTCTTTCCTTCAGCGGCATCTAGGCGAAGAATTTCTTTTGCTTCATTGACAAATTCAGCTTCGAAAATTGAGTCTCCTATGGATAATCCCTGCGCTTTCATGAAAGTAAAGGCCATTCCCCCTCCAATCAGAAGAATATCCACCTTTTTTAACAAAGCCCTCAAGACACCAATTTTCGAAGAGATTTTTGATCCCCCAATGATCGCAACAAAAGGCTTTTGAGGGTGTAAGACTAGCTGACTCAAGAAACCAATTTCTTTTTCCATTAAAAAACCAGCGGCAGCTTCACCAGGAAAGAGCTTAGGCACTGAATAGGTAGATGCATGTTCACGATGGGCTGTACCGAAAGCATCATTCACATAGGAATCTCCTAACTTTGCAAGTTGTTGGACAAATGCAGGTTCTTGATCAGGATGTTCTTCACCAGGATGAAAGCGTAGATTTTCTAAAAGCAGGATATGACCAGGCTTTAGATTTTTTACTTCAGCCTCTACCTCCTCACCCACACAATCCTTAGCCATCCTTACAGGTGCATTTAGTAGGGTGGATAAATGCTTTGCGCAAGGTGCCAACGAAAATTCTGAGCTAGGCTTGCCTTTGGGTCGCCCTAGATGACTCATTAATATGACACTCCCTCCTTGATTGAGTATATATTCAAGCGAAGGTAAAGATGCTTTGATCCGCGTATCGTCCGTAAGTTCTCCTTTTTTATCTAGCGGGACATTATAATCGACTCTCATTAGAATTTTTTTATCTTTGATTTGTAGATCTCTGAGAGATAATTTATCTAGCATCTATCCTCCGATTTGACAAAAGGAAGTTAATTGAACTTGTTCATTAAAAGTTGCTTTAGGTAAATAATATAAACTCAAGGCTCTGTCAAGTAGGAAATCGTTTTTAAATGTAATTATCATAAAGAGAACTAGGCTATGAATTTAGGCGACTTAAGAATGCAATATACCTTGCAAGATTTGCGACGTAAGGATCTGTTAGACAACCCTTTAGAACAACTTCAAAAATGGCTAACCGAGGCCCGAAAGGCAAACATCATAGAACCTAATGCCATGGTTTTAGCCACCTGTAATGCAAAAGGGATCCCTTCTTCACGCACGGTTTTACTTAAGCATTTTGATGAGCAAGGATTAATTTTTTTCACCAATTATCTAAGTCGTAAAGCACAAGAAATTCAAGAAAATCCTTATGTAGCGATCACATTTTTATGGAAGGAATTAGAACGCCAGGTTTTGATTCAAGGAAAAGTTGAAAAAACTTCAAGAGCCACATCAGAAGAATACTTTTCTAAACGTCCGCGCCAAAGTCAATTAGGAGCTGCTGCCTCTCAACAAAGTCTGGTTGTACCAAACAGAAAATTTTTAGAAGATGAATACCACCGTTTGGACAAACTCTTTGAAAAACAACCGATCCCCTGTCCGAAAAACTGGGGCGGATTTCTTATTAAACCGTCTAGCTATGAATTTTGGCAAGGCCGCCCCAATCGTCTTCATGATCGTTTTAAATATCATTTATCTAACAATCAATGGGTAATCGAGCGCTTATCACCTTAATAGGATTTCTTCCAAAACTTCCTTTGGTCGTTAAAATCGCGACTTGCTTTATTCGCTGGCGCCATTAAACATAGGCGCGCTTTTCCACAATAGAAGCAAAGTATTTATGGATAGAATAATGATGAGTCAGTTCAGGATGGAAGGCTGCTGCAAGATGAAAACCCTGTTTCACAAGAACAGGCTCCCCTTCATAACAGGCCAACACCTCGACCTCCGGCCCGCAGTGGCGGATGCGCGGAGCTCGGATAAAAACGGCTGCGATTGATTCAGGTTTTTGACTTAATTTTGCTTCTAAATTGACAGTAAAAGATTCATGCTGGCGTCCAAACGCATTTCTCTCAACACTCACATCTATTATATCAAAAGGGATCATGGGATCGGCAATAATTTCGTGAGACATCAGAATTAATCCAGCACACGTGCCAAAAATGGGCTTTTTTTTTGAAAATTCTTTCAAAGAGTCTTGTAAGTGGATAAACTCAATTTGACGTTTCATGGTGGTCGATTCACCACCTGGCATGATCAAGCCTTGACAAATGGCAAGTTCTTCAGGCTTTCTTACTTCAATCGCCCTCACACCTATCGATTCAAGCATGGCTATGTGTTTAGCAAAAGCTCCTTGCAAAGCTAAAACGCCAATCAATGCCATTTCACCACCCTCTTTGTGAGAGCATATCTTCTCTTCGAATTTGCTGAATCTCCATTCCTTTCATTGCGCTTAATAGACCCATAGAAATTTTTGCAAGCATTTCTGGATCTTTGTAATAAGTAGCTGCTCCCACAATAGCACGAGCGCGCTGGGCAGGATCCTCTGACTTAAAGATTCCTGAACCGACAAATACACTTTCAGCCCCTAATTGCATCATCAGCGCTGCATCTGCCGGTGTAGCAATTCCTCCAGCCGCAAAATTAGGAACGGGTAATTTACCTTTTTCTGCCACCTGTTTGACTAAATTGTAAGGAGCTCCTAAACGCTTAGCTTCAGCCATCCATTCTCCAGGTTCCAATGTAGTTAACAAGCGAATTTCACGATTGATAGTCCTCATGTGTCGCACAGCCTCTACAATATTGCCTGTACCAGCTTCACCCTTTGTGCGAATCATTGCTGCACCTTCACCAATACGTCTCAAAGCTTCTCCCAAATTACGGCATCCGCAAACAAAAGGAATTCGAAAAGCATGCTTATCAATGTGATTTTCTTCATCAGCAGGAGTCAGTACTTCGCTTTCGTCAATAAAGTCTACAAATAGCGCTTCTAGGATCTGAGCCTCAGCGAAATGACCAATACGACATTTGGCCATCACAGGAATAGAAACCGCTTCTTGAATTTTATGGATAAGCTCAGGGCTCGACATTCTAGCAACCCCACCTTGAGCGCGGATATCTGCAGGAATGCGTTCTAGAGCCATGACAGCCACTGCGCCAGCATCTTCAGCTATTTTTGCTTGTTCAGGTGTTGTGACATCCATGATCACACCACCTTTTAGCATCTCTGCTAATCCTACTTTTACTTCAAAAGAACCTTTTTCTGGATGAGGAAGACCTTTTTTTGACATAATCGATAGAACTCCCTAATAAGATTTCATGTAATATTGCGAATGTCGAAGCTAATTTTACTGATTTATTTCATAAAAGCAAATCTGAAAATAAAAATTTACATTTCAAAATGCTTAAGACCCTTTGAACAGCGGTTCATTATCGATGATCCTCTGATTAAGTCAGGGAGCATCAACACTCAAACTCTTGATTGCGCAATCAAGGATTAAAGTTGGCTAAAAGGATTTCCAGACTGTTCAAAGGTATTGCCTTTTTTTCTTCGTTTAATCTCTGATCGGATGGAAAATAATAGATCTTGGTCAAAATCTTTATTTGCAGCCCATAAAAGAAATTGCAGAGGAACTTCTGTAATTGGACGTCCTTTATGCTTACCTAAAGGCATAATTTTCATTGCCACAGGACGGGATAAAACATCAAAAATTTGTTCGACCGTTTTATAAGGTTTTGTAAGAAATTTGAATACATCCATATTGACAATCACATCGTTCATCGCACGATGGGCTCCTTCTTCGGCAATATTGAAGTGTTTTCTTAACTGTTCTAAAGAATTAATAGGGCTTTCCCCATAATGACGGGCTAAACGCAATGTGTCGATATAAATATTATGCTGAACCTTGCAGGGAATATTAGCACGAGCAGCAGAGGCTGCGATAATATCCATGTCAAACTTAATCCCATGTCCTACGAGGATATGATTACCTATAAATTCAAGTAATCCTGGCAGATAATCCTGTATTTTAGGCTTTCCCACTAACATTTCAGGAGTGATATGGTGAATCGCTATAGATGTCTCAGGAATCTCGCACTCAGGATCAATTAAAGATTCAATTTGGCCTAGAGTTTCATTGATTGTAAAACGCACAGCCGCCACTTCAATGATGCGATCCATATTCGCATCAAGACCCGTAGTTTCACAATCTAAACAAACAAACGTTTGTGTATGTAAAGGCTTCATTCTGACTCATCCTTTATTGCATCTAGTAGCATATTTTGTAATTCTTTACGTCCTTCATTTTTAGTCGCTGAGTAGTAAACATAGTGAATATTTTCTACACCTAAAGCCTTTAAAATTTTATCCGCATTCGCTTTCTTTTCGTTCTTTGTCACTTTATCCACTTTTGTAAAGACCAATATCATAGCTTTTTGGTAGTGAATGACCCATTCAATGAAACGATAATCATCTTCATTGGGCATACGTCTAATATCAAAAAGAAAAAGGATCACCTTCAGAGCTTCTCTTTCTTTAAAATACTTTTCGACCATAGGTCCCCATTGTTTGCGTGTCTCAACAGGAACTTGAGCATAACCGTAACCCGGTAGATCCACAAAGGTTAAGCTTTCTTTTTCGCCTATAACAAAAAAATTGATCGCCTGCGTTTTACCAGGAACTGAAGATGTTTTGACTAACCCTTTGCTCTGCAATAAATGATTTAATAGACTTGATTTCCCTACATTCGATCGACCAGCTACAGCAATTTCAGGCAAAAGTCGTCCACCATCATCCTTCAGCACGGGATAATCTTTCGGCCAGATGGCTGTTTTAATAAAACGAGCCTTATTAAATTCATAGTTGCTCATGCGTCAATCCTTATAGAGCGTATATTTTCATTCACATGTTCCAGAGTCACGTGGATACAATGAGAGGGTAGAAGTTCTTTAATCCTTTCAGACCATTCTATACAGCACACCCCTTGTGCAAACAACATCTCATCAAATCCTAGACTTAAAAATTCATCTGCATCCCTTAAGCGGTAGAGATCAAAATGATAAACGCTTCTAGATCCATTGTAAATATTGAGATAAACGAAGGTAGGACTATGTACTTGTTGGGGATTAAGACCAGCAGCACCTGCAGCAAGACCTTTAATAAAAGTGGTTTTCCCTGCGCCTAGATTTCCAAACAAACAAACGACTGAACTATCCGGGAGATGCTGACCCATCTGATACCCCAGATGCATGGTTTCTTCTGCAGAAATGCACGTGTGAACAATCATTCCTTTATTCAAGCCATTGAGTCACGTAAGGAGTGAATTCTTCAAACTCAGCCAATGCTTCTACAAAGGCCGCTATCTTATCTTCTACCAACTGTTTCTGAATGAACTCTAAAAAATGCTCTTCGATTTGATAACGGTTTTGATTTTGCACTTCGCCCAATGTTAGGCGTTTTAGGTAATTTTGTTTAAAATCTTTTATGACAGATTCTTTAGTATTAAAAAGCTTTCCACTTAAAACTGAAGAATAAACGACTTTTGTAATGCCTTCTTTCGGCTTGGTTTTCGCAGCGTAGCTTTTAATAACCTCTGGATCTTCAGAAATAAAAAAACGTTTAACACGTAGTCCATTCACCCTTTCCGTATTTTCGGGGCATTTCGAAACCCAGTCATAAATAGCGTCTTGAGGATTTGGATGTGTATTATCACCAAAAACTTTTCCTGTGAAAGGACAAATATAAATCTTTTTAGTTTGATCATTGACGCTTAAATTACTGAAACCAATTTTTATTTCCGTTTCGTGCCATAATTGCTGTTGTTTCTCAACATACTTGACTGCATCATCTGCACTTTGGTAGATTATCTTGTCTTTCGGAAATAAAACCGGATGAAGCTTAAATTTTTTCTCGATGTAAAAAAGATAAGTATTAACAAGCTCTGCAGACTGATTTTGTTTTAAAAAGTGCTCGAGTTCGTTTTTTATCTCTTCTGATATGACAGTTTGTGTCATCGGGAACCTCTATTTAAGGGGAATAAATAAGTGTAAATTTTTAAAATATTGCTGCATTTAGATTAACTATAAGACTATTATTAATCAAGTCATTTTGACAAAATCCTCGGAGTAATTCATGGTAAAGATTAAAGAAATGAAGATCGAAGGTTACAAAAAAGTCATTGAAGCTACTGACGAGGATTCAAATCTTCATTGCTTTATTGCCATCCATGATACATCACTTGGTCCCTCATTAGGAGGGACAAGGATCTACCCTTACTCCAATTCTCAAGAAGCTCTGCATGACGTGTTGTTACTAGCCAAAGCCATGACGAATAAATCTGCAGTGGCCGAATTAGGGACTGGAGGCGGGAAGAGTGTCATTATTGCTGACCCTTATACACAAAAAAATGAAAAGCTTTTACATGCCTTCGGAAAAGTTGTGGATTCTCTGCAAGGAGACTATATTGCTGCAGAAGATGTGGGATCGGACACAAAAGATATGGCGATCATAAGACAAACCACCCCCTTTGTTGCTGCATTACCCACCCAGAGCAGCAGCGGCGATCCGAGTCGCTTTACCGCTTGGGGAGTTTTTCGAGGAATTCAAGCAGTGGCCCAAAAACTTTGGGGTTCTTCCTCATTAAAAAATAAAAAAATCTTGGTACAGGGTTTAGGACAAGTCGGAGGCAAATTAGCCAACCTTCTATTTTGGGAGGGAGCACATCTTATCCTTTGCGAAGCTAATCCCGCACGTTTAGCAGAATATGCCGTTCAACTTGGAGCAGAAACCGTAGGTTTAGAAGACTACGCTTACACGTCTTGCGACATCTTATCTCCTTGCGCAATGGGAGGAACCATTACTGAAAAACTAGTGCCCCAACTGCACTGTCAAGCAATAGCTGGGGGAGCCAACAATCAACTCCAATCCCCTAAGGTCGGAGAAATGTTAATGCAAAAAGGGATTCTTTACGCCCCTGATTATGTCATAAATGCAGGTGGCCTAGTCAATGCTACGGCCGAGTTCAACCCAGGCGGCTATCATGCCGTGGATTCAAGAAATAAGGTGGATAAAATCTATTCTACTCTTTTAAAACTCTTCGATAAAGCTGAAAAAGAAGGAAAACCCACAAGCCTGGTTGCTGATGAAATGGCCCAATACAACCTCAAACACTTGATTGGGTTACGCACGCACCCCATTCAATTCAACCGTTAACATAAGAGATCCTGTTATGATAAAAGAAACAATCGTAGAATACCTTCTTCGTCAATTTAAAAAAGCAACGGCTGAAGCATTCCCCTCATTAGCTATTAATGATTCTATTCCCATGGAAATTACGCAGAGTACACAGGATAAATTTGGACATTATCAGTTTAATTCTGCGATGAAACTTAGTAAAACATTGCAAAAGAACCCCAGAGAAATCGCACAGACAATTTTAAATCAGCTTGTAAAAGATGCAGAGTTTAATTCAGTTGTAGTTAAACTAGAAATAGCCGGGCCAGGTTTTATCAACATATTCATTAACCCTGTTTTCTTAGCTAAATTTATTCACGTTATTTTGACTAAGCCTTTTTTAGGTGTCCCCCAACCGCGCAAACAACGTATCGTTATAGACTTTTCCAGTCCAAATACAGCTAAAGAAATGCACGTAGGACATTTACGATCTACAATCATTGGTGACTGCTTAGCAAGAGTATTTGAATTTTTAGGTCATGATGTTGTACGGCTCAATCACATCGGCGATTGGGGAACAGCTTTTGGTATGCTAATCGCACATATCAAAGAAACAGCTCCTCAAGTTTTAAATGGAGAGCAGTCAACAGACCTCTCTCAACTCGTAGAATGGTACAAATCCTCGAAACAAAAGTTCGACCAAGATCCCGATTTTAAAAAGACAGCGCAACTAGAAGTCGTTGCTTTACAAAAAGGAGACCCCTCTTCACTAAAAGCTTGGAAAATCATCTGTGCAATTTCCGAAAAGGCTTATCAAGAAATTTATGACTTGTTAGATGTTGAGATACACACACGCGGTGAGTCATTTTATAACCCGTTACTTCCCTCCATTGTCAAAGAAATGGAAGACAAAGGGCTTGTCGAGGTTTCTGAGGGGGCAAAATGCATCTTTATGGAAGAATTTCGTAATCGAGAGGGTGACGCCATGCCTCTTATGATTCAAAAATCTGATGGGGGCTATAACTACGACACAACGGATTTAGCGGCTATTAAGCAACGTATTTTTGATGAGAAGGCGGATCGCATTGTCATTGTCACGGATGCAGGCCAAGCCATGCATTTTCAGATGATTTTTAAAGCCGCAGAAAAAGCAGGTTTTTTAAAAGATAAAGCAGTCCAATTAGATCACGTTCCTTTTGGTCTAGTTTTAGGAAGTGACGGAAAAAAATTCCGCACACGCTCTGGAGAGACAGAAAAATTAATAGACCTATTGACCTCTGGTATTGAACAAGCCAGAAAAATTCTGATGGAAAGAGATCCTGGGCTGGAAGAAGAGGAATGTCAAAAGGTAGCTGAGGTTTTAGGCATTGGGGCCATTAAGTATGCAGATCTCTCTTGCCATCGCACCAGCGATTATACATTCAGCTATGAACGTATGCTAAAATTTGAAGGTAATACGGCTGCTTATCTAGTGTATTCCTATGTGCGCGTTTCGGGCATCAAAAGAAAGGTCAACGCAGATATTAATGCTTTAATCGACACAACAAATCTTATATTGAACCATCCTTCTGAGATTTCTTTAGCCTTACATCTTTGTCAATTTGGTGAAGCTATTGACACTGTGGCTCGAGACCTTCTTCCTAACCGCTTAACTGATTACTTGTATCAGCTTGCAGAGAAATTTAATGGCTTTTTTAGAGATTGCCGCGTAGAAGGCTCTCCCGAGCAAAATTCTCGTCTGCTACTTTGTGAAGCGACCGCGAGAATTATGAAAAAAGGGCTTTATTTATTGGGCGTTAAAACTGTAGAAAAAATGTAAATCTTCTATTTATATTAGATTTCTTAAAAGCTGTTGTAAACAGATGAAAGCTAGTTTTATTGTTTTCTAACTAACACCTGCTTCATCCGTTTGCAAAAGCCTCAGCTTTTAGACTCATTCGATCCAGCATCCCGATGAAAAACATAGTCCTTAAAATGAGAAGCGTAGCTAATATTAATATAATTAAACTGTCTTTGAACTGCTTTTATTTGATCCAGCATTTGGAAATGATCTCCACCTGTAATGACCAATTCTTTTAGGTTTTTAAGTTTTTGAATGGGTATATCTTCAAGTGAATGAGCTCCTGTTAACACAAGCTCATGGAGATCACTTAGATGCTCTTCCGAACAATTTTTACAATCAGGCGATGGGGAAAGATGAAGGATAGAATGCGCGCCCGTTATGACTAATGAAGTAGGCTTGTTTTTGGCTTTATACATAAAATCGATATGGGTCAACTTATGCCCCCCCGTAATGACGAATTGCGTGGCTTCAGAATTTTTTGCTAAATTTGGATCAATCTCTCCAAGGTTACACCTGAGTAAGACAATCTCTTTGGCTTGTCTAAAAGGAGAAAAAGCTAAGACTAAAGATGCTATCAAATGCACAGTTTGACACGGAAATTCAACAGATTGGATCTGACGAGAAGTAAGATAAAAAGGCTTAAAATCATTAAAGCCAGGCCTATTAACCCCAGAAAACCCAAAACTCATCCCTTCCCTCTTAAAATTGGACCTACGACTCTTCTTCTTAAGGTTCTAATTACCCATAATTGAACTCTGAAAAAACCAAATATTCAGAAATAGAAGCCTCCCCTAAGAGGCTTCTAGTAGCTCTAGTACACTTGGAAAGGAGAAACGTAAACAATCGAGTATTTTTTGGATAGAGCTTCATAATTTTTTTTAGCAGAATCTAGACTCTTTTGGGCTCTATCAAAAAGATTCTTTTCACTTTCATTCATCGAATAGTTTGGGTGGATAGATGAGTATTTTTTAGTTTTTTCTTCTGCTTTTTCCAAGTTTGCTTCATCTATAGAAACTTTCACAAAAGCCCCTAAGATCGATTGAATTTTTTCCAATTCATCACTAAGAATGGGGGTCTTACTAGTAATTGTAAAGCCACTACTCGAGTCTACCCCGTATTTTTTACATGTGTCAGACGGCTGTATGTTGATGCTAAATGACATATAGACTCCTAAATTTAATTAATAATAATCTTCTATTCAAATTTTTAATAAAACCATATAAGTTAGATTAGTTATAAATTGTATAACAAAATAAATCAAGTAAATCGATTATTTAATTACCAAAACACAGTTTTATTCATGCAGGCTCTGAAGTTCTAAAGCCTGTATTAAAAACTTAACGAAGTTTTACTAAGAGCCCCAGGAATTTCTTTCACATATTTGGGCACAGCATAACCTGATAAAGAAGTCATGAGAGTTTGAATAATTAATCTCCCTTGATCAGGATTCACTTCGAAATGCGAAGTCCCCTGAACGCGATCCAGTTGATGTAGGTAATAGGGCAAAATTCCATGATCGACTAGCTTTTCACACAGCTCCTTTTGCACTTCCACCGTATCATTGACTCCTCTTAAAAGGACAGATTGATTTAAGACAGGTATTCCTAGCTTTTGAACACTTTTTAATTTATCTAGAATCTCAGCGTCGAGTTCCAGAGGATGATTCACATGCACTACAAACCAAATCTGTAAGCGTTTTCTTTCTAATAACGATAGAAAACCTTCATCTAATCTTTCTGGAATCCCAATTGGAAAACGGGTATGAATACGAACACGACGAATATGTTCAATAGATTCTAGCTCATTTAAAAGATTATTAAGCGTCGTATTCTCTAAGGATAAAGGATCTCCTCCACTCAGGATAATTTCGTGAAGCGAAGCATCTTGCCTAATCAACTCTATTTCTTTACTGAAAAGAGTGCTTTTTTCCGGATAATCAAAATTTTGTCTAAAGCAGTAGCGACAATGCATAGCACACGCACTGGTACAAACAAGCAGCGCACGACCTATATATTTATGCAATAACTGAGACTCTTTGCGATATAAATGATCGCATACAGGATCTTCATCAAACCCCTCCACAATTTTATTTTCCTCATCTAGTGGAACAAATTGTCTGAGAATGGGATCTTCCAGTGTATTCTTGCTGATTTTATTGGCTAAGCGAAAGGGAATATTTAAAACAAATTTAGGTTTCTGAACGATTTTTTCTTTTTGATGATCAGACAGCTCCAAAAAAGTTGCAAGTTTCTCTAAATCAATAAAGTTAAGTCTCTGAATTTGACGCCACAAAGCAGGTTGTTTATGCATTTTTTAAATCTAAAAATTAAAGGATTGTTTTTTATTTTTCTAATTACTATTTATAGGGAGAGGTACCGATTTTTTAATTCATATTCCCCTATGGAACTTTCTGGATACATGCGACTCTACAGTTCTGCCCCTATTAACAAAAACTTATAGTCAATCAATGTTATAAGAATAAGAAAATAAGGATCCTATGTTTACAGAAATAAAAACCGTTCATGACTTTTTAGTGATTAAACCCACGCAGGAAACCTTAGATGCAACAAATTCTAGTTTTGTTAAAACTGAGGTAATAAAATCCATAGAAGAAAACTTTCTATGCAACAAGATAATTATGGATTTTTCAGATATCTATTTTATGGATTCCACAGGGGTGAGTACCGTCATCTCTCTTTATAAGCTCTTTGGCCATCAAAAAAAAATTGCCTTCTGCGGAGCCAGAAAAGAGATTTTACATGTTCTTGAACTCACAAACATGACAAACTTTATCAAAAATCACAAAACTCTTCAAGATGCAATTGTTTATGAAAAAGGATAGTTATAGCCAAGTTATTTTAAAGGTTAAAACAATCCATGAGTTTTTTTAAGTAAAAAAGTCTATCCACTCTAATATAGAGAATCCTGCAGTTAACTGCTTGCATAATGGTTTGCATCTCGGTCATAGAACTCCAGTCTTAAGGTGACATCCCCTATTTACCTAGTAATTTCTTTAACCACTGAGACGCTGAGGGAGACCGAGTAAAATATTTTTGTATCTTTTCATCCATTAATAATTCTTTTTGCCCCTCACTTTCCTTGACCATATAAACAGAAATTTCCCAGGCTTTGCAGGTCTCTAGCGCTTGAATCAACCATTCTTTTTTACTTTCAGCATTGAATTTCGATACAATATGGTTTTCAAAAACTACGATCGGTTTTTTAGGGGCAAGCTGCTTGAATTCTCTATAGGTAGATTCAAAAATCGTATCAAAGCCCCTCCAGGATGTTTCAGATGTCTTACTGTCATCTAGCCCCTCAGACATTCCCAATATATCTATGTAATCATTGCCAGGATAATCGTTAGAAATTTTATTCTGTTTATCCCTATCAGTGGAGATAGAAAATCCCCAAAGCACATTAGAAACATTTTGTTTTTGAAAATAACGGACAATATATTGATAAGCTTCTTTATAAGAAGAACCTCTAACATCCCCATTTTCTGCTTTTATATAGGGTTCAAACCAGATCACTAAAGGAACGTTTAATTTTTTTATTTGCTCTGCCGCATTTTTTAAATGATCATCCAATTTACCTTTTACTATATCCTCAAAGGATATCTGTAATTCCTGGACGGGTTTCCATATAAGGCTAGGAGCCATTCCTTTTTTTGATATAGCTAATAGAGTGTCAGAAGAAATAGAGTCATCTAACTGCCATGCAGAGGGAAGTAAAACCACCTGCGTAGGCATTTTCGATTCGGTTAGGAACTCGAGGTTATTTACAGAAGGAGCCTTGTCTAGAGAAATCCCTAAGTAAAGCGGCTTATCCTCCTTAAATAATCCCATCGCTAATAAATATATAGATCCACAAACAGCTGCAACAATTAAGAACGTTGTCATTTTCATTGAATAATTCATGAATCCTCTTTTGTTTTTTAACCGTTTGTAACAAATTTCTTGAAAGACTGTCAATGCTACATTTGTATAGATAGGGATCAAAGGAACAACGAGTTGTCTTGTGTTTCAGCTCTTTTTATTAACCAAACCCTATAGATCTCCAATTTTTTACAACTCAGCTAAATTTCGATAAAAAACAAAAAAAGCAATTTAAATACTTAAAAAAAAAGTTAAACTCTTTAAGTTTTTAATAATATAAAAAGGTATTTTTAATTATGCATCATGTTAATCAATTTTTATCTTTTCGTTGGGAGGGATATGCCACTCACCTATCATTGGAAACTTCTGTTCAAATTTCTTCTAACGCTCCCCTGAATGTACAAAATGTGGCTCATGCTAGTCTTCAACAAATGTCGCAAAAAGCCTCGCCTTCCCCTAAGGATTTAGATGCACGTCTTTGGTGCAAAGAAACTGATCTAGCCAGCTATGAAGCCGCCCACACTCTGGCAAATCTTTTTGAAGCACCTCTAGAAGACATGATGAAAAACAATAAAAATGAAAGTGCGAAGACAAGGATTTTCTGCAAAAAAAGAACTTACGCATCTATGAAAAGTGAGGATGATTTAGAACAAAAAACGAAAAAACACAAGTCCAGTCCAACCACAGAAAAAGCCCAATACCACGAAGATGAAAAAAATGATTTATGGTCTAAGGAAGAAGATCAATTATTGAAAGAAGCAGTCTCTTTTTATCAAGATCAAGAAAAAATTCAGTGGAGTCTCATTGCAAACCAACTGCCGGGTAAAACAAGCGCACAGTGTAGATCCCATTGGATGAACAAACTAAAACCACGTGCAAATACATTGCCTTGGACAAAAGAGGAAGACGAACAACTGACTCTCCTCGCTGAGTCCAACCTAAAGCCCCACTGGATAAAAATTGCCAGCGAGCTCGGGACGCATCGAACAAATGATCAATGCCGTATTCGTTACAACTTTTTACGAAAAAATAAAGAAGGCCCCATCCAATGGTCTGGAGAGCTTGACGACCTTTTAAAAAATCTAAGCGTCTTCTATGCTTCGTCTCGAGAAACAATTCCTTGGGCCGAAGTCGCAAAGAAAATGAAATCCCATATCAAAAGTATCACTGGAGTGGATTGTAGAGAACGATGGGAAAACCATGTGAACCCCGATCTTAACACCTCAGCATGGTCAAAAGAGGAAATAGATGCGCTTAAATTAACATATAGTTCTGTGAAAAAAGAAAACACGAAAGTTTCATGGAGGCTTGTCGCTGAAAAATTAAACACCCGAAGATCGCCTGAGAAATGTAAGTCGATGTACCAAGCACTATGTCAATGGACTTCATTAACATTACCTATCAATCTTTCTGAAAAAAGACAAGAATCAGATTTAGTGTAGTTAAACCTAAAGCCTCACCAAAGAGTTTTAAAACTGAATCTGCTAGTTCATCCCCCTTGCCAAACTCAAGAGTTTGGCAAGGGGGATTCATCCACACCTTAGGAGGTTGCCAAAGGCTGAAGCACAGGTAATTTTTTCTTTTTGAATGTTTTTGGCATTTTTGCTTTTATCATGGGTATTTCTATCTTAGGAATATCCTCAACAGATTTCTTTTCCGTATTGACACGGTCAACATCTACGCCTAAAGCCCCTAACTTTTGATAAAGCTCACCATAACCACGATCTAAGAAATGCAATCCAGAAATGGCACTAGTACCCTTGGCAACTATTGCAGCCATCACATAAGCAAAGCCCGCACGTAAATCAGGGATAGAAATGTCTTTAGCTAAAAGCGGTGTAGCTCCTTTTACAATGATACTATGGCAAAAACTCTGTGAGGCAAAACGGCACTCTTTCCCTCCCAAGCATTGTCTAAAAAGAGTAATCTCCGCACCCATTTCCTTTAATAAATCTGTGTAACCAAAACGATTTTCATAAACAGTTTCATGAACTACTGAGGAGCCTGAAGCTTGTGTTAAAAGTACCACAAACGGCTGTTGCCAGTCTGTCATAAAGCCAGGATGCACATCTGTTTCCAAATGTAAACCGCCCTGGAGAGGCCCATCGTAATAAAACTCAATTCCATTACTCTTAATATCAAAGCCGCCTCCAACCTCGCGAATTTTATTCAAAAAGGTAATCATGTTATGATGTTGAGCTCCTTCGACAAATACACGCCCTTTGGAACTAATAGCAGCCATACCCCATGAAGCTGCTTCAATACGATCTGGTATCACTGTATGCTCGACTTCGTAAAAGCGTCTTGTGCCTTGAATGTGTATTGTACGATCCACATCTAATGTGATAATAGCTCCCAATTTTTGCAAAAAAAGGATTAACTCGACGATTTCAGGCTCAATCGCTGCATTTTTGATGGTGGTTAGACCACGTGCTGTCACAGCTGCTAAAATAGTATTCTCGGTGGCACCCACGGATGGAAAAGGTAATTGCACCAACGTTCCTTTTAAGCCATTATGGGCATGCGCAAAATAAGCTCCTTCACGCTTCATCCCCCTGTATTCGATTGTTGCGCCCAGCTTTTCTAAAGCAGATATATGAAAATCCACCGAACGAATACCGATGGAGCAACCTCCTACAGTAGGAACGATAATATCTTCTTCAGTACGTCCTAAAAGAGCTCCTATCATCAAAATGGGAATTCTATTTGCTCCTGAAAAACGCTGAGGGATATAGGAAGTTTTAAGTTCTTTGGTAATAACCTCCATGACCCCTTCTGATCGATCCCACTGAACTTCCATCCCAATTTCTTTACACAAATCAACGGTGACAGCTACATCTCCAATATTAGGGACATTATAAAAACGACATTTTTTATCCGAGAGTAATGAGGCAACTAAGAGTTTTGTCATAGCGTTTTTAGCGCCAGACGCTTTTACATGACCTTTAAGGGGGGTTCCACCTTTGATTTTTAATATTTCCATGAGTATGCTGTAACCGTTCGTAAGTAAAATTATGCGATCGAATTTATTATAATTTGCAAAAAAATTAAGTGTTTTTTACACCCATCTTATTAACAAGAAGAATTTTTAAAGACAATAAAAATCTAGCGATTTTTTAATTTTTATAGATTGGATCTTTTATTAAAAAAATCTCTTTTTGAATTTTGCTCTAAAATCGAATTTGTGAAATTAGAGCTTATCAAAAATTAGATGTGTAGAAGATGGGAGCAGACGCAACCGAAATTTTGCATCCCCATGGCGCATATTCAAACTTGAGAGGGAGTTCCTCCCCCAGATTTAAGGTGTTCAATCAATGCCTCATTCACTTTTTTTGAATACAAAAGACCATTATGTCCTAAATTAGGTAGAACAAGCCTTTTGGCATTTTTATTTTCTGCCAACGTGGCACTTGTGGAAGGAACCACAAGCTCATCCATTTCAGTACTGATATGAAAATATTGAATTTTATCTTGCGCGCATATGCGTTTAGCTAGGTCATTGATATAAGCCCCTTCGTATCGCATTTCCTTAACGCTTTTGCCTAATCCTAAAAATGTCATATGTGTCCCCTTTAATGGAGAGCCTAACGTCACCACATCTGTGATATTAAATTCATCTTTGGCCGTATTTAAAAGGAGCTCCGATAGATCTAATCCCCCCATCGAATGGCCTACAACTTTTAACTCACGATCACCTGTTATTTTTTGTATCTCGATAATTTTTTCTCTAAGTTTTTCAGCGTGCAGCTTGATAGAGACAAAAGGCCTATCTAAATTGACTGTAAATATAGGACCAAGTCCAGCCTCTAACATACATTGCCGGTGGTATGTCCAAGCTGAACTATTATGATAAAGGCCATGAACGAGTAGAATAGGTTGGTGATTTCCACTATCCATGGTTTTGGGATTACACTTTTCTAGATCATTAAAGTATAAGGCACTCATCACAAGTGTAGATAGAATTTCTGTCATCGCAGCATGGATTGCATTGGCCATATAGGCAAGGGGACGGGGCAAATGAGGAGCCACCCAATCCAGAGGTTTAGCTGCCATAAATATACTATCAACAATAGCGATAATAAAAGGAGTTTTTTTATAGAGTCCATGCATTGTGGAAAGGATTACCACAGGCAGACTAACTAGGGTGGTTAAGCTAGCTGTAGTTAAAACCAAAGCTGTGCGTAAAGTTTTAAGAATGATATAAACAATTTGCTTAATCTTCACATCGACTCCCTTATTTTTTGTGGGTGGAATCCTTTGAAGGCTAGGAAAAGGAGAATGAGAGATCTTATTTATTGGCATAATCTAATAACTTTATTTAATATTATGATGTATTATAAAACAAACTTGTTTTTTTTTAAATAATTTTATCACAAAATTGCAGCACTAAAGATGCTTTTGTTATTTTTAAAGTAGGTATTATCGGGATAATCTCGGGTTTAACATTTAACGTCCTAGTCTGAACATTGATCTTAAAAATTGTATTCTAGCTCATAAAAAGCTTCATATTTTATATCCAAATCCCAAGATTAATGTCTTACAACCTTTTTAAAAAATAAATGTTTCATACAATTGCTAAGAACTCTACAATATCTCATAAAATTCACGATACCGAGGAAGAATCATGATTATTCGGACAGGCATAGGCCAAGATAGCCACCGTTTTTTATTACCTGAATCCACCAAGCCCTGTATTATTGCTGGAATTATCTTTGAAAATGTTCCAGGGTTTAATGCTAATTCTGATGGCGACGTTGTTTTTCATGCCATCTGTAATGCGATCAGTTCGCTCACTGGCATCTTAATTTTGGGCAATAAAGCAGATGATTTATGTTTAAAAGATGGGATCACGGATAGTGAAGTTTACTTACAAGAAGCAATGAAGACCCTAGGTAATCAAAAAATTACCCATGTCGCTATTACCTTAGAAGGGAAACGCCCTAAGTTTAAAGAACGCATCATAGAAATGCGTCAAAATATTGCACGGGTCATGGATCTGGATATCTCTCAGGTGGGTATCACAGCCACTTCAGGTGAAGGACTAACGGATTTTGGTTGTGGAGAAGGAGTACAAAGCTTCGCCATCGTTACCACATGTGAAAATCGATAGTCTTTAAAAGCTGATGATTGAAAAATCTCTCGATCATCCAACCTTCCTCTTCTAGGAAAAATCTAGAATTTCCCACCCAATCTTGGGGCAAGTTCTCGCGAAACCGCTTGGCAAACTAAGTGTTTCCTGAAAAAGTTATTCCAACAATAGATATTTGCCGCTTGTGGGGAATAAGTCGGATTGAATCTTTATAGATAAATTCTAAAATAGCTCCATGGGAGCTATTTTAGTGAGAAATAAGAGATAAAAAGTCCTATAGTTAAGAAAAAATGAATCTAATACACATCACGGAGATAGCGTTTTTCTACACGCAATTTTTTAATTATCTCGCGTGCTTCCTGATTATCTTTTTTTCCATGTGTACATATGATTTCTTGCAAGGTGGCTTCCACATCTTTAGCCATACGCGAAGCATCCCCACAAACATAGAGGTACGATCCTTCCATAAGCCAACGATATAACTCTGCTCCTTGTTCTCGCATGCGATGTTGAACATAAATTTTTTCTTCTTGATCTCGTGAGAACGCCACATCTAAGCGCAGTTTTCCCTCATCTTGCAAAGAGGTCCAATAGTCCTCATAAAAGAAATCAGTCGCTCGATTGCATTCACCGAAAAATAACCAATTTTTTCCAGGTGCCTGATAAGCCATTCTCTCTTGCATAAAAGCACGAAATGGAGCTACTCCGGTGCCAGGGCCTATCATAATCATAGGGCTTTCGGAATTAGCAGGGATTGTAAAGCCATGATGGGCCTGTATATAAATAGGGACAACCGCCTCATTTAAAGGAGCTACTTCACATATGAAATTTGTACAGACCCCTACGCGCTGATAGCCATTGGTGTTGTATTTTAGGACACCAATCGTTAAATGAATTTCCTCACCAACAACAGACATCGAAGAAGAAATTGAATAAAGGCGGGGGAGCAGAGGCATCAATAAGTGGCATAGGTCCTGCAAAGAAAATTTCACTTCAGGATTTTCTTCTAAAGCGTCCCAGAGTTCATGTGATTCTAAATAAGCCTTTAATAAATCTTGCGAGCCTTCGGCTAATAAAGTCTCTAAGGCTGCTTTCTTTTTTAAATCTGTTTGATTCTGACTTATAATGGTAAGCAACTTTTTACTCAGATCTGTAATATTTGCTTTATTCGTCAGAAACGTGTGTAAAGAATACTCTTCCCCTGTATGTTTATCCTTCACAATTTCTGTTCCAGATGCACCCATGGCACGAAGAGTTTTTACAACTAAAGATTGGGGATTTTGAGGGAAAATTCCCACACTATCGCCCACATGATAAGTCAAACCCGACCCGGCAATATCTAAAACCACATGCTGGGTATTTTTTTTTGATCCAGAACGTGTTAAATGATAACGCTCTTTGATTTTTGCCAAAAATGGATTTGCTTTGCTATATATTTGTTCCATAAAATGTCTTGAAAGGATTTTTGCACCTATAATAACAAAAAATCCAATTCAAATACACTAAAAAACTCAGAACTCAAGTTAAAAATAAAACTATTAATTAACCCTAAACTTCGTTAAGGTCAGACATTTTCTATTTACGGAAATCGCTATATTTAATAGGATATTTCTTCACCAGGCGGCCATGGCGGAATTGGTAGACGCGCTAGATTCAGGTTCTAGTGGGGGTAACCCTGTGGATGTTCGAGTCATCTTGGCCGCAATTTTTGAAGTTAACTCCTCCATTCTACGTCTATAATCTCTATTAACAGTTTAAATCTTTCTTGAAATCATTTCTCCAATGAATTAAGTTAGTTGATTAAATCCACTTCAAAACTACACCTTTGAAAGATTAAAGATACTTTATATCATTGCCTAGGACTTCCATGGATCAATATAAACAAAAAAACATACGTAATTTCTCCATTATTGCCCACATCGATCATGGCAAATCCACTATTGCAGACCGTCTTTTAGAACTCACTCATACAGTGTCTAAAAGAGAAATGCAGGAACAACTTTTAGACGACATGGATTTGGAGAGAGAGCGTGGAATTACAATTAAAGCTCACCCAGTCACAATGCAATATAAGGCTAATGATGGAGAAACCTACCAAATTAATCTCATTGACACACCTGGACACGTAGATTTCACCTATGAAGTTTCGCGTTCATTATCTGCTTGTGAAGGTGCTTTATTAGTTGTAGATGCAGTGCAAGGTGTACAAGCTCAAACCTTAGCCAACGTACATCTTGCCATTGAAAGAGACTTAGAAATTGTACCAGTCATTAATAAGATAGACCTTCCAAGTGCCGATATAGAAGGAGTTAGACGCCAAATTGAAGATGTCATTGGGTTAGATGCTTCCGATGCAGTCTGCTGTTCTGCTAAATCAGGAATTGGTATCGACCAAATTCTTGAACGGATCATCACTCAAGTTCCACCTCCTAAAGAATCTCCTGATCATCTTCTACGGGCATTAGTTTTCGATTCTCATTACGACATTTACCGTGGAGTCATGGTTTACATTCGAGTCATTAGTGGAGAAATCCGCAAAGGGTCGTTAATTCGGATGATGGCTACCCACAAACTCTTTGAGGTTTTAGAGGTTGGGAAATTCACCCCTTCTGAAAAACCTGTAGAAATATTGCGGCCTGGTGAAGTGGGTTACATGATTGCCAATATTAAAAAAACTTCAGATGTAAAAATCGGGGATACAATTACTCTTCAGAAAAATCCAGCACCTGAAGCTCTGCCCGGATTTAGAAATATATCTCCTGTGGTTTTTGCGGGCATCTACCCTATAGATTCAACAGATTTTGAAGCTTTACGTGATGCTTTAGAAAAGTTACAGCTCAATGACTCTTCTTTACATATAGAGCAGGAAAGCAGCTTAGCCTTAGGTTTCGGCTTTCGTTGCGGTTTCTTAGGTCTGCTGCATTTGGAAATTATTTTTGAACGTATACAAAGAGAATTTGATCTAGATGTAATCTCTACAGCTCCCAGTGTCATTTATAAATTCCATCTCAATGATGGAACAGTGAAAGAAGTCGATAATCCGGCTCATTATCCCGATCCCACGTTTATCGATCATGTGGAAGAGCCTTGGGTCAAATGTCATATTATGGTGCCTTCGGAATTCTTGGGCGCAATCATGAATTTGGGGATGGATAAGCGTGGAGTCTGTCTTAAAACTGAAACCATGGATGCTCGTCGTCTACTTCTAACGTATCGCTTACCTCTGAATGAAATTATCACCGACTTTAATGATAAACTTAAATCCATTACAAAAGGATATGGATCCTTCGACTATGAATTTGATGGGTATGAAAAAAGTGACATCATTAAGCTAGAAATACGTGTCAACGAAGAACCAGTAGATGCTTTCTCCTGCCTGGTGCATCGCACGAAAGCAGAATCAAAAGGACGTGCTATTTGTGCTAAATTGGTAGAAGTCATCCCTATGCAATTATTTAAGGTTCCTATACAAGCCGCTATTGGTGGAAAAATTGTCGCTCGAGAAACAATCCGAGCAATCACTAAAAACGTGACAGCAAAATGTTATGGCGGGGATATTACGCGTAAGCGTAAGCTCTGGGAAAAGCAGAAAAAGGGTAAAAAGCGCATGAAAGAAATAGGAAAAGTCAATATTCCTCAAAGTGCTTTCATGGAAGTATTAAAAGCCGGAGACTAAATATAACCGATCACTAGTAACTTGAGTTTTGTTTTTTAGTGCCAAGCCTCAGGAAGTCAAAATTCTACTAAGGGCCCTGTTTAGTAGCTTAGAAAGGCCATTGGTGAAAAGCTTCCGTTGACTCCGAAAAAACTAAAAAATCAAAACTTGGTTAATAGGCCTCTTCACTTCTTTGTCTATAATTTTAGAGATAAAGGGTGTTTACAAAAGGTCTAATGATTAAAACGCAGATCAAGGAGTTAAGTTATGCCGCAGGTGATTCTGATCGGAGCACAGTGGGGTGATGAAGGAAAAGGCAAAATTATAGACATTTTAACCACCCAAGTTAGACATGTCGTGCGTTCTCAAGGTGGCAACAACGCTGGCCACACAGTCATCATTGATAATGAAGAATATAAACTACACCTAATTCCCTCTGGCATCCTTCATTCCCATACGCATTGCTATATTGGCGCCGGTACTGTCATCGACCCAGAAGTCCTCATACAAGAAATTGAAGCATTAGAAAATCGGGGTCTTCACATTAAAGGCCGTCTTTGGATCTCTCCCTCTGCTCATGTCATTTTCCCTTACCATCGACAATTAGACCTTCTTTTAGAACAAAGAAAAGGAGAACGTTCCGTAGGAACGACGGGTAGAGGCATTGGCCCTTGCTATGCAGATAAAGCGCATCGACTCGGTATACGCATGGGAGAGTTGGTACGCCCTGACATATTTGGCAAAGTCTTAAAATGCGTTCTTCAGTTAAAAAACGACGAACTTACCAAGTTATTTGGCGCTGAAAAAATGAATTATGAGGAAATGCATAAAAAATACAGCCAATACGCAGATGCACTTAAACCCTTTATTTCTGACGTGGAAGAGATCATTCATCAAGCCATAGAAAACAAGGAAAATGTTCTCTTTGAAGGTGCTCAAGGAACATTTCTTGATATTTCATTAGGCACTTATCCTTATGTCACTTCTTCTCATACAATCGCGGGTGGCATTTGTGCAGGAGCAGGGGTGGGGCCGACCCGCATTGATCATACGATTGGAGTCATGAAAGCTTATACAACACGCGTGGGTAATGGTCCTTTGCCATCAGAGGTTCATGAACACGAAAACTTTTTAGATCATTTTGAGGCTCGCGAATATGGAACGACTACGGGTCGAAAAAGACGCATAGGCTGGTTTGATGCGGTGTTAGCTCGTACAGCAGTACGTTTAAATGGCATTGACTCGGTTGCTCTGACTAAACTTGATGTTCTAGATACTTTAGAAGAAATTAAAATTTGCGTAGGTTATCAAATCCATGGGGCCAGACTCGATCACATCCCTTATTTAACCGAGGATTTAGAAAAAATAGTCCCCCTCTATGAAGTGGTCCCTGGGTGGAGGTCTTCGACCAGTCATATTGACTGCTATCAAGATCTTCCTGCTCAAGCTAAAAAGTATTTGTCAAGGATCGAAGAACTTTGTGGTGCACCCATTAGCATGATTTCCTTGGGTCCTCAGCGAGAAAAAATCATCATTTTAAAAGACATATTTTCAAATAAGGATAAGGCAACCTGCTCTGTTGCTTAAATAAATAACATGAACATTTCTCAAATGAAAAGCTATTTTAGTTCCGAACAAAAAGCTTGCTTAGATCCTTCCCGTATCCCTAAACATGTCGCATTTATACCGGACGGTAATCGCCGTTGGGCCAAGCAACAACAGATGCAAGCGTCGGAAGGACATCGAGAAGGTTCAGATAATCTTATCGAAATTGTAAAAGCAGGCAAGGAATTGGGTGTCAAAACTTTTACATTTTATCTTTTTTCTACAGAAAATTGGAGTCGACCTCAAGAAGAAATCGATGCTCTCATGTGGTTATTGCACACCTATTTGATTGAGCAACGCCCCACATTTTTAGAAGAAGGCACCCGCTTATGTACCATTGGAGACCTCTCACCCCTACCAGATTACGTAAAGGAAACAATTAGAGAAACAAAAGAAATCACAGCCTCTTGTCATGAAGTAGATTTAATTTTTGCTTTAAACTATGGAAGTCGAAATGAGATGACACGTGCTGTAAAGGCCATTGTGAATGATATTCAAGAAAATAAAATTGATAAAAGTACAATCACAGAAGAGTTAATCTCAAAATATCTAGACACAGCTAGTTGGCAAGATCCGGATCTTTTAATTCGAACTAGTGGTGAGTTGCGTCTCAGTAATTATCTGCTATGGCAAATTTCCTATGCGGAAATTTTTTCATCCTCCGTCTTATGGCCAGATTTTACGCCTTATCATTTTTTTGAAGCCATTTTGAGTTATCAAAAGCGAGAAAGACGTCTAGGAGGCACATGAGCAATTTACAACAAAGACTTATTGTAGGTGGGATGACATCTGTGTTCGCCATTCTGATTCTTTGGTTCTCCCCTTATCCATTTTTTCGTCCAATCTTTGCTTTCCTCGTGGCCTCTCTGATTACGCTTGCAGCCTGGGAACTCTTTCAACTAGCGAAACATAAAGGCTATACTCCCCTAGTAGGAATCGGATTGGTCAGCAGTTTTTTATATCCCCTTGGAGTCTTTATCAGCACACAGTTTGCTTTAGCTGATATTTTACCCTATGCAATTCTTATTCTTTCTTTATTTGTTTGTTTGTGCACTTTTTTAAAAGAAGGGCAAAATCCGCTCATTAATACAGCTCTGACTCTTCTGGGTTTAACTTACATTGCTATACCCCTTAGTTCTTGGTTAAACATTGCCTATTATTTTTCCAACCAAGACTTTCAAGAAGGACGTTGGTGGTTATTTTATTTATTAGCTGTCACTAAAGTGACGGATATGGGTGCTTATTTTATTGGAAGCCTGTGGGGGCGACATAAATTAGCTCCTTATTTAAGTCCGGGTAAAAGTTGGGAAGGCGCGCTGGGAGGCTTATTTTTCGGACTCCTAACAAGTTTAGGATTTTATCTAGCGACACCTCGGATTCCTATGGAATTATCACTTCTTCAATCTCTCGGCCTAGGCATCATTTTAAGTTCCCTGGGTCAGATTGGTGATTTAGCAGAATCACTTTTCAAGCGGGACGCAGGCGTAAAAAACAGTAGCCAAATTCCAGGACTTGGCGGCATACTTGATATGTTAGATTCTCTTGTTTTTACCTCTCCCATCGTCTATATTTTCTTAAAAACTCAAGGGTTATTCAGCTAATTATTCAAGGAAAGGATTCTATGATTATTACTATCGATGGGCCTATAGCTACAGGTAAAAGCACAATTGCAAAGACGTTAGCTCATGAAATTGGTTATATTTATTTTGATACAGGTGCCATGTATCGATGTGTGACTTATGGAATTTTAAAACACCATGTAAACGTCGATCATCCAGAGGAACTCAAAGCTTTTTTAGATAATTTTAAATTTGACATTAAAGTTAGACATGGCGAACGCCGCTACCATGTCGATCATGAGGATGTGAGCGATTTAATTCGTCTTGATGAAGTCACTTCTGCTGTCTCAAGAGTATCAGCTTTAAGAGCCGTTCGGGAAAAATTAGTGGCTTTACAACGTGAACACTCCATTGGTGTAAATGCTGTGTTTGAAGGACGAGATATGGGAACTGCAGTTTTCCCAGATGCACAAATCAAAGTTTTTCTAACAGGTCGTCCAGAAATACGAGCCAAGCGGCGTTTTGATGAACTCCGAAAAAAATACCCCAATGAAACTAAAGATTTAACCATTGAAAAAACCTTAGAAGACATTAATCGCCGTGACAATCTAGATATGACACGTGAAATGTCGCCTCTAAAACAAGCCCCTGAAGCGCTGGTGATCGACACTTCTGATTTAACGATTGAAGAAATTATCTTTAAAATTCTTGAATTCAAAGATTCCATGAAAACCAAGGCGAAACCCAAAAACGATCTTTAACCCTTGATTGGGTTCTAATCTCGCTTCTCATTAGATTCTAACATGCAGATGCGTATCTCCCTGCTGAAGCTAAGCTTTTTATCTTAGCGATGCGCGGAAAACTAGCAGAGGCGTTATTACAATCAGCCTAAAAGCAACTATCCGAACGGTTTTACGATTCCCTCCTCCCACTTCATTACGTTTATTTAAATTCTTAAAAAAATTTAAATCTAACGTTTTACACAAAAAAAATCTTCAATGATATGAAGAGATCTTTGATATAAACTATATAATTTAGGAAGCAACTATTTAAAAGATATCAACAATAAGTATCACCGACAATCTATCTACCTATTCAAAAATTCATAAAAATGATACAACCATAAGTTTGCGCTAAGTACTCTATCAAGCTTTGCTACATTCTAGAATCAGCTGGAAAATTGTCAGCTTTCTACATACTTGAGTTTGAAGCTTTTTTAGTACTTTAGCCAGCGTCAAAGCCTTGAAAAGTCATTTTTATTAAGGTCCGTGTTTCTTATCTGCACCCTGATAAAATATACGCCTTCGGAAGAGCTTTCACGCCACTCAGGTTATATACTTATGACAATGAGTTTATACGTATTTAAAACGGTCTTAAATATCAATTAAAAGGGAGAAATCTATGAAAATGTCACTGCATCAATTAGGTGATCATAACAAAGTGATAGCTTGGACAAATAAAAATCTACAAGATCCTAGAAATTTTGCTGGAAGTAAAGTCGACGGGCATCTTTGGAAACCTCTCCGCCTCTCCGGAATTTTGTTAGCCGATACAATAGTTAACTCTTTTGCTGTCGTCGGATGCGGGATCGCAGCACCCGTAAAGCTAGCCGCTCGTGCATGTGCTTCCAAATTCCATAAAACAAAAATTGTTACAGCACTTGATAAACCAGAACTTTTAAAAGCGTCTGTGATTGGAAAACTCGCTGTGCGCGTTCTGGCTGTAGCCGCTTTATTGCTGTTAAATCTTACATTAGGATTTATACACTTGCGTTCTGTCATCCGAATTGCCGAAAAGCTTACATTAGTTCCTAAACAAACTTATGCACAAATTGAAAAACAAACATCTGTACTTCAAAAGCAAACGCTAGAAAAAGCTAAAGAAGAAAAACAAGCGATCGATCAAAAAGCAGAAGATCAAAAAGCAAAAGTTGAAGAAAAAAAAGAAGAAGAACTCACCAAACTAGCAGAAGGTGAAGTTAAAGTTGAAAAGGATAAACTAACCGAAGATCTGACAAAACTGGTGCCAGATTTGGTTGATGTGCTTATCCCTCCTTCGACAACGCCTGCACCCACTTTAGAGACACCCCCTACTGCAGATGAACAACCAGATACAACTCGTTCCACGCCAGCAACTCCATTGAATGTATCTAGTGATTCCACATCTTCATCGGAGAGTGAAGCCGCAGATGCAAATCCAGCAGAAAAAAATGATGCCGTCCCTGAAAAGACTGGGGCACCCGGTGAAGTTGTCATCCAGATGCCAGAAGATGCTCCCGTTGTTTAGATCTATTTAAAAAGACGCAATTAAAGAGGTTTGATCAGATCAAACCTCTTTTTCTTTTCAAAAAACTTTATTTCGATTGTTTGAATACATGTTCGACGGCATGGATGCTGATGTGAATCGTTCTCCAAGTTTGGCTATTTACATGGAGGCTTAGACCACAAGTCATTAGCCCGAGTGTAGCTATCATTTACAAATTATAGGAAGAAGAACTCACTTTGCCGCCTGTACCTGTCCAGTTGGTATGAAAAAATTGACCACGTGGTTGGTCCACTCTTTCATAGGTATGAGCACCAAAATAATCTCTCTGAGCTTGTAGTAAGTTTGCAGGTAAACTAGCTGATCTATATCCATCATAAAAAGCTAATGCCGTGCTAAAACAAGGAGTCGGTATGCCTAATTCCGCAGATTTTGCTACAACCTTTCTCCATTCTAATTGAGCCTTGTTTAAAGCATTCTTAAAAAAATCATCCATTAAAAGATTTTTGATCTGAGGATTTTTTTGATAAGCGTCTTTAATATTGTTCAAGAACTTGCTACGAATGATACAACCTCCTCTCCACATTAAAGCTACACCCCCAAAATTAATCCTCCAGTGATAATCCTTGGCTGCCTGTTGAATTAGCATAAAACCTTGCGCATAGCTAATAATTTTTGAAGCGTATAAAGCCTGTCGGATACTCTCAGTAAATGCTTTTTTATCCCCTTCAAAATGTACTTTGGGGCCTTCTAATAAATGGCTAGCCTCTACACGTTCTTCTTTAAGAGCTGATAGACAGCGCGCAAACACAGCCTCCCCAATTAATGTCAAAGGCATTCCCAAATCTAGGGCATTTATCACCGTCCACTTCCCGGTGCCTTTTTGACCCGCCACATCTAAAATTTTATCGACTAGCGGTTGTCCGTCTTGATCGAGATGTTTAAAGATCGCACTGGTAATCTCTATTAAGTAACTATCTAATTCTGTTTTATTCCACTCGGAAAATACATCGGAAATCTGTTGGTGATTCATGCCTAATGCTTGTTTCAAAAGACTGTAAGCTTCGCAAATTAACTGCATGTCGCCGTATTCAATTCCATTATGGACCATTTTTACATAGTGGCCAGCCCCTTCATCTCCGACCCAATCACAGCAAGGTTCTCCTTGATCTGCTTTGGCACTGATCGCCTGGAAAATATTTTTGACTAAAGGCCATGCTTCAGGATTACCGCCAGGCATGATAGATGGTCCATGGCGCGCCCCTTCTTCTCCTCCTGAGATTCCTGTGCCTATGTAGAGGAGCCCTTTTTCCTTAAGAAACTGCGTGCGTCTATTTGTATCAGTGAACAGGCTATTACCACCATCAATGATCAAATCCCCTGGTTCTAAGAAAGGCAATAGCTGATTAATGTAGTCGTCCACAGGCGAACCTGCCTTGACCATCAACATCACTTTTCTAGGTCTTTTTAGCGACTTGCAAAATTCTTCAATAGAGTGCGTCCCTATAATTTTTGAACCCTTTGCAGGACCCTCTAGAAAAGTATCAACTGTGGAGTGTGTACGATTGTAAACAGCTACAACGAATCCATGGTCATTCATATTGAGAGCTAAATTTTGACCCATCACTGCCAAACCAATCAAACCGATATCTGCTTGCACCATAAAAATTCCTTTTAGACTTAATGTTTAATCATTTTATAACAAAATCTAATAAATTAAGCTATAGATTCAGAAGACCTTGTCAGACAGACTTTTATTCATCAGATAGCAATCTTATAACTTGTATCATCAAATCCAAAGATCTAAGTTGTTTTAGTTCTTTGAGTCAAATTTGAAAGCTCTCGCTAGGGCATAGATTTTAATCTGATTCGTATTAAAAAATGGATCTTTTGACTTCTCGGCTTTGACGTTTTTTTACCCGAAGTGTTAAAAAAACTCAGAAGTTTAGAATCGTCCTCGGCGCGATTCGAACGCGCGACCTGTTGCTTAGGAGGCAACCGCTCTATCCTCTGAGCTACGAGAACTTATATTTAAAAGAATTTGAATGAAAGAGATTATAATAGAATAAAGTTGTTGTAAACGAGAACTTAGAGTTTTAAATAATTTTGTACTCCACTGGCAATTCCCCAGGCAAGACTGCGTACATAGGCGGGATTTTTAATTTTTTCCATCTCCTCTTCATTTGTCAAAAAGCCTCCTTCAATTAAAACTGCTGGCATTTTTGTTTCTCTAATGACCGCAAAGTTTCCATGTTTAACACCACGGGATTTAGCTTCAGTCAATTTAATAATTTGTCCTAAAATAGCCGTAGCTAATTGACGAGATTCCGAAGATCGGCTCTTATCTACGTCAGATTTATAATAAAAGATTTCAACTCCCTCAGCTTCTTTGGCTGGCGCTGAGTTATAATGCACGCTGATAAAAAGATCTGCTTCTCTATCATTGGCTAGTTCCGCACGTTTCTGAAGAGAAATAAACTCATCTGTGGAACGTGTCATAAATGTTTGATAACCCATTTTCTGTAAATATTCGCTCAAAAGTAAAGCTGTTGCCAAGTTGAGGGATTTTTCATGATACTTGGGCTTAGAAGCTGAACGCGTTCCGTAATCATCTCCTCCGTGTCCTGGATCAATGACGATTATTTTTTTTTGAAGAGTACGTGGTTCTGTGGGCGCTTCCCGTAATACAAGATCGTCACTAGGCTGTTTTCTTGGTAGAGGTCGAGACGAAGGTTTTTTAACTGAGTCTCTGGGATGGTAGCTGCATGCTGATAATGCAACCATGAGTAATAAGACTCCAAGCATGGATATAATTTTTTTCATAGGGTCAAGAGCCTGCGAGTGCTAAATGATGTTTTTCTGAGCAAATTTGAGCAGCAACTTTTCTATCATCAAATTCAATAGTTTTATGGGCAAAGATCTGGTAAGCCTCGTGTCCCTTACCTGCAATTAGAATAATATCTTCTGGGTGGGCCATTTCTATCGCTAACCGTATGGCTTTGCGACGATCCACTTCCACCTTCCAATGATTTTTGCGGAATCCTTGAGTGATCTGCTGACAAATGCTTTCGGGGTTTTCTGAACGGGGATTGTCCGATGTTACAATGCTAAAATCCGATAATTCTTCCGCAGCTTTAGCCATTTTGGGCCGTTTCGATGAATCTCGATCTCCTCCGCAGCCAAAAACAGTAATAATGCGTCCTTTTTTAAACTCCTGCAAGCACTCAAGTACGTTGGATAAAGCATCATCAGTGTGCGCAAAATCCACAAAAATATTTAGATGAAGATCATTATTAACTCTCTGCATGCGCCCTGGTATACCAGAAAACGAGGATAAAATTCCTACAATTTTTTCTAAAGGTTCTTGACGCGCAATCCCCACACAAACAGCAGCTAAATAATTATAAATATTAAAACGACCGACTAAAGGGCTTTCACATTTTATCTGCTCTCCCTGATAACAGATTGTAAAACGCGTCCCCTGCGAAGAAAATTCAATGTTTTTTGCCCTGACGCGTGCCTTGATATCCAATCCATAGGTTAAGACATGCGCTTTGCAATCGACCAGCATTTTTTCTGTCCAAGGACTGTCTGCATTCATAATGGCTATGGGAAAATTTGAAGAGGCTTTTTTGGATTCTAAATCCTTAAAAAGCTTCTGTTTTGCATGACAATAATTTTCCATGGTTTGGTGGTAGTCTAAGTGGTCTAAAGTCAGATTTGTAAATATAGCTATATCGAATTCTATATTTTGGGTCCGCCCTTGATCAAGAGCATGGGACGTGACCTCCATCACAGCGGCCTTACAGCCTTGAGTGACCATTTCCCTCAACATCTTATGGTTGCTAATGACATCAGGTGTCGTGCGCGTCGCTTGGTAGCGGTTTTTCCCAATAATATACTCGATTGTTCCAATCAAGCCGCAAGGCATTTCAAGCTGATCAAGCAAATGTTTGACAAGAAACGATGTCGTTGTTTTACCATTAGTCCCCGTAATCCCTACCGTAAAGAGCTGACGACTAGGAAATTGATAATAGTGGGCCGCTAGTTGCCCTTCAATATCCACCACATGGGGATGAATAATTTGTGTCACTTTTTTCAAGGAAGGATCCAGAATGTCTGTCAAAACGGCAACAGCTCCAGCGTCTACTGCTTCGTGTATATATTGAGTGCCATCCTCAACACGTCCTCTTTTAGCCACAAAAAGATTACCTGGAGCGACTAACTTAGAGTTTGCACAAAGACCTGTGATTTCAATCTCCTTGGATCCTTTGACATCTTTTAAAGGAATATCTTTTAAGATTTTTTTAAGTTTCATACTTATACTATTTTATTATTTTGAAATTTTAAGCAATTGAAACGCTTGCCTTCTTTTATTAGATTCCTTTTTTCAAGGAAAGTCTAAAATTTAGACTTAAGCATAGTCCAAAACAAAATTTTTTAGATCATTTTGGTATATTCCACTTTTCATAAATTTCTTTCAACTCTCGAATTTCCTTAGCCCAATCAGCCTTCGTAGAATCTCTTCGTGGATCTCCGACAGGATATCCATAAGGGTCGTCAGGAGGTCTTGTACCTAAATAGGCTAAAGAACGAATGGCTATTTCCCGAAACACAGGAGCTGCACATACTCCTCCATGGTGTTTTAAACCTATCCCAGGCGTATACCCATACTCCGGCTCATCGATTGTCACAATGAGAATAAATGCGGGATCTTTAGCCGGGGTAAATCCGACAAAACTGGGACAGTAAAGAGTTTCTGAATAGGCACCGTTCACTAATTTTTTAGCTGTACTTGTTTTTCCACCTTCAGTATATCCAGGAACATCGGCTCGTCGCGCCGTTCCTCCTATTTTCGTCGTATACTTCAAACACTTTACCATTTCATCACAATACTTTTGAGGTAAAACATGTGGAAAATTTTTCACCCTGGCAGGATCCGTATTGTCTAATAGAACCTTAGAGGATCCATCTTCATATTTCTGCACAATTTTGCGCACGATGGTAGGCTGAACCAGATATCCCCCATTGATAAACACCGCAAAGGCCCTTAGCATTTGAATGCTAGTGACTTGGATGTTGTGACCAAAAGCAAGAGAGCAGGGTGTAGAGATAGACCACTCCTCTTTTCCATTGGGGTGCTTTCTTCCCGGAGTGGGTACGACGCCAGGGCTTTCAGCAGGAAGTTCAATATGTGTTTTAGATCCAAAACCAAAGGTTTCGGTTAAATTCTGCCGAATGAAAGCAGGCCCTAAACGTTCTACCACTTTTTCCATGAGTCTCGCAGGATAAATATTCGAAGACTTTTGTATCGCTAGGTACATATTGAGATAATAATGCAAATGCGTATCTTGCAGTGGCTTACCTCGGCCCTTAAAATGGCTATTAGAAGTCGGCATCATCTCGTTAGGATCAAATAACGGTTTTTCGCCTCGTTTAACCAGCTCTTCATTGGCTTTTAAAGCGATTGTCATGGGTATAGGTTTAAAAATTGAACCGGGTTCTATTGTATCAGATAGAGCTTTAATTTTTGTATCTTCAATCAGCCTCGGGTCATTAAAATACGTTTGATAATCAGGAGGATAAAAGTATGGATATTGAGCCAATGCGAGGATTTCCCCCGTTTTCGGTTCCATCATGACAGCCCATCCGCCCTTGGCTTTTGCTTTCTTTACCCCCTTTTCTAATTCTTCCTCCACAATAGCTTGCAGGCAATGATTAACCGTTAAATAAATATCGGCTCCATTTTGTGGTTTTGAAATCACATCACCTGTTTCAAAAGCATGGCGGGGAGATCGCATAAGACGGCGTTTACCCAGTTTGCCTCTTAAATAATGATCGAAACACAACTCTAATCCTCCGGTTGGAATGGCTTGCTGTGTCACTTCATCTTTTTGATTTTGTACAGTATGTAAAACTTGTCCAAGTAATTTTCCAAAAGGATACGATCGTTGATAGTCATGCACAAAAAACAAAGCATTGCGAGGAATTTTCAGTTTTTTTGCATACGGTAACCACCAGCCCAAGATTAAATCTCTAGACTCTTTATCTAGCCAAGGCACGAGTTTTCGGTTGCGGCTTTTATATTCAAATTGCTCCCGCAGATGTCTATCTTCTTCTTTCGAAAGTTCAAGCAGTGCTGCAAGATTTCTAGCCACTTCGTTGTGAAACTGCTGAGGAATAGAATCGGGATCTGCATGCAAGTGAAATTTAAGGATATCCACGACAAAAGCTTGTTCGTTCTCAGGGTGAGCCCTCTTAATGCTAGTGTTAGAGTAAAACCTACCCCTTAAAAAGGGCTCTTGCACGGTAAAATAATGTTGACGATTCGCAATCTTCGTCCATTTTTCATGCTGTTGTATTTGAATTTTATAAAACTGAAAAACAAGAACAGAAAATAAAAAGACAATAAAAAAGGCTAAGATCACTAATCTTTTTTGATCTCTTAATTCGGGTTTAGGAGAATTCTTTAATGACATACTAGGGTTCAATTATCTCTTGTAAATCGATTAAATCTTTACCTGATAAAGGCTTGTGGCCCGGAAGGACAATCACATCTTGATTGTAAGCAAATTTTAAATGACCGAATTCTGGCATGCGCATCAGTTCCATTAAATGGATAGGGCTCTCAAAGTAGTCAATCTCGTATTTTAACCGGTGATTCTCTTCTTGGATATTGCGTAATTCTTTGGCTAAAGCAGGAATAGCGAGCCTTAGTTCTGTAAGTTCGTTTTGTTTATAAATGTAGGCATAAAGACTGATCCCCATCATAAAAACGCATGCAAATAATCGAATGAAAATACTTGAGTAATCCAAACTTCTCATATTTTCTCCACAACTCTTAATTTTGCGCTGCGGCTTCTAGGATTTATCTGCGTTTCTTCTTCACTGGGTCCAACGGGTTTTCTAGTCAAAATATAAGCCTCTGGAGTTTTGTCTAAAAACATCCCACCAATGCCCGAGGTATCATACTTATCACTAGCAACAAATCTAAAATAGTTTTTAACTATGCGATCCTCGAGGCTATGAAATGTCATGACAGCTAATCTCCCCCCCGGTGATAACAACGCCAAAGCATCGGGTAAAACCTTTTCTAAAACTTCAAGTTCTTTATTCACGGTAATACGTAGGGCCTGAAAAACTAAAGTCGCTGGATGGATTCCTTTTTTGGCTTTGTATTTTAACGCAGGATAAAGAATATCCACGAGGTCTTGTGTCGTTTTTAAAGCCTTGCGCTCTCTGCCCTTAATAATTGATCTTGCAGCACTTCTCCATTGTTTTTCCTCCCCATAATCACGGAAAATTCTACCCAATTCTTGCTCAGACCAGGTATTTACAATTTCTTCCGCTGTTAGGCTTGCCGAAGGATCCATACGCATATCTAACGGACCATTTTTGGAAAAACTAAACCCTTTTTCGGGGGTGTCTAGTTGCATCGAAGAGACGCCCAAATCTAAAAGAATCCCATCTACTGCCTGGATATTAAGCCTAGCAAGCTGCGCTTTTAAATCGACAAAATTGCTTTGTACCAGAATAATCTTGGATTCCCAAGGTTTAAGACGTTGCTGAGCAATAGACAAAGCATCCGGATCTTGATCAAACCCTATCAACTGTTTGATTTCTGGATGGACCTGTAAAAGAGCAGACGAGTGACCGGCGGCACCAAGTGTCCCATCAACAAAAGTACTTATTTTTCTTTCAACAAAATAATCTAAAAACTCACGGAGTAAGACAGAATAATGTGGATAGTTCATTGTTTCTACTAATAATAACTTATTAAATATAAATTTATTCTAATTGTTGCCATTCACATGAAATGATTTTAATAACAAAAGAGTTCCATAAACGCCTGAGGGATCCCATTTTTTCCCGCTTAGTTTGGGTAAAATGCATCTTTTTCTATTATAAATTTAAAAAACCGCTTTTGCTAAAAAAAATTTATTCTGCTAAAATATCCTATAGGGAGTTTAGATTTAGCTATATAATATTCTGTAAATTTTTGATTAAGATTATGCCCTTGCAAGCTTTTGCTATGCAAGAGTATTGTATAAAAAAAGAGATTAAACCATGACAACCATTGATAAGCTAGATATTAGCGTCTATAATATGTATGCCATGCGCACGCGTATGATAGAACAAATCAATCAGCAATTTAGATTGGATCAAGCCGCCAGCATTCCTGCACAATTACAGGTCTTGGATATTTATCCAAAAATGACGGAACTTGATATTCTCTTAGGAATTGTTCCATTGCATACTCCTTGGGCGTATTTTTTCCCTCCCCCCGCCTTTCGTTTCATTAGACGATCCCCGTTTTCTTATCGGGTCGTTCCTAGTATGGGTAGTTATGAAGAGCAAGAACAAGAAGAAAAAAAACTTGATAACATTCCTTGCACCTCGGCTGAAGAGTTAAAAGAGAAAGAGATTTTGAAAGGATGTTTTCGAGAAATGGAAAAACTGAATAATTGGCTCAGCTTTATTGTAGGCAGGGTTGGTCAGTTCCTTCAAGGATAAACGATGAGCAAAATTAATTGGCGTGAATCTCTGGGTTGGTCGGAAGAAGTCATTGAGGAAATGAGATCGACTGGATATTCCTACGTACGTCAAGGCAAATACGATATTGCCCTCCCTTTCTTTGAGGCCCTCTGTGTTCTGGAGCCCGATAGCGCCTATGATGCCCAAACCTTAGGAGCCATTCATCTTCAGATGAATAATCCAGCAAAAGCCCTTAAGTATTTTGATAAAGCTCTAAAGATTGATGGGGATCACGCACCCACGCTCTTAAACTTAACTAAAGCTCTTTTTATGCTAGGTAAAAAGGATGAAGGGCTTAAGTTAGCTAACATCCTGAAAAACGAAAAAAATCAAGCCATAGCTAATATGGCCAAAGCTCTAATTTTAGCTCATAGTTAAACCCAATAGCCCTCTAGATAGTTGAAAACTTTTCTTCTGGAAGTAATCAAAAAATTTCTATAGATTCCAATTATACGTAGTGTTCTTATATGAGAGCATCGTTTCGTTATAAATTAGGCACAGGGTTTTGATGAGTAAGTTCATCCATAAACTAATCAAGAAATTCTCATTCCGTCAACGCTTTGTGTTATTTGCTCTCATTTTTGCTATTTGCATCCCCTTCCCTCTCTATTGGTTGGTTTCAGGACAAAATCTTTATATTCAAAGTGCCGAACAGAATGTCAAAAGGTTTGAAAAGCTGAAAATCTGGACCTCCTTATTGAATAACCTCTTAATGAACCAATTAGTCAGTGAAGTCGAAGGAAAAACTTTTCATGAGGATCAAATTAATGAACGAATCTTAGTCGATCTAAGCAACTTGCGAAATAATGTGGAACCGCAAAATCTTTATAAGGTTGCTAGACTAGAACAAATGTGGAATAAAATTTCCCATCAAGAAAATGTGAGTGAATTAGTTCGTTTCGAACAAAGACAGCGGTTGATAGAAATCATTCACGAAGAATTAAAAGTCGGTATTCAAGCTCCTGAAGTCTCAGGCGCAAATCTTTTGCCCATGAATTCCTTGATACATGCTCTACTTTTAGATCTCTATCAGATCCAAATCAGCACTGTTAAGCTTTTTTATTGGTCTAAAGAACGAAATAACCAAAATAAAACATCTTTTTACATTAGTTTAATTCAATTGAAAAAAAATATTGCTCAATTTGAAAAAAATTTACATCAAGATCATTTATTCCAAATTTTCACTAACAATCCGTTATTTCAATATTATCTAAGTGATACAAATTTTATTACGAGATATTTAAAAAAGATAAACTATTGGGTTTACCTCCATACAATTAACAAAAACGATTTAAAAAATGAAGTGATCTACTTACTGGAAGATAATAAACTCATTTCAAACAGTTTGTTAAACTATGGACTATCCATTAATAAAAAAAGCCAAGATAAGCACACACTGATCAAAAATGTAGTCATCAGTATGATTGCCTTTAATACTCTTGTGATTTTGTTTTATCTTTATTTTCATATTTTAACTAATCATTTTTTAGAACTGAATGACCATATTCAAGCCCTTGCTATCGGCCGTTTTAAAAAATGTTTTTGTTCTATTGCAAAAGATGATTTTGGTCCAGTGGGTCAAGCTTTTGATAAAATGTCACAGGCGGTGCAACAAGTGGTTAGCGAATTGCAACGTTTAGGACGACAACTTTCAGACTCTACAAAGCAGATTGCTCAAGCCACCACAGAACAAAATTATGCCGTACTTAATGATGAGAAAAAAATTCAAGAAATCGAAGACTACACACGTACCATCACCCAGAAAGCTCAAACTTTAGCTCATACGATGAATGATTTAAGTTTAAGTTCACAACAGATAGCCCTGTCAGACTCTTCTAATGTGACTTTAAAAAAAATGCGTTCTGTCATTGCTTCCCTGACCCAAAGATCTCATACCATCCTGCACCATTTATCTGTTCTAAAACATAAATTGGAAGGGAATACAAAACTTTTTGCATTTTTATCGAAAGTGAGCAACCAAGCCTCTTTACTCTCTTTAAATTCTTCCATTACGACATCTAACCTTGTGAACCAAAAACAAAGCTTCATAAAAATAACAGATGAAATCAATCGTTTCGCTGATAAAACAGCTTCCTCTACTCATGATATTCAAATAATTATTAGGGATATATTTTTAAACATAGATAGTATTTACGGAAACACAAATAAATTTGTTAACAGAATTCATGAAAGCTCTGAAAAGTTAGATCTTGTAGAAAAACATTTAAAGACAATGTATCAAAAAATTGATAATCAAAGAGATAAATTTCAAACTATCAATAAAATTCTACAAAGTCAAGCAAGAATTACAACTGATATTGACAAATCCGTTAACTGCCTTGTTTCAATTGCCAATGAAAACAGCAATCAAATTCATGCCTTAGATCATACCATGGGAAGATTAGCGGCTAATGCAGAACAACTGCAACAAGTTCTTAGCTTATTTTTTCATCCGAAAAAAAAATTAAAAAGAAACAGGATCAACCAGGATGAATAAAAAATCTGCAATCACAAATTATCTCCTGCGCTTCGATTATTTAAAAAAAGTAGTTTTTATTATTTCAATATCAATTATCACCTCGTTAATTATAATACTTTTAATTATTTATACTTATAGTGGATTAATCCACATCTTAGAAAAACAATTAACAGGTCTTCAATATCATAATCATCTAATGTCTATTTATGATGTAAGCGTTTATATAGAATCTCAGCTAGGAAAAGATCAATCTTCCCAAAAAAGCCTTCAAAGCGCCCAATTAATCGCTGCGAATTCTAGTTTTTCAAATCTTATTCAAGGAGTCAGAGATTACATATTAGAGGCGAAGACGGAAGATCAATCTTTCTACTTACAACAGATGGATCAATTTCAAGAAGAAGTCGATTCCATGACGAGCTCTATGCAAGAAAATGAATTAAACCCAGACTTAAATAGCTTAGAAATAAATGCTTTAGTCAAACAATTCAAAGAATCTCTTTTTTCATTCTCACAGTTAATGGATCCCCTCTTCCAATTCCAACTTCACACCAACCTTTTAAACTATTATGAATTGGACCTATTAACTCATCGATTACCACTCTATAAAAAAACTGTTTCCGATATTTTGTTTCTTTTTCCTGCACCATTTACTAACGATTTAAAAGCCGAGCTCTTTATTCAACAGTCCTCGCTAGAAGAAAACTTAAACAGTCTTTATAAATTAGACCATGAAGTGGTCGATGATAATTACAAAAAAAAATTTCTACATTCTGCTGATAAAGTTTCGTTAGAAAAATTTTTAAAGACTGCCACGATATTTTCAAATCTTCTATCTTCTAAAATTTTTGACGAAAATTCGTTAAAACAAGCCTGGAACGACTTGAAAGACTTGGGTTTTGAATCGATTCAACAAGAAATACAATTTTATCAAGTAAACTCCCAAGCACTACAAAAACTTTTAGCAGCAGAAATCCAAAAATATCAATCTCGAAAACTTATCAGCAGTCTCCTGTTAATTTTAGGAATTTTTTTAGTCCTATCGCCTTATCTCATGAAAGCCTTTCGAAATCCGTTAGCAGAATTAAAAGATGCTGCAGAAAAATTAGCTAATGGGGATCTTTCTGTCCGTATCCCACTCAGCAATCCTACTGAAGTAAAGGCCGTGAGCAAATCTTTTAATGAAACAGCAGAAGTCTTCGAACAAATTATGTTAGAAACGAATCATTTTGCTATTGATCTTTCTCAACGATCTACAGATCTATTTTCCACCGCAAAGATGCTTGAAGAAAGTTTAACCTTACAGGAAGCTACCATTTATGAAATTAATCAAAACTCAAAAAATATTCTTAAAACTGTCCACGATTTTTCAAGAACATTAGATCTTGTCAATGAAACCATAGAAGCCACTGCTAAGCACATTGGATTGAGTCGCGATAGTTTAAGCGAGCTAGAATCTATAATACAACTTATGGGAGCTGCAGCGAGTAATACTGTTTCAGCCTTGTCTTCCATCACATCCGAGGTGGATAAAATTCATTATGTGATTAACACCCTTATTATTATAGCTGATCAAGTCAACCTTTTATCATTAAATACCTCTATTCGAGCCAATAAATCTGGTCTAAAAAAGTTAGGATTTAATGTCATTGCAGATAAAATTCAAGAACTTGCCGATCAAACAGCCTATGCCACGATAGATATAGAAGAAATCGTACAAGAAATTCATGCCTTTGTACCTACTATTGTCAACGATATTGACCTCTTTAATCAAGAAATCCAGGAAGCCCTTCAAGACTCTTATGCTGTAAAAGAACAATTTCAGAAACTTCTCTCCATGACTCAAACGCAAATCGCTTCTTTTCAGATCATTGATAAAGGCATGCAAGACCAAGCAGAAAAGACTTATGCCATTGATAAAGCGATCACAGATTTAACTCATTCAACGGAAAAAACGACACGCTCTGTTCGCACCCTCTATATAGAGATCGAAAACCTCTATCTATCCACCAAAAATCTTCTAGAAATGACTAAAAAATTTACAGGCTCTACCTCTTAGTTCTATAACTTAAGATTCATCAGCAAATTATGAGAGCATAGGTCCACATATAGTCGAAAAATTTGACAATGAAGAGACCCAAAGTTGCGCTTTTAATAACAATTGAGTCCCGAAAGAAATCATCAAAAAGAGGATAAGGATAAACTCTCAGAGACGCATTTTTTAATCATTCATCAGAACTTTTTTCAAATCTGAGACTACTCTTCTAACATCCTCTTCCTTTAAGTCATAGTAAAGAGGTAATGAAAGGGCTTCTGCATAGTATTGTTCTGTCTCTGGAAAATATTCACTGATTTCCCCACACATTTTTTTAAAGTAGGGATGTTTATAAACAGGAATATAATGAACTTGGGTGCCTATATTTCTTTCTTTTAGCCGATTCATGATGGTTGTTCTATCTGTTTTGTAGGCCTTAAAATCCACTTGAATCACGCACAAATGATAGCAAGTTTGTTCATCATAATCTGCAGAAAATAGACGTAGATGCGGAATGTCTTTCAGCAATTCACGATAAAGCTTCATGAGGCTTCTGCGTTTTTCTACAATCTGATCTAAACGGGCCAGTTGACTCAGACCCAAAGCGGCTTGAAATTCTGTAAAATTATAATTTCCGGTCAACTCCTGGACTTCATAAAACCAAGGAGCAACATCTCCTTCCAGATAGGGCTTTTCTCTTTCTATTCCATTATTTCTAAATAATTTAAGGCGATGATAAAACGCTTCGTCATTAGTCGTCACCATTCCCCCTTCACCCGTAGTAATCGTTTTTACAGGATGAAAACTAAATACTGTCATATGACTCCAAGCACATGACCCCACTTTTTCACCTGTTTTATACACCGAGCCTAAAGCATGAGCGGCATCTTCAATGATGACAGTTTCTGGATCCCGAATCAGTTGATCTAACTTTTGCATATCTAAAGGGATGCCAGCAAAGTGTACAGGTGCGATACAGGTGCGTCCGCGTGAAAAAGGCTTTTCTAAAGTAAATGCCAAGTGGCTTAAATTAAAATTACCAGAGGAACGATCGATATCTAGAAATATGGGATTCACGCCTTTTTGCACGGCAGAACCTACTGTGGCGGTAAAGGTGTTAGGAGTTGTGATCAATCTATCGTAAGAACTTAAATTAGCTGCAAAATAGGCTCCCATCAAAGCAGCTGTACCCGTATTAAAAGCCACTGCGTACTTTACATTACATGAGTAAGTCATCGCACTTTCAAAGGCCTCTACCAAAGGACCTCTTGTGATAATATCACTGTTTAAAGATTTCACAACCTCTTGAATATCCGTTGATTCAATACATGGTTTTGCATATGGTAAGAAGACTTGCTCGACAGACATGATAGCACCCCAATCTTAATTGCATTTGTGTATACCAGATAGACTTTAAAATCTGGATTTTTATACATCAAATTTTAAAATCAATTTTTCTAAGCATGAAGAATCTTTTAAGCTCTGTCAAGGAATACCATGAAATTTTATTAACACCCTCAGTTCGAACCTAAAACGAAAGCAGCAAAAGATAACATTCAACTATCAGAAGTTGGGTTTAAAGTTTGATTGGGAAAGGGCGGGCAGAGGCCTGAGAGTGCAGTTTCGAAAGAAGTTAAATTCTGAAAGACATCACTGCAGAATCCCTCTGTATGTATTTTTAAGTTCACTTATAATAAGAGAATTGCGTAAAAATAATAGATGTTTTTGTATCACGTATAGGTTTCTTGCTTTGCTCCTCTATTAATTTTTTGCTTATAGGTTTACGATGTCCCACAATCCTTCAGATAACTATGATCTTTATTTCTCTTCCATTCATGCACTCGCAGAACAAGCCTCGACAAATGCAGAAGCACGCGAATCTTTGTTGGGTCTAATTGAAGAGTTCAAAACAAATCTTTCTATTGAAGATCCACTCTATTTCATCCTGATGGGAGAATTAGATTTTTACCATGGCTGCTACGAAAACGCGTTTAAATGGTATTCAAAAGCAAAGCCTTGTTCAGAATCTCAATTTTTATGTTATCGTGCAAACGCCTATGCAGCCTATGTTAGAGAGGATAAAAAACAAGCTTTGGAATATCTCAATCAAGCTCTTGATCTTTCTCCTTTTGATCCTGCAACCCTTCAACTTCTCCAAACTTTACAAGATTCAAGTGTTTTAAAAGATCTTCCGTACAGTCCTATTGAGAAGCCTCTAAGCGGTCCCTTCCCTGATGATGACAAAGGCTCCCCTTTGGATGCATTAGAAAAATCCATTCATCAATTTCAAACTAAACTGAATCAATCCATTAAAGGGTATTTTGAAAGTGCTGAAAAACGCCCTTTGCAGTCTAACGGACTCTACATTCTTCATGAAACTCGTCATAAAACTTCAAACGACTCTCAATTCCCTCATGCATGGAGAACAGAAAGCACAGGAGGCTACTTTATTCGCTGGAATCATAAAGGGATTGTATTAAATCCAGGCCCCCATTTTTTAGATTATTTTCATCAACAAGGCCTACATATACGCGATATCGATGCTGTGATAGTCACACACCCCCAAGCTTATAAGGATGTTAAAGATATCCATCGCTTAAATGGCGAGCTCAATAAACTGAGCTCGCATTTACATGTTATTCATTACTATCTAATTCCTAGTGTCTATCATCAACTATCCTCTGTGCTTAAGCCTCATTATAGACAACAACGTCACACTGTCCATCCTTTGGAATTTTTTTTGGATACAAATGGTACAGAAAAGCTAGAAATATCTCCCGATATTATTTTGAACTATTTTTCTTCCTGTGAACCCTTATCGAATCAATCTCCTCACACCCCCTATTCTGGCTCTCTTCCTCCCTCGTCCCTTAGTATACGCCTAGACTTACTCGATAAAAATCAAAAATCCTTTCGCATTGCCTATGTAAGTGAAACCCCTTGGAACCCCTCACTTGCCGACGATCTAGAAGCTTGCGACATTTTAATTGCAGGTTTTGGTCATACTTCACCAGATGATTACAAAAAAATATCTCACCAAGAGGACTGTCTAGGATACTTTGGATGCTACCATTTACTCAAAGATCTTCATCCAAAGCTCTTGATTTGTACAGAATTTGATGGAAGTCAAGGGGATATTCGTCTAGAAATTATCAAAAAACTTCGCAGAGACCAGGAGATGTTTTCTGGAACCTCTTCGATCCTTCCGGGTCATACAGGTTTATATGTCGATTTAAATCGTTTAACTATTCCTTGTTCTATCTCGGGTCAACCGGTGGCCCTGCAGGAGATTTATTCTGTACGAACAGGTCTAGCCTTTCATCCTCTTCTATATCTTTCATCTAATTGCTGGGTATAGCCGCTTTTTTAAGCCCCCCCCTTGCCTAAATGCGTTCTAGGACAAATTCATGGCAATCGAAGAGTTTGAGTGAATTGAGGGAGAGTCATCGCGCTTCCTTAATTAAGGAAGCGCGGTTACATGATGTCTACTGAATCAAACGTCTCCATATTGCTTCCGCCAAAAATTTGTCAAACAAACTATAGATTAGGCCCGATCAAAGCTTAGACATTTTTTGAAAAATTTTGGCAGATTCTAAGTGAATTTTTTTTCTTTTTTGTCCTTCCATCCCCTATTCATAATTCTAATGCAAGATGCTCAAAACCATCATTTAAGAATCAAAACTCAAATTCCTGTATTTCATAAGCCACTAGATATTATTGACTTGTGTGTAATTCAAAAAAACATATGGAAAATATTTGAAGTTTTTTTCAAATCAATTCGTGTTGATTTTCAACGAGTTAAATATTAATTCTGTCAAATTGAAAGATAATTTTCTTGCAGGCAATGAATACACATGGTAGTTTCTTCCAACGAAATAGCCCCAGACCATCCTGTGGAAACGTTGTTCATAACTCCAACAGGGTTTATAGGGATTTAAATTTTGACCTTTTGTACAATAGGACCCACACAATATTTATGCATCTTTTTTAGAAGATGTAGCTTTGTTCACAAGATAGCACTTTTGACATATAATTTTTTTGATTAAGGATCGAATCTATGCCAGTTCTTGAGACATGTAATACTTGGACTCAATTTTTAGAATGCGTAAAAAATAAATGCTCCCCAACGGCTTTTGGTAATTGGCTATCCCCCATTCGTGTCTTGGAAGAATCTGCTGAAAGCATTCGCCTTGAAATACCTAATATTTTTGTCAAAGAATATTTACTCTCTAACTTTCAAAAAGAATTGTGTGCATTTTTACCTGTCAATGCAGAGGGTGAGCCAGCTATTCATTTTCAATTAGCAGCCCCCATGAAAAAAACGTCTGCCAGTCCGTCCCCCTCTCCTGCCATTCATATTACCCAGGTAGAAGAGCCTTCTTATGAAGTTAAATTAAATCCAAACTATCGCTTTGAAACTTTCATTGAGGGACCTGCCAATCAGTTCGTAAAATCTGCTGCCATCGGAACCGCTAGCCGACCCGGACAATCCTATAATCCTCTTTTTATCCATGGAGGGGTCGGGCTAGGTAAAACTCACATTCTTCATAGCATCGGCCATTACATCCGTCAGCATCACAAAAAACTACGCGTGCAATGCATTACCACAGAAGCTTTTATTAATGATCTAGTCGACAACTTACGCAATAAATCCGTTGATCGCATGAAGCGCTTTTACCGTTCCGATGTGGATGTCCTCCTCGTCGACGATATCCAGTTTTTACAAAATCGCCTCAATTTTGAAGAGGAATTTTGCAACACTTTTGAAACATTAATCAACCAACATAAGCAAATCGTTATCACTAGCGATAAACCCCCTTCCCAACTCAAACTTTCCGAACGCATGATCGCTCGTATGGAGTGGGGTCTTGTCGCTCATATTGGTGTACCCGAATTAGAAACACGTGTGGCTATCCTCCAACATAAAGCACAACAAAAGGGCTTAGAAATCCCTAGCTCAGTCGCTTTCTTTATAGCCGAACACATTTACAACAACGTCCGCCAACTAGAAGGCGCAATCAATCGCCTGAGTGCCCATAGCCGTCTCATGGATCTTAACATCACAGAGGCCTTTGTCGAACAAACCTTGAGAGAAATGCTCCAGCATGCTCCTAACCAAAAAATTACGGTCGATCAGATTTTAAAAAGTGTGGCCACGATCTTCCAAGTTCGAGTCAGCGATCTTAAAGGCACTGCGCGCACAAAAGAGGTGGCTCTGCCGCGTCAAGTAGCTATGTATCTAGCCTGCAAAATGATTAATGAATCTCTACAAATGCTCGGTTCAGCCTTTAACAAGACACACTCTACTATTCTTCATGCTTGCAAAAATATCGAAAAAAAGCTGACTGATAACGAAACACTACGCCGCCAAATTAGCATGATCGAACGCAATATTACCGCTTAGTCGAGAACAAGCCTCGGGTTTTTTTAGTTCTGTCTGAATGAACGTTAATTTTAACGTTCTGGGAACTCTTTTTTCCAAGTCACGGTTTTAAATCGAAAAAAGAGTCCCCTATCCTACAAAAGTAACGCTACCGTGGCATGCAACCCCGTAACAGTATACAACCTTGCTACTGGATATTATTTCTCTAAAAATTCTTCATCGAAATAAAAGCCAACCATGGCAAGTTCAATTTTCAGAATCTCAAGATGTTTCTTTACTGCTTCAGGAATTTTATCTAAGGATTTATTGTATACGATCGTCACGTGATTCTTCTCAATCCACGCTTTTGGATCAAGCATCCGATCTAGGGAAGCGGATAAAACGACGCTTTCTCTTACATTTACAACATTCTTAAGATCACAAATACCGACATTCGACGATCCTTCCACATGGCAAGTGACTTGATTTTGAGTGAACGATATTTTAAATGATTTATTGGGTCTTGCATTTTTTTCGGATTTAAGTGTGTTGAGTAATTGTTGGCTTGTTATTTGCTGATGTATTCCATTAATATGTTTAGTCACATACGCAAATGCAAAATCTTGGTTTAATAACTTCAAAAGCAGCAATATTTTTAAACTTTCATTTTCCTTTTCGCTTTTTTCTTCCATTTTATAGAGCTCTTGGCAAAAGAATCCGATAATTTTTTCGCATACAGTTGTCAAATCATCGTTTTTAGAAACCTTTATTTTATCTACAATGGCTATTAAATCTTTAATCTCTTTATTACCGCCTAAACTTAATTGATTGACGAGTAAACCTAGAATATCCATCAATGATTTCTTGATTGTTTTAGAATTTTTCTCATTCAATTGTTCAGCAACTTTTTTTCCATCAAAAAGAATTTTTGTTTTATTTTTTTTTAACTTACGAATTTCAAATAATCCATCGCGTAAAATATAGTGCCACTCCGTAGGTTTTCCTGCTTTCATCATTTGACCAGGCACCACTAAAAGTTTACCTAGCATTCCTAAGCAATTCTCTCGCGGGAAAGAAATCAAAGTCTTTTTTACAATCTCATCAGGGTTGGTATGAAGAGCATATAAATTTGTTCTCCAGTTTTTTTCTAAACTTTTTGCATGTTTAAATTCCTCTGCAATTTTAAAGGAAACTAACTGGCCTATATATTTCAACGATTCAATGATTTGGGTATATCGTTCCTTGAAATATTCTTCTGGCTTTTCTTGTCCTGCCCATTCTTCCCTTAAACATTGATCGATATCTTTCATAATCTTTATAATCTTTGGATGATGGTAGAAATCATCATCTTGGTGAAAAGCCTCGCTAAAGATTAAACATTCTTTTTTGATTTCAATACATTTCATCAATTGATTAATCGCATGAAAATAAAAAAACAAATTTACAACAGGAATATCACTCACTTTTTGCTCGATCCACTTTTCCAGTTTCATCTCAGAATCGAGCGGCCCTTTTTTTCCAGAACCGGGCAAAGGCTGAGTTAAATCTAGTAAATAATTTTCCAAGCATTTAACAATTTTCTCATGTTGTTCTGAATGTTTCTCATGGAGATTTAAAAAATAGGCTTTGAAGTCATCAATTGTCAGAGGAGAAATTTGTTTTTCAATAGGACTATCAGGATTGACCGGCATCTTTTGTTTTAGGTAAACGTCTAACTTTTCTAATAAAGTATCCACAACCTCATGAACTTCTTCCTGCATAATCGCACTAAACCATATCTCATCTAGACGTTTAAGTTTTTCGTTAATCATATTCTGTATTTTTTCCTCTGAAGAAATCACTTCTGAGGTTGAGATAGACCGAAAGGCTTTTTGCAAAGGAGATGTGGGAGGTATAGAAGGACTCGGGAGGTCGCCCGATTCGGTATGTCGTCTTAGATCTGCTAAGGAGTTCTGATTGGAGATTATAGGGAGCTGATGAGATAAACTTGGGCTGCGGAGCCTAATAAAAGAAGCAGAGGAAGGGGATTCGCTCAATTCGCTGGGATTATCTTCAGAATTTTTCGACCTTGACCTTTTTCTTTTGTCTTGATCCTCTTCTTGAGGATTACTTTCAGAAAATTTTCCATACATGTCTAAGTTGATAAGCATTTTTTCAAAAATAGCTATCATTTCTTTAGTACGCAAATCAAAATATGTTAATACAGATAGATTAAGTGTTAAGGATGCATATCCCTTAAGTAGATGGTTGTTTATGTAATTCAAGGCTTTGGCTGTCAATAAATCTGTTCCTAATTTAAAAGCTAGATCGTTAAATAGATGAATTTGATCATTACTGTGATACTTATCTAAGCTAATGAATTCTATGCATTCATTAATATCCTTTAATTTTGTGTTGGCCCTATTGATACTTGATAAATTTTTTTGCATTAAATCAATAATTTTTGTCAGGAAACTTTTATAGCCTTCCATTGTGAATATTTGTTCACCAGGATGATCACTTAATTGATGGAGAATAAATCTTCGATTCTTTAGAGGATGTTTATCGTTCAGATTAATTAAAAAACTTTGTATACAACCACGTATGCACTCATGATCTGTAGAGGGTTTAATTTTTTTAGGTCCTAAATGACGAAAATCCTCTCCTGTGATTTGAGTACTAAATCTTTGATGAGTCACAGGACTTGTACTAGGAGAAGAACTTTTAAATAATTTCAAGCAACGAATCATATTCATTAACGCACTCGTCTTCTTAGTGATATCGTTGGGGCTTTTAACCGCTATCTCCCAGAGAGCTTTTATTTTGTTGATTTGTTCAGAATCATCTGATGCGGAGGAGCAGGCTTGCTCGTTATTATTGTTTAACGGGAGTTTTTTTATGATGTTAACTTCTCGATTAATCTGCCTCCCATTCCATGTCTTAGGGGATTCATCGGGGCTAACAGAGGAGTTTTGCTGATGACTTATTTGTTTTGCAGTCTGTCCTTGATCGATCTTTGCACTCATAATTGATGACTCCTAAATAAATCATATTTAATTGTTAACCTGCAGACTATTACATGAGTTATTTATTACCAAGCGAATTCAAATTTAAACCTTATAAACAAAGGAGGAAATAATAGATTCTTATTTTTAAAAATATTTGCTCTAAAATTGTTATACGAGTATATCAAAGAAATCCTAAATTCTATTTGAAAGGTAGGCATTTTTACAAATAAACTTCTTTCTAAATGTGCATAATCTTTCTAAATTTTGGCACCCTGAAAATCCAAATTTTAAGAGGGTTCTGCCCTCTTTAAAAAAAGGCTTTTGATGACTTCACCTTTTCGGCGACGGATAAAAAAAATTGGACTCCCCCCTGGAACTCTTCTTTCTAATCTGCAATTTTCTCCTGTAAAAATTACGGTGATAGATTACAGTCCCGAATCGTTTATCGAAAAAACCGATGTAAAGGCTATGGATTGCATCTCTTATTTACAATCCCCCGCCACCACATGGATAGAAGTTCGAGGAACTTCAGACATTCAAACCATTCAAAAGATAGGGGCTAATTTTGGCCTTCATCCCCTCTTATTAGAAGACATTGTCTCGTTAGAACAACGCCCCAAATTAGATGACTACAAGAGCAATCTGTATATTGTATTAAGAAAATTGATTCATGAATCTTCCAAAAAAATTTCCGATGAACAAATCAGTATTGTTTTAGGAAAAAATTTTGTGATCTCATTTCAAGAAAGTTTAGATGACATCTTTTATCCTATCAAAACACGTTTAAGAAAAGAAAATACGAATATGCGTAAATTAGGAGCGGACTATTTAACTTATGCCCTCATCGACCTGGTGGTGGATCATTACTTTTTAGTCCTTGAGAAAATTGATCAAAGCTTTGGAAACTTGGAAGAAGAACTCGTGAATGCGCCTAAGTCTGAAACCTTACTTAAAATTCAACGCGCCAAACGAGACATTATCACCCTTCGCAAATCAGTCTGGCCCATGAGAGATGTCGTGAGTCAATTTAGACGTATTGAAACGCCCTTAATTCAAGATACAACTAAGTTTTATATGCATGATGTTTACGACCATACGATTCAAGCCATCGATACTATTGAAAGTTTTCGAGACCTTGCCTCTAGTATGTTAGAACTTTATTTATCCAACATTAATCAACGTTTAAATGAAATTATTAAGTTTTTAACAATCGTCTCTACTATCTTTTGTCCATTAACATTTTTAACAGGCTTTTATGGAATGAATTTTGTTCATATGCCTCTTCTAAATAGCATGTGGGGACTTCCTTTCATCGTTTTACTCATGATTCTAGTAAGCTTAGGGATGTTGCAGTATTTTCGTAAAAGGAAGTGGATTTAGGTGCAAAAGGTGCCTTGCAAAAAGCTAACCCATAAATGGATTTTGGAAACCCTTCATTAAGCGCCTCTGCACAACTATGGAGGGTTTTTCCTGTCGTGATGACATCATCAACAATCAAAATCACTTGATCTCGAACATCCGCATTTCCCTTTAATGAAAATGACTCTGCATTTAAATGCAATCTTTCCCTTTTATTAAGGCCTGCTTGACTGGTATCAAAAAGACTCCTCCGAATAATGCTTTTGACTTTGCTCCCTAAAATAAGATTCATGGATTGTGCAATCAATAAACTCTGATTATATCCTCTTGATAGACGATGCGTTAGAGTCAAAGGAACGGGAACAATAAGATCAGGTAAGGGCCAATTGAGCTTTAACCACTGGACCGCCAGGTAAGCCCCTATTCCTCGTGCTAAGTAGGGTTGATTCCCATATTTCATTTGCTTAATGAGTGAAGCCGCAGGACCTGTGTAATCAAACACAGCGGCACAGCGTTTAAGTACGGGAGGATGTAAAAAACAGGTATAACAAATCTCTTGAGATTTATCAAAATCTTCCCCAAAACAAATAGGACAACGATCCACCAAAGAAAGAAGTTCTAATTGATGACTGCATAGCTCACAAAAAACTCCCAGAGAGTGGGGGATCCTAAGGCTGCAATGCAGACAATGAGAGGGATAAATAAAATTAGCAAAGGCAGAATAAACTTCCTTTAACCTCAGTTTCATTAAAAAATCTATCCTCTCTAAAACTAGGTGGATTCAGAATAATAGCACCTGGGCAGCCCACCAAGTGTTCTGTATTTTTCTAATCATGAGTGAGGGGAGATCCTCTATCCCCTAGGTTTGATTCTACCGAAAATCCAAAGTGTGAGATCAATTCTAAAAGCCTCCAAAAATTTGATTCATCTGCTCATCCATGAATGCACTCAGTTGAGGATAGTCCTTGGGATAATTAGCTTTAAACCAAACATTAAATTTAGCTACAATGCGCAGTAAATCTGGTTTGTAGTATTCTTTATCTTTCATGCGTTCGTCTTTTGTCAGCTTACCTACATCTAGATGTACAGGCTTATCTCCCGCAAAACCCGTATTGTGCATCACGCCATGATCTCTATCATAAATGCCCTTGCTATACTCAGACAAATATAGATTAAAAATTTGTGCAATCCTCTCTTTCACTTTAGGAATATTGCGAGTTTTCATCAGTTCAGTCATCACTGTGCGCGTTGTTTTAACCTTAACTTGTAAAATGAAAGGGACATCATCCAACGAGATGGTCTTTTCTAGACCAATTTTATCTTGCACAATGACATTTTTGTGCATTGAGTGGGTCTTATTTAAATGGATGTAAATTAAACCCGTTTCATCCGCATGCACTGCATAAGCTAAACGATAACCATCAAATACACTATTTAGTAAACGATTTTTTCTCTCAATTTGATTTTGTTTATAATCCTTCAACGGCCCTATTTCAGGAAGGATATTCACAAAAATAGACGGCTTTAGATGCTTAAATTTAAAAAATTTTAATACATACTGATCATCCCCACTTCTAAAAGCGTAAGATTGCGCGCCTTTCCCAATATAATAAAACTTTTGCTTCAAAATTTCATCAAACCTTTCCTGCTCTTGCGTAGTCATAGGAGCAACTTCCCAATTCTCTTGAAAAGGCATTTCGTAAGAAATATTCGATAAACGAAAATCATCTGTCATGCGGTAATAGACCCTAGCCAATCCAAATAAGCTTAATCCTATGAGACCTATTGATACGATTTTATATCTAAAATTAGACTTTTTTTTGACAGGGGTTCTTTGATCCATATCTTCCTTGTGATTCAATTACTTGTATAAAAAAGGAAAGATTATAAGCCATAAATTGCTTCGTGTAAAGCAGAAGATTATCGTCTTGTTTTTTGCAAGGTATAGGTAGGTTTTTGCAAAGTCCCTTGAACAGTCACTGTAAACAACTCCGCCAATTTAAAAATTAAATTATAATGCTTCATTTTAATTTGAATGTGAAGGTTTCCATCAAAATCCATAAAAGATTGATGCGTCGAGTGAGGTAAATAAAATTTTGACATCTTTCCTTGGCTATAAACATCCTTTAATTTTGTCAAAAAAAACTTTCCACTTTTGATTTCATAAAAAATCGTCCCGATGACGGGGTTCAAAACGGATAAATCAAGTCCTAATCGATTAAGAATCTCACCCGGTATAGCAAAAAGAGGATGTAAGGTATTTTTTTTGGGCGGATTTACAAAAGTTAAATAGCCCTTTGCAGAAAAACTATCGATTTTCCCAAGAGTCCCTTTAAAATTTTCTAGTATAAGTTCTCTTATAATAAGGGGCTTTGCGGATAGTTGCTTGGAGACATCATTCTTTTGCAGCAAGCTTGGAGTCAACTCCTGTCCTACAATTCTAGGTATAGAGGCCACCCATTCATCAAGAGGACGTCGATTCAAATAAATTTTATCAACATTAAAATTTCCATAACTGTCTGAAAATTGGACGTCGTTTAAAACAATATTTTCTGGAGAGTATTCTACACGTGATTGAATCTTTCCAAAACGATATCCTTTGCATGTAAAATCTTCCCCCTTTAGATCCCCTGAAAAATAATTTCTGAATAATTCCGTTTCATTTTCAGCAGGTTTGATCTCCCATTTTCCTTTTAAACAAAAATTGGAATTTATCTGCCAATCGTTGATCTTTTTCCCCACTTCAGGAGGGAGCAGTGGTGTGATCTTTTTAAGGTTAAAGTGGATATCGCCCATTAAACATTGTGGGGCTTGTCTCGTCGTTGGAGTAACACCTTTTAGATTGAACTGTAAGCCATATAAACCTCCCTCGGCATGATCTATACAAAAGCTCTCCTCAAATTGACGCCATTTAACTAAAAGCGATTGTTCGTTGGCTTCCTGGGCAGATTTTTCTGTAATGATCCATTCTCCCTCCATTAAGTGATTCGAAGAAGATCTGTGATGTACCCAGAAAGGAGAGAGGGGGTGTAGATATTGGGTGGTTATTTTTAATTCGCATGGATCATATTCTAGGCAAAAGTTTGCTAAAGGGAAGGGTTTATTAAAAAACACATAGTCATCATCTTTCAAATTTAATTTTATGGCATAGTGAGGTTTTTCATATTCTACGCTTAAACATCCCTCCAGAAACCCTTTTTGTTTGATATTAGATAATCCTTCAATGCATGCAGGCGTTATTAGAGAGGGGAAATGAGAAGCACAGCAGCTACTGATTTGTAATAAACTACTAGATGGAATGGCAAAACGCAAATTTTCCATAGAGAAAATATCTTGGGCTATATCGTACTCTATTTTATCTAATTGTAAATTTGCTAATGTTTTTGCATTTGTTTTTAAAGCAGTGGAAATTTGTCGAACAATCACTCCTTTGTCTGAAACATAATGACAGGAGATTCCAGACATGTTATCAAAAGACACATCTTTAAATTCGACATTTTTTAAGGCGGTGTTGAGCAAGGTATTAAATCGATAATCTCCTGACTCATCTGTCTCCATCTCAAACTGAAATTCACCAAACGCTTTAAGTTGTCCCTGAATTGGATAATCTTTTAAAACCTTCTCGATTTGAGGCCATTCTCTTAGGCCTGCCAAATCCATCTCTAACAGATTCACCTTACCAAGAATGGCGTGATTATCATCAAAAAACTCGCCTTGTAAACCTGCAAGGATAGATTTTCCAGCTTTAATGCCTAAAAAATTAATCATCCAACTTCCTGATTTTCTCAAAATATCTGCTGCAATAGAAAATTGATCTAACTTGAGTTGATCGATGATCCACGTATTATTCGCTTTTTTTCCTTTAAGTAAAAATTGTTGGAAGGTTCTCGAATCAATCGCTATCTCGCTGCCAGTGAGTTGGTAATCTAAGCGCGAAAATCTATCTTCGTACTCAATTTTCACATGAAAATTCCCTTGGGCCTTTTTAATCTTATCCAATCTTTTTAGTACATGCCGAGACAAAAATAAAAAACCTGTACGACTAAATCTTTTTAAATCTTGCAAAAGATTGGTTAATTTGAATTCAGCCACAAATCGAAATTCTTGAATTTGCCACCAATCTTTAAGAATCAAATGAAAATCTTCAGGATGCACTGTCCCAAAATGAGAAAGATCACGATCTAAAATAAATTCCACGCAATTTTCTTCAGGAAAAAGATCTGAGGCAGATGTCTTTCCTGCCAATCGAATGACGTCTCTTTTCTTATCTCCAATCCAAATATCAAAAGAAGCTTGACTGCGAGCATAGTCAGAAAACAGGATTTTTTCTCCGACTACCATATACTCCTCCACTCTTTCAGGTTCTCCAACCAGTAGGGTGCCTTGAATGTCTGAAAATTCTAAGAAATTATCGAGATGATCATATTCAAAATGGAGACTTAACTCATCCAGGGATACCTGAGAATTTTCTGCGACTATCTTTCCATTATTCAAGTCTCCCTTAAAGTGGGCCTCTAGATTATACGTCGCAGGGTTAAAATTAAATTTCATATACCCTGCATCATGATGCATAGAGATCTCCCCCTCCATAGGAATCTTAAGAAAAAATAAGGATTTTCCTAAATGAGAGAATAAATCTTGCAATTGCGTAAACTTACCATATAAAGATTGTATATGATAAGTCACATCAAAATATCCATCTAAGGTGTCATGAAAAATCAGATCCAATTCTCCCACAAAATAAACGCCCTCACAAAATGACTCGATGTTAGGGATATGAATATTGTATCCATCAAATACAACTTCCGCATGAATATCTGAAAATACGAGTTCGGAATTTTTTTCTAAATAAGAGGCGTTGACAAGAGGCATCGAACCAAAGCTTGCACCTGAAATAAAATTATAATAATAGACAGGTTTCGACTGACCAAAAGTAGTAGCTTGAGGATTTTGTTTGACCTCTGGTGCCTCTACGCGAAGATAATCATTCTCTAAGACAACATCTCGAGCTTCGTACAAGACCTTGAGGTTCTGACTATCAAAACTCCCTTGAATATCTCCAAAGCCTGATAGGTGAAGTTTATTCTCATTTACACAAAAAGGGGCGACATACTTTTTTAAAGGTAAATCTTCCGCTTGAAACCATCCATGAGAAATGACATAACGCGCTCTATTTTTTTTCTCATCTAGGGAAATTCTTTCAATTAACCATAAAGGGTTGGCTAGGGAAGGGGCTAAAAGTTGCAACTTCTGGAGATGGCTTTGAAAATTATAGGTTTGCCGATTGGTTTTTATTAGGTCAAATCCAAAATGAATCTGTCTTTCTTGACCTATTGGATCCAGAATTTTTGCGAGGCCAATAATTTCGATCTGTTTTTCATGTTTCTTAAAATCTGCCACTATGATCATTTCATCTTCATCAAATGATGTGAGTAATTTGGATCGCAACTTTTGGTTGGGGATAAACATCAGTAGTTTTTTGACTTTACCGGATAACGAAAACTTAAAACCTTCCTGGGGTTCTTTTCCGAGTTCTAAGTGAAGAGGTATTTGATTGACAACTCCGTCTGCATATGTATCCTTTAACTCGCCATTAGAAAAATGTATTTCCGACTGGATATGATTAAAACAATATTCAGGATGCTCTATACAATTTAAAAATCCATTATTTATTTTGAGGCGACACTCCAAGCCTTGCTTAGTAAAAGCCTTTAAATGCCCCTCTCCAGTCACATTTTCAGCACCCCAAGAAATTTCTAAAGGAAGATATTCTCCTTGTAGATCCTGAACCTGTATGCGCGCTAATTCAATTTGCTTGAGCTGATTTTGATCTATCTGGGTATGGCCATGGACATCAAGTAGCCCACCTTTTAAATAAATATCTTGGATAGAGGGGAGCCATTGATTACAACAGGCTTGTACAATCTCATTTTTAAGATGCATGCCTTTAAAATCAAAATCGATATCCAAAACGTTTTTTCTTATCTCATTGATATCAACGACCCCTCTAGATGCATGATCGTCATTTTCTAACTTCCATGACAGATTCAACTGACCTAGGGTTGTTGGAGAAAGCCAGCCTGCCCCCTCGACAGACAACTGTGAACTGCGACCACAATTATTGTCATAAATTCCATGCAGAACCACCTTTGTTTTTCCTTCTTCTCCTATGTAAATGCCCCCCATAAGTTGACGAATTTCAGCTACTATTTCTCCCGCTGGTACATAAGAAAAAGTTTCATCAGCACAAAAAATAATACTCCCTATCGGTCCCGCAAGCTCACTCTCGGTGTTTTTTTCAAGATGGAATCGCACTTCTTGAAGAGACCCTCTAAGAGAAGTGGGTAGATGTTCGAAAGAGAAATCTTTCAGCTTGGCTTCACCGAAAATTAAGGGTTTAGTTTGAGGACTCAATAAAAATCCTCCCACTCCATGAAAGACACCCTCGGTAATATGAAAATTCTGAACAGAGGGGAAAAAATGTTTTGCAAAATGATGAGCAGCTTCACAACTAAGCTCTACACATTCAAATTCTAGTTCCACACAAGCATCTTCGTGTTGCTTAAAATTCATTTTCAAATGATTTTGTTCTTGCTCATCGTGTACTTTAAATTGAACAACACCCCTAGAGCTGGCTCCTAAACACATTTCTGCATCAATTTCATACAGATGCTCATTAAGATCAATGAGGCCTTTATGGACTGTGACATATTTGTTGATAGATAAAACCCCCTGATGATCGGCTTTACTCAGAGCCTCCATAAAAAAGGGTTGATCGTTTGCTAAGTGAATCTGAGGCTCTTCTAATGTAAGATATAAATCTAGATGACCATTCCACAAATCTATCTCAAAATCGAATGTGGCACGTTTGGCATTAAAAAACATTTGTTCACTTTTTCCACAGACAGAAACACCATCTAAAATCCAACGGTTATTTTTTCTGTAGGAGTGATGAACCACGAGCTCTTTATCGGTATATTTATGCAGCTTTTGATATAGATAATATTCAAAACTTTTGGAAACTAAAAGTTCCCAGGAAAAACCCACAATTACCGTCACCAGCAGTAAGGTTACGGTGATCCATTTCCATTTTGAAGAGTATCGATTCATTGATTGATGATTGATTGCTTATGTATAATTTTAAGTGAATTTTGGCTTAAATTGAACTTTGATGGCAATCAGAAATAAAAAATAAATGGGGCTTTCCTGCTGATCCTTATTCTACCAGCAAAAACACGAAGGACTGCTGAACTGAACAAGTGATAGCAATTTTTCTGACGCTATGAAGAAATCTTAAAATCGTTCAGTTTTTATGACGATCCGATTTACCTAGAAGTTAGTGTCTTCTAGGCTGAATAGAACGCAATCACTGCTTTTATTTTTCTATAAAGAGACCTGGATGAAAAAGTTCTTCACTCACACCAAATATTTTTGAAATTTCGTGGACAAAATCTTCTTCAAAAGCTATTTCTCCGCGTTCAAGACTCCTTATTTTAGAGGTATCCAGAGATTTTGCAAATTGCTTTTCATAAGTCTCCCTAAAATTCTCTTTACCCATACCGTGTATTAATCTGAGTTCACGCAACAAATGACCTTGAAATTCATTCAGGCATTCTTCTAAATGCTCAATATTCTTACAGACCACGTCTTTTAAGTTTTTTAGTGTTTTGGGAAATTTTTCGAAACGTTCGTCAATTTTACGGGATTTGAAAGCCTTCTTTATTTCTTTGTTCAATGCCTGTTTATCCCAGCCTATGATTTGCTCTATCATTTCTTCTTCCTCATCATCATCTGCTGCATCGTAAAGCCGCGCATAGACTAAATACTCTCCCATTGCTGTAGCTCCCTCGTCTTTCAGTTTTTCTACCAGCGCTTGCAATTTTTTTTGAACTCTAACGATCTTGCTTTTCTTAGCTATACTTTTAGAAATAGATTGAATTTCTTCTACATATTTTTGTAAGAAAATATGCAGTTTCTGATTCACCCGAATCTCTCTGACTGTCTGATTTAATTGTGTATAGGAGATGTTTAGTAGTTTGCATAAGTGTATACGTGTTTCATTATTAAACATTTTAAAAACTTCATAATAAAAAAAGGTTTCTTTGTATCTATCTCCGCACTTCTCTGGATCTAAAATCTTATAGTAAACGCTTTCCAATTTACTTTTGATGATACTTTGCGTTTTTTGGTCTTCTAAGATGATGCGATAGCGAGATTGGTAAAGAATGGGTCGTAAACAGTCCCATTTTTGAAGGGATAAGCCTTTCAAATCCTCATGTTTGTAATCTTCCCCACTAAGCGCATATAAAATTGTAGAAAGCTGTTTAACCAATCTTTTAATTTTATTCTTTTCCTGCTCTAATACATTGCGACCTTTTTCTGAATTAGATAATTCCCCCACCTGCGCCTTTAGAGCTTTAAATTTAATCCCTACAGCTTTCTCTAAGTACCGAAGATTGACTCCCTCAAATCGTTTGAAGATTTCATAATAATAGAGACGATTGAAAGCATTCATATAGTGGGGTTTTAGCCTATTTGCTGAAAGAATTTCGACGGGAAGATCTCTTATCTTTCTAGCAAGAAGCGCTAAAATCTTTTTTTGCTTAACATATTCACCTTGTTTTAAATTCTCTAAAACTGCTTCAGATTTATCTAACAAGCGATATTTATTCTGCACATTAAGCAAAAGGTCCAAATTTTTAGGATCACCCATGAAGTCAATGAGTTCGAGGGTTTTATTATGATAAATTTCTAATACATCTTTAATTTTGTCAGAAATTGAATCCCTGGCGGAGGCCTTTTCAATTTCCTCTAAACAAGACTCTGCAAATTTGTGTAAGGCTTCTACAGGAGAATACTCTTCACTAGACACATCATTTAATAAGGCTAGGGTTTTTTCTCTAAGTAAACTATCCGTTCGTCTCTCATCGATCTCAAGATCCGCTTCGTTCACCTCTTTTAAGATTTCTTGAGTTTGATTACTTTCATCATAAAATCCCGAGGCGTAAAGATATACATTAGTTTCTTCCTCCTTTGTTTGCGCGTATAAACAAGGAATTGTAGCCGAGTGTGCCGCGTGAAAGGCGCATAGAACGTCTTTTTTATCACAAATCTGCCGCGCGCTAAAGCCCTGATGTAAAGTTTTCCCGATAGAGAATATATAGTGAGTTTTCCAGCACAATACAGCTTGAATAAACACTTGGTAGAAACGTTGCTCCAGATGTCTTTCAATAAAGTCCTTGGAATTTTTCAAACATTTTTTCCAGTTTTTCAAATCTCTTTTCATCGTGCGATCCAGTGGATTTTCGCGAAATTCCTCAAATACAGGATCTCTTTCAGAAGAGCTCTGATTGATTCTTTGCATCGTGCGATTTCTCACCTGCTGGGCGTCTTCGGCTTTGAAGGTTGGATAGATTTCTATGGATGGTAATTTCATTTTTATTATTTATCCTATTTCAAATATTATTAATTTCATAATTTAACATACATAGTATTTATAATCTAAAACTTCATCATCTATGACGAAAAGATGCTGAATCACTTCTACCTAACAACAATCGACAGACATCTCATGCAAAGGGAGCTCTACAAGATCAAAATGATTGCATCTAAGGAAAAAATAAAGATTCCTTTTTACTTTTTTCCATTTAATTTTTTTGCTCGATTTTGATAATCTCCGGATATTAAAAGAAGCTTCTATTCTGTTTTCGACTCCCAGGGTGGAGTCTAATAAAGAGAAGACCGCGAAAAAGGAATGCATATGCTTAGAAGACTACTAGATTCAATCAATTCGCTGGCCGAACCGGGGAAACCCCTACATAAACTGCAACCGCTCATTAACGCGAATGACACATTTCTTTATGAAGCCGCGATCAATACCAAACGCGCGCCCCATATTCGCGATGCCGTGGATGTCAAACGTTGGATGGTTCTTGTGGTCTTTGCTCTAATTCCTTGTATTTTAATGGCCATTTGGAATTCAGGCTTATTAAAGTACGTGTATAGCAGTGGTGACTATGGCCTAATGGATGAATACTTGGCTGCAGGCGCAAGTTTTAATGATTATCTTGGCTTTGCAATGAAAAATGATAGGTACCTAACAATCCTTAAAGAAGGCCTTTTCATTTTTCTGCCTCTAGCTCTTATTTCGTATGCAGTAGGCGGTTTTTGGGAAGTGTTGTTTGCTATCACTAGACGCCACGAAATTTCCGAAGGATTTCTGGTCACAGGGATTTTGTTTGTTTTGATTTTACCCCCTACCATCCCTTATTGGATGGCCGCGGTAGGCGTCTCTGCAGGAGTCGTACTTGGTAAAGAAGTCTTCGGTGGTTCTGGAATGAATATTGTAAATCCCGCTCTGGCTTGTCGTGCGTTTCTCTTTTTTACATTTCCAGGCAAAATGAGTGGAGATGTGTGGGTAGGGACAAATCCCACAACTGTAAGAGAAAGTCTTATAAAAATGAATCAAGATGCCAAAACCACAGCGCTAGATGGTTATTCCCAGGCCACAAAACTGGCTGTTTTTAATGTGCCTCAAGATATTAAACGTATCCATATTGATGCAATCGCTTCAAATACGATAGGCAAACAAGTCAGTACCATCCAGACCATTCAACCCCATTTTGAAAAATGGAATACCCTAAATCATCAAAATGCTACCCTGGGACAACTGACACAAGATCAACTGAAAAGCTTTGTGACAAGCCCGGCCTCAGAAGGTGGTTTAGGACTATCTAGCGGCTATTACGAAGACGCCTATCGCTTTTCAGCTTTGAACTACGGGATCGGTCATAACCAGGATTGGAGTTTTATTTTTGGAGATAAACTCGGCTGCCTAGGCGAAACTTCTGTCATTGCCTGTTTAATCGGGGCTCTATTTTTAGTATGGACAGGTGTGGGTTCTTGGAGAACGATGCTGGGAATGCTATTAGGAGCCTTTGTAACAGCTTTCCTTTTTCAAATGGGATCTAATTTCCTATTTGCGGATCAGGGGGCGTGGACCGCTGCCCAATTTGGTTTTCCCGCCTACAAGCATTTACTATTAGGAGGGCTGGCCTTCGGTCTTGTCTTTATGGCAACAGATCCTGTTTCATCCCCTTCCCTACCGCTTGCCAAATGGATTTATGGGGTTTTCTGTGGAGTCATCACCTTAGTCATCCGTGTCATTAATCCCGCCTATCCTGAAGGTGTCATGTTAGCTATATTAATGGGAAATGTATTTGCACCCTTATTTGATTATTATGCCGTCAAACATTTTAGAAAGAGGAGCCTAAACCGTGTCAGAGTCACTACCTAATCAAGCTCCCACCAACTCTAAAACTATCATCTTTATGGTCGTTCTTAGTTTTGTTTGTGCACTCATTCTTTCTATACTTGCAAGTATTCTAGAAGAACCTAAAGAAGTCGCCAAAGAACTCGATAGAAGCAAGCAAATGATGATTGCAGCAAAAATCCTCGACTACCAAGGGGGATTTTTAGTTCAAAATAAAGAAGGAAAATATGTTCCTGCCAAGTATGAAGAAGGGAAACTGATTCCAACACAAACCTTTGAAGTTGCGTCAAAAAGTCAGCTATTAGACATTTATAGCAAACGCTTTGAACCTCTTTTAGTCGACAAGCAAGGAAATATTAAAACCTTTGCTGAAGCAAAAATCAATTATGATAACTACCTAGCCGAGTATCGTAAAACAGGTTATTATCGTGAACCTCTCATGCTCATTTATAAAATACTTTCCAACAATCCATCCTCTAAAGAATCGAAGGAGGGGGAACCGGAAGGATATGTTTTCCCTGTCAATGGATTTGGCTTGTGGGATGCTATTTATGGCTACCTCGCAATAAAACCAGATGGAGATACCGTGATCGGCATCACGTGGTATGACCAAAAAGAAACCCCAGGTTTAGGTGCAAATATTTCCGAAGCGTACTGGCAGGATATGTTTCCAGGCAAAAAGATTTTTCAAGAAGGTGCGGATGGAAAGACTGATTACAAAACAGCTCCCCTTGGAATTACGGTGGTTAAAGGTAAGGTCGCTGAGGTTTTAGGAAACGTTCCCAAAGCAAAAAGTGCTGTCGATGGAATGGCTGGAGCCACACTCACTGGTAACGGTGTGACTGATGCTTATCGTGATGTACTCACACCCTATCGTCCCTTTTTAATCAAACTTCACGAAAAATCAAGTAAAGATAAAAAAACTGAAGTTTGATGGTTGAGCTGTGCAGGAATCTCTCTTTCTTCATTTGCTTTAAACGCACATTCTTTCAAGTAATTTTTTGAACCAATCTAGGACCACTCCTAAGAAATTTTTTCAAAAATTGTAAGGAAAAGCTAAGGATTTATCCTTAGCTTTTTCTTCTGATTCTTCGGGATCGATTAGAGCTTCACTCCTAGCAAAATATTAAGATCCAAAGACAAGTTTTCATGAGCTTGATGAATGGATCAAATGGTTCACCAGAGCTATTGGCTGATAAGCAGGACGTTTTGAAAGAATAGCGTTCCAATCCTGATCAAATTGTTTTTGCACATCCACAGACATTCCTGAAGTTTCTATCATAAACTCTTGAAGATAGGGATTGGTTTTCACAATTTCTAAAATTGCATCTGCTTCTCGATCTCCAAAACCTAAAGAATTTAGGGGGTTTTGTATGCCAATGTTGGAAAGATCTAACTTGACTAATCCAGGTACCTGACATAGAGGAGCTAAAAAAGGAACGATCATCGATGCAGGATAGTCACATTCTGTATACGGATTAATCGAAAGTTCCAGACCAATTTTCTTATTTTCTAGGAAAAGATCTTTTGTAAGAGCCTGCTTTAACTGATCAAGAGCTGCATGGCCCAGCTGTTCTATGAGTAAGCGAAATGCTTTAACTACAGAATTAGACGCATGGACGGGATTTTGGTTGAAATTCCCTAAACCGAAAATTTGACGTGGATCGAAGACCGCTCTAAACGTCTTAATGCGTCCTTTGTTGCCGCACTTAACCTGCCCCACGTCACATCTAACAGCTATTTTACTCATCCTTAAGGCTAAAATTTCAGGAATTTTTTGCTCTTTAAATTCATCTGTAGGCCAGGTTAGACCATTAAAAAATTGATCCAACTCGTGAATGGTGTACGGTAAAACACCAGATACAAATATCGTTAAGTCAACAAACTTAGGTTCATTTTTTATAGACATAAAGACCGCCTGAAGTTCATCTAAGCGCTTTTCTTTTATCACTTTTTGGATACAAGATAGAATCGCATTTTTGATGATCTGTTGCCTTTCTTCTGTCTGATCCTCTGCTATATCTATATCGATCGCAGAAGATACCGTGGATAGAGAGAAGTCCACTTCTTTCATTAACTCACACAAGTTCATCTGGCTATATTTTTGTACTAAAGCCTCATGGGCCTTACGCTTTTCTTCATATTGCTCTACAGTAGGAGAAATATGAGCTTTAATGTCGTTCAGAATCTTATAACGGTCAAATCCTCTATTTGTAAAAAAGCGTTTTAAAGCTGTAAAAATGCGAATCATCACGTTGGAATGAGCTAACTTGGAATGACCTAAACAGTCATTTTTTTCTATTTTTTTAACTGCAGATAGGAGTTGTATGCAAATGTTTAAATCTTTTTTTTCAGTGTAATTCTGTTGATAGATTGTATTCAAACGCTTCACTACCTCATTTACAGAAACCGTGTCGTGAGGGTTTTCTTTATATAATTTTCTACCTCCCCAAAAACTTACATGAACTTTCAAGTCTTTTACAAAAGTATTCAATTCTTCGGCGTTCTTACATTGCTTCAACTCGTTCTTAATTATCTTGGACACGTGTAACCTCCTATTATTGGCCCATATAGTGTATACAAAAATTATATCATGGACTTTTGGATAAAATAGTCATCTCTAGCATGCTTTTTAAAGCTTGTGCTAGAGATGACTAAACAATCTAAAGCTATTTGCTTTTTAGGCAGTCTCGTTTTCATTAACTAAAGCTTTAGTTAATATCTCTGGGGTACCTAACGCCAATAATAAATTTGCAGCACGTTTGTTTAATATATCAGCCCACTCCTTATCAAATTTAGCGCGCACCTCTGGAGTCATTCCTGGAGTTTGCACAAGGAATGCTTGAAGATAGGGATTGGTCCTAACAATATTTAAAAGAGCTTCGGCATGCTCATTTCCAAATCCCGTGTCATATTTCTCACCTTTTGACGAAATACCAATATCTGTTAAATCCACCTTTAATAAACCTGGAACATCACATAAACATTCCAAAAAAGGGACTATCAGGCTAGCCGGAAAACGGCATTCAAAAAATTGGCCTATCGAAATCTCAAACCCAATCTGTTGCTGGGAAAGGTCCATCTTTTTTTCCATGGATTCTTTCAATTCCTCACAAATAGCCTGACTGATATCTTCCACAAGAATTCGAAATCCTTTCTTTGTCATTTCTGATATTTTTGTAGGATTTTGATTAAAATCTCCTGTGCCAATCATTTTTCTCATATCCAATACTACTTTATAGGTTTGGATACTCACCTCGGTATTAGAGCCATTTTTTACTGAAATAGAACCCGTTAGCCATTTAAGTGCATCCTTCATAGCATCACTAATAATGGCGGGAACCATTTGATTTTTTAGATCTTCGGAAGGCCAAGGTAAGTTTTCTAAAAATTCGCTTTTAAAATTAATGACATAGGGTAGTTTTTTGGCTACAGTCAAAGCCAGGTCTTGAAATTTAGCTGGATCTCCTTGAAGTTCCTCAAAGACCGGCTTAAAAACAGTGGATAGTTCTTTAGATTGAGTATTTTTTATTAAAGCGTCTAACTTTGTTGAAATTGTCTCTTTAATAAGATTGTTATCTTCTAAGTTTTCATCTTTAGACGCCTCTGCAGGAGCTGGTAAGGCAGGTAATGCAAGTTGGACCTGACTTATCAGTTCATTCAACGTCATGCTGTTGTATTTGTTGGTCAGAGCTTGCTGTTTATCATTCTTTTTTTGATTTTCTTCTATCTTTTGTTGATTTTTCTCTATGGGTTGAGATACATCCATTTTAATGTCATCCAAGATCTTATGACGGTCAAATCCTTTATTCCCAAAAAAACGTTTTAAAGTGGTGAATAAACGTTTAAAAACGTTTGTGTTGGCTAATTTTAAGTTTCCTAAATGATCTTTTTGTTCGATCTTTTCGGCAGCTTTTAGCATATCAGAAGAAAACTTTAGGTCTTTTTTCTCAACAGGTGTTTCTTGATAAATTTTATTTAAGCGTTTCACCACATCATTTAAAGAAATCGTGTCCCGAGGATTTTCTTTATAAAATCGCCTTCCACCCCATTGACCGATCTGAACATTTAAATCCTTAATAAAGGTATTAATTTCATCGACATTCTTGCATTGATTCAATTCATTTCTAACGATTTTGGACATATAAACCTCCTGCAGGATAGATGAATAAAATTATACTCTATTCAATAATTACAAAAAAAGACCTTTAAGAATTTAGTAAAGTCCATGAACGTTTTAAATCTATTCTTTATTTTCTAATTCTTTCATTATAAAAATATAATGAATAAATTTTATGATAAAATGGGAATAATGATGGAGCAATGGTATATATAATCGAAATTAACTTAATACCAAATTTTAGGAATGTACGATGATGTCATCATCGGACATGCTTACGAAGTTCGGCTTTGACCCTTGCATATCAAGAATATAGAGCGCAAAGTCGGGTTTAAAACCGATAATTCAGTTCAAAATTGACCTGCTGCTCTTGTCGTTTTCTGCCTAATTCAGCATCATAACGTGCGTTGATGGCAAATTTTTCATTGATTAAGTACTGCAAACCCGCTCCTAACTCTAATTGATTAAAGCAACGGTTGGTTCCATAAACCGAAAAGTTAGTGGGAGTTCCTTGAAAAGAAGAGGTATACTTTTTTCCCCCCATCACGCGATGGCCTACCCAACTAATTCTTCCACTTGGAATTAAACGTCCTCTCCCTAATTGATAGCATTTTGACAATTTTAGACCGGATTCTACTCTCAACAAATGGGATTGATTACGTTTGACATGCAAATTTAAACTTTCAGCTCCATGCTCACGAATACGATTTTGTTGCACAAAATAATAGTCTACATCAAAAAAAGGTGTGACTTCGATATTACAATAATTCAAATATAAGCCTGCACCAAAGTGTGGAGAAAATCCATAGCTATGGTGGTTATCTTTGGCATGACGATCAATATCTGCAAAATGTATATTCCTTCTGACGCGATGATGATTCACATATCCCAATAACGAAGCATCTAAATAGTAGGCATTGTTATATTTAGTCGCATATGCTCCTAAATAATAGCCTTGGATATTCGCTTTTCCCATTCCTCGATTCCAGTGGAGATTTGTATGAGAATAGCCTGCACCCAAACCGCCATATACAGAGTCACATAATTTATTATCATAACCAAAAGAAAACCCCTCACTCGCCGTATTGAATCCACGCAAACCATCTGTCTTACTTTGGCGGACAAAATCAGCTGTTCCTGCTGTCCAAACCCCTCGACAAGGCGTTTGGCAGGGATCGCAAGGCTGACAAGATTCATCCCCGCATGTTTCGCGGATTAATTCCATACGATCCGTGAACGTCGAATTAATCATATGGGTCGTGTCACTTGTGGTCATCGCTAAGGCTTGGTATAGAGCAGGGTGTAGTTGATCTAAGGCTTTGTTAAGCTGGGGTGGATCCAGTGTATTCAAACCATTGACGACTTTTAAAAAATCTGTACTGCTTTCCACATGATCGCGTATGTACTCAGCCACACGTAGTGAATTGCCGCTTAATCCTGTTGTATCAACAGATGTCGCTAAAACAGTTAAAAGCAGGGTATTAGGTAAATAACTTAATCCTAATTTTAGATTAGAAGGCAAAAGGGCGCTTGCAAATTGACCTGTAATCCCTCCAGCTGCTTCTAAGAGTTTATAGGAAGTCCCTTTTAAATAGATTCCTTGCTCAGCTTGAACCTGGATTTGTCCACCATTTAGTGTGGCCGTATTTTCCACACTCACTAAATCTGCTTGTCCATTTCCATTAATTTCACTTTGCAAGACACCTGTTTCATTGTTGACAAAATGAGAGACTCGCAACGTCCCTATGGAATTACCTGGGGCGATTACCCCTTGGTTAGTCACATGCCCGAGTTGAGCATTTCCTGAAAGGATGGCCCCTTGATTAATCAACATAGAACCACCCAATGAACCATTGACCTTAAGATGACCGGAGGCTATGGTAGTATGCCCTTGAAATTGAGAGCCATTGCCATTGTAATGGAGTTTGCCTTCTCCCTGCTTAATCAACAAACCACTTCCTAAAAGAGCCCCAGCAAACGCACCCTCTTGATTTTGGCTAAAGATTAAAGTGCCATGATTTTCAATAGAGCCACGTCCAAAACTGGATGAATCACCATGTAACGTTCCCTTCGCTATCAGTGTTCCACCCTCATACGTATTATTTCCTGTTAAAAACAGCGTTCCCTCATTTTGCTTCACAAGCTGACCCGAGCCTGTTATGCTTCCAGAAAAGGTTCCTGTATTTTTTTGATCAAAGATTAAAGATCCCTCGTTATGGACAGGACCTGAGGCCAAGCTTTGCGTATTGACTTGCAAGCCTCCTTCATAGATCTTTGTTCCCCCTTGGTAGCTATTATGGCCCGTCAAAATCAAAAGACCTGAACCTTGTTTAATTAAGCTTCCCTCTCCTGAAAAAGATTGATTGATCCCTATTTGGTAATTTTGAGAGTGAATGATCGCTCCCCCTTTCCCTATCTTTAATTCTCCCTCTCCTGAAACAAAATCTTCTTCATGGCGCTGAGCCATGAGCATGCCCCCATCCAAATGCAAAGAGGTGGAAGAGTTTGTCTTAATGGAAGAAGTGCTCAGAATACTTGGATTATTTTCACTACCCCGTAAATGAATCTCTCCCGCATTTACATCCACTGTAGGGGCTGAAACAAGTGCTCCTCGCTCTACGACTAAGGAACTGGCCTGATTTTCCAAAGATAAACTCCCTGTATTGATCCAGCGGCTTTCAGATCCGGAAACAGTTACATGGCCGCCTTGACCTAAACTAGAGGTGCCGACATTTCCCCTTCCACTAATCACAGAAGCTCCGTCCTGCACAGTTAAAGATCCTTTTCCGTCTTGCCCCACAGTTAATTGACCTTGGTTCACCCAGTGCGATTGACCGTCAATCAGGACTGTTCCATTGCTCCCCACTTGATGTCCAATCACAGCATCCTGGCTGACGACTTTAGCCCCACCCGTTGCATGTAGTTGCCCTTCTCCTACATCCCCTACATAAAAAGTCTTTTGTACCTCTAAAGACGAGTTAGACCCCTCTACTTTGACGTTTCCCTGACTTCCAGATTGAGTGCCAAGAGAAACCGTACCTGAAGATAGGATAGAGCTTTCATTTATAATGCGGACAGTTCCCACACCCCCATAACCCACATACATACTTGCATTGGAAATAGAGCCCGCTTTATCTACCAAGACTATTCCAGAACTGCCTTTATTCATGCCCATATAGAGAGCACCATTCGATAACAACCCTCCATTTTCTACAATCAAATGACCTTCTCCCGAAAACCCATTGTAGAAATTAGAAGTGACCCACTGTGCCAATCCTCCATGCACAGTCGCCATTCCTTTAGAAAAGACTTGATTCCCCAAGATGGTGATGCCATTGGTTAATTGACCCCGATCCTGTATCACAAGCTGACTAGAGGATTGGTCACCTACGGTAATTTGTGCGACGGAATGCGCAGAATGACTCACAGTTGCGACTCCACCATTGTCAATCAAAGCTGCATCTGAATTTTTTAAAGGAGCTTTAGATTGCCAATTCTCTGTCACTTCCCACGCTCCTTCATGAAGATTACTCCACTCATGGGTCATCCCCTGAAGAAACGTAGAACTCAGGACTAAAAAAGAAAATACTGCTACACGTATAAGTCTTAAAAATGCGGTGTGGTGCTGAACGAATTGATACAGGAAAGATGTCGGTTTTCTGCTAAAGAACTCTAACATATAGCCCCCTCAGCAACTAACTTTAAAATAATTCTTATATAACCCCCTCAAACCGTTTTGTAAAGTTATTATTTATATTAAACTCTATAAATAACCCTAAATAATTAGGATCAGTCTTTTGCAATTAGAAAAACTACTCTCTTACACAAAAACTAATTTGTTTTAAATTAAAGAAAGATCATAAAACTAATAAACACAAATACTAATCATGATAAAAAGGTATTTCAAAAAGAAGTTCGAGATTTGTAAGTCATTCACTACAATCAACCCAAATATGTGAGGGAAAAAGCACAGGATCTTATAAATAATCCCATAGTGACAGCTTGGGGAATCGAAAAAATACAAAAATTGAATCCCCTCCATCATCTTTTAAGAAATTTAAAGCGTCTCATTTGATTTCAAAATTCTCGATGTCTAGGTAATCATTAAGAATTAAAAATTCATAAATAATTTAATATTAAGAGCATGAGCTAATACATGCATCCACGGATCCATCGCTATTTGTGCGTCAAAACCAAATTTTGAAAAGACTTTGATATCCCATGCTTGAAACAAATATTGTACAAACAGTATAAAGAAATCTCAGATTAAGGAGACTCTAAATGGCACAACAAAAAGCTCCCGCCCTTACTTATTTAACCTCTCAGCTATGGGGAGGAAATCAAATTTTAGTAGCAGTCCTAGGGATTTGTTCAGCATTAGGCGTCACGAATCGTCTTTCGGTCTCTTTAACAATGGGCCTATCCGTTTCTTTCGTCACCGCCTTTTCATCCTTTTTTGTGTCTTTGCTGCGTAGAGTCACTCCTGATAGCGTCCGGATGATCACTCAGTTAGCCATCATCTCTGTATTTGTCATCATTATTGATCAGTTTCTGCAAGCTTACTTCTTTAGTATTTCAAAAGTTTTAAGTGTTTTTGTAGGTTTAATTATTACAAACTGTATCGTTATGGGACGTACGGAAGGGATGGCTAAAAATGTAGAACCCATTCCTGCTTTTATGGATGGTTTAGGCGCAGGATTAGGTTATGCCTGGGTCTTATTTATTGTGGGAGGCATTCGAGAGCTTTTTGGATTTGGTCAGCTTTTCGGCTATCAAATTGTTCCTCTATCTTGGTACGCCACGGCTGCTCGCCCTGACGCTTATGACAACTTTGCTTTAATGGTCAGTCCACCTGCGGCTTTTTTCATCATCGGTGGTATGATCTGGGTGTTTAATATCATCAATAAGAAGGAGGCTTAATTTATGTGGATGGGCAGCTATGAACCTCTGAACTTATTTGGATTACTGATACAGGCCGTTTTTATAGAAAATTTTCTTCTCGCCAACTTTTTAGGAATGTGCACCTATCTTGCTTGCTCCACCAAACTTAAAACTGCGAATGGTTTAGGAATTGCTGTGGTGTTTGTCCTTACAATTTCTGGTATCTTAAATTGGTTTGTCCACCGTTTTGTAACAGGCGCTGGAGCCCTAAGTTGGTTATCTTTTTTAGGATTAGAAGCTTCTCAAATTAATCTTAACTTTCTGGAGTTTTTGCTTTTTATTTCGGTGATCGCAGGTTTTGTACAGATTCTGGAAATTGTGATTGAGAAAGCAGCTCCTGCCCTCTATATGTCTCTTGGTCTTTACTTACCTTTAATTGCTGTAAACTGTGCCATTTTAGGGGCCTGCTTATTTGCTGTCACAAGAGATTATCCTTTCTGGGCGAATATGGTATACGTGTTCGGATCTGGTGTAGGATGGTGGGTGGCTATCGCACTCATAGCGGCTATTCGTGAAAAGCTATCGACATCCAACGTTATTCCTGCTCTTAGGGGAATGGGAATTACCTTTATTATGACAGGATTGATGGCTATGGCATTTCAAGGTTTTACAGGCATAAAATTAGCCGTCCCTACGGGTGGCCCCGTGAATCCAGCCAGCCAAATAGCTCCCCCTTCTCAGCTTGAAACTGAATATCATACTCCTCCCACTTAATATTTTGCGCGCAACGCTGGCTTAAAATCTCTTTATCTAGTAATAAAGAGATTTTATAGCACCATGATCTCAAAAATCCATGGTCGAAATAATCGGGTTCCGACCCAAAGACCTCGTGGTGCGAACATCATTCGACCGCCCCTATTGCCTAGCCTAAAGTGAAAATTATATGAAGAATCTACGAAAAGAGCCGTATCATGGAAAAAATTTCTCCGGGGAAAAAATTTCGACAAAAACTCAATGAACATCAGCCGCTTCAAATCCTAGGGACGATCAACGCCTATATCGCTATCATGGCCGAACAAATAGGATTTAAAGCTATTTATCTCTCAGGTGCTGGAGTCGCTAATTCTTCTTATGGACTTCCTGATCTAGGCTTAACAACTTTAGATAATGTGCTTGAAGATGTGCGACGAATCACAGCTGCAGTTGATCTCCCTTTAATAGTCGATATAGATACTGGATGGGGAAGTGCCTTGATGATTGAAAGGTCCATTAAGTCTATGATCAGAGCTGGTGCAGCAGGTGTGCATATTGAAGATCAAGTCTTTCATAAACGCTGTGGCCATCGACCGGATAAATCCTTAATCTCTAGGGAAGAAATGTGTGAGCGTGTGCATGCTGCAGATAACAGCAGGCGTCAAATCGATCCAGATTTTTATTTAATTGCACGCACGGATGCTTACGCAAATGAGGGATTAGAAGGCGTCATTGAAAGAGGATTAGCCTATAAAGAAGCTGGCGCAGATGCCTTGTTTCCTGAAGCTCTCACAGTGCTGGAAGATTATTCAACGCTGAAAAAAGAAATCGACCTCCCTATTTTAGCCAATCTCACGGAATTTGGAAAGACTCCTCTTTATAGTCTAGATGAACTAAAGAGTGCCCACGTGGAGATGGTTTTGTACCCTTTATCTGTGAATCGAGCCATGAATCAAGCAGCGTGGATGGTATTAGAGGAAATTTATAAAAATGGCACCCAAAGAGGCATGCTGGATAAAATGCAAACCCGTGAACAACTCTATCATTTTTTAAAATATGAAGAGTTGGAAAATAAACTCAATCGATTATTGGAGTAATGAATTATGGTGGATATAAAAGACAAAAAAAAGATAGGTGGCTTAGCAGGTGTCGTTGCCGGAGATTCTGCAATTTGTCTTTGTGGGGTGGAAGAGCAAAGCTTAAGATATTGTGGTTATTCTATTGAAGACTTAGCCGCATACGCGTCCTTTGAAGAAGTTGCCTGGCTGCTTTTAAGAGGAGAGCTCCCTACCTACACACAGCTTCAAGAATATAAAGTTAAACTAAAAAAATTTCGTCACCTACCCGCTACACTCAAATCTATCTTGGAAATGCTCCCAGCTAATACAAATCAGATGGACGTATTACGTACAGGTTGCTCTGTATTAGGCAATATTGAACCCGAAGAAATCGGTCAAGATCCTTATCATCTCGCAGATCGCTTAACGGCCTGTCTAAGTTCCATGCTTTTTTATTGGTCCCACTTTCATCGTACAGGCAAAAGAATTTCTCTAGAAACCCCCGAAGATTCCATTGCAGGTCATATCTTATATTTATTGAATGGCATGTCTCCTAAAGAAGAAGACCGCAGGTGCCTAGACGTTTCCTTAATTCTTTATGCTGAACATGAATTCAATGCATCAACTTTCACTGTAAGAATAATTGCCAGCACTTTATCGGATTTTTATTCCGCTATTTGCGGAGGAATAGGCGCCTTAAGAGGTCCTCTGCACGGTGGGGCTAATGAAGCGGCCATGGCACTCATTGAAAAATTTAAAGATCCGCAGGCAGCTGAACTGGGAATACTAGACATGCTTAAAAACAAAGAACTCATTATGGGATTTGGTCATCGGGTATACACGACGTCAGATCCTCGCTCTATCATTATTAAAGAATGTGCGAGAAAGTTGAGTCTTGGGGCAAAAGATCAATACCTCTTTCCTATAGCAGAGAGAATCGAAAAAGTGATGTGGGAAGAAAAAAAGCTATTTACTAATCTCGATTTTTATAGTGCTTTGGCCTATCACTACATTGGCATACCCACACCACTATTTACGCCTCTTTTTGTCATGTCTCGTATCACAGGCTGGTCTGCACATCTTCTAGAACAACGCAGTCACAATAAATTAATTCGTCCCTCTAGCAATTATATAGGACCGAAATCTCGAGCATGGTGTCCCATCGAAAAACGATAATAAAAAAACGGTTAAGAAATGGATGAAATTTTATCCTCTATTGCAGAGTACACAGCTCATGATCAAATTCAAAGCGAGGAAGCCTATAGCACTGCTAGAGCTTGTTTAGCCGATAGCCTTGGATGCGCATTGCTGTCTTTACGTTTTAAAGAATGTACGAAGCTTTTAGGTCCGGTCATTCCCGGGACAGTAGTCCCTCACGGAAGTCGAGTCCCTGGCACTCCTTGGGTCTTAGATCCCATCCGTGCGGCGTTCAACTTAGGAACAATGATTAGATGGCTGGATTATAATGACACCTGGTTAGCTGCCGAATGGGGACATCCATCAGATAATTTAGGGGGTATCCTTTCTCTTTGTGACTATCTAGATCAGATAGGGAAAGGACTTGTCATGCACGACGTTTTAACCGCGATGATCAAAGCTTATGAAATTCAAGGAATTCTTGCATTAACGAATAGCTTTAACCGCTTAGGTCTAGATCATGTGATATTGGTTAAAGTGGCTTCAACGGCCTTAGCCACATATTTGTTAGGAGGATCCTGCAAACAAATTGCTGACGCTGTATCTAATGCATGGATAGATAATGGATCCTTACGGACTTATCGACACGCTCCCAACACAGGTTCACGTAAATCCTGGGCGGCAGGTGATGCTACAAGTCGTGGGGTCCAAATCGCATGGTTAACGATGCAAGGAGAGATGGGATATCCATCCGCCTTATCCACAAAACAGTGGGGCTTTTATGATGTGGTTTGTAAAGGCAAGCCCCTTCATATCTCTCGACCCTTTAGCTCTTATGTGATGGAAAACATTTTATTTAAAATTTCCTACCCCGCTGAATTTCACGCACAAACTGCTGTAGAAGCTGCCGTGAAGCTCCATCCTCTTTTGAAAGATCAACTGGATAACATTGAAAAAATCGAAGTTTTAACGCATGAATCCGCCATAAGGATTATTGACAAAAAAGGACCTTTATTGAACCCCGCAGACCGTGATCACTGCCTTCAGTATATGATTGCCATCGGTCTTCTTTTCGGAGATTTGACAGCAGACCATTATGAAAAAGAAACGGCGCAGGATCCAAGGATCGACGCCTTAAGAGAGAAAATGTTCATTAAAGAACAGGATTCTTACACTCAAGACTATTTAGATCCAAACAAACGTTCTATAGCCAATTCTATAAGAATCACTTTAAAAGATGGTTCGATATTAGGGCCTGTAGCCATTGAATACCCTATCGGACATAAACGCAGAAGAGAGGAGGCTTTACCCCTTCTCTATAATAAATTTAGGGTAAATGCCCGAGAGATTCTGTCTCCTTCAGAAATTGAAGAGTTTGTCCTCTTATTTAATCATCCTGAAAAACTCGATTCTATGTCTGTAAGTGCTTTTGTAAAGTTAATGACACCAAAGACATAAGCCTCTCCCATTCAATAGAGCGCATCTAATTGCGCGCCTCCTTCATGGAGGCGCGATCGCGTGCGATCCCTAACATGATCTTGAAAGAATCTTAATACAATACACATTGAGATCAAATAAAATAAAAGCTATAATAAAATATAATTTTACATATTATTTAATAGCTAAACAAAAACAATAAAAAGTTTTAATCATTCTATGGATTCTGCTGAATTAACAGTAAAAGCTAAGTTTATCTATCATTTATTAGGTCCTTCCCAGATTCACTCTAGGGATTTAGAAGGCATGAATGCTGGGATTGCTGTAGACAAATTAATTTCTGAGCTGAAAAACTACTATTTAGTCTTTCAAAATTCTTACGATGAACAATTTAAAGAACGTCTGAACACAACCCTGGAATCTTTAAAATTTGCTTCCACCATCTATTACGAGCTTGCAAATATTTCTTCACGCAAGACATCCCCTAAGCAAGAGAATGAAAAAATTCAAAAAATCGCAGGTCTTATTTATCAAAAAATCTGCGGCCTAAAAGCCCATCAATCGATTGCGTTTTTAGGAGGATACAGGGGGAAGTTCGTCGAAAATCATTATGCTGGTCATGCAGCCCTCTATGAAATAAAAGCGGAACCTAATGGAACATTTTCACTTTTTATCAACAATACCGGAGAAGGAATTGGGACCTACCACAAAATATCTGACTTCTACAGAAGAGGTTACCCTCTCGAGTATAGGAATATAGACCTAAAAGATTTAAATGAAGATTTTTGGTTTGAGCTTTGCAAATTGAGGCAAACAGTCAGTTCTATGACAGAAATTTATGACTTCATCGATCTAAAATTGAACAAAAAAAATGGGAATAAAACTCCCGGTCGAAAAATAAAACTTCAAAGAACAGGTGTCTGCGCATTCAAATGCGTCAGTTCATGGATTCATGGAAAAATAGCCCCCGGCCCAACGGCTAAAAAGAGGTTACCTGCTGAAGAACTGATGTATGAAAGATTTAAGAAACACCTCATAGAAAAAAAGATCCTCGAGATGCAAGATCCAATCTTTCAAACATTTATGAAGACACGCATGAGTGCATATAAGAAAAAACCTTTATCCTTTTTGATCACGTTTATTGTTAATTTATTCAAGTCCTGTTTCAAAATTCATTGGGAGCCCCACATTCATTATAAAGGCGAACGGTTAGTCAATCTTCTCAATCATGAACTTCAAAAAAAGAAAAATCACATCGAAATGAAAATAAGGAACTTAGAAAAGAGAGTCTAAATAATTTAGATAATTCAGGAGGTTTTATGCCAAAAATTGATCCAGCATCCTCTCCAAGTTATTCTCAAAACCCTTCAGAGCAGGAATTAAAAAATAAAGCAAAGGCCATTTATCACGTTTTAGCCCCTAGAAAAATTCATTCGTCTACATTAGAAGGGTGGAGTACACGAGCAGCCATCCATGAGATGGGTTTGATGTTAAAGACGTATAAAGCAGATTTACAACAATCAAATTCTTCCCACTTAAAGCAAATAGATTGGATAGTCTATAACTTAGAGTATGCTTCTAGCATCCAAGATTTAATCAATGTAACAGATGAGAATGCATCTCTAATACCCCAGATGATTTGTTTAAAAATTGCTGCGTTAAAAGTCGGCGAGTCGTTGGTTTTTCCCGGCGGGTACATGGGAATTTCTAATAGGCCAGGTCGGGGGAACCTCCCTGGACATGCCATCCTCTATGAAGTGATTGCAGAACCTAATCAAAAATATTCTTTCATTATCAACAACACCGGAGACGGAATTGGTCACCACAAGACTAATACTATGTCGAAAAGAACCCAACAATTAGAGTATCGAAATTTAGATGCACAAGACTTAAATGGCGATTTTTGGTTTTCCATATGTAAGTTAAAAAAAAATCCAAGAAGAAATGTAAAGGATATTTATAGATTTATAGATAAAAAATTAAATAAACATAACGGTAATAAAGTTTCCAGCCGTCAAATTAAATTTCAACGTACTGGTATCTGCGCCTGGAAATCTATAAGCACTTGGGTTCATGGAAAAATGGCCCCTGGTCTTAAGACTAAAAAAAGACGAACTCATGAAGAAATTATGTATTATCGATGTAAAAAAAATTGGATAGAAAATAAGATCCAGGAGTTGAAAGATCCCATCCTACAAAATTACATCAAAGAACATATGGTTGCTCATAAGAAAACTTTTATTTCTTCCTCCATCGAAAAAATATCTGTATTTTTTAAAATTTTTTTTAAAAAAGAATGTAAACCTCATCGATATTATCAAGGTGAAAAGCTTATAGAGCTGCTCAACAACGAACTTCAACAAAAGAAGCAACGACTAGAAAAAAAATTAGACATTCTTATTGCAAAAACAAAAGTTTCCGATGAATCCTTCCCAGGAGATTAGATCTCTTTTTAATTTAAAGATCTAGATTTGACGCACACACAACTTCAAATCTAATCGATAATTAATTTTCACTATTCCTAATTTTTTTTTCAATTTCGTCTAATGCTATATTTAATTCTAAAACATTTACAACAACTTCTCCAATGATACCTAAAAAACGCGGCTGCGTAAAACGATCGATCCACTCACGCACTTTTTGTTTCTCTTCTTCATTCCACCCTCTTGCTTTTCCTACACGCTCAAATTGAAAATTAAGAGCATAGGGAGTTAAATGCGGATCCAGTCCACTCCCTGAAGCAAATAAGAGTTCGGCAGGAATTTCTGCTGCCTGATGCGCTTTTTGTAGATAGTTCTTTCGTTTTTCCACAATTTCTTTCAGTTTTCGACTCGTAGGACCCAACTGACTTCCACCAGAGGGTAAAGCGGAGTAATTGACTGCAGAAGGACGTCCCCAAAAATAACGTTCAGACTTAAACTGTTGCCCAATGAGACGAGCCCCTCTCTTTTCCCCTTTAACGTATATAAAATCCCCGTGGGCTTTGGTATTGAAAATGAGATTTCCAAAACCCGTCAGGATTAAGGGATACACTAATCCCGTTAAAACAGAGAGCCATAAAAACAGCTTAATATTATTCCAAAGAGCGCTTTTCATTGTTTCCTCATGCAACTAAACCTAATAAAGTAACAGCTAAATCAATGATTTTAATCCCTATAAAAGGGACTAAAACACCTCCCAAACCATAGATCAAAAGATTATTTCTTAAGAGCTTTTGAGCGGACTGCGCATTATATTGCACACCTCTTAAAGCCAGAGGAATTAAAGCTATGATCACTAATGCATTGAAGATGACTGCACTTAAAATCGCACTTTGTGGAGAATGCAAATGCATAATATTTAAGACCGATAAAGGACCCGCTATGCCTTGCTTACTCACATAAAGAGCTCCAAAAATAGCGGGAATGATGGCAAAATATTTGGCTACATCATTAGCAATGCTAAAAGTCGTCAAGGCGCCACGTGTCATCAGCATTTGTTTGCCTATCTCGACAATATCAATTAACTTTGTAGGATTACTATCTAAATCTACCATATTCCCCGCTTCACGCGAGGCCTGAGTACCTGTATTCATTGCCACACCCACATCGGCTTGAGCAAGAGCGGGCGCATCGTTTGTACCATCGCCCGTCATCGCGACTAATCGTCCTCCCGCTTGTTCTTCTCGAATTTTAGCTAATTTAATTTCAGGCGTTGCTTCTGCAATAAACTCGTCTACACCAGCCTCTGCAGCGATAGCTGCCGCTGTTAGCACATTATCTCCTGTGACCATAACTGTGCGAATTCCCATCCGTCGCATCTCTGCAAAACGCTCTTGGATGCCACCTTTTATCACATCCTTTAAATGAATAATTCCTACAATTTTCTCATTATCACTCACGAGTAAAGGAGTCCCACCTTTACTCGAAATTTGCTCCAAAGCAGCATCAAATTGATTGGGATATTCCCCGCCTAATGCCTGAATATGTTTTTTTATGGCTTCCGTGGATCCTTTACGTATGCGTCGTACCACCTGTCCTGATGCATCCGTAAAATCTAGACCACTCATCCGCGTGGTAGCAGAAAAAGGTACAAAAATGGAATTGCTCGTCTCCAATGATTCTGCGCGTAATCCAAAAAGTTTTTTGGCAAGAATCACAATTGAACGGCCTTCAGGGGTCTCATCTGAAAGAGAGGCAAACTGAGCAATTTTAGCAAAATCTTTTTCATCAAGTCCGATCGCAGGCAAAAAAGCCGTGGCCATGCGATTCCCGATAGTAATTGTGCCGGTTTTGTCTAAAATCAATAAATCAATATCTCCAGCAGCTTCCACCGATCTTCCACTCATAGCAATGACATTTCGTCTAATCAATCGATCCATTCCCGCTATCCCCACAGCGCTCAAAAGAGCACTGATAGTTGTAGGGATCAGACAAACTAATAATGCGATTAACACAGGAAGCGTTAAAATTTGCGCAATATTTTGCTGCGCGGCCCCGGCACTATAATCTCCAAAAGTTTTTAAAGAAGCCGTTGCAAGCAGAAAAATAATAGATAAGGCTGATAAAACAATGTGGAGAGCAATTTCATTAGGTGTTTTTTGACGTTTAGCACTTTCGATCAGGCGAATCATTCGATCTAAAAAATTATTGCCTGGTTCAGTCGTGACTTGTATACGCAAGCGATCACTTAACACTCGAGTCCCTGCGGTAACTGCACTACGATCCCCCCCACTTTCGCGTATGACAGGAGCTGATTCTCCTGTTATGGCTGATTCATCGATCGTGGCAGCTCCCTCGACGACTTCTCCATCTGTAGGAATAATATCACCAGCTTCACAGATAATAATATCTCCTTTTTTAAGTTTTTCCGAGGGAGTTTTCACTTCTAAACCATTTAACTCTTGCCGAGCATAGGCTTCAATTTTTGTTTTTCTTAAACTCGCAGCTTGCGCCTTTCCCCTGCTTTCGGCAATGGCCTGAGCAAAATTTGCAAACAGAACGGTTAGCCACAGCCATAATGCAATCTGCAAGTCAAAGCCGGATACATTTTGTAAATAAAACTCCTTTAGAACGTAAAGCGTCGTCCCGATAGCACTTAAATAAGTGACAAACATGACAGGGTTTCTAATCTGGACCTGAGGGTTTAACATTTTAAACGACTCTTTCAAGGAAGCGAGGATCATTTTTAGATTTAACAAATTCGGTTGCTTATATTTCATGAGTCATAGTTCCTTAAAAAGATTGTCCATTCAACATTAAGAGATGCTCAACTAAAGGACCTAAAGACAAGGCAGGAAAAAAGGTTAGAGCACCTACAATCATGATAACCGAGAATAGGAGCATGGCAAATAAAAAGGAATTTGTGGAAAAAGTTCCTTCAGAAAGAGGGGACGTTTTTTTCGCTGCCATTAATCCTCCTATCGCTAAACTCGGTAAAAGAATAGCCACTCGAGACAAAATCATGACAACCCCTAAAAACAAATTATAATAGAGAGTATCTGCATTAAGTCCAGCAAATGCACTTCCGTTATTCCCCGAACTAGATGCGAATGCATAGAGAATCTCCGAAAGGCCATGAGGACCGGCATTAGTTAAACTAGTTAAAGCCACGGGTAGAACACAAGAAATACCTGCACCTATTAAAATCAAGGCCCCAGGCATGATGACAGCCAACACAACCCATTGCATCTCTCTTTTTTCAATTTTTTTCCCAAGATATTCAGGGGTTCTGCCCACCATTAAACCTGCTAAAAAAACAGTCAAGAGTGTAAACATCAACATCGAACACAACCCTACGCCCACCCCACCAAAAATCAATTCACCCAGCATGATATTAAATAAAGAAACGCCCCCTGCAAGAGGCGTCAAGCTATCTAACATGGCATTGACAGATCCATTGGAGGTCGCTGTAGTGCTTACAGACCATAAGGCGCTTTGTGTAATCCCGAAACGGGATTCTTTGCCTTCTAAAAGGGGACCACTCAACAAAGAAGTATCCCATGTAAATTCCGAATAAAGCGAAAGGGCCACCCCTCCCCCCCATAAAAGCAGCATGACGAAAAAAAGAATCCAAGCATGTCTTTTCGATCCAATCCAAAGACCGTAAGTATAAAGTAAAGCAGCCGGGATTAAAAGGATGGCTAATGTCTCTAGTAGATTGGTTAAACCAGAGGGATTTTCGAAAGGATGTGCTCCATTCGCATTAAAAAATCCGCCTCCATTAGTTCCTAATTGTTTAATGGCCACTTGCGAAGCCACAGGACCCAAAGGGATGATTTGTTTTGCTTGTTCTAGGGTCTGCACCTCTACATAAGGAGACAATGTCTGCACCACTCCCTGACTCATGAGGAATAAAGCAAAAATAAAAGATAAAGGTAAAAAAATATAAACAACTGACCGTACTAAATCGACCCAAAAGTTGCCGACTGTTGAAGATGTTTTGCGCGTAAAGCCTCGTAACAATACTAACAAAGCAGCAAGACCACTCGCCGCGCTTAAGAAATTTTGTACCGTTAACCCAAGCATCTGGGAAAAATAGCTTAATGTAGTTTCTCCTGTATAGGCTTGCCAATTCGTATTAGTGGTAAAACTTACCGCTGTATTAAAGGCTAAAGACCAAGAAACTGCTGGAAAATTTTGAGGATTAAAAGGGAGAAACGACTGAAGTTTTAAAATAAGAAATAAAACTAGAAAACCGATCAAATTGAAAACTAAAAGATTTTTACCATATGTCGTCCAGGGCATTTCTTTCTGAGCATCAATCCCAGAGAGGCGATAGCTGAAATTTTCCAAACCTTGGAGCAAAGGGTGCAACCAAGTTCTTTGTCCATTCATCACAAGATAAATATAACGCCCTAAAAGAGGGGTCAAAAGAATGAATAGTGCTGCAAAAATAAAGATTTGCGTCCAATCGATAGCGGTCATGAGTCCTCTTAGTCTAAAACTTCTCTGGGTGAAGCAGGGTATAAACGAGATAAAATAAAACGCCTAATGTCATCAAGCCAGCTAATAAAAATTCCGTTTGCATACATAACCTATCTATTTTTTTATATTTTTGGGTGGTGTGCTGCAAAACGCACAGTAACAATGTAAAAAAAAACTTTCAAACAAAATTATTTATTCTCTTTAATTTGAGTTTTAACATCTTTATAAAGCTTTTGTTTTCAGTTGAATGGGTTTGTAAACCCATTTAAACATTAGTGGATTATAACAACTCTCAAGATGTAAATTAGGTTTCGATATCGCACAGAAAAAATCTAGAATCTCAAATTTGCTTGTGGCAGGAGTTCTTCACTCAAAATGGGTGGTTTAAAGCAAAGAGGCGGGATTATCAATCAGCTTAGCGAAATGGTTAGAAAAAGCAGCCGCTTGATCTCCATCAATGAGACGATGATCAAAACTCCAGGACAGATTCAATGTATCACGCACCACTATTTCGCCATTACGTACCAAAGGTTGTTTTTGAATGCGATTGACTGCTAAGATAGCGACTTCAGGGTAATTAATGATAGGTGTGGCCCACAATCCTCCATCTCCTAAAACTCCAAAATTACTAATAGTGATGGTCCCTTCTTTCATATCACTAGACTGTAACTTATTACTGTTAGCTTTATTCTTTAATTCTTCATAAGCATACACTAAATCAATAAGAGAAAGTTCCTGTACATTTTTTAGTACAGGCACAATTAATCCCAAATCTGAGGCCATCGCAATTCCCACATGCTGTTTCTTATGGATGATGATTTGGTTCTTGTCTAGGGAGCTATTAAATTGAGGAAATTTTTCGAGGGTTAAAGAAAGAGCGCGAATCAAGAATGGCATATAAGTCACTTGGATCTTCTGCTTCATTCCCTCTTCTTTAAATTTTTGACGTAAGGACACAAGGCGAGTCGCATCGACTTTCTCAAAGTAGGAAAAATGCGGAATTTTACGTTTGGACTCAGCCATCTTGCGCGCCATTAAATTTTTGATGCCCATCAGTGGAATGACCTCATCTCCTTCAAGATGCATAAGGGGTGCTTCTTCAGATTGAGTAACTTGACTTTGGCTATAAAGACGTAAATCTTCTGGAGTGACCCTACCCTCTTTACCTGTTCCGGAGACCCGATCAATGGATATGCCCATTTCTTGAGCTAATTTTCGCGTAGATGGCAACGCTGAAACTGATTGATAACCTTCAGAGAAATTTTTATTAGGCTTTAAGCTAGGCTGAATGGGAGATGCATTGGAAGCTAAAGAAGGACAAGACTTAGATCCGTCTTGTTTTAATTTTGCTTGAGGTTTCTCTATAGCTACATGCCCTTCCGCTAATTCTAAATCATATAAAGGTTTGCCTTTTATAGAGATTTGACCGGGTTGATAATACTGTTTAACAATTTTTCCAGGATAAGGAGAAGGTAGTTCTACAGTCGCTTTATCCGTCATGACGACAACCACAGCCTCATCTTGAGCCACTGTATCGTTGACTTTTTTAAGCCAACTAATAACCTCGCCTTCTATGACACCTTCCCCGATGTCAGGGAGAGTCACTGTATGAATTTTTGTCATGCTATTTTGCTCCGCACTAGTAGTCCAAGGTTTCAAGGATTGCCTGTTTCACACGCGGTGCATCAGGTAAATACTCTTTTTCAAGAGTATGTGGAAAAGGGGTATCTAATCCACAACATCGTTTGACGGGGGCTTTGAGTTTCAAAAAGCAGCGTTCGTTGATTAATGCAGCAATTTCTGCTCCAAAACCTTGAGTCAAAGGAGCTTCGTGGCTCACCACACAACGCCCAGTCTTGTTGACCGATTCTACTATCGTATTAATATCTAAAGGATTGAGAGTTCTAAGGTTGATCACCTCAATGGAAAGTTTTTCTTGCTCCATTAAAGCGTTGGCCGCTTCCATATTTTGATGATGTTGCGCTCCCCATCCAATCAAAGTTAAGTCCTTCCCTGTGCGTTCGATATGAGCCTTGCCTAAGGGAATGAAGTACTCCTCTTCAGGGACTTCTTCTTTAAGAGATCGATATAATCTTTTGGGTTCTAGTAACAGAACAGGATCATTCGAACGAATCGCAGAAGCCAACAATCCTTTCGCGTCATAAGGACTAGAGATGACCACCACGACTAAACCTGGAATGTGTAAAAAGAATGCTTCCGGGGATTGAGAGTGATAATGACCGCCATGGATGCCCCCACCATAAGGAGTTCGCACCACCATGGGACAACTATATTGATTCCCTGTGCGATAGCGCATTTTAGCCATCTCATTGACAATTTGATCGAAGGCTGGGTAGATGTAATCAGCAAATTGAATTTCACAAATAGGCTTTAAACCCTTTTGAGCAATTCCTATTCCAAATCCAATGATCCCAGCTTCCGTCAAAGGCGTATCAAAACAACGCTCTTCTCCAAACTTTTCTTGCAAACCAGTGGTCACGCGAAATACCCCACCAAAGACTCCCACATCTTCTCCGAAAGTCAAAAGACGAGAATCGCGTGCAAACTCATGATGTAAGGTATGATTAAGTGCCTGGATAATGTTCATCATCGCCATTTCAACCTACCTATTCGTGAAAGAGGGATTTTACAATTTCATATTGAGCTTCCAAAGCGCTAGGGACTTCAAAATAGACATTTTCAATTAAAGATCGTTGAGGGGGACGCCCTGTTTCTTTAGCAATTTTAATGGCTTCTGTCACTTCCTGAGTAATGCCTTCGAGATATTTTTCTTCCTGCGTTATATCCCAAACCTTTATTTTTTCTAGGTAAAGTCTAAGTCTTAATATCGGGCAATTTTTTTGTTTTTCAAGCACCTCTTGTTCTTGCCGGTAAACACTCGGATCATCTGAAGTGGAGTGAGCTCCCAGACGGTATGTCATAGCTTCTATAAAAACAGGACCTGCTCCCTCCAGACAAATTTGACGCGCCTGAGCTGTCGCTTCATAAACAGCAAAGAAATCATTTCCATCGACTCGAAAGGTTTTGATATTACGTCCAGCGACTTGTGGTGCGACACCATCACTCGCAAACTGTCGAAAAGCGGGTGTGGAAATGGCATAACCATTATTACGACAGAAAAATATCACAGGCGCTTTGCGTACTGCAGCAAAATTTAATCCTACGTGAAAATCGCCCTCTGAGGTAGCACCTTCGCCAAAATAGGCGACAGCTACTTTTTTCTCTTTCTGTAATTTCATGGCATAAGCACAACCTGCAGCGTGAGGAATTTGCGTGCCGATGGGTGAGGAAACCTGAACCACATTTAATGCTCTGGAACCAAAATGGTTAGGCATTTGTCGACCTAAAATCAAGTCTTCCTTATTGCAAAACATGTGATGTATATATTGTTGTGGTGTAAATCCGCGCCAAAACATCACCCCACATTCGCGGTATTGGGGATATAACCAATCTTCTATAGATAATGCTGCTGCACTAGCAACAGAACAAGCCTCTTCCCCTAAAGAACTAAGAGCAAATGAGATCGTACCCTGCCTTTGTAGAGTCACCATACGCTCGTCAATATGCCGCGTTAACAGCATCGTTTTATAGGCTTTTAAGAGAAGATCATCCGATAGGTTAAGAGGAAAATCGGATGATAGTTCACCTAGAGCATTTAAATAACCCCGAGTAGGAAATGACATGCGTAATCTCAATTTTAATCATAAGTGCCTATTCTATGGATTTACCCTATCCAGGTCAACTGTTCTCTCTAGATATAATTTTAAACCGTGATTGCACCTATATCCTGGTGCATTCTCAAGAAATAGTGGATCTAGCCAACCTATTCAGCGCAGCAATTCGTTCTACAAGAAAGAGATTCAAGGGTTCGTTAAATTAGCTAATTTTAAAATTTTAGAATGCATGACTATACACAAAGATAAAACTCATCCTTGTATCCGAGTATTTAGTCAAAAATGTCTACCCTGAGAGAAGAATCTTGCGCTATTCTCCTTCCAAGGTGTCCGATAAGAGAACCTGCAATTTTGTTTTAAGGGGTGGGAGTTCACGCTTGACAACCTGCCATGTAAGATCAAGATCTACGTCGAAATACTCATGAATTAGAATATCCCTTATCCCAGCCATTTGCTTCCAAGGAATTTCGGCATACCCTGCTTTGAAAGATGCAGGAATGTTTTTCGTAGCTTAACCCATGATTTCAAGACGCCGGATAATTGCATCTTGCAAAGCTTGATTTTTTTTTAAAGTATCTATTGTTAATTTTTCAGAATAATGTTCAATTAACTCGATTGATTCAATGATATGTCCAATAAAAACCTTAGGATCTTTTTTCACAAAATTACAACCTGCTCTGCAAGAATTTGTTCCTTTATTCTCCAATAGATTGAGTTATATGTAATGATGTCAACCTTCCGTCCTAAAATTTCCTCTAGTTCAGATTTAAGATCTACCAGGTCAAAAAGACTTTTATTTTTGGATTTATATTCGATCAGGAAGTCAACGTCACTTCTTGCTTTAGCCTTTCCGCAAGCAAAGGAACCGAAAATGGCAGCACGCTTTACATGATGACGCTTTAAAATCGGTAAAGATCGTTTCTTTATAGTGGAAACTGTATCAACTTTTTCCATCACTTCCTCTCTTTTCCATTAGGATAACAGATTATGCAATTTTAAGCACTAGACAGCAGTAATTTTAGATGAAGAGCATACAACATTAACAAACCAAGGAGACTCCTTTAAACATCATTATGGCCATGGCAAAAAACATCTTCTCTCGATATTTTCCGCGCTCACACTTTTTAGCATTTCTAATCCATGAAAGCTTAAATCTGGTAGAACAAGATGGGTTATCAGAATGAATGCAAAGAACATCTCGATTGGAATGTTTTGAAAACATACTTATTGGCATTAAGAGCAATTTTGGAATTGCTGAAACTCATTGAATATTCCTTTAAAAAAAGAACTGCTCTCGATAAACTCCTGGATGATCTATTCTGGTCAAAAGGAGAAAGAAAAGAGAATGAGTCCTTTACAAACAGAGTCTCCCTCTTTTAAACCTGTTCATTTACCTCTAAAAGCAGGTCAAAAAGTCTTTGTGGCCTTAGAGCAAAAAGTTCGCCTTATTTCTCTTATAGCCTCTGCGATTCTTTTGGTTTTGGGACTGACTTTACTCCCTTTTCTCCCCGCCCTCCTCACACTTCCCTTAATGTTGTTTAGCTTTGCCACTTTGATCCATTCGACCCTACTCCCTTTTTTGAAAGAAAAAATTTATATAAGCGATTTAAAAGATCAATTATATCAACAACTTCATTGCAAAAAGGACTTTAGCGATTTGTACCCTGTTGTTTTTGAAGAAAATGAAAAAGGGATAAAACTGAATCTTAATCACCACGAATGGCAGGATTTTACGTCTCAAGATAAACTTCAGGCTTTTTCCGGAATTTGTCAAAGGACTCATCAACTGGCCTATGTGCTTATCCTTTCTCAAAAAAACCATCAGCATAACTTAGATGCATTTATTATTGACCTGCACTACAACCATAAAAAACTTTTTTTTGAATTTCAGCATAAACAACAGAATTTCATCGATCTCCCGCAATGGATAAATTAATATAGAGAGATATCTGTTCAACCTCTTGTGTATAAATACATAATCTGGAATGAATAGATATATTTTGCATAGGTATGTGATGAGTGCTTTAACAGATTCCCGCTTGGAACAGCGATCAAAAATTGATCTTCTCACAAAAAAATCGGATCTTTCTCCATGGTCTGAATGGTCCGGTCGGCATATCAAAGTTCAAACGGACCCCTTTCAATATCTCCTTAGTCAATTTGCAATAGTTATTATCTGCACCCTTGGGGTCTCTCTCTTAACGACATTGGGTCTGGCAACAATTCCCGTTACAGTTTTAGGAGGAGCATTATTTGCTTATACGCTCATCGCACCAAGCCTTAGAGAAAAAATGCATGAAAATTGGCTAAAAACTAAGATCTATCAAAAGCTAAAATGCGCAGAAGATTTTAATAATCTGCCGATTGTTCATTGGAAAAGCCAAAATAACTTTCAAATATGTGTCCATCTGCAACGTAAAGACCTAGCGAGTCCTACATTAGGAATGAGGGCGACTAAAGAAGAAAAACTAGCGATTCCTTTTATTATTCGTAAAGATCCCATTCATCAACGACTCCAGGTTTACAGCTTTGGTCCATTCAAAGATAAGCAATTTGTTTTCACCCTAGAAGAAGAAAATAAAACAATAGAGGCTATAGAAAAGCCATTCTCAATTCCTCTATTTTATAATAAATACCCCACAGATCAAGAGATTTAATAGGAAGAGGTCCCTATGTTTATTACTCACAATAAAGTAAGAATGCACGATACAGATATGGCAGGAATTCTCTACTTTGCCAGGCAATTTCGCTACGTGCATGATGCCCTAGAAGATTTAGTAGAAAAAGAAGGACTGAATTTTGATTATCTTTTTAATAATTCCTCCTATGTCTTCGTCATTGTCCATGCTGAGGCAGACTATCTAGCTTCCCTAAAAGTGGGAGACGTATTGGAAATTCACGTGGAAGTAGAAAACATGGGTCGATCTTCCTTTACAATGTCCTACAAAATTTTTAAAGCAGACAAGACTCTCGTGGGAAAAGCAAAAACCGTCCATGTATGCTTAGAGTCAAAAAATCGTACTAAAATTCCCATCCCTGAAGATTTAAAAAAAATCTTTGGAAAATATTTAGTAGAAAAATAGCTAGGATGCACCGTTTATGTTTTGAGATCCGCAGATAAGTCTGCGTCATAACGCCCTTTATCATCGCAGCTCAAAACAATGAGGGCATGATCAGGATCATGGGTGAAAAATAAACGTCCTTTATTTTTTAGAATAAATTCTAATAGCCTTGTTTTTTCATCCACAATTAGTTCTGGAAAACGATCATATCCCATCGTTACGGGTAAATGTAACCAAGGAATTCCTGGCACTAAATCACCTACAAAAAATACAGGACCTTCCTGCATTTCTATCTCAGAAATCATCTGTCCGACTGTATGCCCATGCGAATAATGAAAGCGTACAAAATCCATATCAGGATGAGTCTGTTCTTCAATAAACTTCAAACGTCCGGACTGTAGCAATAATTGATGCAACAGAGGAATAAAAGACGCTTGTTCGCGAATATGTGGCTTCTGAGCGCGTCCCCAATGTTCTTGGCTTACATAAATAATGGCATTAGGGAAAACTAAGTGAGGCTCCTCTCCATAAGAGGACAGAAGTCCTCCTGCATGATCAAAATGCAGGTGAGATAAAACCACCACATCTATATCACTAGGTTTAAAACCTATCTTTTCTAAATTTTTAAGAAGTGTATGCTCTTGTTCATATATTCCATAACGCTCTTTCATCTTAGGTTCAAAAAAGTTCCCTATCCCTGCTTCAAACAAAATATTTTGGCCTGAATCTGTTTGGATAAGAAGGGTTCTGCAAGCTAGAGGAATGCGATTATGCGCATCCACCTTGACCCAGCGCGACCAAAGAGCTTTAGGAGCATTTCCAAACATTGCTCCGCCATCTAAATGCTGTCGATTACCTTCTACAATCCACGATTTCATAAATCCCAAACAGGTGGCCTTTTTTCTAAAAAGGCTTGAATACCTTCCTTAAATTCGTTTTGCTGACGTAAATTACGATGCCACTGTAAGCTTAAATCAAGCTGATTATCTAAATTCAAAGTATCTAATCTTTGAATAAGCTGCTTAGCTTTCTTAGTCGCATTGGGAGCGCCTTTTAAAACTTTTTCCGCATATACTAAAGCTTGTTCTATCGGATCATTAGAGACCACACGATTAATCCAACCGCATTCATAAGCGCGCTGCGCACTAAAAAAATCTCCAGTGTAGAGCATTTCATGAAGACATCTTCTTGGAATCACACGCATGAGATAAGGCATAATCTGTGCTGCTACAAGACCTCTTCGCGTTTCCGGCAAACTAAAGACAGCTTTTTCATGAGCAATAGATAGATCACAGGTACTCATCAGACCCATACCACCAGCTATCGCAGGTCCATTGATGGCGGCAATCGTCATTAAAGGACATTCATAAATCCGCTTAAATAGCTTTCCCACTAGATGCGAGGATTTTTCCTCCAACGTATCATCTTTAGCTTCCAGCAGATCAAGACCGGTGCAAAAAGCCTCTCCTGCACCAGTGAAAATAAGGACACGTTGATTCGACAAACGCTGAACGTGTTCAATGGTTTCACATAAACGCTCCATCAGGTCAATATTTAAAGCATTGCGCTTGCTAGGTCGATTTAACGTTATAATCGTACACGATTCATAGGTTTGATTGATTAAAACACATTCTTCATTCATGAGGTAATTCCATTTCCAAAAGAGCTTGACCCAAAACTTTTCCTTGGGCATCGATGCGCAAGGAACGACTTCCTCCTCCTGCTAACACCCCTTGAAGAACAAAATTCAAGGCAAGCAAGTTAGGAAGTTCATAACGTATTGTAGAAGCGACTCCTAATGTTTTAAAATAATTTTGTACTGTCTCTGCAGTTAGATATTTAATTAAAAATTCATACCCTTTCAAATCATAAGCCACAATTCCTATGTTCGCGCTAGATCCTTTGTCTCCACTACGAGCATAAGCAATATCTTTAAGAATGAGTTTTACAGGCGGCTCCATGATTCACCTCTATCAGTTTTACATGTGGATTCACTTTGTCTGTTTCAATTAAACAAGGCCAATACCCGCACACCTCACGAACCGAAGGTCTTCCTGAAGTATAGCCTGTGACCCCTTGAGGTCCACTCGTGATTAAAGGGGCGATTTCCTTAGCTAAACACTCCAAAGCTTTTCTGTCAGGATCGGCTGCAGCAATACGCAATACGCATTCAAGAGACACGCTAGGGCCTTGTTTAAAAACTCCGGGAACAATATCTAGAGCCCCGAGGCATTCAATAGATGTTTTAGCTAATGAATATCCTGCAAGACGCACCTTTTCTATAATCACCTCACCACATCGATGTGCCTTTAAAGCTGCATCCCTCCCAAAGACCGACAAAAACCCTTCTACCTTATAACCATCACGATAGGTGGCACTTACTTTATATTTTTCAGGAGGAGGACGACCTTTAGCTCCTTCTACCTTCACATGATTAGGAGCTACTGGTGTTAATTCAAGGGATAAGAAAGATACGGTTGCATCAGGGCTTAAGTAATTATCCGGATCTCCAATTTCATAAAGCAGCTGCTCTTTAACCGTTTGTTCGCTGACGATGCCCCCTGTACCTTCCGGTTTAGTGAGGGTAAAGGTCCCATCCGCGCAGATTTCTACCACAGGAAATCCGATATTGGCAGGATCAGGAATTCCCAGCCAATTAGTAGACACTCCTCCTGTGACTTGAGTCCCACACTCAATTAAGTGTCCAGCAATTGTGGCCCCTGCAATTTTATCATAATCTTGCCAAGACCACCCAAAAGTAGCTACACAAGGGGCGACGGTAAGACTAGGATCTGCCACTCTCCCTGTGATAACTATATCTGCACCTTCTTCTAACGCTTGAACTATAGGATGTGCACCTAGGTAAGCATTTGCTGTCACCAATTGATCTTTGATATTCATCAAAGGTTCGTGGGTTTCTAGGTTAGAATAATCTTCAAGAAGAGGATCTTGCAGTAGCGCTTGGGAGACGTCATCTCCATAAACAACTCCTATTTTCCATTGTCGATAAGGATCGTGTTTGAGTAATTCAGCACAGGCATGCGCACATGCTAATGGGTTTAAGCCGCCTGCATTTGTGACAATTCTTACCTTTGCTCCTTGTTTCCAAAGAGGAATGAGCGACTTGACTACATCTAAAAAATCTTTAGCATATCCGCCCTGAGGATCTTTCTCTCTTTGTATAGCTAGAATAGACATTGAAACTTCAGCCAAATAATCTAAGGTAATAAAATCTAAATCAGGCCATTGTTGCACCAACCGAGCTGCAGCCCCGGGAGAATCTCCCCAGAATGCTTGTGCATTTCCTATTGTCAATTTCCTTGGCATAGACTGTTCCTTTTAGACTTGAATGACACCTGTATGAAAGGTGCGATTATTCATGGGACTTCTTTCGATGTGCTTTAGTAACTTGATTAAAAGATTCCTGGTTTGATCTGGGGCAATAATTGCGTCGACCCATCCTCTGGCTGCACCATAACGAATATCAGTCTGTTCGGTGTATTTATCTTTGAGTGCGCTGTGCATACGCTGGGCTTCTTCTGGGATTAAGGGCTGCCCTTTTCTTTCTGCAGCTTGCTCCTGTACTGAAAAAAGGGTATCAGCAGCTTGATCAGCGCCCATCACTGCATATTTCGCATTGGGCCAAGCTAAAATAAAATGAGGATCGTAAGCTTTACCACATAGAGCATAATGCCCCGCACCAAAAGAATTGCCTACAATAATTGTGATTTTTGGAACAATAGAATTGCTCATGGCATTTACAAGCTTAGCACCGCTTCTAATAATACCGGCTTGTTCAGCCTCGCGTCCCACCATGAAACCCACCACGTCTTGCAAAAAGATGATGGGGGTTTTGATTTGATTGCAGTCCATAATAAATCGCGAAGCTTTGTCAGCGCTATCAGCATAAAGCACCCCTCCTATTTCAACCGCCCCTTTACCAGTCTTTGTGGAGCAACGTTGATTTGCTACCACACCAATCCTTTTTCCACCAATTTTAGCATACCCAGTGACGAGAGTTTTACCAAAATGCGCCTTGTATTCTTCAAAAGAACCAGAATCTACAATACAGTCAATCAATTGATGCACATCATACATTTTCGTATTATCGCTAGAAACCAAGTCATAAATTTTTGCGGAATTTTCAGCAGGTAAATGAAGTTCATCAGTACTTTGAACAGGGTCAGGAGGAAGCATATCCACTAAAGCCCGCATGCGATGCAGACAGGAAATGTCGTCAGGCTCTAGGAAATCTACTGTTCCGCTCACTTCTGCATGCATTTTTGCTCCACCCAATTCTTCTGTATCCACCACTTGTCCTATAGCAGCCTTCACTAAAGCCGGTCCTGCAAGGTATAACCCGCTGCCTTCTGTCATGAGAAGCTTATCGCAAAGAACAGGCAGATACCCCCCCCCAGCGATACAGTTCCCCATGATTGCAGCTATCTGGGGAATTCCTGCAGCAGAGAAGATGGCGTTATTGCGAAAAATGCGTCCAAAATCATCTTCATCGGGGAAAATTTCAGCTTGTAAAGGAAGAAAAACTCCTGAAGAATCGACCAAGTATAGGACAGGTAAGCGACATTCAAAAGCTATACGCTGGGCCCTCAATACCTTTTTGACGGACTGGGGAAAAAAAGCCCCCGCTTTGACAGTGGCATCATTAGCAATGATCATACATGAACGTTTAGAAACTTTTCCTATCCCTGTTATGACCCCCGCTGCAGGTAATTCTCCATATTCAGGGTACATTTTGTAGCCGGCCCATAAACCAAGTTCAAAAAAATCTTCAGGATCATCCAAAAGCTCTTTCAGTCTCTCCCGCACAGTCAAACGATTTAAGCGTTTTTGCCTCTCTACACCAGCAGCTCCTCCTCCTAAACGTAAGGAAGCCTCTTGCTTTAAAAAATCATCCGTTAAATTTCTAAGACTCATAGGAAAATCTTCTGTGGGTTATGTGTATGTTTGTTTGATACCAGTCAAGCGGTCAGCGGTTTTTTCAATCCATTCATCATCAGGATGAAAGAGGTTATCTAAAGATTGGTTCAATGTCTCCATGGCTATATTAAAATATAATTTCCCAGACATAATCTCTACATCTGTGGCCGTTTTATTTTTTATATCTGCATCCAATTTACTAAGGACAGCTGTAGCTGAATAGAGAGCTATAGCACTGGTCGCAATTCGACTTAATTCTAATTGTTTTTCCACCACATCTTCTCGGTATTTTTTCAACAATTTTAGGATGCTAAATCCGAACCGACGGACATTTTTACTCAGGAGATCTGCCTGCTCCTTTAAAAGAGAAGATTCTATGGGTATCTTAGGCGCAGCAAAACGCTTGAATAAACTTTTAGAAAATATTTTTAAGGTGGAGATTTCATCTAAAGGCGTCTTTAAAGCTTCTAGGACTGCTTTCAGGGACATCCCCACATCACGCATTCCCACCACTGCAATAAATACTCTCATCACTTCGTTAGAACCTTCTCCGATCATATTTAAACGTGCATCACGCATCATTCTTTCTAAGGGTTCATCAGTAAAAAAGGATCTTCCACCATATATCTGCATCGTATCATAAATAATACTCCACAGTGAATCGCTGGCAAAAACCTTTAAAATGGCTGACTCTAGCATAAAATCTTCTATTTCAGCATCCACCAATCCTGCCGTCATATATGTTGTAGCGTCCATGGCATATAAGTAAGCGGAAATGCGCGCAATTTTTTCTTTGACTAAACCTAGACTTCCTAAAGGGCGTTTAAATTGAAAACGCGTTTGACTATGGGAAATGGCTTTTTGTAGTAAGACTCTTGCTGCGCCCGTGCAAGTAGCTCCAAAGGTCGTTCGACCATAATCTAGCACAGTCAAACAAACCTTTAATCCTCCCCCCTTAGGACCTAAGATATTTTCTGCTGGCACCTCAACATCTTTAAATTCTAAAATAGCAGTTTTAGAACCTCGCATTCCTACTTTTTCTAAAGCGGGGATCACAACTTTAAATCCCGGCATATCTGGTGTGACTAAAAAAGCTGTAATTTTATCTTCTTTGCCATGAGGGGTATCCATTTCAGTCTGAGCCATCACAGTCAACACTTTTGCAATAGCACCATTAGTAATCCATTGCTTGGTGCCATTAAGAATGTAGACATTTTTTACTGGATCGTAAACGGCTCTTGTCTCTACGCCACTTGCATCAGAGCCCGCATGCGGCTCTGTTAAGGCAAAAGCGGCTAGATCCTTACCCTTTGCTAAAGAAGGCAACCATCTTTTCTTCTGTTCTTCTGTACCAAATAACAACAACGCCTTGAGTCCAATACTTTGATGGGCATTAATAAATAGAGCTGTGGCTCCGCACGTCCCTGACACAATCTCCATCGCTTGGCAATAAGTCCGTTGACTCATGCCTAACCCCCCATATTCCACAGGGATAGTTAACCCCAAAATACCTAATTCACCTAAAGCTTGTAGAGTTTTCTCTGGAATTTCAGCATGTCGATCAATCCAATCCGCATCCACTTCCCTTTTTACAACCTCTTCGACTTGCTTTAAGTAGGCCTCAGTTTTTTGAGTCTCTTCCTTAGAAACATCGGGATAAGGCATTACATATTTTGGATCAAAGTTGCCAAAATAAAGCTGCTTAACAAAGCTAGGTTTCTTCTTTTCAGAGAAAAGAAGTTCCTCGACTAGCTTTCTTTGGAGATTATCCATTCATGCCCCCCTTCGTTTCATAAAAGAATATATTAGAATTTGCGTCTTATTTGGATTTCCCTCACATAAAAGTTACGCTATCAAAATGTTTTTTTAATGAAAACAAGAACCTCATCGTGGGGGCACCCATAAAAAGCCTCTCTTTTCGACTAAAAGCATAACCTGTAATTGCATGCAAATCTCTAGTCAACACGATCCATATACAAAGAAGATGGCTTCCCTCCTGAGATTCGGTCATCATTTTATAAGAATTAATAGAAAAATTTAGAGGATCTATAGTCCCGCACATTAATTTTTTTAGTGGAATTTTTTATACTTTTAGGATAAAAATAACGTTTTAATTAGGATTTATTATGCAAAAATTCATTTCTCTCATTAGTTTTTTTATTTCACTCTTTGCAGTCAAATATGGATTTAGTGATTGCCGAGGAAAAATAGACATTGCTCCCGCCTTCGTCCATCTCGACGTATTAAACTTTGGAAAAACTGTTAAAACGATGGATCTGGCCGCCATTAAAATTGACGCCAATGCGCTTATTTATAAGGGCCTTTGTATACGCCCTGGTTTCATCTATGGTTCCAATCGAGGAACTTTTCTATCTACAGGGTGTGGATTGGGATATGTCATTCCTATAAAAAGATGGTGCTTCACCCCTTCTTTTGGGGCTAATTACACAGAAGTGCATACGAAAATACCTATTGACTTCTTCGGAGTAAAACTTAAAGTGAAAGAAAAATTTAGCTCTTGGTCCCCTTATCTTTCTCTCGAAGTTTTCTACCGGATCGTTAAAGGCTGGAGGACAGGCTTTCTCTTTCAATATGCATGGAGTAGATCTCACACCACCATCAAGGATTTTGGCTCTGATAAAACCAACGCCAAAGGTCCAAGCTATGCCTTTATTCTAGAACGAGACTTTAACGACAACTGGTCTCTCAACCTAGGACTCGCTTATAATATCTCTCTTACACGTGAAAAACATGGCCTCCGCGGCTATGGGGCTAAACTAGGGCTGGCTTACTGGTTTTAAGCAGTCACTAAAGTATTTAGTAAAAAGCTTCATTCCATGAAAGACTAATTCTAATGTGAAGGGATAGATTGTAGTTTGGTATCCAATCTATAACTATCCCTAAATATTCTCGCAACAATCTTAAATTTTTAATACAAAATTAATAAAACATTAATATTCATGTTTTATTATACTCTCTTTAATTTTTACAAAAAAAAACCATGACTATTTCTCCTTTAAAAACGATTCCTTTTAATCAATCCTTTGATCTCATTTACAGGTTGAACTATATCAAACATCAGCCTTTATTAGATGTGAATAGAAAATTTGGTGGATTATGTGAACTCATCTGCAATCGTGTATTGATCGATGATTTATTAGGGAAAGGTCAGGAAGAAAATTTTCTGAAGGAGCGGATTAGTCTAGAAAAGATGAGTGAGAAAAGAATCACAAAAAGTCATCTTTTAAATATTTATTCGGTCATGCGCAAAGTCGTCGCCTATTTATTCAAGATCTATCCCGATAATATTTTTTCTTGTTTCAATCAATGGAAGCTCATTAAACCCAATCCCCTCCATCCAAGAAAAATAGGCGTCAATAGAAGTCTTTTAGAAAAAGGGTTTAAGAATATTAAAGTCGGAGAAACCCTTAAACTGCAAGTTTTCAGTAGAAAGGGATTTAATCTCACAGGGCATGCGCTACTCATTAAAAAAACCACTCCCGCAAACTATATCTTTTTCGATCCCAATACAGGTGAACACAGGGATTTATGCCTTTCTAAAATAAGCGATTGCATGGATGATCAGCTGAATCAGTGGAGAGCGACCGATATTTTTCTAACCAGAGGTCAAGGATACCTCCAAAGACTTGTAAAAAAATTAGGGCCTGAAGTTTTAAATAAGCCTTAATCCCCTTTGCGCAATGCAAGATTAAAAACAATGCATCTTATCAATCATTACCCATGAAAATCTTTTAGGTGGATAAAATCGACGGTAACTTTTTGTTTTGGTGGTAATAGGAAGGTCCCGCGGAATGAATGATAGCACCGCCTAAGCATATTTGATCTTGATAAAATACGATAGACTGACGGGGCGTAACGGCACGCTGAGGGACTGCAAATGAAACTTTTAAAAAACCATTTTCACAAGATTCAATGGTACAAGCTTGGTCAACTTGGCGATAGCGGACCTTAGCGGTACAAGAAAACGGAAGTTTAGGCATGCCTTGAGGAGAGACCCAAGTGACTTCGGAAGCTGTCAATTCATCACAAAAAAGCGCAGGATGCTGCGTTCCCCGTTCGACATAAACGATATTTTGCGCAATATCTTTCCCAACAACAAACCACGGCTCCCCTTGACCCCCGATGCCCATTCCTTTACGTTGACCTATCGTATAATAAGCCACGCCATCATGTTTGCCGATGGTTTGACCATCCAGGGTTTTAAATAGACCAGGTGTATAGACGATGTACTGATTGAGAAATTGTTTGAAATTACGTTCACCGATAAAGCAAATCCCTGTGCTATCTTTTTTAGCAGAAGTAGCCAAATGATGTTCATGAGCAATTTTCCGTACTTCCGACTTCAGCAGATGTCCGATGGGAAAAAGAACCTTCGAAAGAATGGTTGAGTTGATGGTGTAAAGGAAGTAACTTTGGTCTTTACCGGGATCAGAGCCTTTCACTAATTGTTGGGATTGATTTTGGCAATAGTGACCCGTGGCTAAATAATCAGCACCTAAGTCGAGGGCTTTTTCTAACATGACCTTGAATTTAATTTCCCGATTGCAAAGGATATCGGGATTAGGCGTGTGACCTTGTTTAAACTCTTCAAGAAAGTGGTTAAACACATTTTCTTTGTATTCTTTGACAAAATTGACCGAGTAATAAGGAATTCCAATTTGTTCACAGACACGAACCACATCCTCATATTCGTAGGAGGCCAAACAGGTTCCGTGAGGATCCGTTTCTTCCCAATTCTTCATAAACATCCCGATGACGTGATATCCCTGTTGTTTAAGGAGGAGGGCAGAGACAGATGAATCCACACCGCCGGACATGCCGACAACTACTGTAGGTTTTGTAGACATAGATTAAGCCCATTCAGGAGTCGTTTTCACACTTAAAACACTCTGTTCACCTTCTGAACGAGCGACAAGTACAGCACAGCAAGACGTACCAAACACATTAACAACTGTGCGACACATATCCAAGATCCTTTCAACAGCGAGGATCAGGCCAATGGCGTCAGCGGGAAGTCCAAGCGTGTGTAAAATTAATACAACGCCTACTAAGCAAGCGGAAGGGATGCCTGCCATACCAATAGATGAGAAGACAATCAGCAGAAAAACTGTTAAGATGGACCCTAAGCTCATTGGTAAGCTGTAGACCTGCGCGATAAAAAAAACGGTAATGCAAATATAAAGAGCGGAAGCTGTCAGGTTCAAAGAAGTGCCTAGGGGAACGGTAAAGCTACAGATACGGTTAGAAACTTGAGCACGTTTCTCAAGACATTCGAGAGTGAGAGGAAGCGTGGCAGCCGAAGAACTAGTCGAGAATGCCGTGAGAAGCGCAGGTCCCATGGCACGAAAATGTTGCAGAGGGCTTACCCCTGCGATGAATTTGAGGAGCAGAGGGAGGACCACGAGGGTATAGATAAGTAGTGCAATAAGCACAGTAAGAGTAAACCAGGCGACTGTTAGAAAAGCCTCAGAACCAGTCGTAGCCACTACTTTAGCCACTAAGCCGAAGACTCCAATCGGGAGAGCTCTCATCACTAAGTGAGTAATTTTCATCATCACTTGAAACACACCATTCCAGAAAGCTAGCATGACTTGTGCAGGTTGAGGATCTATCTTAGGAATGAAATAGCCAAAGAGAAGACTAAAAAATATCAGGCCCAGCATTTGACCCTGCGAGGCTACAGCTAAAATGTTGGAGGGGACCAATTTGAGAAGAAGTTGTTCAAATTTATGGAAGTTTCCTTCTTGGCCCAGGGATTCAATTTCTGCTAGCTGACTCATGTGAGTTGAAGGGGTAAGAACTTCAGCTGCTTTTTGCGTCGTCCCAGGTTCTATAAGCATGACACAGAGAAGCCCCACAGAGACAGCTAAAATCGTCGTGAGAAAAAAATAACTAAAGGTTTTGACCCCCATGGAACCAAACGAACCATCCGCCCCCATTCTAGCCGTCCCTGTGATGATAGAGGAGGCGACAAGAGGAACGACTACGAGCGTTAAAGCATTTAAAAAAAGTTGACCGATGAGGCTATAAATCTGAACGAAAGAAACGCCGAAGAGACCATGATCCGGTCCTGAAAGGAGGCCGGCGACAATAGCGAGAAATATAGCTGCAAATACTTTTATTAAAACTTTGTTTTTCATAAGAGATAACTGGTTAAAAATAATAATATTATACCAGTAATCTCCTTTAAAAGAAAGCTCTTTTAGTTCTTGAAATAAAGAGAACTAAGACTTTAGCATCCCCACATCTTTGGTTTGAAAATAAAGATGTGTCATTCCCCTATTGAGCTTGCTCTTTAGCTTGGTCTTGTAATATCTTTATGAGCCTGTCAGCCCTATAAAAAATTTGTGTATACCCACAGGGGCCATCGGCTGTGCCTAAATTGGTGAAATATTCTGTACAAAATTTTCTAAATTTTACGACATTATCATCTGCCAAAATGACATTAAGTTGATCATGGGGCAGTCCTATTTCTCTCCATTGAGTTTCTTCTTTTGGATCTACGATCCAAATCTTGTCTTTAAGAGAAAAAAAGACCACTTGCAATTTTTTAGTTGTGTCACTTTGGAAAACTAATACGGTATATCTAGATGTCTTCGGTTGGCTTTCTAAATATTTAATATAGTTTTCCAGTCTAGATTCTGCAGGGTTATTAATATGAGGGATAGCAGCAGACATTGTATTGTTCTCCTAATAGCTAAAAGCTTTGATTATCTCTTCGTTAATTTTTGTCCAGTCAGGATCGGGATTATTTCTAATAAAATTTTTGTAAATAGTAGACAATTCGCCTCCTATTTTATTCCCGTTTCTCTCTACTTTGGCTTTAGCAAACCGTTTGGCAAGTGTTAAAGGCTTATCAAGTTCTACGAGTTTTTGCAAACCCAGTATACTCAGTTTCATTAATTTATAGCAACCCTCGCCAATTTCACAGTCCACTCCAAATTGTTTAGCATGATTGACCTGGTCGCTTTGAATTTTTTCAATGTAATCCTCAGGATTCAGACTTAAGATTTTTTGTTTAGCTAAACCAGAGATGGGTTTTGCGGCTTGAGGAAGTTCGGCCCATAAAAAAACAGCTGAGCCTAAGCCCACAATGTCTTCCTCAGGATCTGGCAAGCAAGAGCCATGATCGATCAGGACCACTTCATAAACATCGCTTAAATTTTTAGATTCTGCATAAAAAAGCCCATGAAGATTTTGTTCTATTTTACTCTCGTTTTGTAAATGGTCTGGAAGGCTAGAGAGGAAGTCATGCACGGCTTTTTGATAATCAGGTGAGTTGTTTTTTAGTTCTTTTAAGGCGTTTTCTAAAGAATCCCTATTCAGCCCCGCTTGTTCAAGACTACTGATCACTTCATTTTTAGGAGTTTGTTTAACTAAAGCATTCCCCATGTGTCTGTCGGTATTTAATAAAATTAAATCTACAGAAAATTTTTCAAACTCCTTGGGACAAATACGATCGATCGTCTTTGCTTTAATCATCTTCTGCATGGGTATAACATTATCGACAAACTTTTGAAGGGACACCAACTGGGAATCCCCTTTTTTTACCTCGTGCAATTGATGATCAATCTCTTGAATTTTTTGGTCCACGTCTTTGGAATACTTTAACTCCGCTAAAGCCTTCATGTAACTCCCCACTACCTCCTGTTGCTCCTCAACCAAATCTAGGAGTTCTTGGGGTAATTTCGCCTCTTCGTTATTCACAATTTTTTGACCCATTTCCTCTACGAAATCCTGAATTTTGGTATAGAATTCGAGATCAACCTCATTAGAAAGATCTAAATCCAAGACCTTGATCAATTCATTTTTTTTCAATTCTGCTACATTTTGTTTAAATTTATGTATATCCAGGTGAGGCCCCATCAAATGATAAAACTCTTGCCTAGTTAAACGCATGCCCAAGGAGTTAGATAGTTCACTTAAATGCTGATCGACCTCCTTAGGAATTCCAAATAAAGAGTGTTCCATTTTTGCTAAAGCTGTAGGAGGAATCCCTAAATTTAGACCCAAGGCTGTTTGTGCAGTATATCCCATCCTTTCCCTAATCGCCCCCTTCCCCGATGCAATTCCTCTAGCATTGATGCCGGAGGGGTTTCCCCTCGCTCCCGGCTCTTGAATCGTAGGTTTAACAATAAATTTTTTCTCCATAGATTGGGGAGCATAAAGTTGATGAATATCTGCAGGAAATTCCGGAGGATCCCCTTTCATCCCCTGAATAAAATAGCATCCACTTAAGCCGCTGGAGGATTTTATAGGCATACAATCCATACGGGTCTTAAGTAAAGCTTTTGAGTCTTCTGATTGTTTTAAGATGGCCTTTGCGTGGGAAAAATCTTCCTTGATCTCAGGGCAAGTATTTTCAATCCACTGGGTCATAGAAACAGAATCTCTGATGCTTTTAGAGGAGGATCCTCTTTCCGATGAGGAAGCCTCTAGACTCGAACCGGATGCAGACCTGGACCGTTCTAATCTGAGATCCCCAGAAACTTCGCGATTTTCCCCTGCCTTGACTGGCTGAGATTTTTTAGCTGCTTTAAGAGTTTCTTTAGTTTTTTTGTAAGCAGCTTTAGTCTTTTTTTTTGTGAATTTTACAGAACTTTTTGCTGCGTTTTTTATGGCTGTTAAGGCGGTTAAAGTGCCACTTTTAATAGCGCCAGCCGCATTTACCACTCCCCTTTTTACCCCTTTAGCCCCATCTTTCATCTTACCAGCGGCCTTAGATTGAGCTAACTGAGTTAATGGCTTTTTAATGAATTTAGCCACTCGTTTTGAAACATCCCTAAGGGATTTTTTGGCTTTTTTTAAAGGCAGAGGTTTTGCTTTAAGAACAGCCTTTTCTGTGTCTTGCGATTGGAACGCTTCTTTAGCGATACTTGAGGTACGTTCTTCTCTATTAGAGGATTGCGACTTAAGAGATGAAACAGATGGGCTAGATTTTTCGGAAATGGATACTTCAGATGCGGAAAAACTTCCTCTGGACAATTCATTGGCTGAATTTACCATTTTGCACCAAAATTAATTATAATTTAACAATTATTATTATAACTTAATTAAACCATATTTGTAAAAATCAATTAATTAATACAAACACAACAAAGAATAGAACGAATTAGTCTATATAAAAACTCTGTAAATAGCTAAGAGACGTCTTGTTGCATCATGAAAGTTTTTCACAAGAACATTCTGGGTACAATGAAAAAATTAAAGAAAGTATATGTATCTCGTTAATGCATAAAGGCTTTATAAAACCGCAAGAAATTATGATGGGCCATATCATCTAACATTTCCTCTGACCAGTGCATCTGCAGTTTTAATTGATTTAGAAGATGTGGATAGCAAGATGAGTTTTGAAACTCGGAAAAAAACAGTTGATCTTCGGGTTTTTTAAAGGCAGGAGGAAGATCGTTTAAAGCAAAAAAATCCGCTCCGAAAGTACAATTTTTTTCGCCTTTTAATTTTAATAAATGATCCATCTGTGCGTAAAGTTTATGCACCCCTTCAGCTCCAATAAAATCGCGACAGAGAACAAATCCAATCAACCCCTCTCTTCTCAATATTTCTAAAGCTATATCATCGGGCAGGTTACGCGGTACATGAGCCACAGACCGAAAATTGGAGTGACTAGCGAGGACGGGCACATTTAAATGATTTTTATCGATATAATTGAGAATTCCCCTAGCGAGTTCATCCGATGCATGACTGAGATCCACTGCTATCTTTCTTTGATGCAGAAAATTTAAAAGAGCTTCACCATCAGGTTGAAGACCCACAGACGTATGCGCACCTCCACCAAAACGATTCGCCAGATTCCAAGTTAAACTGATATATAAAACTTTTCCGATCGAATTTTCAATAGTTTCAAGTCTTTGAAAACCACTTTCAAGGGGTTCATTTTCCTCAAACAAACCAGAAGCATTTTCTATGGCTAAAAGAATTTTTATAACATCTTCATTTAAAGAGACAATCGGATGGTTTTTTTTGATAATGTGAAAATTTTGCGGGAAAAGCTGAGGAAGGTTTTTAAACTGTTGAATCTGATTCCACCCATGCACCGTCGAGCCTGCCCGACTTTCTGTAAAAACTGCTAAGGTTTGCAATTTTACATGGCCCGCTTGCAATTGAGGTAAAGAGCAACGCACCTCCGGATTAAAAATAGAACGAGAGGAATCGTTAGCTAGATAACAGAGCAAATCGCAGTGCATATCAATAATAGGCTTCATGCAATCCCGCTCCATTCTAATCCTACTTTAAAAATAAAAAATATTTCGTTTTAAAATGTAGAACATATTAAAAAATAAGTCATCTGAAAATATTTAGATGGCAAAGTTTGTTTGAAAGCCATTAGAGTATCAATAATATGTTTGCCAATATCTTATTTCTTATTTTAGTCCTACTCCTCATTAATACTGTTCCGGATTTTTCTCATTCTCGGATCGATTCGCCTTTCCTTGCTTTTTCCCTTTCTGTTGGAATTTATATCCTTCTCTGCCTAGCGATTTTCCTTCAGGGCTATGCGCTCAAGTATCTTTTAAGAAGAAGATCTAATAGTTTAAGTATTTTAATCAATCTTGAATTAATTCTTTATTTATTAGTGTACCAGTATATCCTGGATGCGGGTCGCATTTTCCGTTCTGTCCCCTACATGCAACACTTTCAAATTCTCAATGCAGGGTGGGAACTTCTCCTCTATTTCGGGGGCTTAATCGTTTTTTATGCAGCCACGTTTCCTCGATATTATCGAGCAGAGACTCGACTTACCTTTGCGATAAGGCAGACCAGACTTTTAATCCCTTTTGTGATCCCGTTTTTATTTATAACTCTAGCCTTAGATATCATGAATCTCCTTTTAGAATCCCATCAAGCCTCTGCTTCATTGATCGAATGGGTATCCTTGGGTTTCAGTCTAATTTTAATGGCAATCTTGTTAGTTTTTCTGCCCTTTTTCATTCAGGCCATTTGGAAGTGTCATGCTTTACCAGAGGGACACCTAAAGGAACGTTTAAATAAAATTTGTGAAAAAGCAGGGTTTACACATGCCGGTATGAAAACATGGTCGATCATGCATGATCAATTAACCGCAGGCATCGTGGGCGTAGTTCCTTCATTTCGCTATGTAATGTTTACGGATCGACTCCTACGAGAACTTCCCGCTGAAAGTATCGAAGCCATCCTGGCTCATGAAATCGGGCATAATGCGCGCAGACATTTATGGATCTATCCTTTTATTTTAATGGGGATGATCGTTGCAGCCGGTCTATTTTTTTATGGAATAGGAGACCCCCTCACTGCTTTTTTGGTGAGACAAAACGCCCTTTATCCATCCTTCGCATGGGATTTTATTCACCCTGCGATTATTTTCTCTCTGTACGCAGGGATTATCGCCCTCTACTTTAGATATGTGTTTGGCTTTTTTTCAAGACTCTTTGAAAGACAAGCAGATCTTCATGTTTTTGAATTAGGCCTCCCTCCTGAAGATATGATTCACGCTTTGCGCGCAGTCGCTTACAGTAGCGGTGGCTATGAAACGCCTAATTGGCATCACTTCAGCATCAAGGAACGTGTCGAGTTTTTAGAAGACTGCAAAATAGATCCTTCTTTAATTCAAAAGCATCACCGCAAGGTCAAATTATTGGTATGGATCTATTTTATAGGACTTTTTACTTCCAGCCTTTTTCTCATGTATATGGCTCAGTCTTCATCCACATAAATCACCACAGAGATTGAGATAAAAGATTAAGGGTGATATAGAAATAGAATCTGATACTTTTAATCCATAAACTCCAAGTCAGGTTATAATTCTCTTCACCCTTAATAGAGCTATATATGAAAAAATCCCCCCTACTCGATATAGATGCCTTGAAAAATTACTATAAAGAACATGAAAAACAGACGATTGAGGATTACTTTACATTTTTACGTTTTCAGAGTGTGAGTTCTGAAGAAAAGTATAAATCTCAGATGGAGAGTTGTGCACAATGGGTGGTCAATTATTTAAAAAATATGCACTTTCATACAGAAGTATGGTCCACATCGGGTCATCCAGTGATCTTCGCATCAAATATGGAAGCAGGCCCCCAGCAGCCGACCCTTCTCATCTATAATCATTACGACGTACAACCCATCGATCCTATAGAAGAATGGAAATCCCCTCCTTTTGAACCTACCGTCCGAGAAGGAGAGGTCTATGCTAGAGGGGCACAAGACAATAAAGGACAGTGCTTTTACACCCTTTTAGCCATAAAAACTTTAATCGAACTCAGCGGCAAACTTCCTATTAACATTAAATTCTGCATCGAGGGTGAGGAGGAATGTGGAAGTCAGGGTCTCTCGGAAGTTCTTAAGCAAAAAAGTCAGGATCTGCAAGCCGATTATTTAGCCATTGTGGATGTAGGGCTGCGACATCCTTTAGCCCCTGCTGTCACCTTAGGTGTGAGAGGCATCGTCACTATGGATGTGGAGGTCAAAGGCACAAAGACCGACCTTCATTCAGGTTCGCATGGGGGCATGGCCTATAATCCTTTGCATGCACTTGTAGAAATTCTGGCAAAACTCCGTGATAGAACAGGACAAGTGAAAGTTCCAGGTTTTTATCAAGATGTAGAAGAATTGAAAGAAGAGGAAAAATCTTTAATCACCTTCGATTTTAATGAAGAAGACTATATGAAAACATTTGGCGCTTTTCCCTCAGGAGGAGAAAAAAGATTCTCTCCACTTGAAAGAACTTGGACGCGTCCGACGATTGAGATTAATGGGATTTCAGGTGGTTACAGCGGAGAAGGATTCAAAACAGTCATTCCTGCTAAAGCACTAGCTAAGATATCTTGCAGGCTAGTGCCCCATCAAAATCCTGAAAAAATTGCCAAAAAAGTGGCTAAATTTATAAAATCTAGAGCGCCTAAGGGTGTGGAAGTTAATGTTCACATCCATCCAGGTGGTGGAAGTGCTGTACGAGCGAATCCTCATTCTAAAATCGTCCAGGCTTTTTCTAAAGCCTATCAGGAAGTTTTCAAAACTCCCTGCGCTTTCACTTATTCCGGCGGATCGATTCCCATCATTCAAGAACTTTCCGAAGCGAGTAAAGGAGAGGTTGTTTTAATGGGTTTAGGACTACCGGACGATCAAATTCATGCGCCGAATGAGCACTTTGGTTTGGATCGAATTGAGAAAGGTTATTTAATTATTGCAAGAACTCTTGAATTATTAGCAAACTAGGATGGTAAACTATGCATTTGATTAAACACTCATTCTTGACCCTGATGAGTTTGACAATGGTGATGAACCCACTACCATTGACTGCTGCTGATACAACAGCTCAAGGAACCTTTCAACAAGATTTCTCGTCTGTGGCTGAACAAGTTATTCCTGCTGTTGTTTCTATACAAGTAAAGTCTAAAGGCTCTTCTAAGCTTTTGAATCAAAATTTTGATTTTTTTAATGGTGAATTTCTAGAACGTTTTTTTGGAGGAGGTTTAAGCCCCCAGCAAGCTCCAGAAATGGAACAAGGTCAAGCCTCCGGATTTATTGTTTCACCCGATGGATATATCATTACTAATAGTCATGTGGTCAATAACATGACTGAAATTTCTGTCATTCTCAACGATGAACGTCGTTTTACTGCTAAAGTGGTGGGACAGGATCCGAGCACAGATGTAGCCGTTATTAAAATCGACGCCAAAGATTTACCCTACTTGAAGTTGGCTAATTCTGATCAAATTAAAGTGGGACAATGGGCGGTGGCTATCGGTACCCCCTTGGGCCTCAATGCGACCCTAACTGTGGGTGTGATTAGTGCTAAAGGTCGTAATAATTTAGATATTGCGCGTATTGAAGATTTTATTCAGACAGATGCTGCTATCAACCGTGGAAATTCAGGAGGTCCTCTTTTAAACCTCAAAGGGGAAGTGATTGGCATGAATACGGCTATCGTTTCCAATAATGGTAGCGGTTATATGGGCATTGGTTTTGCAATCCCCAGCAACATCATTAAAAATGATTTTGATCAATTAGTAGCCAACGGAAGCGTGTCCCGTGGATTTATTGGTGTGGCATTACAACAAGTGGATGCAGATCTTGCTCAAGCATTAGGCCTGGAAAAAGCGGAAGGAGCCTTAGTCGCCGATGTGACAAAAGATTCGCCTGCAGAAAAAGCTGGGATCAAGCAAGGAGATGTCATTCTAAAATATGATGGGCATCTGTTCAGTAGTATTGGAGCTTTGAGAAATGCGATTGCTTTAATGAACCCGGGAACAAAGATCAAACTCACGCTTCTACGTAAAGATAAATCTCAGGTAGACGTGACAGTGGAGGTCGGTAACTTACCTGCAGAGAAAGATAAAGAAGCAAGTGGCATCCAAAAGGAAAATAAGTTAGGGATTGAAGTCCAAGAACTCACACCAGAATTGGCTCGCTCTTTAGGGTATAGTTTAGATCAAAAAGGTGTGGCGATTTCCAAAGTTCAAGCCAATAGTGCAGCTTCCTGGGCGGGTTTAAAGAAAGGCACCCTAATTATCAGTATTAATCAACAAGCTGTGAACAACATTGAGCAGTTCAATAAACTGTTGGATGAAAGTGATGCGAATAAACCCATTTTGCTTTTAGTCAAACAAGGCGAATACACACGGTTTATCTCGATACGTGTAAAATAATACTAAAGATGAACGGTCTGCAAAAGACCGTTCATCTTTGATCACGCCTTTAGTCTCTGCTGTGCTTTTTTTCCTGCTCTTCTTCTTGCTCTTCTAATTCATCTTCCTCTTCGTCTTCTTCTTCCTCACTGGAATCCAAAGGAATGGCAAAGATATCTGTTTTGTCATGCTCACCATGGAGAGTATAAGGGATTTTATCGTCTTTGGGAGCAGACTGGGGTTGATCAGCGGAGACAAATAAAGGCACGAAGCAGCACAGTAAAAAATAGACAATTTTCGATTTCATAAATGTTCTTTTCTCCAAAAAAGTTGTTAGAAACAGAAGCTGTTATAGCAAATCTTTTGAATTTACGTAAAGTTAAGAGAGAAAACTTATAACGAGCACTATCTACTGATCGTTAACCTACTCTAATTAAAAAAAATTAATAATTATTTGTCGTATTCAAATATAAAGCAAATACGAATGCAAAATAAACGCTAATGATTATTAATGAAAGATGTAGAGGCTTTTACGCATTATTCATCCCAACAATCCTCCCATGGTCGTCAATAAAAAATTATAACTATATAAAAAGCAGAATGCTGGTTTATTTTTTTTATTTATAGTATAATAATTATTACTTAATAGGATGGTAACATGACTGACGCCATAAGATATTCAGAAATTAAAACCAATCTACTCAGAATTGCTAATCATATTCACAAAGATGCTAGTCACCTTCGAATAAAAAAGCTAAAAAATGGGCAAGAAATTCTTAAAAAAACTCATTTTATTTGTCGCCTATTTCTTCAATCCTATTATTCTTCTAAAAATCATGTGCATCGTATAGAAAAACTTTTGCAAAAAAACGTACAGCTAGCGTCAGAAATAGAGCGTGCCCATTATGTAGAAGCCCTATCCTCTGAACCCACGGAGCTTTTTTTAGCCATACAAAAATATAATGAAACTCTCTCTGCTGCCAATACCCATCCATTACTCAAAAGCAGGTCTTTAGCTAATCGCATTCAATTGGGTGTTGTTAAAAATACACAAGTTTCCGAATTAAACCCTTCGAAGGTTCTGGCTGTGAAAGATATGCAAGTTCCTAGCGATCTTCAAGAGGACAAGCCAGAAATTAACAAAGAACGACGTTTACTAGGAAAATATCATGTTCGACGCTATCCAGGCGATGTGATCGACCATAGCAAAGAAGCAGGACGCATTTTTTCCAGCACACAAAGAGAAAGGCTTTTGAGTGGCATAGGGCGTGTGTGTGAAGCAGTGGCTGGTTTATTCGGTTTCAAAGTCACCACTTTTCAGAAATACCATTACCGTACACATCAGGAAACAGATCAGCAGATCTATGCCGACCCTAAAACCAGTCCTTTAAATATTGGCAAAAATCCTACCTCTTATTGGTTGGGTCATGCGACTCTGTTTTTAAGCATCCCCTTAAAATCGGAAAAAGGAACCCTAACCTCTTTTAATGTCATTACAGATCCTGTCGAGGGAGATCTGAATACCCTATTATATCCTAGGCAAACAAAATTTGCTCGTTCCCTAGATGAAACACCTGCCCCCCATGTCTATCTCCTCTCTCACAATCACTTAGATCACTACAACAAGGAGAGTGTGAAAAAAATCTTCGCTCAACAACCTGTGATGATTGTTCCTAAAGGAGATAGAGATAGGTATGCCAAACTTGCTAAAGAATTGGGTTTTGATTCATCCCATATTTACGCCCTTGATTGGTGGGAAAAGAAAGAAATTCAATTTGAAAAAAATGGTGAACAATTTCGTATGCAAATTACAGCCACGCCTGCGCGTCATTGGAGTGGGCAAGGACCCTGCGGCGGTCATGAATCCACCTTTTTAGGTTACGTTATTCAAGGAAATGAAGAAGGGGATATTTATTTTGCGGGGGATACGGCACGTTTAAATGATGATCACATTGCAAAATTGAAAGATCATTTTAATATTCGCTGGAATTTCCAGCCAGGGGGCCCCGATGAAGTGAGAAAAGACATGGAAAGCACGCACCAGGCTTCTGTGGATGGTTTATGGATGCACACTAAAATGATGCTATTAAAAATTTACCAAAAGGGAATGTCCAAGGCAGATTTTCTAAAGGCCGCAGCAGAACTTAAAACGATCTACATGCATACCATGACTTTTAAATTAGGAAATTTACACTTAAGTGACACGAAAGATAGTTTAGAAAAAGTGTTAGAAGCTTTAGATGTCTACGAAGAAACTCAAGAAAAAATCAAGGAAATCGAAAAAGAAATAGAAAACCAGATGACTCTATTGCACAAAAAACTATCCTCTAAAAAGCTTACATCGGACCAAGTGACAGCCAAAATAGCTAAGCAAAAAAACAAGCGACTTAAGCAAAAGATTGAAAAAGAATTGGGTTTAAAAACGTATGAGAAACAAGTTTATGATGAACTTGTTCAGTTTGCAGAAACTCTTGAGTTTGCTCAGGATCAAAAATTACATCCTCATGAACTTTCACAGTTACTAAAAAGCACGGTGATTGTTCCAAAAATTGGTTCACGCACAGATTTAACTGCGATGAAAGCGGACCAGTCCCAAAATCTATTTTTTTAAAATCTACTGGATTCTCTTCGCTTCTTCCTCAGATTTTTTCTTGAGAAGAATTTTAGCCACGTTGCCCGACCAATAATGAGTCTTTTTATCAATGAGCCATGCTAACGCCGTCACAGCCAGTAAAACGATAGGAGATGTGATTAGAAAACCTACACCTCCAGAGCATAGGGAAAGAGCGGTCAAACCTGTGACAACAGCGGGAATGATCAGTAAAGCGACTGCAGTGATGACTATTGCTAACGCTAGTATTTTTTTTTGCTTATAGTCTTTCGGGTCTTTTTTCTCATATAAATCAATAGCATCTTTTCTTGAGAGTCGCTGTATAGCATCTGAAGACAATCTTGCATCGATAGTCATAAAAAACCTAAAGAAATATTAATAAAATTAATAATAACATTTACAATAAGTTTTAATCTATTTAAAAATCAAAAACATTAGTATAATTTTTTATTCTATTAATTTAGCAATAAAAAACTCGTCTAGATAGTGACTTCCATCATAAAAGGAATTTTTCCTAGTCCCTTCAATGGAAAAGCCACACTTAAGATATAAATTCACAGCCCTTTGGTTGTTGCAAACAACCTGAGCTTCAATCCTTTTAATACCCATGGTTTTTGCTCTTGAAATCATTGCTTCCATCAGCTTTTTGCCTATTCCTAAGCCCCAATATTCTCTTAAAATTAAGATATTGAAACTTCCAATATGCTTGACTTTGTCTAAAAATGGCAAAGCGACTCTAAAATGAATATGGCCCACAAGTCTAACTAGAGATGATTTATCTTTTACAAATGCGCCCAAATTAAATTCATAAGTCGATTCTGACCATTTTAAAACTATAGGCTTAAATCTCTCATAGTTGGAAACAATTTCTTTAGAAATTAAAGTATAGCCAGATTCGTCTGAACCTTTAACGAGAAGCTCTTGAATATTTTCTATGTGATCTATATGAAGAGGCTTTATTTCAACATCCTCATAAGGTACAACTCTTATATCTATGTTCCTACCAACTTCAAAGCTTATAAAATTCATTATTCCTCATATTTTTTACCTTATATCTCTAAACAAGGCTTAATTGCACTTTTTTAATGTTTAGCATAAGAACTAATACGCAAACAAGAGGAAAGGTTATCATGCTAGACCAAAAAACAAATGGATTATCAAGTAAAAAACCTATTTTACAAATGAGCAACATTAAAACTGTAGAAATAAGATCGGACAAAAGTAAATATTGATTTTTATTTCTAGATATAAAGATTGATCGTAGAAATGTATCCATTAATCTTAATATCATAGATATTGAAAATATAATTACAAATGAGCTCCACCATATATTAGATTGTGATGTCAAATTATAGGTACTTCCAATTTCATATCTATATGAAATAAAAAAGCAGGTAAGTATTGTGAGAAAGAAAATTCCAAATGCGCAATCAATCTTAAACCCTTTTATAATTTGTCGTATTCCAAGAGGCTTTTTAGAAAAATATATTGAAAGAGATCTTAGTAATGGAATAAATAGCACTGATATTAAAAAAACATAGGATGTTGCTAGAGCATAAGCAGATGAAATGTGTGCATTTTCACTTATCATCTCAATCATAATTATTATAGAAACTCTTTCTAGAAGCTGTCTGGGTATCTCATATTTAGATTGATGTATAATAATTGATACATCATTTATATCAAAAAACTTTAAAATATTATAACCTTTAAAATAAAAAATTGACATAAACAAAAACATGTTTATAAAACTTATTAAAAGAGTACTGTAATAAATTCCATCATAACCAAGTTTTAATAATATCATAAATAAAAAATTGCCAATAGCATTCAACAAAACACATATTACATTTGTCAATATTACATTTATTCCCTGCCCCAGGGAATACAACATCATACTTGAGACAAGGCAAAATAATCTTGGCGTTATACATAATGTCATATAGAAGATTGAACGATCTGCTATATATTTAATTTCATTATTTTGAATAACATAATTTGCGATATGTGGATAAACAAAATAACAGATTATAGTTAAAAAAATTCCAATTATTAATGTAAAACTTAACCATTTAGGAATTTTATCTTTTAGTTCTTGTATTTTTAAAAATGTTACTTGAATAGATATAATAGGGGCAATTGTGAATGCAATTAAACTATCGATAATCATTAGGTTGTTTGTAAACACACTGGCTGACAAAAAATTTTCACCTAATGTTGATACCATTAATATGTCAGTTTGATTAATTATTCTATTTGATAAAAGCCCTAAAAGTATAGAAAAAGCAGTGCTATAAAAAGATAACTTTGTCAAATTAAATCTCTTTCCATTTAAAAGGTACATTGAAATTCAGACTTTCCTCCTCAGAAAAATATGCAAAATCAAACGTTTTAAAAGTAAAAGGCATGTTTAATTCTAAAATAAATACTCTTCTTGGTTCATTCCACTCATTTCCCTTTCTAACAACAAAAATTTTATTTGGAAGAAGTCGACATATCAGTTTACAACAGCACATCTCCGATTTATTTGATTTCCCCCACGCATTTAATGCAGCTAACATGACCTCAGAAATGATCTGTTTATCAAATTCGACCGTCAGTTTTTCATACGCTAGCCATTTTAAATATTGCAATACAAAAGACCAATCTAAATCTACCCAATTAACGTATGACCATTCAAGGAATTCCTCAAAAAAAAAAGAAAATTTAGATTGCAGAGAAGGGCATTCATCAAAGATAAAGTGCCAAATAAGTTTTATATGTCTTTCTGCTAAAACTCTTTCTTTAGTTTCTAAATCTATAAGTCTACAAAATTTGGGTAAAAAAAATGAATTTAAATTAAACATAATATTTTTTTTACTTTATTTACATCTGCAAGCCAGTTTTCATAATTAAAATTTGAATCTCTCTCCACAACGATAGCGTTATTAGGTTTATTAATCACTTGTTGCAATAAATATAAAGCTTCAAATGATTCGTCAGAAATTTCAGTATTATGAGAATCAATTGCAATTTGTAATTTTTCTCCATGAAATGAATACGATCCTATATGAAAGTACTTCTGTTGATTAAGAAGAGGAATCCAGTCTTTTAATTTAACTGATGTATTGATTTCAGCAACAACAGCGTTAGAAATATCGAATAAAATACCTGCTTTGGTTTTTTCAACAATTTCAGAAAAAAAATCAATTTGAGAATATCCCATATTTATAATAGATGGAAAATTTTCAAAATACAAATTATGGTCTAAAATATCTTGCCAAATTTTAATTCGCTCTATAGCCATATTTTTAATAATCTTATAATCACATTCAAATGTTGTTAACAAACGTCTTCCTTCATTAGTGAACCTTGCTATATGGTCAGAAACGTAAAATGGATTCAAAAGACGAATTAAAGATCGTATTTTTTTTCCATACTCTTTTAAAGATTCAATATCCCTTTCCAAAAAGCATGAAGACATTATGTGAAAAGAAATTCTATTATCAGAAATTGATTCTTTAAGTTTTATTTCATCAAGATGGAAGAAATTATCAATTAATATCTCATAGAAATTGCAATGCCCTTCAGAAAGCAAACGATTAGCTTCTTTATTGCCTCTTGGGCCTGTAATGTTTAATCCAATATGCATTTTTTATATAAATCTATGTATTCTTTTAAACTATTTTGTCCAACTACAACGAAGTTTTTTTCGCAAGGAGGAATTTCATCGATTGAAAAAACAATTCTTTTATTCGTTCCATCAATATACTGCAGCCATTCTTCAAAAATTTGATCGAAGTTAAGTTCTCGCGATAGACAATGATTTAGTAGATCTTTTTCTCTTCTAAGTATAATTTTTTTTAGATAATTTTTCGCGTAGCTTATTGAATCAGTATCTTTGATAATCAATGAATTTTTTTTCTGATTTTTTTTAAGAGAAGAGAGTTTATTAAAGTCGTTTAAATAAACATCTTTGCGGTTAAGCCAATCAAGGTCGCTATGCTCGATAGTAACATATGTGTTTGATTGATCTCTCGCATAATACTTTAAATACTCATTAAATAACTCCCAAACTTTTTCGTGAACAGGTTCTGAATGACCATCATGATATATTCCATTTTTATGAATAATGCCAGATAAATGTATTTCAATAACTGAATCCCAAGGTATACTACCCATAATTAAGGCAACAGGAAGATCTACGTTTGACGAGTCAATGTATGCATGACTTAAGTCAGCAATAATTTTTGCTGAAGTTAACTCAGAAATTTTTCTTACTGATTGCCAAGATTCAATGACTTCTCTTGGAGTACCACTGTAGAAATTTGCATTTTCGATCCAAATATCTTTTTCAAGGGTTGTTTGGAGTAATTCGATAAATCTACAAGCTCTATATTCATTTTCTTTATTGGATTCAAAGTGAGATGAAAAACCGAATTTCCCTATTCCTTCATACCTACTGCCTGTCAAATGAATCCCTATAGATATAATTTTTCTGCAGTTAGATAGATTTTCTTTTAAAAAATTTATGAAATTTTTCTGAACGGCTTCACTTTCAGTTACAGGAGTTCTTGCCAAGTGAAGTGAAAGATTTATGTTTTTTGTGTCATAAAAGTCATCTTTAGAAAGCAACTTTAGTTCCCTTAAACCTAACTCTATCATTTCTACTTCATGATGGAGCTTTAATTTATTCTCACCTTTTGATATTAAACCAGGATGATAACTAGCTGAAATTTTGAACATATAATATTTTAAAATATAGACTGGAGCTAGCTCCAGTCGATTAATGATTACAAATTATAATCGCCGCAGGTTGATATAGTATTAGGAGATCCTGCGGCCAAAATTTTTTCTAGTTCTTCGTATTCTCCTTTTTTTAACTCAGATTGATTTTTTTCAACACCTAACTCCATACAGCTGACTACCATTAAATCATGATTTTTTTCCATTTAAACTTCCTTAAGATTTTGTTGTTAACAAGGACATATTGGCATTTCTAATCAGTTCTGATTACGTTTAAAACTTCGATTTTCTTTTAGAAGCATTTTTTAATCACAACTAATTTTTTGAACATTGGTGATTGTGCCATATTAATTAAATATTTAAAACACAAAAAAAAAGAAAATCCTAATCCTAGAATTATTTGATGAAGTCGTTAAAATATTAAAAAATGTTACTAGGCTCACCATTAAGATACTTAAAAGTTGATTGTAATGTAAAAATAAGTTTGAGATTGTTTTGGTACAATCAACTGTCACCTAAACTACCCATCTAAAGAGCCCTGCTTAATTGCAGTCGCAGCTAATATGATATGTTATATTCTCATTAAATGATTTCTTGACACTAGCCTTGGAAGGCTTTAAACACCCATTCAAACCTTAGCAACTTATTTATCTTATTTACCATTACTTATAGATAGACTCTGTTTTCTGAACTTCAATTTAACGCGCTTTTAAATTTTTAACATTGCTGTCTCTTTAAGTGAGATCTTATATAATAATATGAAACCTTTTCCAACCTTCTAATCCTTATATTAGAGCTATAGCTTTTTGCCTTTCATCATTGAATGCTACATCTTTTGGTAAAGGCACATTACAAGCCCCCTCATTTGTAATACTCTTTTTCAGGAATCGGCTTGCAATAATATGCTTCGTCACCGCTAACAGATTTCAACTTGAAGGTAATTTTTCTAGCATTTCTTCTGCTACTTTTCTGCATTTAATATAATTTGAAATTTTCTCCATACTCTATCTTTACTCCAATGTAATTTCACTTTAAATTTTCCCTCTTCACACATTTTGAGTTCTGTAGATCCAAAGATAATATGACGAGCTGTATTTCATTTCCTCAATCATTGGCTCTTTCATAAAGCGTCTTTGGCTCGCCTTGAAATTTGTGAGTTGTTTGTGCACCCAACACATGAAAAATCGATCTACACAACTCTCTGCAGATTACTCAGTGGACGTTTATATAGCTATCTCTAACATACTTAGATAGCTTCGGAAATATGTTGCTGGACTACGAGCACAACGGTATGAGATGAAGAAAACCAATATTTTGACTGATTTTTCATCAATCTAAATAGTTATGCTTCCTCTTTGAATAAAAGTACTATTATATCAGGCCAATTTAGGATACGATAAGTCGGTATAATTTGAATGGATAGTCCTAGTTTTCCTTACGGAAACTTACTAATCTATGCATTTTTTTACATGCCATTAAATAGGGATATTATGCAACAAGGCCAATAAAGAATAAAGTTCAAAAGCAAAGGGCAGAGCAGTACATAAATGAAATAACTTGCTTGTTATCTTTATAAATAAGAGCGCTCTTCTAAAGCCTGTTATAAATGTTTTTTAATTATAAACTTATATGTATAACCTTAAGAAAACACTATCATAAGGAAGTATCAGATTACATCGCTTTATAATTTTTCGAACCTAGTTAAGATAATGAAGTATTTTAAGAAAAAATCTATGGATATATTTCAGCCTTTTAGTTTAAACAACTTAACCTAACTTTAATTCATAAAGTCTCTTAGAGTTTCATCTTGGATTCCATTAACGCCCGAAACTCTTCACTTTGACGAATGGGGTCAAATTCTGTTTTAGAAAGCATCACTTCAAAATGAGGCATCCCTTCTCTGAGGGCTGATCTTAACCATCCTACAGCCGGTTTAGCCTGGTGCAGGGCCGCATAGCTAAGAGCATTCAAGAAAGCCACTCCATAACTAGGAGATTCATTAAAGATTCGATTTCCTAGCTGTATGACTTCATTCCAATCTTTATTTTGATAGGCTAATTGTTGTAACGTATTCCAAGCAGAAAGATCTAATTTGTTTTTAATAGGTAAGAGAATCTCATAGGCATTTTTATAATCCCCTTTCTCTTTTAATAAAAGCGCCTCATAATTCGTCGCTAGATTATATAAAACACCGGATTGAGTTTGTCGACGCACTTCTCTAAATTTCTCAAGAGCTGCTTCTTGATGACCCGCCCTGAAGTCTTCCTCGCCTTGATGAAACAAATTTTTTACATCTTCATTCTGATCTTGATCATGCATATAAAGGCTGCTTTTCCACGATCTATAGCTTTCAAAGGCTAAGATAAAAAATAACGAACCAGGGAGCACTGCTTGAATGGCAAAAAAGTATATGCCCACTACCGCTGCTATCACAATACTTAAAAAAAAGGCTATCTTTACTCCTCTGATTCCAAAAATGCCTTCTAAAACGATACTCAATAACCGCCCGCCATCTAAAGGTTGGACAGGCAGTAGATTGACTAATGTCCAAAAGAAATTCACATTGAAGAGGAGTTGAAGAGTATAGAGCATCACACTCATGGGGCGTTCAGCCATTTTTTCAAAAAGAATGAATGATATAATCGCTAAGACCATTCCAAAAAGTGGACCGCAGAGCACAATCACAAATTCTTTCCAAAGCTTGAGTTTAGGCCCTGATCTATAAGTCACCCCTCCAAAGCCTATTAATTCTATCTTGGCTTTTTGGCCAAAAGCCATGGCCGATAAGGCGTGACCATATTCATGAATAAGGACAGAAAAGGTAATCACAAAGACCCATAGAGCGAGATGCAATAAAGCCGTTTGAATGGAAGAGGCATTTGCAAAGCTACTCATCCAGCCAATCAACAAGGCCACGATCCAAAAAAAGGGATAGATACGCACAGGAATTTTACCAGGGATATACAGCATGGGTCTTCCAAGATATTTTTATTAAACTTTTTAGCGGAGCAAAAGACTTTTAATCACGTCTCCCATCTCAGCGGGTGATGCTGCGACTGCGACACCTGCTTTTCTTAGAGCAGAAATCTTATCAGCTGCTGTCCCTTTTCCACCAGAAATAATTGCACCCGCATGTCCCATACGTCTTCCAGGAGGTGCCGTTTGGCCAGCAATAAAAGCAGCAACAGGTTTTGATCCCTGGCTTTTTATCCATTCTGCTGCTTGTTCTTCCGCATCCCCACCAATTTCGCCAATCATAAGAATTGCTTTTGTCTCTGGATCATTTTCAAACAACTCTAAAATATCGATAAAATTCGTCCCATTTAAAGGATCTCCTCCAATGCCCACACAGGTGGATTGCCCCAAGCCTAGCTGAGTCGTTTGCCATACAGCTTCATAGGTCAAAGTACCTGAACGAGAAACAATCCCAATCGACCCCTTACGGTGAATATATCCAGGCATGATCCCAATCTTGCACTCTTCTGGAGTAATGACGCCGGGGCAATTCGGACCAATTAAGCGGCTTGTCTTGCTAGCTCGCATCTGTTTACTCACTTCTAGCATATCTCGAATTGGAATCCCCTCTGTGATGCATACAATCAGAGGAACCCCCGCTTCTTCCGCCTCTAGAATCGCTTCTGCAGCATAAGGGGCAGGAACGAAGATCATCGTCGCGTCGCAATCCGTTGCTTTTTTTGCTTCGTAGACAGTATCAAAAACGGGTAACCCTAAATGGATCTGTCCTCCCTTGCCAGGGGTGACTCCCCCCACAAAATGGGTTCCATAGGCCATACATTGCTCGGTATGAAAACTCCCAGCTTTCCCTGTAATTCCTTGTGTAATCACTTTGGTGTGTTTATTGACTAATATCGACATGTGTTACCTTTTTTCTGGCTATATTGGACGACTTTTTCTGCTGCTTCTGATAAACCATTTGCAATCACTATGTTCAAGCCAGAATCGGCCAAAAGCTTTTTCCCTTGTTCTACATTTGTTCCTTCCATACGTACTACAAGAGGAACTTTAACTTGGAGTTCTTGTGCAGCGTGAATAATCCCAGCGGCTAAAACCGCACAATTCATAATCCCGCCAAAGATGTTCACTAAAATGGCTCTAACTTTAGGATCGGAAAGAATAATTTTAAACCCCTCTGCCACTTTTTCTTGGGAGGCACCGCCGCCCACATCCAGAAAGTTAGCGGGAGATCCGCCATAATGCTTGATAATATCCATCGTTGCCATGGCAAGACCTGCGCCATTCACCATACAACCAATATCCCCATCTAAGGCTATATAAGCTAAATCATACTCTTTAGCCTTGGCCTCAAAAGGATTATATTGAGAAGCATCGTAGAATTTTTGTGCTGCGGATTGGCGATAGATCGCATTTTCATCAAAACTCAGTTTAGCATCTAATGCCAGGATCTGATGATGCTTAGTTAGCACTAGAGGATTAATTTCTAGTAAAGACGCATCATTCTCTATAAAAGCTTTAGCTAAACTATTAACAATGCGTTCCCCTTGTTTTGCTAAATCTCCCGACCATCCCATCAATTTATTGAGCTCTAAGTAATGATAGGTTTTAAGCCGCCCATCAGCTGTCAAAGGGATTTTAAGAATTTTATCAGGATTTTTCTGGGCGACTTCTTCGATTTCTACGCCTCCTTCTGGAGATGCAATTAAAGTCGCTTGAGCCTTTTTTCGGTCAATCACGACCCCAAGGTAGTATTCTTTTTGAAAATCGATAAGAGGGCTAATCAAAATCTGGTGAGCTACTATCCCCTCCTCGCCTGTTTGAGGAGTCACAATTCTCATCCCGAGCAGCTGTTTGGCAAAATCGTAGATTTCTTTGGGATTTTTAGCCAATTTCACCCCACCCGCTTTTCCTCGTCCTCCTGCGTGGACCTGAACTTTTAATACGGCTTGATCTAATCCCATTGTTTTTACAGCAGCTTCTACTTGTTCAAGCGTGGAGGCTACTGCAAACTCAGGCATGGGAATGCCATACTTTCTTAAGACCTCTTTAGCTTGATATTCATGAATATCCATCATCCACCAAATTTTTCTTTATGCACTTCTTGTCTTATGTGTTATACTCTCATTTCAATTCAACTTAAAATATCATGGTTTCCATGAAAATAAATCGAAGAGAGATTAACCTTTTGATCTAGAATGATGTTCTATTCATTCTCTTTCTGAAAAAACATAAATTAAAAGAATGCCATTATGATCTTAGATTTTTTAAAAAGTAGTTATACTAAACTGAAAAAAGCGTTGTCCAAAACCCAATCTGCGCTTAGTCATCAATTAAAAGCTTTATTTGCAAAACCCCTTGATGAACACACACTTGAAGAACTAGAAAGAGTTCTCTATGAAGCTGATCTGGGCGTGAAAATGTCAACCGAATTGACCCAGAAAATCCGTGAGTTTCACATACAAAATCCTCAATTAAAACCTGATGATCTATTAAAGGAACTCCAAAGGGATTTAATTCAATCTTTAGAAGAAAACAAGGCCTTATCTCCTTCAAAAGATGTTCTACCCCAGGTGATTCTCATTGTAGGTGTGAACGGAAACGGCAAAACAACTTCTGTCGCCAAATTAGCCAAACTTTTTCATGCTCAAGGAAAAAAGGTTCTTCTAGCTGCTGCAGACACTTTTCGCGCAGCTGCCGTAGATCAACTGGAACTATGGGCAAAAAAAATTGGTGTAGATATCGTAAAAGGCGCGCCTAAAAGTGATCCAGCTTCGGTTGCTTTTGACGCTATAACAGCTGCTAAGGCACGAGAGATGGACATCCTTATTATTGACACTGCAGGTCGATTACATACAAAAACCAATCTGATGCAAGAACTAGAAAAAATAAAACGATCTTGCCATAAGGTGCTTCCTGGTAGCCCCCACGAAATCCTCTTAGTTCTGGATGCTACCACAGGACAAAATGCGATTGATCAAGCCAAAACCTTCCATCAACATACCCCCATATCAGGGTTAGTCTTAACAAAACTAGATGGAACTGCCAAGGGAGGGATTGTTTTAGGTATTCAAAAACAACTAGGAATTCCTGTCCAATACATCGGGTTTGGAGAATCTGTTGATGATTTTGAAACCTTTAATGCTCAAACGTTTGTGCATGCACTATTTGAAAACTAAGAAATTAAATAGATATTTTTTTATGGAAGTCTTGTTCTAAAGTCCTGAAATCGTTAAAAGAATTTCTATCTTTATACAAGGAGATTCTGATGAAAAACATAGCGGTAATAAAACTTCTAAGTCTTTTTTTAAGCCTTTTTTCTTCAGCTCTTTTCGCTCATGGTTCCCACGGAGGCCATGGAGGCGGGGGCGAAGGTTATCATAGCGGATATAAGCAAGGTTATCACGCAGGATATGATCATGGATATCATCATGGCTGGGAGCATCATTATGATGACCATCACTGGCACCATGATCACTGGCATAATAATGTGTATGTGGTAGATCCCTGGTATAATTCGGGTTTCGTCTATTACGACACCACCATTGCTTATCCCTATTATTACAATGGCTATCCTTATTACTACTACCATCCTGACTACTATTGGGGAACAGGCGTGAATGTCAACGTGAATGTAGGAATCTAGTTGATTATAAATTACTTACAGCGTAATTTCTTTAGTTAAATAAATTTAAATTATTAAATATATTAAAAAATCATATTTGTAATATTGACGTTATTATCAAAGCGGAATTATAATACAAATATGGAGGAAATATAAATTACATCTCTTACGAGATTCAAACATTGTTAGTAGAGGATTCATCTGGAGTAGTAATAAAATTTGGAGTTTAACTATAGTTAATAGAAATAAATATTATAGTTAATTCTCCGTAGTTCATGGATTATTCCAGGACATCCTCTACTAACTTAACTCTTAGTTAGTAGAGCCAGTGCTCGAAGCATAAGTTAAATGAATATTAGGAGAAATACCTATTAACCTCATTTCCTCTTCATGCGTAGAGCCTCCTCTACTAACTTAAAAAAAAGTTAGTAGAGATCTGACGACTGAGGCATCCAATAACATCGGAAATAACCTTTTATAATCTTTTCCTATAAAGAAAATTATAAATCCTTCTTTCCCTGTTTTATTGTCACACTCGATTTCTTCTCTACTAACGTATCTTAAAATGATCTAAGGGGAGGGTTTATGTATAAAAGAAACCTCTTGTTAGTCGTCTTTTTTTGCTTATTCGCTTGTTTACCTTTCTTTTCCACGAATTTAAACGCTGGTCATGGTGGTCATGGTGGTGGCGGTCATATGGGTGGTGGTCACGGTGGAAACTGGGGCGGCCATCATGGAGGTGGCGACTGGGGTGGCCATCATGGTGATTGGGGCCGCCACGGCGATTGGAATAGAGGGTGGTATGGAGATGGAGGTTGGGGTGGCACCTACTTCTATTCTGACGGGGGCTATCCCTCATACTATTATGGAAGCGATCCCTACTATTATAATTATGATTACCCCTATTATGATGATGGGGGCGTAGGTGTAGGCGTTGGAGGTTCAGGCCTATACTTTAACTGGTAAGATCGGTAAAAATACTTACCCTATCAGAAGATAGGGTAAGTTAGCACGGAGGATCTACATGTATAAAAAGTACTATTTCCTTATCGCCTACATTATATTCATTTCTCTGCCTATTTTTTCCAATCAAGCATTTTCCTCTCCCATTAACGAGCATCAACTAATTGCCAAAGGGGGGCATGGAGGGGGACACCACGGAGGCGGACATCATGGTGGTGGTCATCATGGGGGTGGACATCACGGTCATCATGGAGGATGGGGACATCACGGAGGCCATCATGGTGGATGGAACCACGGATGGAATCATGGATGGAACAACTGGTATGGAAATGGTTGGGGTTGGGGAGGTGGAGCTGTAGGAGTTCCTTACTACTATAGTTCAGATTACTATTATCCTTACTACTACAATTCTAATACTTATCCTACTTACTACTATGACTATAACGATACTTACAGTTATCCTTACTTTTATGATGACTCGTATGAAAGTGTGTATTAACAAAGGTGTATGAAAGGAATATCTATGATTAAAGCTGCTCTCATGTTCGCCCTTGTAATAGGACTCACCCTTTCAATTGAAAATGTGAACGCTTATCAAAAATTAGGCAAGAATACAAAGGCTTATTACTACACACAAAGTCGCCCTTATTGGGAACGACCCAACAGACAGTGGGATCGAAGAGCCTATAAATCCTACTTTTATTACGGTCATGATGTGCTTCCCCAATATACCTATACTTACCCCGGTCATTATTACTACTACGGATACCCTTACTACTATGATAATGACCAGGGGCGAATTTATTCCTACTGGGGATATTAATCATCGATAGAAAAATTTAATATAGGTTTCACAAGCTAATTCAAAAACCACAAAAACCAAAAGAAGTAAGAGAACTATTTTCCCTCCGGGAAAAGAATAAGAACCTTTAAAATTCTTTGTATACCTGCCTACCCACACCATCAATAGAGGAAGGAGTCCTAAAAGCAAAGCACAACCATATCCTCCCGCATAATCTAAAGCTTCTAAAAACACATGCGGATGGCTATAAGAAATAAGGAGAGGGGGTATAAAAATAATCAAACATAATCCTAATTTATTCCAAGCATCTTTTTTAAGATGTAACCCATCGGCCAGAAAATCCAATAAGCCCAAAGTCACACCAAAAAAAGATGTCACTAAAGCAAAAAATGCAAAACATTGCCCAATCATATAGACAGAAGAGGTATCTAAAAAATTTTTCAAGGGCACAACAGCATTATCTCCGTTATTTAGAGTTTCTACTAAGCCACCAGGACCAAACGTAGGAACAATGCCTTGAATTAACCACTGCCAGATTATATAGGTAATGAGCGGAATAAAGCTTCCTATGAGGATTGCAAGACGTGTTTGTCTTATATCCTCATCCATATAGCCGACTAGTGTAGGAATAATGCCCTGGTAAGCAAAGGCCGTAAAAGCAATAGGAAGTCCGAGAATGGACAGCGACCAGTTTCGATAAATCAAATGTTCCGCATTAACATGTGAAAATCCCAGGACGACAAAGGCAATATAAAAAACTCCTAATCCCAACATCAATAAGACGTTCAAACGACCCACCACATGTGCGCCCGCATAGACAAAAGGTCCAAATAGAAGAACAAAAATCAAAGGTCCATAATGGGGAGACACAAAATCAGGCATTAATTGTGAAACCAAATTTCCGCATCCTACCACATAGGCTAGAGTGAGACAGTAAAACAGAAAGAGATAGATCACCCAAGCCGCCCATTTTCCAGGTCTACCTAATGTCGTCTGAGCCATCGTAATAATATTCGATTCTCCTTTCATCCACGTCGAGACCTCAAGGAACAATAGTCCTGTAGAAGCCATGAAGGCCCAGCAGAGAAAGTAGATGAGCAAAGCAGGAATGAAACCGCCTAAACTTGTGGCTACTGGTAAGGCCAACATTCCGCCCCCAATAGAGGTTCCAGCTACCAATAATGATCCTTTAAATAAACTTCCTTGCTTATGCATAATCTCACTGATAATAAAATAAACGCGATTATAGTGTGTAAGATTCATAATTTCAAGTATGAAGCTATCAATCCATTGCGCTCGTCTATTTTTAACAAATATGCTTGAATTCTTTTCTAAAATATTTATATTAAATCTCACAATGAGGTTTTAAGGCTAAAATAAGGCTCAAACCGAAAAAACGATTATCTAATTCAGAGGGTCTCAACTTTAAAAGCCTCCTTGAGAATATCTAATGAACAGTATCCAAACTATAAATCCCCTATTACCCGATTACAGATTTCTATTAGGAAAGCTTTCCTGCATCGAAAATCTAGTAGAAGAATCTACAAATAAAGATAAAGCTATCATCTTAAGTTACTTAGAGAGAATTAAACAATCTACACTGCAGGATTCTTGGGGCAAAAAAATAAGTAGTAGAAAATTAAAAGTTCTTAATTCTTTAATTAAAAAATTCTATCCTCCCTTGGAAGAAACCTATATTTTAGCTCTTGTAAAAAGCGCTCTAAATCAACTTAACTATTTAAAACAGCTATCCCAAATTAATCGGTTGAATAAAGATCGCATTCCCTTAAACTCTTTAGGGCTTTCCCTAGAGGAATGTACAGGGTTGCTAAAACAATTAGGACATCTTTTAAATTATTTAGAAATAATAAAAACCCCTTTTAAAGATCTTCAAAGAATACTTCCCCTCTGTAGTAATCTATCGACACTTCATTTACAAAATTGTGCGATTCATCCTGAACATTTAAAAGTTTTACCTGATTTTCCCCAGTTAGTGTGTTTGGATTTATCTGGAAATCAAATTGATGAGGAAGGATTAGCCATCATTTTACAAAAATTTCCTCATTTACAAGTTTTAGATTTGAAAGAAAATCCAATTGCTTCCATCCAGGGTTTAAAAAACACCTCTGATCTAGAAGAACTTTATTTAAGTTTTACCTACCTGGAGCATCACCGGATCATAGATCTTCCCCAAGTAAAATTACAAAATTTACGCATTCTGGATCTCAGTTACAATTTTATTGAAAACATTGCTTACGTGCTCTCTCAATGTTCTTTAAATTTAGAAGGGTTATTTATTGCTGGTAATGACCTGACCTCAGAAGATGCCAAATACTTGATTAAATTAAATCAGGATGAATTAACCTTGTTAGATGTATCTCATAATCAGCTGGGGGATGAAGGATTTAAAATCCTGTCAGAAGGATTTGTATCTCTTCAAGATTTCGATGCAAGTTACAATAATCTTACGAACGCAGCGTTAACAGCCTTGGAGCATTTAAGTACACTGCAAACCCTTCAGCTGGATGGAAATGAAATCGATGACGAAGGAATTACAGAACTTATTAATTATCTACCCAATCTAGAAGATCTAAGCATAAAAAATAACTCGATTGGAGCGATCGGTGAAGCTAGGTTAAAGGAAAAATTTAATATGAATATAACAGATATGACAGTTTAATCCCCTGATTTTCCTTAGAAACCAGGGGATTAAAACCCATGTAGAATTACTCTACAGTGACCGACTTAGCTAAATTTCGCGGTTGATCAATATCTGCTCCTCTTTCTCGTGCTATAAAGTAGGCTAATAATTGGGTAGCAACAGTCGCAGGAATACTAGCTAGTTCATCGATTGTGGGGGGCACCTGTATGATATCATCTGCGACCCCTTTAAGGGAGTTTTCCCCCTCTTCTGCAATCGCAATAATAGGTCCTTTACGTGCCTTGACTTCCATGAGATTACTTAATAACTTTTCATAAGTGGCACGGTTAGTACATAAGGCAACTGTCGGACAGCGTTCATTAATTAAAGCAATAGGACCGTGCTTCATTTCTCCTGCGGGATAGCCGTTAGCATTCACATAGGAAATTTCTTTGAGTTTAAGAGCTCCTTCTAATGCAGTGGGGTACATATACCGTCTTCCTAAAAAGAAAAAGTTCTCGTAATTTGCATATTTTTTAGCCAAATTTTCAATATAGTACGCATTATCTAAGACTAACTGAATTTGTTCGGGTAAAATACGCAGAGCTTGTAAAAACTCTTGTCCTTCAGCTTTATTCATATGACGCATTCTTGCCATCATTAAGGTCAGAAGAGCCAGAATGACAACCTGACTAGTGAAAGCTTTTGTAGAGCAAACTCCAATCTCAGGCCCGCATTTTAAGAAAATTGTTGCGTCAGCCTCTCGAGCTAAAGTAGAGCCTGGAACATTACAAAGAGCTACCACCTTCCCACCTTTTGCTTTAATCTCACGGACAGCTGCTATCGTATCAGCAGTCTCGCCGGATTGGCTTATAGCTATTACAAAGGTATGAGGGAGGATAATGGGGTTTTTATAACGAAACTCAGAGGAAATTTCTACTTGCACTGGAATACGAGCTTTATCCTCAATCATATAGGAAGCTACATATCCCGCATGCCACGAAGTTCCACAAGCCAGGATCAATATACGCTGAACGGCCAGCAATTCACTTAACTCAAACTTAAGTTCATCAAAAACAGCAGTTCCATACTCTTCTAAACAACGCATATCTAACGCATTTCTGATCGCCTGAGGTTGCTCGTTAATCTCTTTCAAGGTGTAATGCTCAAAACGTCCTTTATTAACATCCAACCCTGATAACTGCAAATGTTCTACATTCTTCTCTACCAGGCCTTTTTCTGCATCGTAAACAGCCACTTGATCATTTTTGACTACCGCAATTTCAGAATTTGTGAGATAGATCACATCTTTGGTATGGTTGAGAAAGGCATTGGAATCCGAAGAGATAAAACTTTCCCCTTTACCCACCCCAATGACTAACGGACACTCTTGGGCTACAGCTATAATTTGATCGGGATGATCCTTGTGAATGATCGCTAAGGCAAAAGCTCCTTTTAAAAGAACTGTAGCTTGCTGTACCGCTTTTAATAAGTCTCCATCATAAAAACTTCCTACAAGATGGGCTACAACCTCAGTATCTGTTTCAGAAACAAATTTGACTCCTTTTTTTATCAACTCTTGCTTTAAGGCTTCGTGATTTTCAATAATTCCATTGTGTACCAGAGCTAAAGAATGTTGCTCATTAAAATGAGGATGGGCATTAATTTTACTTGGAGCCCCATGCGTCGCCCAGCGAGTTTGCGCGATTGCAAGGCCGTTCAAAGAGAACTGATGATCTTTTAATTCTTTTTCTAAGGCGGAGATCTTTCCAACTTCTTTGCAAGATTCGATATTGCCATTTTTGATGCCTGCAACTCCAGCGGAATCGTATCCCCGATACTCAATTTTTTTTAGCCCTTCTAGAACCATTTTCAGGGAATCTTTAGATCCTATATAAGCAAATATTCCACACATGTATACCCCCTTTACGATCCTAATTCTTCATTGACAACATTACTAATTGTAAGAGCCATTTGTTGAACCTGCTTCTGCTTTGGTCCCTCCACCATCACCCGACAAATATTTTCTGTACCAGAATAACGTACGAGAACACGGCCAGAATCTCCTAAATTTTGTTCTACGTCCGCAATGGCATCCTGCAACCTTTTCAATTCAGAAAGAGGAGGTTTCGATTTCACCTTTACATTGATACAAGTTTGAGGATATTTTGTGACAATAGAGGCTAAATCTGAAAGTTTAGAATCTGTCTCCATCATGATACGCAAAACCTGTAAAGCACAAACTAAACCATCACCTGTAGTGTTATGATCTAAAAAGATCATGTGTCCGCTTTGCTCTCCCCCTAAATTAGCTTCATACTTAAGCATATCCTGAATGACATAACGGTCTCCTACTTGAGAACGGATCACTTCTATGCCATCGGCCTGCATGGCTTTTACAAAACCAAAATTGGCCATCACTGTGGCAACAACTTTGTTATTTTTAAGTAAGCCTCGCTTCTTAAGATCACGAGCACAAATAGCTAAAATTGTATCACCGTCTACAATTTGAGCATTTTCATCCACCATGATGACTCGGTCGGCATCTCCATCCAGGGCGATTCCTACATCAGCTCTACGATCTATCACGGCCTTCTGTATAGTTTCCGGATGGAGAGAACCACATCCATCATTAATATTCAAACCATTGGGAGTATTGCCATAAACGAACACTTCAGCATCTAATTCTCTAAAGACTAAGGGAGCTACTTTGTAACCTGCACCGTTAGCGCAATCTAAGGCAATTTTTAAATTTTTTAAGGAGAGACGGCGTGGAAAAGTAGCTTTTACAAATTCAATATAGCGACCATCTGCATCATTGATTTTTGTGTTTTTTCCTATATCAAATTCTGCAGGAAGACAATCATCAAAGGCATTAGCAAAAATTAAATCCTCCATCTCCTCCTCCCATGCATCAGGAAGCTTAAAACCTTCAGAGGAAAAAAACTTAATTCCATTGTCAAAATACGGATTATGGGAGGCTGAGATGATAATACCGGCATCCGCTCGGTAAGCCCTAGTAATAAATGCCACACCTGGTGTAGGTAATGGCCCCACCATCAGTGTGTCTACACCCATAGAACAAAGCCCTGAAATCAAGGCATTTTCAAACATATAACAAGACAATCGTGTATCTTTTCCTATGACCACGCGGTGTTTGCCATTATGACGACGAAAAATCTTACCCGCTGCTCGACCCAAAGCTAACGCAATTTCTACTGTCATGGGTTTGTAATTTGCCCGTCCACGGACTCCATCGGTCCCAAAAATTTTTGGTTTCGTTAGTGTCATTTTGCGTTATCTCCGTAAAGTATAAAATAATCAAAAATTCAAGCAGTTACAAGGAAAAAGGAGTCGGAGTATATATAATCCTCAATTAAAACCCAAGTGAAGCAGAAAAATATTTCACTCATCACGACCCTTGCTGAAATTTATCCATTCGCTTAAATATTGATGGGTATTTTGTTTAAAGTTGACATTTGATCAACGCTTCAATAAGCTATTATACCAGTTATTCAATATTTTTTTACAAATTTTTAACCGATTGCCATAAATTCAGATTAAAGGCACAAAACATCGTTATTGAGGAGTATTTAGTCTTTGCAAGCTAAGATTTTCCACGCTACAGATCACGATATTGATCATACACACATTGATAAAGATGCACTTAATGTCATCCATCGACTCAAAGAAGCAGGGTTCCAAGCCTATTTAGTAGGGGGTGGAGTTCGAGACTTACTAATCAAACGAACACCCAAAGATTTTGATATTTCCACCTCTGCTAGGCCTGAACAAATTAAACAACTATTTGGCAGACACTGCATTCTGATTGGAAGAAGGTTCCGTTTAGCCCACGTCCGATATGGCCACAAAATCATTGAAGTTGCGACTTTTCGTTCCGGAGAAAATGATAGCGATTTGATTATACAAGATAACGTATGGGGCTCCCCGGAAGAAGACGTCATGCGCCGGGATTTCACGATTAATGGGCTCTTTTACGACCCCAGCAACCATACAGTCATTGATTATGTGGGTGGATGGGATGACATTCATCATAAAGTTCTGCGCACGATCGGTGATCCTCGCACACGCTTTAAACAAGATCCTGTCCGTATGATTCGTCTTTTAAAATTCCAAGCCCGCTATGATTTTGAAATCATTCCCGAAGTCAAAAAGGCTCTTTTGGATTGCCGCGAAGACCTTATTAAAAGCTCACCAGCAAGAATTCTTGAAGAAATCTTTAAAATGTTGGAATCAGGATATTCCTCCGCATTTTTTCATTTGATGATGAAAGCAGGCCTATTAGAACTGATCTTCCCCTGTATCACGCATTTTATGGATGGTCCCTACGGAAAAGAGATTTACCATTACCTCTCTCATGCTGATCAGATGAACCTGTATAGCAGGAAAACATTAGATCGCTCAATCCTCACTTGTAGCCTCCTCTACCCAATTTTAGAACGCGAAATACGCAAACAGTATTTAGATAAAGCTCTCACACCGCACATTGGGGAAATTATGATGTTGACATCTTCCCTCATTAAAGGATTTGTGACTTCCTCCTTTTCTCATTTCCCCAGGCGCCACAGTGTAACGATGAGTTTTATTTTATCTACCCAGTACCGCCTAACTCCTTTAACTGGCAAGCGACATCCTCGTCCCAAACTCATTCGCAATAAGGAATTCGAATTAGCCTTGATTTTTCTCAAAATGCGAGCCCAAGTGAACCCAGAACTCCAGGTTGCCTACGATTATTGGAGAGAACAATATAAGAGCACTCAAAAATTTCATCACACCGAAAATCGCCATCCTCCATCTAAGGCCGCCCCGCGCCCCCGCTTTAATCCAGATGATAGAAATGATGAGTTTGAGGATGATGAAGAATGAAATGGGAAGCAAGGGAGTTATCTGGGCACCTTCCTATTTATATGAGAGGCCCTTCAGAAGATCACGGACCTCTTCCAGCATTCATCTACTTTGCTCTTTCAGGAGAAGAAAGCCTTCATCTTGACCCTTTCAACCAACCTATCCAATTTTTAGAAAATTTACCTTTACGGTGTTATTCCTTTACGCTCCCTTTTCACGGATCCGAATATGATAATAACCAAGCAATGGAAAGATGGGCCACGGAATTTATACGCCACCCGCTCTTCCTAGAAGAGTTTCTTAAAAACTGCCTCGATAACATTCAATATTTGATTAACCAAGGATGGATAGATCCAAATAAAATCGCCGTCGGTGGATTATCCAGAGGGGGGTTTGCAGCCACTCATCTGGCAGCAAGAGAGCCTCTTATTCAAACTATAGTCGGTTTTGCACCCATGACAAAGCTTATGTCATTGGAGGAATTAAAAATCGCAGATCCTAGCTGGGATCTTTCTCAATTAATTCCCAAACTTATCGACAAAAAAATAAGATTTTACATGGGAAATAGAGATCTACGCGTTAACACCCGTGCTTGCTTTGATTTCATCTATCAGTTAGCCAATGAAGCCTATCATCAAGGCTACCGCTCCCCTCCGGTTGAGCTCATCCTTTCTCCTTCCGTAGGCTTCAAAGGTCATGGAACCTTGCCTCCTATTTTCAAAGCCGGCGCTGAGTGGATTAGTCAGCAATTATTAACTTCCACTTAAAAAGGAATAAATACTTCTTGTTTGTGTAAACTTGAATTGTTATAATGCTTTTTAATTTATTTCCAAATCAAAGCTATGACTATAGAATACTCCGTCATTATTCCCCTCAAGAATGAGGAAGAAAATATTGTTGATCTCATTCAAGAATTAGAACCTGTCATGCAAGGTTTAAAAAAGGCATGGGAATTGATCTGCATAGAGGATGGTTCCACCGATAAAACCTTAGAGATTTTAACCCAACTTCTCTCCCAAAAGCCTTATTTAAAGCTCATCGTATTCAAAAAAAACTATGGACAATCCAGTGCCTTTGATGCAGGTTTTAAAGCAGCTAAAGGTCAATATGTCATCACTCTCGATGGGGACAGACAAAATGATCCCAAGGATATTCCCCGATTATTAAAGGCTATTCAAAATCACGATTTAGCCTGTGGAATTCGTATGAATCGCAAAGATCCCTTATCGAAAAAACTCATCTCTTTGGTGGCTAATAAAGTGCGCCGTTTTATCTGTGACGATGGGGTCAGTGATACGGGGTGCTCCTTAAAAGTCTACCGTTCGTCGGCTCTCAAAAAAATAAAAATGTACCAGGGGATGCACCGCTTTTTACCTGCGCTCTTTAAAATCGAAGGTCTACGTATCATTGAGATTCCTGTGAATCATCGTGAGAGAGTAAAAGGTCACACCAAATATAATTTTTTCAATCGTTCCTTTAACACCTTGGCAGATCTTGCGGCTGTTCGATGGATGGGCAAGCGCCAATTACGGTACCAGATCAATAAAGAATTACCATGATAGAACACTGGAGAGAGCTTCTCTATCCACTTGGATTTATCTCTTCTTTGGCTTTTGGAGCCCGTTTTATCGTTCAATGGATTAAAAGCGAAATTCGTAAAAAAAGTGTTGTGACGTCCTCATTCTGGAAGTTTTCCTTAGCTGGAAATATTCTTCTTTTCATACACTCTGTGATTCAATTGCAATTTCATGTTTGCCTTATTCAAGCGATCAATGGGGTCATTTCTTGGCGTAATCTAAATTTAATGAAGCCTGCACATAAACATGTTAAGCGAAAATTTGTTTTTATTTTACTCATCGCCACCCTCACCCTCACTCCTCTTTTGTTTATCTTTCAAAACTTATTAATGGCCCCTCAAGACAGCAGTTGGTTTCGTGTTCCTAATCATTCTTGGAATAGCGAGAATTTTTCGATTAGTTACGCCTGGCACCTCTTTGGATTTATCGGTTTAGTGCTTTTTAATAGCCGCTTTTGGATTCAGTGGTGGTATGCAGAAAAAACACAATCCAGTCATCTAGGGGTCTCCTTTTGGTGGATAAGCTTAGTAGGAACATTTTTTTCACTCATCTATTTTATTCTAATCCAAGATCCTGTTAACTTGGTGGGCCCTGCGATTGGCATTATTCCTTACATTCGTAATTTAGTCCTTATCTCCAAAACTAAAGCTTTAAAAACAGTCCCTGACACACAATGATAGAAAAAAAACCTCATCTTTTTATTTTTGCTGGCGAACCCAGCGGGGATTTACATGCAGCTCATTTAATTAAAGCGCTTAAAAAGCAATTGCATGATTACCATTTTTCCGGAGTAGCAGGCCCTTGTCTACGTGCAGAAGGGATTGAAACAATTTTGAATATGGAAAATTTTTCTGTCATGGGATTTTCCGATGTATTGAAAAACCTCCCAGCTTTATACAAACAATTTTATAAAGTTCGTGACTACATCTTAAAGACACAACCTGAGATTGTTGTTTTTATTGATTATCCGGGCTTTAATTTGAGAATGGCAAAGGCTTTGCGAAAAGCTGGGTTTAAAGGGAAACTCGTCCACTACATTTGTCCGTCCGTTTGGGCTTGGGGAAAAAAAAGGATTATTCACATGTCTAATACTTTAGATATGTTACTCACCATTTATCCTTTTGAAGCTGCAGCATTTGAACACACCTCTTTAAACGTCAAATACATCAGTAATCCATTACAAGAGTACATTTCTCAATATGTTTATCATTCTTCATGGAAGAGCCATTTCCCCATTCAACATCCTCTCATTGCTATTTTTCCAGGAAGTCGAGAAGGGGAAATTAAACGGAATCTCAAAACCCAACTGCAAGCTGCCTCATTGTTTCAAAAAAGACATCCGCATGCTACTTTTGGGATTTCCTGCTCTCATCCAGAATTAAGAGATTTAATAGAGAGAATGATCGATGTAGAAGGGTTGAAAAATGCTTTCACAGTTCCTAAACATCTAACCTATGAACTCATGCGCGACAGCCATAGCGCAATCGCAAAATCAGGAACTGTTACTCTTGAATTAGCCCTTCATAAACGTCCCACAGTGGTAGTTTATGAGTTATCCACTTTAAATTGGTTGATCGCTAAATTTCTCATACGTTTAAATTTACCTCATTATTGCATTGTTAACATTCTCAGTCAAAAACGTATTTTTCCAGAGCTCATAGAGAAAGGGTTTACTCCCGAAAATCTAGCGCTTGAGCTAGAAATAATTCATGAAGGGACAGCTAGGGACCAGTGCATAGCGGGCTGCCAAGAAGTTATTAATCTTTTTCAATCTAGCCAGGCTAGCGTTCAAGCAGCTGAAGCCATTAAACTCCTTATATCATGAAAACGCGCCTCTCTCGTTTTTTTTCACATTATTTTATTCCCCGCATCCTCGCCTATGGGGGTAAAATCTTGCTAAAATTATTAACAATGACTTGTCAAATTGAAGTCGAAGGCCTCGAGCAGTTTGCTTCCAAAGCCTCTTCAGGAAATTGCGTTTTAATGCTATGGCATAACCGCCTAATGCTTGTTGCATCCATTTTCATTCCTTATGCTCCTCAATTTATCTACACAGCTTTTATTAGCCAAAGTAGAGATGGCGAACCTTTAGCTCTTTTCACCAATAGTTTTAAAAATGGCCGTACTATTCGTGTCAAACATAATGCACGTCATGGGGCTTTAAAAGAAATGATTGATCGCTTAAGGCAAACTCAAGATGTCTTAATCATTACACCTGACGGACCGCGAGGTCCTCGTTATGAGATCAAACCGGGTCTTCCCCTTGCTGCTGTTGAAACCTCGGCACTAGTGTTTCCTTTTAGCTGGTCTTCCAACCGCTTTTGGCAGTTGAAAAGTTGGGATAAAATGATCATACCCAAACCCTTTGCTAAAATTAAAGTAAGAATCGGGACTCCTATTCAACTAAACAATCAGCAATCTATTCAGGAGCATATTTCTCTACTAGAGAGCGCTTTAAAACTGACGGATGAAGAATGTCAAAATCTATTTTCAAATAAACCTCTTTAACCTTATCCTCAGCTCCCATCCATCCAGGCTCTCATCTATCTGATGACCAGATCTAAGGCCAATGAATACAGGGACTAGTCGTTTATTTAGAATGCAAGATAAGAGAAAAAACATCCGTCTTTATGACGACCCTTGAAACTCGTTCTTTTGCATGAATTTTTTTTAAAGAATCTCACCTTCCACGCGTAGGCGTTAAGATTGGGGAAGATTGACTAATTGATGTTTAATTTGTTCCAAAAGCCTTTGTTCAATCATCTGCGTAGCCCCGCGTATGCCATTAAAAAAAGCTTTCGCGCTGGAATGCCCGTGACATTTAATGACTAATCGATCGATTCCGCAAATTAAAGCCCCTTCATATTCTGCATAATCAAAAAGAGACCGAATAGACATTAAAGTTTTATGTAAAGCAGGGGAAGGGTGTTGATGCAAAGCCTCTTTTAAATAATCAAAAATAACATCCGCGATCCCTTCGCTAGTTTTAACTAGTACATTCCCAGTAAAACCATCTGTAACTAATACATCAACTTTTCCGTGAAAGACATCCCTTCCTTCAATATTCCCTCTGAATTCCATATAAGGCTTTAGGTTTTCTTGCGTTTTACACGCTTCACTTAACAGGCGATAAGCTTCTCTTACTACTGAGGTCCCTTTTTTCGACTCTACTCCAATATTCAAAAGACCTACTCTAGGAATCTCTATACCTGCAGTACATTTTTGGTAGGCAGCCCCCATATAAGCATACTTTAAGAGATGGTGAGCTTTACAAGAAACATTACCTCCCACATCCACCACTGCTATAGGTCCTACCTGAGTAGGTAGAACGGCGAGTAGTGCGGGTCTTGTAATTCCGGGAATTTTTGGTAAAGAAATGGTAGCCCCTGCAATTAAAGCTCCGGTATTACCAGCTGAAACAAAAGCATCAATTTGATTTTTTTTGAGTAATCGAATTCCAAGGGCAAGAGAGGATGCCTTTTTTTGTCGTAAGGCAGTTAGAGGATCTTCATTCATACTGATAAAATCAGTAGCGGGGAAGAGAGCAAGCCTTGAGTTTTGCTCAGGAGAGAGCTGAGACTTGGCTTTGAGATCAAGCTCAGCAAGTATAGGCTTGGTAGCTAATGCAATTATTCTTAAGGCAGGGTCTAATTGCTCAAGAGCTTGTAAAACTGCACTAAAGATAACTGTAGGAGAGCTATCGCTCCCCATTAAATCTACTGCTATACGCAATATCTAGCTCCAATTACGCTTCTTGAGCGACTACAACACGACCTTTATAAGTTCCGCAAGAAGGGCACATCACATGTGGTAATTTTGGAGACTGACAATTGGAGCAAGTAGCCACTTGTTTAGGCTTTTTTGCGTGATGCGCGCGTTTTGAATTTTTACGTGCATTAGAATGACGGTTACGTGGTACGGCCATGGGGGGTTAACTCCTCAACAAATTATAAAGTTTATAAGTCGGCAAAAGGACGGTATCCTTCTTCCTCTGAATTACTATCTGGAGAATCACTGTCTCGAAAAAATCTTTTAAGCTGTTCTCTTTGGGGACACTGTCCACTATTGCACTCAGCAAAGAGAGGTGTAGCTAATAGGATATTTTCTCTCAAAATCTCCTGAAAATTATATATTCCCGATTTGGTCTCCGCAGCGGGCACGGTATGATAAAAATTTTCAAGCTTTATCGGAACCTTGACCTCTTCATTACAAATAGCACAAGGTATCGTTGCCAGAGTATGAATGTCTAAATGCAAGACTAAATCATTCTCAGCTAAGTATGCTTGTCCTTTGATCTCTACAGGATCTACAAAACTTAAATCTTTCTCATGGAGGTCTAAAAAGTTAGATTCGACTTTTTCGGCAATAATTTCCGAATGACCATCTCTGAGCTGATCTATATATATTTTAAATGCTTCGTTCATTCCTAATAGTCTACTCAAACATTCGATTTTTATCTAGTAAAAAAGGAACTGTTGATCTATAATCACATTTTAATACATGAAAGGTCTGTGGATTTTCCACAAAGCCTAAATTAAAGGATGTTAATCCCTTAAGTATTTTAAGGGAATCTGAGCTTGAATGATTGATCTCTAGAGACTTTGTGAAAATTAACAATCGAAATCCGTTGTTTGTCCGTCTCCAAGTCATTGCAAACGATCATCATCGCATGCTCAAATGGTATCGGAAAAAACAGATAGTTTTTCATTAAAATGATGTTTTGAAAAGCATCTGTCCCTGCTAAAACTTAAGGTCAACGGTCACCCTCCTTTTCCGTTAGGCACCCTTTCGTCGCAACTACATAGGTGACGAATATGGATGAAATTCTCTTAAATATAGAATCGAAAGAAATACGCTTTGCACATCTTCGACATGGTCAATTACATGATTTGATTGTTGAAAGAAAAAAGGAGCGGCAGCTCACCGGTAATATATACCGTGGTCGAGTCACAAACATACTACACAATATACAATCAGCTTTTATCGATATCAATGAAGGGGAGAATGGCTTCATTCATATTTCAGATATCATTGAAAATACGAAAAAATTTGAACAAGTCTATGAAATGGACTTTGATCTTGACTATGACATCAAGGCTTTGGATGAAAAACAACAACAAAACCTAGACATTGAACAGATCATGAAAATTGATCAAACAGTGCTTGTGCAAGTCGTTAAAGAACCTATTGGCTCTAAAGGCGCGCGACTCACATCGAATGTTTCTATCGCTGGTCGTTATCTAGTGCTTCTGCCCAACTCCGTTCATCGTGGAGTCTCCAGAAAAATCGAAGATCGCAATGTAAGAGAAAAATTAAAAAAGTTGATCCGTGCTTTTGAAATGCCTAAAGATATGGGGTTAATTTGTCGAACAGCAAGTGCCATTGCCACTCCCGAGATGCTGATTGAAGAGGCTAATGATTTGCTAAACACTTGGCATAGTATCATGGAGAACTTCAAAAAGTCTAGCGAACCTAATCTCTTATTTGCTGAGTCCGATATTATTAAGCGTGCAGTCATTCAAGCTGTCGATAAAAGATATGATCGCATTTTAGTGGATGATTATAATGTCTACCAAACTTGCAAACGTCTTTATAGTCGTTATGCCAATGAACATGCGTTAAGAATCGAGTACTATCGGGATAAAGTTCCGATGTTTGAACGCTTTAATGTGGAAAGAGAGATCGAAAAAACACTCCGACGTAAGATCTGGCTACCCAGCGGAGGCTATCTATTCTTTGATCGAACAGAAGCGATGCACACAATCGATGTGAACTCGGGGCGCAGCTCAGGTAATAAAACAGATGTTGAAGAGTCCCTAGTACGCATTAATTTGGAAGCTACTGAAGAAATTGCCCGACAATTGAGACTGCGTAATGTCGGCGGACTGGTCATTTGCGACTTCATTGATATGAGACTTCGAAAAAACCAACGTCGTGTCCTAGAACGCCTCAAAGAATTTATGAAAGAAGATTCAGCTAAATGCACGATCTTAGGGATGAGTGAATTTGGCCTAGTGGAAATGACAAGGCAGCGTAACCGCGGCTCTCTCCATCAGACCATCTTCTGCAGCTGCCCTTACTGTGGAGGTAGCGGTCTCATCAAAACCCACGAAAGCGTCTCTATTGAAATCGAACGTGGATTAAAAAAAGTGATTGGTTGTCATCAGCAATTTGCATTAAAACTTGCAGTACATCCCGAACTAGAAAAATATCTGCGTGTGATCGATAAACAGCATCTGTTAAAACTGGCAGAGGAACTTAACGCGCACTTTGAGATTACAACGGATGATAACATGCATATTAATGATTTTCATTTTATCTCAACGATCACAAATAAAAAGATTGATGTCTAAGGGTAGGCATGAAGTATCTTGAATACCTCCAACATCTGGAAAAACAGGGATTGGTTCATTCCAAACAAGCGCTGCTGCTTGAACAGTTTTATATGAGTTACGCGCAGGCAGCATGCGCAAATAATCAGGATGAAACGGATTTTGAACCTGTCATGACAAAATACTTAGAATTTGTCATTCAAGAAAGCATCGATCCTTTTTCGTTTGAACCCTTTCATAAAGCCTTAAGAGCACCTTTTGATTTCTATCGTTTTGGGTTAGAAATCATGCGCCCTCTCGTCATGTTTGAAAGGTCAAAAATTTTTCATGAAGACAAGATATCGGAGATCGAAGAACATCTCGCTAAAAAAGAAAATGTGATACTTCTAGCCAACCATCAAATTGAACCTGATCCTCAGGTCATCAGTTTAATGCTCGAAGATAAACATCCTAAACTAGCTGAAAATATGATCTTTGTGGCAGGACATCGCGTCATCACAGACCCCATGGCCATTCCTTTTAGCAAAGGTTGTAATCTCTTATGCATTTTTTCCAAAAGACATATTGAAAATCCTCCTGAACAAAAAAATGACAAACTCCTCCACAATCGACGCACCATGCAAAAAATGACCGACCTCTTAGCAGAAGGAGGTCAATGCATCTATGTAGCTCCAAGTGGAGGGAGAGATCGCCCCAATCCTGAAACCGGCAAGGTAGAAATAGCCGCATTCGACCCACAAAGCATTGAAATGTTTTGGTTAATGGCTCAACAGTCTAAAAAAACGACCCATTTTTATCCTCTGACTCTAGCCACCTATGATTTATTACCTCCCCCTCATACGGTGGATAAAGAATTGGGAGAGCGACGCATAGCCGGGACTGCGCCCGTATTCCTCTCTTTTGGTGCAGAAGTCTCCATGGATCATTTCGACGGCAGCGAAAATCTAGATAAAAAAAGCAAGCGATATGCACGTGCGCATTATATTTGGAGTTTAGTAAAAACTGCATACGAAGATTTCTAGTTATCCCTCCTTCTTTCTAGTAAGATTTATTTATACCGTATGGGATCTCAAAGTTCTGTTTTGAGAAACATCAAATTTTTTAAATTTTATTTATGTAGAGTTTTAGCTGAATATCGCGCGGTATAAAGCTAAATCTCTTGATTAGCTTTATACCGCGATTCCACTGACATTAAGGAACGATAATACTTAAGGGTACACTTTCCACGCCTTGGGCATTGAAAGAGGTGATTAAGTAAATATCTCTTTGATTTTTAGGACGATTATGGTCATCATAACTTAATTGAGTTAAGGGGAGAATGGCGATGGGTTGTCCATTTCTATAAATTCGATAACCGATAACGGTAGAATCTAAACTAATGCCCCATCCTAATTGATGAACATATTCTGTTTGTTCGAGAAACTTCACCTTGACAACCTTTCCAAAAAAACTTGAAGGCGGACTCGGTTGAGTCGATGGAGGGACTGGCGGTGGTGTAAATCCACTTAAGGCAGATTGAACCACAATGAATGACCCGCTAGGTGCTATCCACACCAAAGCAGCATTAGCTCCATCAGCAGCTCCAATCACTGGTAAAGATCCTCCGGAAGGAATAACCACTTGGAGGTTTTGCCATGTACTACTTCCTGCAGGTAAAAAAGCTGTTTCTATAGCTCCCGATGCTGTAGCCCAAGTGGCCCAGGCATTACCCTGTGAATCAAAAGTTACATCCGGAGCACCCACGGGCACTCCTGAGCTAGGAACAGTAGCCTGAGCAGACCAGGTTTGATTACTAGGATCGTATTTTGCAAACTGCACAGTTCCGTCTTGAATCCAAACAGCAATGCCATTTCCTTGAGAATCATTAGAAGTGGCTGCATCGCTTAAACTACTTGCGGTTGAAGAAAGAAAATTCGTCCCAGTACCACTTCCGTTATTAAATAAGGTAGTAGCCACTATTTGATTAAATGAACTCCGAGAAACAACAGTCCCATATCCAGTATTAGAATCAATAAAAACAGAAGGATTTCCTATCGTATTGTTACCTAGAGTTAGAAATGAAGTACCCCATGATAAATTGGTTCCAGAAATGGTACCAAAAGCAAAGATAATATTGTTACCTAGAATATTTGATTTCCATGCAGCAAAAACTTGACCTGAAGTGCTTACGGCTACGGCAGGAAATGTTAAGACACTTGTACTTGTAGAACTTACATTGACGGTTCCTTGCCAACCGCTCGCAAGGGTAAATAGATTGGATATAGTGGTATATTGAGAACCGTTTTGGAAGATATAAATTAAAACAGCGTCCCCTGTCGTGGTGTTTATGGCAATATTAGGTTGACTTCCGGCTTGAGTGATATACTGCTGCCAGGGTCCGTTAAAGGGGGTGTAGGCCGCTTGCACATTGGATCCAATCTGCCAGCAGGCATATCCATTTCCATTATCATCGATAAGCACTTTAGGATTGCTGGCAATTCCTGTTGTCGTGACATCCACAGGAGCAGACCAAGATCCACTCGCGGGTAAAAAAGCTGATCTTACAATCACATCACTACCACTAGCTTCCGTCCATACAGCAATGGTATCTCCTGCTGCATTAGTGGCTATAGAAACAACACTCGCATTGCCTGTAGAGGGAACTGAAACATTAATGGGAGGACCAAAATCCGCCTGAAGAAAGTTTATATTCACTAGGGTCAACATTAATAAAAAAACACACCAGCGGCTTGTAGAGCTTGATATCATAAAAAGTTCCTTTCAAATAATTTACGAACTAATTTTTTGGAATTTATACCAAAATTCTCTAAAAATTTGGTTTAGGTCAGGTCAAATTTTGAGATCCAATCGATATGTGCCATCTTTGGCTAAGAACAAAATAAGGCGTACAAAATTCATCACAATCTACCTTTAAACTTGAGTTTCGGTCTTTTTTGTTCCAGGCTAAGTGATTAGAATGACAATACTTTATATTTACCTGTAGTTGTCTGATTAATAGTTTTATATTATTTTTTTTAATAAATGCGAAGATTTTTTTATAATTTTTTAGCTCGCATAGCTCTACTCCCATGAGGCGGTTGCAATAAAAGAATAAAGCTCCTAGAATCTGAATGGTTGAAATCGAATGATGAATTCTTAAGGTAAGACTTGCAAGAGAATTCCATTTGCTCAATAATTTCGCCATCACGCAAGAATCATCCATGGGTTAAACAATGTTATTAGATGACTACGAAGAATTTACAGAAAGTCAACGTAAAATTTTAGATCGGTACGTAACAAATACGCAAGGACATATCTTTGTGCTACGTAATCTTCCAGAAGTGATCAAAGGGGCTCTGTTCTCACGTTACTCAAGGTCGACTCTAGGATTAAGATCCCTGCTGCTAAAAGAATTCATTTCTAATAACGAAGAATCTGCTTTTTTGGATATAGTGGGTCAAGGTTCACCTGAACAACCTTCTTCTAAAGAGGATCAATCCTTAGCCATAAAAAAGGCCCAAAATTTTTATGATCGTATTTTAGACGGTTATGGGGATGATTCCATCGGAGAGTTAGGGGGAGCCCATCTTGCCATAGAAAACGTCTCGATGTTAGCTGCTAAAAACATAGAAGATTGTCGCATTGGGGGTTCTCCTCTAGAGAAATCGACAAGGTATATTTTCTTTGATCAAAAGGTCAAAGGAGAATATCTCTTTTATAGAGAACCAATTTTGATGACTTCTGCTTATCGTGATATCTATGTGAATACTTGTAATCTGCTTTTCGAAACATATTCAAAACTCATTCCCCCGCTTACACAAATATTCGAAGAAAAATTCCCCTACGATCCAAGCACGTCTAAAGCCGCTTATACGGCAGCTTTAAGAGCCAAAGTTCTAGACTGTTTACGAGGTCTATTGCCTGCAGGAACACTCACTAATATGGGAATGTTTGGAAATGGAAGATTTTATGAGCAGATGATTCATAAATTGCATTGTAATAACCTCGCGGAAATGCAAGATATTGGGAAACGAATGTATGAAGAACTTTCTAAAGTGATCCCCTCATTTGTACGTCGATCTGAACAATCTCACCGGACCCATGAAAATTTTGCAAAGTTTTTTGAAGCGATGCGCACGGATTTGCAAGTGGTATCCAACCTGAATGCTAATTTTCCAGAAAGAACATTAGAACCTGGTGTACGCTTAATTGGCTATGATCAAGATGCAGTAGTCAAGGTTGCCGCAGCTCTTTTATTCGCTAACGGAAATAAAAGTTTGACAGATCTCTGGAGTTTATGTCGTGGGTTATCGGAAGAAGACTTAATCCGCATTTTAGATGCTGGCTGCAATGCCAGAGAAAATCGCCGACATAAATCTCCGAGAGCCCTTGAACATGCCAACTTCACCTTTGAATTAATCACTGATTTTGGCGCTTATCGAGATCTTCATCGTCACCGTCTCCTGACGCAAGAGAGACAGCTACTTTCCTGCGACTACGGATTTTATATCGCTCCAGAAATTATGGGCACTTCATTAGAAGCAGACTATGTCCATGCAATGAACAAAGCAAAGGAAGTGCATCTGATGATCGCTGCCGAACTTCCTGAAGAAGCTCAATATGTTGTTCCTATGGCTTATAATATTCGTTGGTATTTTCAAGTGAATTTAAGGGCTTTACAATGGCTTTGCGAACTACGGTCAGCTGCAGCAGGACACCCCTCCTATCGTTTTGTGGCTCAAAGCATGGCAAGACAAGTTTCTGAAAAATTTCAAGCTTTCGAGAGATTTTTTAAATTCGTGGACTATGAAGGCTACAATATGGGACGGATGGGACAAGAACAAAGACGCGCAGAAAAGCATTCGACAAAGTAATTTTTTCCTCCTCCTAGATGTCAAAGTCTAGGATTTAGATGAGGAAAGCCATTACGATTCATCAACAATAGATTTTAGCTTTTCAAAAAACTGTAAATTTTGCTATTCTAAAATTAATTAACCCAATTTTTTTGTTTATGCAAACTCTGCAAGCATCCAATACTTTTTCCTTTTTGTTTTGGTGGCAATAGCCACATCTACGCTCTATTTGTCTCCTATTATCTATATAAATTAACTCACTCAATCCTTGGTAGGATCTATGAATCATCAACCCCTTGCTATGAAAGGCAGTACTGTAGGCGCTATTTTACTTATTTCAGGATGCTGCATTGGAGCTGGTATGCTCGGATTACCCGTTCTCTCCGCTCAAGCTGGTTACATTCCCTCTTCTCTGATGTTTATTGCTTGTTGGCTGTTTATGCTCTGTACAGGGTTACTTCTTTTAGAGGCCAATCTTTGGTTTAAAGAAGATGTCCATGTCGTGTCACTTGCAGATAGGACTTTAGGAAAGCTCGGTAAATCTATTAGTTGGTTCGTTTTTGCCTTTCTATTTTATTCTTTAATGGTCGCATATGTAACAGGCAGTGATGAGCTTTTCATTGATTTTTTTGAAGCATTTTTTGCTATTTCTCTGCCTCACTGGTTAGGAGGATTGGCCATGATTATGCTTTTCGCTCTCATGATTTATATGGGTACAGGAGCCGTAGACAAACTCAACCGCTTACTCATGCTAGGACTTCTATTAACCTACGTTTTATTGATTATGATGGGAAATTCACATATAGAGACGAAGTTATTAGAACATCAAGATTGGTCTGCAGGGTACCTCGTCATTCCAGCAATGATTGTTTCTTTTGGATTTCATAATCTTATTCCTAGCCTCGCCCACTATTTAGGAAAGGATAGTCAACGGCTTAAAACTTCTTTAATCATTGGAAGTTTTATTCCTTTAGTGATTTATCTACTATGGCAACGTTTAATCCTCGGCATCGTTCCACTAGAAGGCCAAGGAAGTTTAGAAGCTGCATGGAATGAAGGACAAATGGCTACACATGCTTTAAAAACAGCTGTGGGTGTATCTTGGATCGTGGACATCGCACAATTTTTTGCCTTCTTTGCTATTGTCACTTCCTTTCTAGGGGTCTCATTAAGCTTTGTAGATTTTTTAGCAGATGGGCTTGGCATTCCCAAAAAAGGCTTTGGGAAGGTTTTGCTATGTGCTTTAGCCCTACTTCCTCCCTATATTTTTTCTTTGATCTACCCAGGGGCTTTTCTTATGGCATTAAATTATGCGGGAGGGTTTGGGGCAGTGATCATTTTTGGAATCTTACCAGCTCTTATGGTTTGGTCTGGACGTTACAATAAAGGATTAAAAGGCCCTCAATTTATCCCAGGAGGAAAGATCATGCTTGTTTTGGTCATGCTTTGCTCTTTAGGCGTACTTTTGTTACAAGTTTACCAAACAATTAATTATTAAAAGGAACTTCAAATGCAAACAGGCCGTTATAAATTAATAGGCGGTATTTTACTTGTATCCGGAACAACCATAGGGGCTGGAATGTTAGCTCTGCCCGTTATCACCGGATTTGCTGGATTTTTACCCTCTGTTTTTTTATTAGGATTGTTTTGGATTTATATGACCTATACAGCGCTATTACTTCTTGAGGTCAATCTTTCTATGGAGGGTAGTGCTAATCTCATTAGCATGGCAAAAAAAACCTTAGGAAAGCCGGGAGAGTGGCTCGGATGGATCACCTATCTTTTTTTACTTTATTCACTGACTACAGCCTATTTAGCAGGTAGTAGTCCCATCATTATCGAAGGGATAGAGAGCCTCACAGGAAATATGCTTCCTTCGTGGTCGGGAGCTTTGCCCCTACTCTTGATTTTTGGCTATTTTATCTACAAAGGAACACGCTCAGTGGATTATCTCAATCGAGTCCTCATGATGGGTCTTATATTGGCTTATGTCCTATTAGTTATCTTCCTTTCCCCTCACGTGGAAGTGAACCTCCTTAAACATACAGATCCAAAATACCTTTTGATTGCCGTATCGATAGTTGCCACTTCTTTTGGCTTTCATATCATTATTCCCAGCTTAACGGCCTACATGGATCGGGATGTGATGAATTTAAAAAGAGCTATCTGGTTGGGAGGATTTATTCCATTGGTGGTTTACATACTTTGGGAAGTACTCAGCTTAGGAATTATTCCCTTAAAAGGGTACCCTAGTATTTCAGAAGGGTATGCGCAAGGGTCCAACGGGGCACATTTGCTTTCCGAAGCTTTAAGCAACTCTCATGTTGCGTTCATTGCACGAATCTTTTCCTTCTTTGCTATTGTGACTAGCTTTCTCGGTGTTTCCTTAAGTTTATTTGATTGCCTAGGAGATAGTTTGAAAATTAACCATTCCTCTAAAGGGCGTCTCATCGCATTTGCTCTTACTTTTGCGCCTCCGCTCGTGTTCGCGCTTTCAGATCCCCGTGCATTTTTAACCGCCTTAGAATATGCAGGTGCTTTTGGTGTGGTGACTTTGCTCGGACTCTTACCCGCATTAATGGCTTGGTCTAAACGTTACTGGTCACATGACCAAAAGGGATACAAGACCGCGGGAGGCAAAACAGCTTTAGTATTTGTGATGCTTTTTTCGCTTTTTGTCATGCTCTTAGAATTGGGCAATCAGTTAGGATTAATACAAATAGAACAAAGTTTTTAGAGGATTTATTGTATGAGCAGAAAAAAAATGTTGACTGGAGATCGTCCCACAGGCCTACTACATTTAGGACATTATGTGGGTTCATTAAAAAATAGGGTCTCGTTCCAAGATCAATATGAATGTTTTTTAATCATTGCTGATCTCCACATGCTGACAACAAAACCTTCAAAAGAAGATATTTTAAAAATCCGCGAAAATGTCAAAGAAATGGTTTTAGATTATCTAGCCTGTGGAATAGATCCTTTAAAAACCACGATCTATCTACAATCAGCCACTCCTGCAGTCTATGAAATGAACCTTATTTTTGAGATGATGATTTCTTTAAATCGCTTGACAGGCCTTCCAAGTTTAAAAGAAATGGCGCGTAATGCACACATGGATCCAGAGAGTGTTCCTTTTGGACTTGTCGGCTACCCTATTTTGCAAACCGCCGATATTCTCATGCCTAGAGCTGAAATTGTTCCGGTGGGAAAAGATAATGAGGCTCACATTGAACTATCCAGAGATATCGCAAGACGCTTCAATCAATTGTATGGAGAAGTCTTTCCCATGCCTGAAGCCATTATAAGCAGCACGCCCACTCTAGTAGGTACCGATAATAAAGGCAAAATGAGTAAATCGGCAGGGAATTGCATTTTTTTATCGGATGATCGCAAAGCTGTCGAAAAAAAGGTTAAAAGCATGTACACCGATCCTAACCGCATCCATGCCCACCAACCCGGCACAGTCGAAGGCAACCCCATCTTCATTTACCATGATATTTTTAATACTGACAAAGCAGAAGTCGAAGATTTAAAGAATCGTTATCGATTAGGCACTGTAGGTGATGTAGAGGTTAAAGAAAAACTTTCTCATGCCTTAAATCTTTTTTTAGATCCGATTAGAGAACGTCGTCAACATTTTGCAGAAGATAAAGGCCTGGTAGAACAAATTATCTATGAAGGGACTCAAAAAATGATTGAAGTTTCCAATGAAACCGTGAAAGAGATGCGTAGCGTCATGGGACTCATGGGAAATTGGAACAAAATTTCACGTATCGCAAGAGAAAGACGAGAAAAAACAGATACTGCAAATAAAATTTGAACGCCCCTAGGAAGCGATATATGAGGGATTCCACCTATTGAATCCCTCTAAAAATCATTTGAATAAGAGAGTTTTACCCTACTCAACCCCTCTCTCTTTTTACTTGTTTCTCTTATCTAGAATCGCCTATATTTAATTTTTTAAATCACTTTTTAAGAATAAGGTTTTGAATATGCGGTGTTTGTTTTTACTCGTTACAGCTATGCTACTCACCTTTCAAGGTACACAGATTTCTGCAAAGGAACAAGCCACCCCAGACAAAGGGTATAAAATTATTGAAGATACAGCCCTGCTACCAATAAAAACACCTACATTTTCAGAGCGCAAAGTGCTCAAAATTCAGTTAGAAAATGGACTTCAAGCTCTTCTTATTTCAGACCCAAAGACCGACCAGTCTGCGGCCACTATCACTGTGGGAGCAGGTAGCTGGGAAGATCCAGATGCATACCCCGGGATTGCTCATTTTCTCGAGCATATGCTTTTTTTAGGCACAAAGAAGTATCCCATCGAATCAGAATATCAGAGTTTTATTTCAGAGCATGGAGGATATACAAACGCATTTACAACGAGTGATTATACCGCCTACATGTTTTCCGTAGATAACGAAGCATTTCCGGCAGCACTCGATCGATTTGCCCATTTTTTTAAAGAACCTCTTTTCAATCCATCCGGTGTTTCTCGTGAATTAAACGCCATTGATCAAGAGTATGCTAAAAATTATGAAAACGATGATATCCGCGAAGTCATGGTTTTAAAAGGAATTGAAAACCCTAAACATCCCAATTATCGCTTTACTATGGGTAATTCAAGTACTCTAAGCGCTGTGTCGCAAGAAACTTTAAAGCAATGGTATGCAGATCATTATAGCTCCAACCTCATGCGCTTATTTGTTGTGTCTAATCTACCTATGGAAGATTTAGTCAAAATGACGGTAGAAGACTTTGGTGAAGTCCCTAATCGTCATAAAAGCCCTTTTATTCCTGATATGCCGCTGTCCAACCCCGAGCTAGAAGGAAAGTATATTTATATAGAGCCTATCAAAAATGTGCGCACGCTTACCCTAGCATGGGACCTTCCTCCTGAATTTTCTGAGATGAAGGATACCCGACCCGATCGTTTAATTTGCCATGTACTTGGTCATGAGGGGGAAGAAAGTCTTTTAACCGAACTCAAGAGAGCGCATCTAGCAGAAAGTATCGGCTGTAATACTTTTGAGATTGGGGGAAAAAATCTTATTCTTCTCATTGAAGTTGAATTAACTGATGAGGGTGTGCAACAGATCGATCAAGTGATTTTACGCTGCTTTCAAACTATTGCCCTGATGCGAAAAAATGAGTTTCCTCAATCAATCTTTGATGAGGTGAAGCAAGTGAATACCATTGAATATGAATATCAAAAACGCGAAGATGCTTTTAGTACTGCCATGAAAAATGCTGAATTACTTAACCGTGAGGATCTCTCCAGCTATCCTGAAAAAAGTTATATCATTCAAAAATTCAGTCCTAAAGATGTTTCAGCTTTGCTCAATTTTATGACCCCACAAAATGGCCGTTTTTTAATCAAAGCTCCAACAGCCTTAACAGGTGTACAACCCAATCAGGAAGAGCCTTGGTTGCATGTACGTTTCGCCATAAAACCTATTCCTTCAGAAAAAATGAAAGAGTGGTCTCAAGCTCAACCGATCCCTCAAATTCGTTTGCCCGTGGCTAATCCCTTTTTACCACAAACCCTAGATCTCTATCATAAGACGCTTTTATCTGAAAAAGAATTGCCTCTTGTGCCCTCGCCAGATTTAATTTTAAATAGCGAAAGAGGCACCGTTTATTTTGCGCCAGATCAACGTTATCAGATTCCTAAGCTCTACCTCTATTTTAATATTAAAACTCCCTCCATCGATAAAGGAAATCCAACAAGTGTGGTTTTTGGAGATCTTTATGTCAAAGCCTTAGAGGAGATGCTCAATCAATTCAGCTATCCAGCTACTGTTGCAGGATTAGATTATAGTGTGGACCGCTCAGATTTTGGTATAACCCTCAAATTGACAGGCTACAATGATAAAGCAGCTCTATTATTTGATGAAATTGTGAAAAAATTAAAAGAGCTTAGCATTCCTGAGTCAAAATTCAAACTCTATAAACAATCTTTGCTTAGGCAGTATCATAATTTCAATAAAGAAACGCCTTTAAAACGAGTAAAAGAACTCTTTCACAGCGTGGCCTATAAAGACTATGTAAAAGAAGCGCAAAAAGCCGTTGCTATGCGTAAACTTTCTTTTGCAAAATTTAATGAAGAACTTCAGCATTTATTTGATAAAACGTTTGTGGAAGGGATCGTATACGGAAATGTCACGCATTCACAGGCAGAGGAATTCACTGAAAAGTTATTAAAGTCATTAGCTAGTGAGCCTTATCCTAAAAGGGATCAGAAAAAAGCCGAAGTCATTGTTCTACCCAATGAGGGAGGGCCGTTCATCTATGAGACAAAAATCTCTGCGCAAGGAAACGCAGCTCTTTTAGCGGTTGAATATCCAGAATATAATTTTAAAAATCGCGCTGCACAGCAGGTCTTAATGAACGCGATGAATGAGCCTTTTTTTTCTGATCTGCGCACTAAACAACAAACGGGGTATTTGGTGTTCAGTGCTGGAGAAGAAATAGAACGCAAGTTATTCAATGCTTTTGCTGTCCAGTCTAATACTCATGATCCACGCGACCTACTGGCACGTTTTGAACTATTTATTGAAAATTTCTTGCAAGAAATGGGAAAAACATTTCTCACCCCTGAGAGCTTTGAAACAATCAAAGCCTCTCTTTTACATGATCTAGAAAAACCTCAGAATAATCTGGAAGCCATGGGTGACTTATTGCAAACCTTAGCCTTCAAATACGAGGGCCGCTTCGACTGGATCGATCAAAGGATTAAAGGTCTTAAAGAATTGACTTATCCGGAATTTTTAAAATTCAGCAAAGAATTTATGGGGAAAAATAACCGACGTCGACTGGGCCTTCTCGTTAAAGGTAATCAAAATAACGAGAATGTCCTGGATTACTCCAAAATTCCTGACATTAATCAACTAAAAAAGCTAAGCACTTTTTCTCCCGCCTTTTAAAAAGCTTTATACATGTTGTAAGCTTATGAAATTATCCCAAGGCTATGGAAGTGTAGACAGCAAGGAAAATCCAGAAGACAAAGTAGAGAGAATCCTCTCTGCTTTATCTTGATTCTGTAGAAAGAGTCGAAGACTAAAGACCCACGATAAAATGCGAAATAAAAAAGGTTTATCTTAAAAATTATAAGTTAGATATTTTGTAGAGGTGGATTGAGACGTCATTTCAATATCTGCGCACACTTTTAAAATAACGTCTCAAACGAAATAAGGATTCATCAACTGTTAAAATTGTACGCCAATGTTGCCGCCTATTTTGAATCCATCCGCATTTACACTATGCCGGTAAATATTATGTCTATGACCATGGAAATGGAATTCTTGAAAGATGTAATCCGTAAAAAATCCTGCATACATGCTATCAGATACTTTGTAATTCACGCCAAATTTAAGGATACCGCCAAAGGCATTTTTGTCCGAATGCCCTCTAACATAAGAAGAATAATTTCTAATACGTAATAATGAATAAGTCACGCCTGCCCCTAAATAAGCTGAAAGATTCTCTTTTAAACAAAATTCTTTTTTTACACCTAAACTAATAGGAATGAAATCCACGCGAGTGCGATAACGAATCCCTTTAGAATGACCTTTTTTATGAAACCAACTTGTATTCGCCCAAACGAACCACTCATTACAAACTCTTTTCGAGACTTCAACTTGATAGTCGACTCCTCCTTCTGGGAAGATACGTCTAAATTTTTTGGATGTTGGATAGTAGTAGGCCACCCGCCCCTCAGCGCTCCACTGATCTAAAAGACTAGCGATGGAAAAATTGTCAAAAGGATTAGCTGTTAACAAACAAGGAAATAAAAGAAGAACGTATATAAATTTTTTCATATCTACTCTTAATATTAGGTTTAGGAGACATCTGCCTGGAGATTCTATTTCATCAGAGTCTGCCGATTCATTACAATTCCGTGACATCTCGAGAATGTTAGCACTTTCAAATAATTCATTTATAAAGCATCAAAAAAAAATGTCAATAGACTTCTTTTAGAAACTTGTTTTGAGCAAAAAATTGTTTTTACGAAAAATATGGATAGAAATGAATTATTCTATCCATGCGCAAAAAACAGAGGTGATGCGCATGGAAAATGGCTAGTTCATAGATTAACGTTTTCTATTGAATAGATCAGCAATTGCCTTGAAAATGTTCAAAAAAAATGCTTTGAAACGCTGCCAGACGCTAGATTGTAACGGCTTTATAGTTTTTGAAGATGGGTGTCTTTTGATCTTTGATCCATCTGTCGGTTGAGATTGGTTGGGAGGGACATCTGAATTTTGAATAGGCAAGGTTAACTTCGTCGCCAGTAATCGATGATCACTCAGATTATCCTCTTGTACAACTTTTAATTGATTTAAAAATCCTCTCGAATTCACCCAAATCCAGTCGATTTTTCTATTCTTGTCAGGTTCAGTGATCATTGAGGATCCATCTGTAGCATAATACCCTTTCAGTGCTTGGAACTTTTCTGATTGCAGATTAGCTTCATTAAAGTCTCCTGCAAAAATTTTCGCCTCAAGGGTATAGGACTGCGAAGACTCTTGCTTTTCTACCTCACTTACATATTTATCGACCTGAATTTTACCTGAATGCACAGGTCCCTTTGCGGGCCCGCCCAATAAATGACAGCTAGCCACTCTAATCACACTCTTTGATGCTTTCTCCTGTAAATCGACATAAGATGCGCAAAGGCCTTCACTAGGAAATTTTTTAAAGGCAATGTGCTTAAACTTATCTTTTTTATAGAGAATAGCTACCCCATCATGACGGCTTTGATGTTTGGACCAGAGTATGACATAGGTGTCTTGTGTAAATTTTTCGAAATACTTTTTAGAGACCTCGCTCACCTCTTGTAAACAGATTACATCAAGATTAGAGTTTTTTATACATGTAATGAGGCGTGGACCTCTGCTGTCCCAATTCGATCGACCCTGGCTATTTAAACCTTGGGGCTGCTTATGTCTCTCAGCAAAGACTGGATCTAGAATATTAAATGTTCCAATAGTTACTTCACAAGTCATCGAAAATACCTATATATATTTGTTATGATTATAAGATATTAAATCATTTAAATATAAATTTTTTATAAAGAAAAAGAGTCATCTCAAAATCTAGATTTTTGAGCCTGCCAAGAGATGCATAGTCAGACTTGACAAATTCCTATAACCTCAATAACATCCTTCCCTTCAAACCTGTACTGCTCATTTATGAGCAAAATGGGTCAAAAAGTTCGTTAAACCTAAATTTTGTTAATGGTAAGGCACACATGAAAGGAATCATTTTAGCTGGCGGAAGTGGAACGCGTTTACATCCTCTTACAATAGGCGTCTCTAAACAGCTCCTCCCTGTTTACAACAAACCCATGATTTACTACCCGCTTTCTGTTTTAATGCTTGCCCATATTCAAGATATCTTAATTATTACAACCCCTGAAGAACAGTTTTTATTTAAACGTTTACTGGGAGACGGATCTCAGTATGGAGTCCGTTTCAATTACGCAGTACAAGATAAGCCTAACGGTTTAGCAGAAGCCTTTATCATAGGCAAAGATTTTATTGGAGATGACTCGGTCTGTCTAATCTTGGGAGATAACATTTTTTATGGCAATCACTTGGGACCTCTGCTTGAAAAGGCTGTTTCTAAAAAAGTAGGGGCCACCCTCTTTGGGTATGAAGTCAAATCCCCCGAAAGATATGGGGTCGCTGAAGTGAACGAAGAAGGGATTGTCACCTCTCTTGAAGAAAAACCCAAAAACCCTAAATCAAATATCGCTGTGACAGGTCTTTATTTTTACGATAACCAAGTCGTAGAGATCGCAAGAAATTTGAAACCCTCCGCACGGGGAGAATTAGAAATTACTGATGTAAACAGGGTCTACATGGAAAAGGGTCAGGTTTCGATCAATATCATGGGAAGGGGTTTTGCCTGGTTAGATGCAGGAACATACGAAAGTCTCATGCAGTCCAGCCACTTCGTGCAAGTCATTGAAGAACGTCAAGGACATTGTATTGCCGCCTTGGAGGAGATCGCTTATCGTCAAAAATTTATCACAAGAGAACAACTACGTTTACTTGGAGAACGTCTAGGTAAAAGCGGATACGGCCAATATCTCATAGAAATCGCCGATAAAGAAAAATAAAAAAATTTAACATGAAAATGCGGATGGAGTGTCATCCACTAGAACTTTAAATACCTAACCACAGGTTATAAAACTCGCTCATTTCAGGAGAGAAAAGATGCAAGCAAAAAGAAAAGTAAATAATATTTTAGTGACAGGGGGCGCGGGTTTTATAGGATCTGCATTTATTCGTTATCTTTTAAAAAAAGTGCCCAACTTTAATGGACTTTGTTTAAACTTTGATCTTCTGACTTATGCAGGAAATCTTCAAAACCTTCAAGAAGTGGATAAGGATCCCCGCTATCGCTTTCAACAAGGGGATATTCGCAATGAGGCACTCGTTGAACATCTTTGCCGTGAACACGAAATTGATACGATCATTCATTTCGCTGCTGAAAGCCATGTAGATCGCAGCATCCTGGGTCCTCAAGCTTTTATTGAAACTAATGTGATGGGAACTTTTCATCTTTTAGAAGTTGTACGTAAGCTGCCACACATTCACTTTCACCACGTATCTACCGATGAAGTTTACGGCTGCCTAGGGGATGAAGGTTTGTTTACAGAAAATACCCCTTATTCTCCTAACTCCCCTTATTCTGCATCTAAAGCATCCTCTGACCACCTTGTCAGAGCATATGGCACAACATACAAGATTTCAACTTGTATCTCCAATTGCAGTAACAACTATGGCCCTTATCAATTCCCAGAAAAATTGATTCCGCTCATGATCATGAATTGTATGACTCAGAAACCATTACCAGTGTATGGTCAAGGGACAAACGTTCGTGACTGGCTTTATGTCGATGATCATGCTAAAGCCTTATGGATGCTATTAGAACATGGACTAAAAGGTGACACATATAACATTGGGGGCGAAGAGGAATGGCGTAATATAGAACTTATCCATGAAATCATTCGCCTCTTAGCAGAGATGAATAAAGTTCATCCGGATGTCTACTCTTCTTTAATTACCTATGTCAAAGACCGACCCGGACATGATTTCCGTTATGCTATTGATTGTACAAAAATCAAAAAGGAGATCGGATGGACGCCGGATCATAATTTCTCTGAAGGGATCCAAGAAACTATTCAATGGTATTTAAGCCATCCCGATTGGATTGAAAACATACGCTCGGGAGCATATTTAACGTGGATGGAAGCTAACTACGCCAACCGCACCTAATGGTGAATAACGTCTTTGCATGCACTGTAATGCAAAGACGTTATTCTATCTATCTGCAGATAGTTACGGATCAAGGTATATAAAGCTATTCAAAGCAAATCGGCGGGAAGACTTGCTGCGCTACGATAAACGAAGTCACGTAAGAGGATACCCCTTGCGTGAAAACCCCTTTGTAGCCCGTACTCGCCCCCTTATTATCAATTTTGAATTTTAAACGATTTAAATGATGGTTAAATTTTTTCCAACCCAGCGACTGGATACTAGAGAAAAGTGTTGCATTTTCTTTAGCTTTAACTAGTTGATTTCCATAGGACTCTACAACTTTAGCCACCGCTTTTTTTAGTAAATTCACTTCATCATTAATAAGGTTATACTTAAGTTCAAAAGCATTAAAAACCTCTTGATAATGCATCATCTGCTGGTCTGACAAAGAATATTTATTCTGTTTAGACACATCTGTTATTTCTTTATCAGCGGCTTCCGCTTGCTGGATCAAATTTTCACAGTCTGTTTTAAGGCTACATAAGGAAAGGTACAGGTCATCTAACAGCTCCGCTACAGTAAAATTTTCTATTTTCATCACAGCCATGTCTTTTAAGGGCTTCTCTTTATCAGCTTGGGCTAAGTATGCGTACAATGCTCTTAAAGCGACCTTTTTTGTTACTCGATCAATGTCTCCTTCTTTCTGACAAATCACATGAAAGCCTAAAGCTTTGAGTTCATCGAGTAAAGTTAATGGAACAAAATGAGATAAGGGCTGCTCTATTTTTTGCTCTTTTTCTGAACTGTCAGATGTGGGTTCCTCGATAATAATTGGACCTTGAGAATTATTCATGGTAACAGAATGATTTTGATAAAAAGGACTTGGAGAAAAAAGTAATTCACTTTTGGGACCATACAAAACAAATGTGTGGATTTGTTGGGTTTCATGCATTTGACGCAAGGACATCAAGAGACCTGCCACACGATCGCGATAGGCCATCCTTAAAAAACCTTCTGAGCCCCACACTTTTGTCCGCTCAGAAACTCTTTCAAAGAAATCTTTCCCTAGTTTACTATCTACACCGCCCGCCGTCCAATCATTTTTTTCAATTCCACAAGCATTTTTGAAAGGTTCAAAATAGAGGGCTACCTTCTTCAGATCGAGGGGCAATTCTTCATAAAAATGCGTTTGTTCCGGGGTATCATGGATCAGGAGTAATTGAAAGGAGATTGTATCTCCCAATTTAACCGCTATAGCAGGAAGAGTATCGTGTGTAAATTTATGTTCACGCATGAATTTTTCAAAATCTGTATGGGGATTAGCCTCTTTTAATGCTTGAATCTGACGATTTAAATAGATTCCTCTTATCTCAGCCCATTGTTCCACTTTAAAACCATTAGCTCCAGATTTAATCAAAAAAGATTTAGCTTTCTCTAAATTATTTAAAGTTCCTTGAAAATATCGATAAGAATCATTGGATGTATTCGATGAAAATGTACCTATAGTGCCTGTCGACATGGATCTCCCCTCTCACTTTAAATTGTTCGTTTGTAGAATTGTACACAAGTTTTCAAAAGAACTTATCTTACAGATAAATTCTTCTCTTAGGCAAATAAATTTTTAACTTTAAGTTTTATTCAATTCGGCGATCAATTTTTCTCGAGCTTTTTCAAATTCTTTGATCGATTTAAATTGATGAAGCTGTTTAGTATCTTTTTCTATCGTTGTACTTAAGATTTGATTGGCATCCTGATAATACTGCAAATCCATTAAAACCCAGGCAAATTCTGCACGAATTTTTAAATTATCAGGTTGCTCCTTGATCAATTGGGAATAGATCTCAATGGCTTTTGGCGCCTGTTTAAAACGTCGATGCAAACGTGCTTGTAATAAACGTAATTGAGTATCTTTGTTCGAATCAGCCATCAGCTGCTGAAGTAAAGATTTATAGAGAGCCTCTGCTCTTTTTAATTTGTTATTTTTCTCTAAAACACGCGCATAATGATAGTTAAAATGCGGTTCTCCAGAAGGTTCTAATGCATAATAAAGGTTAGCCAAGTATTCTGCGTTCCCATACTTTCCAAGTGCTGCGCTAACATATCCTAACTCTTTCAAAACTTCCTTATCATGAGGGGATTTTTGATAAGCTCTATAGTAGATACGCTCCACCGTCTCATTGCAATCTAAACACTTGGCTAGTTCACCTATTTTTTTTAATCGTTCTAAGCTTTCCTCTCTTTCTCCAAGATAAGAGACGACCTGAGAAAGCTCTGCATAGTCTTCCAGATGCTGTAATGTTTTTATGTATAAATCAGCTATATAAGGATGGCTTAAATCCTCCCATGAAAACAAAGCAGCCAGCATAGCGTATTGATGATACTCTTGCAGATAATTTAACCAAAATTCTCTTTCACTATCCTGAGCACGCTTAGCTTTATTAAATACCCACTGAAAGGAAGAAGAAGAAGGATCTCCCCATAGAGTGAGGAGTGTCTGTACATCCGCATGAGACGAGGGGAGAGAATAAGCTAGATCCATCAATAATATAGAAGCTTCCTCTCGATATCCATATTCAAGTAACCGATAGGCTAACTCACGTTGTTCTTTAGGAGAGGTCGGGTAATGGGAAAGGTGATGAAAAATTTCTTCCCTAAGTTTCGGACGATAGGTTAAATATTTATCCGAAGCCTTCGTCAAGGCTTGTAGATGCAAGTCCCCCGCCAAGGATTTTTTGTCCCCCATCTTTTCAATCAGATTAATTGTCAAAATGGGATTAAGGTTTAAAAGATAAGCCTGCGCTAAATAATGCTGGTTTTGAACATTTCCATAGTCACGATTTAACCATTGTACTAGTTTTAAAGCCAAAACATCGTGGCGATAATCTGCAGCTGCAGTAAATAGAGTCCTCAACCATTCCTCTGGGACATGTTCTTCTAATTCTAATGCGGTCATGACTTCTCTAGTTTTTCCAGAAGCTGCTGCTAGTAAAAGCCAGGCTTTATCCAACATAGGCGAATCGGGTTGTTTATCTCTTGCCTCATCAATAAGCACCAAACCTTCATTCACTAAGTTCAATTGCTCACACAATTGAGCTGCACAATAAGCCAGATCTGGGTCTATCTCAGTTAAAGATCCGAGCTCTTCTAAAGCTGTCCGAGCTAAATATAAATAACCCTTAGCATAAAAAATACCTGATAAAATGACTTTTTCAGATGAGTTAAAGGGTTTAAAATTTGAAAATACGGCGAGATGATTTTCGTCCAATTGATGATTGGGTAGATAAGTGATTGAAACCAGTAAACCTAAAAAAGGATGATCCTGCCAAAATCTATCTTCTAATGTACTCTCTAAAGCCGCCACTAGATTAGGCTGATTCCATTCAATAGATTGATAGATGATCCATGACACTAAATCCTCACTCCATAGCATCGAACGTCCATGAAAACGAATCAAATTTTCCACAAAGTAATACTGCCCTGCATTTAATGAGGAAATCATTAAATCGGCGATCCTTTGACTCACCTCGTTTTGGGCAAATAAAAGATGATTGGAAAGATCGAATGTTTCTAATGTTCTAAATTCATAGGCTATTAAGTCTAGATCTAAAGAACTATAATCTTCTGCATAAAGATAATCATAAAATTCATGGGGGACAGAATGATATTTTAAATTGGATTTAAACGGGAAAAGAAAGTTCTGGACCCCTCTAGCGTGCTTCTCTTCCCAACTTTCCATTGAAAGCACTTCCGAAAATAAAAAAGGAGAAGTCTCATCAGCGAGTGCTAAAGGTTCCATGAAACCTAGGGCACTAAAGAAAAAAACACGCAAACATTTTTTTATCGTTTCGGCTTTCATCATACCTCAATCCACCCCGTTATTTAAATAGTCTTCTCTTAAGATCTCAAAAAAAATCTTTACAGCCCTAACAACCTAAGGCATGCAGAGGATTTCAAGACAAGTCTAATAAAATCATTTATTGGCAGTTTAAGGATTAAAGTTCAAATATTATTTTACATCTATGCATTTACTATCCAACTACATATCGGACATCGATCTGATTGATGCTGTCTCGCGGGACAGTACTCACGCGCAAAATAAATAATTTGAAGATGAAGTTTATTCCAGGTTCTTTTAGGAAAAAGTAATTTTAGATCCTTTTCCACGAGCGCAGGGGATTTTCCAGAGCTCAATCCCCAACGCTGCGCACAACGTTGGATATGCGTATCTACAGGAAAAGCGGGCTGACCAAAAGCTTGACTCATGACCACAGAAGCTGATTTGTGACCTATGCCTGGAAGGGCTTCTAGTTCTTCAAAACTCTTAGGAACGCATCCCTGATATTTTTCCAAGAGGATTTCAGAGAGACGGTGAATAGCCTTTGCTTTTCTTTCGGAAAGTCCACAAGGTCGAATGATATTTTGTATCTCCTCAACTGTCAAAACCGCCATTTTTTGAGGATTATCTGCTTTTGCAAAGAGTTTGGGAGTGACTTGATTGACACATTTATCTGTACATTGGGCAGAAAGTAGGACTGCGATGAGTAAGGTGTAAGCATCTTGATGCAATAAGGGAATAGGCGGACTCGGATAAAGTTTATTTAAAATCTTAGCTATTTTTGTCGCCCTTTCTTGCCTATTCATCTTTACTTACCAATACAAAAGGTAGAAAATATCGCTGAAAGGATATCTTCTGAAATATTGGTTCCTATAATTTTACCCAATTCACTTAAACATGCACGCATATCCATCGATAAAAACTCAGGAGACACTCCGTTTTTTAGTCCTTCAAGGACTTGTTCTCCTGCCTGAATGGCTTTTTCTAGTGCCTCTAAATGTCTCACATTCGTAATCATGACCTCTTCCTTAGAAGGAGGACCATTTTCCCAAATGACTTCATCAATCAGTTTACGTAATGAATCTAAGCCTATTTTTTGCTTAGCGGATAGGTGGACTACATGCGTAAATGAATCAACGGCAGGTAGAACATCATGGGGGAGATCAATTTTATTCCACACTACAATTGTCTTAGCATCAGCCACTTCTTTAATTAAGAGCCGGTCTTCCTCAGTAAATCCCTTTGTAGCATCTAATATCAATAAAATTAAATCCGCTTGACTCATGGCATCTTTGGAACGTCGAATTCCCTCCTGTTCGATCAGCTCGTCTGTTTGACGTATACCGGCAGTATCCGAAAGTTTAAGATTTAATCCATTCAAGCGCATTTGATCTTCTAAGATATCGCGCGTGGTGCCGGGAATATGAGAGACAATGGCGCGATCTTTATCTAATAAAGCATTCATCAAAGAGGATTTGCCGACATTAGGACGGCCAATTAGACAAAGGGAGAGGCCGTCATGTAAAATTTTCCCGTCATGAAAGGTATGGGCTAGTGTCTGCATCTCATCAAGGATGGTTTTCAGATTCAAGCAAATTTCTTCCATCGAAGTAAACTCCAGTCCTTCCTCTGGAAAATCTACCCATGCTTCTAAAATAGCTGCTATTAATGTTAGACGTTCCTGAAAACCTAAAATTCGTGTAGACAAAGTTCCTTTTAATTGCCCCTCGGCAGCATTTAGGGCATAATCATTTTTTGCGCAAATTAAAGACTGGACAGCCTCAGCTTGCGCAAGGTCTATCTTGCCATTCATAAAGGCTTTAAAAGTAAATTCTCCTGGCCGTGCCGCTCTTGCACCAGCCGTTAATATCACTTCTAAAACATGTCGAGTGATTAAACTTCCCCCATGACAGTGAACTTCTACAGTATCTTCACCCGTGTAAGAACGTCGCCCGCGCATCACTAATACCAGAACATCATCCACATGTGCACCCCTACTATCATGGATTTGTCCATAATGGGCTGTATGGGATTTATAAGTATGAATAGGACCTGAAAAAATTTTAGCAGCCACTTCAAAGGCCTCATTTCCTGAGATACGAACAATAGCCACCCCTCCTTCCCCAGGCGGGGTCGCAATGGCAGCAATCGTTTCTCCGGGAACATAGGGTTGATGAATAAAGTCCATACTTGAAATAGATTTAATTTAATAAAGTAAAAAGGATACAGGATTTTCAAAATAAAAGAAATAGATACCGAAATAAGTAAGAAATAAAGACTGTTAAGTACTAACTACATGGGTGTTAAAAAAGAGAATAAAACGCTTGGATTATCTCTAAGCTCTAATGAGCTTTTTTCATACTCAGTAAGGGAACCCATGTATGAAAAGCAATTTCGCGTGTGAGACTTTTTTTAAATATTTTTTCAAAAAACGTGAATTCATGAGTGAAAAGTGCTACGAGTTCAGCTTGCTGGTCTGCAATAAAATCATCAATCTCTTCCACCACCTCATAGTGATGAGAAACTTGTAAATTTATTTTTTCATACTGACAAGCTTGGATAAGAGCATTTTGTAATTTAACAACATCCCAAGGCTGTTTAGAATCAGGAGATAAAACATGGAGTAAGTGGATGCGTGCATGAAATAAACGCGCAAAGGGAATTAATTTTTTTAGTTCCTCTTGAGGATGCATGAGGTCCGAGGCATACACAATATTTTCCCAGTTTTTAAATCTCGCATGCTCAGGAATTAAAATAACTGGTAGTGAGCTTTTATTTATCACTGCATAAGCTTGGCTACCAAAAATCATTTTTTGAAGACCAGAAGCTCCCTTCGTCCCCATCACAATCCAGTCTATAGCATGGTGACTTGCATAGCTTTCAATCTGATCTTCTAAGGGTCCGCCCTCTACCACTTGGATGGCAATTGAAACTTCAGGAGCCATTGTGTGGAGTTCTTCTTTCAGTTGTAGACAGCGATCGGTCAGATCTTGGATCACATTTTCTTTTATCACATCAGCTATTGACATCATATGCGTCAAAGGAGGTGTTTCAAAATGTGCCACATGGAATAATACGACCTCGGCACCTATTTTTTTAGCTAATTGGATGGCATAATTCGCCCCCACTCTTGAAAGCTTAGAAAAGTCAGTCGGCACAAGAATTTTCATCATATAGGCCTTATAATCAAAAGAAGTTATATCATGGCGATCTAATAAGCTAGGGCGATGAATTTTTTCTTAACAGGCTTTTTCATTTTAATGCAAGATTAAAGCCCTAAAGACTCGTGTAAAAATCGGAAACTGGAGATAGTTTTTTATTTTACTTGAAACTTTTGTTTAAGTGCATAATAAGAATTTGACATTCCAGAGACTCTCTTAGAAAGAGAATTTAATCAGAAAGCTGTTGTTAAACAGCTTTCTTGGGATGGATGAGCTTTCATCTTTAAGCGATATGAACTTTATCTATGACACCAGTCACTTTTAAGGTAACAAACAAGCCTAAAGCAAAAAGTGAGACTATAGCAAACCTATCAAGCGTTTTCCTAGAAAATCCCGAACCATGTTCCTGAGATTGCGTATAGTCCAGGTTAGCATAACCTCTGGTATCACCTCCGCAAACCTGAGAACAATCCGGAGCGGAGCACATCTCTAAACCAGTGATAGGGAGCTCGCTATCACCACAGGGTAAACGCAAGGGATTTAACTGATTACAGTGTCTGATTGAGCGAGTGACTGCACAAGGAACACAAAGGAACCCACAAAAAATAGCTCCGACAATTTGTCTTAAACAATCAAATTTTCGGCTTGTCAACTCATTATGAACAAAAGGTGTCACTTCGTGAGTCACATGGTCTTGCATGAGGCCTGTCCAATCTTGTCTTACCCATCTCTCTTCGGGTACTCCTCGTTGTGGGTCAATGGGTGGCGGGGCTGGCTCTGGGGAAAATGGCGGCGGTGAGTAGGGCGATTGGTAAGGCGGGGAATATGGTGGTAAACCCATTGTGATCTCTCCTTTAATTTTTTAAAGAGTTTTTTTAGAAACTGAAACAAACATAGTTTTTCAAGAATTTTATAACAAGTAAGTATTTTTAACCTCTTCATTCCAAATGCTAGATGCACATCAAAAATCTTTGAAACCCAATGACTCTGTGAGTGTTCAGATCCTACGGTGCAACATCTCTTCGTAGGTGTGTTCGTCTTGGCTTCTTGATTAGAACAAAGAGATTACAAATCTAAAACATAATGAAAGATTAAAGGTGCAACGATGGAGGCATCTGACTCAATGATAAAAGTGGGTGTGTGAAAATCTAACTTTCCCCAAGTAATTTTTTCATTGGGTACAGCCCCACTATAAGAACCAAAAGAAGTGATACTTTCACTAATTTGACAAAAATAAGACCAGTAAGGAACATTTTGATGTAAATCCTGACGAAGCATAGGAACCACACAAATAGGAAAATCTCCCGAAATTCCTCCTCCTATTTGAAAAAAACCTAATTTGAATTCCTGAGATTGCTCTTGATACCAGTTAGCAAGAAAAGACATTTGTTCTAAACCAGATTTAACTAAGCGATAGTCAGAAATTTCTTTAGAGATTACATGGGAAACAAAGATGTTACCTAATGTGGAATCTTCCCATCCCGGTGTCAAAATAGGCAAATTTTTAGACTTAGCGGCTAATACCCAGCTATTCTTTGGATGAATTTCGAAGGATTTTTGAATAGAAGGAAGGTCTAATAATTGATAAATGTATTCGTAGGGAAAATAGGCATGACCTGCTTGCTCGGCTTCTTGCCATAGTTTAAGAATTTCTTTTTCAATTCGCCTGATCGCTTGATCTTCAGGGATACAGGTATCAGTCACACGATTCATCCCCGCATTAAAAAGACGAATCTCGTCTTCTTTTGAAAGAGAGCGATAATGCGGAATTCTACGATAACTTTTATGCGCGACTAAATTAAAGATATCTTCTTCTAAATTAGCTCCTGTGCATGAAATCGCATGGACTTTGTCCATTCGGATCATCTCCGCCAAAGAAATGCCCAACTCCGCTGTGCTCATCGCCCCAGCTAGTGCGATGAACATCTTACCTTTTTGTTTTAGAAGCTCGACCCAAGCTTGCGATGCTTCTAAACATACAGCAGCATTAAAATGCTTAAAGTTTTTTTGCATAAATGGACGCATCTTCATCGCTCACCTCTTTTACAAAATTTATAACTTAACATTTTATAAACCAGCTTTGCCGCCACATAATCAGGGGCTGGATTGCAAGAACGAGGAAGTAGCTCCACCACATCAAAACCTACCACATTTTTTTCAGCAAAAATCCTTCTCAAAATATTTAGAGTCATCGCCCAATCCAGACCACCAGGCTCTGGAGTACCTGTAGATGGCATTAAAGAGCAATCAAATACATCTAAGTCAAAGGTAATATAGATAGGACCGTTTAACCTATCTAAAAGACCAGTCATCCATGCATTAGACGCCTCTATATGATGAGAAAAGAGAGTATTCTTCCGATCCAAATACGGCAACTCCTCCTCACTCATACTTCGAATGCCTAGTGCGACAATTTTATCAATCTGAGAAAGTTCTTTTATACGTGCCATCACGCACGCATGATTCCACGGATTTCCTTCGTAGGAAGGTTGTAAATCGGTATGTGCATCAAATTGCAAAACTGTTAGCTTTTTATAAAACTCCCCATGAGCTTTTACAGCACCATAAGAGACACTATGTTCTCCCCCTAAAGTGACAACGAACTTATCCTGCTGAAGAAAATTTTTAGAGGCTTGGTAAGTCAATTCAATCATCTGCTCAGAAGATTTCGCTAAAATGGGTAATGCCGTATAAATCCCATTGACATAACATCTTGAATTCGTTTCGATATCATATAATTCCATGTTTCTCGACGCTTCGATCAAAGCCTCGGGACCGCGATCACTTCCTTTTTGATAAGTTGACGTCAGATCAAAAGGAACCGGTTGTATCACAATCTTTGCATAGGGTAATGTACCATAAGGGTCTGAAAGGCCTGCATAACGCCCTTCCACACCGTGTCCTTGTAAATCAATCTTTGCGTTCATATAGTCAAATAGGTATAGCTTTCTAAAGCTTCTTTAAATTGTTTTTTTATTCGAGCAGATTCCAGTCTCGTTAAACGTCCATTGTTAATAGATTCTTCCATGCGAGAGTGCAACTGTTCTAAGAGTTGCTCTGCATTATATTGCACGTAACGCAAAACCTCTTCTATCGTGTCTCCTTCGACTATTCTAGAGATTTTCCAATCCCCTTTTTCATCCAACTCAGCATGAACCACATTAGTATCACCAAAAAGATTGTGCATCCCTCCCATGATTTCTTGATACGCCCCCACATAAAAAATCCCTAAATAATAGGGTACACTTTTATAATCATGTAAAAAGAGAAAAGATTGAGGCTCTTGTTCTCCGATAAAGGTTTCGATTTTACCATCACTATCACAACTCAAATCTGCCAACATAGACCGATGAAAGGGAACTTCATTTAAACGATGAATAGGTATGACAGGAAAAAGTTGTCCTATCGCCCATGCATCAGGCAAAGACTGGAAAACAGAAAAATTACAAAAATATGTTTCTAGAAGTAATTGATTCAATGTTTCAAATTCCTCGGATTTTTCAGATAATTTTATGTAATAACTCTGAATCTGATTTAACAGGTACCAATAGAGCTTTTCTCCTAAGGCTCTTTCTTGAAGATTACATTTTCCACATACAAACTCCTCTAAAATGTTTTGTTTGATCTCCAACGCATCATGATAGGTTTCACGAAAATTACTTATGTTGAGGGTCTCTATCATCCTTTTCAGAGCGTCAAGCAGCGGATGCGAGAATGTTTCATTCCCCACTATCACCCGCGCCGGTGCCGTAACATCAATGACTTCAGTCACAAGTACAGAATGGGGAGAAATTAAGGCACGTCCTGATTCAGTCATTAAAACCGGATCAGGGATGGAGGCTTCAACACAAGCACTGCCTATGATATTCACCACATTTCTGGCATATTCTTCGATAGAGTAATTCATGGACGAATCTGACGAGTTTTTTAAACCTGCATAATCCACAGCCAACCCTCCACCTACATCAAAAAATTCTAAGGAGGGTTGCAATAAATAAATTTCCGTGTACATCCGCGAGGCTTCAATGAGGGCTTTTTTAATAGAATCGATGGTTGTAATCTGACTTCCCATGTGAAAGTGAAGTAACTTTAACCAGTGTGATTTTCCAGCCTCTTTTAATTTTTTTAGTCCGTCTACGATTTCATAAGGGAAAAGGCCAAATTTAGCATGATCTCCACTCGAAGATTCCCACCGTCCCGTGCCTTTTGTAGAAAGTTTCATACGAAATCCAATCTCTGCATCAACGCCTAACTTTTCAGCAATCATCAGAACCAAATTTATTTCATAAAATTGTTCAATAATGATCAAAGTCCGTTTACCTAAACGTCTGGCCATCAAAGCTAAAGAAATATACTCCTCATCTTTATATCCATTGCACAAGAGTAAGGCGTCAGGCTGATTTTCAAGGGTTAAAACAGCAATCAGTTCAGGCTTGCTGCCCACTTCTAAACTTAATTTATAGGGTCGTCCTATTTTTTGTATTGTTTCTACGACATGTCTTTGCGGATTGACCTTAACTGGGAACGCCATCCCATAGGCGTTACGATAATGAAATTCAGAGATAGCAGACTGAAATGCACGGTAAATGCTCTCCATGCGGTCTTTGATAATCCCATCAAAGCGTATAAGTACAGGAGTTTCTATTCCTTGCTCAACAATTTTCTCTGTGAGTTTAAATAAATCTCCTCCTGGACCTTGACGATCAGGCTTAACGATCACATGCCCTTGATCATTGAAGGAAAAATATCCCAATCCCCAGCGATTGATTGAATAATCATCCATAACTACGCTTTTTATGTTTAAATTATTTTTTTATATTTATTTTTGATTATTCATAGAGAAACATTAATCGCAGCAAAAACATGTATTTTAAAAATTAAAGATGCTAAATTCTTGTTCATGAACAAACTATTTAATCTACAATCTCTTCCCCCAGGTCAATCTTGGTTTATTTACAACCATCAGATCACCTGCAGACCGGAGAAAACAGATAGTTTGAGAGATCTAACCAGTCTCGTAAAAGTCGCTCAATTCACAGAAAAAGTATTAAAAAATACCCAAGACACGACCTCTTTGAATGTAACGCCTCTTTTTTGCAAACTTATTGAAAGTAAGAGAATCTTACTAAAAAAAAATGCATTCATCCGTCTAGTCACAAAAATTTTGATTTTCTTACAAACCTTTTCCTCTTTAGACCAAGCGAGCGAGGGACTGAGAAAAACCTGTGTCGATCAAAAAGGACACCCGAATATTCACGCCGCCTCTCTTCAATACCCTTGCCTGATACACGATGCTAGATTAGCCTTAGAAAATCCTGAAATCTACCCATCCCTTCGGCGTTGCTATCGATCTTTAAAAATCCCTAAAAAATTTATGAAAAGCCCCGCCTCTCACCCCATCCTTTATGCTTTTCATCAGGCGATCGAAAAAGAATATAAAACACTCGAATCTCTTTTAAAAAAAGATAAGAATTATTCAACTTCTGAATTTTTACATCATGCTGACATCTTTTCTGAGCTCTGCTGTCAAGCCATGGAATTAAACTTAGAACGAGAAAATCCTCTATTTGCTAAGGACTACGCCTTACGTTATCCAGAGGGTGACACTCAATCGTGGGAACGTCTGGCTCTTATTTCTCAAGATCACTTTGGATTTAACATTGCCCTATTCTTTGATTTTCATTATACCTGGTTAAGAACCCTTCCTTCTTTCAACAGGAAACTAGCTGAAATAGGGCACCATGCTTTCGAACCTATCAGTGAAAATTTTTATATCCCAGGCACTCGCTTCCATCGGTGGCAACAAAATTATAATCGCATTGCACGTCTTTTTTGTCAGAAATTAGGCATTAAATTTTTTCAATATGAATCTCGCCTATCCATCGTTGAAGATACAAAGGTACAGGCAGAAAATAAAAAATCACTCATTGATCATTTTGAAAAACATAAACGTTCGTCTCAGGAATCCTGGTCTGAAGAAGAAATCCTGAAGTTCCAGCACGGCCAATTTTACTATAGACTTCAGCATGAGCTCCTGCCTCCCCTCTGACACAACGCCACTATCATTGACTTCTTTCAAAAATGGCTTTGGTTGGCAAAATTTTGAGAGCACTTAGGTCCATCCCCTCTACCCCATTTCTGCCTTGAAGGATACGTTCAATTTTGTTATGCTTTTCGCCATAAGTTTTAATACAGTCTTGATTAAATCTTATCGTTTTGTTTTCAAAATCAAATTTTTCTATTTTATTAGACTAACCTAAGCATCAAATGAGTTTTATGAGTATAAATCTTAAAGCGTACTTGGAATTATTCAATGAAGGTCTAACATTCTATATTGTATTTCCCTTTATTGCCCTTTTAGGCATTTATTTTACGATTAAACTCAAAGGTTTCCAGGTTTTAAAATTAAAAACGAGCTTCTCCCACCTCCTTAAGCAGCAAAAAAATGCTCAAGGGAATATTAGTCATTTTGAAGCCATTTCTACAGTTCTTGCTGGAAATTTCGGCACTGGCAATATCTCAGGAATGGCTGTAGCTATCTCCACAGGAGGTCCCGGAGCATTAGTCTGGATGTGGGTCATCGCTTTTCTTGGTTCAGCCATCCAATATGCAAGTTGTGTCCTAGGAGTTAAGTACCGCAATAAAGACAATCAAGGAGAATTCGTGGGAGGTCCCATGTATTACTTAAGTAAAGGCTTAGGCTTAAATAAGCTCGCGAAGTTATTTTGCCTCCTGACTCTATTCGCTGCCATTACTGTGGGTAACTTTGCGCAAATTAACTCCATGACTCTTCCCATGCAAAAAGTCGGAATTTCTCCCTTCTCTTGCGGCCTTATTCTGGCCGCTTTGATCGGTCTCGTCCTAGTCGGCGGTATTCAAAGAATTGCGCGTTTTGCCTCAGTCATTGTACCTTTAAAAGCTTTTTTATATTTGGCTTTTGCACTGGTCATTCTTTTCTTAAATAGTTCTCAAGTCCTTCCCTCTTTAAAACTCATGTTTGAATCAGCATTAGGTTGGAAAGCCTCCGCTGGGGGTTTTTTAGGCGCAACAACCCTAAAAGCATTATCCATAGGCTTTAATCGTGGTATTTTTGCCACTGATGCAGGCACGGGAATCGTCCCCATTCTTCAGTCGAGTGCGCGTACGGATCATCCTGTTATCGATGGCCTAGTCTCTCTTGTTGCCCCCTTCATGGTAATGGTCGTTTGTACGATGACAGGTCTTGTTCTTCTCACGACTGGAGCTTGGCAACAACCAGGATTACAAAGCACTAATATGGTTACGTATGCCTTCAGTCAAGGACTCGGTCACCAAATAGGCGAGTATGTCGTCATTGTCGCGCTTCTGATGTTTGGCTTTACCACCATTCTTGCGTGGGCCTTCTGCGCGGAAAAAGCGATTACGTATTTATGGGGGGTGTCCCTCGCCCGTCGTTTTAACTACGTTTATATCCTTCTCATTCCTTTCGGTGCATTAATTCAAGTTGATCTGGTTTGGATTTTAGCAGACCTTTGCATCACCGGCATGCTTATCGTGAACCTAATAGGGATCACTGGGTTGTCTCAAACTGTCATCGTCGACAGCCGCCAATACTTTGAAACTAGTCCTGCAAAGATCCCTATGGGTTAGTACGTTTTATCCCTTTGATCGCTATCTTCTGGATCCATCAGGAGTGCGCAAAATTTCTTGGCGCTTCCTCTCCCGTTTTATAAAAAGTCGTTTATAAGTGACTCATGATAAATCAAATGTTGCATAGACAGCTTCTTTTATAAAAATTTCTTGTAAATCGTCAGGAGGATTGTTAAGTTATAATTTTATCTTCTTATGATGAGAGAATATGGCTGAATTTGAAACCCCTGCAGTACCGCAAGCTTTTATTTGGAGGAGAGTTCATTCCTTGTTAGGTTTGTGGTTAGTTATTTTTTTAACCCAACATCTTTTTGTGAATTCACAAGCGGCGTTATTTATTGGTGATGATGGAAAAGGGTTTATCCAATCAGCAAACTTTCTAGAGAGTTTACCTTATCTGCCTATTTTAGAATTTTTGATCTTAGGTTTACCTCTACTGATCCATACTTTATGGGGAATTCTGTATCTATTTACCGCCAAGTACAATTCCTACGGAAATAATGGAAAAACTCCTTATCTCCCTTACTCAAGAAATAAAGCTTACACTTGGCAAAGAATCACGGCATGGCTCTTAGTGATTGGCATCGGAGCTCATGTAGTGCATATGCGTTTCGTGGAAAGACCTGTAACAGTGGAGCAAGGAGCTGATAAATATTATCTTGTGAAAGTCGATGCAGACCCTGGTATACACTCCCTGGCAGAGCGCTTGAATGTCGAGCTATTTGATCAGCATTTAATTAGAGAATCTTCTAAAAATGGCCAGTCTCCAACTCACACACAATCGAATGAAAATTTTACGGAAAAAAAAGCTCAAAAAGAATTTGTAAAAAAAACAGAAAACGTTGAAGCACTTACTAAGACGTTGCAAGACAACGAAGTTGTGGCTGTTGCAAATAACTTTGGCACGGCAGAACTGTTAATGCTAAGAGAAACATTTAAAATGCCTATTATGTTGGTTCTATACACTCTTTTAGTCCTTACCGCAGTCTACCATGCCTTTAACGGACTGTGGACATTTTGCATCTCATGGGGAGTGACATTAAACCAACGATCACAAAAATGGATGCTCAATGTATCAGTTGGACTTATGGTACTTGTAGGCATTCTGGGCCTTTCAGCTGTATGGCTTACCTATTGGGTTAACCTAAAACATTAATACTTATGACTGGAAAAATGAAAAATAAAAAACAAGTGATCGTTGTCGGTGGAGGTCTCGCGGGCCTTGCAGCTGCTATGAAATTGGCTGAATTAGATTGTCACGTAAAAATTGTTTCAGTGACCAAGGTCAAAAGATCACATTCTGTGTGTGCCCAAGGGGGAATTAATGCTGCGATTAACTCTATGGGAGAGGATGATTCCCCTATCATTCACGCTTACGATACGATAAAAGGTGGAGATTTTTTAGCAAATCAACCTCCTGTGCTCGAAATGTGTTTAGCTGCACCTGGCATCATTTATATGTTAGATCGTTTTGGCTGCCCCTTCAATCGTACTCCAGAAGGTCATTTAGATTTTCGCCGATTTGGCGGCACCCTATACAATCGGACAGCCTTTTGCGGAGCATCTACGGGGCAGCAACTCTTATATGCATTAGATGAACAAGTGCGTCGTCAAGAAGCTAAAGGACGTGTGGAAAAATTTGAAAATCATGAATTTATGCGACTTATCCTGGATGAGGCAGGTCATGCGAGAGGAATTGTTGTAATGGACTTATACAATCTTAAGCTTGAGGTGCTAAAAGCTGATGCAGTCCTCGTTGCAACCGGAGGACCCGGGTTGATTTTCAAAAAATCTACAAACTCCACGTTCTGCACAGGAGCGGCCAACGGACGTTTGTATATGCAAGGAGTCAAATATGCAAACGGTGAGTTTATTCAAATCCATCCTACAGCAATACCAGGAGAAGATAAATTACGTCTTATGTCAGAATCTGCACGAGGAGAAGGAGGGCGTATTTGGGTGTATGGAGATGCAAGCAAATCCATTACAACGGCTGAAGGCAAGACAGTACCTTGCGGTCAAACGGGCCAGCCCTGGTATTTTTTCGAAGAACTGTACCCTGCCTTTGGGAATCTAGTCCCCAGAGACATTGCAGCCCGAGAGATTTTGCGTATTTGTGAAATGGGATTGGGTGTAGATGGTAAGATGCAAGTCTATCTAGACGTTTCTCACTTACCCTCAGAGAAACAGAAAAAACTCGAATCTATTTTAGAAATTTATACAAAATTCACAGGTGAGGATCCGCATAAAATTCCTATGAAGATCTTCCCTGCAGTGCATTATTCGATGGGTGGAATTTGGGTAGATTGGCCTGCGGCTGACGATGCAGATCGTTATGAGCGTTTCAGACAGATGACGAATATTCCGGGGTGTTTTTGTGCAGGTGAAGCTGATTATCAATTCCACGGAGCTAATCGTCTAGGAGCTAATTCTCTTCTATCATGTATCTTTGGGGGTCTAGTGGCAGGGAATGAAATCCCCCGATACATAGAAACACTCTCTAGACACCATGAAGACGTTCATTCTTCTGTTTATTCCAAGGCACTAACTCATGAAGAAGATTTTAAAAATGAGCTTTTCGAGCGAAAAGGTAAAGAAAACGTCTTTAAGCTGCATGATGAATTAGCCGATGCCATGGTCAAACACGTCACAGTTAAACGCAACGATAAAGACCTACAAGAAACGTTAAATTTAATAAAAAATATTCGTGAAAGATATAAGAATATCAGCCTACAGGATCGATCCTCAGTTGCCAATCAATCCTATATATTTGCCAATCAATTTAAATACATGCTGGAACTTGCTTTAGTGATGACAAAGGGTGCACTTTTGCGCAATGAATTTCGGGGAGCACATTATAAAGATGGCTACACCAAGCGAGACGACGAAAACTGGCTAAAAACTACCATTGCCTCTTACTCTTTAGACGAGCCTTTAATTAGTTATGAAAAAGTGGATTTGCGGCATTTTGATCCCATTGAAAGAAATTACACACACGCCAAGAGGATAAAACCGCATATAAAAAACGTGCCGACCAATATTCAACTTCCTATTTAGGTATGAGCAATGCAAGAAAAAAAATTCATTCTTAGAGTATTTAGAGGATTACCTGGTAATCAATACTGGGAAGACTTTGAACTGCCCATCATCCCACGCTCAAATATTATCTCTTCTCTCATGTACATTCAACGTCATCCTTATAATAAAAGTGGTGAACAGGTAGAGCCCGTGAGCTTTGAGGCGGGATGCCTGGAAGAAGTTTGTGGCTCATGCTCTATGTTAATTAATGGACGGCCTAGACAATCATGCACAGCTCTTGTAGAAACACTTTTAAACGAAACAGCTAGTGACACCATTCTTTTAGCGCCTTTCACTAAATTTCCCCTGGTGCGTGATCTGATTGTGGATCGAACCAGAATGTTCAATAACCTAATAAAAGTTCAAGCGTGGATTGATGCTGATGGAGCCTATGATCGTGGACCTGGGCCAAAAATGAGCCAAGAGGTACAAGAAGTCCGCTATTCACTTTCCACATGCATGACATGCGGCTGTTGTGTAGAAGCATGTCCTCAATCTAATCAACAGTCGAAATTTGTGGGACCTCAAATTTTTGCACAAGTACGTCTCTTCAATACACATCCCACAGGTAAAATGAAAAAAGCATCGCGTTTACGCCCTCTCATGGAAGAAGGCGGAATTAGCGACTGTGGAAATGCACAAAATTGTTCTAAAGTTTGTCCTAAACATGTTCCATTACTGGACTCCATTGCAGCTATTGGTCGGGATGTGACTGGGCAAGCCTTCAAAGATTTTTTTGATCTCCCTGAGCACACTAACTAGAGATGTTTGCTTATCACAAACACCTCTATAATAATTTTTAGATCACATTGACCCAAGCACCTTTTTGTATTAACTTAATTTTTTGTCCATCGTAAGTCGTAGCCTCAACATCTACATGTTCGTTAGAAATCATCATATCTACGTGTACGGTGCTGACATTACATCCCACATCAGCCAGTTCCTCTTGCGACATTTGCGGACCCCCTTCAAGGCAAAGATTATAAGCGAATCCAATCGCAATATGGCATGCTGCATTTTCATCATATAAAATTTCTTCAAAGATCTTCCCACTTTGAAAAATGGGTGAATCTGTGCCTACAAGAGCAACTTCTCCTAAATAGCGCGATCCAGCATCATTATCTACATAACGGGCAAAGTTTTCTCTGCCTTCTTCTGCTTCAAAATGCACCAGTTTTCCCTCTTTAAATTCAAGGTGTAAACCTTTAATCAATTTTCCATTCACTAATACAGGTCGTGTGACTTTAACTTTACCTGTTGTTAAGCGATAGTCTGGAGTTGTAAAACATTCTTCTGTAGGGATATTGGGTTCAAACTCTGCACGCGGCCCCTGGCTCCCTCCGCCCACAAATTTAGCTTTAGGACTTAAATAGACTTTCAAATCAGTTTCTGGACCCACAAAATGGAGTTCACGGATCTTTAAATCTGTTAAATGTTTAGCCCTCTTATGTAAAATCTCGTTATGTTTCTTCCATAATTCTAGACAGTCCATCTGATCAGCACGACAAATTTTAAAAATTTCTTCCCATAAAGCTTCGTAAGCCGCTTGTTCGTTTAGATGAGGAAAAATTTTCATTCCCCACTTAGGAGTTGCAGCAGCAGCCACAGTCCATTGTACTTTTAAACGACTCACACCTTCCTTGTAATAATTCTTTAAGGCCCTAAAATTACTATTGGAAAGTGTATTAATTTTTTGTGGATCTAAATCTGCTAAGGCATCGGGCTGCTCACTTCCAATCAAACGCAAGACTGCTGCATTTTCTTCTACAAATTCATCGTATTTTTGAACAACATAGCGAGGAACATAACTAAGGTCATTTTCTTCTTGTGTTTCTAAAAGACGGCATCTAGTTAAATAGGGATCGATAAAATCTACATTGACCTGCTTAGCTCCCCGACGATAAGCCTCCTGCACAAGCAAACCGATTAATTCACGATGGTATATTTCTCCGGTAATATTGACGATTTGTCCCTGCTGTACATTGAGTCCGTGCTTAATCAATAGCTGTGCATAAGTCTCTAACTTTTGCTTAAAATTCATCTTCTACCTCAAAATTATTGTTTGATGATGTCTATTTTTCACTGATTTGCTATATTATCTCTTTATTTAATAACCTTTAAAGGAGGAAATAAAAAGACCATGACAACACAAGAACAAACACTTTCTATCATTAAACCTGATGCAGTAGGCAAAAATCACATCGGAGATATCATCTCGCGTTTTGAAAAAAATGGCTTAAAAGTAGTCGCTGCTAAAATGAAACATTTAAGCAAAAGCGATGCTGAAGGGTTTTATGCAGTGCATAAGGGTCGTCCATTTTTTAACGATCTCGTCAGTTTCATGACCACAGGTCCTGTCCTAGTTATGGTATTGGAAGGGCCAAACGCCATCCAAAAAAACCGCGATATCATGGGAGCCACAGATCCACAAAAAGCATCTCCTGGAACAATCCGTGCAGATTTTGCTAAGACGATTGATGAAAACTGCGTCCATGGTTCCGATTCAGCAGAAAATGCCAAAATTGAAATAGAATATTTCTTTAAAAATGGTGAAATTTGTCCAAGAACACGTTAATTAAAATGAGGTTAACATGCTAAGAATGATATTGGTTCTTCTGGTCGCTTTTGCGAGCCAGATTTCTTTATTTGCCCATGATGATGCCCACACAGCGAAACAGCAAACTCTTTCTATTATTAAACCTGATGGAGTTGCAAATAAGCATATCGGCGAAATCATCTCACGTTTTGAAAAAAATGGCCTACAGATTGCGGGTCTTAAGATGGTTTCTTTAACTCCTGAACAAGCTGCACATTTTTATGCTGTGCATAAAGATCGTCCTTTTTACAACAATTTGGTAAAAATGATGACTTCAGGTCCTGTGGTGCTTATCGTTTTAGAAGGCGACGATGCCGTGGCTAAAAATCGCCAGTTAATGGGAGCAACAGATCCAAAAAAAGCAGAACAAGGCACTATCCGTGCTGATTTTGCCCAATCTGTCACAGAAAATACAGTGCATGGCTCTGACTCTGTCGAAAATGCAGAAGCAGAGATTAGGTTTTTCTTCAAACCAGAAGAAATTAACCATCATTCGAGCAAATAACTTTTTACTCCTTGCATATGGATGAACTTCATGTGTAAGGAGTCTTATAACGGCGTGGTTGTAATTAATTTATAATCACGTCCTATCAGTTTTTACCACACTTTAAAACTGTGATTGCGCTCTAATCATGACCAATCGCTATAAAGAGTTGCCGGATTTTTAGCTTTCAGTCAAGGGCATGTTCATACATTTCCGAGACAAAAAATGAAAGCTTAGTTCTGGCGCAAAAATACGCATCTGGATCGTTACAATCAGCCTAAAAGCGATTTAGAACGCAAATACGAGTTAAAGGCGTTAAAAAATTAAGAAGTTATAACTTAAACTCCGTGCCTAAATATGTGCGTCGGGCATCTTCATTGTTGACAAGTGCTTCAACAGTTCCCGACAGCATCACTTTTCCTTCACTCACTAAATAACTCCGATCAACGATGGAAAATATCTCGCGAGCATTATGGTCTGTAATTAAAATGCTGATATTTTTTTGGGCTAAATGTTTAATCATTTGTTGGACTTCATGAACGGAAATGGGGTCAATATTTGCAAAGGGCTCGTCTAACATCAGTAATGTCGGATCTGTGACGAGAGCTCTCGTAATCTCCAGGCGTCTACGCTCTCCTCCAGATAAGGCAATCGCTTTTTTCTTAGCTAAGCGTTCTAAATGGAGTTCTTGCAAAAGTCGTTCTAGACGTTGCTTTCGTTCGGCTTTGCTAAGAGGCAGACATTCTAGGATACATAAAATATTTTCTTCCACAGTCAAATATCGAAATACAGAAGGCTCTTGAGCAAGATATCCCATTCCCATGCGAGCACGGATGTGCATAGCAGAACGAGTAACATCCTGCTTATTGAAAAACACATGACCTTTATCGGGCCTTATTAATCCCACTGTCATATAAAAAGCTGTGGTTTTGCCCGCTCCATTGGGTCCCAAAAGTCCTACAATTTCTCCTTGTTTAACATGGAAAGAAAGGCCATTAACCACCTGTCTTCCCCCATAGTTTTTACCTAAATCGCGGACTTCTAAACAAGCCTCCAAATGTTCCCCACTAGTCATAAACCACCTGTGTTTATTTCAGATGCTCCAAAACGCTTTTGAAGCAAATCAAATTCCTTTTCAATAAAGCTAAAACGAACGTCCCCAATTCCTTGTACAACATCTTTTTGTGTATCAGAATCTCTTTTTACTTTTACAGAAGGAGCACTCACCTGCAAATTATTTCCTTTATCAAAAAATAAAACCCTTTTTCCATAATTGGCAAGAAACAGCATCTCTTTACTAGTCATATCATATTCGACCCGATCCGATAGGGCAAATTGCAGGATTTTACCAGGATCCTCCACATCTGCTGACGTACGCTTTAACATCCAAACATCCCCTTTTAATAACACTTTCAAGGGAACCAATTGTTTATCTATTTCCTTATAATAAACGATCACATCGTCAGCGTAAATATCGCCCATAGGTCCCGCAAAATACACTTGCTGATTCTCTATAACTTTTTTCGACGCATCTAGAGGGCTTTCGAGACGAGCTTGCATGATTCGACGATCTAATGACAATCTTTTATACGTCGTCAAAATATAATTATCGCCTTTTAAAGCGTCTTGATAAGCAACAGTAGAGGGTCCTACACAATCCATTAAACGCAGCTGTTTACGTCCCTCCATGATTTCTCGGTAGATGCGCACCTCCTGAGGATTTGTCAATGTTCCCACACCTTTAAGTGTCACATGTACATCATCATGCAAAGTCAGTAGATCCGGCTGCTCTTCCCAAGTCATGCGCACACAGGAAAATTCCAATTCATTCTGAGTATCCGTTTCTCGCGTTTTCAGATGTCCTTTAGGAAAATCCAAATGTAATACATGTTTTAAAAGATCAATAGTAATTTTGTCTGCATAGATCTTGTCTCCATTCTTATCATGGACGTGACAATCACCCTCTAGGAATAAAATCCCTTTGATCTTATGGGGGGTACTAGAAGTTTCATCTGCAGAGGGATTCCAGCGTTCGTACTGACCATGAAGGGCTGTAGCTGTGAGGTTATTATTATAATTAATGCACACATTTTGATCTGTTGCCATTTGACTGATGACTAACCGAGAAGCCTCTTTTATAACTTGACGTTGAAGTTGGACATCCATTTGTCGACTTTTTATCTCCAAAGGCTTTGCATCATTTGTCTCTTTTCCTTTAAGCATTTCAGTATAAGTGACAGGTTCATCTTGGGATAAAAACTTGCCTGTAAGAGCATGATAATCCAATTCCGCCTGTGAGCAACAAAGTTCTCCCCCTTCATTTAAGGTCATTTTCACGTCTCCTTTTAAAAGAAGGTGAGCAAATCGCATCTTTTTCCCCTCTTTCTCGGGTATAATTGTGACGTGTTGTGCTTGTACTGTTCCTAACTCATGGTCAACTGTAGCATGTCCAACTAGCGTCATTTGTTTTCCATCATAATTCACATAATCTGAATCAATCGCCAAAGGTTTAGTTAAATCTGCCGAAAGAATAGTGGGAAACAGGACCAATAAAACAAGAAATTTTTTCATAAATTTAACCCTTCGAGATCAAAAAATGTAGCCTTGAGATGGTGGGCTTGAAACTGTAATTCAGTTTGGGGCCCCTGCAAAGAAAATTCTACTTTTTGAGCGAAGCCTTTCATTAAGATTTTTGCTTGGGTTAAGTCTTGCATGAGTTCGTGCCCAGAAGCTGCATAGCGTGTCACCTTGACAGAATCCGCTACAAAACGATCGCTTTTATAATAATACTCTGCTTCCTCTGCTTCCAAAAACCGCATGATTTGCATCGGCTGGATCCTTGGATCTTCTAAAGAATACCAGGATTGCGGATCTAAGGGATCACTTTGACGTACTAGCAGTTTTCCGTTAGGCTGCAATAAAGCTTCCGATCCATCTGGCAAAAGGTAGTATAGCTCTTCTTGCATATAGCATTTTACTTTTTGCATGTGCTCTACAATGGAAGTGTGAATCTCTTGATGGTCTAAAACTAATTGAGCAGCTGCAGCATCAATACGTATCTGTAGACGCTGAGGCCCTTTATGAAAAATAAGATCCTTACAGACACCTTTTCTTTCCTGGCGCGCTTTGTAAGGTGATGCATCAGCTGTAGAATGGGACAATTCAGCATCTGCCACGAGCTGATGATATTCTGCGATATCGCTTGGATTTACACTTGATAACCGCCAAAAAACAAATATAACCCCACATGCACACATTCCTATTAAAAAAATAAACAATGGAGAGAATAGGGAAATTCTTCTGTAATCATTTTTTTTATCTTTTTTAGACGAGTTTTGCGGTGTGAATTCATTCATACTTAATGTGTCTGTATCAGATCGTAAAGTTTTTCAAATGTAGCTAAAAGCGCAGGCAATTCTTGGATATTGAGAACGGAAGAGGAATCACTTTTAGCTTGATCTGGTTGATCATGGGCCTCCATAAATAAGCAATTCGCACCTGCAGCTAAAGCCGCTTTAGCTAAAACAGGTATAAATTCTCTTTGTCCCCCCGAAGCATGACCAAGACCTCCAGGAAGTTGCACAGCATGCGTCGCATCAAAACAAACAGGGACCCCAAAACCTTGCATGATAGGTATTGAACGCATATCACAAACCAAGTTGTTATAACCAAAAGTCGTTCCTCGGTCGGTCAAAATAATATCTTGATTGCCGGCAGCACGAATTTTTTCTACTACATTACCCATGTCCCAAGGTGCCATAAACTGCCCCTTTTTTACAGTGACAGGTTTACCTGTCTTTGCCGCAGCATTAATAAGATCTGTTTGTCTACAAAGAAAAGCAGGAATTTGAATCAAATCGCAGACCTCTCCTGCCGCTTTAGCTTCCTCAGCAGAATGCACATCTGTGACGATGGGAAGATCTAGCTCATTTTTAACCTTTTCTAAGATTCTAAGACCCTCTTCCAATCCAGGTCCACGAAAAGAGGAGTAGGCAGAACGATTAGCCTTGTCATAGCTAGATTTAAAAATAAGATTGATCGAATACTTAGAAAATATCTTTTTTAAGGTCTCCGCCATCAATAGAGTATGCGCTTCGCTCTCTATTACACAAGGACCTGATAAAATGGCTAAGGGCTGACCTTTACCAATGGAGAATTTTTTGAATCGTATTGTGTGCATATGTTCCTCGATAGTTCTGGAATGAGAGTGACAATTTCTTGATGGATATTGGGAAAATTTTGTAAATACTCCCGCACATCAAAGAGAAAAGAGACCCCCAAATTTATAGGATCCGGAATTAATAAATGAGACGTTAAATCAGCTAAAGGAGTGACCACAAAAAGCCTTTCTTTCCACCGAGGATGAGGGACTTCCAAATCAGGATCTTTACAGATAGACGTCCCATAAAAAAGAATATCTAAATCAATCACACGCGGAGCATCCTTTTGCTTTTCTTTTTTTCCAAGTTCTTTTTCTATTTTTTGCAGCTCTGCCTGTAGCTCGCGCAGGGTTAAATATGTTTTGAAACAACAAACAGCATTGACATAGGACTCTTGTGGAATACTACTTACGGGTGTGGTGTAATAAAATCGTGAGATCCACAGTTCGTAAACTTGAGGTAGAAGACTAATCTTTTGAAGGGCTAAATGGATCGTTTCCAGGCGATCTCCCATATTCCCTCCCAGACCCACATATACACAAGTTAGCTCTTTCATTGCATTTTTATCTGTTTCAAAGTGATGAATTAAACTCATGAATTCCTTTAAAAGAAATACTGCCCATTAGATCCTAGTCGTCTTCAGAACTCCCACCCAGGGTTCCTTTGTTTTTTGTCATCTTTTTTAGTAAATTTAGCAAAAAATCTGCGTAAAAACAGATGAAATTTCCCTCAAGCCCGCCGCGGCAGAAGTCTATTTGCATAAAACTCTTGCTTTCTCTTAAGACATCTTCAATGCTAGCAAATTTTTTTTAGCTGAGATATTTTAGCCTTAAGCACTTTGGTTTAAAATTAGGCAACACAATCATACGGTGATGATTAATATTTTTCCAGTAAATAAACGTATTTAAATAAGGGTAATGAGAGGTTCAAAACCCCTTTTATTTTAAGCAATCCCCACAAAGAATAGATTTTAAGTTGAAAATAAGCAGCAGTTTCAGATAATATTTTGTTCTTCTCAAGGACTGATAGCTCAGTGGATAGAGCACCCGCCTTCTAAGCGGGTGGTCGTAGGTTCGAATCCTACTCAGTCCGCACTTTTCCTTGTTACCCCTTTTAATATTTAATCAACTCTGTAGATCTCCCATTGGTTTATCATTCTTCGTATTAAATTAGGCTTTGATGTTTGTGTTAAACAAGCCTGTCTAAATTTAGAGTTTTTTAGAAGGTTTAAACTTCATTTAAATGGTTTTCGATGCAAAATAATCAGCTTTTTTGGAGCAGATTTTTTCAATGAACATGGAGAAAACCTGAGGGATAGAGTCTAAAATAAAGACACAGGGACCCTTTGTCATGGAGGGAGGCTTAAAAAAACTAATGAACAAAAAATGTATTTCCTTTCGACTTCTGTAAAAAAAGCATAAGGAGTAATTTGAAAAAAACAGTCTATTTTATAGCATTTTTTTAGACGAGTGGGAATTCAATTAAATCATGAAATGAAGGAACAGGCTTTGTAGAGCTTAGATAACTTTCAGCCTGTACAGATCTTTAAGTTAAATCAGAAATGAAGGTCGGCCAAAACATAAGTTCAGCCGCCCTTGTTAATCTTCATGTCTGACTGGTGTACCGTCTTCAAGTATTTCCAAATTCACACGGATACCGTTTCGACTTGCCACTGACATTAAAAGTGTGCGAATCGCATTGATCGTTTTACCTTTCTTACCGATGATTTTTCCAATATCAGATTTTTCTACCGATAATTCGATGATCAAGGTTTGGGTTCCCCCAATCTCATTGATTTTAACCTTGTCAGGATGGTCGACCAGATTCTTGACTATGTATGCTACAAATTCTTTCATAGTTCGATCCTTGTTCAAATATGTATGGTTGACAAAAGTTTTCCAGAGCGAACACGCGTGGTCATAGTTTTGCCCTTACAATTCTAAGGTTATCCTAATTATTTTTATAAATCTACAGAAAAATTTATACACCAATTAAGAAACATAATTTTTACAGCATAAAAATCTATTCCAAACCCATTTGGTAACTGTATTTAAAAAATTATTTTTGACGCGACAAAAAAAAGAATAAAGCAATAATGATGAAGTATTTATGATATTTTTTTAGAATATTTTTCTCATATACAATTTCCTTTATCCCACGCAATGATCTTCTAGAATAAAAGTAGCAGGACCATCGTTTATAGAATGAATTTGCATATTGGCACCAAAAACGCCTCTTTGAACAGAACCTATCGCTGCGTGCACCTCTGTAAGGAATTTTTCATAAATGGGAAGAGCAAGAGAGGGAGGGGCTGCTTCAAAAAAATCAGGACGTCGTCCTTTTTTGCAATTGGCATAGAGTGTAAATTGGCTGATGACTAAAATTTCGCCTTTTATATCCAGAACGCTGTGATTCATTTTACCGAATGAATCTTCGAATATACGCAATTGAGTTAACTTTGATACCATCCCTGGGGTTTGAGAAGGTTTATCGTTTTGATGAACTCCCAAAAAAACCAATAACCCTCGAGAAATTCTCCCCACAAGCTGCTGTTGAACTTCAACCTGCGCTTGTTTGACTCTCTGCAACACTAAACGCATAACAAACCTAGATGTTTTTTTTCTGTAATTTTTCTACCCAAACTTCCATGTCTGAAGGTAGAGGGGCTTTCAACTCCAAGGATTGGTGAGTGATGGGATGTTTAAAACGAAGGATATGAGCATGCAGGAGTTGTCGAGAAACTGCATGCTTTTTATTAACTGACGTATTCCCATAAACGGGATCTCCAAGAACAGGAGCATGCACGTGCTGCATATGAACTCTAATTTGATGAGTCCTGCCAGTTTTTAAATGTATACGCACTAAACTCAAGGATCCTTGAGAAGATAGTGTATCGCAAACGCTGACTGCCTCCCTCCCCCCTTCATCTAAAACTTTCATCTTTTGACGATGGACGGGATGACGGCCAATGAGAGTAGTGATTTCTTGATGTCCGGGATTTCCCACGCAAATAGCTAAATACTCTTTATAGATTTCTCTAGATGCAAACATTTCTATCAAACGCTTATGTGTCAATGTTGTTTTGGCTGCTACAAGTAGACCGGAGGTATCTTTATCTAGACGATGCACTATACCTGGTCTTGGATAGGAGTTTTTAGAGATATCCGGGGGTAAATTTTTACAATGATGTAACAAAGCATGAACAAAAGTACCCGATGAATGGCCTGGAGCAGGATGGACAACCATTCCTGGAGGCTTATTAATCACAATTAAATCACTGTCTTCAAAAATGACATCTAAAGGAATGGCCTCGGGGTTGAGGCCAATTTCGGGTGTTAAAATGTAATGAATTTGAATTTCATCGCCAATGGAGGGCTGATAACGCTTTTTAACCACTTCCCCATTCACATACACTTTTTCTTGTTCGATCAGATATTGAAAGTAAGTTCTGGAGTGAATGCCAGGATAACGAGAAGCTAAAATTTTATCGAGACGCTCTCCGGCCTCATTTTCTCTAACAACAATCCATTCATTATCAGGATTATCGGTATACAATGTTAAAGTCATGACTGATCACATTTAATTGTTTCGTTAAAGGGGATTGGAAATAGGTACAAGGATTCTTTTGGATAGGGGTAATCCACAACGAGTTTTTTTAAAAGACTATAGATATGTTCCTCTAATAAACTTATTTGCTGGATGGTGGATGTATTTGCCATTACTTTCCCTAAATAATCCATTCCTTCATATTGAATCTCTTGAAGATAGTCTCCCCTGGGATGAATGAAAAAAGAAAGCACTTCGGCTTTATTTTTCTGAAGAGCTTCCCGGAATAGTGGGCAGATAGGAAAACCTAGAAACAATGAACTTTGAATTAAATCCATGTTAATGCTGTTCACGCCCTTTTCTAAGGATTTCTTTGTAACGAGCTTGATGCTTTTGCATATTATTACAAATTTTCATCGCCAGTCCTTGCATCATGGCTTGATAAACCTCAGGAGACTTCTCGCGTAATTCGGCAAGACTTCCAACTGTAGACTGATCAGCGGCGGCTGCAGACGCTGCTCCTGCGGGAGTCGAGGGAGTGACATTTGTAGTAGCCACAGTGGAAGATGGCGTTGTAACTGCGGGTGTACTATCAGTTTGTTGAGACATAATTTCCTACTTTGTAACTTAAATATATCTATAATAGGAGTTCTAATCAATCCTGATCATTTAGATGATTATCCCTCACTTTCTCGACGAAATTCATCCTGAATTTGTTTCAAATGGGCTTGCTCTCTTGCCATTTCATTACAAATATTCATTGCAATCCCTTGCATCATGGCATTATATACTTCTGGGGACTGGGCTTGCAGGTCGGCCATGCTTCCTATAGTAGAAGAAATAAGAGCTTCTGAGGACGTGGATGCTGAGCCCGTGGCTCCTGCATTTTGTGTGGAACTTGTCGCTGCTGCGGAAGCTCCTGATATAGATGCTGTCATATTAACCTCAAAAGGTTAGATCTCTAAATTTTATTATAACATAAATTTATATTACATTCAATAATAGGAATACTTTTTACTTATATTAAAATAATGTTATTAGTAAAAAAAACAATTCAAATAACCCCAATCATGATGACATCCTATATCCAAAGATCAGACTTATTAAATCAAGTAGAGCGTGCTGCGCGAGACCTTGTATTTTTTAAAAACTACTCTACGGGTCGTAAGCCTAAATTAAAGAAAGATCCTTCAGGAAACGTCCACCTAACCTATTCTGTAGGAGATAACCAATCCTTTCTAGGTAAAGTTTTTCAAAAAACAGTGCGTACGTTCGATCATTGTATTCATGGAGGAGCTTCTTTCGATACAGTATTTCCCTATGTAAAAAAACTGCAAGATACCACCCATTTGCTTTTAAATAGTGGCCACATTTTAATTCCGGATTATGGCTATCAACAGCCAGCACATAGAACAGAATTTACTGATTTATTAATAAAAATGGCAAAACTGTGGGAAGAAGCGTTACCTGGTATAAAAAACTGGCAAACGACCTACCAAGACCAACGTTCCTCCTTTGAATTAATAGGTTCATTCATCGATGATTTAAGCGTCTTACCACAAAAACTGAAGGTGAAAGCTAAAGAAATCCCTATTCCTCTCCCTTTAAATAAAGCAAATTATCCCCCAGATTTAACTCTTAGTTATAGCCCCCCTCTTAATGATCTACGATCGATCCTTATCGATAAATGGGAAGAAAAACCTTATCTTGCAGATTTTTCTTATCCTGCTTACATGCTATTCGATCACACGGCTATCTTTGCCAAAAGGCCTTATCCTCGAGATAAAGAGGACTTCTGGAAAATGATCTGGTCAGCCCAAGCTCGGCTCCTCGTGGACATGACTTTATGTCTTTCCATCTCAGATATAGAGAGCCTTTTAATTCATCTTGAGTCCGATCAATTAAGTGTAAGAAAGGTCGGCTTTTCCCAAATGGAAGGACCCAGTTATACTTTAAAAAAAACACATTTCTTTCTAAGCAACCGTCTAAACAAGTCTTTAGATGTAACGCTGATCGAAATTCTTTCGCCTTCATTAAACGACCTGCAATTTATTTTATTAGAAGTACTTAAGACATCCCAAGAAAAACAAATTCACTGGAAGACCTCTCCTCTAGTAGGGATTTTTTCAGACATTCAAGCAGCAGGTCTATTTTTCACGGTCCTCAGAACACTTAGAATCATCAACAATTGTGAAGGGAACCCCCATCAGCACCCTCTTCACCAGGCTTTTTTTGAACTGATTGATAATTTGACTGGAATTCCAGGTATTTCTTTAGGTAAAGAAGAATTTGAAGATGCTTACGATCTACTAGAAAAATTGATAGCAAAGCCCTCTCTTTATTAAATCTTAATACGGTTTTGATAAAAATTTCTTTTAATTTTATATTATCTCATGACTATCCATACCTCTTTATTATCAAACCCTTCGAGTCCAGCGCCTTCTGTGCAAATTCAGCGCAATCTTTCCCTGTCTCCCGCTAGTCAAACCTCGCCCCCTTCAATCCATAGACCTTTCTCTGGCTTAACGGTGGAAAAAATCTTTAAGGAAAATCTTCATAAAAAAATTGACCAGTTAAAAAAACAGGAAAAATGGGCTCGGATTAAAACGACAACAATGAAAGTACTGTTTATCAGTCTTTTGGTTTTAGGGGTGATTTGCGCCTCAAGCTTCTTCTTGATATTGGGTTTAAAAAAAATAGAATCGGCCAAAGTTTTTTTAGAACAAGTCAAAAGAATCGGAGAAGCTTTTTTTATTGGTGGAGGGATCCTGGCAGGTCTTTCTTTTGTTCCTCGAAGATTTATTAGCAAATTTGAGCATGAACAATGGCATCATCAACACAAAATCACAATTTACACAAAGCTTTCACAAGAATCTCATTTAAAATTCTTAGAAACAGAGTTATACCAAAAATCTCATCCTGAATATCTTTCTAATACTCCACAATTAGTGGAGCTTCTTTATGTCTTAAAAACAGTAGAAGATCGAACAGTAGATATTCAACGTATAGAATACCAAGTATCGGAGTTACAAGACTTGATCAATAAAGGAAATGAAAACAACAAAAAAAACCTCGATATAGAAATGAAAAAGGTCCAATCGCATCTAAATGAGATGCAAAATGAGATTCAAAAAACTGCTCAAAAGGTCTCTGAATTAAGAGATCAACTGACATATTTAGACCGAGAGTTTGTACCAAAGCTATAGGATTGTATTTTGATTTTTTTTGAAATTTTTCTATATAACTACAAACAATCTTAAGTTTATTCCATGTCATAATCGTCTAAAAAGTCTATCTCAGTCTGTAACGCCTGCTTAATATCTTCTGGACTAAATCCTCTGCGCATAAGAGCTCCAAAAACTTTCTGTTTTTCTTTGAAGTCCTTTAAATTTTTATTTTTGTATTTAGTTTTTAATAAATGAGTAATGCTCTCAGAAACCTGAATCTGGTCACTAAAAAGTCCCACCTGCTCCTGGGCAGTTTTTTTTGGAATTCCTTTCTGCATGAGTTTAAAAATGATCATTTGAGGACTTATCCGTCGCGCCAATTGACCTCTCACAAATGACTCCATCCAGGCTTCATCATTTAAATATCCCAAGCGAATGCAGTCCGCCAAAATTTTCTGGATTGTATCCGTTGAAATAAGGTGGCGTTCTAAAAGCTTTTCTAACTGCTTTGAGGGATAGCTGCGTAATGCCAAACAATCTAACGTATATTTTTTAGCCTTAGTGAATTCTTGCGAAAGAAAATACAATTGAAACTTTTCTCTTTCCATTTCTTCAGGAAAAACAGGACTTTTTCCAAAGATTTTACAATGGATATCACGAAATGGCTCACCGTCGATATAAACAGTTTTTACAAAACGAGAACCTTCTTTAGGCACGCAAATGATTTTCACAAAATCCGCAAGGTTAAGCTTTAGACTCACTTTTAAGGAGTACGATCTTTTTTATAGGCCTTTTATCCATTCTTATTCCCTTAGATGTCACGCCTTTAACCGCTAAGTTAGCAAAATTAAATTCTACTTTAGATTGCTTTTGATTGACTTTAGGAATGAGTTGGAGTTCTAAAACAGGATTTTGGGAAGTAGATATATACTGCAGCTCCATCCCTTCTTCCATATAGGGATAAATCTTATCAAGGATGAACTTTGTGACTATAAAACGTTTGGCAAAACAAATATGGGTTTTTGAATCTTTATAGGCAACATTCAAAATGGTTTTTTTATCTGCCACCCCAGCGAATACAACTTTATTTCCTTCATGGTGAACATATTGTTTTTCAGGAATAGAGATCACTGTATAAGTTCCATTCTTGAAAACTAAAAGAATTTTATCAAAATTCGTACATTCAAAAACATGATTCCCCGCCACTTTAGTTCCCACAAAACCAGAAACTGGATCAAAACCCACTTTGACCGTACGTGTTGCTATGGCGCGCATATCGACCTGTTCTATAGACTGCAACTGTGTCTTTCGAGGAAACTCTTTACCATATGTGTTTATCAATCCACGGATATAATGAATCGTAAACTTTTTGATATTTTTAAGATCTTTTTCAACTTTTGCTAATTTAACTTGTATTGCAGCTATCTCTTCCTGATTTTTATCTAAATCAAAACGTGAAATACGGCGAATAGGAATATTCAAAAGCCTTTCACGGTCCTCATAAGTGGGTATGCGAGATAATAGTGAATGAAAAGGCTCTAATCCAGATTCTATCACTGTATGAATTTTGTCATACGTAGAAACATTTTCAATTTTTTTATACAATCTGTTTTCAATAAAAATCTGCTCTAGAGTTTTTTCAAAGATCTTTTCAGTTAACTTATCTCTTTCAATCTCTAGTTCTGTTTGGAGATATCCTTGTAACAAATGGGTATGTAATTCTAGAATTTCATTAACAGAAGGCTCCCAAGGCAAATTATCCTTAATCACCACAATGGAGGAATTCAAGGTGACTTCACACTCGGTGAAGGCATATAAAGCATCGATTAAATCCTGTGCGTATTGACCGCGAGGCAGCTTAATTTCAATTTCAATTTTTTCTGCCGTATAATCATTGATGGAATCAATCTTGATCTTACCACGTTTAGCCGCTTCATCGATAGAACGTATCAAAGATTCTGTGGTGGTTCCGTAACAAATTTCCGTTATCACTAAGGTTTTAGGATCACGAATCTCAATTTTAGCACGTAACTTGACTTTTCCTTTTCCCTTTTGGTAATCGGAGGCATCCATGATGCCACCTGTCGGAAAATCAGGATAAATCGTATATTCAGCCCCTTCCAAGATAGCGATTTCTGCCTCAAGAAGTTCTATAAAATTATGCGGAAGAATATGAGTGGCCATCCCTACTGCGATTCCATCAGCACCTTGCATCAAAACCAAAGGGATTTTTGCCGGTAGATAAATGGGCTCTTGATGTCTTCCATCATAAGAGGGAATCATGGGGGTGAGCTCAGGATTAAACAGGGTGTGTTCGGCTAGATCAGAAAGACGCGTTTCAATGTATCTGGAAGCAGCTGCAGGGTCTCCTGTAAAAATATTTCCAAAATTTCCTTGTTGATCAAGGAGATAGCCTTTATTAGACATATTCACAAGGGCTTCAGTAATGGGAGCATCTCCATGGGGATGATAAGCCATCGTCTGGCCTGCCACATTTGCAACTTTATGCAGCTTCCCATCATGCATTTTCCATAACGTAAATAATATACGCCTTTGCACAGGCTTTAAGCCATCCACTACATTGGGAATCGCACGATCTAATATAACATATGAGGCGTACTTAAGATAATTAAGTTGCATCAATTGTTTAATGTCATCCATAAAAGCTCTATAATCTCAATTCAAATAGTAATTTTAAATCTATATATTAGGACGGAATGTCTCTCTACAGTTCACTTTTCAATTAAAGATTCTGATCCTGTAATGACTGCAATCTCCTTCAATGATTCTTCATCCTCATTGATGAGGTTACGCATGATAAATTGCTTACGCTCTGGCGTATTTTTTCCCATATAAAATTCGAGAGTGGTTTTAATGTCTGAAAATAAACTCACCGTCACAGGAATAAGTCGAATATCCTTACTAATAAATTGTTTAAATTCATTAGGGGAAATTTCACCTAATCCCTTAAAGCGGGTAATCTCGACGCCTTTTTTTAATTTTTCAATCGCCTGATCACGCTCCTCTTCGCTATAACAGTAAAAAGTTTTTTCTTTATTTCTTACTTTAAAAAGGGGGGTCTCTAATATATGTAGATGGCCATTCAAGACTAAGCCTTCAAAATAGGTAAGAAAAAAAGTGATCAACAAATTACGTATGTGCATCCCATCCACATCTGCATCTGTGGCCAAGACAATTTTTTGGTAGCGTAATTGAGCGATGTCATCTTCTACATTTAAAGCGCTCATTAGATTGAACATCTCTTCATTTTTATAGAGCTGGTCTAATTTCATTCCATGCACATTGAGAGGCTTTCCCCTTAATGAAAAAACGGCTTGCGTCAAAGGATCCCTTGCTGCAACCACGGAGGCGCTTGCCGAATCGCCTTCGGTTAAAAAGATCATGGATCTTTCTCCGTGCTCGGTTCCGTCTTGAAAATGATATTTACAATCTCTTAATTTAGGAATTTTAAAAGAAATTTTTTTCTGCTTTTCTTTTGCTTCTTTTTTTACATTGGCGAGTTCTTTTCTTAATTTTTCATTAAAGACAATTCTTTCAATAATCTGATTGGCTGTTGTAGGATTCTTATACAGGAGATCAATAACAGCATCCTTCACTTCCTGAACCACAGGTCCGCGCAATTCGTTATTACCCAATTTATTCTTTGTTTGTGATTCAAAAAGAGGGTCTTTTACCTTTACAAGAATAGTCCCTACGATCCCCTCTCTTACATCCACACCTTGAAAATTTTTTTTGGCGTATTCATTGACTCCTTTTAAAATTCCTTCGCGAAAGGCAGAAAGATGAGTACCACCATCTGCTGTATACTGTCCATTCACAAAAGAAAAATAAGTCTCCCCGTAACTTTGTGTATGTAGAAAGGCAAATTCTAACATTTTTCCACGATGGTGCAAAGGCTCGTAGAGACGATCGTCTGTCACGACCTCGGAATTTAATAAATCTAGCAGCCCATTTTTCGACTCAATTTCTTCATCATTAAAGCGGATTTTTAGACCTGTATTCAAATAGGCATAATGCCACAAACGTTTAACAATATATTCTTTTTGAAATCGAAACTTTTTAAAGATTTCAGTGTCGGGAATGAATTGTATAAAAGTGCCGTTAGATTCTTTTGTAGGCCCTTCTTTTTGATTCTGGAGAATTCCCCTAGAAAACTCCGCTTCAAAGTATCGACCCTCGCGATGACTTTTCACCACAAAATAACTAGACAAAGCATTAACGGCCTTGGTACCCACGCCATTTAATCCTACGGAAAATTGGAATACATCATCATTATACTTTGCACCTGTGTTGATTTGACTCACACATTCAATCACCTTCCCCAAAGGAATTCCACGACCATAATCGCGTATGGAAACCTTTTCACTCTCCTCGTCTAGCTCGATGACTATTTTATTTCCTTGCTTCATAATAAATTCATCGACACTATTATCGATGATTTCTTTAAGCATGATATAAATGCCATCATCAGGATGTGAACCATCTCCCAATCGTCCTATATACATACCCGATCTTAGACGGATATGGGATAGAGCATCGAGTGTTTTTACACTACTTTCATCGTATTGTTTTGCCATGCTGCGAATACTATGCTAAAAAAGAATTAAGATAATTAAATTCCCTAGGATATATAAATTTGAATTCCGAATCCAGATTTTTGAACGGAGTACCTTAAAATGGACACAAGCTCTTTTTTTAAAGACAAATCAATATTAATTACAGGAGGAACAGGGAGTTTCGGTCGGACCTTAGCTAAACGTCTCCTCCAGGAAGGAACTTGTCGTAAAGTGATTATTTTTAGTCGTGACGAGTGGAAACAGTGGGAAATGCGCCAATCAGATCCTCTATTTAGTCATCCGAAAATGCGCTATTTCTTAGGTGATGTGAGGGATCGTTCTCGGCTAGACCGCGCCTTTAATGAAGTCAACTATATTGTCCATGCGGCAGCTTTAAAACAAGTACCCGCAGCTGAGTATAACCCCACCGAATTCGTCAAAACAAATGTCATAGGTGCGATGAATGTGATTGATGCTGCCATCGATTGCGGAGTAGAAAAAGTCATCGCTCTTTCTACCGATAAGGCCGCCAACCCCATTAACCTCTACGGAGCCACTAAATTATGCTCTGATAAACTCTTTGTAGCCGGTAATTCTTATGTAGGTGCCCGGGGATTCCCCACTCTTTCTGTGGTGCGGTATGGAAATGTGCTGGGCAGCCGCGGAAGTGTGATTCCTTTCTGGCAAAAAATTATCAATGAGGGGGCCACTACACTTCCCATCACAGATGAAAGAATGACACGTTTTTGGATCACACTGGAACAGTCCGTAGACTTTGTCCTCAAATCTTTTCTTAGAGCACGTGGAGGGGAAATTTTTGTTCCTAAAATACCCAGCATGAAAATTATGGACCTAGCCTTAGCTATGGCTCCCCAGCTTAAGTATGAATTCACAGGTATTAGAGAAGGTGAAAAGCTGCATGAACTTATGATTGGTCTAGAAGACGCAAGGCACTCTCTAGAATTTCCTGATCATTATTTAGTCATTCCGGAAATTTATAATGAAGATCCTCATTTAAAGAAAAAATTCCTGGCTGGGCGGGAAGGCAAGCCCTTACCAGAAGACTTTTCTTACGCATCTAACACTAATTCTCAATGGCTTGGGATAGACGAACTCAGAAAACTTGTAAGTGGACTTTGACCATAATTTTAAAATTACTTATAAGGATCTGTTTAAACCATCGAGGAAGTGAAATGCGCGTTGGAGTGCTGGGTATTAATCACAAATTAGCCGATTTAAAACTAAGAGAGCTCTTAGCTAAAGCGTGCCAAAGACGCTTTAGCGCGGGTATTTCCACTCATGGGCATCATCATTTTATCCTTCTTTCCACATGCAATCGTACGGAAATCTACTTTAGCTCCGAAGATTTGGCCGAATCACACACGTATCTACTTAACATTTTTAGAAATGAAGTGGATGAAGATTTCGATCAAAAGCTCTACTCCTACTTTGGCCAAGACTGTTTCTTACATCTATCACGAGTGACAGCTGGATTAGACAGCGCCATTGTGGCCGAAACAGAAATTCAAGGTCAGGTAAAAAACGCCTATGAGAATGCTTGCCAATTCTCCCATTTTCCTGAAGAGCTTCATTATCTTTTTCAAAAAGCGCTTAAAGTAGGAAAAAAAGTCCGCTCCACTCATCTTCTTAATCGAGGACTTCCTGAAATCGAACAAGCCATATACAACACCGGTCACCATTTTTTTAAACACCTACCTTCACCCAAAATTCTCTTTGTCGGTGTTTCCACCATCAATCAAAAAATTCTCCATTTTCTAAAGATTAAAAACCTCAATGACATCACGCTATGCAACCGAACCTTAGCACATGCCCATACACTTGCCCAAACGTATTCTCTAAATCTGCTTGAGTGGAATCAACTTCATCAGTGGGATAAATTTGACTGGATTCTTTTTGGCACTAAAGCTCCCCATCACCTGATTAGTAGTGTTCAAAACTTTTTGCCCAACTCTAAGCTTATTATTGACCTAAGCGTTCCTCGTAATGTGGATCCTCTACTGGCTAAACATCCCAAAATCACCCTTCTGAATATCGATCAAATCAACCGCATGCTGATCTTTCGCAAACAAAAGATGTACCACACCCTCAACAAAGCTGAAGTCCACATCTCCGAAGCTGTTAAACAACAAACTCACCTTTTTATACAAAAACAACACCAACGTGAACGTCTATTAGCCGTTAGTGCTTAACGGTGTTCGGTTTGGCGTTTGAGAAAGTCAAACACTCAAAACTCAGGTTATTATTCAAAGAGCGCAAATATATTTTAAATAAAATACATAAAACATTCATTTTAAATTTTAAATGTTTATTTATAAAACAATATTTAGTACTATCTTCTCAAATTCGGTATACATACAAACTATTCAATGAGGAAAACTTATGAGTTACCAACAAATCTGTCCAAGTAGGGTTTATGCTCCACAACCACCAATAACTCCCTATCCAATCGAAGCAAGTCATAAAGTATGTCAAACGTTTTCTCCTCAGATCACTTACATACAACCCCAACAAAGGCATGAATACTTACCCATCCAAAATGTAGCTAATAATCAGATTTGTTTTCCAAGACAAATCACTGTTGTAACTATTCCTAGACCGCTTCGAGGAATTGAATTAGAAAATAATGAAAAGCAGATTGTGCGCGTGATCTCGCAATACACAGAATGCCAAATTTTAAGCGCAGAAATATGGAGAGAATTTTTAAAAGGAGCCTATATAGTATTAGAGGGTATAGGTCCATATAATGAACTTCGATCTCTACCTAAAACTTCTGAAGGAACATCTTCCCATCAATCCCATGGACCTCAGTATAGAATTAGCCTAAAAAACTTTAGAGAGTGCCTTTTTTCTAAAAAAGCAATCAAAACGGCTTTTAGAGATTTAAATGGCCGACAGATTTATAAACAAGTGACATGGATACAGTTAGAGAATTACTCTACTCGGCTAGAAGAACTCATCCCACATATACTTGATTACGTCAAGTTCGTTCTCACTGGTCGCAATCAAGGTCCCTTTGGTTCTTCTCAATTCACAGAACACAACCCCTTACAACTCGGTGTATGCCCAAACAGAGACTATATTTGAGAAAAATCACCAAATCTAAAGGTTAGCTGCTAACCTTTAGATTTCTCTAAAGCACATTCCAAAGCTGCTATTAAATCTTTTCTTTCTCCAAACATCTTTTTAAGAGATTCTAAAAGAACTCTGGTCTTAGGTTTAAGAGGACTTTTTTTAACAAGAATCTTAAAAAAAATTTCTATTAAATCTGCACCAAGATTCTCTTCATGAGTTTTATCTTTCAACCATTTAACGGCAACTTCCCCATATTTGGAAGAGAACACACTCCGCATAAAAAGATCGACTAAATCATGGAGGGATTGATCACTCGCAAATTTATTCATCCAGGCAAGAATTTGTTGCTCAGCCTGCCTTTTTTCACGAGCGACTAACTCTGCATAAAGAAGAACTGGATGGCTTTTAGTATTAAATAGAATTTCGTCCCCTTTGATTTCTTTTTCCATTTGGGCAATTTGTAATGCCAATCGACGCAACCAATAGAATTGCTGATAAAACAAACGAGAGTCTTTTTGTTTAAGGATGCTGACATCTATAACTCCTTCGGCAAACTTACTGTTAAACTCGTGCAGATATTCTGAAGAAGCTGCTTTTAAAACCCCTTCAAAAGCCTGTAAGGCCGATACTTTTTTTAATTTGACCTCTAGATATCCCTTAATTTGGGGATCCACTCGATCCAGTTCATAGTTTCCTATATCATACGTCCAAAGAGATTTATAGTATTCATAGACACCCTTTTTATTCGCATAAGGTCCTTGAATCTTTTTTAAGATTTGATGTCTCATCATTGCCATAAAAACCTGACCACTACAGGTTCCATGCATTTGTTTTTGCTCATAATCCTCAGAATACTCAGAAGCTTCTTGTATAGCATGCCGCTGGCCCAACGTGAAAAATAACTCATAAGTTTTTTTTGGGGTTGTCTCCGTTTTAGATGCTTCAATCAACTCTTCCCACATTTTATGACTACATAAATCCTCTAAGGGAATATGCGTAACCGACAAATACGTTTGATACTTATTTGTCGCTTTCCACTGAGGATGATAGCGAAGTACCCCTCCACCTGTATTGTAAAGAGTCTTTATGACACCCTCTGATGTCTTTTCTAAACAAATAAGCATAGAGTGTTTGATGTATCCGTAGGGAATTAAAAGAGGGAAATCCACCTGAGGATCTTTTAAGAGAGCGACTATTTCTTGAGGGTTAGGATCTTTATGCCACTTAATGCAAAAAGCCAAACTTTTCAATAGCTGAGTAAAAAGTTCCTTGATCATTAAATCTTCCTCCTGCAAATCCTCTTCATAGGACATATCGATGAGGATATTTTGCAAAGATTCTCCTAAAATCAAAGCTTGATGAAAAATCTTTCCTCCAATGAAGGGCATATCCACAGCATTCAATTCAATATCGGGCCAAACTTTATCTAATAAAAAGTGTGTTTTAGGCCTGTTGATACGCATGTCATGATCCAAATCATTTTTATATAGCTCAGCGACAATTTTAAAGAGAAGATCATAATTTTTATCTTTAATGCACAGGCTAAGAGCATCTTTAGCTTTTTGATTTTTCTCACTAATTCCCCACATGTTTAAAGAATCTTCATGGGAGTCAAGATTAAAGGGAATTTTATCTAAATCCTTCATCCATTGTTTGGCTGCGGATACGCGGGCCGCTGATCTTTTAAAAGGGCTATTTAGGGTGTTCATGAGGTTTTCCACATTTTCAACCCCCTGTTCCCTAAAAAATTTAATATGATCGCGTATTTCAGCCTCTAAATCTAAACGTAAAGCTAGAGTATCCTCTTCGCTACAGGTCAACTGACGATATCTTTCAATTTTTGTAATGAGGCTCTTTAGGGTATCAAATAAAAACCGCTCACATTCAGGTTTGCTTTCCAGACTTTTTTCTATCCAAATGCATAGATCTTTGATTTCTTGAAGCGGAGGAGATAAAGACGCTTGATTCTTTAAAATCCAAACCTTAAGGATATAAAAAACTAAATGATTATCAGGATTCCATTTGCAGTCTGGCGATAGGCCTGCTTGAAGAAGCTCTCTTAGCAGGGTCAATGCCGCAGGATGTTGAGATGCCTGATCCATCGGTGTAGAGTAACGGCCACTCTTAGGAGATCGGACTGATTTAAAAAGATCTCCCCCCCTGATATATAATTCTCGGATCAGATCTACTTCACCTCTCGCACAAGCAAAAAGAATGGGACTGCACCCATCTTTATCTTCAAACAAACAATTCGCGTCTTGTTTTATACAAATGCGGGCTAAAGAGCGCACATAGGAACTGTGTGAACGCAGGCAATATAAAAGTAAATGGCTTTGGGAGACAGGGTCGATGATTAAATTCTGATCCGCATTTAAAACAAATGTCTCATATCTTTCTTGGATTTCAAGAGGAATCTGTTCTTTTTCCCGACTTTCTTGCTTCAGACCCTCCCAAACTAAGGCCTGATGAAATAATTTATAAATATGTTTAATTTTACTTAAAAGGGGATGCTTTTCTTGGAGAGCTTTGATTTTTTCAAGCCAATTAAAATTCAAAAGAGAATGAGGATTGAACTGGATACTTTTTTGAATATCTCTCACCAAAGCCTCTGGCCCTCTGTCATCACAGACTTGAGAAACAAATGGATCTTCTAAATTAAACTTTTTATATATTTTACTTTCTAATTCAACAGAATAGATGTTATCTAATTTACTAATCATAATATCCTAAAAAACAGATATTCTATCAAATCCAGTCATTCAGGATATATCGAAATATTAGGAAAATTTCTCTTTGATTATTCCCCCTCTAGGAGCTCTTGTGACGAGACGATGAAAATTCAAAATTTGAGATCCTTTCGGTATCAATTCAAAAATATTAGCGAATGATTTATCCTTTCAGAAAGCAGCCAAATAGCATTCAATTTTCATAAAAATTAGGATATATAATGAAAGAATTTTTTGAACGTCTCGGAACGCTTTCCCTCTTAATTTTTCTTATTCTTGCTAAAGCTGCTGTCATGATTCTGACGATCAATTATAGTGATATTGGCTTAGGCCCGGATGAGGCTCAATACTGGACCTGGAGTCAAGATCTTAGCTGGGGATACTACAGCAAGCCTCCAGGAATTGCGTGGCAGATAGCCCTTGGCACCTATTTGATGGGAAATACGGAATTAGGTGTTCGTATCATGTCAGTCGTGATTGCTGGTGTATATCCTTTACTAGTCTATTTTTTAGCGTGGACCTGCGGCTTGCATCCAAAAACTTGTTTTTGGGCCGGTATTGTGATGGCTTTAAGTCCACTAGGTGTAATGGGAAGTTTTTTCGCTATCACAGATGTGGGCGCTATCTTTTTCTGGATTCTGGCTTGCCTCACTCTAACGGCGGCACTCAATGAACAAAAACCCCCTAATTATATTTTTGTCGGCCTCTTCATTGGATTAGGGGCTTTATTCAAGTGGCCTGTCTATCTATTATGGGCATTTATCATCTGCATGTTTCCTTTTGAAAGATCTCTCATCAGGCGTCAGTTTTTAATCGGGGTTTTTGTTTCACTTCTAGGCCTTCTTCCCTCATTTTTATGGAATATGGAACATGATTGGGTGACTTTTAGGCATGTCTTTTCTACTTTATATGTTCCCTCACAGGCAACTATAGCTGCAAAAAATGGTGTATTTCAGGGAAATTTTTGGGACTTTCTCGGAGCACAAGTGGCTTTACTATCCCCTATATTATTCGTTCTTTTGTTTATGAGTTTTTGGGTTTTTTGCAAAGAATTGCGGGACCTATCCCCAAGTCTACGGTTTTGCGGAGCTTTATCATTTACGCTATTGGGTCTTTTTATCACCGTCTCTGTGTTTAAAAAAATGCAGGGTAATTGGGTAGATTTTGCCTATCCTACAGGGATTGTCTTTTTGTCTTGGTACTGTTGTGAGCGAGCCGTTCCTCAAATTTATGTCTGGTTAAAAGGAGGGGTAGCGCTTTCTGTTTTATTATGTGTCCTCGTTTTCCTCCTGCCACCCTTACAAACCCACCTTCCTTTCAGCACCCCTTATAAAATAAACCCCTTCAAACATAACCTCGGATGGCCGATCTTAAGAAATGAGCTCGTCGCACTAGATTTTAATCCTGAACAAGAATTTTTATTTTCTGATAAATATCAAATGACCAGCCTTTTAAGCTTTTACAATCCTTCTCAAACACGCGCCTACTTTCTCAATTTACAAGGAGTGCGCAAAAATCAATTTTCTTTCTGGCCAGGGATGGAGCAGGAACAGGTAGGCAAAAATGGTTACTTCGTCCTTTCAGAAAACGCTCCGCATTTAGAAAAATTTAACGAAGAATTCATTGAAAAATATAGACTGCAACTTTCTCCTTATTTTCAGGCAGTAGAGTTTGTGGGAATTAAGCCTTTGGTATGGATTCATGGATGGCCCGTTAAAGAAGCCGCCATTTTTAAATGCATGGATTATAATGGACTAAAACCATTAGATCCAGAATTGTTTTAATTAATTTTTTTAGGTTTTAAAATTGAATTATATCTAGAAATTTAAAGAAAGTTCACGCTATAATAAGGTTATCGATTGATAGTCATTTGAACTCAATATGAGTTTCACTTAGGCTATTTTAACATATTTTTGCTGCTGTTTGGGATAACCGGAAACATTAAGCCAATCAACGATATTATTTTTTTTAAGGGATTTCAACGTTGATCACTCGACATCCGAATCTAGTTATTCATGATGTCGCTGGTTGAGAAGAAAACCCACCTTTATAAACTGTGTTGATTACGCAGTTTTCCGACTCCCTTACAGCGGCCTTTTCTATCGGAATTAAGTCTGTCACGCGACGATGGGGTCTTTCCAAAGCAAGGCAAGCTTCCTCGAAATCCACCAGGCGTACTTTGAACACTTCACTAAGATGAGCCGTAAATCTCTCGCAAAAACTTTCGAGAGGCAAGTAATGCTGAAGCTTACATAGAAATTCGTGATGTTCTCGCTCTTTTCTATAATTAGGCATTTTAGGAGGCATTTTTAGATAACTCATGTTATCCACATGATAATCCCATAAAAATGAAGTATGATGCAACCAACGATTTTTAGTCATGTATTGGGCATTTCCTCCACACTTACGCTGATCGATCACATAATCATTCTCTTTTAAAGAAAAATTCAGGCCCTCGAAGAGAGGAAGATAAAATTTTTCACTCCATAGAAAAACTGGCTGCGGATAGGCCGGAATACCTATATCTGTATGATTAAAAATAAAAGTAGTCATCAAACAGTTTTGGTCGATAAAGACAGTCCCTCCCCCGCTAAACCGCTTAATAAGTGGGACAGGGCGGACACCTAGTTTGTCTAAATGAATGACTTGTTCTGGCTGAGCGGAGATGCCTAAGACGATCGCCTCTAAAGGTTGAAGATGTATTATACACCAATTTTTCTCATCCGCACGGAGTAAGGCCTCTTCTAAATGTAACTGCTCTAAGATAGAACGCTTATTTAGAAGAACCAGTTGAACTTCCGTTTTTTTCATGGAGTCCTTTAACAACAGGATGGGGGGATAGCATCTTCTTCTTTAGAGCATGCTGTACTTTTTTGGGTGTAACGCATTAATGCTACCATTAAGACAGAAATGTCAGCAGGAGAAACGCCTGAAATACGCGAGGCTTGTCCTAAATTGGCGGGATTAGCTTGTCCAAGTTTTTGACGTGCTTCATTACGCAGTCCTGTCACGGAATTGAAGTCAAAGGCTTTAGGAATTTTAATATTCTCGATATGAGCTAATTTAGCAATATCACTCGCTTGCCTTTCTAGGTAACCCGAGTATTTTAAATTCAATTCGATTTGAAAATTAATTTCGGCTCCGTAATCTTTAACGGAATCTGGATAATCATTAAGCATCGTAGCGTAAGTGTTTTCGGGTCGGCATAGCAACTGAGCTAAACTGTAGCCTTTACTTCCCATTTGACGGAAGATTTTTTCTAAACGCAAGCTCTCTTCTTGAATGATCTGTTCTTTATACTTGAGTTTGGCATAACGCGACTCATCAACGAGCCCTAATTCATACCCATAGCGTCTGAGTCGTAGGTCTGCATTATCTTGACGCAAGGACAAACGATATTCCGCTCGACTTGTAAACATGCGGTAAGGCTCTTCTAAACCTTTAGTCACTAAATCATCGATCATCACACCGATATATGCCTCTGAACGTTTCAATACTAACGCTGGTGTTCCTCTTACGCGATTGACCGCATTAATCCCTGCAATAATTCCTTGCCCGGCCGCCTCTTCATATCCGGATGTTCCATTAATTTGGCCTGCTAAAAAAAGACCTTCGATGGATTTACATTCAAGCGTATGATCGATTTGACCACTCATGACATAGTCGTACTCGATAGCATAGGCAGGTCGCATAATTTCAGCGTTTCTTAAGGCAGGAATGCTTCTGATAAAATCTAATTGGACATCGAAAGGTAACGAAGAAGACACTCCATTCACATAAATCTCTTCTGTTTGTAATCCCTCAGGCTCTAAAAAGATTTGATGTCGCTCCTTATCCGCGAAACGCACCACTTTATCTTCAATAGAAGGACAGTAACGGGGGCCGACACCAGTAATTTTGCCGGAATACATAGGAGAACGATGGAGATTGGCTAAAATAATCTTCTTGGTTTCTTCTGTCGTATAAGTGATATGGCAAGAGATTTGAGGTAAACGCGGAATGCCCTCATCATCGAAAGAAAATTTTACATGAGGATCGCCAGGTTGCTCTTCGGTCTGACTAAAGTCAATCGAGCGTCGATTGATTCGAGGAGGTGTTCCTGTTTTTAAACGCCCTAATTTTAAACCAAATTTCATTAAGCTAGCGGAAAGGCCAACGGATGGTTGATCGCCCGCTCGTCCTCCGGAGTAATTGGTTTCTCCAATGTGCAGTAATCCACGTAAAAACGTTCCTGAAGATATCACCAAAGCTGAGCATTCGTAGAGGATCCCTTCTTTAGTGATTACCCCTTGAATGCGATCTTCTCGAATGATCAAATCTTCTATGGTTCCTTGCTTGATTTCAAGATTGGCAGTTTTCTCTAGGCGATGTTTGATCTCTAACTGATAAGCCGCTTTATCTGCCTGGGCGCGAGGAGCCCATACGGCAGGGCCTTTGGTCTCATTGAGCATGCGATATTGAATTCCCGTACAGTCAATGACTTTACCCATCTCACCGCCGAGAGCATCAATTTCACGTACGATATGGCCTTTTGCCACACCACCCACAGCTGGGTTGCAGCTCATTTTCCCGATCGTATCAAGATTCATGGTGAGTAATAAGGTCCGTGCACCCATCCGTGCGGCAGCAAACGCAGCTTCACAGCCTGCATGCCCTGCACCCATGATAATGACATCGTATTTAACTGGATAGTTCCACATATTAAAAAAAATTTATATTTCTAAGAAAAACAAAAGAGAACCAGAAGTTCTCTTTTGATATCATCACAGCATGTATTAATGCTGATTAGGTCTTATGACGGTCGCGTCTGCTACGCTTCTTGCGCTTATGCTTCGCAATTTTGTATCTGCGCTTCTTTTTTACAGATGACATACGTTCTCCAGAATAACAATTATTAAAAGTTAATCGCTAAAGATTAATCACGTGTATATTAAACAATCGACTATTAAAAAGTAAAGTCAATATTTTTAATATTGAGCCATTTATGATCACTCGTATCCCTGAGACTCTTTGAATTTTCATCTGATCACATCCTAACCTATTTTTTGGAGAGGTATCCCGTAATTCCGACGATTTAAAATTTTCTATGGACATGAAAAATGAGCCCGAAGACATCAACCTATCGGAACAATCAGGCTTAATCTTCCTAATGAAAAATATAATGATTATTTGACTTTAATTATTAAAAAAATTAAAATATTAAGAAATATTTATTTTTGCAGGTTAATAATGAAACTAAATGGACTATCTCCCAAAGATTATTTAATCTTAATATCCCCCCATCGTGTAGTGACTAACGCTGAGGGAAAAAAGGTTAAGGTTAAAGAAAAGCAGGGAAATCTTTGTGTGAAGAAGACACCTTTTATTGCACACACATTTCATACGATAGGGACTTTTTTTGTACGTTTAGGATATGTCCTCTTTAGTAAACATCATCAATGGTTTAATGATAAGCGCCTGGTCATCCATTTGAGCAAAAACTTAGAGCAAATTGAAAATCAACCACTCCTCAAAAAAATCTATAGAGAACTAAAAATAAGACTCTCTACCCATGATGCACACATCCAAGAAATCCAACGCTATTTGAAGAAGCAATCGACTAAAAATGAAATCCTGATCCCTAAATCCTCTGATCAAACAAAATTAGAACAACCGAGCAGTGGCGCAAACACCCAAGAAAAAATAGAATTTCAAAAGGAAATTGACGTAGATCATCCCTTGAAAAAAGTCCATGAAACTCAAACTGCTAGCTCTGAATATCTATCTGTTTCGAGACTACCTATCGCTCTATCTGCCTATGCAAAAGCTGTCGCTGAAGCCTATAAGAGAGATCCGAGTTGTCGTGTAGAATATCAGCCAAAAGGTAACTCTCAAAATATCGTTGTAAAAATTCATTCGCAAATTCATCATAAAAAAAGCGTTTTAGATACACATCGCCTTAGCCTAGATCTCTCAAAACTCCCAGATTTAATATCGAAAACAGATCTCATCGCTAAACATCCTGATTTCGCTGCAAAAATCTCCTCCATGGATGCTGAGTATCTATCTAAGGAATGGATTATAAAAACGTATCCTGATTTAGATTTATCTGATTTAGAGGTTTATTTTTCTGGAATTGATTTAAGAAAAATTGCTCCGCCTCCTAATGGAAGAACTAGACCCGTCTCCATTTTTCTAGAAGATCTCAGCAAATTGAATCGAACGGATGATTCCCTTCCTGCCATTGCATTTAAAATCGGTTTAGAAAATAAACGGGAATTATTGGCTCTAAAGTTATTAAAACATCTAGGTCTAGATCTTTACTTATTACCTAAAGAAGAAGTGACCTTAGAAATAAAAATTAAGCAGCATGTAAACCCTACCGGCCTTGCTAGCGAGTGGTTAGAAGGATCGCTCTTCCCTGATGAAGAATGGAAAACGGCTTGGAAAGAATTAATGAAGGATAAGAAAGAACTCGCTGCAGCTGAAGATCAGCATCTGCCAGAAGACAAGATCCATCTCCTTAAAGAAAAAGTTAAACATGGTGAAGCAAAAGTTTTAAGTCTTGACCATACACCCAACATTCAGCATCTTGCTTTGATTGATGCTTTGTTTGGATCTGCGGATTCTCATGAAGGTCAATACAAAAAAGATCCAGCCAGCCAGAGAATATTTAATTTTGATTTTTCCAGAATTTTATTCCCGAGCGACTTTAATAGAGTTTCTGAAAACAATCCCTCTATCACAGTAAATTTCAAAAGTATTTTCCTCGACCACCCCGCCGTTTATGAAAAAATGGATGAAGACCTGATACAGAGGATTCAAAAGATAGACATTGAAGGGTTTAAATGCACATTTCAGGACCTTGTAGGGACCCAGGAGTCCTTTTTGGAAGCTTTGAAAGATCTTAATAACTTAGATAATAAACCTCAAAAGCCCTTATTATCTCAACTTCATAAAAAATATGGTTTGGTTTCTAAAAAGACTTCAGCAGAAAAAATAAAAAAAGCTATACTCGAACAGTATTTTGCAAAAATTCATCCTGATGCATATATAAACCTTCTCTCAAGGCTAAAGTTATTAAAAAAATACGTCACAGAAAGTTTTTCTCCAACAGTTAGAGGGGCCTTTGAGTTGATGCACCCTGAATTAGGGATTTTCCTTAAAATTTTACAACGCACAGAAATGAATCCCACCTTGAATGTAAGCTTTAATGGGCTGACTTCTAGAATTATGAACACCTTGCTGGATCATACATCTCCTGAGGAAAAAGAACTGGTCTCGGAAGCTTTAAAAAGAGCTCATGAAACATCCTGTGATGTAGACATGGTGCGTTTAATCATAAACGTTTAAAATCACTTTCCTCGATAATCTCACGATTGTATAGATAGGTGAGGAGATCGAATTCTGGATTGCGATCTCTATGACGGCTTGCATAATCTAAGAAACTATTTTTTTTAAAATCCACTAACTGAAGATTTGGATAATATTTTAAAAAAATATCCCAGAGCGCTGGAACTTTAAAGCGTACAATTTTTTCAACATTTGATTTAAAAATCCCTTTTATGAAGGGATTTGCACCATATTGTAATAACAAGTCTATAAGCTTTAGATTGGGAGGGTTTTGATCTAGGGCAACACTTAAGGGCAAGTTTTTGGTTAAGTATTTTTCTGGTTTATGATTTAAATCCAAGTGAGGAAAGCGCTTTAAGATCTTACACACAACAGAAACATTCCCTAACTCACAGGCTAATAAGAGAAAATCCCAAACTTCTACCGCTGAATGATTAAAAAAAGACCAAGTGATGTCTTCATTATTACTCATGAGCGCTAGTTTTAAAGCAGAACATCCCTGGTAATCCTCTTTGAAAATATCGGTTTCGGGATTTTTCAACTCTTCTTGGACTAAAAAAGCTTGATTAGATAGAACAGCTAAATGAAGGCGAGAAAAACCATTGGGTGAAGTGGATGCAGAGTCCAGCCAATTAGACCATCCTTCCAATGGCTCTTGATAGAGGGCTTCTCTATTATCTTCTGAAAATTGATAAACACTAATTTCTAAATGCTCATAGGCTGGTCTTAATAAAGCCCACTTAAGGAGAGGAACTAAAGGTTTAGTCGATTCAAATGGCGGCATATAAAAGTAATCGTTTGAATCATAATACTGTATTTTTCTTTTCAAGATATAAATACAAATGACATGATCCTCTCCATTGATATCCAGATAAGTTCCCTCTGGATAGCATTTAAAAATATTCAATAATTCTTCAACTTTTGCCTGGTCAAATTTTCTTTTAAAATAAAAATGAAAGAGAGGGGTTAACTTCAGCGAAAGATTAGAGGGACGAATGACTTCAAATTGCTCGAGGCGTAATGTCTGTGTGCTAATTTCTGGGCTATGCAACTTGATGTACTCTTGTTGTAACCAAATGAGATTGTTGACCCAGTTCTCGAACAAAGCCACTTCTTCTTCCGTGAGATCATCTGTGATTTTCCAAGTAGAAATTTTTTCTAATTCCTCTAGGTAATGCACTTTTTTAGAAAGAGCTAAATACATAGGAAATAAAAAGGAAAATGCATTGCAAGCTCCCAAATCGAGCAGCTTCAAAATGAGTTTATCTGCCTTAAAGTATTTAGAAACGAATCGAATGAGTTGGTCTAAAACAGGATCTTGATCGATTCGAATCAAAGCACGACTTTCTTTAGCGGATACGTTCTGAACTCTTCCACTCTCCTTCACACATTGCAGAATAACTTTTAAACAATGATCTCTTTTAAGCCCTAATGCATATTCTTTGGGAGTAAATCCAAAAAAATCACGCTCATGAAACATATGATGGGAAGTCTTTAATGGGATGAGTTCTGATAAAAATTGAGCATTATCGTAACAAACCGCTAAATGCATCCAGTTTCGGCCTTTATAGTTTTTGAGATTGGGATCTGTGTGAAAAATTAAAAATTTGGCCATCTCCTGATGGTGTAGATTAATAGCTATATCAAGAGCCGTTTTTCCTTTTATATTTTCTACATTGGCATCTGCTCCTTCTTCCATTAATCTTTTTGCAAACTCTATTGAATTTTCTGCGGCAGCTAGGGCTAAAGGGGAAAACCCTTCTGAATTCAAACTATTTATGATTTTTTCTAGTTGATTATTTTTTTTTGCTATCTGAATTCCTTTTTCAAATGCTTCTTTGTCGTCTAAAGAGATCGCATAATGGAAGAAATTTGCTAATACACACTTATCATCTAGTTTTAATTCAAGAATCTGCGCTTTATTATTTAAAAAATAATAGAGCATATGCTCATACGCACTTAAATCCGAATCATCGTTCACCAGCTCTTGAAAAAAACTTTTTTTAAGAAATATTTCTGTAAGATTTTTTAAATCGAGAAGATATTTGTTAAAGGATGATTCCAAATCGTCATCCATCAAAAAATAAAGAGGCCTAAAGTCTTGTTTATAGCTCGAATAATCGTTATATAATTCTACTTTTTTTATCCTCCGTAAAGCTTGAGTAAGATAATGATCGACAGTGATCCTTTTGAAGAGATTCGATAATTTTTTTTGAATATTCGGGGATTCTGGGTGCTTAATTTCTTTTAAAAAGCCATGAATCTCCTGGTAAAGTTCTTTCAGAATCCCATAGTGATTTCGACTCCATTCAAAAAATTGCTCTAAAAAAAATACAGATTCTTCGACACTTAAAGGAATATTTTCAATGACTATGAAAAATTCTTTATCCTTACTCTCACAGAGACCAATCTCAAATTCACCAGTTTTTGACTTAATTAAGTTCATCAACTTTGAAACTTTATTAAAAGGATCTAATAAAATTTGCAACTCATCCATACGTTGTTGCCGTTTTGCGTATTCTATCCAAGAAACTCCTGAAAGGTTTTTCTTCTGTCTTAATTGAAAAATTAATCCTCGATCTAACCACCCTTTGCCAATCCAATTTTTAACCATTTCTTTGATTTCAAAGAAATGACCCTTTAAATGAACCAGAGCGCTAAGGCTTTTTAAATCCGCTCCCATTAACATTAACTCTTCAGCAGCGTTGAATTTTTTTTCCTGGAAGGCTATGGCCAGTGGAGTTCTCCCCTTCAGATCCAACTTATCAATCAATTTTTTAACGATTGTATGAGGTATTTTTTTTAATTCAGTGAGCGCAGTGTCTTCCCCACTAGTCGCAAAGAGATGAAAAATAGTTCTCTCTTCCCATTCATAACAAGCCTCGGGTTGATTAATCAGCTGGTAAATTTTCATATTTATATAAAAAGTTTGCGGAGAATGAAGCGCTTCCATCCCTATGTGAAGGAGTCGATGCATATACTCAAACTCCATTTTCAAAAGCTCTTGTAGTTTTTCCTCTTCTACATCTTTAAGATCTAGTGTTTCGTTTGTGAAAAAAGCTCCGTCATTAAAAATAATCTTTTCGTTTTTTAATCTTTCTAATAGGACTTGGTTTTTTAAACGAACTTCTTTCCATTTTTGGATTAATAAAACCTTTTCTATACAGAGGTCCGTTTTAGAGGGTGTTCCAACCGAAGAGTTTTCAATCACAATTTTTTTCTGATCTAAATTTAATGATCCAAGATGACCTGGATTTAACGGTAAGAGATGTCTATCACTCACCATCTGAAGGGAGGATTTTGAATGAGGAAAAGCTAGAGAGAAAGTAGCACTCAAAGGTCTAGATATTGAATATTCACTTGTCAAATTCATAAGGTAGATCGCTTTCCGTTAGTTATTTAAGTCGCTAAGCGTAGATCGAATTAGTTATAAAATATTACTATTCTATAATTGATAGAAAGATTTGACATCAAATTATTTTTTTAACTCTAGAATACAAACTCTTTATGTTAAAAAAAGTATTCAATTAAAATGATTGAATTCAGAAGCCATCTGATCCTGAGCCGAATTCAAAGGATCATATTTTACTGGTGTATAATTCGCAAACTGCACAATCTCTTTACGGTAAGTCAGGTTAACACTTCCCACACCTCCATGACGATTCTTTGCAACAATAAGCTCGGCCATCCCAGGCTTATCCATAGGATCGTAATACTCTCTTCGTAATAAGAAAAAGATAATATCCGAATCTTGTTCAATACTTCCACTCTCCCTTAAATCGCTCATCATGGGGCGATGACCTTGGCGTTCTTCTACTTTACGCGATAACTGCGAAAGACAAAGTACAGGAATATTGAGTTCTCTAGCCAAATTTTTCAACATACGTGAAATTTCGGAGATTTCATTCTGGCGATTTTCTTGTCCTCTAAAAGATCCTGATCCGGTGATTAATTGCAAATAATCGATCACCAAAAATCCAATTCCATACGTCTCTTTCATACGACGTGCTCGCGCCCTCAAATCCGTGATTTTCAAACCCGGTTGATCATCAATGACCATCATATGCTCTTGCATCATGTTGACAGCAGAAACGATACGCTGAAACTCAATCCCATTCAAAGACCCGGTTTTAATTTTATCTGACTCCACTTCAGCTTGAGAACAGACGATTCTATGAACCAATTGCTCCGCACTCATCTCTAAAGAAAAAATTCCGACAGGAATGTTATTTTTGAAGCAGACATTTTCTGCTATGTTAATCGCCAATGCCGTTTTTCCCATAGCAGGTCTTGCAGCTAAGATCATTAAGTTAGAGTTATTTAAACCATTAATCATCTTATCTAAGTCATTTAACAAAGTGGGTATTCCCGTGATACCGCTTTCCTCAGGACCACGCTCTTGAAAACGCACCTGCCTTTCTTCTAATGCTTTTAAAAAAGGCGTTGCAGATTCAGCTTTCACTCCAGAAAGAATCTGACTAATCAATTTGCCAGTGGCTGAGCTAGCCGATTGACTAATTTGATAAAATAATTGTTGTGCATCATCTAAGGTAGCTAATACGTCTTGGGGTTCTTCTAATGCTTTTTTCTCCACCACTTGAGACGCACTAATCATACGACGTAAGATGGCTTTATTACGGACAATATCCGTATACTCTTCAATGTAAGCAGAAGTCCCTGCATACTGAGCTAACGTTGTGATGTAGGCAGCACCCCCTACAGACTTTAATTTATCTAAACGCTTTAACTCTTCGCAAACAAGATGCACGTCCGCTGGTTTGTCATTTTTGTAGGCCGTTTTCAAAACTTCAAAAATGATTTTATGTTCCGTGTAATAAAAATCAGATTCATCCAAACCATCTGCAGCAATATTTAAACCGTTTACACTGGTCAGCATGCAACCTAAGACCATCATTTCCGATTCTTTGGAGTTGGGTGCTGTTCTTACTTTTGGAATATTTTCTGACATGTATTTATCTCATTTGAGTTGGGATATTTTATCGAAATTCTCATGAATTTTTTGACATACAACAGATCTTCTAGAAAGGCTATCTCTTTAAATTACAACCCTTTTAAATCTCACCTTTTTCTGAATGGTCGGAGTCAAAAATCCAAAATGTGCGAGCATTTTCGATGATGAAGTAAGATCATACAACAAAATTTTGTTATTATACAAGTGAAGTCAAAAATTGAAAAAATTGGCGTCAACGGTGGAGAGAGTTTCGAAGACTATTCTTTATTAAAGGCTTCGATTGCTTCCTCTGTGCTTTCATGAATATCAAATATTTTATTCATAGCCACTAACTCAAACATCGTGCGGATAGGACGATGAATGCGAGCAAGTTTGAGCTCTCCCCCTTGCGCGTGCAAAAGACGTAAAACAGACAAAAAGCTGCCTAGCCCCGAACTGTCAATGAACTGGACTTGGTTGAGGTCTAATACGACATGTAAAGCTTCATTTTCAGTGATCAACTGAATGATTTTTTCTTTAAATTCTGAAGCAAATTTAGCATCTAAACTTGTTAGATTGGGAGTGATAATTAGAACATCATTAGCTAAAGTGTGGCTTAATTGCATGATTTCATCTCCCAAACAATATTTTTTAAAAATTCTTAAATGGTTCCAGCCTTTTTTTCCTAACTTTTTGGTATAGGCTAGCTGATCCACCACTTCCCTAATAATATAAATACCAAATCCTCTATTCTCTTCATTACCGAGAGGCAAAGGCTCTGGCACCTCGGATGGCATATAAACGGTTCCTTGATCGAAAACCTCTAAAGTAATGCCATCGTGCTCCTGGGCACCTTTGACTATAATAATCCCTTTAGAGTCGTAGGCATACCCATGTTCGACAATATTGCAAAATATTTCATTTATGACAAGATGGAGGTAAAAAATTAATCTATCACGATCACCAGGAACGTCTCGACAAATATTATCAATAAAATTGCGTGCACGCTCTAACTCATCCAATGTGGCATTAAAAGTGGCTGAAAAAAAATGCCGGGAGGGTAAAGCTTCTTTCCTATTCATCTTTAGAGCGACTAAAGTCCTATCTGTATCCGTAGAAAAATTCTGCATTTTTTGTTTCAATTCTTCAATAAGCTCATGAGGTGTCATATTGGGAGTTTGTTGAATGAGATCATAGATTAAAGTTTCTTCTTTCTCTGTAAAGCCGCCCGATAAAAAAACAAACAAATCATTAGTCTCAAATTCCACCTCATAAACTTCCCCAAAGAGTTGTTTAGCTTCTCCCAAATAATGTTGATGACTATTTTTTAACCTAATGATGTGCCTTTCCTGCGGCTTACACCAGATGCCCTGCGGATTACCATTATTAAAATAAATCAGTTTTTTACTTTCAAAATTAAATCTACACAGTGTCAAAGCCATCTGAACATTCAGAATTTGAAGCTGATAGCCTGTATTAGCATCCAGCGATTCACACATATGTTCCAAAGGAACCAAAGCCTCTTCCCAACCTTCTTTGCGCGAATAAGTTTCCGTGGAAACAATAGGTTGGATAAAGTGATGGATATCTCTTTTAACCATTGTCCCGATTAAAGCGGCAGCCAGACCTCTTTCCTGCTGATGTCCAATCACAAGATCAAAGATATGTTTACCTGGATAGTAGATTTCATAAAAATCATTAAAGGTGTCGCTTCCTGGCAAGAATAAAATTCCATTGTCTAAGCCGGAAAGATCTGGATCATTTCTAGAAATAAGAAGACTCTCTTGGACCCGTTTACCAAAAGTCAAATGACGAGACACCTCCTCTAATGAATGGGGAGAAAATTCATTAGCTAGGCTTACCCATTCTGAAAAGTGGGTCCGAATATTCGACAACAAGCTCTTTTCGTAAATTAAATCAATGATTTGGGTGAGATAGATCTCTTCGCAAGGCTTTAAAAGGACATGGACAATCTCAGTAAATTTTTTTGAAGTCTCAAGATCTTTGAGCTCTTGAGGCTGCAGAATTAACACACATTCAATCGTGTGTTTAAGGGCCTTGACCTTTTTACAAAATTCAAACCCTTGTTCATCTGATAGATCTTGATCACAGATTAACACAGCCACAGAGTGAAGAAGCAGATGCTGTTGTGCAGCCTTACAATCATTATAAGCAAAAACTTTATATTTTTTTTGCAAAGCTGTTTCGAGTTGCTGTTGAAGAGAAGGATCTTCCACAACAATAAGTATGTCTTCTTCAGCATCTTTAATAAAAAAAGGGGGCTTGTTTGTCATGGGCACTGCTCTTTTTTTTAACCATTAACCAAAAGAAAATTCTTGTCAATTCAAGTAAAATCCTCTAAACAAAATAATATGACATATCCAATTTCCTTAAATCAGCAACCTAAGCAAGCGCAAAATCTTAAACAAACCCAACGTTTGATTATGTCTGCGCAAATGCAACAAGCCATTCAACTCCTGCAAATGCCTATTTTAGAACTTTCTGCAGCATTAGAAGAAGAACTTCAACAAAATCCCCTGATGGAGTGCGAAGAATTAAAGACGACTAAAATTGAGGAAGAACAGGCTGAAGAACCTCAAGATATGGATCAAATCCCAGAAAAGGAACTTGACTTCAATGAAAAAGATTATGAAATCTTGAAAAGATTAGATGAAGATTTTAGAGATCATTTTTCAGATCAATCGAGCTATTCGACACATCGTTCCAAAGATGAGGATAAACTTAAAACCTATCAAGAAAATTCCATATGCTCTGAAAGTTCTTTATTCGAATATTTAATGCAACAAGCTAGAGAAGATTTTTCTAATGCAGAAGATCTTTCGATGGCAGAAGCCATCATTGGAAATTTTGATGAAAACGGTTTTCTTACGACTTCATTGGAAGAAATTGGTCTTCTGAACAATTATGCGACGGAAAGATTAAAAGAACTTTTAAAGCAGATTCAAACATTTGATCCCTACGGCGTAGGTGCATCCACCATGCAAGAATCCCTTTTGATCCAGTTAAGAAATCAACAAAAACAGCATACACTAGCCTATGAAATCATCGAAAAACACTACGAAGATCTGATATATAATCGTATTCCAGCGATAAAAAAAAATTTAAGCTGTACACCTGAAGAGATTCATTTAGCCTTTAAAAAGGATATTAATCGATTAGATTTACATCCAGGCTTTAGCCACTATAAGCAATTTACCCAGTATATTACTCCTGATGCAAGTGTAGAAGCCGATGATAATATTTTGACGATTAAAGTGAATGAAGACGATCTCCCTTCCATTAGAATTAATCGGCGCTACCTAAGGATGCTAGAAGATGAAGCACTAGCTCCCGAAACAAAAGAATTTATCCTTCAAAAGTTAGCCTCTGCCAAATGGTTAATGCGCAATATTCATCAAAGAAATGAAACTCTGCTTAAAATCTTAGAAATTCTTATTAAGGTTGATCAAGAGTATTTTTTAGATCCGCAGGGTAAACTCCACCCATTGACAATGAAAGCTGTGGCCGAACAACTAAACTTGCATGAGTCAACAATTGCTCGTGCAGTAGCCAATAAATATATTGATACACCTCGAGGCATTCTTCCCTTACGTTCATTTTTTACAAATGCTCTCGCAAATAACCAAGGAGAGGATGTTTCTCCTGATACAGTCAAACATCTTTTAAATGAACTTATCAAAAGCGAAGATAAAGAAAACCCTTTATCGGATGCAGAACTCTCAGAACTTATATCCGCAAAAGGCTTTAAATGTGCACGTCGTACAGTGGCTAAGTATCGAATAGAATTAAATCACGGCAACGCACAGCAACGTCGAAAATATACATAGAGTTAACCGCTATTCTTTGGCAAGATCTTTAGATGAGTGTTTTACATTAGAAAAATAGGTCACAACTCGAGGTCATACATAAATTTAATTTTTGCTTCAGGCGGAGAATCTGTTTTAAATTCCTCTACATGATAATTTTTAAGTAACTGCAAGTAACAAGAAGCATTTTCAACAAAAAAGTCAGACGCTATCCCTTGAGCTAGACGAGTGGCTCCTACGCTAATTCCTGGAATGTCACTACTTAATAGCCCGTGACTAAGTGTAGCTGCATAGTTAAAGCAGTAGATATTTTTTAAAAAAAGAGCTTGGCCAGGATGATTTTCTACAAACTGAAAATGAGGTCCTAAATAAGGGAATTGTCCTAATCTGTGCGGTAGCATTAAATGATCTTTCCATAAAGAAATTTGCTTATGGAACGTCTTAATCTCAGAAGATCGACTTAAGTCTATCTTAAATCCAGTACCCAGAATTAAAAAATCATATTGCTTCGTCCCTTTATTCGTATGCAAAATAATTTTTTCGTCTAGGTACTCTGCAGCATGGATAAAGATTCCAGGATATAGTTGTAAATTTTTATGCGAAGCAATCCGATCCAGGGATTCAAAGGGTGGAGGGGAACCGACCTCTTCATGATTTTCAAAAAACTTTACCTTTAATTCATCTGGAAGATGATAATAACCATAGCTGAAACCTGGATAGGTTAAACTCGCTAACTTATTGACCGAAGGAATATGATCGCGGCGCATAAACATATCTACGTGTCCAGCACCATGCTCTAAGGCTGTAGCTGTGGCATCGAAAGCCGAAGCACCCACCCCAAGTACTCCCAAGCACTTGTCCTTCATGGCGCAAAAATCAATAGCTTCTGCAGTATGTGCATAAACATTTTTTGGAAGTCCTTTTAAAAATGCGGGATATTCTAATCCCCCTAATCCTTCTCTCCCTGTAGCCAAAATCAATTTATGACAACTCTTAATCACTTTCTGATTTTGATATAAAAACGTGAGACGCAAAACCTCATCTTCTGTCTTTATATCCACTAATGTATGATTATTACTAACGGGCAGCTTTAAAACATGTCTATACCAATCTAAATATTCCATCCACTGATGCGTTGGAATTTTGTATAATTGTTCCCATAAATCACTTCCAAATTGGGCCTTATACCATGCTTTAAATGTAAGATGGGGAATCCCAAGAGCTGGTCCCATCAAATCTTTACCTGAACGCAGTGTTTTCATTCGAGCATACGTATTCCAAGGACCTTCGGAATGCTCGGGTCTTGCATCAAAAAGGTGAAGATGGGAAATTCCAACTTGTTTTAAGGCAAAAGCTGCGGTCAAACCAGCCATACCCGCCCCTACAATCACCACATCGTACCTATCACTTTTTTTTGGCAATTTCCATGAAATGGGGGGATATTCGATAGACTCTAAATCTTCTTTTAATTTTTTTTCTAAAGTCTCTAAGCTCATGATACTCATTTCACCTTAGCTACATTTATCGTGATGGCAACAGGTTTGACAATTGATACTTTGCGTATGCTGTCGGAGTTCTCCTTCTCTTTCCCCTAGATTACCATAGCGATGATAGGCTATAGACAAACTCTGCTCTCTCAGATAACGAAGCAGCTCGACTCGTCCATTCGCTAAAACAGGTTGAACGGTAATGTAAGAACCTACACCAGTCAAAAATTTGAACATGGAAAGCTCTGGTTTAGAGAAAAAACGAATACGCTTCAGTCTTTGCGCTTTCATCCTAAACATAAAATGCTGCTCATCTTCAACTAGAACTCTAGAATGCTTAAATGGCAAGGATAGAGGGGAAGAAACAATTAATTCGGCACCACAAATATCTGCTGCAGCGAGCACACGCAATACATCAAGAGCTTCATCATCTGGACTTAGGCGAATGTTAACATTTTGACGAGGTATATATCTCAAAAAGTTATCCTCGCCTAAAACTTGGCTAGGATCGTGAGATAGGCTAAAGTAATGTTTCCAATAAAAGGCATAATTAGCTGCGCTCACATGCCAAATCTCGCGGTCTTCCTCATTCAAAACACCAAGTAAAGAAATGATTTCATTTAATGTCTCAGGTAACTCTACACGTTCTAAAGGTAGTGAGAGTTGTTCTGCTTCCAGGAACTGCATCACATAGTTGGGTCCACCAGCTTTTGCGCCTGGGCTAAAGCAACTATCTTTCCATCCTCCAAAAGGTTGTCTTTGCACGATGGCTCCCGTGATGCCTCTATTGATATAACAATTACCTGCTTGGATATTTTCTGACCAAAATTTTTGCTCCCGCAGATCTAAAGAATGTAGACCTGAGGTCAATCCGTATCGCATTTTGTTCACTAAGTCAATGGCATGTTCTAAATTATGGGCCTTCATGACTCCTAAAACTGGACCAAAAAGTTCATTTTTATAGGTAAAACTACCTGGTAGAACTCCCAATTTAATTCCAGGTGTCCATAAGCAGGGATTTTGAGAATCGACCTTAGGTTCTAATAACCATTCTTCACCTTTTTCAAGTTGTGTTAAACCCCGATATAATGTTTTTTCAGGAGGTCTTATCAATGGATTTAAGCGTGTAGCTGGATCCCATGGAGCTCCAACCTTCCAGCTTGCAGCTGCATCTCGCAGTTGACGAAGAAAAGAGGGATCCTCATAAACTTCTGGTAAACAAATCACTAAACTACAAGCACTACATTTTTGCCCCGCATGACCAAAAGCTGATTGGACAATATCCTTAACTGCTAAATCTCGATCTGCCATATTGGAAACTACTATAGCATTCTTTCCTCCGGTTTCTGCAATTAAATGTAGATCCGCACGAATTTTTAAAAACTTTCTGGCTGTTGAGGTTGCGCCTGTTAATACCACTAAAGCAATACGACTATCTTTAATTAATTGAGAACCATAGGGTTCATCCTGACAATTCACAAATTGAAGGACATCTTTGCCTATTCCCGCTTCCCAAAATATTTGCGCCACCATCCAACCTACCCATACAGCCTCAGGAGCAGGTTTAAAAATAACTGAATTACCTGCTGCAAGTGCCGCAACAATACCACCTACGGGTATCGAACAAGGAAAATTCCAAGGAGGAGTTATTAAAACAGGCCCTTTTGCATTCCATTGAATATCTGAGAGACGCATGATATCTGCTATATTATGACTGTAATAATCTACAAAATCTATCGCTTCTGAAATTTCAACATCCGCTTCAGAAATAATTTTAGCCGTGTCAGCCATCATGACGCCCATCAAATCTCCTCGAGAAATTTTCATCAAACGACCGACCTTTGACAGGATATCTAAACGATATTCTAAGCTAGTTTTTTTCCACGTTTCATGGGCTTTACTAGCAGTATCTAAAGCCTCTTCTAGTAAAGTGTTATCCGCTAAAGTGTAAGAGTATAGAGGCCGATCAGGATTGAGAGGATTATATCCTAACTTTTCCTCAAAACCATTCCTTATAATTTTACCTCCGATAACCAAAGGAATTTTTTCAGAGGATCGTTGCGACCAATCAGCCAAAATCTTATGAGCCCAGAGGCGATTTTGATAAAGGGACCAGTCGGTATCTTCTTCATTAACAAACCTGCATCCCATTTTTTCATTTTCAGGATGAAAACGGTTTTGAGTTCTCCTTGGAAGCATGGAGACATTTTTCAATTCTTCACAAGCTTGAGAAAAAAGTTCGACCTGTTGATTCCAGGCTTTTGAACCGACTTTCATCTGAAAAGCGTGGCGCAAATAATTTTCCTGACTCGTGTTTTCATCTAAGCGTCGAACCAAATAAGCGACAGCATTTTGAAACTCAGTTTTTGTGGCTGCAGGACAGTAAACTAACATATCTTTTGCCAGCTCTTGCACCACATGCCGTTGAGTATCAGCCATACCTTCTAACATCTCAAAGCAAACCTCTTTTTCAACTCCATTTTCTGCACGCAATAAAAGCCCGTAAGCTATATCAAACAAATTATGGCTAGCTATCCCTATATGAGCCGCTTGCGCATGCTCTTTGACTAACCCATAATTCACCATGCGTTTATAATTGGCATCCACTTCTTTCTTTGTTAAATAGGGAGCTTGAGGCCACCCATGCAATGAGGCATCCACCTGTTCCATGGCTAAATTCGCACCTTTCACAAGACGAATTTTGATTGGAGCCCCCCCTTTTATCAAGCGCTGCATGGCCCAAACCGTTAAATCTTGCTGGACCAAATAAGAATCGGGCAAATAGCTCTGCAATACAATTCCTGCTGAATAATGGAAAAAGGCAGGGTCATTAAGAACTCGTTTAAATAAATCTACAGTCAAATCTAGATCTCGATACTCTTCCATATCTAAATTGACAAATTTAGGAACGCGTGTTCCATCTTTTTTTATAAAATAATGTTCGTGTGCAGTCTTCAATAAAAGTTTTAAACGCTCACTCAATACTTTCAGACTTTCTTCCCAGGCCACTAACTGAATTTGGCTATAAATTGTTGAGACTTTTACAGAGATATATTCTACTTCTGGACGAGCTAGGTCTTTCAAATAGATGTTTAAACGATGGAGAGCTTCTTCCTCCCCTAAAATGGCTTCGCCCAGGTGGTTTAAATTAACTCTTACCCCTTGTTCTTGACGTTTTAATATGGCTCGAGTTAACCCCTTTTCTTCACCGGGCAAAATAAAACGACTGCATTCCTTATGCAATAAACGTTTAACAAGGTTCACTAAAAAAGGCGCGAAAAACCTTCCCACACTCTTAAAAACAATCAATTGAGCTCTTTTAAACAAAGATAAATACTGGGGGACTCCATAACGATGAATTAAAAACGATAATTGGTCAGCTACACGCCAGCTATTTTGTGAACGAAAGCATTGATCTGTTAAATTCATCATAAAAATTTTTCCAACAGGATCTTCTACCATTCCACTTATCTCGTTCAGCTGTTTTTGCTCTAAAACTGTTTCACGCTGCGCACTTTCATTAAGCATCTGTGCGGCCAGCTCAATCGCTAGCCTCTTTCGCTCGTCAGTACTTAAAGATTTTCCCCTCGCAGTTAAAAGTAACTGTTTTGCTTGCTCAAGATAGGAATTTTGTGACATATCTATACGTATCCTTATGGCTAAAATGTTTGAAAAATACGCTTTAATAAATATAAGTATCAATAGTTATGTGATCAGAATATAGACCGAAGGAATCTCAAAAATTAACTGACATTAAACCCTTTTCAGCTATGCGACGATTATTCATCTTTATTTTAACGCTTCTAAGTATTTTAAATCTAAATATATACGCTGGAAAACCTCCACGCGTTCAAGTCGGAGCAGAACTTCTTCTATCCGAAAATTACCTACATTTGATTAAAGGGAAGCGTTTAGGGCTGATTACGAATCATACGGCTGTAAATAGCCAGATGATCTCAACCATTGACTTACTAAAAAAAAACTCTTCTAAGCATGGATTCACCCTCCAAGCCCTTTTTGCGCCTGAACATGGAATTACAGGCTCCGCCCATGCCTCAGAATCTGTAAAAGATGAAAAAGATCCTGATGGAATTCCTATCTACAGTTTACACGGTAAAACACGTCGGCCCACTAAACAAATGCTGTCAGGTGTTGACATCCTCCTTTATGACATTCAAGATATTGGCTCTCGTTCTTATACGTATATCACAACGCTTTTTTATGCGATGGAGGAAGCCGCCAAACTTAAAATACCTGTGATTGTGTTAGATAGGCCTAATCCTATTAACGGTCTTGTGATTGATGGACCCATGTTAGAAGAACAGTGGCGCTCTATGGTAGGTTATGTCAACGTCCCTTATTGTCACGGCATGACTATTGGCGAACTAGCCCGCTATTTTAATACAGAACATCATATTCAGTGTTCGTTGGAAGTCGTCCCCATGAAAGGCTGGCAACGAAGCATGACCTTCCAAGACACCGGTCTTCCTTGGATTCCGACTAGCCCCTACATTCCCGAGGCGACAACGGCGTTTTATTATCCGATGACAGGTATTCTGGGTGAACTTAAAATGGTTAATACAGGAATTGGATACACACTCCCTTTCAAGCTCGTAGGAGCCCCTTGGATTGATGCTAAACTTTTTGCAAAGCATCTGAATCATCAACAGTTTCCTGGTGTCTACTTTGAACCTTTTTATTATAGACCCTTTTATGGAAGATTTGCCCATGAGGATTGTGAAGGTGTACTTATTGTTGTAACAAATCCATTGACTTACAAGCCAGTAAGTACGCAGTATCTCCTCATAGGCATTTTGAAAAGCTTATACCCAGAAAAATTTAAAGAAGCTCTCGCCCACTCTACGGATCGAAAAAATATGTTCTGTAAAGTGAATGGGACCGATAAGATTTATCATATCATTAGCCAAGAGAAAAACATTGTCTGGAAACTACGTTCTTTTCAGGAAAAAGAACGTCAAGACTTCACTCAATTAAGAAAAAAGTATTTAATTTCCTCGTACCTTGATGATTAGCACTCGAAAACAAATAGTGCTAAAAATTTCACTCTCCCCCTTGACAAAAATAGAATCTATTCCTAAACTAACATTCTCAAACTAATTTCCTAAACAGGAGTACTGCATATGTCCAATATAAAACCTCTTGGTAATCGTGTTTTAATTAAACGTTCCAAACCTCAGCCTGTCAAAGGCGGTATCCTGCTGCCAGATTCAGCGCAAGAAAAACCCAAAGAAGGTGTCATCGTAGCTGTAGGGCCAGGTAAATTAAATGATGAAGGAAAAAGGGATCCCTTAAACGTTAAGGTTGGCGATCGCATTTTATTCAGTTCGTACGCTGGTACAGAGATTAAAAATCTTGAAGAAAACGATGAGCTACTCATCATGTCAGAAGATGATATCCTAGGCATTTTAGCTTAATGCGATAATACCCAAAACTTTAAGGAGCTCTATATTATGCCAAAATTATTGCAATTCAATGAAGAAGCTCTAAAGTCTATCCTTAAAGGGGTTAGGACTTTAGCTAAAGCCGTCAAAGTCACTCTAGGCCCTAAAGGACGCAACGTGGTCATCAACAAGGGCTTCGGCTCCCCCCTTTCCACTAAAGATGGTGTGACAGTAGCCAAAGAAATTACCCTCAAAGATAAATTTGAAAATATGGGTGCACAACTCGTTAAAGAAGTTGCGTCTAAAACTTCAGATATCGCGGGTGATGGAACAACCACAGCTATCGTGCTTGCTGAGGCCTTGTTTAGCACAGGTGTTAAAAATGTAACTGCAGGTGCCAACCCCATGAGCATCAAGCGAGGAATGGATCAAGCAGTAGATGTTGTTTGCAAAGCTCTCGATCGCCTAGCTTCCCCAATCAACACACATGAAGAAGTCAAACAGATTGCGACTATTTCCGCTAATAATGATGCGGATATTGGAGCTATTATTGCTGAAGCCATGGAAAAAGTCGGAAAAGATGGAATTATTTCTGTTGCTGAAGCCAAAGGGATCGATACAACACTAGATGTAGTCGAGGGTATGCAATTTGATAAGGGATATTTATCTCCTTACTTTGTCACAAACCCTGAAAATATGACCGTCGATTTATCTAATGCTTCCATCTTAATCACGGATAAAAAATTATCTACAGTCAAAGAAATTGTCCCCTTTTTAGAAAAAGTGATGGAAAAAGGTCCTAAACCTCTATTGATTATTGCTGAAGATATTGATGGCGAAGCTTTAGCGACTCTCGTCGTAAACAAGCTGAAAGCTGGCTTACCAGTATGTGCCGTTAAAGCTCCAGGTTTTGGTGATCGCCGTAAAGAAATGCTTGCAGATATTGCCATCTTGACAGGTGCCACCGTAGTTTCTGAAGAAACAGGTCTCCGTCTAGAACATGTAGATGCTTCTGTTTTGGGTCGAGCCAAAACAATTAAAGTCTCTAAAGATGAAACAGTGATTATTGATGGATCTGGAGATCCAAAAGCTATTAAAGAACGTGAAAACCAAATTAAAGCCCAGTTAGCTCATCCTAGCATTTCAAGTTATGACAAAGAAAAACTTGAAGAACGTCTGGCAAAATTAGTTGGTGGCGTGGCTATTATCAATTTAGGTGCTGCCACAGAAACTGAATTAAAAGAGAAAAAGGCTCGCGTAGAAGATGCTCTGCATGCCACACGCGCAGCTGTCGCAGAAGGAATAGTTCCAGGCGGAGGCGTTTCTCTTTTACGAGCAATTAAAGATTTGGATTCTCTAAACCTCACTGGCGATGAAGCCATCGGCGTAAACTTAATTTTACAAGCTGCCTATGCACCCGCCACTGCAATAGCCAATAACTGTGGAAAACAAGGCAACCTGATTGCGGAAAAAATCTATGAGTCCAAAGGTGCTATAGGCTACAATGGATTGACAGATGAATTCGCTGATTTAATTAAAGCTGGTGTGATTGATCCTGTACGTGTCACCAAAACCGCGCTAATTAATGCTTCTTCTATCGCAGCGTTGCTCTTAACTACCGCTGCGATGATTACTGATAAACCTCAACCTAAATCTGCTGCTGGCGCACCTATGGGTGGTATGGGCGGAATGGGGGGTATGGGTGGCATGGGAATGGGCGGCATGGGTGGTATGGGCGGCATGGACATGATGTAAGATCTATTGCAAAAATGCACCTACCGGGAGCTTAAGCTCCCGGTCTAAATACAGGAGAACAGCCCCTTATGCCTACATATGCATACAAATGCCATAGCTGTCAGTCACAGCACGAAATTTCGCAAAAAATCACAGATGCTCCTCTTACCATCTGCCCTTCTTGCCAAGCTCCTAACCTAAAACGAGGTCCTGGTGGGGGTATCGGCCTTTCGTTTAAGGGAAGCGGATTTTATATTACAGACTACAACAATAAACAAAACACTCCTTCAAATCCAAACTCAAGCAGTGCAGAATGCTGTCCTTATGGTAAAAATCAGTGTGGATAAATTTTTCATCTAGCCAAGCGTCGATGCTCGACGCTTTTGATTCTTGCCGAAAAATCTCTAGAAGATTATATATACTTGCTTGGACTTCCTGCGAAAATCCAGAGGAAAGAAGTTCAAAATATCAAGACAATTAACCTGATGCTTTTATGAAAAAACCTCTAGCCCTTTCTCTTTTATTCTTCTTCGTCCTATCTAACCTTTCTGCCTGGGAATGGGAACGACCTGTAGGATATTTAGAAGGGCAGGTTTCCTATTTTTATCCTTTATCCAAGAAGATGAGAAAAATCTATAAGGAAGGTTGGGTACACTATGAAGTACGTACTCATCAAACTTTTAGAAATGGCTGGAGCCTTTGGCAAGCTGTAGGATGGGGAAACGATGTGGGAAAGACCACCCACCACCCGCATCATCGTTCAAAATTACAAGTTCTTGCTCTTAGGCTAGGATTACAATATCAATACTGCTTAACCCCCTGTTTAAGGTTATATTTGGGAGGGAGTGTAAATTATAATTTTCTAAGAATTAGAGAACGGTCTTACTTCTTTCGTTCACATAGTACTGACAAAAGTTTTGGTGTATTGGCCCAAACAGGTTTTTACTACTTGTTTTGGAATCAATTTTTTATGGATGTGAATCTCGAGTACGTCTATCAAAACTTTAGATTTTCTCATCGTAGGCATTATTCATTTTATGAAAATGGTCGTTGCTACAACTTAAGCGGTATCAAAGCGGGTCTTGGATTAGGTATTATTTTTTAATACCTTGCTTTGGAATCTCCGTTAAGCTTGTTTCAAAACTATTAAAAATGGGTTTTAAACTTCAACCCTAACCAGCCTTCTTCTTGTTTTTCTTCTAATAGAGTCCATCCCCACCCTTTCACAAGGTCTAAATATTCATCTTTTTGCTCTATTAAGATTCCTGAAGTAAAACAAATGGCTTTTTGTGAATGCAAACTTTTTAAAGAACCCCAAGCCTCTTTTTGCTCAGACATCACCATGTTCATCAAAATCACTATCTCATTCTCTTTCTCTAAATGTGGATTAAAATCATAGGGTTGATTAAAGGTGAATTTTTCAGTCATGACATTCAGAGCAACATTTTCACGACTATGCTTTAATGCATTTTCATCGATGTCTATTGCATAAGCATCATTTGCTCCGGATGCAATGGCGTAAATGGCTAATACACCGCTACCACAACCTACATCCACAACTGTTTTATTCATTACCTGGCCTTTTATCATCATTAACAATAAACGAGTAGTGGGATGGGATAAATCACCAAATCCTGCTCCTGGTAATAATTTAAGCTGCTTCCATTGATTGGATGGACTTTCGGGCACATCAATATGCACATAGCCTTCATAATAATTGAGTCCATGGTTTTTCCATTGGGATTGCCAATCTATAGATCCTAGTTCCTCATGATCCACGTAGTCGATGAAAGGAAAGCTATCTAATAAGTTTTCTGTGGTTAATCTTTCATCAGCCTCTATATATATTTTTGCAAGGGCCTCATGCCCTTCTTCCATATATAACGGAGTTAACCCTTTTTCTTGTAAAATTTGCCAAGCTTCATCTAAATCAGTTTCAGGATGAACATGCAGTACGAAACACCAAGGATTGACAGCTTTGGTCATGAAACTCTCCTCCATTCAAAATTCGTTGATCATATTAAATTACAATTGAGACGATTGACAATTCCCAGAGGAAGATGATTCGCTGGGCCTAATTCATTGTCCGGAATATACCCTTCGTTTTCCTCTACCTGATCGATAACAGTTGCAAGCTCTCCCTCTACCTCTATTTCAATGAACCGCCTTTTGGAATTAATTTCAAACTCAATTTTTAATGAAATAATTTTTATCCTATTTTTTGAAGAATGTTTTTGAATAAATTCATCTATAAAAGACTGAACTTCAAGACGATTTGCTGTCTCATGCAGAATTAATAAAACTTCTTGCAATAACTTTTCAGCTTGCAAGTAGCTTAGTCTGCAATTGAGCAAATGGATCATGGTCTGATTCGTGATTAAAGTCTTCCAACATTCTTGAAAATTCAATTCACTAGAACTGAGATCCCAATGGTGCAAGGTTAACTGTTGCAAAGCGTTGTTTATTAGAAAGTGAATCAAAGCTGATTCAACTTCCAAGGAAGGTAATTGCGGAGTTCCATTTAAATCTAACTCCAATTTTACTGTATCAAATAAAGAGCAAATTTTACTTAAATGGTCAAATCCAAGAGAAGGATTACTACGAGGAATTTCATAAAAACCTACATTCAATTCCTCCCATTTATTTTTTTCATTCCTTGTAATCAACGGACAAAGTATTTCAAGTTCTGAAAAAGACATCCAAGGTTCAATCACCAGACTTTTGAAGTCAAATTTTACAATTAAAGCCCTTAGTATTGAACGATCTATGGAAGCGTCTGGTTGAATAAACAAAGTATTTATTCTTATATTTTTCAAACCCGCAAAGATCAGATCCAAGGAGGGATGAAAACGTTGCCAATAGAAGTCGATTTCACCCTTCTGGTTGAGATAGAGTTTACAACCAGAAAATGTTTGATTAAAAGCGTCGACGCAAGCTGGCCTTAACAAAGGAATTTGGTAGACGAAAGAGAAGTGTAAAACTTCTAGAAGTAAGGTAGGAGATTTGCAGTAAACTCGCGAACGACTAAGAACAAATGCTTGTACAAGACTTAGGCAATTTTGAGTAAATTGTTCAAGGTTTAGCTGCTGCTTTTCTTGGTTAGCGACGGAAAAATGAGAGATTAACCCTCTCATTTTTATCACTTGAAGATTCACTTTCTCTAAAGAATCGACCTTGAATATATTAGGGTATTTAGAGCGAAGCTTTTCATATTGTAGCAAGTGGTGCGCATCACTCATCACCATTTTTTCTTTTAGACAACGGGCAAAATGTTCTCTTAAAAAATTTTCTGCAGAGCGAACGATCTCAACAGGAGCTTTATCAATATAATCGACGATCTCGCAAAATGTTTGCGATTGGATGGATTGATCTTGAACCCAACGCATAAAATTTTCTAAGGGAGTCGACTGGTTTACCACAACTCATCTCCTTGGTCCTCCCAACCGATTTCTTCATTTTCATGAAATTCTTCTTCTATGTCATTGGATTCTTCATGATGAGTGTGCGGCTTGCTTTGCTTTTCATTTTTTGATTTTTTCTTTCCCTTCAAGTGCATAATCAAAGGCAAGCCCGTAAAGCCGTATGTTTCTCTGAACTGATTATACAAGTATTTTTTATAAGGCTCAGTCATTAAGTTAGGATAGTTAACAAAGACAATAAACTTTGGGGGTTGAATTCCTACTTGAACCATGTAGTAAATTCTTAAACGTTTACCCATGATCATTGGAGGATGATTCTTCTGCATGGAATTTTCAATAAATTTATTCAACTGATGCGTGGAGATACGTTTTAAAGACTCCTCTTTCACTTCTTTAATCAACTCAAAGAGTTTCTCAACATTTCTACCTGTAGTAGCTGACATAAAGAGTTTGGGGCAGTGACGTAAAAAGGCAGCTTCTTCGTTAATCCCTTGAAGGCAATGCTCCATACGAAAACCTTTCACTAAGTCCCATTTATTGAAAACAATGATACATCCTTTCCCAGCTTCTTCTATGGTGTTGGCAATTTTTTTATCTTGGGTCGTCATGCCAGCCTGTGCGTCTAACATTAAAACACAAATATCTGCTCTCTCAATCGCACGTTCAGTACGAATGGCCGCAAATTTATCTACGACCTCATGTTCTGCATGCTTTCTGCGAATTCCTGCTGTATCAATTAAGCGATAAAGATCCTCTCCTTGGGTAACAGATACGTCAATACTATCTCTTGTCGTACCAGGAATTGGACTCACAATACAACGTTCTTCATCCAGAATAAAATTGATAAGGGAAGATTTTCCTACGTTAGGCCTACCTACAATCGCTACATTAATAGCCGGATCATCGACTGCTTTCCAATCATCTTTATTAAAACTTTCAAAGGCTGTCTCTAAGAGTTCAGCAATATGCCACCCTTGGGCTGCGGAAACAGGAACCATTTTTTTTATGCCCAAAGAGTGAAATTCATGAAGTAGCTGTTCTTGCGCCATGTTGTCGATCTTATTAACAGCCAAGCAAATAGGTTTTTTTGTCTTTAACAAAATTTGTGCGATTTCTTTGTCCAATTTTGTAATGCCTACGTGCGCATCCACCACCATGACTAGGGTATCAGCTTCTTCCACAGCAATTTCAGCCTGACGCAGGATATGTTCATTAAAAACTGCATTGGAGTGATAATCCATGCCTCCAGTGTCAATCACTTCGAAGGGAGTACCAAAAAATTCTGCTTTACTATATAAACGATCACGCGTAATGCCTTCCGCTTCATCCACAATCGCAATTTTTTTCTTACTGATACGGTTAAAGAGGGCGGATTTTCCTACATTAGGTCTTCCAACAATAGCAAGTTTAGGTAAATGTGTCATAAATCATCGACTTTTTAAGGTTAATTAGAAAATATAACATTTTAAACCTTAAAAATAAATATACTTTTTTTATAAATATGGTTTAAAATGCGGATATAATAACATTTTTTATCATGGTCATTAATCACACCTCAGACGATATTTCTTTTTTTGCTTTCAAGAGAGAGATCTTCGGCTACTCTTGGGATATTTTCCGTGCTGATGCGACGGCAGCCTTAACTGTTGCACTGATCACATTGCCCCAGGCAATGGCTGCTGCTCTTTTAGCGGGACTTCCTTTATCTAGCGGACTTTTTGCAGCGATTTATTCCTCAATGCTCGCCAGTTTATTAGGTTCTTCCCGGCATCTTGTGGTGGGGCCTAGTAATGCAATTGCCATTTTAGTCCAAGCAGGAACAGCTGAAATTCTTTATACCCATTATCGCGACCTCACGGGAGTTGAACGTGATATTATGTCTGTGCAAATTCTTACCCAGTTAACTTTTTTAACGGGTTTTTTTCAAGTTCTTGCCGCAGGTTGTAAGCTAGGCCGACTCACGCAGTTTGTGAGTTACTCCGTAATTGTAGGCTATGTTGTAGGTACGGCTTTTGCTATGGGGATTACACAACTCTATGTACTTCTAGGTATAGAATCTGCATCAGGTGTTCATTCTCTATATGAAAGAGGCGTTCATCTGATTGCACAATGGCATACCATCCACATTCCCACGGCAATAGTCGGACTGATCAGCTTACTTACACTTATTTTTTTGAAAAAAATCGATAAGCGCATCCCTGCTGCGATGATTTCCTTAGTTTGTGCCGCCGTTGGTGTCTACTTAGTGCAAATTCCTGTAGTTAGCGATTTTTTAGATAATCTGTTTACGTTTGGATCCCATCAATCCATTCAAAACATTTTAATTGTAGAAGATACGGGAGATTTAAAAGAAGCTATCCCCAGTTTTGAATTGTTTTTTTTCAATACGGGAATCATGAACCAGCTTCTCCCCATTTCGTTCGCTATTGCTCTTTTAAGTGTGATGGAAACCACGTCAGTGGCAAAATCTATAGCGGCTTGTAGTGGCCAAACCTTATCTGTTAATCAAGAAATTTTCGGACTAGGGATGGGCAATTTGCTCTCCGCATTTATTGGAGGAATGCCCATCTCAGGAAGTGCATCTAGAAGTAATCTAAACTATACTTCTGGCGCACAAACCCGTTTTGCTAGTGCAATAAACTCCTTGGTAGTCGCCTGCTTGCTGCTAACATTTGGTTTTTTTATTACTAAAATCCCTCTTGCAGCATTTGCAGCTATTTTGCTAATTACTGCTGTCAATTTAGTCAACGCTAAGCAATTTTTAGTCTGTATGAAAGCCACTAGCTCAGATGCTTTAGTCCTTTGGGCGACAATCTTTTCTTGCTTTTTCTTTAGTCTAGATATGGCTTTTTATATAGGAGTCATTATTTCGATTACTCTTTATCTTAAAAAAGCGGCCATCCCTCAACTCGTTGAGTATGACTTTGACAAAAGTGGAGAGTTGATCAACCTAGATCTTTCAGGATCTCATCAAGAAAAAAATATACGCTTTATTAAGGTCGAAGGAGAGTTGTTTTTTGGTGCAGCTGATCTATTTCAATCCACTTTAAAATCCATTACTGAAGATGATTGTAAAACGAAAGTGATCATTCTCCAACTAAAAAATGCGCGCGACATTGATGCAACCTCCTGTTTAGCCTTACAACAGTTAAGTGATTACCTAAGAAGCTCAGGCCGCCATCTCATTGCTTGTGGTATCACAACTCCTTTATGGGAAGTTCTATGCGATTCTGGCATTGTAGAATCTTTAGGCAAGGAAAATCTCTTTGTTTTTGACGAAAGACACCCTCATCAGTATATGTTGAAAGCCTTGGCCCGCGCTTATGAACTTGTAGATACCCCTCAAGAGGCACAAGAGGAAAGTGAATTTGATTTAATTCCCGAATTAACTTCAGTTCCACAACCTTAGCATTCCCCTAAAAAAATTTGGGTAATTTTTTTCAAATCTTTACCTCCTTGCATCAAAACCTTCCATAACCTAAAGCCTCCCAGGACAGAGAGACTTATAACTATGGTTTACCAGGGATAGGGCTTGATGAAGGATTTGGTGAAGTGTTTTGAGTATTCGGTTGAGGAAATATTTCTACTTCGTTTTCTCCTGGCACGCCGTGAGGACTTAAAGGAGGCGTGGGTTGCGGTTGAGGCTGGACCGGTGCTGGTGAGGGTGTGGGTGGAGAATTAGGGTGGGGAAGAGGTATTATTTCCACTTCGTTTTCTCCTGGCACGCCGTGAGGAGAGAGCGGAGGATTCGTAGTTGTGGGTGCCGGGGTGGGAACACTCGGTGTTGGATATACATATACAGGAGATGGATGATAATTATCAGGAGAATTTGTATCTACTATAGCTGTGGCTTCAGCAGAGATTGTTAAAAAACCCATACTAATCTTTAATATGAGGGTGTTCATAAAACTCCTAACATTTTAGATAAATTTGTTTTTCTACTGCTTGAACATTGATTCAAGTCTGGGTTCTCTTAATTTCAACTTAAAAAAATAATACCTTTTTTATCAATTTAAATAAGTGGATATCGCTTAATTACAGTCCCTATTGAAGCTTAATACTCAAAATAAAAAAATCAGATTAATAAATTTAAAAAATACTTAATCAAAAATTAACACAAATACACTATAATTTTTATAAATTTATATAACGGTACATATGATACAAAATAGTGGTCAGTTCAACTCTATCCAAAGTTCTAGCATTAATCCCATCAATCCATCCACAAAGATATCTTTGCAAGATTCTCTTTTATATAAAATAGGATGCAATCAACTAAAACCATCTCAAAATCACATATTTACATTTCCTCCCGATTCCAACATGCGTCTGCAATCAGGAAAAGTGGTGGATCTTTCTCACGTTTCGATCGACCTTTCCGATATATTTATGGGAGGAATTGGATATGGGGGAGGAGCTTCCCGGTTGATGGCTCAGATGATGAAAGATATTGGACATGAAAAAGAAGTCTATAATTTACCTTATTGCATTGAAGCTCATTCTTCCCCAGAAGAAGGTGCATTTACCATTGAAATTATTAATCATGAAGATAAGGTCATTGAGTCTCATACAATACTTTCAACTATCAAAGAAAATCTAGCCAACGATTTTAACTATTTTAATATTCCTATCGCTTTAGATGGTCATGCTTCTTTAGCATCCATTTATTTTCAGAATGCAACGGCTTATATAAGATTTTATGATTCCTTATCGAATGAAGATATTTCCTACGCAGACAGATACAATCAGAAACTCATTCAATTTATAAAAACATTAATCCCTTCTTTTATTGACACTCAACATCCACATGAAGTTTTACATCTTCTTAATCAAGGAGGAAAGGATTCTTCTGGTTGTGGTTACTATACCCTTCACACAGCCTTACTTTTGAAAGAACGTGGAGAAATTAGGAATTTATCGTCTTACGCGGATGCCCCCCTCATGGATCAATCCTATGATGAAGTCATACGCGCAGACTTAGTCGTTAGATCTCTTTTAAATCGTGATTTGAATCAAATCGATACAAGTTTCTCCACACTTTCTTCACAACGGAGAGAACACATCTACAATAGAATCGGTTTTGCAGTGAAGGACTTAATTAAACAGTTTAAACAAAAAAGTTAAACCTTAGCTAAGAATTAGGTAGCAATGTGGGTCAAAAGGACGATTTAAATTTCTATTGGCCTCTTAATTCATTCTGCATAAAAATATAGGCAATCTTCCCCCTTCTTGTCCAGGCTTGGAGAAAGTCTGTAAGATCATAAGCCACATGTGTTTCGCTATCATTCGCAAAAGCAGGGTCCATACAGATGATTTTCTGCTGTAAAGCGTCATATCCAGTAATCACGATTAGATGACCTTGAGAGTATTCTTGAGCGCTACCAGGCAAGGGACTTTTAACGCTCACAACCACAGGGACGCCTTTAATTAAGCTTTGATAGATATCATTAAACCCACTCAGCCGTTCTACCCAGGAGAACCATTCAGGGCCTAGATGATGAGATGCCTGTGCCACATTAAATACCCAATTCCCGTATATGTCAAAACCCCTATCCCAAACATTTTCAGCAAAATCTATTGGATCCACGCTGGAATTATTAGAGAGATATCTTATAACTGCGGTCGTTGAAGTGGGTGAACATAAATGTTTGTTTCGGACATGGTTCAGAAGCATTTGTGAAAGTCCTGGCATCCCCAGTAAAACATTTTCTACAGTTTCACAAGCTTCTTGGGCTAAATCTTTATCACTGTTAGTATACACGTGGATTACATGCAACTCATCTAAACTTGCCAAGCCTTCACACACAACTTTGATTTGAAAACCTGTCGCTTTTTGGCCATCTAAAACCTCAACAGCATCCTGATAAACCTTCACAGGAGCTTCTTTAGGCTTAAAATCAAAACTAGATTGTCCTTCACTTCCCCAAGTTGCATAATGCAGCCAAGGAGACCAATGAGCTGTTTTAACACGGACATAAAAAAGAAAGCTTCCTCCTAAAGGACGCATTCCATTCCATGAGAGGATAAGCTCGTCAAAGGGCTCAAGATTTTCTTCTTTCCAAACGTGTTCAATGGGAAATTTTTGATGGATCATATAGGCTTCTAAATAAAATAAATTTAAGAATAAGAAAAATAGAATCGTTAGTAATGGCTTCATTTCATTTAACCTGAATTCTTGAGTTTTTTATTCTATAATAAATACCATCTTACAATGGCTGATTGATTATATCCAGGCCTAATACCCTTGATTGTGCTCTAATCACGGGTATTCATTTAAATCTGCTCTATAACCAGTCCCGTTGGAAGTTTATCACCAAAAACTTCTTCTTGTTCAGCTAATGTCAGCGAAGCTGACTGTGTTAATAATTGCTCCAACCTCTGTAAATCGGGAAAATTAGCAAAATGCGCGAGAATAGCATCAATCGAAGTTTTGGGAAGGTTGAGCTCCCTTTCCTCAGTTTTCCTGGCTAATTGTACAAAAAGATGAAAAAGTTTTTCATTAGGAGGTAGTTTTAACAATTTTTGTATCCACAGGATGTTTGTTTCTACTGGTACCACATGTGCGATTGTGCCATAAATTAAATGTCGAGCTCCTAAGCGCCCTAATGACCAAAAATCAGCTTCTTGAGCTTCGTTAAACAAAATACGCTCCAATAAAAGATTTCCTAAACGGATTTTAGTGGAAATATCAATCAATTCAAAAGAAGCGATTGCACGCATTTTTTCGGTATAAGGATACAGGTCACTTTTTGCTTTTAAAACTATTTTAGAGGCTTTATTTGGCAGCAAATTTTGTAAGATGTCATTGGTAAGCTGCGTCTGTTGACCCTTATTTAAACCTCCTGAAATACGCCTAAAACAGATCCATTGTTGGATTTGACATTCCGAAGTTTTATTAACTTTGAAATCAGCTAGAATGATTTTCCAAAGCTCTTTGACGCGAAAATCATCAAGAGGATATCCAAAGCCTGGTCTTAAAAAAAATCCAGCCAGATTCCACCAACGAGCTTCTAATTCAGGATTAACTTTGCGTTTATTGGAAAGAGCAAGAATTGTATCAAATAAGCCTCTTAACACACTTAAAGACCATTCACGACGAGTTTTATTCAGAGAATTTTCTAAAACCTCCATGATTTTTTCAGCTTTAGAAGGAGATTCAAATAATGTTTTAATGTATTCTTGGGCGGGTTTTAAGTAGGATGAATCAAATATTTCATCCTTTCGAGATATATCTAACGTAGAAACGCTATTTTCTTGACCAGCGGCTGTACGTATTTGAAATTCTAAGGACCATCGATGCTCAGTTTTAAGAGATTGAAGCCAAATTTCAAGTGTACCGATTGCCGTTAATTGAATATGGAGTTTTACAGGAATCATTTCTTGGGATGTTTCTACAACCTGCTTTTTCCCTATTCTTAAAATAGTTTGAATGGCAGGAAGAGGTTGTAATTCTTTTGGATCAATCTCAATGAGGTCCCCTTGTTGATCTTGTAATCTGACATTAGATGTGAAGAGGGTAAAAGAAACTGGGGTATTGGGCCTTAAAAAAAATGTCTGAGACGATTCATAAGCGGATCCTTCTTCCGATCCTCTAGGTAAAATCGTCAACGCCTGATGGGTAAATGTCCCATCCGATTTTTTAATATCTACACCTAAATAATAAGTTTTAGGAGAGCCCCCTCCTATGCGAATCCCCCACCCCTGCCGAACCTTCCCATAATAAGATGCCCCTCTTGCCACAGCCAAGTCTAGACTTAAACTTTCCAATAGTTGTGTTTGGGAATCAGGGTACCAATGTTGTAACGATCGAAGAATCGCTTGTTGAAAAAGTGGAGGCTTCATCGCTCCTCCATTAAAAAGAATAAAGCGTGGAGCGTGTGGAATGGCCGCTTTTTTTAAAAATACGGCTAGATGTTTAGTGATAGAAGGTTCCTCTTCATAGGGTAATCCCATTGTCTTAAAGCCTGTAGATTTGCGAATTTCTAAGGCATCTTCTAAATCATAATGGCCAAAAAAACCTTTAAGAAGGAGTTCTGAAACTTCTTCTTTACTGACGTGGGTCGACAGACTTCCTTTGACTACAGAAGAACCGATCCCTTGAAGCAAGACGTTATAGGATTCAGATGAGGGAAGCTTTTCATCTAAAAGTATCTCCTTAGCCACACGAGCTTGATGTTTGAGCTGTAAGGATTGAGTGATTGAAAGATTGACGGATTTATATTCTTTTAAGATTTTTTTTTCTAAATGATAAGCCAAGGTAGCATCCATGTTATCCCCACCCAAAAGCAAGTGATCCCCTACAGACATTCGCTTAAACCCTAACTGATGATCGCTTTCTTGCACTTCAATGAGGCTAAAGTCAGTAGTTCCGCCGCCTACGTCACAAACTAAAATGACATCTCCTTCTTTCAATATTTGTTTCCAATGATCTTCATGTAGGGAAAGCCAACTGTAAAAAGCTGCTTGAGGTTCTTCAAGGAGGGTAAGGTTCACATATCCTGCAGCTTTGGCAGCTTCAACAGTCAATCGTCGAGCCACCTCGTCAAAAGATGCTGGAACAGTGAGTACAATCTCTTGCTGCTCAAACTCACTTTCCACATCTGACTTGGCCATTAAATGATTCCATGCCTCCTTAATATGCTTAAGGTAATAAGATGTCGCTTCAACAGGGCTAATCTTTTGCTCATTAGAGGATGCTTCGCTCGGAAGGATCTTTTCTTTACGATGAGCTGCCGCGTGGCACAACCAACTTTTAGCAGATTGTATCAGTCGAGTAGGAACTTTTGCTCCCTGGCTCTGGGCTAGAACGCCGACAAAATGTTCATAACTTCTATTCCAGGGTAGCTTTAAGGAACCGGCAGGCCATTCTTCAGACTGGGATAAATAACAAAACGAAGGAAGAGTTGAACGTGCTTCAACGTAGCCTGGCGCTATCAGTTGAAGTACTTTAAAAGGATGTATAGCAAGCTGAGGGTCTTCTTTATCAATGTAGGAAACACAGCTATTCGTTGTTCCTAGATCAATGCCAATAATATATCTCATGCTCACTTTAACCTAAATTAATGAAAGGATTTTAAAGCTTCTTCCACAGGTACATATGCATAATGAAGATCAGCTGCCACGGATTCATTGGTGACTCGACCATAACAAACATTTAATCCATGTCCCAAGCCTGGATCTTCAGTCAGAGCCTTTTTGTAGCCCTTGTTGGCAATCTTTAAAGCATAATCCAGAGTCGCATTTGTAAGAGCCAAGGTAGAAGTTCGTGCACAGGCTCCCGGCATATTGGTTACACAATAATGGACCACTTCATGGACTAAATAAGTCGGTGACGCATGAGTCGTTGGCTTTGAAGTCTCTGAACATCCTCCCTGATCGATAGCTACATCGCAAATAACAGAACCAGGAGCCATCTTTTCCACCATTTTATTAGTGATCAGCTTAGGGGCTGTTTTACCTGGAATTAGTACAGATCCTATGACTAGATCTGCGTGACATACTGCTTCTTCAATAGCTTGAGATGTGGAGTACAAGGTTTTTAAATGCGGTCCAAACAGGGCATCCAAAGCTCGTAAACGACTCAAATCTCTATCAATAATGGTCACATCTGCTCCCAGCCCCATCGCCATACGTGCCGCTTCTGTACCTACTACACCGCCTCCAATCACTACTACACGTGCTGGCGCAACGCCTGGCACACCACCTAACAGAAGGCCTTTCCCCCCATTATTCATCTGTAAAGTGGTGGCACCCACCTGTATAGCTATACGTCCAGCTATCTCACTCATGGGAACTAGAAGGGGGAGTCTTCCCTGTTTATCTGTGACCGTTTCATAGGCGATGGCTATGACACCAGATTCCACTAGATGCTTCGTTTGTACTGGATCAGGTGCTAAATGTAGATAACAAAACAGAATTTGGCCTTCACGCAGTAAAGGAAATTCACTCTCCTGGGGCTCTTTCACTTTAATAATCATTTCAGCTGCATATATATCCTTAGCTAAAGCTAAAATCTTTGCACCAGCTGCTGCAAACATGTCGTCTGTAAAACCAATCTCTAGTCCTGCATTTTGCTGAACCCAAACTGTATGTCCTGCTTCGATTAGAGTACGTACCATAGCAGGTGTCGCCCCAATGCGGTATTCGTGATTCTTAATTTCCTTTGGGATTCCAATAAGCATTTTTTTAATAACTCCACATGGTATCGATTAAAAACTGATTTTAAAAAAGAAAAAATTGTAACCGACAGTATTGAATAGAGTCAAAGATTAAAAAAGGAAGGTTTTATTATCTTTCCACGATTGGGATTTTTGCCTAGTAGCTATAAAATAAAGAATATTCTATATGTATGAGATCGTTTCTGGATAAATATTTCGTCGATTTTTTGGAATTTAAAAAATGTTGAATAAAGTGAAAAATACCTATTGAAAAATATCTAAAGCGATATGAAGGTGAAGCGTGTTAAAGAAGTGGATTGACAGGTTTTTTCCTAGTCGTTTTTGGGATAAATCTTCTCAGATCAATGCACCGCCAGATAAACAAATTTTTTTAGAAGACTATAGAAGCCTAAGTCTGGACGCATTGATTAAAACACTTAAAACGTCTCCTGAAGGATTAACACGGCAGGAAGCTAGTCAACGCTTAGTTCAATTTGGCTTAAATGAATTGAATCGCGACAGGCCTCCTTCTTGGTACATGCTTTTATTAAAAAACTTCTTGAACCCATTTGTGCTACTTCTCCTATTTTTAGCCTTTATTTCCTTTTTTTTAGAAGATCTAGAAGCCACCGTTATTATCCTGTGCATGGTTGTCATCAGCATTTTGATGCGCTTTGTGCAAGAATTTCGTTCCTACAAAGCTGCTGAAAAATTAGAAGCACTTGTGAGTACAAAAGCCACGGTTTTACGAAAAAAAAATAAAAATTGCCCGCCAGAAAAACAAGAAATTGACCTTAAACTACTCGTGCCTGGTGACATTGTATATCTTTCCTCTGGAGACATGGTTCCCGCTGACGTCAGGCTCATCGAAAGTAAAGAACTTTATGTGAGTCAATCGACTCTTACAGGTGAGTCTTTACCTGTTGAAAAGCATCTCCAAGAAAATTCCTCCGCTCAAGGTCTTTTAGAAACACCCTTTTTATGTTTTATGGGTACTAATGTATTAAATGGCGCAGGTCATGCTGTGATCCTAAAAACAGGGAATCAAACATACTTGGGTTCCATTACCCAAGAAATGATGGGGTATCGGGCTCTGACTAGTTTTGATATAGGAATTAATAAAGTTAGTTGGCTGCTTATACGCTTTATGTTCGTGATGGTACCATTTGTCTTCTTTCTTAATGGATACACCAAAGGGGATTGGTTTGAAGCCTTACTTTTTGCATTATCTGTTGCCGTGGGTTTAACACCTGAAATGCTCCCCATGATTGTGACGGCAAATCTGGCTAAAGGGGCTCTTAATATGTCTCAAAAGATGGTAATCGTTAAACAGCTGAATGCTATCCAAAACTTTGGAGCGATGGATATCTTATGCACAGATAAAACAGGAACCCTTACACAAGATCGTGTAATCCTTATTCAACATGTGGATATTCAAGGAAATGAAAGTCAGGAAGTTCTTCATTTTGCTTATCTAAATAGTTATTATCAGACAGGTTTAAAAAACCTATTAGACATAGCTGTACTAGAGCATGCTGAAACTAAAAAAATCAGTCACCCTGATAAAACTTACAAAAAATATGACGAAATCCCCTTCGACTTCACACGTAGGAGGATGTCGGTTATTGTCGAAAAAAATTCACATGAACATTTGCTAGTCTGTAAAGGTGCTGTGGAAGAAGTCCTGGAAGTTTGTCATCAAGTCTTCTTAAATGGCTCCCTGGTTCCTCTGAACTCTGAGCTTAAAGCAGAGGTTGAAGCGCTCGTCAAAAAACTTAATGAAGAGGGAATGCGCGTCCTCGCAGTTGCCTATAAAAAAATACCTGTAGAAATCCATAAAGAATACCTTGTTCCTGATGAAAAAGAACTTAGTTTAATGGGCCTCCTTGCTTTTTTAGATCCTCCCAAATCTACAGCAGCAGAAGCGCTTGTTAAACTGCATCAAAACCAAGTCAAAGTTAAAATCTTAACGGGCGACAGTGAATGGGTCACGCGTAAGATCTGTAAATGGGTCAATTTGGAGGATAAAAACTATTTAACTGGCAAAGATATTGACCTGCTCAACGATCTTGAGCTTAGAAATAAAGTAGATGAAGTAGTCATTTTTGCAAGGCTGACGCCCTTACAAAAATCCCGCATAATCAGAGCCTTAAAAGCCAACAACCATACCGTAGGATACCTAGGGGATGGTATCAATGATGCACCTGCTTTGCGTGAAGCAGATATAGGCATTTCAGTAGACACTGCCGTGGATATTGCAAAAGAATCCGCTGACATCATTATGTTGAAAAAGAGTTTGTTATTTTTAAGTGAAGGTGTGCTTGAGGGACGCAGAACTTTCGGAAATATCATGAAGTACATTAAAATGACCGTTAGCTCAAACTTTGGCAATGTATTAAGTGTAGTAGGGGCAAGTGCGCTCTTTCCTTTTTTGCCGATGTTGCCCATCCAACTTCTGATCCAAAATCTTCTCTATGATATCTCTCAAGTTGTCATCCCTTTTGATGATGTGGACAACGAATTTTTGATTAAACCACGCCCATGGAATCCTCAGGGAATTGCACGTTTTATGTTATTTATCGGTCCCATTAGTTCTATCTTTGATTATACCACATTTGCATTGATGTGGTATGTGTTTGCAGCAAACACTGTTGAAAGGCAATCCTTATTTCAATCTGGATGGTTCGTGGAAGGACTACTTTCACAAACCCTTATCGTCCACATGATCCGCACCCAAAAAATTCCCTTTATTCAAAGCCATGCTTCCTTCCCCCTTTTAGTTGCAACCGGAATGGTAATGGCTATTGGCATTTACCTCCCCTACTCCTTCATCGGAGCAAAAATAGGTTTAGTTCCACTGCCTTGGATCTATTTTCCATGGTTAATGATCACTTTGTTAGGGTATTGCCTGTTCACGCAAGTAGCTAAAATCCTATTCATCAAAAAATTTGGTTACTGGCTTTAGACTCGTGATCGTGCAATCACGGGTTAGAGTCATCTATGAGAGCTTAATGTATTTTGGGACGGGGATAGAATTGGATATATCAGGACACATCTTTAAAGAGATATAGTACTCATCCACTTGAGCTAATTCAAAAATATCGTCCACATCATAGTCTATGGAATGAGAAGCTTTTTTAATCAAAATAGCATCGTCTTTATGGACTTGATCCATCCCTGCACAAAGTTCAGATTTAGCTCTTTTAATTGCTTCAGCAGATGAGGAGCTCACATAAAAAACATTTTGATGATACTCCATAAAATCAGTCCCTTTGTAAGCACCAAGGTTGATAAAATAGAGTTTTTTAGCGGAATCCTCTTGAAGCATTCTATCTTTCGATAAATGAATTTCATAACCATCCACATGCTGCAAATGGATGTAAGCATCTATATGCAGGTTTTTTAAGCTACCAAACCATTTTTTTCGTAAATGTTCATAAGTCGATTTAAGCGACTCTCCAATGACAAAAACAACATCATGCAACTCGATATTGCATCTTTCTGCGCGACCGCCTAAATAAACAGCAAAGAGTTTTTTATCCATGAGGGGTGATTACTTTGTTTGTAAATGCATAGGGCATAATTTTTTTTGAACTTCATTTAAATGGTCTTTGATTAGCTCATAATGCTCAGCATGAATAGTGGGCAAAAGTCTTTTAGCCCGGTCCTTGTGATGCAAATGTCCATTGCAATAATCATAAATAGCATTTACAATTTTTTTATTCTGCTTCTGATCATGAATTAATAGCCGTTTAAAGTCCAATTGTTGAATGGCTTCGTCAGATAAGTACTGCCAAAAACTCTCAGGGAAATGAGCAGCAAGGCTATAAATTTGCTCTTCCGTTAGTTGGGGGATTAAACGTTCTCTCTTATTCAAATGACCATATCCAGCTGTCATCTCATTAAAAATATTTTCCACCACCCACTTTCCAAAGGTGATTTTAGAAAAATCCAAACTCAATATTTGTTCATTTTTCAAATACATCCAATGGGCAGGGCAAAAAAATGGATGAAACCTATAAATACTCTCCAGACATAACGAAGAAATAAAATTTTTGGTTCTTTCGTCTAAGTAGTGGCTAGTGGGTAAAATGTGTCTGAAAAGCACGGGAGTCATTAGAGCGATAGGAAATTGAACGATCTGCTCATCGCTTAAATTTTTTAAAAGACTTTGATCTTTCAACCTTGGGATTGCCTCTTCTATCTGTAGCATGGACAAATGTTTCACCTTTTCAGAATGGTGAAATAGAACAGTCAATTGATCTTCTGAAAGATTTTTCATCTCTAAAAATTGAATGGATTCATCTGCAATTAAGCCCATCGCTAAAGCTGGAAGATGAGGGATAAACGCGTGAATATTTTTAATCTTTACAATATCCGCTAAACGCAACGTTGAGCTTAAGGATTGTATTTCTTGATCGGCCACATATCCTTTTTTTGATAGTAAAGGACTGAAGCGCATGCCAAAATGCATAGACCATAAATGGATGTCAAGCAAGCGAATATCTGCAAGCGTTAATTGCTCAAGCTCATCATCCATCATCAATGCATATCTCAGAGGCGATTTTTCCCAAGGCAGAAGGAGGTCTTTAATAGAAAGGGGAATAAACGTATTTTTTAGACGATGTATGCGTTCTTTAATTTGAATAGCTTGATCTAATTGCAAAATTCTTTCTTCAATGAGGCTTTTCATCGCAGCTTTTGAACTTTCATTATAAACTTTATTTACACTTTCACGATTTCCTATAATTATATCTTTAAGACCTAACTCCAAAAAGGGTTGATCGAAGAGATCGGGTTGAACTTTTAAGGGATCTAAGCCTAATGTTAAAAGATTTTTATAATATCCTTCGTTCCCCACATGACTAAGAAAATGAATAGAACAAATTTCCTTCATAAGGGGGTCTTCTGGCTTCAAGGATAAATCCCTTAAAAAAGGAAGAGGCACGCGTGGCAGTTCAGGGGGCAATGAATTTTCTTTTGGAGAGGAGTTGTTGTTTTCTGGCGTTTCCGTATGCTTAGCTTGAGAAGGCTTTAAAATAGGCTCCAAAGGAACTTTTAAAGGAGGAGTTTGAGGAGCCTTTGAAGGATGAAGGACAGCAAAGCGTATCGTTTCTTTCCTGAAAAATAAGCCTCTAATTAAGGGAGAAATCAAAGCCAGGGTGCCAGAAAAAATACAAGCCAAAATGCCCATGATTCGACGAAAAACCAGCCGAGATCCCTCATGAATCACTTCTTGTTTATTCACAATACGATACTTTCGACCCGCATAAGTCGCGGCATCCACACGTCTTCCTTTTTCGTCATAGGCTTTGCGGGGATCAAAGGACACTTCTTTCATGTCTGTAAAGTGTTTGATCTGATTTTCAGATTCGATGATTGTTAGTTTTGGCATAATTCCTTAAAATTTTTAAAATTTTATTTTAGCTGCAACAGGCTTATGGTCGCTGATATTACTCTGTAAGCTATTTAAACCCACACCAAGCACAGGAATATTTGTAATAGTTACTTGTTCATGGGGAGCTTTCAGGGCAATCCAATCAATGCGAGTATTTAATATTAAGTTTGGATTAGAGCAAGTCGCTTCAAAAAAGTTTTCAAAATCTAGGCGGTAATTTGCGTTTTTAATGATATTTAATCTTGGATGCAAGGAGGTCACATTAGAATCCATTCCAATGATCATAAAATCTGCATTTTTCTCTTCTAATATATCTACAACGGCCTGAAGTTCTGCATCACCTTTGGCAGAGTCTTTTCCATCCGTATCTTCTAGGCGATAAGGATTACAACCCGTGATATGACAAGACGCTACTAAAATAGTTTTGCGCGTTTCTTTTTCTAATAATTTTATGACATAGGCCCGTCCTAAAACATCTCCCACATTCTCCACTAGTTCAAAACGTTCCTTATTCCAAGCTACTCCGTTTTTGGAATGTGTGGAATGACTTAAAATCAATCCTAAGTTTGACGGAAACATCCCAGGCTCTAAATAATCTGCTTCTTGCAAACAAAGAATATCATATTTCATATGGTAATGAAAAATACGTTTTGCCATGACAGCGCGGGCCTGTTTAATCTGATCTTCCCAACTGGCTTCTTTATCAAGAGCTAAATCTTTGACATGGTTTTCTAGTGATTGTTGCACTTCTTCATCCATGATCAACGCAGGTCGCACTTTATAGGAGGTTATCATTTCTTGGCTTTTTTGACGCCAAATAGCGTGAATAGAGTCTTCTATAGAACTTCCTGTTAGGTAATGCAGAATATAAGAGTAGTTTTTTTCTTCCCACTCTTTTTGGGCAGGAGCAGCTTGGGAAGAAAACAAGATTTTTAAAGCTAACTTTTGAATTTCTTCATTTTGGGACATGACTTCAGGTTCAGTGTTGAATCTCTCTTGCATAAGTTTTTGCATGGCTACAGCACGTAAATAGTCATAATGGTTAGAAAGCCCCCCACAATTATAGGAGCTGATGGTAAACTCGCTAGAAAATAAAAGACTCTGAGTAATCAGAAACAAAAAAAATAAATGTAGAAGGCGTTTCATAAACCTCTTTTTTTAAAGGAAAAATATACCAAAACATTATTAATAAATGATTAAGATTATAAGATTAATCTTAAAGAAGAAGTAACTTCCCCGCGGTTTATTCCTCTACGAATGCGGGTACAGGTTGACTTTGATGACTAAAGGCAATAGATAATAATTTTGAAACACCTCTTTCTTGCATAGAGACGCCAAATAATACATCTGCAATGGCCATCGTAATCTTATTGTGTGTAATGATAATGAACTGACATTTATCGATAAATTGTTTGACCACGTTCACAAAGCGCTCCACATTCGTATCATCAAGTGGCGCATCGATCTCGTCTAAGATACAAAATGGTGCAGGCTTAACTTCGAAAATGGCAAACAAAAGGGCTAGAGCCGTTAAACATTTTTCACCGCCCGATAATAAATTAATCGAACGCATCTGCTTACCAGGCGGCTTGGCTATAATTTCTATGCCAGCTTCAAGAATATCTTCAGCTTCTGTAAATTGAAGATCTGCCTCACCCCCATTAAATAAAATTTTAAAATTTTTCTTAAAGTTTTGACGGATGATTTCAAAAGTTTCTTTGAAAATTTTGCGACTTTCTCCGTCTAATTGTGTAATAATTTGTATGAGTTCTTGTTTGGAGATATTCATATCATCCATTTGCTGATTCAAAAACTCATAACGCGTCTTGTACTTATCAAACTCTTCAATCGAAGTCATATTGATATCACCAGCCGCTTCAATCTCTTGACGGATGGCACGTATCTGTTTTTCGGATTGTTCTAAAGTCTTTTCAAGATGAATATTTAGGGACTTAGCCTCTTCTATGGTCAAATGATAGCGCTCTTGTAATTCACCTTCTAGGGATTGTCTTGAAGATTCTATTTGAGCTAATTGAATGGCTATTTGATGCAATTCATTTTCTTGTTTTTTAAGCTTTTCACGTGAAAGAGAAAATTGCTCTTCAATCAATTCAATGGCTTTTTTATGATCTATCACGACCTGTTCCTTGCTTGCCAGAATACTCATCACCTCTTTAAGGCTCAATTCTGTTTGCTCAAGCATAGACTCAAACTCTTCCGTGCGCTGCTTAATCTGCACTTGAGATTCACGTCCACTTTCGATTTCCTCTAATAAACGCTCCTCTTGCTGCTGACTTTCTAGGTCTTTCACATCTAAAACATTGAGAGCATGGACAGTTTTACGGCTTTCTTCTGCGACATTTTGTAGCTCTGTCTCTTTATCCTGCATCTCCCGTTGCGCATTTTTCAGGACATGGAGTCTTTTTTCTACTTCTTGGCTCAAATCCGCGGACAATTTCTGTTCCCTTTCAAGCTGTGTACGGGCATGGCCGTGCTTCGATTTTAATTCACCCAGAAGGAGAGATAATTGTTCACTAGCAGCCTCAATCGCTCGACTTTCTGCTTCAAATTGTCGGATTTCATTTAAAGCTTTTTCCAAATCCCCTTGAGTTCTTTGCAAGGCAAAATTGACTTCCACTAGCTTCATTTCTTCGCGACGAATACTTTTATCTAATTCAGTCTTTTCCATTTGAAGCTTTACGCAAGCCTCTTGAATTCTTTTTAAGCTGTTTTCTAGCTCTACTCTCTCTTTTTCTTTATCTTCTACTTTTTTTTCTAAATTTTTTAACTCCGCTTCTCTTAAAAAAACATTATTTTCCCCTTGTGAAACAGAGAAAAATACCCGATGTCTATCGATAAAAGATCCGTTCGATATCCAGACACTTGCTCCTAGTTGAGATCTAGACCAGTCTTCCCCATCTTGTTGGGTATGTGCAATAAAGGTGTCTTTTAAAAAGTGGCTAAGAGATGCATGTGTAGAAACAAATTGAGAAAGCTCCTGAATCCCTGGAGGGAGCTCTTTAGACAAAGGCAGGCTATTTGAAAGATTTTCTAAGCAAAAAATAGAAAAATCTTTTAGCTTATTTTTATCCGCAAACTCTATGACCTCTTCTAAATCTTTTTTCGTTTCCACAACAAGAGTTTGGGCATAGGGTTTCATCATTTGAGCTAAAGGCTTCTCAAAACCTTCTTGGGGAATTAAATATTGATAAAGGCCCTGAATTTTTTTATAGAGTACACTTTTGCTATTTGAAGCTTCTTGCAGCAACTTTTTACTTCCTGCTGAAAAACCTTCCATCTCATCACGCAATCTTAAAAGAACATTCTGACGAGCTTTACTTTCGGCTAATTCTGTTTGGAGAGCTTCTAATTGCTTTTTTAAATGATTGATTTCAAGAGTATAATCTTGTACTTGCTGCTCTTGACTACTCAAAACCTCTCTTTTAGCGTCTACTATCTCTGTGGCGTCTTCAAGAGTTTGCTTTTTATCTTGAACTTGGACTTGCAGTTCTTTGATTAAATCTTGGAGACGTTGATGTCTTTCTAGTAGCTGTTCGCGACGTTCTTGGTGATTTTCTATGCGCACAGTATTCTGTTTCAATTCGCTTTCAATTTCATTTTCAGCCTGTAAGAGCTTCATTAACTGTTGTTGTGCCTTTTGATGCTGCTCACGTAGATTGGCAACCTCAGATTCCATTTCTTTCACTCTATCTCTCTGGACCTGAGAAGCCCTTGCCATTTGCTCCAAACGTTTTTCTAGTTCTTTTTGTTGCTTCTGTAGTTGAGATTTTTCTGTTTGACGCAACTGGCGCTTTTCCAACATGCTTTCAAGTTCTTGCTTCCAACGTTTTTCTTTGGCAATTGTTTCTTTTAAACGCTCTTGATTAGAGAGCTTTTCTCTCATCTTTATTTCTTTTTCACTGCGCGTACGGTACAGCTCTTCGCTCTGTTTACGTAAGGCAAGCTCACTTTCCTCTAGGGCTAATTTGGCAACATGCAAATCTTTTTTTAACTGTTCAAGCTGTGTTTGAACTTCGGCATGATCCTCTCTTTGTCTTTCTTCCTTTCTAAAGACCTCCTCGCAACGTTTTTGTAAGTTTTCATGCTTGGCTACTAAGACCCCTTTTTCCAAGAACTCCAGTTGCTGCTTATGCTCTTTGAAAAGACGTGCCTTTTCGGCCTGCTGCTCAAGAACAATGATCTGTTTTTCAACCTCAGTATGGATATCTTTGACACGGGTCAGATTTTGATCGGACTGCTCAAGTTTCTTTAAAGCCTCGCGTTTTCTTTGTAAAAAACGTAATATTCCTGAGGCTTCTTCAAAAATGTGGCGCCTTTCCAAAGGCGTATAGTTGATGACCTGATCAATTTTGCCCTGTTCAAAGATAGAATAAGCATCTTTACCCATTCCAGAGTCTAAGAGTAGACTGTGAACATCCTTAAGGCGTACACTATGGCCATTAATAAAATATTCTGATTCTCCACTCCGGTGAAGACGACGGGTGACGGCCACTTCAGCATATTCAATAGGCAGTGAGCCATCGCTATTATCTAAAACTATCGTTACTTCAGCAAAATTAAGGGCTTTTCGTGTTGAGGTTCCTGCAAAAATGACATCATTCATTTTGTGCCCACGCATGGATTTGGCCGACTGCTCACCCAAGACCCAACGGAAAGCATCTGCGATATTGGACTTTCCACATCCATTAGGTCCTACCACCCCTGTAATTCCTTCATTAAATTCAAGGGAAGTGTGATCAGCAAATGATTTGAATCCATAGAGTTTTATTTTTTTAAGTCGCACAAAAAACCTCTTAATATCTCATTCAGCGACTTAGGATATAGGATTAGGGATTCTCTTTCAATATCTGAAATTTTACTTTACAAGATGTCCATTAGTGAGAGAAATTCCAATTTAAATAGGATTAAACATTCATTACGCATATTAACAACGCATGATCGATAATACCCCCCAATTTTGGATCTTTTTTAATCTCATCATTCTTTTTTTTATCTTGATCGATTTAAAGTTTTTGCATGCGAAAGAGCGGGTGATCTCTGTCAAAGAGGCTTTAATTGTTACGGCTTGCTGGATTGGATTGGCCTTAGTTTTTAACCTGGCGATTTACTATACGCGTGGTTTAGAGGATGCACTGAATTTTCTTACAGGTTATCTAATAGAATACTCTTTGAGTATTGATAATCTTTTTGTCTTTCTACTCATCTTCTCTTATTTTCAAGTCCCTCATACACTCACACATAAAGTATTATTTTGGGGGATTTTAGGAGCTATATTGATGCGAGCTCTGTTCATTCTGGTAGGGGTCGCTATTGTAGAAAGATTTTCTTGGGTGATTTATCTATTCGGCGCCTTTTTAATCTATACAGGTTTTAAAATAGGATTTTCAAAGGGTTCAGAAAGTTCTCCTGAACATAATCCTTTGGTTAAGCTTTTTAAACGTTATTTTCCGTTTACAGATCGCTACGTGGGTAATAAATTTTTTATTAAACAAGAAAAAAAATGGACCGCCACCCCTCTATTTTTAGTCCTACTTTCAGTAGAGACCACAGATGTCATTTTTGCTATAGACTCCATCCCCGCTATTCTGGGGATAACAACTGACATTGTTTTGGTTTACACCTCCAACATATTTGCTGTTCTAGGTTTGCGTTCATTATATTTTGCTTTATCTGGACTTTTACGGTTATTTCACTATCTACATTATGGGTTAGCCATCATTCTGATTTTCATAGGCATTAAAATGCTACTCTCAGCATACGTGCACATCCCCATTTTTATCACCTTAGGTTTTATTTGCTTGGTTATCCTCCTTTCGACTTTACTATCTATTTATAAGGGCACCCACAAATCCGACCACCAGCCCTAAAAGGGCATTAAAAATTAGAACTTTAAATATTTCAGGCTTCAACAAATCTAATAACACTTTCTCTACCTGAATTTCCCTAGAGACTCGTTCAATCACTTTCTTTTTTAAATCTGGTAGCATTTTTAATAAACCTTCTCGAACCAAAGCCTTTATTTTTTCTGATAAGGCAGGTGTAAATAGCATAGCTCCCATGGGGATTTGTATACGTAAATTTTGCATAAAACCCTCTAGCTTTTCCTCCACCAAGGAGTCTAAATCATCAGAACTCCCTATTTGGGCTAGTTGAGCATCTAGAGACTCTAATATCCTTTTTTTACTCTTCTTCAGAGTTTTCCATAACATGAAATAAGTCATCAAGGTACTACTAACGGCTAAAAGGACACCAAGGATAGGAAATACATAGTTCATATATAAAACAAATAATAATTTGATTGATGGTTATTTTTAATAATGTTATGATTTGATTTTAATTCATTCTTATGAGGTTTTTATGTTTTTTAAAGATTCTACTGAAGAAAAACTCAAGATTAATGAAAAAAAAATCCATGAACTCGCGATTCGTCTAGAGAAACTAGATTTGGATATTAATGGCTTTCTAAAGGAAATGGAAGTCACCCCAGAACAGCTCACCACGTTCATCAGCCAAAAAGAAAATTTCACAGAAGATAACTGGAAAGAATTGCAGGAACAAAAAAAGAAATTAGATGAAAAACTGGACCTGGAACTCAGAAACATCCGTAATCCTTTAAAAACAAAAAGCGCCCTGGCTTCACTCAACATCGGTCGACACTGGTTACACGTGCGATAAAGCCAAGGAAACGCGTATCAAATCTTAAGTTCTATCCTACCCTCAGTAAGACTTTGCAAAAATAGCATCTAGAGTCGCTGGTTTTCCCGTTAAAATGCAGCGTCCCTCCGTGCCACTCTGATCAATAGGAAGACAACGAATGGAGACCTTCAATTCATCTAACATTTTTTCAGTTTCAGCATCTCCACACCACTTGGCTAACACAAACCCTCCATGAATTTCAGGCCTATCAGGGTTCTTTGGCGTAAAGAATTGTTTCATTTGCTCAAAGGTATGAATATCCGTACGAATATTTTGATCTCTAAACTGTCTGGCTTGCTGATAAAGGTGAGTTTGAATTTCCTCCAACATGCGTAGACATTCAGAGGAGAGTTGATCAATGTGAATAGATGTCTTTTCTTTATGCGGCTTATCCCTTCTACATACCATTGCAACGTGATTTTCAAGATCTCTTGGTCCTACCTCTATACGTAACGGTACGCCTTTTTTAATCCACTCCCAATTTTTCTCTCCCCCACGCTTTTCACGTTTATCGACGTGAACTGAGAGATTTCTGCCATGATACTGTACGGCACGTAATTGCGCCGCTAATTGATCGGCATAAGCAAATACTTGATTTTCTAGTTCTGGTTTGGGAACAAAAGGAATAATGACAATTTGTTTGGCAGCAATACGAGGAGGCAAACGCAAGCCATCATCATCTCCATGGCACATCACCATCCCCCCAATCAAACGTGTAGTGACTCCCCATGAAGTTGTGTAACCATACTCCGTCTGACCTTCTTTATTGCTGAAACGAATATTAGACGCTTTCGCAAAGTTTTGACCTAGATAATGGGAAGTACCGCCTTGTAAAGCTTTTCTATCCTGCATCATCATTTCTAAAGTAAAGGTACTTACAGCTCCTGGAAAACGCTCTCCTGGCGACTTTTCACCAATAATGACAGGAAGTGCTAAAATGTTTTCAACAAAGTCACGATAAACTTCCAGCATCCGACGCGTTTCTTCAATTGCCTCCCGTTCACTTGCATGCACAGTATGACCTTCTTGCCATAAAAACTCGGTCGTACGGAGAAATATACGTGGTCGCATCTCCCAACGAACGACATTAGCCCATTGATTGATGAGCAGGGGAAGGTCTCGGTAGGATTCCACCCAACGTGAAAAAGACTCGCCGATAATTGTTTCTGACGTAGGACGAACGATCAGGGGTTCCTCTAGCTCACCTGTGGGAACAAGTTTACCATTTCTTTCTTCCAGACGATGGTGCGTAATCACAGCACACTCTTTAGCAAAACCTTCAACATGCGCTGCTTCTTTTTCCAAATAGCTTAAAGGAATGAACAAAGGAAAGTAAGCATTTTCATGGCCTGTAGCTTTGATTCTCTCATCTAGTTGACGTTGAATATTTTCCCAAATAGCATATCCCCAAGGCTTTATAACCATACACCCTCTAACAGGTGAGTTTTCAGCCATATCTGCTGCCTTGACTACCTGTTGGAACCACTCAGGATAGTCTTGTTCTCTTGTGGGTACAATCGCTGTTTGTTCTTTATTCTGGGACATTGCTATCATCCATATTTAACTTATCGAATGATACAATTTACCTGGTTTAATCTTTATCCCACAAGAATGAATAATGATTTTGTACGGGATGAATTAGACTTTCTTAAAACTATCCATCAAGGCATTTGTATTATTAGTCTTTTCTTGCTCTAATATATTCAGGATCTCATGGACTGAATCCTCAAGACTCTGCTCTGATGAAAAAGACCCGCCTGCTAAATTTTCCTCTGTAGTTTTTTTTAATACATCTGTTGGATCATCTAATATCGAATCCCCGATCACCTTACCTTCTGGAGACTGATATTTTTTTTCGAAGGAATTAGATCTAGAGGTAGATTTGTTGTCTAAAGATGCTGGTAATTTATATCCTACCGATTTCAATTCGGGAAGTTGATAAGCTTTCACACTTTGTCCACGAGGTGAAGAACTGTCTTTTTCAAATGAATTCGTTCTTGATGCATTCGATCTAGTCAGGCTATTAGGTGGAGTACTTTCGTCTAAGGTTTTCAAGGCATCGTCATATTCTTTGAGCAATTCATCGTATTTCTCTTTTAATTCTGTATTTTCTTCTTTTAATTCGCTATTTTCTTTGTTTAATCGCTGCCTTTCACTGAATAACTTTAATAAAAGGTTCTTTGCCTTTTCAGAATGATCGGCTTTATCTGACAACACATTTTTTAGTACATCGTATAGATTTGACAATAAGGTCATGGCCCTCTCTTGCAGATGATCCTGATGCTCTAGTTGTTTTTCTAAAATCTCCCGCAAGTCTTCCAGGTCTTTAATTTCAATCGTTTCAAGAGTTTTCATGAGTGTGTCACGCCAATTTTCTAGAGGGGTTGCATCTAAACTATGGGCCTTAAAGAACTCGATCATACCTGCTAAACTCCCTTCAAAGCTTTGCCGTTGATCTCTATGCTTATCTAAATGATTTTCAAGAGTATCTCTCGAAGCTTCAAGACAATTAATCACTTGCTCTACAGGTACTGGCCTATCGGATCCTTCGAAAGGTCTTGGTGAATCAACGGCCTCTTCTTTTAGTATCTCCTGCATGGGTGATATAGGAAGAGGATTGGAAGATAGCCGATGAACAAAAAGTGCCCCAAAGGTACTCGACATAAACCAAATAAAACAGGCTCCTGAAGCTAGATAAAGCGAAATAGCTGAAAAACCCACCGCAGCGACAGCTAGTGCCACTGCAGCTAACAATCCAATAATTGCACCACTGGCTAGTAAATAAAAGGGTAGGCGACTGACTTTTCGTCCTTGCAATTGCCCCTCCTGCACTGCCATAGATGTTTTCGAAAGTTCCCTGACATGTATTAAATTTGGTATAGAATTTGGATCGATTTTAGTGGGCATAAGAACCTCCTAATTGCAAAGACAATTAACTTTTATTTACAATTAAAATATTTTTTTTACAAGAAGATAACAAAAGCGGCGTTATTAAAACACATACATTACAAACTTAGAAATAACTAAACTCTTGAAAAACGTTGAGAATAATCTATATAGGCAGGTCAATAAAAACTTAAAATGATTTAAAAAATATGATGGATAGAGTTTAAACTAAAAAGTGTTCATGGTTGTTAATTTAACCTATTAGTTATTAAGATTTTGCTCTTTCTGATTAGAAGATAGAGAAACGAGTTTGGGTTTATAATCTCTGGAATGTCTACGAATGAAGCACTCCTCTGATTTAAACCCTCGATTTTGTTCAAATCTCGGGTTTCTAAAAAATTTATTGATCTGAGTTTTCTTCAGAAAAATTCATGTTATGATAGACTTCATCTACGTCATCTAGCTGCTCTAGCCAGTCAATTAAAGCTAAATTAGCTTTTCTATTCTCCTCATCACAATCTACGTAAGTTTTGGGAATCATCTCTAGAGTAGTTTCTTTACAAGAAATGCCAGCTTCAGCCAGTTTTTCTTTAACGTTATACAGTTCTGCAGGGTTCGTTGTGACAATAAACACTCCTTCCTCCTGTTCAAAGTCTTCTGCTCCAGCTTCAGTAGCTAGAAGAAATAATTCGTCTTCCGAAATGTTACCTTTCTCAATTTGAATAATTCCTTTACGATCAAAATTAAAGGCTACAGCGCCTGGATTTGCAATAGTTCCACCACGTTTATTGGTCGCAATTCTCATTTCGGATGCCACACGATTTTTATTATCGGTCATGACGTCTATGATGATCCCCACCCCTCCATGGCCATATAATTCATAGGTCAGCTCGGAATAATCTGCTTGGTCTGCACTAGAAGCCTTTTTTATATTACGTTCAATAATCTCATTGGGTACATTCGCTTCGCGTGCTTTTAGGAGAGCTAGGCGAAGACGCGGGTTATTTTTAGGATCTGGTCCCCCTCCTACTTTGACAGCACTGATAATTTCTTTAGCAATTCGCGAAAAGACTTTCCCCTTCTTAGCGTCAGCTTTTTCTTTTTTATGCTTTATATTCGCCCATTTACTATGCCCGGCCATAATACATCCCTACATTGTTTAATCTAGATCAGCAAAAAGATAAGCTTGATGTGCTTTAATCCAATCTTGTGCTAAATCAAAATAACGATAACGAGTTTCTTTCAATTTAAATTCCTTGCTATGAATACGATGCACTCCTTTCTCATCCATGTAAGAAGGACACACATGATGCAGCATCTCATGAAAAATTACATATGAAATGACATATTTGGGAATGGTCGGACTGTCAAGCAAGCGATGAATCTTGATAAGTTTTAACTGATCTTGATAAAGCCCGAAGGTAATGCGCGTCTTATTACGTTGCGAAGCTTTACCAAACCATGTAATAAATAAATTAAGTTTTCCTTTAAAATATTCATCATTAAGCTCATCATAGAGGTCTTTTAAATTATAAATATCACCCTGACAGTAGAGTTTAGATTTATCTAGTGTATGGGAATAGTCTAATTTTTTTAGACCGGCCTCAATAAAAGCTTTGATATCGCGAGAAATGACTTTCTCCTCCTGACGGATATAACATGATAGTGACTGCATGACGTTTTGCGGAGCATGCAAAAACATGCGATGAAGGGAAACCTTTGTGCAATCAGGTTCCCACCGAACGCTTAACATGGTCGAACGATTATCATTGATTTTAAGCTTCAATTTGACGCCCGATAAGTCTTCAACTTCCTGTTGAAATGTAGTAAGTAACATAATCTATATTATAAATTTTCTTTAGAATGAAGTTGATCATCTATTGGTTACAAAAAACGTTCCATGAATACACGGCCCACGTAAAAATCATCTTTTTCTTTAATCCAATGAGTTTGTCTTCCAAACTCTTTAAAACCCATACGCTGGTATAAATGCATCGCTGGATTTTCAGCATAAACCTGTAGATGCAGTAGTTCGATGTGAAAGTTTTCTTTCGCTAAGTGCATGATGTTGCTGATTAAGAGTGTACCTACCCCTTTGTTTCTCATTTCCGGTGAAACAATAATTCCAAATTCACATTGATGTGCAAGTTTACGATAGGGTTGTAGATAAAGAGTACAGATCCCACAAGGCACCCCATTATAAGTAGCTGTTAGACTACACTTGTAACGGCTAAAACCAATCCACCTAGCCACAGCATCATCTATTTCCATTTCATCAAACATCGGAAACCATCGCGCAACAGTAGGGTCTAGTAACCATTGTTTTAAATACTTTCCATCACTTAAATCCGAGTAACGTAACTCCACGCCTTCTGGCATGCTTTTCTCCTCTGTCATGCAAACTCCTTCAAATATGCATTTACAAAATCGTCGAGATCACCGTCCATTACGGCTTGGATATTTCCACTTTCAAACTTCGTACGCGTATCTTTCACTAACGTATAAGGTTGAAAGACATAATTACGAATCTGACTTCCCCAGGCTATCTCTTTTTTTTCTCCAGACATTGCCTTTAAGGCATTTTCTCTTTCCGTCACTTCCTTTTCATAGAGTTTGGATCGTAACATCTTCAAACAGGCTTCTCTATTTTGTATTTGACTTCGTTGTGTTTGACTCGAAACAACAATCCCCGTAGGAATATGAGTCATCCTAACAGCGGAATCTGTTTTATTGACGTGCTGTCCTCCGGCTCCTGATGCACGGTAAGTGTCCACACGTAATTCCTCAGGTTTAATATCGATGACTATATCATCGGTCACCTCAGGGGTGACATCTACTGAAGCAAAGCTTGTATGACGTTTTGCGTTTGAATCAAAGGGTGAAATACGGACTAATCGATGCACACCTTTTTCAGCCTTAGCATAACCGTAAGCAAATTCACCTTCAAATTTAAATGTAATACTTTTAATGCCAGCTACGTCGCCATCAACGCTATCCACTAACTCTACTTTCCATCCTCGTTTGTTCGCCCATCTTTGGTACATGCGAGACAACATTAAGGCCCAATCGCAGGCTTCGGTTCCTCCTGCCCCTGAGTTGATACTCAAATAACAATTTTTATTATCTAACTCACCGGACAACATCTTGCGTATTTCTAAATCACTCAAGCCTTTCTCTACTTGATCAAGCTCTTTGACTAGTTCAGCAATTAAGGATTCATCTCCACTTTCATAAGCTTCTGGTAGCAACTCTTTAAGATCTTCAAAACGTCTTTTCAAGTCATGGTAAGGGATTGTCCAGGCTTTTAATTGGTTGCTTTCACCAATCACTTTCTGAGCTTTATCATTGTCTTCCCAGAAATGAGGGGCTTCCATTAATGTCTCAAGTTCTTTTACACGTGCTTCCTTCGAAGCCAAGTCAAAGATACCTCAACATATGCAAAATGCGTTCTTCTGTGATTTTCAGTCGTTGCAGTATTTCAGCGTTCATAAAATCCCTTACAATAAAATAATTTATATTATAATTAATGCAAATCTTATGACTTTATTAGGTCATAAATCTTGATAAAAACATTATTCCCAATAATTGAATATAGTCAAAGTTCAATTTATTGCCCTTTCTTAATTGACGAACATAGCAAACTTAGCGCATTTAACTATAAAAAGTCAAAGTAGATCTATGGATATGGCACTAACCTGAGCTTTGTTTTTTTTAGGCTTAGCGACAAGAGAAAAACTCAATCTATCGGCGGTACGTTCTATGGATTTTGCTTCAAGAAATATTAATTCTTGACCTAAGCACAATTCCCGAAATTCTGAGTATCAAAGGGTCTTTGTGCGTCCTTTGTTTTCAAAAAAAATATCTATTTTAATTCATAATACCTTTATTTTTTATCAATTTCATTCTCGTTATGAAATCCTTCAATTTTTTTCTTGTATTTTTAAATACTAATATTTTAAACATGTTGTCTGTCAAAATGTAGAGATGAACCTATGCATGCTTCCTATATAGAAAACGAAAATAGTTTATATTCTAATCTCATCACTCCCCCGGGACTTTTGTTAGCTGAATCTAAATGTCCCTATCTTTACTGGACTGAAAGACATCTTCAAGTCATGTGGTGGGAGCAAAAATATTTTAAAAACATAAGAACTAGCCAGGGTCTTAAAATTGAAGTTCTTACACCTGGAATCTGGAACTCTGAAACCGGCCCTGATTTTCTTCACGCTAAATTAAAAATAGAGGGTCAGGAAATTCAAGGTCATATTAAAATTGATTTAGATGATAACCAGTGGGCTATCCATAAACATCATCAAGATTCTCGGTATGACTCTGTCGTTCTGCACATTTCTCTCTGGTCGCAGAGTAAAGTTCCCCATCTATTCAATTCAAAGAGTGAAAAAATCCATCAAGTCTATCTCGAACATTTTCTTACAATCCCTGAATCGCGTATTTTACAACTCATCGACTTAGATCAATATCCTTGTCGAAAATTTCTAGGGAGCGGGCGGGTGATTCAAAATCATCTTAATATTTATCGGGAAGAAAAAATTCTCAATCTCTTTCAATCTCCCTCAGAGTCGCAATTAGCTCAAAAGGCTCAATATTTAAAAAATCATATTGATGACACACGGCTTCTTTTACCAGCAGGCATTGCTATGAATTTAGGTAATAAGCGTAACAAAGAAGCCTTTTTTGAACTTTTTTTACGTTTATTAAAATACAAGGATAAACCCGAGGATGAATTACTAACTATAGCTCTCGGAATGTGCGGTTTTTTTACCAGTAAATTTAAGATAAAATGGAGAAATTCTCCTTTATATATCAAACTTTTAAAGCTGCATGAGAACCTCTTTAACCAAATACCCTACTCTATTAACCTTGGTTTAAATCAAATCAAGCCACTCAACCATCCTGTAAGAAATATCGTTTTTCTTGTTAAGCTGATTCGTGATCCTTTATTAAATTCGCTTTTTTTTGAAATTTATTTTACTTGGCGTCGCCAATGGCCGGAATCTTTTTTAAAAAAGGACTGGTTTTCCTTTCACCAAATGATTTTAGATAGACTTCCTTCTTACAAAGATCCTTATTGGAACTTCCATTACACATTTGAAAATGTATCTCAAAATCAGCCTATATCGCTTTTAGGAAATGAATTGAAAGAGTTAACGATTCACAACACTATCCTTCCTCTTCTTTATGTTGACGTCATCCAGACGAATAATTCTTCTGAAATTAAAGCTTTTAGAGATTTACATCGATTTTATTCTTCCTTTTGTTCAATAAAGAACAGGTAGACTTAAAAGCCATCGTCCTTTTATTCTCTGACAGATTGATATGTTAAAGTAGGGATAAAACGGCTTTAAAAGCCTTAATTCAATGCCGCACGATAAAAAAATAAAGTATTCTTTTAATCCCTTTATTTATTTTGCTTCAAAAGCTTTTATCAGACTAGGGGATTAAGTGAAATAAATTGAAAAATAGTAAATAGATAATAAAAATCCTCTATTTTTTTCTGATGTAAAAAAAGAATAAAGTAAAAGAATCATGCCCCCTTTGATTGCAAAAAAATTAAATATAAGATATAGTCAAGTTATTTTCCGTCAAAGAAGTAATCAACGTAAACGGTAAGTTATTTTTTAAACATAAATAAAATCCTGGAGGATTTTCATGCCAAACATGGTCAACTCAGTTAAGAATGTCGCCACATCAAGTGTTGCTACTCTTAGTGAAACTGCACATGCAGTAAAAAACTACATGGGTCGCTTAGTGACAAAAAGCACTCATACAATCAAAACTGTCGCTTCAAAAGCATGGGCAGCTGTCATCCATTTCTTTAAAAACTTTCCTTCCTACATTCGCTCTGGATATGGAGTAGGTGCAATTGGTATTGCTGTATCCGTAGGCTTATTGATTGGTGCACACGTAGGTTTAAGAGGTGACAATCCAAGTCATCGTGCAGCTCGTGCTGTATTGTCCGCTGTGGCAGCTGTCGTGCTATTTGGCGCAGGTGCTGTAATGGTAGCATTTGGAAACAATCCTGTGTCTCTTTCCCGCGTAGCTGTTTAATTTTCAGCAAAGAAGCGCTTAGGCAGACTGTCTAAGCGTTTCTAAGCAAGCTTATTTTGTTTCGATCATTGAAAGTATATTCCCAATAAAGAGAATTTTTTCCTATTTCTTCTTGCCGAAATACCAACTCATCTCCTTGCATAGAAGCAATCATACGATAACCATCAGGTACCTCAAGTTCAAGGTTTCCTTTAAATATAACATTTTCAGCAATAAACTCTGAACACCCTCTTAAAACAATTTTTAAACATTCCTGATGGTGAATAAAGCCTTTCCAATAATGGCTTGTTTTTTCTCGATCAATCCCTTTATTTATAATTTTTACATTTTTTAAATGGCATCTTCCAATTTGATCGCTGTAACAAATGACTCCTTTAAAATCCTTATGCCCTGTAATGTTTTCTGCATAGAGAAGAAAACTTCCTTCCACCTCGATTTGTTGAAAATCCACTTCAGCAATTTCTAAATGGATTTCAGACCCCATTCCTAAGCGGCCCCCTCGAATTTTTTGGGCAATCACTGCATATAATGGACCCAGGGAAGGATGAAAATAAGTGATAAAAGACGGCCCCCATTTCAAGTAATCCTCTTCTGAGTTCAAACTAGGCATTTCAATCTGGCAATAATGGTGGAAAAGATCATAGTGATTTCTTAAAACATCGTAGTAACACCCTTCGGGTGTTTCAACCATAGGAGAACCTTCTGCATGCAACTTTTTGGTGACAGAAATAGTTTTTTGGCGTGTGTTGTATGTTAAAAAGGTTTTCAATTGACCGACTTGGATGGATTTTTGACGTTCAGAAAAATGATTAGTTATAACGTCTGCAATATTTTGCATTAAGGATTCTAGACGACCTGCAAATGCTTCAGTTTTTTCGCCCTCGGCAGATTGATAGCTGACTTTACTTTTCATATTAATCAGCAGACCTGGGATCGCGCATTTTTTGATTGCCTCTTGAATAGAAAGTAAATCGGCAAATAAAATATTTGTGTTTGCTGGAAAAGCAGAATACAGACTGCCTTTTATTTCAGGGATATCCTCAATATTTTTTTTTACAAAATCAGGATATTCAATGTTAGAAATACAGTAATCATATCCTTGCTTATTATCTCTTTCAATCAGCACATTCATTCCCTCAGCTGTATTTAATAAGCGGGGACAAGAGGCAAACCCAAAAGTATGCTGTTCCTGCAATCCACAGCCACTAAAGGCCAAAAGACCATAATCAGTCGCGGCGATGGGGTTATTAATCTGTCTTATAAGAGCTTTAGAATGCCCCTTATTCAAAAAACTTTCCAAAATCCCAGAATCTGCTAGTAACTTCCACAAAACTCCATGCCCTCCAGGTTTAAACATTAAATTTAAATGTTCAAAAACTATCCACTCCCCCTGTTCTGTCAGTACGGGAACTAGAGGTTGTTTAAAAAATTCGTAACTCTCTTTAGCCCGCCCAAACCACTGATGTTCCTCACAAATCGCCAAGACATGTTTGAAATTATTTTTTTCATCCGACGTCATCATAGCGATAGGAACACAAATCTGTTTATCAAAAAGCTTAAAATAGAGATACTCGCGTGCTTGTAAGTCTCTGATTAAACCTTCTAAAAGTGTTCTTTTTTGAAAAATAAGTTGTGCGGAAGGCAGGTCCTCACCGGTTTTTTCATCCTGCAAATTCAATCGGTCTCCTGCGCCTCCGACGGGATATATTTCTACGAAAAGTTCCATATTTTCAAGCCCTTTTCTAATTGCCATATCTACAAAGGGCGTTTGGTTCGTTAAATCATATCCAGGGGGTTTAAGGTAGGTTTCTTTAATCCTTGGCTGCTTTTTTGAAATTGAATCTTTTTCTAGAATCAACTGTAAGACCATTTGGTGATATCCTATAATTCCACCTATTTTATCATAGAATCTTTCAACCACCTTTAATCTCTCAAGTAGTTCCTTTAAAGCCTTTTCTGGATCCGATAATTCTTGAAGTCCTTTAAAAATATGGCTCCCTTGACCCAAGATCCATAAAGATTTTATAATCAACTCTTCTTCTTCACTACAATTGAGCAGAAAATGCTTTAACAAGGGCTGTTCCGTGGAAATATTTTTCACTTCCTCTAATTGATTTAGAATTTGCAGACGCGTTTCATTATCGGAGGCTTCCGCCAATCGAATGACTAGTGGATTCAACCTTTTAAGTCTTTGTTCTATAGAGTGTTGCATTGAAGTCATTTCATTCATTTCCGTGCTCTTTTATTTGCTTCATCTAGAGGTGCTTATAGCAAAAAAAAACATTAAATCCCTAGTCGAATAAATCAGTACCCCCTTTTTTCAAATGATTTCTTTTGACTATTAATGAAAACAGAGATAAAAGAATCCCCTAGCTAGTAATGTTACCGATGCAGTCAAGTTCATTTGATCTGGCAGTTAATCGGAAAAAAAGCAAAACTTTACAACATCATCTAACAACGGAAAGGAGTAAATGATGGCTAAAAAAAATTCAGCATTCATGAAACCAGTTCAGGTTAGCGCGGAATTAGCAGAAATCGTCGGCGCTGAACCTATGCCTCGCACAGAAATCACAAAAAAACTGTGGGAGTACATAAAAAAACATAAACTGCAAGATACTAAAAATAAAAGAAACATCAATCCGGATGCTAAACTAGCAAAAGTTCTTGGAAATCAAACGATTGACATGTTTCAAATGACAAGATCTCTTTCCAAGCATATTAAAGAACCTAAGCTGGTCAGCAAATAAATCTTTCATCTTTAAAAAGCTAACCTTTGTTAAAAAAATTAAAGGTTAGCTTTTTTCTTTTCATTTGACTCTACTTCGGTTAAAATCTTCATCAATTAAAAGAAGATTATGAATCATTTAGAAAAACATCAAACTTTCAGTTTTGCTAATTTTTGCTGGGACGCGTGGTGTTGTTTATCCATCGTGGGGATATGGCCACGCTTTATTGAACATCGCTTACTAAGCTCAACCAAACTTTCGTTAAACATTCCAAGTCTTCCAAAAGAACTCAGTGGATTGAGAATTGCACAGTTTTCTGATCTCCATCTACACGCCAAAGTGTCCGACCATTTTTTGAAAAAAATTCGTGATAAAATAAAAACTTTCAAACCAGATTTAATTCTTTTTACGGGAGATTTTCTTTGTTTTTCACAATTAGAAGAATTATCAAGATTAAAGTCTTTTTTACAATCTCTCGAAGCCCCGTATGGTTGTTACTGTGTTTTAGGTAATCATGACTATCAGGAATTTGTCTCAGTTAATGAAAATGGAGAATACGATGTCCTTACAGCCTCCACAGGCTCTATCGGAAGAGTGTTGAAGCGTTTATGGACATCTACTAAACTTGCGCACTCTACCACCAAAAAAGCCCTAGCAGTCCAAAATAATCAAACCCTTGAAGAATTACTAAAGAACACACCCTTTAAGCTCTTAAAAAATGAGTCTATCCGTCTCCCTATTAAAAACTCTTTTATCAACCTCATTGGACTGGAAGAGTATTGTATAGGTCGCTGCAAGCCCTCCCTTGCCTTTCAAAATGTAAAAAAAGATGAATGCGGGATCATCCTGACGCATAATCCTGATAGTATCCCTTCCCTAATAGATTACCCAGGGGATCTTATTCTTGCTGGCCACACTCATGGAGGCCAAGTGAATCTTCCATGGCTATGGAAGAAATTTACACTGATGGAAAATCCCGAACTCAAGCGAGGGTTATTTCATTTTAAAAATAAATGGGTGTATGTCAATCGAGGAGTAGGTAGCGTTATGCAATTCCGTTGGTTCGCGATGCCTGAGATTCTTTTTCTTACTTTGGAGAATCCCTAATGTCTAAAATTAGTGTCATCCTTCTTTGCGGAGGGAGAGGAACAAGAATGGCTGTAGACAAGCCTAAACAGTTTCTAGAAATTCAAGGTAAAACTATCGCCGACTATAGTTTAGACGTTTTAAAAAAAATTCAAGGACTTGTCGAAATAGTTGTGGTTTGTGATCCCGCCTATCGATCTTTTTTTTCAAACGACCAGGATACTCTTCCTTTGCATTTTGCTCTCCCTGGAGTTCGTCGTCAAGATTCAGTTTTAAATGGACTAAGAGCTATAGAATCTAACCCCGATTTAGTTTGTATCCATGACTCTGCCCGTCCCTTCATCAATCAAGAGATGGTTTCTCGCACAATTTCTGCTGCCATGGATTATGGAGCCGCAACTGCAGCGATGCCGATTAAATTTACGATTAAAGAACATGATGGTCATCAGTTTGTAAAAAACACACCCGACCGTTCATTATATTGGGAAATTCAAACGCCGCAAGTGATAAAATTAGAACTGTTAAAAAAGGGTTTTGAACACGTGATTCAACATCATCTGACGGTTACAGATGATGTTTCTATTGTAGAACTCTTAAATCTTCCTGTAAAGCTAGTTGAGGGAAGTTATAACAATTTAAAAATTACCACCCCTGATGATTTAATCCTTGCAGACTGCCTTCTCAAGCAAATATCAAGCTATGGATGAGTTTTATTATAAAATCACGATAGCCTACGATGGCACCCAATATCATGGCTGGCAAGTACAGCCTAACGGTATTTCCATCCAAAAAAAATTACAAGAGGCTCTTCAGACTTATTTAAGGCATGAAACATTCATTACAGGGTCTGGACGAACAGATGCTGGGGTCCATGCTTTAGGACAAGTCGCCCATTTCAAGAGTTCAATCCCCCTGGTTCCTAGAAAGTTTCTTCATTCGTTAAATGGCTTACTTCCAAAGGATATTCGGATTAAAAGTATTGAATCTGTTCCTGCTAATTTTCATGCTCGCTATAGTGCAGTAGGTAAAATTTACCATTATCATCTGCACACAGGACCCATCCTCAATCCTTTTAATCGCCTGTATTCTTTGCACGTTTATGAAAAATTTAACCTAGAACTCCTACAAGACTCCTCCAAATATTTTCTTGGCACCCAAGATTTTACTGCCTTCGCTAATGAATCTCATTCAGGGGTTGCTTCTTACGACCCTATACGTACTCTTAAACGTTTAGACATCATTCCTATTGAAGAGGGTGTCCGCCTAGAATTTGAAGCTGATGGTTTTCTATATAAAATGGTTAGAAATATCACAGGAACTCTTCTTGAAGTGGCTCAAGGTAAGCGAACTCCGGACTCCATTCCCGAGATTCTTTCCTCTAAAGATCGTCGAAAAGCGGGGAAATCAGCTCCTCCGCACGGTCTTTTTTTAGTTAAAGTTTTATATCCATCCTCCTAAAATTTCGACTTTCCCGAGCATTCAGAAAAATCAGAGGAGCCTCATTATTCATTCGGGAAGATGACTACACAAATCCATAAGCCATAGATCTAGTGCATTAGAGCTAAAGACCCTCTTGAAATAACTCATTAAAATTGGAAAATTTTTGTACAGAAGAAGGAAGATCTGAATACTTTAGATGGGAGATTAAAACCGGTTTAGAACGCGTTTGGAGCAGGGCTTGAATCCCTCGTGGAGTATCTTCAAAACCGATGATTTTTTCATCATCCTTTGCCCACTTCTGGATAGCTTTTAAATATCCTTCGGGATTAGGCTTAGGTTGAGAATAATCTTCTCTTGTTATCCAACAGGTAATGGATCTTAAAATGGGATGTTTTTTTAAAATTGCACTTACTAATTCAAATGAGGAGTGAGTGACCACACCATGTTTAATTTTATGATTTTGTAAATAGTTCAGTATTTCGAATACGCCCGGCATTAACTCCACCTCTCCCTGGTTAAGGAGCTCTACCACGCGCTGTTTTTTATAGCTATAAAGGTTATTCCAATCAGGTTCTATCAAAAGCAACTCTGGAATGTCTTTTAAAATAGCTTCTTTCAAACCTTCAGCTCTATAATAAGCCATCTGACAGTATTGTTCAAATGTCCAATCGAGTGAGTAACCATATCTTGCGCACATCTCTCGATATGCCCTAAAATGAATCTCTTCTGTATTAACTAGTAAGCCATCAAAATCAAAAAGAAACAGTTGATAATCATGTATCCAGTCCATATGCTATAACTTCCAACCATTCACATGTTTTTATGCGTATTTACTTATTCTATTTTTTAATCATTCTAGCCCTCTCTAGCTGCTCCTCTAGTGAAAATGAGGAAAGCGATAGAGCGCGTTTACAAAATGCTGTCGGGGAATATATTTATCGTCAGCAGCACGAGTATTTATTTACAACACCTCCTCCGCAAAAAGCTTCTCCACCTCCTTATCCATGGGAAAAAAAGCTTTCCCATACAATTACTAAAGAGTATTTTCGTTGCAGAGGAAGTAGCTTAAATCCTCCTCATCTCATTCAACAAAAAGGAGAAACCATACGCCTTTTTGATTGCGGGGGATGTGAACGCCATAGCTTGCCTTTACGGAATCAAAAAGAATTCATCTATCCTATTCTAATTGATTTACTTAATTACATCCAGGATAAATCTGAGAAGAAGATTGTTATCACTTCAGGTCATCGCTGCCCTGAGCACAATACATACGTCGACCCTTCTCTAGAGAACCAAGCTTCTAAACATATGCTAGGAGCGGAAGTCTCTTTTTATATTCAAGGATATGAAGATCATCCTGAAAAAATTGTTGAATGGATTCATCAATACTATTTAGAACAGCCCAAATACAAAAATCAAAAAGATTTTTTGGAATTCAAGCGTTACGAAAAAGAGACGAATGTGTCCACTCCTCCCTGGATGAATAAAGAAATTTTCATCAAACTCTTCAAAAAGAAAGAGGGACGTAACTTTGATAATCGTCATCCTTATCCCTATATCAGCATTCAAGTACGCTATGATGTAGATACACAAGAAAAAGTTATTTATACATGGGAAAAAGCCAATAGAAATTTACTAAGAAGATAGCATTAAACAATAAATTTAATTAAAGTTATATTTTTACAAATAAAAAAAATACTAAGATTTGAATTAAATTGTAAAACAACGATAAAATTAAGGGGTGTAGGAGCTCTGAGAAAATGCAAAATTCTATGTAACAACACCACAGTTTGAAGTCCAACTAAAGCGATGAGATGAGCATTCAATTAAATTCAAATAGTCTATGGAGTCAATTAATTTCGTTGCAAAATGAGTATATAACTCTCATTACACAAAAACATGATGCTGATAAGATTCAACTGCAGATGTTGAAATTAATGGCTCAAAAAGGGTGGTACAAAAATCAGGAAAAAGCTGACCTTTTTTTAAATCATGTTCCCCATGAATTAAATCATAAAGAGTATGCACTCATTAAGGATCTTTTTCATAAAAACTCAAGTTTAAAAAATAGAACCTGTGATTTAAGGGTGTGTTTTAAGGATCAGGTATGCAAAACACACGGAGGACTTTTAGAATATATATCCGAATATTTTAAAGGTTTTTTTTCATTTAACCACCTTAGACAATCTCATCAAAATCTGTCGAATATGTTACCTTCAGAAATCACCTTGCATGAGATAAATTTTCCTTTAAAAATAAAAGAAGTAATCGAATTTGTTGAAAATGATCAGTGGCCTGTATGTCAAGAACCTCAGCCATTAAATTATTGGATTGACATGTTGTATACGATTCGATACCTCCAAGTTCAATCCCGTTCCTTGATTGATTACGTCGAAGTCGCTCTTGTCGAGGAAATTCTAAGTTTGAAAAAAAATCAAACGCCCATCGGACCAAAAGGATGGATACACCTTTACACACAGATTTTACAGCTTGCCCTTTCATTCAATTTAAATCGCCTTAAACTCGCCTTTTTCCATCAGATCTGGTCAAAATCTTCACGTGAGGAACAAAATGCCCTTGCAGCTGCCACACATAAGTTAATCGCTAGAGAAAAAGAGAGTAAAAAGAATTGCTTTGAATTATTGACATTATTTCAAAAACTTTTACCTGAGCATGTTAAAAATAACTATATCGCCTATAAAGCTCCCGTCCCTCATGAAGAAAAATCTATTGAACTTTATATATATGAGGATCAACAGGAAATCCTACCTATTTTAAAATACTTTGGACCGCATATTCAAATCATTAGATTATCCTCCAATGTTTGTCAATCTCCTGAAATCGATCTTATTGCAAAGAAATATTTAGAATTGTGCCCTCAGGCTAGGTTAAAAATTCCTCCAGCCTCAACAGCTATTCAACTTAAAATTCTCAAAACAGTGCATCACCTCGAATCTCTTAACTTTATTAATCCTCAAGATCGCTTAAATATTTCCACGCTTTTTGAATTATTCAAAGAAGTTCATACCATCGAAACGCTCTATATCTATATTGACGTTGTATTCCGTCATGATCTAGAAGATCTAAAAAAACTTTTTGCCGTTCTAACAAACGGCCTAGTGGAAATTAAAAAACTTATTCTAAGAACGAAAAAAGATGTGTCCCCTTATGGCCAAGAATTTATTAGCTACTTATCTTCACAAAAGAGCTTAAAAACTCTTCAATTAAGTTTCGGATTAATGAATTTAAAACTTTTTCAAAGTATAAATAAGCTTCTAACAGAGAGTGATCTAGATGAGCAAAAACTTGTGTTAAATTTATCAAAAAAGGGTATTCAAGAGGTCGTGCATTTATTAAATAATCATCCTGAATTATGGAATGAAGAGGCTTTATCCCATTATTTGAATAAAGGGCCCTTAAAGCCTTTGAAAGAAAGCTGTGCCTGCGATACCTAATCTTTTATTTCAGCAACAGAATTTGGAGTAGATTGATTGAAACCTTTAGTTGTATAAAAGAACTTTTTGCTGAATGCGAATTTCAGATTCTATTTTTATCTTGTTTATTAGACATATTTTGTTCTAACCACGCATCTCTTTGTCGCGATTGAATCTTGAGATGGTCTTCTATATTTTCAGGAGTAAGGAGTTTGCCCGAATCAGGACAACGATCTTCAATACCATAAATTTTATCTAGAATGATCTTCCCATAGATAGGAGAGAAGTGCGAAAATTCAAAAAAATAGGTGCTCGGTTCTTCATTTGATAATACTTCTGCATTTAACGCTGTAAAACCAGAAAAATCATAAATGGGGGTGCAAGAGCATAATTGACGCTTCAGATCTTCAAAATCTCGCCAACGATCACAATCATAAATAAATTTACCATAAGCGTTATGAACGGGCAAAAAAACAACTTTTAATCGAATATGGTTATTATTACAGGTTTCCACTAGACGTCTAAACATTTCTACTTTTTTTTCATCAATCTTGTAGGAATCCATGATATGAATTTTCTCAGACTCAAAAAACATCTGAGGCTTTTCGATCATCGATTGACTAATTCCTATATACTCATGCTCATCAATTTTCGCAAAAAAGCGACTTTCTTGTTTAGGGGTCACCTGTTTAAAGGGATGATTTTCATAACTAAGCTTTAATACTTCTTGCGAGAGAAGTAATTTAAAGAAATCATCAAAAGGAAGTGTTTCTCTTTTAAGACGCTTTAAAGAATACTCTGAAACCGGCTTAATTGTTTCTGAAAAAGCAAAAAAATCGATCCCAATAAAAACATCTTTTAAATCAGGCTGATTAAAGAGAGCATGTTCAAAATAATTATAAATCTCATCAAAACGAGCTCCATTAAAAGCTGCTTTATATGCAGACTTACCGACCAATTGACTAAAATACAATTGGGAAAAACCTGCTTTTACCCTTGAAGATCCTAGCAGGATAGCCTGAGGTTTTCTAATCATAATCTTGATGGCCCGATCAAATCTTTCGTGACTCTGTAAGGGCTGTTTGGAGAGTCCATCCGGACTTAATCCTTTGAAATAATCAAATGGATCTATCAAATAATTAATGGCTGCTATAAGAAGAAGAAGCCCTGTAATAAGTCCTGAAAAAATAATTAAAAATGTTCGTGCAGGTCTATGCATATTAAAATTGATAGTAAAGAAATTCAGTCACAGCGTCTAAATGTAAAACACAACAAGTAAAAGCTATAGCAGTCACACACGCAGAAAGGCGCGGAAATGTTAAAAATTTATCCTTCCAATAGAGGCTATTGGGTAAAAATAATGCCACACACCAGGCAGACATAATCAACAAAATGTCACTTATACGTGCATTTGAAAAAGGTAGATTCTTGAATACCACCCCATAATCTCTTAAGGAACTAAATATTTCACTATAGCCTGTAGGCAAAACAACTCCATTCATACCGAAAAGCCCTTTTAAAATTATCCAAGCAGTTTTTACATCTGGAGAGCGGAACACAGCAAATGCCAAAATTACACACAATAAGGTAAAGGCTTGAGAAATCAATCGGGGAAGGGGAATTTTAAGCTTTCTCCACAAATGATTGATAACCAGAAATAATCCGTGGCTAACACCCCATAATATGAACGTCCAATTCGCTCCATGCCAAATCCCTCCTAATAACATTGTAATTAATAAATTACATAGTTTACTACTTTCTCCTCTTCTATTACCTCCTAAGGGAATATAAAGATAATCCTTCAAAAAATTCGAGAGGGAGATATGCCACCGACGCCAAAAATCTATAATGGAATCTGCTTGATATGGAGATTGAAAATTCACAGGAAGACGTATGTTAAACAATAAGCCTAGGCCGATAGCCATGTCTGAGTAACCGGAAAAATCAAAGTATAATTCTAAGGAGTAGGCCAAAGCCCCAATCCAAGCTTGAATAAGAGGAATATCTAGTTGCCCCTGGTCAAATACAGGACTAACTAAAGGAAATAATTGATCAGCAATTAGAACCTTTTTGACTAGTCCCATCACAAATAAAAAAGCCCCTTGAGCAAAATTAAATGAAGACCAACGGTAATTAGCGGGATCTTCAAATTGCTGCATCATTTCTTTATGATGTAAGACAGGTCCTGCAATCAAATGAGGAAAGACTGTGACGAATAAACCATAAGAATCCCATTCACCTGGAATGGCTTTCTCTTGATAAACGTCCACCAAGTAGGCAATTTGAGTAAATGTAAAAAAAGAAATCCCCAAGGGTAATAAGATCTCCATCACGGGGATCTCTTGAGATAACAAGTAGCCTACAGAAGAGATAAAAAAGTTTAAGTATTTAAAGTATAATAATAGCCCAATATTAAAGGAGATGCTTGTGATTAAAAGATAACGCTTAAAGGTCTTATTTAACGTGGAACTTAGCAAATGACCAAAAGTGAAATTAAAAAGCATAGAGCCGCAGAGCAGGGGAAGAAAACGCACATCCCAGTAGGCATAGAAAAATAAGGAGCTAATTAATAATAAGCGCTGAGCTGCTTTTCGCTTATTAAAATAGCAACATGTAAAAAAAGCTCCTAATACAACTGGTAAGTAAGAAAAGATAAAAAAATAGGAATTAAATAGCATACTTAATATTCCACATTTGTTAGATCATCGAAATGCATGGGCTTATTATTCCAAAGTGCCCTCACAAATTGGCGATGTGTCCATGAAAGGCTTTCATAATCTTCAACATTAGCTTTTTTTCTAGAGATACTTTCATGATGTATACCCACTGCATAAGGGGTATAAAAACAGTGCAGTCCCTTCGCGCGAACTTTAACAGCTAAAGCTGTATCACTAAAGGCTACAGGAAACCACATCTCATCAAAGCCACCCACATCTAAGAACAATTTTCTCTTAATCAAACAGCTTGCTGCAGTGACTGCTGGAGTTATACGTAAATAATTCGTTTTTTTCAAAGCATTAAAAGGTAATAATCTTTCTTGGTGATGCCAAGATTTAATAAAAGCTGCTCGAGAGGATTTAATAACCACTCCTCCATGTTGCAAAAGTCCATTAGGATAATTCAAACGACATCCCACCAGGCCTATTCCTGGCTGTTCTATCCAGCGACACATTTCCAATAAGGCCTCTGGTTCAAGATCTACATCATTATTAAGAAACAAAAGATTTTCACAATCTTTTCCAAGAAGCGATTGTTGGACGGCTTGATTGTTTAACCTAGAATAATTAAAGGGTTCATCGATGCAAAAGACTTCTACTCCCCACTGTTTGAGTGTTTCGCCTATTTGTCGATTCTGACTTCGATTATCTACGGCTGTCACCTTGACATGAACGCCCTTCTGATTAAATATATGCTTAATGGCCGAGTAGGTCATTTCTGGTTGATCTTTATACAATAAAATTACCTGCACACGCGGCTCGTTTTTTAGCATGGGTACCGCCCGTACCGTGTGGGAGGTGTAACCTTTTTCCCAACCCCATTCTAAACCTTTATTCAAAGCATATCGTTGATAGGCCTCAAGAATGCGTTTAGAAATTTCTGGATCGCTGTATTGCTGCTCCTTTTTCTTCTTGTTAGAATTTAAAACAGCATATAAGTGCAAAGGAACTTTTTGGAAAATAGCACCAGCCAAATCCAATCTTAAGGGAAGGTCAAATGCATGAATTTCCTCACACCTCTCATCTAATCCTTCGATTTTCTTCCACATTTCTTTAGATATGAGTAATGCGTTTCCTAGCATGTCCGTAAAGTGATAATGAATAAAAGGCTGCAAGGGTTTATTTGTACGCGTCCTAGGGATCGGCGTGTAATGAGGATCCACCTCATATTCATCTGAAAAAAGAACTATATCCTCTTTGTTTGAAAAAAAATTCAAGGTTTGCTCGAAGCGATAAAAAATATCGGGTCTTATCCAGTCACCTTGGGGTAAAACAAAAAAGTAATTTCCTTGAGACTTTTCCGCTAGTGCATTGACAACTGAAGTCCAGGATTTAGCCGGTCCAAAATTCCATACTTTTAATTTATCCGGAAATCTTTCTTGGAATAATTTTATAATACTATCTAAAGAACTGCTTGTTCTTGTGCCAACTAAAACCTCAAAATTTGGTGCTGATACATTGAGAGCTGACTCAAGAGTGGCTTTCATCGCAATCAAAGAGGAGTCATCCACAACAATGATTAAAGAGTAGTAAAATTCTTTAGAGCTATTCAAAAGACTGTGTAAGCCTCTCGAAGATTCTAGCAGCCGCAAATCTTTATTCGATTGAGAATCACCAAAATTTTTATACTCCTCTATAAACTTCGCAAATATCTCAAGATGTAAAAAAAACTCTTTTAAATAGTTTTTTGAATAAGAGAGTAATCGTTTATTCTTGATACCCTGATAAAAATAGGCACAGGTAATCTTAAACCATAAGAAGATAATCTCTAGGACTCTTTTTATATCTTTCATGAGGGATGCACGATCCGATGATTTTGTTCATATTTTTGACGATTTAAGATATCCCCCACCAGTAAAAACATCGCGTAAATAATTCCACTCGTTAAAGAAATGAGAAAGGGATTTGTAAAACCTGATAATAACCATACAAAAAACAAACCTAAAAAACCAAATTTTATTCTTGTAAAGGGAGGGAGAAATAACTTGTAGGCAATGAAGAGTACAGGCAACATTAAAAAACTCATCCCAATGATGCCGAATTGCATCATAAAAGCTACCCATTGAACCTCATAGGAATGTTGAATCGCCCCGTCTCGTACTAATCCTTCTACGTATCCCCCTAAACCTTTACCTAATAGGGGAACGGTTTCTAATTCATCCATCAATGCATTTATCTGTTCTACACGCACCTGATCGGACATTTTATTATCATAACTAAAAAAACGTTCATAGATCAAAATTTGAACTTTATCTATTCCTACATAAGCTAACGTAGAAATAGCAAGAATGATTGTTAAAAAAAGCACGCGCATCAAACCTGTAAAATTGAGTGTGCACCAGTAAAGAAGTACACTCACAAGTGCCACACCATACAAAAAACGTGAAAAGCTTAAAAATATCGCAGGGATAGAGACAATCAAATAAAAATAAGTAAAGCGACGACTCAAGCCCAAATCCAAGTGTCTAGCTTGTAGGACAAAAAGTAATAAAAATGGAGTAATGATATCGACAGAGGTCTGCAGCCTGGAAAGATTTCCTTGCAACATAGCCATACTCATATATCTGATGCCTATCAACTCCAGCACACGAAACATATTAACCACACCTGCTAGGTGTAAAACCACAATCAAAAGTTTAATCACTGAATAAATGAAGTTGGCATAGATGATTAATTTCAAAATTTTCTGATGCGTAGTCAATCCTTGATTGACTAGATTGAGTGTCATCATTACCGTGGCAATGGTAATCACAAATATTTTAAACTGATCAAAAGAACTCTCTAGCCATGCATTATTTTGCCAATGGCCGATAAACATCCATAGGAGTAAAAAACTAGTGGATAACAATGCAAAACAAATAAGATGAAGCTGATAGCGAGAGATACGATAGCGTAAGACGCTATAATACATCATCAGGACAAAACAACTTAAAAAAGATAAGCTTTTGGGTGTCATAACCCCGTGATTACCATCTGAAGGCATCATTAAGCCAATAATTAACATGGCAAAGTAGGGCCATACCCAAAATGACAATCTAAATACATTGGCGTGATAGATCATATGGCTTATCCTAAAATAAACTCCGCAAAATTTCTTAAAAATCCCTGTTTAAAAAAACCATGTTTACAAATCAGGTATCTACGGCGTACCCAAGACTCTCTTTGTAATTTTAAAAACTCTTTAGTCAGAGTTCTATGATCAGGGTCAAGAAGTTCAAAGTAGCGATGAAAAAAGGTGGAAGCCTGTTGGAACTTCCTCACATCGCGTTGCATCAACTTCTGCGCACTATGCATAAGATTTGCCCAACTACCAAATTTTTGAGCTCCTAAAGTATTTTTAGAGTGCTGACGATAGTACAGCGTAGGAACATTTATACAGCCAATTTGCCCAAAAGATGCTGCAGTCAATGCTATCCACCAATCATGCATAAAAGCTTCGACGGGAATGGGTTTGGCAATCTCGATTAAGAGACGATTAACCATCACAGTGCATCCAGTCACCACATTTTGACTTAATAAACGATTGAGATTTGTTCCTGCATGAGGTTTTATGCCTGCATACTTCCAAAATGAGCGATTTAAAACTCTTAAATTTTCATCGACTACCACCAAATCACTATGCACTAAAAGTGGTTGTTCCCCATACTTTCGTTCCAATTGTTGCATCACATTTAAAGTTTGTTTAACTTTATGCGGCAACCATACGTCGTCTTGATCTGCAAACATCACATACGGGGCCGCAGAAAATTCCATTAATTTTGAAAAATTTCCTTTGACTCCTAACTTTTCTTTACCTTCGTGTACTGTGATTTTTTCTGGATAAGCAGTTTGGTAGGATTTAAGAATACTGGGCGTCTGATCTTGAGAAGCATCATCACGCACTATTAAACGAATATTTTGATATTCCTGTTTTAAAAGAGAGTCTAATTGGTCTGCTAGATACTTCTCGCCATTACACGTTGCCAATAAAATATCTATTCTAGGTTGTTGACTCATGATTTTCTAGTGGATATCCATTTTTGGTATAATGCGTAAGGTTTTACTTTATTCCACATGCAAAAGCTAATTCTTGTTAAATCTTGCATCCTGATTTGTGATCGACCGATGTTTTTGAAAAAATCGATCATTTCTTCAAGAGGTTGAATTAAATTTTCCCAGTAGTACTGCGGTTTAAGTTGTTGAATATTTACTTTCATTTTTTTAATCAGCTCAGGTTGATCTATGAAAAATTCAATTTTTTGGGCTAAAGCTGTACTCTGACGCGCCTGAACAGTAGACCCTATTTGATGTTTTTCTATGAGATCGCCAAACACATCTCCTCCCGTCGCAATAATAGGCAATTCGCACCATAGATAGTCTAACAAGCGTGTGCGAAACGAATAGTGAGTTTCAAGATGATCAAAGTGTGTGGAAATCCCTAAATCAGCCTCAAGAAGATAATTTTCTCTTTCCTCGTAAGGAATCCATGTGTCATTAAAGAAAACGGTTTTATCAATCAAATCTAATGAGATTGCCAGGCTTTTTGCTTGATGCGCCATGCTCATTTCCGGCACACTATTCGCATTAGGATGAATAAGCCCCATAAAAACAAGTTTAATATCTTGACGTTTATGGGAAATGATTTTCATAGCAGAAATGAGAGTCAAGGGATCAAACCAATTCCAAATTCCTCCACCCCAGATTAATAACTTATCCGTCTCTCTAAAGGCATATTTTTTTCTAAATCCCTCTTTGGTTTGATGAGGGGTTTTTGAGGGCATACCAAAAGGAACGATCACAAGATTTTTCTTTAAAGCAGAATCGGCATCATAGACTTGAGGAGTAATCTTATATAGACTTAATAAAGCTCCTATCCATAAATCTCGCTGCTTGGGATTAGCACAAAGATATCCATCAGCCATCTCTAAGGAAAAATTTACGGTTTGAACAATTTTTTTATTAAAAAAATTTCTCGTTGATAGTTTTTCTGACTTAAAAATCTCCATATGCTCTAAAGGTTCGGGATCGTAGGCATCATAGATCATGCGCACCCCTTCTTTTTTAGCCTCATAGGCTGTCCAAGGATCTATGAGCTGAGAGATGAGGACGTCATAATTTTTATAATTCAACTTTTCATGACTTCCCACTATCTGAAAACGATCACTTTTAACAGTACAAGGAGAAGGAACTTGTAGGGTTACCGTATATTTTCTAGACAGAGCTTGGGCAAATTCCCAATAACGAATGGCAGGTCCTGCCATTTTTGCACCCACTACGTCTCGACACTTTAGAAGAATTTTAGTCACAGGCTACCTTAAAGGTTATACTTCGGCCATTATAGGAATTTTTGTGTTATCATAGGCTTCAATACATTTCAAAACATCGCCAGACTCCTTCAAACGACCTTGTTCTAAGTAAATAGCTTTATTACAAAGGGTTTGTACAGATTGAGGGGTGTGACTTACAAAGATAATCGTACGTCCACCTTGCGCAAGGTCTTTCATTTTCTGTAAACATTTTGTCTGAAATTGGGAATCACCGACGGCTAAAACTTCGTCTAGTATTAAAATGTGAGGATCAAGATGAGCCGCTATTGCAAAACCCAAACGTGTATACATCCCGCTTGAATATCTTTTTACAGGAGTATCTAAGAATTTTTCTACCTCAGCAAAAGCGACAATTTCGTCAAACTTCCTGACAATCTCTACTCTGCTCATCCCAAGGATTGCCCCATTTAAAAAAATATTCTCTCGGCCTGAAAGTTCAGGATGGAACCCTGTGCCTACTTCTAAAAGGCTGGCAATTTTTCCACGGATTTTAATTTGACCGCTCGTAGGCTCTATAATACGCGAAAGAATTTTTAATAATGTGGACTTACCAGCTCCATTTCGTCCCAGAATTCCTAAACGATCCCCTTCTTTTAATTCAAAGGATATATCTTTCAATGCCCAAAATTCTTCTCCAAGGGACTCAGAGTTAGCCTTTTTTTTTAATTGATTTTTTATCTTTCGCATTACACCACGTACTTGATTAGATAAAGTTTCAACTAATGTGGAATAACTTGAAGCTAGTTCGTGAGAAATGTAATACTTTTTAGAAACATTTTTCACTTCAATAACATTATATTTTGACATTCATATCCTATCTACAAAAGAACGTTCCATCGTCCGAAAATAAAAATACCCTGAAATTAAAAGAGCCCACGTGCTAATGACAGAGACTGTTAGCGAATAGGCAAAATGAGGATCCGCATAGCCAAAAAAGGCCCAACGAAATCCATCAATAATCCCTACCATGGGGTTAAGGCAATAGATACCAATCCAGCGATCGGGAATAATATTGCTTCCGTAACCAACAGGTGAAAGAAACAAACCAATTTGTACCAAAAAAGGCACAAGAAAGCGAAAATCCTTATATTTTACAGTAAGAGCAGATAACCATAAAGCTCCCCCCTCACAAAACATTAGAGCCAAGATTATAAAGATAGGAAGGCTTAATATTGTCCAATAGTCTAAGGGTTGAACGAATAAACAAAAGATAAATAGAAAAGCCAACCCTACCATAAAATCAATCAAATGAATAGCAATCTGTGCCGTCGGAATAATAATGCGAGGAAAATAGATTTTACTAATAAGATGCGTATTGCTCAATATACTAGTAGAACCTTCAATCACAGCGTTAGAACATAACTGCCAAGGTAATAATCCGGCCAATACAAAAGCTAGATAATTGACATTTCCAGAGGGTAATCCTGCGAGCTTCCCAAAAACGATACTGAAAATCACCATATTTAATAATGGCCTAATTAACGCCCAAGCAATACCTAAAAAAGCTTCATTATAGCGAACTAAAACATCTCTCCACGCAAAAAAATAGAGAAGCTCTCGATATCGAAAGAGATCTTTCAGATATTCTTTCTGGTTGCTATCCCCAATAACAATTAAAGTATCGTCTTGGTTATATTTCATAACTGCCTAATTAATATGATCAAATAGTAATTTTATGATTTTTCAAAAACTTTTTTAAAGCATAGAAAATAACAAATTTTGCTCTAATCTTACTCAGCTCTTTTTTTTTTATCACTCTTTTTCCTCAAAAAGGTGCAGATAAGAATCACGATAGGACAAAACTACTGACTCGCAATTTCATTAAATACTTCTATCAGGCCTTAAGTCTTGAAGGTACGCGGGATAAATAAAAATTTTGCTATTAGACTTTTTTTTTTAGCTTTCGAAGCTCTAATGGCTCTTGATACAGCTCTAAGAAAGAGCTATTTCTTAAAGCTGTATCAAGGATGTAGGGACAAGTCAGGTTTCAACTACTATTTGTGAGCATACATATAATTCAAGGTCTCTTCAAAAGTATTTTCCCAACTCTTTTCGATTTTATTGTTGAGATAATTCTTTTGTCTTTTAGGTCCGTCGTTAGCAAGTTTTATCGCGTGAGTAAATCCCCGCAACATAGAAGATAGGTCTAAGTTCTCACATAAAATGTTGTCAGAATAGGGAACGGACTGCTTGGTGTCATATTTATTAGTTAAGACAACGCCTCCTGAGGCAGCTACATCTAAGGGGATATAACTAGGATGGGGTGTATACATCAAAGAAAAGGCTAAATCCACGCTTTTGATAAATTCCATGTAACCCGCCCAATCCAACTGTCCTAGTAATTTTGGCTCAAATCCATTGGAAAAAGCGATTTGCGATACATCATTACCAGCAAAATAAATTTCCCATTCATCCTTATTAATTACACCTTGTAGCAAGGCGACATCTAAGATCTTTAAGCCTGTGTAAAAAAGGTTTTGAGGATGAGACGGTCGAGAGTAGAAAAAGAGTTTTTTCTTACTTTTCGCATGAAAGGCATCTGTTTTTGGATAATAAAGATGATCGGGAAAAGCTGGCTCAAATATTAAACTATTTTTAACAACATTCTCAAATGACTCTTTCTTGTAAAAATCTGCGAGCATTTTTGAATTAAGCAAGTACTTAATACTTGGATCTTGCAAAATAGACTCGCACATATATCGATTATCCCCATTGGGATATAAAATACTTTCTGCTTCTTGTAAAATGTAGAAAAAAGTATCACGTAAATTAATGGATTTTACCACCTGAGAAGTCGACCAGGAAGTAGAAAGAAAAGTGTCATTTTCGGATACCTCTAGACGTTGAAAATTGATATCGTAACCACGATCATAATCGGAAAAGTATTCAACTTTCAAAGGCTTTGGAATATTCATCAACTTTAAAAATGAATGATAAACTCTAGGAATAGGGGGTGAAGAACGAGTAATAATTCTTAAGGGTATTTCATACTTATTGGCAAACAATGTAGCTAAAACCAAGGAAGTAGCCACGCCGCCAAAAAAACTACTTTTTTCAAGAGATTCTAATACAATATTTAGACGGGATTCATCTTTTTGGACTTTCAGAGTTTGAATAGGATGAACAGAAGGAAATGCTTCAAATAAAACTCTGGATACCTCTTTGGGTTTTTTATCGATCTCTTTGTAAATATTGATTCGACCCAGAGTGGTTTTTTTAACAAAAAAACGAAAACTTTGTTTGAAAAATCTTTTCAATCCTTTTGTTTTTAAAACATGGTAGGCTCGTTTAAATTTATTTTTTATACGCATTACCAACCTCTACTGATCAATGAAATCTATTTTTACAAAAAAGGGGCCTCAAAATTTGCTTCTGGGAACATGAAGATCTCTTATTTAGCGAAGAGACCTACCTGAAAAGCCGATCGATAAGCTCTCATTAGGGAGTGTCATCTCTGATTTTCAGGTTATAAAAAGCGTCGAGGTATAAGCCCGCGTTCCTTACATTTAATACGCCAAAATTCCAAATTTCCATTCACTTTGGTATAAATATTACATTTGAAGAATGTTAAATGCCAAGCAATTTTATAACACTTCCTGATGAATAGCCCATTTGAATAGCGATTTTTTTTAGCACGAGAGGTATCTCTAGGCCATGCAAAAATCGATTTCGGAACTAGAGCTAAAATAATCCATTGATCTATTTTTCAAGATGTATAAAATTATTTCAAAATTTCTACATCCCATTAAAATTCGTCATTGAGGACGCTATGACATTAACAGACATCCACCCCTTGCGAAATAAAGGTTTTCTAAGACTTGATTATCCAGAAGCTTTAAGAAAAAGTGTTGAAGATGCCGTCAACTCCTGGAAAAACTTTTGCACTTTACCTCAATTGCAAAAGGACGCCTTTACTTTTATGGAAGATTCCCATGGAGATGGTGCTGGATATGAATTCAAGGCGGAAAAAGATTCGAAAAAAGATTTAAAAGAAAACTTTCATATCACCCTATATCAATATGGACGACTTTCTCGAATTGCGGATAATCGAACTCTATCTTTTTTACATAACGCTAAAATTCTCATCGATACCATGGAACCTCTTATATTAGAGTTCGCTAAGCATATTGAAAATGTTTATGATGTTCCAGGCTTTGTGAATGAAGTGATGCTTAGTAAATCTTATTGGATCCTACGTTATCTCCACTATTTTGGAGAACAAAATATTGGAGATGAAATGGCCGCACCTCATGCAGATAAAGGAGGATTCACACTGCATCTATATGAAAGTGACGAAGGGTTACAATACTATTGTATGCACCAACATTCATGGAAACATATGCAAATCAATAAAAAGCAAACCGTCATTATTCCTGCCATTCAACTGCAACTGAAAACTAAAGGGGTATTGAAAGCTCTTTACCATCGTGTGATCGCCACAGAAAGCTCTTGTCATCAAGGTCGGTTTTCCATGGTATGTTTTATCCCTCTTCAAAAAACACCCATGTATAACAAAGCAGTCTACGGGAATATGCAATCTCATGAAGTAGGATTCAATTATGCACTATCCCACGAGATCTTCCAAAAATTATTTTCTTAAACTTCAGAATGTTTCTCAGAGTTTTGTATCAAAGCCCTGCTTATCTCTAAAAGTTCGCTTTTGGGCTAATTAGCACACAATCATAGGTTTTAATTGGATTTTTTTAATAGCATTCTTTTTTTCAATTTAGGGACAAAACGTTGCATCGTCATATTTTGCGAAGCATTAAACATTTCTAATTGCTGTAGATAGCTGTCAACAGAGTCGATATTCATCCATTTCTTACGACGAGGAATTTTTACATTTAAAACGTGATCGACATCTCTCGTATAATAGTGGTAAATAAGTAACTGATCGGTGGCAAGAGGACATTGATTGTGTTTAAACGTTTGATGATTCGTATTGACCTGAAAAAAAGGGTGACGATATTCCATATAATGAGGACTTGTGCAATTAACGACTCTTTCAGGCCTTACAATACTTTTTCCTACAGGAACCGGAGATACAGCACATTGATGCAAAACATCTATCATCAAGGTTTGGGCCGGAATTTTTTGTACATGCGAGGTTCCAAAACAAAGCCAATTGACATAGACTCCCCCTTATTTTTCATAATTTTTTAACACCTTAACGATGGATTTTTTCTGCAACGGCACTATAAATTCGTCTGCGTCAATCAAAGCAAGCCACTTGACTTTATTTTTGGCCATGCGTACGGATTCTCTGATTAAATATTGCTGTATTTTTAAATACTCTTCTTGATTTTCGCCCACTGTAGAAAAATGGAAGAATTCTACAACTCCCTGCTTGATATAAGGTTTTAATATCTCCAACGTATCATCTGAACTTGCATTATCAAATAAATAGAAATGTTCAACGCCAACTAATCGGTGATACTCAATCCACTCTTTAAGCCATTCTCCCTCATTTTGAATCATCGCACTGAGCGCTAGTTGATATTTATATTTACCTTTTTTCTCCTTAGCTTCTAAAGTATTAAAAAAAGTACTGCCCGAAACTAGAATTGAAAGAAGTAGATAAATTCGATACAAATAGTAGGGCCGCATTTTATACCTCAAGGGATTATTTTATTCTTCATCTTGTCTGAAGCAATATCTACAGTTAAGCAACCCGATGTTGTATAATTAGGCCCTCTTGGAAGATCGGGTCACATGCAAGAGTACAACCTGGGTGTATTTTATGCTATTAATTATCAATCGTAACTTGTAGAAAATACTATAATTCAGCATACTATTTCAAGTTGTTGTTATTCTCTAGGATTTTGTCATGAGTAAAGTCGCTAAAAAAAAAATCATCTCCGCTTTTGATGTGGTCGCTTATATTCTTGCGAATAAGCCTAAGAATTGTTTACTTTCAGCATGGAAGTTGCATAAGCTCCTCTATTATTGCCAAACCGTTTATATCATAAAGGAAGGTTGCATCTTATTTCATGAAAGCATTCTAGCCTGGCCCAAAGGGCCTGCCATTAAAGAACTATGCAAACAACACTATGGAAATGTCTACATTGGAGATAGTAGTTTGGGGAATATTAATCATTTATCATTGAAACAATGTGACATCATCCATACCGTTTTAGAAACTTACGGACTTAAAACGGAAGATGAACTGAACTCATTAATTTTTCTTGAAACCCCTTGGAAACAAGCAAGAAATGGGCTTGATGACCAAACTAAGGGTCCTGCATTATCCTTTGATTCATTAATTAATTAATTGAATACAATCAAAAATCATCAAATCTTTTTTAATGTTTCAAAACCTTTCTAAAGAGCTCTTTCTTATGAAAATTTCTTGTCTCAATTAGAAAGAGTCTATAAAGTTATTTTTATTATTTAATCACAATCTGAGGAGACAAAGAATGAAAGCCCTTTCTATATTTAGCTTATTAGTGGCACTAATCACAGGATCCATCCCCTTACATGCAGAAATAAAAGTATTAGCTTTATCAGGTAGTACACGCAAAGACTCCTACAATAAAAAATTAGTTTCCGAAGCAGCAGATTTAGCAAAACAGCTAGGTGCTCAGGTAACAGTCATCGATTTAAAGGATTATTCGAGTCCGTTTTATGATGAAGATATGGAAACAAATGAAGGTATGCCACCAAAAGCAAAAGAATTAAGACGCCTTCTCATCCAAAATCAGGTCATTCTAATTGCTTCTCCTGAATATAATGGATCTCTATCAGCGATACTTAAAAATGCGATCGATTGGGCCTCAAGAAGCGAAACGGGTGGTCCTTCAAGAGAGGCATTCAAAGGAAAAAAATTTGTTCTCATGAGTACATCCCCAGGTCCCAGTGGAGGAATGAATGGATTAAAAGAACTACGTAAAATCTTAGAAAATGTCGGGGGTACTGTAATGAGCCAACAATTAGTGATACCTGACGCTTCTCATGCTTTTAATCAGCAAGGATTAAAATCCAGTCAATCAAAAGCTGAACTAAAGAATCTGATTCAAGCTGCTTTAAATCCCTGATTGAAGTTCTGCTTGGACACAGAAACCTTGATACTTATGTAAGAAAGAGCTGAGATAACAAGCACCATGACGTCTTGCAAAGCGCTTTCTTTGACGAGACTTTAGACTTTTCAAACTAGCTGTTTCTTACCTGAGTATTCAAGAGCCGCGTATAGAGATTTATCAAAAGAATGCGTGAATAAAGATCATCAGTTTCGACAGAAAACGAGTCTTCGTCTATGTAGGGAAACTTATATGAAATCTAACTAGAACCTGAATCTTTGACAAAGATGGGTTTTATTGACACAAACTTTAGGAAAATGCTACAAACATTTGCTCAAACATCCTTAAATATTTAAAAACTGTCTCTTAAGATATTATTAAAAAATAATTTCATGAATTCCCTACTCATTTCTATTATTATTCCTACCGACCATTCAGCTCAATACCTAGAAACAGCCTTGAAATCAGTAAACGAACAGACTTTTGAAAATTTAGAGTTGATTTTTATCGATAATCAGTCCTCGGATACTACACTGGAAATCATCCAGGCATTTATTGAAACGACGAAATTTTCATGCACACTTATCCAAGAAAAATTTCATTCAACGGCCCAGGCGATCCAAAAAGGATTAAGTATAGCTAAGGGAACCTATCTAACTTTTCTTCCCCCACAAGACTATTTTCCCTCTACAAGAATGCATCGACTCATAGAAAAAGCTACTCGGGACGATGTGCATTTCATTTTTACGCGTGTGGATCTATTGGAAGCTAGTGGTAAGAGATGTTCTTTTGATACAACTCTAAAATCATCCTATGAGAAAGAACTTTTTGATGTGATTAATATGCCAAGCGTTGAATTTTCATTTTTTTCCTCTAATTTGGCCATCACGTATGGAAATATGTTTTTTTCCAAAAAACTTTATGAAACAGTGGCTCATTATAAAAATTACAAATATCATGATTGTTTAGGTTTTATTATAGAGGCCCTCAAATACTTTCCAATCTGTTTTTTAAATGAAAATCTATACAATTTTAGATTAATAACCCCTCCTTTAAATGCGGAGGAACAGATTTTAAGTCAAAAAGAACTTGACCGCATTTATCACGATTACTTTGTTTCCGTCCATAGAACCCCTCCCTCTAATCCCAATGCGCCCTCGAAAGATTTTTTTATCGATTTTTTCCTGCTGATTAGGCATCGTCTGAATTTTGACCGGTCCCTGGCTTCTTATATTGATACTCCTTCCATTAGTCCTAGAGAACCTATGGATGTAAACCTAAGAGCCTCCTCACCCACGTTACCTAAAAAAAACTCAAAAATATCTTTGATTACACATAACTTAGAAACAGGTGGGGGTGGACCTAAATTAGTGTTAGATCTTAGCCAATGTTTAAAAGAACAAGGATATCAGGTTTCCGTGTTTTCTGTGGTGGATGGTCCCTTAAAAAAAGAATTTACCAATCTTGGCATTCCTCTGCATATATTTCCTAAATATTGTTTAAAATGGACTGAAAATAATAGTAGGATGAGCCGTTTTAGCTCTCTTTTATTAGCAACGATTTATATAAATTTAAAAACTGCTTCAAATATTATTGTTAATAGTGCAGCTAGCTATTCTGCTGCCTTACCCCTTGCCTTATTTTCGATAAATAAAAGGGTTCAATGGTATATCCATGAGTCTTTTGCTCCTACGATCTATCTAAAAACTGGCTTATCAAAAAAGCTTCTTAAGCTCATTCAGAAAAAAAACAACTTCTCTTTCTGGTTTGGCTCAGAAAGCACTAAGAACATTTGGAATAGTATTCTTGATATACCGGGTAAAGTTTTGTATTGGAGCGGACTTAAGAAAGAACTGAAGCCAACCTCCTCCAACAAGCCTATAAAAAACATTTTAGCTATCGGCTACAGCAGTCCGAGAAAAGGTTTTCATTTTCTTGTGGATGCTTTTATTAATTGTTTAAAGAAAAAAGCTATTCCTGATGATGTCACCTTAACCCTCATTGGGTTTGCTCAACCTCTAGGTGGATACAATCAAGATATTATCCTAAAAATTTTGGGCGAAAATCTACAAGATCGTATAAAAATTGTTAGCTGTATTGAAATTGAAGAAGTCAAAGAATTTTTCGAGAAAGCCGATTTATTTATACAACCTTCTATTTTAGAATGCCTCCCCCTTTCGCTTTTGCAAGCCATGTCTTTAGGAATTCCAGTCATCACCACAGATGTAAATGGCTGCACAGAAGCCATTTCTCATCACTTTTCTGGATATTTATGCAATTCTTCTAGCACCGCATCTCTTGAAAAAGCTCTCACAGAAGCCATCCAAAATCCTATTCAAACCCGCCAATATGCTGCAAACGCCCAAAATGTGTTTAATGAAAAATTTTCTATAGAAACAACTCTATCAAAAATTGTAGATCAACTCCATGTTGACGAAGAAAAAATTGAAATTAAAGCTTAAGTTATAACCCACTAAATAAAATGATAGCCATCACAGGAAGTACAGGATTTATAGGAACACAGATTTACTCTTCCATCGAGCTACCAAAAAAATGTCTGGTACGTCAACGAAATCCAGCACTCCCTTTCCAAGAACAGTTGATAGGCGATCTGTTAAATTCATCTGACAGAGAGGCTTTCGTAAAAGATTCAGATACGCTCCTTCATTTAGCATGGGTAAATAATCCTTGGACATCCAATGATAATGTTGTCTCCGATGTGACACAAAATTTACTCTCTTCTATTGCACTTTTTGAATCGTTTGCCAAAAGTAATCCAGGAGGGCATATTATTTTTTCAAGTAGCGGAGGGAATATGTATAAACAAAACTCTAGTATTCCTCATCGTGAATCAGACCTTCCCGCGCCTTGGACAAGCTACAGTATTAATAAATTAGCCGCTGAAAATTATCTGAAACTGTTTTGTAAAAAATACGGGATCCGCGCAACTGTTTTACGTATTAGCAATCCCTATGGTATACTGTTGCCGAGTCATCGTTCAAATGGTTTGATCGGTGTAGTTTTTTCCAAATTACTGAAAAATGAGACTTTGAATATTATTGATTCACTACATAGTGTGCGTGACTATATTCACTTGAACGATCTAGCACGTGCTATTCAATTAGTGATCCAATCTCCACCTAAAAAGGGTCATGTAGATATTTATAATGTCAGCACAGGACATGGATCGACTTTAAAAGAAATTTTAGATCTCGTAGAAGCTATTACAAAAAGAAAAATTTCCACACATTTTGTAAACGCAGACTGTGAACCCTCCTACAGTATTTTATCAGCAGAATTAATTCAGAAAAAATTAGGCTGGCTTCCAAAAATATGTTTAGAAGAAGGTTTAAATAAGATGTGGATGAGTATTAATACTTAAAAGACGTAGACAAAACATTTAAAATCCTCAATATATAATGGTCTAAGTTCATGGAAACTTTTAAAGAACCTTGGAATATCTCTTTTCAGAATCGTTTAAAAAAATTAACGGACGAAAAAGACAAAAAGAAGGTCGTATACATAGCCGAAAGACCTGATCCTAGCTCTTTTAGATACCGTGTATATAACATTTGTCAAGCGCTTGATTTAAGCGATCTTTGGATAGGTAGTTACTTCTACGAACACGAACTGTCCCTTTTGGATAGTTTGATTCCTTCCGTTGATCTATTTGTTTTTTGTCGCGTACGTTGGTCTTTTGAAACAGACTCCTTGATGACAAAGGTGAAAAAACAAAAAATCCCCACCATTTTCGATATTGATGATCTTGTCTTTAACATAGAAAAAATCCCTCTTTTCTTAAACACTCTAGGCTTAAGAGCTTGTGATGGTGATTATAATAATTGGTTTTCTCATTTTTCCCGATACTGGATGACGGCCCGAAGCTGTGATTACACCTGCGGAACCAACACTTTTTTAAAGGATCAATTAAAAATAGTCTTTCAAAAACCTTCCTACGTAATTAGTAATTTTTTAAATCAAGAACAAATGGAGACCTCTGAAAAGCTTTTTATGAGAAAAAAAGAAGTTCTTAACTCTTCATTTACAATCGGCTATTTTAGTGGTACGCCGTCGCATAAAAATGATTTTAATAAAATAGCTCCTGAACTTGCTGAATTTTTAGAAAATTACCCAGAAACACAGTTAGAAGTGGTAGGATATATGGAATTCCCAGAAATACTGAAAAAATTCGTTAAGACCAAGCAACTTTTTCATTCTCCTTTAGTGGACTATTTAACTCTTCAAAGCAAAAAAGCCGCTGTGCATATTAATTTAGCCCCTCTAGTTCTCAATGATTTTACAAATTGTAAATCTGAATTAAAATTTTTTGAAGCTGCAATCGTGGGTACAGTCACTTGTGCAACACCTACCTACGTCTTCAAAAATAGCATAAAAAATGGGGAAACAGGTTTCTTGTGCGAAGAAGGAGATTGGTACGATGCTTTTGTAAACATCTATCAAAATCAAATTTCACCTCATATGGTCTCTAAAGCAAGAGAGTATTGCTTGCATCATTACTCCCCACAAACTCAATGTACATCTATTGAAAATGTATTTAATCATGCTTTAGCTCATTAACTTATTTAAGAAGATAAACTTATGCTAAATGAATGGGTTATACTGATAAAGGATTGAAAGAACTTTCAATATTTCTTACACAAGCAATTAAAGCAGGGATGTTCACAGTCCAATTTCTGTGCACAGGTCTTTTATCTAAGGGGTCAGGAAATCCTGCTAAAAAGCCATAATTCACACCATAAGAAGAGAATAAAGCAGCGTGATTATCTAAATGAAAAGGTTGGGATTCAATATCTATGATAGGAACATTAGGTTGACAATACACACAATTAAAAAGAGCCGAGCCAGAAGGACCTACAATCATACTTGCGGATGAAAAAAATTTTATCTGATCTTTTACACTGAGATGTTCAGGATATACGCTTATAAAACCTTCTTTTAATAAAGCTTGTTCCAATTCTTCCTCGTTTTTTAAAACACGATAATTCATATTCACGGATGCATGCTTTCTACGTGAGACAAATAATTTATTCCCCTCAAGTCTCACTCCACCAAATTTTTGACGTAGTGTAGAATAGAATTGTTGAGTTTCATCATCGAGGTAAAGCTGTGAGTTTTGCAAAGAGGGAATAATCGCGTGTTCCAATTTATAACTATAGTACCTATTGTGCTTAACTATCAAACGTGGATCTACACCCATTAACTCAAAATATTCAATTAACCTTTCATGGGGTTCAATCAGAATTTGGTCGTATTTCAATTCTAAACGTTGGGCAGCATTTAATTTTGGTAGGATTCGAAAAATCCACGAACCAAAAACATCAGGTTCTTGAGAGCATAACACTAGTGTTTTTCCTCTGAGAAAAACTTCTGATCGATCCTGATCTTTTTTTGAAAATACTTCTTTTCGACTGGTGGGATGAAACTGTGTCCATCCATTATGATAGGGATTAGTAAAATCAGCTAAGAGTTCAAGATCTGCGTTTAATTGATCCTCATTCACATAATGGTAATCATTAAACCACTCATGTTTTTCTGTTAAATAAGAGGCAACTCCAATAAGCTGTATATTCTTGAGGGATAAAACAAAAGGATTAGCATAATAGATCCTACGAAAATGTACTTCTTTTAAAAAACCTGCCCGATCTGGATCTTCAAGAAATAAAGGTTTTCTTATTTGATAACCTTGCGTAGAAGACAGTTGACGAATGTAAACCCCTTCTAATCCTTCCTGAAGATTCTCTAATGAGAGGGTTTTAAAAGAAGTGGGTGATTTGTAGATATACTCAGGCATCTTAGCTTCTTATTTGTCCAATTTAAATCGACGACCTTGTTTTTAAACGCCCTCTAGCACAAAAAAAGTTTATTTATTTTCATTATTCCATTGAAGATAACGTGTAAATCAATTAAAAACATCTAAAAATTTTGCTGAAAATCATGAATAAAGATTCTTTTTCCCTTGTGACCATCATTTTTCCGCTGACTGAAAATAAAAATGAGGTTCTTCGTTCCTTAAAGTCGATCAATCAACAATGTTACCCTTTTTTAGAAGTCATTGTTATTCATGATCTAGCTTCTAAAGAAAAAGCTGAAATTTTTCTTGAAATAACTTCCACATGGTACCCCACTCATCCGCATTTAAAAGTCCTTTTCTTAAGTATCCACAATTTATCCTTTACTGAACAATTGCACGAAGCAATGAAAATTGCTTCCGGTCACTATCTGACCTTTTTAATACCAGGAGAAATTTATGCCCCCTCGCGCCTCTCATGCCTAGTCACTGGTTTAAAAAAATATAAGAGGGAATGGGGCTTTTCAAATTTAGATGTCCAATGTAGTCATAGCGATTGGCATGAATGGTTCAATAAAAATCTTAACAGCCTTTATAAACATCCTAACGTAGCCTTTAGCTTACTTTATCACAACCTTATCATTACGTTAGGAAATTTAATTTTTTCACGCCAGCTCTATGATAGAGTAGGTAGTTTGAATGGAGATCGATTTACCTCAAGTTATGATTTTGTCTTTAAGGCCATCTTTTACGATGAACCTTATCGAGATTCAAACAAGCTTCTTTATCTCTCTCTTCAAAACCATGAGGTCCCCATTTTTCTCAATTTTCATACATCAGATTTATATAAATTATTTTGTAAGTTGTATATCGAATCTGTGTCTATTAACCTCCCACTTAATCCTCAAGCCCCTTGCAAACAGTATTGGCCTCGAGAATTTTCCATCTTTGAAAATCAGCATCAAGTCAAAACCTTTCCTCCTATCATTCAAATGATCAAATTAAGTGCAAAAAAAACACTAAAATTTATTTTAATTAGGTTAAAACTCCTTGAACCCATCAAGAAAGTTAGAAAAAAAATTATTGGGTCAAATTAAAATTATTCATTGCCTTTTGTCTTAAAATTCGCTAGATTCGTTTTAAATTTTATTTTTTAATTATGAAACTCTAAAATTTGAAATCGTGTGATTTAAGGGAATTTATGAAAGCTGTAATCTTGGCAGGCGGGTTTGGAACACGCCTATCTGAAATGACGGGAAATATTCCTAAACCCATGGTAGAAATTGGTGGAAAGCCCATGCTATGGCATATTATGAATATTTATGCTCATCATGGTGTGCATGAATTCATTATCGCGCTAGGGTACAAATCTGAAGTGGTAAAAGAATATTTTTTAAACTTTTATGCATTCAACAATGATATTTCTCTAGATTTAGAAAATGGAAAAACAACGGTTCATTCTGGAAAACAACCTAAATGGCGGATCCACCTTGTAGACACAGGTCTACATACACAAACAGGAGGAAGGCTAAAACGTTTAAAGGAGTGGATAGGAAATGAAACGTTTTTAATGACCTATGGAGATGGGGTGGCTGATGTCAATATTCGAGAGCTTTTAAGCTTTCACCGCTCCCATCAACAAGCAGCCACAATCACAGCTGTACGTCCAGCCGCCCGGTTTGGAGGATTGGTGCTTGAAGGTTTACATGTCTCAGAATTTACCGAAAAAAATCAATCGAAAGAAGGGTGGATCAATGGGGGATTTTTTGTTCTGGAACCAGAAGTTTTGGATCATATCCAGGATGATCAGACCATCTGGGAACGCACCCCCCTCGAAAAAATCGCCGCCAATAAAAAATTAGCTGCCTATTGCCACGAAGGATTTTGGCAACCCATGGATACTCTAAGAGAATACCATCTATTAGAGTCCATGTGGCAATCAGGGAAGGCCCCTTGGAAAATATGGGAGTAAACAGATGCAAAATAATTTTTGGAACCAAAAAAGAGTTTTAGTCACGGGTGCTACAGGGTTGGTAGGCTCTTGGTTAGTTAAAGCTTTAATAGATAAAAACGCCTATGTGGTCGCCTTAATCAGAGATACTGATCCTCAAAGTAACTTTTTTAGAGAAAACTTAAGCCCCTATACGACCATTGTTAATGGCGCTTTAGAAAATTTGTATGCTCTTGAAAGAGCTATTAATGAACATGAAGTCGATACCGTTTTTCATTTAGGTGCACAAACAATTGTTGGCACTGCCTTAAGAAATCCCCTACCGACCTTTGAGGCAAATATACGCGGAACCTACAATCTTTTAGAATGCTGTAGACTTCACCGATCCTTGGTTAAACGCATTGTGGTTGCATCCAGCGATAAAGCTTATGGAAGTAGTCCTCAACTCCCTTACACAGAGGAAATGCCTTTAAGGGGGGAACATCCCTACGATGTGTCGAAATCTTGCACGGACTTATTAGCACTCTCTTATTACCATACCTATCAATTACCCATAGGAATTGCAAGATGCGGGAATATTTATGGAGGAGGAGACTTAAATTGGAGTCGAATCATTCCAGGGACCATTAAGAAACTTTATCATAGAGAAGCTCCAGAGATTCGCAGTAATGGTTTATTTACCCGCGACTATATCTATGTAAAAGATGTGGTGCTAGCCTATCTAGAACTGGCGGAACAACTCAATAAAGAATCCATTCAGGGAGAAGCTTTTAATTTTGGCCCTAACCAACCTTATACAGTCATCGATATCGTAAATAAAATCCAATGCATTATGGGATTAAGTGACATCAAGCCCCAGATATTGAATCAAGCTCAGGCCGAAATTAAAGACCAAACTCTTTGCTCCAAAAAGGCCCTAGAACTTTTGGGCTGGGAACCTACATATTCCTTCAATGATGGGTTGAAAGAGACAATTGAATGGTATAAATTCTATTTAGATCAGCATCAACGGGAGAAAAATCCATGCAAAAAAGAAATTGCCGCTTTTGCGGAAATTCATTAACACATACGTTTTGTGATTTAGGCATCAGCCCCGTCTCCAATGCCTACTTAAAACTTGAAAATCTCCAGCAACCTGAACCTGCATTCCCTCTTCACGCATTCGTTTGCGAGCAGTGTTTTCTTGTACAGCTTGAAGAGTTTCAAGCTCCTCATCAAATTTTTGAAGAGTACGCTTATTTTTCTTCCTACTCAGAAAGTTGGTTAAAGCATGCTAAGCATTATGTGGAAGAGATGTGCTTGCGTTTTTCTTTGAATAGCACACATCAAGTGGTTGAAATTGCGAGTAATGACGGCTACCTTCTGAAGTACTTTAAAGATAAATCTGTACCAGTACTGGGAATCGAACCTGCTCGAAACGTAGCAGCAGTGGCAGAAAATCAAGGGATTCCAACACTCACAAAATTTTTTGGCTCTCAAACTGCACAAGAATTGGTTCAGCAAAATCTTAAAGCAGATCTTTTATTAGGGAACAATGTGTTAGCCCATGTACCTAACTTAAATGATTTTGTCTATGGAATGAAACTTCTACTTAAACCGAGTGGAATCATCACCATGGAGTTCCCTCATCTTCTTCGTCTCATGGAAGAAAATCAATTTGATACCATTTACCATGAACATTTTTCTTACTTTTCTTTTTTAACGGTTGAAAAAATTTTTGCTAAGCATGGTCTAACTTTATTTGATGTGGAGCAATTAGCAACGCATGGGGGTTCTCTACGTATTTATGCTAAACATTCTGAAGATAATTCTCATCCTATCCAGAGGAATGTGACACAGCTTAAAAACTTAGAAAAGAACTACGGTCTAGATCAGCTCATCACTTATCAAAATTTTAGTCAGAAAGTTTTGGGCATTAAAGAGCAAATCTTGGATTTCTTCAAACAATGTAAAGCCAATAATCAAGATGTCGCAGGCTATGGAGCCCCAGCCAAAGGTAATACTCTTTTAAACTACTGCGGCATCAACCCAGACTTATTAAAGTATACCGTCGATCTGAACCCCTATAAACAAGGAAAATTTCTTCCAGGAACTCATATCCCTATTAAATCTCCTGACTTTATATCCCAGGCTAAACCTGCCTATCTACTGATTTTGCCATGGAATCTCAAACATGAAATTATCCATCAAATGGCTCATATACGTGAATGGGGGGGTAAATTTGTCATTCCCATTCCTAAATTGGAGATCGTAGCTTGAAATTTATTGAATTAAAGCTTACAGGCGCTTTCATTATTGAGCCCGAATATATTGAAGACGAAAGAGGATTTTTTGCGCGAAGTTATTGTGTAGAGGAATTTGAAAAAAGGGGTTTAATCAACAAAATCCATCAATGCAACATTTCTTATAATCATTCCAAGGGAACTTTAAGGGGTATGCATTATCAGATTGGAGAAAAAAGTGAAGTCAAAATTGTACGATGCACAAGGGGAAAGATTTTTGATGTAATCGTAGATTTGCGTCTTCATTCCCCCACTTATAAAAAATGGCAGGGCCTTGAGCTCTCTTCAGAGAACCATAAAATGCTATACATTCCACAGGGATTTGCACATGGTTTTCAAACCCTTGAAGATTGTTCTGAAGTATTTTATCAAATGACTGAAAGTTTCTCTCCTGCACATGCCAAAGGGGTTAGATGGAACGATCCAATATTTAACATTCAATGGCCTTTTAGCACACCTTCGGTCATCTCTAGCAAAGATCAACAATATCCAGACTACACATGAAAAAAATTCTAATTACAGGAGCGACGGGATTTATCGGAAGGCATGTAGCTCCAAGTCTTTTATGCCAAAATTTTGAAGTCCATGTCGCTGTAAATCATCGCTCTTTTAGTTCTGAGGGTGTTTATATCCATCATAAGGATCTTCTCAATGAAAATGATATTGCCGCGCTTATTAAACAAGTAAAACCTTCCCATTTGCTTCATTTAGCCTGGTATGCCACACCTGGAAAATTTTGGAATTCGGAAATGAATTTAAACTGGGTCAGAAGCAGCTTAAAACTCATTCAAGAGTTTGTAAATCATGGAGGACAACGTCTTGTTGTCGCGGGTACATGCGCAGAATATGACTGGAGTCAAGGATATTGTGATGAGTTAAACACAGATTTAAAACCCCATTCACTCTATGGATCCAGTAAAGCGGCGCTTTATCGTCTAATAGAGGCCTATGCCAAAGAAGTCCGTTTAAATTACGCTTGGGGAAGATTATTTTTTTTATACGGACCTCATGAATATAAGGAACGTTTGGTTCCCTCCATTATTCTTAAACTATTAAATAATGAAGAGGCTCCCTGTTCACATGGAAATCAGGTTAGGGATTTTATGCATGTAGAAGATGTAGCTGAAGCTTTTATTGCACTTGTTAATAGTCAAATACAGGGGGCTATCAATATAGCGTCAGGAAATGCTGTTTCCCTAAAAAGCGTTATTGATTTCATCTCTCAACATCTTAACATCACCGAAAAAATTAAATATGGTGCTATAAATGCTTCCTTAGATCCTCCAGTGATTACAGCAAATGTACAAAAGCTTTTCACTGAAGTCAAATGGTCTCCAAAATATACTTTAGAAGAAGGCTTAATACATACGATTGACTGGTGGAAAAAAAATACAGGTAAATATCATTAAGCAGGTAAGCTCATGATCACAACAATCATTACGACGTACAAGCGACCTCTTTTATTAAAAAGAGCACTCAAAAGTGTTTTAAACCAAACTTATCCTCACTTTCAGGTTTTTATTTATGATAACGCCTCGAACGATGAAACTGAGACAATCGTCAAAGAATTGAGTAAAAATGATTCACGTATTCATTATCATAAACATCCTCATAATATTGGAATGATGGCTAACTATGCCTATGCTTTTTCAAAGATAAAAACCCCCTATTTTTCTTTCCTCTCTGATGATGATTATTTTTTACCTTGGTTTTTTGAAACAGCATTAGAAGCCTTTTCTAAAAATCCTGATGCAGCCTTTTCTTCCTGTGGGGTTTTAGCCGTCAATAAAAGCAACGATGTGGTCGCAGATCCGCTTTCAGAATGGTCTAGAGAAGGTTTATATTCGGTTCCAGAAGGTCTATTAGAAATGATTTCTTCAAAAAATTTTCCCCAACCCACAGGCATTCTTTTTCAACATGCTATTGTCAAAGAAATTCATCCAGACTGGAGTCCAGCTATTCAAGTGATGTGGGACCCCGATTATCTCATTCAAATTGCAGCCAGGTTTCCCATTACTATCACAAAAAAAGTGTGCGGCATCTACTACGCGCACGAAGAGGCCTTTTCAACAGGATTTTATAAAAATATATTGGAGTCAACCAAAAATTTAGATGCATATTTTACAGCTGTATTGATGATTATGCAAAAAATACAAAACAATCCCTTGATTAATCCTTCTGTGAAAAAGGCAGCTGTAAGAGTTTATCGAAAATCTTTGAAAAATGAAATCTCCAATTACATGCATCATTTTGTTGAAAATAACAACTTTAAGGCTGTTTATTACTCAACGATTCAAGCTTATAAATATTGTGGAGTTAACTCTAGAATCTTAAAATTAATTTTCAAGTCTGTATTAAAATACAAATATCGTAAAATTTATGATACTCTTCAAAATGTATTCTCAAAAAAAATGAATCCTGCAGTAAGTTCAAAACCCTGTCCACCGTCACATTGGCGCAGTTTTCAAGACTATCAAGAGTACGCTCATTCAATCAATTCTCAATAGACTTCTTTAAAATACGCTTAGGTTGGAAAAATGGCAATTTTCATTAAGTTTTAAAGATATGAGGCTGAAAGGTATTTGTGAGAAGTGAATGCGAAACGCTTAACAGCGAGAAATCCTGATCGTTAATGATCAGGATTTCTATTTAAACAAAAGTCAAAAAAACTCTATTTCTTTTTTATAATACATACACTTTTATGAAAGTGGATAGAATCTATATGATCTTGATAATAATTGAGGGTTTGTTGAATACTCTGAGGAACTTTTTTAGGATCTGCACAAGCTGTTCTTGCACTTGTATAGTTGAGATCGTCAACCAAGGATTGCAGATAAAAAACACAAGTTCCTGGACCAGATTTAGGGTTTTCCATATTTCCACCCCCTCCATAAGTCGTGTTCCAATAGGAAGTATGCAAATCCTCGATCACATACAACCCTCCACTTTTAAGATATGGAAAAAGTGTTTGAAAACTTCCTATTTGCCCAATCATCGAATGACCGGCATCATCTAAAATAATATCAAATTGCCCTCCAACCGACTTTGCAAATGTATGTAATGCTTCCCAATTGGTTTGATCAATAAAATGATAATGCGATCTTGTGGAATCGTACTCGATTAAGGAAGGATTATTATCTATAAAGTGCAAAGTCGCATGAGGAAAGTAACTTTCCCACAGTTTAACTGAATTACCTTTATAAATTCCCATCTCTAAAAAGATGAGGGGGTCATTTTTTATCGGTCCAAAGTAATCAGCATAAACCTTAGTGTAGTGATGAAAAGCAGAACTTTTGTCTGTACCTGCCAAAAGGGCTAATTCATCAAGATACAAATACTCCTCATTCTTAATCTCTTGCAGATTTTTGGGATAATCAGCAAACACTTGAAAAGCTAAGACTGTAAAAATAAAAATCGTAGATATTTTTCTCATTTTATCATCCTTTGATGTTAAAGAATATTTGAAAGTAACAAAATACAATAATAACAACAACTTTTTCCTTTAGATAATTGCTAAATGCTAAGAATAAAATTTAAGATTGACAAAATTTCCTATTCTCCATTATTCATGTACCAACTTTATTTTTGAGTATTTATAAAATGACAATCTTTAGCATCGCATTCCCTCCCATTTTTTGGGTGATAACACTTTTTTTAACTTGTTCATCCACGATGCTGCCAGGACAACTTTTTCATCGCCAGGAAGCTTTAAAAGCAACCCCAGGCTGTACAGTTGAATCAAACAACAATGATACCCCCCTTATCCAAAGATTAATTCAATCTTATCAACTTTCCGATCTCGAACAGTCTCTTGGGGATTCGATGTGGCAATACATTTTCGATCATAAACACGTTCATATACATGAAATTTTTAAAAAGGGTGTTTTAAATGAAGTTGCAGATATCCTGCGACATCCCGCCGATACAGATCTTTTTTATGGCATTGATGGTTTATCCTACTCAACACAAGAACAGTTCCATCAATTTGACCAACAAAAGGCTCACGCTGAGTTATGTTTGGATGGATTAGTGAGGTTTGCCGAAGCGATAGGCGCTATTTTTCTAGATAATCCAGAAGCCACTCATTTACCTATTTTTGTTTATGATGTAGAAACTGTTTTAGAAAAAATCGAACAGCATTTAAATCTTAATCTATCTTTTCCCAACCCTTATCCTAAAGAACACGGGTTATTATGCTCTAAAGGAGTCATTTCCTATAGAGTCCCTCAAGCACTTTATCAGGCATGGAAAATCAAACAATTAGTTAAAAACATTAAGAATCCCCGTATTTTAGAAATTGGGGCAGGCTTAGGACGCACAGCTTATTATGCACGTTTAATGGGTATCCAAGATTACACAATCGTAGACTTACCCCTTACAGCCATATCTTCTGGATATTTTTTAGGAACGACCTTAGGAGCAGACCAAATCTTACTGAAAGGTGAATCACAAACCGACGCTAAAAATCGCATTAAAATTATCAACATGTCTGATTTCATCGATGGTCATGAAATCTATGATCTAGTCCTTAATGTGGATTCAATGACTGAAATGGACCCTCAAATTGCAAAAAAATATTGGAAAAAAATTGAAAGATGCACAAATAAATTATTATCCATCAATCATGAAATTAATCCCTTCCGCATCTCAGATTTAATAAACTCTAACAATTCCAGCATTGATAGTACTCGATCTCCCTACTGGATGCGCGCTGGGTACGTTGAAGAAGTCATTCATTTTTCTTCAAACAAATAATGTTTAAGTTAAAGGAACACCCTAATAAATTTGAATCATCAAATGTTTATGCTATTACGGAGGCAAAATGTTCACAAATAAAATCTATTTTTATCTCCTTCTTTGCTTCACCCCCATTGGATTATTTTCCTATACAATATTTCCTGAAAGTCAACGTGCACATGCCTATCTAGATGGGCTCCGAGGTTTAGAAATTGGTGGATCAGCACATAACCCGTTTGGATTAAAAACATTAAATGTTGACTATACAGATAGTCCGTTTACATTCTTTAAACAAACAGAAATTTCATTATGTGGAACGTATCTAAAAGTGGATTTAGTCGCTCCAGGAGATAGGCTGCCATTTAAAGATAACACCTGGGACTTTGTCTTAAGCTCTCACGTTATTCAATATTTTTATGATCCAGTGCGTGCCCTCAAAGAATGGCTAAGAGTAGTAAAACCGGGCGGTTACGTATTTATCATTGCCCCTCATAAAGAAAGAACTTTTGAATGGAATAAACCACGAACATCTCTTAGCGAGATTGTAGAGCGACATAATCATCCTAACCCCCTCGTTTTCGACCAACATACTCATCATTGCGTGTGGACAACACAAGATTTCTTAGATATCTGTGAATACTATCATTGGAATGTTCTGGAGTGCGATGACATTGATGACAAAGTAGGAAATGGATTCATGGTTATCCTAAAAAAATAACTTTAAATCCACAGACGTTATCAATCAATAAATCTAAATTAAATAAGGGATAACTATGTTAAATAAAAAAATCACTTCACTTTTACTAGCCATTCTACCCATGCTCTTTCTGTGTTCTTTTACGTTCCGTGAGAGTGCCTTAGCCCATCGTTTTCTTGATGGACTTCGGGGCTTAGAAATTGGAGGATCGGCACACAATGCCTTTAACCTAAAAACATTGAATGTAGACTACACAGATGATTATACAACCTGTTTCAAACAAGAAGAAGCTCGTCTTTGTGGATCTTATATGAAAGTTGATATCGTTGCCGCAGGGGATGATCTTCCTTTTAAAGATAATACCGTCGACTTCGTGATTAATTCGCATGTCATCGAACATTTTTATGATCCTGTCCATGCCATCGAAGAATGGCTAAGGGTGGTAAAACCCGGTGGATATGTGTTTATCATTGCTCCTCACAAAGAGAGAACTTTCGATAAAGATCGACCCCGCACAACCCTAGCAGAAATTATAGAAAGACATAAAAATCCCATAGATCCAGCGTTAGATGATCACCATCATTGGTCGGTTTGGATCACGCAAGATTTCCTTGACATGTGTAATTATTATGGTTGGAACGTCGTGGCATGGCAAGATGTGGATGACAAAGTAGGGAATGGTTTTACCGTGGTTATCAAAAAACCTCAATAGATCTTTGTGCATGACTGCCGTTTCTACAAAAAAGCCAAACCTTCTCGAATTGATTTCTAATTTTGAATTGACTATGATCAACGACTTTTTTGTAGAGCGGTCCTTCTTATTTAATTAACCTTAAGACAACAAACACTTTTTTAATGAAACAATCTTTTAAAGAACCTTGGAATATTGTTTTTAAAGAGCGAATAGGCAAGCTCAGAGAAACTTCTAATCGCAAAAGAGTGGCTTATATTTATGACAAACCTGATTCTGGAACTTTCCGATATCGAGCCTACAATCCCAGTCAAGCTTTAAATTTTAGTAATCATTGGACGGGCTCTTATTTTTTTAAAGAGGAAATTCCACTCTTAGAGGCACATTTTGATATCCTCGATGTCATGGTTTTTATCCGACTCACATGGACACCTTATTACGACACATTTTTTCATCAGGCTAGAAAAAAAAACATCAAACTTGTCTTTGATATTGATGATCTAGTGTTCGATATCAACAAAATCCCCTGTCTTATGAATACCCTGAGCGTACAATTTTCTGATGAAAATTTACTCAATTGGTTTGGGCATTCTTCTCTTCTAAATACTCTTGGAAAAAAATGCGACTATAGTTTTGGTACCAATGCCTATCTTTGTAAATTTCTCCAAGATGCCTTAAAGACACCTAGTTTTGTTACAAATAACTTTTTAAATTTAGAACAAATTAGAGTCTCTGAAAAATTATATCAAAATAAAATGCAAAACTCTAATAAAAGTGATTTTTTTAAAATAGGTTATTTTAGTGGAAGTTCTACACATAAAAATGACTTTGATCGAATTGCGAGAGAGATTGAATTGTTGTTAGAAGAACATCCCAACATGAAACTGGAAGTCGTCGGCTTCATGGATTTTCCAAGGTATCTCCAAAAATATATTCAAAATAAACAAATCCTTTTAAGTCCTTTTGTAGATTTTTTAACTTTACAGAATAAAATTGCTCAGGTCGATGTGAATATCGTGCCTTTAATTGATAATGAATTTACCAATTGCAAATCCGAGCTGAAATTTTTTGAAGCTGCGATCGTGGGAACATTGACTTGCGCAACACCCACATATGTATTTAAAGAAAATATCAAGCACCAGCAAACAGGTTTTTTATGCCAAGAAGGGGATTGGTATGATTATATAAAAAAAATATATAATGGCTCTATCTCAGCCTCCATTACAAAAAATGCACGGGATTATTGTTTAAATAAATACTCTCCTGAGTCACAATGCCCGGAATTAGAGAAAACTTTAGAAACAATTATTCAATAACGCGTTCTTTTCAGTGAAAGCCTCTACATGCATGGATACTTCTAACAAACATAATCAATGTCTTATTTTGTCTCTGCAAAGCTGTAAACAAAACTTTGTTCTAGATCTTACCTCTTATAAAAACATTCGTTTTTTATCCTATACCATCGGCTATTCACTCCAAGAATTAGAAGAATCTTCTTTTACATGCATGCATTCTCTAGCTATCTCTGATGCCTTGTATATGGAAAAAATTCTTTTAAAAGCTTCACAGTGGTCTAAAGATCATATTTTTTTACTAAATCCTTATATAGACTTAGAAAATCGTGTGCTTAACTTATCTTTGGAATGGATCCATCAAACTGACAAGTCTTGTCCTTCCCTGCTAATATCTAACAATAATATTTTGATCGGCGTCTTGATTCCTGAATGCTATTTACCTGATATCAGATCATCCTATGTGATTCGCCATCTCACATGGATGGATGCTCAATTAGATAAAAATATTCTATCCTGTTTATGGCCTGAAATAAAAGATTTTGTAGCAAACATCATTCCTAATGTTTATCACCCCCCCTACCTATCTCAAGGCCCCCATTCGCTTGTGGCTAAATATCAAGCTTGGCATTATCTCAATGCAATAAAAAAAAACCATCCAAGTCGTACAGAACAATATCTTGCGGTTATGCCCCATCATGCAGGAGATGTCTTATTTTTTTCACAAGCCCTTAATGAAACCTTACACCCTTTTACTCATATCGGAGTTAATAAGGAATATGGTGAAATCGTAAAAAAAATTGTAAAAAATGTCTCGATTTTTGTTTTTGAGGGGGATCCCCCTTCCAGAGGAACCAATGAAATTGCTGCTAAAACTTCTCATCATAACATCGATTCTTTATACTTTATTCAGCAAGTTTATCCTCAAATCCCTAAAAACTGGGCTTTTTATTATTTTCGTCCCTGGCGCTATCATGATAGCTCGACATTTCACTTCATCGATCAATGGAAAGCTGCTCTTACAGATAAAGATTTTGATCCTATTAATTCAGAACGCACAATCAAACCAAGATCGAATGCTAAGCTATTTCCCAAAATTAGCCAAAAAAGTGTTCTATTACATTTTGGCGGTGGTTGGAGCTTAAAAATATATCCTCAAGCTTATCAAAAGGAGCTGTGCGATCTTTTATGCAAAGCTCAATATAAAATAACCATTATTTCCGATTATCCTTTAGATTATCCTGGTTGTGAAACAGTGGAATTTATTGATTTAAACAGGTTAGAAAGCTTAATCAAATCTCATCACATTCTTGTAGGGATGGATTCGTTCCCCGGGCACTATGCCACCTATTATTTACATCATCCTACGATTATGCTTTTTGCATCGACCCGTCCTGAAAATGCATTATTCAAAAGTTCTTTTACACAGCAGATGCACCGTCATTTAGATTGTAATCCTTGTGGTGCCTCTAATTTTTGTCCAAAATTCAAAACTACAATGTGTTCTAACTTTTCTCTTCCTCTAGATGTTTATCATTGCATCGAATCATTCTTTCAAACTCAATATCAGGAGAATTTATGAAAAAAGCGGTATTTAGTCTCTCATCATCTCTAGAATTAGACCACGCGCTTATTCTCCATAAAAGTTTAGAAAAATACGCCTTAAATTTTGATCTTTTTCATCTTTACATAGGCAGTCCTGAAAAATATGAAAGGGTGAAAGCTGCGATGCCAGCATCTGTGAATGTAGTGACTGTAGATCGTCTACCTATAAAACACGGAAACTGGAAGAACTTAGCCTTTCAATACGACTTAAATGAATTCTCTATCTGTCTTAAACCATTTGTCTTTGATTATTTATTCAGACAAGGGTATCAAGCTATCTATTTTTTGGATCCGCACATAGAAATATATGCTCCTCTAAAAGAACTCGAAGATTTCTTGGATCAGTATGAGGCCATTCTTCAGCCCCACATCGATCATCCTTTGCCCTTAGATGGATTTTCACCAACGAATGAAGAGATCTTAAATAATGGCCCTTACTCTTCTCATTTTATAGGCTTAAAACTTTCGGATGAGTCAAGCCAGTTTTTAACTTTTTGGAAAAATTGCAGTGCAACAACTTGTTTAAAAAAAATCGGGACTCAGGACGATTGTATCGATCATCGATGGATTTCATTCATTCCATCCTTCGTAGCGAAAACGAAAATTTTGCGAGATTCTACGCAGATGCTAAGTATTTGGAATCTAAGCCAAAATGAAATGATTCAAACGTCCGGGGAACCTTATAACACCTCAAAAGGTCCCCTAGTTTGTTTTAATTTTGCCCATATACATGAAGAAGATTATTTGCATGGTTCAAGAACTTCTTTAAAGGAATTAAACTCACCTCTAAACTATCTTATAAAAAGTCATCGCGAGCGTTTAATAAAAAATAGAAAGAACCTTGAACACTTTCAAAAATATGAACTTAATTATTTTTCCGATGGCAGTTTAATTGATCCTGAAGACCGTGTTTACTACTTTCACATGCATGATGAGCAAAAAAAGGATCTTAAAAATCCCTTTGATCAAAAAGAATTTTTCATTAACTCTAAAAATAAAGATCCTCTTTATAAAATAAAATTAATAAAAGAAATTGAACTCCAGCTCTATCGTCCTTTATTTGAGTTAGAATTTCAAAAGAAAATGGAAAACATTCAAAATGAACATCAAGAAACGGTCCATACAATGCGTATCTACTATGAAAATGAACTCCAAAAGACTATCCAAACAGTTCTCGAGGAAAATATTTATAATAGTTTTACCTGGCGCATCGGCAAATTGGTCTTATCGCCCCTCAAGTTAATCAAAAAAATTCTATGCAAATTAAGTTTATCGAAACAACACTAAAAATTTTGTTCCTTCAATATGTTTAGCCTGGCTCAAACGCGCATCTTGTATGTATAACTCATCTAAAGCTTTTTGTAGACCTGGCCAGCAAGGGGAGGCGTAATCATGCCAAAGAATAATAGAGTGTTGTTTTTTGCTCATTTCCAAAGCTCGCAGGGTGTCATTAATGACATATTCGTAGGAATGGGATCCATCTACGAATACAAAATCGATAGAATCATTAAAGGGGCTAAAATCAAAAGTAGCCGAGTCTCCATAGAGTTGTTGTATCTTTGAGTGATAAGGACTACCTTGAAAAAGGATACCTGAGGCAGGCTTCTCGATGTATCTTCTGTCGTTATATTCTAAATTTAATTTTGTATAATCAACTTTAAAAGGGGGAAGATCCAGAGTAAAGATGTTGGAGTCCTTTGGAGCTGAGGCTGCCATATTTAAAGTTGTTCTTCCATCGAAGGTGCCGATTTCAAATATCTTTTGGGGTTGGAGTTTTTTGACTAATTGATTGATTACAAGCAATTCCAATAGATTAATGTGGCCATCCTTTTCCATGGGCTCCAGTAATGGAACTAAAATCTCTTCAGACAAGATTTCCTTTAATTGAATAACAGGTATGGCAGGTTTCAACTCGTTGGGAGGAGCAGCTTCTACCTCGTACGAAGTCATGGAAATAGGACTAGCAACAGCCTCAGCTTTACTTAAAAATCGACCTGCTTTTCTCCATAATGAAATGAGTTTTCCCATACAGTTCCCCCTGTTATAAAGGAAAGCAAGATATCTGATAGAAAAAATCAAATCAATCTTTGATTAATGATCATCTATAGTTTTTTTAACTTTGCATATTTAGCCACAATACTTCTTTCCCGGTTATCTTTAGAAAAAAAGATTTTGTAAGTTAACCCTAATGATCCTTGTTGGGAAGCACGAATAACCCCTATACCAAAATCTTTATGGAATATTGTGGCACCCACATCATATTCATAAATAGGTTCATCCAAAGACTCCTCTTCCTCGTCTAAATTGTTATCCATAGATAAAGTTTGTTTTTCAGATGAAATTAAGGATTTTCGAATGCGTTCTATGTATTCCGAAGGAACTTCTTTTACAAATCGACTGGGTAATTGATAACGTGGCATTCCCCACATATATCTAAATTGAGAATGAGTGAGATAAAGTTGCTCTTTAGCTCGCGTCATACCCACATAAAAAAGACGACGTTCTTCCTCTAAAGACTCTTTTCTGTCCTTGGAATTTGCATGGGGAAATAAATCCTCTTCTAATCCTACTAAAAAGACGACTTTAAATTCTAAACCCTTTCCATTATGAATAGTCATTAAATTCACGCGGTCTTTTTTAATATCTGCATCATCTAAGCTTGATTTTAAAGTGAGTTCTTCTAAAAATGCCCTGAGCGAAGGATCTGCAGCCGACTGTTCCCATTCAATTGCCTTGGTAATTAGGGCATCTAAATTTCCCTTACGATCTTCTAAAGACTCTGGATCTTCATTTAAAATCATTAAATAATTCGTTTCTTCAATGATTGACCTGACGAGTTCATGGAGAGAGGTGGACTTTGAAATTTCTTTTAAGGTATGAAGAATACTTAGGTATTGTTTTAAGCCTTCTTTTTGTTTTGTAGGCAATTTAATTGGATTTTTCAATGGGTGATCTTGAATCAAAGCTTCGCAAAAAGTCACAATTGCTAATTGTTCTAAAGAGGCCGCTAGCCGTATTTTTTCTAAAGTAGCTTCACCTATACCTCTACGCGGAATATTGATGCTCCTTGCAAAGGAAATATAATCTGTTCCTGAGTAAACCATACGTAAAAAGGATAAAATATCTTTAATCTCTCTGCGTTGATAAAATGATAACCCGCCTACAATGACATAAGGAACCTTTTTATAAAGAAAATGATCTTCTAAAGCTCTGGATTGATTATTGGTACGATAAAACACAACCATCTGACTATAGGGCGTTCCATTCTCGTGATGTTTTCTGATACGTTCAGCCACAAACTCTGCTTCATCGCGCTCATTATCACTTGTATAAAACCGAATTTTTTCTCCCGGCCCTAATTGACTCCACAATCTCTTTTCGTAGCGATTTTCGTTATACGAAATTACAGCATTAGCAGCCTCTAAGATATTGCTTCGGCTGCGATAATTTTGTTCCAAACGAAATATTTTAGCTCCTGGATAATCTTTTTCAAAATTCAATATATTTTGAATATTCGCCCCTCTCCAAGAATAGATAGACTGGTCCGGGTCACCCACCACGAATAAATTAAGATGTTTTTCCACTAAATACCTGAGAATTACATACTGAGCTTCATTCGTATCTTGGTATTCATCAATAGAAATAAAATTCCATCGGTTTTGATACTGCTCCAGCATATTAGGATGTTCTCTAAATAGCCTAACCACTAGGAATAATAAATCATCGAAATCCACAGCATTATACTGCTTAAGTTTTGTCTGATAAAGCCCATAAACACGTGGGAAATACTCCTCTATAGGCGAAGACATTAGGGTAACTTTAATATCTTCGGGCTTTTGTAAAGCATTTTTAGCACGAGAAATCATATGACGAAAAGACTTTACATCCATCTTTTTATCTTTGATTTCAAGTTCTGACAAACACGTTTGTAATAACTTATCAGCATCATCCTCATCATAAATTATAAAATCTCTTGCATATCCTAAAGCTTGAATAGATTCTCTTAAAATGCGTGCTCCCAAGCTATGAAAAGTGCATAAAAGTGGTGAACTAGTTCCCACTAGCATGTGGATACGTTCCCGCATTTCTTCTGCCGCTTTATTGGTAAATGTTAAACCCAAAATCTGCGAAGAGGGAACTCCCATATCAAGTAAAAAAGCAATTCGGCTGATCACCACACGCGTTTTACCAGATCCAGCGCCTGCTAAAACTAAAATAGGTCCTTCTACAGATTGAACAACCGCTTGTTGTTCAGGATTTAATTGTGCTAAAATGTCCATAAAGAATTGAACCTAGAAATGAATAAAGATTTTATACAGAAGTGATTTAAATTTTTTTTCTCATACAGAAAATTTCTTTAAGGATCGATAATAAGAAGACTCCAATTTTTAAATGGGGTCGTTTAAAATCGTGTCTCTAAGGATCTTTGACGCACGCGAAAATCTAATTTTAAAATCACATCGGTATAAATTTTATAATTAGAGGCGATTTTATTGCCAGGCTTCATTTTTATAAATTTTAAGCTGTTTAAAACTCACATTTTTTTCGAAAAAAACTGTGATATATAAGGAATTTTTATGATTCGAAAGGAACAAGACGGGATCGTTTGGCTTGAATTTGAACTTCTGTCTCATTTTAAAAACCTTCAGCATGGCGTCGTCTTACGACATGGAGGCTATAGCCATGGGCCCTATGGAAGCTTAAATTTAGGCTATAACATACAAAATCCTCAAGAAAACGAGAGAGTAAAATTAAATCGCGATAAGATAAAAAAGACTTTTCATTTGGAGTTATTAATCGACTGTAATTTAGAACATCGTGATAAAATCATTAATGTTTCCCCTCAAAATATATCGGTGAGACCAACGGGGGATGCTCTTTTCACTATTCATCCTCATCTTGCTTTATTCATCACCCATGCAGATTGTCAAGCCGCCATCTTTTACGATCCTATTCAAAAAGCCCTAGCTAATGTTCATGCGGGATGGAGGGGCAACGTACATAACATTTACCGGTCTACAGTGGAGTTTATGAAAAATAAATATGGATCTAGGGTCGATAACATTCATGTCTGTATCTCTCCTAGTTTAGGACCTCATGACGCAGAATTTTTAAACTATCAAAACGAACTTCCCCCTTCATTCTGGGAATACCAGATAAAACCTTATTATTTTGATCTATGGGGAATTAGTAAAGATCAACTCCTTCAAGCAGGAATTTTAGAGCATCACATCCAAATCGCAGGAATAAGCACCCTTTCAAATCCCGAAGATTACTTCTCGTATCGAAGAGAAAAAGTTTCCGGTCGACATGGAACATTTGCGGTCATGCATTAATCCAATTAGACATAATTCAATGTCTGGGTTGGCAAAAATGGAGTATATTTTCTTCTACATGCAGAGCTAATTTTTCCCAAGTCAGCTGCTGCCAAAATCTTCCAAAAGTTTTCTGCTGATGAAATAATTCGATCATGGATTTATTAATTTGATGATCTAATTTTTTCTTATCTAATCGATTATCTGAATATTGTGTTAATAGATAATGAAAGCAGTTCTTTTTCATATCATAGGCAGTTTGATGTATTTGACTTGCCCTTTGTAATATTTTTGTATCGGATATTTTATGTGTTTTAGCTAAACCCTGCATGCTGACAGGATGATCTTCTAAAGCATTTTCCATAACTTCTGAAAAAAAATCTAAAATATTTTTATTAAATTTAGCATCCACTAGGGGTTTTATTAAATAAAGATAGACAGGTAGCCTGCCTTGACATATTTGATAGATAACTTCTTCTAAAGCCATGGTGTCGATTTTTTCACTGGGGATACAATTTTTTGTCGATTTCAAACGCCCTTGCTGATCAAATTTAAGATAATCTGGGTGCATATTTTTAGGAGTCGTCTTCGCTTGAATAAAAAATTCGATGAGGACTAAAAGTGCATCTGCATAAGGTTTGTCCCTGACTTCAAGAGGGCCAGAACTTAATGAATGCCATTGGATACTATCAAGCGAGTGAGGGATTTTTTTTACAACAGCAAATCTACCTTCGGGATGGATATAAACAATTTCAGGAGTTTCTAGGGCCCAATAATATTCTCTTCTCATAATCTCTTGATAAGTAAAGCAAAACCTATTGGGACCTATGCTCATCAAGTAGTTTTCACAATTTTCAAAACCCTCGATTTCAAATACTTCATATAAATTATCTTTTTTCGATTCAATTTTTGCCCCTGCAAGAGGGGATTTTAATCTAAAATAAACTTTATTACTATTTTCATTTAAAAAATAAAATTTATTTTCTGGACTGAAGCTGCAATCTCCTGTGTTCAGCGTTTTTCTCCATGAAAGATGTTTTTCATCTATTTCATCTAGAAGAATACAGCCTTCTTTAATTAGATTGATGACAAGTAATTGAAGATTTTTGATTTCATCAGAAGGAACATTTCTTAAATAACAGGCAAGACTTTTTAATGAATTATAAAATAATTTGACCTGAAAGTTCCCCCTTTTTTTTGCTAAAGAGATATTCTGCACAAAGGTGATAAGAGTCTCTTCATCTTTTGGCGAAATAGATATTTTGTGTTCTACCTCTTCTGGGACGGTTTTTTGAAAAATCTGCTGAGGAATTTCATTCGAAATAATGCCTTCTAAAGACATCACCTTAATCATATTTTTTACAGATAGATGCGTCTTTTCATGATAAAAAGGTTGTTGATTTTGATAGATCGATCCAGGAAAATAGTGACTGATAAAAACGGATAGGTTTGTCTTGAGGGGTTCCATTAACTGATCAGGATTTTTCTTTTTATGCACGATATGCATTAACTTAGTGAGCGGATAAGTCGCCTGAAAAAACAATTGAATCTGTTTTCTTGCATTATGCAAATGGGGTAGAGACTCCTCAGGAGTTAACTGATGAGCACGCTGTCTTAGATAATCCTGATAAACAGGATCAAAAAAAGAATGACGGAACTCAACTATATTTAAAAAACATCTTTGAGTATATTCTAGAGCTCTTAAAAGCTTATTATGTAAAAACTTTTCACCCAGAAGGGGTTTCATCCACCTATAGAGGATTCGCAATAGCCGGCCTCTCCATCCAGCTGTGGAGCAATAAATTTGATGACCCCAAAGAGAGGGTACTAATATAGATAAGCCATCTTTTCTATGCAAGGCGGCGTAAACATTTTGGAAGTTGTGAGAAACAATGGCTAATTTATTTTCAGGTATCTTAGGTTCATCTGACATATCCTTTCCCTGATTAATGTTTTAGCCATTGGCTTTAATTATATCTGATGGTCAAATTTTGATTTAGGCGTGGGTGGTAAACTATTTTTATAAGATTCTTCGGATTCTCTTTCGATTCGAACCACCTCTTTACTCTTATTATAACTCTCAATTCTGCTATACCAATAATCAACATTTCTATTTTTTACATCAAAATCATAATAGTAAACTAAGCCATCTTCTAAGACCATCCATCCAATGTAAAGAGGATCCCCATATAGACCCCAGTATGTTTGAAAATCTACATAGATTAATAGATTATCGGCTGAAAACCCTTCTTCTAAATTCATTTGGGCGAGAGGATTAGCATTTAAAGTTTCCAGATATTCTTCTACAAGATCTACCAACATCGCACGGGCTTCTTGGAGTTCTAAAATATTTTGTGTGCGATATTGAAGGCGAATACGATGCACAATCCCTGCTTCATCGTAACTAATCCAAGCATCGTCTAAATACCAACGATGCTTATGAGCCAAACGTGCTGCTTGATGTAATGTAACACTCGTAAAAGCGTCTGAATCATAATCTCTTACAATAGGAGGTTCAGGACGCCAGAGCTGAGGGCCCATACAAGATGTCAGACCAATTAATAAGGCAAATAAAGTTAAAAAACGTTTCATGCTCATAACCAAACTAGTTTTATAAGAATGCATGTTATTTGTTTAGAAGATATTTGAAAAGAAAAAATCAAGACTAAACGAGTTGATTCTTAGATAATTTATTCTTTCAAATCTTTGCCGCCCTGCAGATACCATTCCACAAAAAGAGGGATCCCTTTTTCTAAGGGGGTTTTGGGATTGAAGCCCAATTTCTTTTGACTATATTCTATGTCAGCGTAGGTTTCTACAACATCCCCTGGTTGCATATCAACAAATACTTTTTCAGCTTTTTTCCCTAAAGAATTTTCAATGATCTCAACCATATGGAGCAAATTCACGGGCTGATGATTGCCTAGATTGAATATTTCATGCTCAGCAGCTAAATCCATAGCAGCTGCAATTCCTTGAACGATGTCATCAATAAAGGTGAAGTCACGTCGCATCTGTCCATGATTGAAAATTTTAATAGGCCGCCCTTCTAGAATAGCTTTTGTAAACTGAAAATAGGCCATATCAGGTCGTCCCCATGGACCATAGACAGTAAAAAAGCGCAATCCAGTCACGGGAATTTTATATAAATGATGATAAGTTGAAGCCATAAGTTCATTAGATTTTTTAGTCACTCCATACAGACTGGCTTGTTGATCTGTGCGGTCTTCAATCGAGAATGGAATTTTAGCATTTAAACCATATACCGAAGAAGATGAAGCGTAAACAAGTTTTAATCCTTCCGTTTCTCGACAAGTTTCTAGAACATTTAAAAAACCTTCAATATTGGATTTAATATATGCCTGTGGATTTTCTAATGAATATCGTACGCCTGCTTGCGCAGCAAGGTGAATGAAATGGGTGATGCCACTTTCTTTTACCAGTTTTTTTAGATTCTTGATGTCAGAAAGATCACTCTCATGAATAGTGACTCCATACTTTTTTAATTCTTGAGCTCTTGCCCTCTTCAGACTAACGGAATAGTAGGAATTAAAATTATCCAAACCGATAACTCGATCACCGCTGTCTTTCAAATACTTAGCTAAATGAAAACCAATGAAGCCCGCAGCTCCAGTAATTAAAACATGTTTCATCAAAATCTCTCATTGGATAATACTTGCTAATTTTACATGAGACGATATTCTATGGCAAACCTTTCTAAACCCACCATCGCAGCCTTTGACTTTGACGGAACTTTAACCTATCATGATTCTTTGCTTCCTTTTTTACGCTTTATCAAAGGGGACTGTGCTACCATAAAAAATATTTTTTTAGAAATCCCTCTTTTTATTCTTTATCTTATAGGCAAAGCAAATCGTCAAAAAGTCAAAGAAGCTTTGCTCTCACGTTTTTTAAAAGGGATGTCAAAACAAGAAATTGAAATTAAAGCTCAAAAATTTGCACGAGAAATTATTCCTCAGAAATTGCGGCCTCAAGCCCTTGAACGTATTCATTGGCACCAAAAACAAGGACACCGCTGCATTTTGATAAGTGCCAATCTAGATATTTATTTAAAACCCTGGGGCCAGTTAGTTAAATTTGATCGAACCATCACTTCAAAAGTAGCTTTTTCTAAAGAGGATTTTGTTACCGGCAAATTAGAGGGGCTTAACTGTAGGGGCGAAGAGAAAGTACGAAGATTATTGGCAGAGGAAGGTCCTCGGGAACATTACATCCTTTACGCCTATGGAGATAGTGCTGGTGATAAAGAACTGTTGGATATCGCGGATTATCCCTTTTATCAACGTTTAAGCTAACTTAAAGGTAAAATGATGACTCTAACAGAAGAGATTCTTTTATTTTATAATCAAAAAGGTCTCATTCCAGGGCCGAATGAAAATGAACAAAACTTTCAAGATCGAGCCGAATACTGTTTAAATCTTAAAAATCAGCTTCCGGATGAGGTAATAAGTTTACCTCTTTATCCCGAAGAACTCCATGCGACTGAGGAAATTTTAAAAAAGGGATGCGAGGTCTCTCAGCATTTCTATGACATATCTCCATCCTGGGTACCTCTTTTTTTTAGTAATTTTAAATTAACCTTTTGGCAGGGTGGATGCGCCTGGATCTTTCAACAAAAGCAAGACTCACCCGTCTCCGCATTTTTCCAATTAAGACGTCATTTCAAAAATTCAAACCAGTATATGGGACTTTACAATCGTACAGAGTTCTTATGTCACGAACTCGCCCATGTAGGACGCATGATGTTTGAAGAACCTAAGTTTGAAGAAATCCTAGCCTATCGATCATCCAAAATATCTTTTAGAAGATATTTTGGATCCATTGTCCAATCTTCTGTGGAAAGTGTAATTTTTGTACTTTTGCTCCTTTTCGTGATCTTCATGGACATTTTTGCCTTCATACAAAATGATGTCGTGCTTTTAAGCATTGCGCATGGAGGACGTTTACTTATTTTAGCCTGTTTAGGATACGGTCTCATTAGATTATGGAAAAGACAGAGTCAATTTGAAAAATGTCTGAATCAATTAAAAAAGACGCTTTTTCATGTGCATCACGCGCAAGCGGTTATTTACCGTTTAACGGATCACGAAATTCAATTCTTTGCAAAATCGACACCTGATGATATTAAGAAGTATGCTTATACTCAAAAAGATCTTTCTATTCGCTGGAAAGTCATTTATCTTGCTTATTTCAAAAACAATTCACCCTCTGACCATTTTAATGGTAACCACTATCATAACAATCCAGCCCACGAGCATAGCTTAAAATCCGTGTTCAAATGGTTAATGAAAAGAAAACCCAAACCTTGGCCACAATATATAGAAGTTAAAACCTGTAAACCGCCTTTGAATATTCAAGGAAACGATCCTTTAATTACCTTTATTAATCACTCGACGATGCTGATTCAATGGGAAGGAGTGAATATCTTGACAGATCCTATTTGGTCCAAGCGTTGTAGTCCATTGCCATGGTATGGTCCCAAAAGAGTACATGTACCAGGTGTTCCATTTGAAAACCTTCCTCAAATAGATGTCGTGTTGATCAGCCACAACCATTATGATCACATGGATTTGAGCACTTTAAGGAAACTTTATAAAACTCATCGTCCTCGTTTTATTACAGGACTAGGTAACCTGGAATATCTTTATAGAAAAGGGCTTGAAAATATAAATGAGCTTGATTGGTGGGAGGAAATCTCTGTCAACCATCTTCAAGTCGTTTTTACCCCTGCCCAACATTTTACTATGCGCAATCCCTGGAATAGAAACAAAACACTTTGGGGAGGTTTTATACTTAAAGTGAAAAATAAGATGCTCTATTTTGCCGGCGACACTGCTTATAACCATGTATTTAAAGATATTAAAAATAAATACGGATCACCTTCGATTGCCTTTTTACCCATTGGCGCCTTTGAACCCCGTGAATTTATGAAGATTGCCCATATGTCACCTGAAGAAGCCGTACAGGCACATCAAGATTTAGCAGCGAAAAAAAGTATAGCTATGCATTTTGGGACCTTTCAACTATCGGATGAAAGCTATGAAGCCCCTCCTCTATTATTAAAAGAAAAGCTATTTAAAATTGGAATTCCAGATGCATTTTGGATACCCAAGCCAGGTGAAGTATATAAACCTGAGCCCGGGATTTTTTAGCTTTCAAAAGTGCATTAAAACCTAGGGTAGTGTTTTTTAAAAAGCATCACTCTGAAAAATAAAAAAACTAAATTCTGGCTATAGGATTACTTATGAATGAAGCCCAAACAACAGTATTGCTTGTAAACCTAGGAACCCCGGATTCTCCCCATCCCAAGGATGTATACCGTTATCTTGTTGAATTTTTGACGGATGGAAGGGTAGTTGATATTCCATGGCTCACCCGACAACTACTAGTGAGAGGGATTATTATTCCTTCTCGTTACAAACAATCCGCTAAATCCTATCAACAAATATGGACTGAAGAAGGATCTCCCTTAATGGTGTATGGAAAGAGAGTGCAAAAGGCTCTTCAAAAAAAACTCGGAGACCAATTTAAAGTTGAATTAGCCATGCGCTATCAAAATCCCTCTTTAGAAAAAACCCTAAACACAATTTTAAGCACCCCCCTGAGACATCTCATTATTCTTCCTCTTTTCCCCCAGTATGCATCTGCCTCTACAGGATCTGTCCATCAAAAAGTTATGGAAGTCCTTTTAAAGCGTCCTACCTTCCCTAAATTAACATTTATTGACTCCTACCCAGATCATCCTGCAGTGGTCAAAGCCTTTTGTGAAGTCGCAAAAAAGAACGATATAGAAAAATACGACCATTATATCTTTAGTTTTCACGGACTACCCCAAAGACAAGTCTTAAAAGCTGACAAGTTTAACCATTGTTTAAAAGTGGAGAATTGCTGTCAAAAGCCCTGTCAAAATAATGCGGATTGCTATTCTGCTCAGTGTTACCTAACCTACCAAGCGATAGCTAAGCAATTAAACCTACCTTCAGAAAGAACCAGTATTGCGTTTCAATCTCGTCTCGGCAAAGACCCTTGGATTGAGCCTTTTACACCGCACATCATTGAAAAACTGGCTAAAGAAGGTAAAAAAAATATTCTTATTTTTTGTCCTTCTTTTGTATGCGACTGTTTGGAAACCATTTTTGAAATTGGAGTGGAATATGCTGAAGAATTTAAACAATGGGGTGGGAACCGTTTAGATTTGGTACAAGGTCTTAATGATGAACCTATATGGATAGAGGCCTTGCAAGAATTAGTATTGGACCATTGCAAATTCTTTAATTCGTGTAATTTGCAAATGAGTATTTAAGAATGCATTGAATCAAGGCTCATATCATGCTAAAAGCATGCTATTATATTTTATGGATGTGGACTTGCCAGAGGGAAGTCCACACAAGACTTATAGAAGAAGTTATTAAGAAATTTAAAACTTACGTCCAAAATGTCCGGACAGGATTTATAAATAGTAAGGAAAAGCGGGCTTTATCAAGGTTTTTGATGGCAAGATCTAAAAAATTCAATGATTGAAGATAAAATTTTCGTTTGAATATACTTTTATTAGGCCTAAATAGCTCAGTTGGTAGAGCAGCGCATTCGTAATGCGAAGGTCGCAGGTTCGACTCCTGTTTTAGGCAATTTCGTTCTCAACTACTTACGGCTCGATGGGCCTCCTTGTTAATGCTTCGTGTCAGAAGATGTCGGGTCATACCAATAGTTATAATCGAAATCCACGGAAAAAACAGACACTACTAGAATGTATTTATAGATAGCATGTAAGTTTTTAATACTACTTGACTTTAGAATTATTTCTATTGGGTAGTTTCATTCGTTGAGTTTTTCATAAAATTGCTCAATTTTCAATCTATTTTCCTAAAGCAGCTATTTGAGTGTTGGAATAAGATTCACTAATCCAAGTATGACCACGCTCTGTTTTTGATTTTGCAGGACTGATCATTATGCTAACATCTTGCCCTAATTCATTAAGAAAACGAATAAGGCGCTCTAATGAAAAGCTGCGCAGTCTACCTCGAATTAAAGCTGAGATTTTTGGTTGATCGATACCTAAAATTTCAGCAGCTTGTTTTTGTGTAAGTTTTTTCTTTTTAATAAGTTTTCCTATTTGTCGAGCAAGCTCAGCTTTAGCTAAAGCTTCTTCTGGATTCTCAATACCTAAGTCGGCAAAGACATTTCCAGAGCTTTCTTCGTACTGAATTTTTTTCTTCATAATTATTTTTTCCTTTTTAATTCTTTGTACAAGGACTGGACGTCTTTCAATCGACACTTTATCAAATCAATATCTTGTTTAGGAGTTGCAATGCCGCTTTTTGATTTTTTTTGAAAAGCATGCAGCACAAAAAATAAACTCAGGCATTTCAACTGTATAAACAACTCGATAAGTTCCAGATTTATCACTTTCACGAATCTCAATAATTTTAGCGCTTCCTAGTCCACTAAGCGATTTTGCATGTTTATGTCTGTCGCCCATTTGAGCCAAATACAATCCATGTCCCATTTCATCTTGCACTTCATCGGGAAATCCCTTGAGATCTTCACGGCTTGAACCAATCCAGAATAATCGTTTCATGTAAGCTTTTCCTAAGTCTTTCAACTATCATTATGCCCAAATAGGCATATTTTCTACAAGAAAATTTATTTATTAACTAATGGACATTCTTTTTAAGGTTTTATCCTCTTTTAAGGCACGAATTTCCAAAATAGGATAAGTTTTCATCACAAAATCTCTTAATTACGTGCATGAGAGAGATAAACCTCTTTAGAGGAGAGATATATAACGATTTCTTTGACTACTACTTTCATGGATTCTATGGTGAGTATATGAGGTAGGTTCTCCACCAATATTTCGGTTGGATTAACAAGTATTTTTCTTAAAATATCATAAAATACTCTTCTGGCTTGCTTCGTAGATGAGATTCATGCAGTACTGATGGAACCTATAGAATTAAATTAACACAAGGGGAGGGGATCATTAAGCAAATCCGCTCCTTTTTTATACCCGGTCTGATCTTGGTATTATAATACCAATTATTTGCACTAAGGATTAGTAATCGTAGTAGTTTCATGTCAGGATTTTAGTTTTATCCTAAAATGTATGTGATTTTTTATTTTACTTTTTTGATACATTGATTCGCGCGGTTGGCGTATACAAATAAGATACTGGAAGACAACCACTAGAATCTCCCATTTGATTAAGATTAGATCTTTCAGTCTCTTCAATAGATCTTTTCCCTTTAATAAGATTAATCCCCGTTGATAAGATTCGGAAAGCATCTGCAGCATGTGAAGCCAAATTATGCAGAGGTTCATCCAATATCCGGCTTGATCATTCCAATTCTTCTTGTAGTTTTCTAGGGCTTTAATTCCTTGTGCACACTTATGTTCATCAAACCAACAACGATTAATTATGTTTTTACTCGGTCAATTCTGTTAATTAGATCAACTTTCTGGACAACAATAAGACTAATCCGCATCTTCTTACTGAAGATTACCATGTCATACCAATAGAGTATTCGTTAACCATGACATCTGCGGCGCCAAATGTTTCTCATATCCTCAGTTAGACAAATTCCTCTTACGACAAGCGAAATGAGAATTTCAGAAAAATCAGAGGACAGCAAAATATGATACGGGTCAAAACAACCCGAAATAGCCCGCAGTTTAAATTATAATAAGTTAAGTCGAGACGTTTAAATTTGAGATGGAACAAATCAAGATTTTTGCATGCACATTCGTAATGCGAAGGTCGCAGGTTCGACTCCTGTTTTAGGCAATCACTTTCCAGTACTTTTGAGCACGATTTAGCTTGTATTAAATACTTTATTGAAGCTGGATTCATTGTTCGCTGTGCATGACTTTTCAGTCATCATATTATTCACCAGTGAAGCACAGGCACACTTTGATCAATGTCTACAGATTTCGAAAACAAAATTTGATGAACTTCTCAAAATTTACCCATGACCTCCTGAATGACCTTTTCGTCATCCCTATACCAAAATTGGGTTTTGTCATGGAGGAGTTGCGGGTTCACACGCATAAAAGCTAAAAAATACCTAGATACGCTTTTAAACCTTCGAATCATCTCGAAACATAAAAAAGAAAAGAGAATTTTTACCTCAATTCGGCCTTATTCGATCTGTTAACCAATGCCGGCCGAACTTCCCTAGAAGGTAGGCAAATATGACCGCTTTAAGTCCTAAAGGTATATATTTGAAATCGTCATGCACACAAAATTCCTGTTTCTTATGCATGTATTGCGTTTCATACACACGTTTTGCCAGTTTTTTGTGTATGTCGCACATCTATTCCTTCTCATTTAATTCTTAATGTTTAAAGGATAATCTTATTCTACACAAAGACATATACGTTAGAATCAAGCAGGCAAAATTAAAGGACATAACTTAATTTATTCTAAAATTCTTATTTGTTTCAACGGCTCAAAGGTTCATTGGTCATTGACACATTTATCCCATAATGGAATTTATCAGAAGAGGAGATTGTGATATGAGCTTAAACAAATATTCCGAACACCATGAAAATGAGTTAAGACTAACATTAGACGCTAGAAAACGAGTTAGTCTCGCCAAATTGTTACCTGATTATGATGTTTGTTCTTTTAGAGCTTATACTGAAGGAAATAAGATCATTTTGGAACCCATGGCAGAAATTCCAGCACATGAACTTTGGCTCTATAAAAATCCACAAGCGCTAAAGGATGTTCTTTCGTTAAGTAAGCGCAAGATGATATTTGAACTAATATTCACTGAAAAAGCAGACTTGCAATTAGACGTTCTTGAATCCTCCAAAGACAAGAAAGCTGTTCTGAAGGTAAGGAAAACCCTCGCATTAATGGAGACTGATTTAAGGCCTCCTTCTTTAAAAACCCATGAACAAATTGATTTAGAAGGCGCTAACGCAGAAAAAGTGTTCGAATCTTATGCACAAAATCGAACACCTGGAGCCTATCGCATATTCTGGCATTATGGACCAAAGAAAAGACAAATCACAGTTGTAGCGATCGTCCCCCATCCATAATTAATTTAGCGACATCGCTCTACATCTAGCCGCTTGGATAGATTATTAAGCCCTCGTTCCAATTCTGCAGGATTTTCGATCCAACTCATGTGGCCAGCATCTTCAATATAACGTAATTCAATATTATTTCGTTTGAAACCTAATTTCTTAATGCGAAAGCCTCAGATTTGACTCCTGTTTGGGCAATCTTTCATTCAACCACTTATAAAATAGATGATAGCCTAAACAGAGATCGTCTAAGTCACTTATGATTTTAGCTATGGTTTCGGATAATTTCTGAAATATCGTTATAATCTTTTTGAATTCTTTCCATAGTAAAGGAAGGATGAGAAAAAGATGTGACAAAATTGTAAATATAATCATCCCTCTGTTGCTTTTTTGGATACCAACGAAGAACCTGAGAACAGATTAAACAGGGAAAAAAATAAAAGAGTTTTTCCCACCAAAAAAGAAATTTTTTCATATTCCAAATGTCTCTTAAACTCATATTTTTTTCGCACGCATAATTTTTGAAGTAATGCAACATTTGTAAAATACGATATTTTTTGTAGTTAACTTCAAGATTAAACTCTTGACCAAAATTTCTTTTAACAGCTTCTAGCGCGATAAGCCAAGAAGTATTCATATGCAATCCAGGCATCAGATACTGCTTGATGTTTTTAATGAGAGATTCATTGGGGTAATTTTTTAGAAACTCAACCCCCACTTGTTCTTTTTCATTAAAAAAATAATAACCAAATGATTTGGACGTTATCCCTACAACTACCAATGGATCCGGAACAGCTAGAATTTTTTTTGCCTTCAACATGAGCACAGTCATTGCATAATAATCTGGAAAGGGGGATTGGTAAAAGCTTCCTTGTTTCTGGCACTCTTGGATTAAACAACGACTCACTAAAGCAAATTGCATATTGAAATTGAATAACACTTTAAATTGCAGACTCCTTTGCACTGTATCTACCGCTTGGGCTTTGTCTAATAGAAAAGGTCTTGTTTTTCCTTCTAAAAATTCAGCATTTCCCCATTTATGTAAAAGCCCTTGAGGAAATCCCGGAACTACGCCTGGATAAGCGTATAAAAGTGCACTTGAATAAACTAAATCAGGCGAATCAAAATCCTTTAAAAGATTCAATAATGTCCTAAAATAGCCTTGCATAAGCGCATCGTCATCTCCAAGCATGATCACATAATCTCCATCGCTTTTTTCCAAAGCCATATTCCAGTTATCTGTCACAGGAATAAATGTCTCCGTGCGATAATATTTGATTCTTTGGTCAGCTAATGATGTTATATAGCCCTCAATATCCTGATCTGAGCAGTTATCGGACACTACAATTTCCCAATTCTCGTAATCTTGTTGCAAGACGGAATTGATCGCAAACTTAAGATATTCAAGACGATTTCTTGTAGGTAACAGAACAGAAAATTTTGTCATTTGATTCCTTTTTAAAGAAAAAAAATCTAAACAATTTTTTTTTAATTGTCTAGACTGTTTCCATGCCTCTCTCATCCTGTTTCCTTTAGATAAATACTTTTATTGAATTTTATGTTATTGTCATTTAAGATTTTAAGGAAATTAAACAATAAATTGAAAAAAAATGATTCTAAAAACAAAGCGATTAATTCTCAGGCCATGGTCTGAAGAGGATTTAGAACCCTTTGCACAACTCAATGCGGATTCTCGGGTTAGGGAGTATTTTCCAAGTGTTTTAAACCGTCAAGAAAGTGATGCCTCAGCAAAGTCATTTTCTGAGCATATTCAAAGATGTGGGTGGGGATTTTGGGCGACTTCCTTAATAGATGCCGGAACGTTCATTGGTTTTATAGGATTACAGGAGGTTAATTTTTCAGCACCCTTTAATCAGCTGACACCTGCGATTGAAATTGGGTGGAGGCTTGCTTGCAATTATTGGGGTAAAGGTTATGCCACAGAAGGAGCTTTAGAAGCCTTAAGGTATGGCTTCAAAAATTTAGGACTAAAGGAAATTGTCTCCTTTACCGCTGTGGCGAACCAACGCTCGCGACATGTGATGGAAAAGATCGGGATGCAGTACAACCCTCAAGATGATTTCGATCATCCGAGGATCTCAGCAGGACATCCTTTAAAAAGACATGTTTTATATCGTCTTGAAAAAAGTAAATGGCAAAAGCAGGAATGACCTAGAACTACATGATTAGATATCAGATTTCGCATTCTTTAAGGAAATCTATCGAGTCGTGTGTAGAGGCATAATATCCACTCTTTGCACAGGTTGTGATATCTTATCATAGAAACAATGATCATAATGACAGCTTTGCGACTTTACAGAGGAAAGGGGGTAAAAAGGAATATTCACACCAACTCTTCCCTGCATAATGGCATTTGTGACATGATCATAACTGCCTCTAATCTCCAGAAAAAAATATTCATTGATGTACGAGGTGAATCGCCCTTTACCTCCCCAACGACCTGATCCCTTCTCCTGATCTAGATAATAAGGTCCGATCGCAAAATAGGTTTTCACTTCCAGATATTGGCCCCATTTGCATTGGCGCAGATTAGCTCCCCACTCAGCATCCGCACCTCGCATCGTGCTTTGTTTTTTATGCTTGATAATAGGTGTGATACCCAAATTATCGTTAAATGTGGTCTGAGAAAAATGCCAAACTTTTTTCCCAAAAGGTAGATAAAGATTTAAGCGAAAATCCCAGCAAGGACCTAAAGCTTCCAAACCTACCCCCATTTGTTGAAAAGGATTTCCCACCTGATCAAAACCTCGATGGCTACCCTGCCTATTGTCATAAAAAAGATTACATCCATATATCCAAGAATGTTTACTTACATACCTTAGACCTATCCCCGCATTCAAAGCCAATTTTAAATTATCAAAACCATGTCCTCGTATGTTGAGAAAAGGATAAAATGAATGACAGGTAAATTTAGACGGCATAAAAAACGCTTCTAGAGTTGTATATCCGCGAGAATATCCTATTCCTTTCCCTTCAGTATGGCTGACTCCTGCCCACAATGAATAAATGTCTCCTGAATAAAGAGGAAGACTTGTAATATTCAAAAGCATTACGAAAATATGCCACAAGCAAATTTTTTTTATCATCATGAGACTCGTTGATTTAAATATTCCTAGACTCTCTTTTTTGTGTGAGAATTTCCTCTACAGATTTATTGATTTGTGTTGTATCTGCTTTAATGTCTTTGTACCTTTTAAAAAAACCTATAAATCCCCTAATACGCCAAATAAGCGTCAGTTGACGGTATCCAATGTTTTCGATCAAATTATATAAAAAAAGAAGCGTCACACTTCTGGCTGTGGGAAATTTTCTAAAGCTCAATTCTTCGATAATCAAACAACAAAACGTAAAGATAAAAACAAACCCCCAAATAGTCGCTAGTAGTAGTAATAAATAAAAGGCATTTATCGCTCCTAAAAATAAACCTAGAGCAATATAGATATAACCCATACACTCTACGATTGGCTCAAAAATTTCTCCGAAAATTAAAAATGGATAGACAAAAAGCCCATATCTTCCAAACTTTGGATTTCCAAAAAGTTTTTTATTAAACCAAGCAGCTTCCATCGTTCCTCGATGCCATAAGAATCTTTGACGTCCCAATGTTTTTAGTGTACTAGGGCATTCCGTCCAACCTGTAGGATCGGGGAGATATTTAATTTTATAGGGAATCTGGGCTTCCATGAAGACGCGATTTAGGCGTAGAATAATCTCTAGATCATCTGCCACAGTGGGAGCATACCCTCTCACCCATTTTACTGCATCCGTGCGGAATACAGAAAAAGCACCGGATAGAACATAATTTCCTCCCATATAATCCCAGCCTTGGCGCATTAAGAAAGCTCTTAGATATTCTAAGGACTGCATAGCAGAAATATAATTAACAGGAGATTTTAGCGAATCTACTCGATTATAATTCAATATACATCCGTTTCTAATGCGAAGACCCGCACCTGTGGCTATTGTCTCCGGAAATGATAGGATAGGACGAATCAGTGCTTCAAATCCTTCATCATCAATAAAAGTATCTGCGTCTACACTTACATAATAGGAATCTTTACATGCATTCAAGCCCGCATTTAAAGCATCATATTTTTGACCATTTTCTTTATCTATCACGATAATTTCAGGATGATTTAAACTTCGATATATTCCACGAACTGGTTTAGTAGGAATTACTTCGTCATAATAACGAGGAATGCTAACTAAATCATACCTGTCCTTGAGTAGCTGAAACGTAAGATCAAGCGAGCCATCATTAATCACAATAATTTTCTTACGTCGATAAGAAAGATTTTTTAAGTTGTCAACAACAGCTGTGATATTCTTTTCCTCATTGTACGCTGGGACTAAAAATGCGATCGTGGGTAACGAATTTGCGCGTAAAAGATAAGTAAAATCCTCAATACTCAGTTCTCTACGTCGTTGATAGATTTTGACTGATCCTAAAATAAGAAGAATGGTATAAGTAATGTTAATCATCGAAAAATATATTAAAAAAAATGGATCTAGCCAATGCGAGATGTAAATATAAAATTCTTGCATTCGGATCACCAATCAAATTTTAGGGCATATTGTGCAGACTCATAGGCCTCTTTATTGTTTTGAGGTTGCCTTCTTAAAATATCAACACCAGCGTTGCCCATTTTTTTTAAAGACCATCCTGCTTGTTGTCTAACCATCCAAGATGGATCGGACAAGGCCTCTTCTAATTTATCTAAGGACTCTTTTGTTAAAAAGTATTGCAACCCTAAGGCGGCTTGTGCTCTAAATTGGGGATCGATACTGCTTATGTATTTGAGCAATACGGGCAAAGAATTGGATTGAGGGTTATTCGCATAAACTTTTAGAGCAGCTAATTGCAAAGTTTTATCATTAGAATCCAAGTCACGGCTTAAAAATTCTTCTGGAATGGGAATAGATTTACGGGCTAGGATATCTAGGCACGATAAGTGAATCTTAGAATCTTTTTCAAGATATGCGAAATCCTTTATCCAAATAAAAACCTGAAGACTGCCTTTATTTATCAGCATGTCCCTGTAAAAATAACGATCATAGCCTTGTTCATCACTCATCAAATGAAGAATTTTTAATATGCCTTGTTTGATTTCCAGTTTAATTGTTGCCGATACAGCTAGGCTTCTGACTAGAAACACAGAATCTTCTAAAAGTTTTAGAATACGTTGTTGATCTTGAGGAAAAGGTGTTAGGGCAAAACAACGGGCACTGAAATTTCTATTTACCCAGAAAATACTACGATAATACCTCCTCGCATGATTCATTAAATAAAATTGTGAAACCTGGTTTTTTAGCAAATCCCAGTTATCTCCTTTATAGCGCCGATCGAAAAGTTCCAATTCAGATAATAACACTTTATGATTAGCGTAAGCCTTGAGCTCATTAAGATCTGAGAAACTCTTTTTTGCTCCTAATGCATCTATAAGCCATTGGGAAATTACTCTTCGTTGAGCATTCTCTTTATCTTTCAAAATATTGATTCTCATTATTCTTACAATGAGAAAAACTATTAAAATAAGGAGAATGAATATCTCAGCGATCAATATATTTAATGCGATTTGATTAATATTCAAATAACTCATTGAAGTCATACTACGCGTTAAATCTATTCATCAAGGCTGTTGTTTTCTCCATCAAAATTGTTAGATTGAATGGTTTTTCTATGTAGTCTACAGCTCCCTCTTTAAGCCCTGATAATACATCCCTTTCGCCGGAAAGAACGGATAAAATTAACACAGGAGTATGAGCTTTTAACTTTTGGGAAAATTGCCGCAAGATATCCAACCCGTCCATATCTGGAAGCAAACGATCTAAAATAAGAAGGCGAGTTGTCTGAATATTTGAATCTAAATCTAGATATGCGATAGCCTCTTTTCCATTTGAAAAACCTTTAACATCAAATCCTTCAGCCTCATAGGCAGAAAGAAGAAGCTTTAAAAGATCTAAATCGTCATCTACGATTACGATAGTATTACGCTTTTGCAGTTTTAAATCCTCACCTACTCCCATTCATTTCTCCTTAACTTTTATTCTATTTCTTTAAACCACTTATACTCAATTTCGATCTCAAAATCTACATTCTACCCAAAATTTGCCAGAGACCACTGTATAATCATAGCTATCATGCCAATAGCTGCCAGAAAACCAAATATCAAAATGGGTTGTCGGATTGTACCCCAGCGTCAAGTAAACTGCATCTATCTGGTTCTCAATGGTAGTGACGGGAATAAGAGTTGTTAAAGGTCCAGTAGTAATCTGTTCTTGAGGATTTTTACCCCTGACTGTTCTCCAACCATGCCAATACAATGCTTCAATCCTTCCACCAAACAACCAAGCTTTATAAAAACGTAATTTTAACCAATGCGTCCACTGGTATTCAAATGAATAGTATCCATTGGTCTCCTCTTTGAATTGAAGATACTCGCTATGATAACGAAGGGAAAGGTTTTCCTCAAAATACGGGATTCCCACCTGCGCCCATGCATTCAAAATCTGTTCTTGATTTTGAATAGGATCTTGATACCACAACCAAGCAGCATCAGTTCCGGCTAAAATTTGATCTCCAAAATCGCGTTGATAGGTCATGAACAGGGACTCTCTAGTAAAAGCAGTGACATGCAATTTCTTGAAATTCTTAAAAATCCAAGAATCGGTAATTTCTCCGAAAGAGATCATATCAGGATCTTTTACATAACGAAAAACAAGAGACGGTTCAAACTTCACACCTCGTTTAGTTGGTAAAGAAACCCTAGCATGAGCATTTGAAACCCAATTCACATTCGCATTTAAGGTCACTGTCCAGTAAGGATTATAAAACCACTCGGCCCTAACGCCTCCTCCTTCAAATCTTGTTTCGAAAGTTACAATTTTAGCCACAAGATTACGTTGTCTAACATCTAACCATCTTCCTCTTGCACTTAGTCTTAAACGATCATTTAAAGGGAAGTAGAGCCCCCCTTCAGCATTCATATATCTAAGAGAAGCTACCCATTGGTGGGTGAATAAGTCTTTTTCTCTTTCTTCTGTGGAACCTCCTGTTAAATACACTCCAGGAGTTGTATAGGAAGAGATATCGAATAGAGAATAACGATATGTTTTGTAATCATTTTGAAGGTCCGCAAGATTTTGAAACGCAGATTCTCCTTCTAGATACCTTCTTTGGCCAATTAAAAATGAAGCATAAGGCTGTACAACATCGGGATTTTTAGGTTCAAGCGCCAGAGCTCTAAGATAATGGGTTTCAGCTAAATCTGGTTGATCAAGTGCGCTTTCTGTACGGGCCAAGCCTACCCATGCGCTTGTATCCTTTGAAGATAGCTCCACAGCTCGAGAAAATAATGCGAGGCTTTTGCAAAAGTCTTTAAAATATAAATACTGATTACCTAAAACTACTATAGAATCAATGTAATCAGGTTTTCTCAAAAGCGATTCTCTGAAAAGAGAAATGGCTTCACATCGCGCATTGACTTGCACATATTCACGACCTAAGAGAAAAAGAAATTCTGGATTATCTGGAAATTCCTCTACCAGTTGCAAATAGATATTAATAGACTCCCAGTGATCCCCTTGTTTTGAAAGATTTTGGGCTATTTTTGATAACTCCTGCGCCCATTTTTGTTGGAGCGTAGGCTCCTTCTTCTTTTTTAATCTAGACGTGATGAGCATTTTATCGATCATCTTCAAGCTTTGTTTCGCTTTGACATCGTCAGGATAGAGGGCTAAGTACCGACTAAAAAGCCATCTGCTTTTGAATAAATCATCTTGAAAATCATATTGGTTCAGCAAGGCATAAGCTAACCCCAGTTTTACGTCAGAATTATCTGGTTCTAACTCAAGAGCGTGATTGAAAGCCGCAATAGCCAGCGGATAGACACCGATACTAGAAAAGGCTCTTCCCAAAGAGTAATAATAGACTCCTTGTTCAGAGTGATATTTAGAAAGATTTTGAAAAAGAAGGATCTCATCCAAATTATCATATTTAAATTTTTCATTATCCCTGGAAGAAATTTGATTGGCATGTAGTCTTTTTAAACCATTTTCGGCATCCTTATAATCTGGATGATTCTTCAAGATTTCCTCAAATAAACGCTTACTTTTCAATAGGTCTTGTTTGGAAGTATATCTATTATAATAAGCCTGAGCCAAGATCATTTCTGCGTTTACAGGATGCGGATAGAATTCTATTACATGCTCTAAAGCTTCGATGGCAGGATCCCAACTATGCAAATGATAATATGAAAGTCCTAGTTCGTAGGAATAGTGAGGATCATTGGGATAAGCCTGGGCTAAAGATCCATATAAAATAATGCTAAAAAAGTCCTCATGAGATTTATCACTTACAAAAGAATATTTTTGACTTAATGGGGGTTTCGAAAGAATAGATTCAATCTTGTTAAGCCCTTCTTTTGCATCTGTGTACCCAGGAAAGATAGCTAAAGTCTGTTGAAACAAACGTCTGCTTTCATTTAAATCGTCACGAAAAATGTATTGATTCAATAAGGCATAAGCCAACCCCAATTTGATATCATTATTTTGGGGTTCCATAGCTAAAGCATGATTAAACGCCTGAATAGACTGATTGAAAGCTCCTATTTTATAGTAAGCACGTCCCAGTGAATAATAATAGGAACTATTCATGGGATCCCGGCTCAAAAGATTTTCAAAAAGAACAATTTCATCAAAATTATCAAATACAAATTTTTCATTTTCTCTAGAAGAGGAAGGGGGAGACTGTATTTTTTTTAACCCCTCTTTTGCATCTGTATATGTGGGAGCCTCTTTTAAAACCTGATTAAATAAATTTTCACTTCTTGTTATGTAGCTTTTCGAACGATATCTATTAAGATAGGCGTAAGCCAAGACAACTTTCGCATCGGTATTATCTGTTTGCAATCTTATCGCTTGTTCCAGGGAGTTGATGGCCTGATCCCAGTATTGAGAGGTATAGTAAACATACCCCAAATCGTAATAATACTGAGACTCACTCGGATGGGTTTTTATCAATGAATGGTAGAGCACGATACCAAAAAAATCATCCTCGAAGCTCTTTTCTGCAGGGAGAGACTGTAATGTAAAAAAAAACAGAGATATACAGATTAATCTACTAAAAAGTCGCACAAATTACTACCTGCATATATATAGTAAAATTTATAAAATGACAGTCTACGCAATTGATGAAATTTGCTCAACAGGAATAGTTTAGGCATTTGGTAATAAAATCAAGCTTCATAAGAGATCTTTTCGGATAAATCAAAATAATTTTATTTTTACAAAATCCAAATTTCTATATGACTAATTTTAATCCCTTATGTGTGTGATGTATGAATTATTTAGATAAAAAAAATCTGAAAACTAAATCTCAAAACACAAAAAAAATTCTTGTGATTGATGATGATACGGACTGTTGTTTATTTATTAATAAAGTTCTTACTTATGATGGATTTAGAATTACAGAAGCAAGTACAGGTAGGGAAGGCCTGTCGTTTTTGGAAAAAGAAAATTTTGACGCTGTTTTTTTAGATATCTCTTTACCCGATATCGATGGGGTCCATATCGCTCATCATATTAGGCAAAAAAAAGGCGAGACATTTCCTATCATTGGCATTACCTGCACTTCATTAGATGCTCTTAAAGAAAAATATCATGAGACTCTAAGGAATTTTACTGATTTCTGCATCAAACCCTTTACTCATCAAGCCCTTTTAGAAAAGCTTAAAAAACATCATCTAGTGACTAAAAAAACCTCTAAAAAATCCTTTAGAACTATTTTAGAAGACTATCGATCCTCCATTCCACAACGCTTAGAGCTTCTACAAATACTGGTTGATGAAATTCGAAAAAAACCAACTGAAAAAAATTTAAACGAGCTTCGCTTACAAGTTCATAAGCTAGCAGGCAATGCTGGTCTTTATGATTATGCGGATGTGAGCCAAATATGTAAGGAATTTGACGATGAACTGCGTAAAAAAATTGAATCCTTCCATGTAAATAAAGACATCTCTCCTTGGATCAGTGAATTTGAATTGAAATTAGAAAAAATCCGAAAAATGTTTTCTATTTCTAAAGAAGAAAACATCAACGAGCTTAAACAAAAAATTATAGATAAAAAAGCTGTAATCGGTGTGATAGGGCTGGGGTATATAGGCCTATCACTGCTTGATTCATTGGGTGCTGCGGGATTTCCATTGGTAGGGTATGATATTAATCATGAAAAAATGGAAAAGTTAAAAAAGAAGGAGGCGTATTTAAATTTTATCGACATGCAGCGTCTATTTAATTTAATGGATCAAAATCTCTTTAATGCATCCTCAGATCCCAAAATATTAAAAAATATGGATGTTTTGATTATTAGTGTTCCCACATCGATAGATCAATATGGAACTCCGAATTTATCTAATCTACGCGCCGCCTTTGAAACAGTGGCTAAAAACCAGAAAAAACAACAGTTAGTTGTGCTACAAAGTTCCACCTATCCAGGTACCACTCGTGAAGAATTGCTCCCTATTCTTTCCAGAACGCATTTAAAGGTAGGTATAGATTTTTATCTTGCCCATGCACCAGAAATTGCCGATATTGGCAATCCTAATTTTAATTTCATGGAGGTACCTAGAATCGTTAGTGGTATTACTCCTGCTTGTTTAAAAATGGTTTCGCTGCTTTATCAATATATTGGATGCAAAATTGTGCCCTGTAAATCCACAGAAGTTGCAGAAGCTGCTAAATTGCTACAAAACGCTTTTCGCCTGATTAATATTTCCTTTATCAATGAAATGAAGGTCCTTTTTGATCGAATGAAAATAGACATTTGGGAAGTCATTGAAGCTGCCTCTAGCAAACCTTTTGGTTTTATGCCCTTCTATCCTAGTCCAGGTATTGGCGGAGATTGTATTCCTATTGCTCCGTTTTACTTAGTCTGGAGAGCCAAGGCTACAGGCGGCCCTACAACTATGCTTGAAGATGCAGGGCGTATCAATAATGAGATGCATCATTATGTAGTGAATAAAATTATTGAGGGATTGAATTTAAGAAAAAAAACTATTCAAGGGTCTAAAATTCTTATTCTAGGGTTAGGTTACAAAAAAGATGTGAATGATATAAGAGAATCTGCTGCTTTAAAAATACTGCCCATTCTAAAATACATGCAAGCAGAAGTCTACTACCATGACCCTTACGTTAAAATTCTATCAGGTATTCATGAATACCCAGATCTTTATATGGAGTCTATTGAACTAGATTACAAGAACTTAAATTTTTATGATGCGGTGGTAGTCATAACAGACCACTCTTGCTATGATTGGAAGAAAATCGTTGAAAATAGCCAGTTATTCATTGATACACGGAATATTTCTGCTCATTTAAGCAACACACAAAATATCATTAAAGCATAGGTTTTATGAAAAAAAAGCATGTTCTTATTACCGGTGGAGCTGGGTTTATTGGATCAAATCTCGTATCGGATCAACTAGCTAAAGGTCACGAAGTCTGTGTCATCGATAATCTTGTCACTGGTCGTATCAGTAATATAGAATCTCATTTAAAAAACCCCGCCCTCCGTTTTATTCAAGCTGATATTGTTGAATGCAAAAATCTTTCTGAAGTGGTTGAATGGGCAGATTGGATTTTTCACATGGCAGCCAGCGTAGGTCAACGTTATGTTTTAAGTCATCCTGTAAGCACATTATCCAATAATATTTGCAGTTGTGAAATGATTTTAAAAGCCATGAGTGAATTTAATCCGCAGGCACGCTTATTAATTGCCTCCACATCAGAACTTTATTGTAAAAGTAGAGAAAATTTGGACGGCACTGTCTCTGAAGACGCTATTATCAGCATTCACTCAGAAAATTTTTTACAGGACACTTATCCCGTTGGTAAACTTGTCAACGAGGTGATGGCACAGGCATTTTCTTATGAAAAAAACTTAAGCTGCACAGTAGCGCGTATTTTCAATACAATTGGCATCAATCAAACAAGTGCCTATGGGATGGTGGTTCCCACATTTATTAAACAAGCTCTTAATCATCAACCTATCACTGTCTATGGAGATGGCTTGCAATCACGCTCCTTTGTTGACGTAAGAGATACTGTAAGAGCTCTTGATTTACTTTTGGAAAATTCCGCAAGTAAAGGAGAGATTGTAAATGTCGGAAATGACGAAGAATGCTCTATATTAGATCTTGCCTCTTTGATTAAAAAGAAAACAAATAGTCCATCCGAAATTATCCATTTAAGTTACCAAGAAGCTTATGGAGTTCCCTTTCAGGATGTTAGAAGGCGTAAACCAGATTTAAAAAAACTCAAACATTTAACAGGATATCAAAAACATTGGACTTTAGAAGACACGATTGATTCAATTCTTGAACAGATGTAAGATTAATGATCGATCTCTTTGGAAAACAGATCTAAAGAGGGTTGAAAAAATGAAACTTTTCCAGTCGCTATATCATACATCGCGCCCACTATATCAATTTTACCCTTCAATACAAGATCATTAATCGTAGAACTTCTCTTACGAAGCATATGAATGGTTCTTATCACGTTTTTATACGCAACTTCGTCGGCTAAATTTTTCTTTTCTTCTATACTTCCGTTCGTAGAGATTTGACATGTCTTTTGATCAACAGATTGTTGAATCTCCTCAATTAAAGAATGCAAGTTGACACAGCCTGTTGCTTCCGCTGCCGTTTTATTCTGGCAGATAAAATTGATGGCTGCATTCACAGCCCCGCAAGACGTATGACCCATCACTAAAATAAGCTTTGCTCCTGCTACAGCACAGCTATACTCAATGCTTCCTAGAATATGGTCACTTACCACATTTCCTGCTATTCTAACACTAAAAATATCTCCTAAACCTAGATCAAAAATGAGTTCTGCTGGTGTGCGAGAATCAATACAACTAAGAACAACAGCCATTGGAAATTGACCTACAGAGGCAGCATTCAGTTGACGATCAAGATCTCTCTTAATAGGATTGCCTTTACGAAAACGCTCATTTCCTTCTCGGAGAATTTCCAAGACACCTTCGGGTGTCAAGGATTCTTGTGACTCACGATTGCTAAAATCCACATATTGAATACAATCCTTCAAGCGAGGGTATTTATCCTTAAAACCTCTCAAACTAAGCATTACACCATGGGCAAGTGCTGTTTTATTCTTGAAATCGTAAATCAGATCTAAAATATCAGGATCAATATAATCTGTACTACTTGCATCAATCAAAACGTGACCCCCTCTGGGAATACTTCTCAAGGTAGCATCCAAGGAAGCTTTATTAAAAAAACTGACTTGATTAGGGAGCTCAATATGTAAAACCTCATCCCCTGTGCTATGTTTTTCCATTAACTTTTTTATGGGGCGTCGGGCATTACTGTGTAAAATGAAGCCAACGGCTACTGCAAGACTAATTAAAACACCTATTAAAATATCAGAAAAAACAATCGCACTAACTGTAATTGCAAAAGGAAGAAACTGATTCTTTCCTTCTCTCCACATCTGTAGGGCAAGTTGAGGACTCGCTAATTTTAAACCTGTCACTAAAAGAATCGCTGCTAATGCTGAAAGGGGAATCTCATTTAGCCAATGAGGAACAAGCATTACACTAAACAACAACAAAACTCCGTGCCAGATTGTGCTTAATTTAGTTCTTACCCCAGAGTTAATATTGACAGAACTACGGACAATCACACTTGTCATCGGTATACCGCCCAAAAAACCCGAGACTACATTTCCAACCCCTTGTGCGAATAATTCCCTGTTGGGTGGACTATGACGTTGTAAGGGATCAATTTTTTCTATAGCTTCTAGGTTTAATAATGTTTCCAGAGAGGCAATAACAGCAATTGTGATAGCAGCACTGTAAACACCCGAACTTTTTAAAAAACTAAAATCAGGAAATGTCAAAAATTTAACAATCCCCTGATACGAATCTGCTATAGGGACTTGTACAAGATGGCTTGGTTCAATGTGCCAATATTCTCCCCAGCCGCGTAATAGGAAACTAAGTCCAACGCTAAATATAATTACGACTAGGGGTCCGGGTATTGGAGATTTTTTTAAGATAGTAATACGTTCCCATAAGATAAGCAGAAGGATGGACAAAACACCGACTAAAGCAGGTCCAGCATGAATATCAAACCACGTTTCAACTATTTCAGAAAAGGTATTCTGATTATCTGCTTGAAAAAATGAGTTACTACCAAGAGGATCTGCATCATGCCCCAGTACGTGGGGGATCTGTTTTAGAATTAAAATGATTCCTATAGCTGCTAGCAATCCTTTGACAACACTGGAGGGAAAAAAATCTGCAATAAACCCTAGACGTCCAATACTTAAAATGATCTGAATCAAACCTGCCAATACAACAGCAACAAGAAAAGCTTCAAAGGTGCCTAGCTGTCCAATTTGTGCAGCCACAACCGCGGTTAAACCTGCAGCGGGTCCACTAACACTTGTCTGGGAACCGCTGATTGCACCGACTACTATTCCTCCTATAACGCCTGCTAATATCCCCGAAAATAAAGGGGCATTGGACGCTAGAGCCACACCTAAGCATAAGGGAAGAGCGACAAGAAACACAACAAGACCTGCCATCAAGTCTTTAGGAAGAGTGTGGGTTAAAGAATTATTATTGTTCATATACAGTTATTTTTTTGATGAGAAAGATTGTTTTATTTCCAATTAGGGATCTTCTGTAGTAGCTCTGCACTTTTTTACATATTTAATTTTTTAAAGTTTAAATGTCCATGTCTTTGATTAAAATTAAATAATAAAAAGCAACTAGTTCCCCATCAACAAATTATAAATGCATCTTAGTACATCACTAATAAAATTTTATTTGTCCACACCCGCCTTGACAAATAAACATATCGCTGTGTTTTTTTTAACATCGATGGCTGGGGTCTTTAGGCCTGGAATAGTCATGTGACTATACGTGTTTCAGATCTGGACGATCGTTTTAAAAAGATCTGCATTAGAATAATTCTAAAAATGTAGAAGAGGGTTTGTGTGTTTTATAAATTCCCGCAATTTGATCGATGCCTGAGATACAACAGTTTAAATCCCGTAGCTTCCCTGTGGATAATTCATAAATCCACCCGTGAATGCTCAAGGGTTGGCCGCGTCCCCAAGCATTTTGGGTGATGGTTGTATGACAAATATTATGCACCTGTTGTAATACATTTAGCTCGACAAGACGATTGAATCTCAAACTTGGATCCTCAATACTTTCTAATTCAGAAAACGATTGGGAGTAGACATCTCTAATATTGGTTAACCAATTATCCATAATCCCTAATTGATTATCCTTCATTGCCGCAGCCACACCTCCGCACCCATAGTGTCCACAGACAATGACATGCTGTATTTTTAGAACATCCACTGCATATTGAAGCACCGAAAGGCCATTAAAATCCGTATGTAGAAAAAGGTTGGCTACATTCCGATGGACGAACAATTCTCCTGGCTCCAACCCTACAACTTCATTAGCAGGAATGCGGCTATCCGAACAACCAATCCACAGATACCTTGGGTTTTGTTGCTTAGACATCTTCAAAAAATATTCAGGGTCATTTTGCGTATTTTTTTCGATCCATTTTAGATTGTTTTCAAATAAAGTTTTCAACTCTCGCATTCTTCTCTCACTTTTTTCGGATACTATACCTAAAATCAACCTTGCCCACTAGAAAATTGATAGCTATCATCCATGAACTGTAAAAATTAGTCTTTAAAAATTGTTATTGCGATAACAATTTTGGTTATTTCAATTACATGTCCTTAGCTGAAGACTAAAAAATGAAAATTGGCTAAAAGACATTCTATGAATGAGATCTCATGCTAATTTCGACGAAATCTCTAAAACACACCCATATCATCCAAAGGCTATTATGAAAATACCTTTTTAACTTTTTCAAGAGTTTGCATTTAGGTCAGATAGAAAAGAGAAAAAATCCTAATCCCTTCTTGCATGAGAGAAGATCATTGATCACTAAGGGGGTTATCTTTTATAAAGACATCTTTTTAACAAAGTAAAGTCCTATGCAAATACACGATTTTTTTATTCAGCTAGTCATCATTCTATTCACAGCCCGTTTTTTTGGAGAGTTGGTTGCCAAATTTAATGTCCCCTCGGTGATTGGAGAACTCTTTGCTGGTATTTTAATCGGACCTAGTCTGCTAAACATCATCGAACCCTCTATGATCATTAAACTTTTGGCAGAAATCGGCATCATCCTTCTCTTATTTGAAGTAGGTTTGGAGACAGATTTAGGACGCCTTGCTCAAACGGGAAGTAAACCTTTTATAGTCGCAGCGGTGGGAGTGGCCCTCCCTTTTGCACTCGGTTTTACTATCAGCTACTATCTTTTTCATCTCACTTTGCTTGTTTCCTTATTAATTGCCAGCACTCTAACAGCTACTAGCATTGGCATTACTGTCCGGGTCCTCACTGATCTAAAAAAACAAACCAGCGACGAAGCTCAAATTGTCTTGGGAGCTGCTGTAATCGATGATATTATAGGAATTGTGCTTCTCTCTATTTTGTACGAATTTTCTCAAGGAGGAGGAGTTAGTCTTCTTCTTGTAGGAAAAATCTTAATTTTCATCGCCTTGTTTCTCATCTTAGCTCCTTTTGCTGCTAAATTAATCACAACGATAATCAAACACTACGAGACCAAAAGTCAAATACCAGGACTTCTACCCACAACTATCGTCTCCCTGATCTTACTCTTTGCCTGGTTGGCACATCAAACAGGGGCCCCCGAACTTATTGGCGGCTTTGCAGCAGGACTGGCGCTTTCACGCCAATTTCTCCCTTTTGGGTCCTATTTACAATTAAGCCCTGAGTTTATTCATAAAGTTGAAACACAGATGAAGCCTATCATTCATTTGTTTACCCCTATCTTTTTTGTAACAATTGGTCTTTCACTAAATTTACGCGAAATTAACTGGCATTCTACTTTTATTTGGCTCTTCTCATTATCCATATTAATTGCAGCCATTATTGGAAAACTCGCTTCAGGTTTTTCTCTCCTAAAAGAAAATCGTTGGATCCAATGGGCTGTGGGTATTGCTATGGTTCCTAGAGGAGAAGTCGGGTTAATTTTTGCTGAAATTGGACGAGAAAGTAAAATTTTCGACAACGATTTGTATGCTTGCATGATCATTGTAATTGCTGTAACGACAGTTTTTACCCCCTTTGTTATGCGTTTTTTTTATCATTACCAACAAAAAGCCTTACTTAAAGGCAATGAATAAGCCATGTTGGAATTAACGGTTATTATCATTTGTTTATTTTTAAATGCTCTTTTGGCTAGTTCAGAAACTGCTCTCATCGCTCTTAACAAGCCCACCCTGAAAGCGTTGAGTAAGCAAGGAAATGAAAAAGCACAACAACTTCTCGATCTTAGAGAAAACCCAGAAAGAACCCTTTCAACTATTCAAGTTGGCATTACATTTGTAGGGGCCTTTGCAGCAGCTATTGGTGGAGCTGGTGCAGAAGAAGCTCTAGCACCTTGGCTACACACCCAATTTAACCTATCCGAGGCTATGGCAGAACTCCTAGCTATACTCATCGTAGTCATTCCTTTAACTTATGCCACTGTCGTTTTTGGGGAATTGGTCCCTAAAACGTTAGCTTTAAGACGCTCCATGCATGTAGCTTCTTTATCTGCTACCTGGCTGCAAGCAGCTAGTCGCATTCTAAATCCAATTGTAAGCTTACTTGAATGGTCGACCAAAAAAATTGTGAATTTTTTCCCCGCTAAACACACAAAAGAAGAGGAAAATGAACGGGAGAATGACTCCAGTATTTTGGAAAGTGTCTCCTCTCAAAATCGTCAATACATCATGAATATGGTTAAAATTGAGAGAACCTCTATTAAAGAGATTTTTGTTCCCTGGAGAGAAGTGGCTTTTATAGAAGCTCCTCAACCCATATTGGAAGTTGAAAAAATCGTGATTTCTTCTGGTCATACCCGACTACCAGTCCTCAAAAATAACCAAGTGATAGGTATTCTTAATACAAAAGAATTTTTGGCCTATCAAAAATCTGGCAAAACAGATTGGATGGGGTTGTGTAGGCCCGTTGTCACCGTTCAAGAAAGTAGCTGGATTTTAACGGCATTGCGTTTATTGCAAGATAAGAGAGCTCATATGGCAATCGTTTTTAAAGGGAATCAAAAAACAGGAATTGTGACAATGGAAGCTATTTTTGAGGAAATTATTGGAGACATTTATGATGAAAATGATGACGGAAGCCTAAAAAAGATTTTATCTTCCGTCAGGTTTTCTTAATCCTTTAAGCCTTAACTTTGAGTTTTAAGAAAAAATCGTTTCATACTTCTTTAAAGCATCTTCTAAAGAAGGTCTTTTATTGGGATTTGAAAGTGTCATATCTTTCAGAAGTTTTTTTAAATCTTCTTGTTTTTGTGCGCTCATTTGGTAGTCAGGATCAGCCCCTAATCTAGAGACTAGAACATCAATATACTTTTGTATTTCCTTCTCTGCTTTCTTATTCTTTTTTCCCACTGGTGTAAAAAGAGCTCTAAGAGCAATTCTTATCTTACCTGCAAATGTACTTTCTGTATGGGGAAAGGCTTTATGGGAGGTGACAAATTTCTCAATCCCTGAACGATTGGCTTTAGGCTGCACCACATCCAATTGATTTGCACTAGGCTGGATTAACATATCTTCGCCCTCTCCTAAAACTCTTTGTTCTAGGAGTCGGATCAAAACAAGCCCTGAACTATAAACCTCTCCTTTCTTACTCAATTTTCCCTCTACAGCAGAATAACGATTATTCCCAGTGTGGATCTCGGATGCATTTTCTTCTATAGGTCGAGTTTTCCCAAAGTCTGAAATTTTCACATGGCGTTCCACCACTCCAGACTCATTTTTATTTTCATATACAAGGATATTGTCCAATTTCATATCCCCGTGTACATAACCGGCAGCATGCATTTCAGCCATACCATTTAAAAATTCTTGGCCAAACCTTGCAGTCTCTTGAAATGAAGCTTTCTTATCCTCAACTTTACGCAAGATATACTTTTCTAAGCTACGACCTTCTGCTTTTAAAGTACGTACGGTATATTGATCATCAATTTTATTGTTATCAATCCCTTTATAGTCCAAGGCTAAGTGACCACCAATAGAAGCTAACTGTTCAAGGTTATTTCTAACAAACTCTTTAAGATCATCAGGAAAACTTGACATGTTAAGCGAATAATTAAAAGCCACAGGGTCAAATCTACTATTTAAAATTTGCACGAGCTGGTTCATTGTAGCAGTATCCGCCTTCTGGATTTTATCTAGGACAGATGCCAATTGAGGAACTGACTCGGGATGACCCTCTGCTAGCTGATGAATGAGTTTGGGGATTTCTTTTTTAAGTAAGTTAGACTGTATATTTCTTGCTGTATCCACTTCCTTCTTAATTTCTGCTTCTTTAGCATGCGTTAACTTTTCAAAAATATTACGTACAGGTGAATAATAGACGGCTTTATCGTCTCCCTCTAGCTTTATCCAAACTGATTTAGCAGCTCCTTTATCAATCATTAAAAATTCACCTTTCTGATCTAGCTTGAATTCTTTAATTCTTTTTAATGCATTGTCTGCCACATGATCAGCCTCTACAACTTCTAAAAGAATGTGTGTTTTCCCACTGATCTGCAGAATCTTATTTAAATATTGGTTAATCTTTTGGTCTCTGTTTTTGGATTGAGGCATGTCAAGAGCTTGATCATAAAGTTTTTTTAATTTATTCAAGCTGTCCAACTGCTTGACAATTTCTGATTTTAATTTATTAACATTCTCTCCTGTTCTACCACTGATCTTATTATAAGCAGCATTCAAGATTACGAAATTATTGTTCACAACCTCTTCAACGCCATTTTCATCAGCATGACGCAAGCTTCTCAAATGCGTACTTTTAACTATTACATCCTCTTTAATCACTGAGACTTGGGGATTAAATGTCACACCCTTAGAAATAGATGGATTTTTTAAACCTTCTTTGCGATGACTCGCCAGCATTTGTTCAGTTTTTTGTAAGTTTTTTACGGAGCGCTCTACAAACTCCTGGGAATGAGTCACGGGTTTGCCTGTCTGAGTAATCGGCTTTTTAGGATGAATCACTTTTGCAGGATTGAGGACATTTTTTATACAAAGCAAAAAATCCACTAAGCTTTCTTTCTTAACCTTTTTCTCTTGAACACCCTGGAAAGACCCTTCAATCGGAGAAGAACCTCTGAGCGGTTGATTAGCCTCTATATTATTCATAATGACCCTGCTTTGTAGAGAATTAATATTACAAACCTCTATAAGAATTATAACAAATCAATTATTAATATTTGTTAAAAAACAAAAAATAACTTAAATTATTAAAATTTATAATTATAAAATTATAAATTAACAAAAAATTAATATTACAAGTGTAAAATGGCACTCTCCTTCACAAAGATATTCAAAAAAAACTTTGTCCCCTATAAGTTGAATTTAAGGTCAAAAACCACTTATTTTTTAATTTTTTGAGGATATGATGAGCTCTTCACCGTTTTTACGTATGGGAAAAAGTGTTTTAGAGGTAAGTCCAGAAAGCGCCAGTGACCCTGGACCTAAAAATCCGCAAGCCAGCGCACAAGCTCCGTCATCAGAAATTCCCCCCTCAACGGACAGGGGAGATGTACCGAATTTTTGGTTTCCGTTTGCAAGAGCTCATAAACGTCTACAAGAAGGAGGATGGGCACGCCAAGTGACCATCAGAGATCTTCCTATTTCCACCACTATAGCAGGTGTTAACATGCGTCTTTTAAGCGGAGCCATACGCGAACTCCATTGGCATCAGGCCAATGAATGGGCCCTTATGCTATATGGTAACGCCCGTATCACGGCGTTTGATCAGGAAGGCAGGACTTTTGTAAAAGATGTCAAAGAGGGAGACTTGTGGTTTTTTCCTTCAGGCTTTCCTCACTCTATCCAAGGGCTAGGTCCTGATGGATGTGAATTTCTTTTAGTCTTCGATGATGGAAATTTTTCCGAAGATGAAACATTTCTTATTACGGACTGGATGGCTCATACACCGACAGAGATCCTTTCAAAAAATTTTGAGCTTCCCCCTAACGCTTTTGATCCTCTTCCTTCTCACGAACTTTACATCTTTCCCGGCGAAGTGACGCAATCTGAAAAAACTGATTTAGATACGTCTGTGGGACCTCAAGGAGTTGTTCCTGAACCTTACTATTATCATTTATATAGCCAAGAACCTGACATTATCACTCAAGGCGGAAATGCTCGCATTGTTGATTCTCGTAAATTTCCTATCGCCAAAACAATATCGGCTGCCTTAGTGACTGTGCATCCAGGAGGATTACGAGAAATGCATTGGCACCCGAATGCAGATGAATGGATTTATATTATTAGCGGCAAAGGAAGAATTACGCTATTCGCAGGCGTAGGAAATGCGCGGACAATGGATTTCGAGGCAGGTGATGTAGGCTATATTCCTCGCGCGATGGGACATTATTTAGAAAATACAGGTGATACTGATATACGCTATTTAGAAATGTTTAAGAGCAGTTATTTTGCTAATATTTCATTATGTAATTGGATGTCCCACACACCTACAGAATTAGTTGCAGCGCATACGCATATGGATCTGAAGACTTTAAAAATATTACCAAAAACAGAAGTCGGCTTCAGACCTCTATAACTCCTTAGAGTTAATTTCCTAGATTTGCCAAACAAATAGAGTTTTTTATGATCGCGGAAATTAACGTCTAATAAAAGCGGTTAGAGGCTTTTAGAATTTAATTCCATGGTCGTATTTGAATTTAAAATATTTACCATCAGGTAATTTACACGTCCAAGAAGTGATCATATCCCCTATTTTTCTGTTTGGGCGGATTTTTATCCCTTTTTTCTCTGCGATTTTCTCATGCTCCAAATACATATTTCGTACCTGATAAAAAATTCTCAAACGTAAATGGTCAAAAAATTTCAAATACGCATTTTTTAGAACATCTTTATCATGCTTTATACTGTATTTAAATTTTTCCCATTCATTTTGAACGTATTGTATTTCTTGCTTAGGATCTAATAAAGTTTGAGATTTAGGAAAAATTTCATAAAGAACGACTGTATATAACAGATCTGCACACTCAGCTTCAATTTCCATACGTTCAAAAGAAGTAATGTCAAACGAAATCACTTCTCTCTTATCCGAAAACTCTCGCCACAATTCAATCAAGGATGGATCTTCAGGAGAATAACCTAAAGTCAATGATTGAGCCACTAAAGGTGAATAAAAGGATTCCTCCTGCTGTTCAGACAAATCCTCTAACAAATGTCCTAGATTTTTATATTGAAAGATAAAAGATCTGCAAAATTTTTTCGTTTCAGAGGGCACGTATTTTGACCATTGACTTTTTTCTACTTCTTCCCTAATTCGCTGAGTTAAATTTCTTAAATCATCAGAAACTTTTCTATCTCTCTCTTTTTTATTTTCTTGAATCTCATGATTTGTAAAAAGGGGATGAGTTGGAGTAGGATAGTCTACATAGCTGTGACGCGGCTCTAAGAGACTGGGAATGAGAGAGGGGAATTCTAATGGCTCTAAAAATTCCGGTGGCCTATCAGACAGTTTATAATAAAAAATCTCTTCATCCTTTTGTTTCACTGAGGATGCCATCGCTCCGGGAAAAATATTTAAAGAAGGAATTCTCTGATTTAACAATAAAAGGTTCGTGTTGACAAACTTTAACACTTTAAAAACGCCATTTCGAAGACCTTCACCTAAACGATAAATAAAGGATGGAGGGATATAGTCCACTTTAAAATAGGGCAATCCAGAGGAGTTTTTTAAATTTTTTTCAAAAGTAACGGTTATATAACTTCCGTCATGATTATAAAAAACAAACCCATCTTCCGTGCGTTGAATCTGCCCCTTCTGGTCATTTTTCAGAAAATCCAGATATCTTTTTTCAAGTCCTTCTGTTTCCCATAAACAACCCGAGAGAGAATGGATCGTCGAAAAAAGTTTCTTCTTCTCCATGCACTGAACCAGCTTTTCTAATTGGACGGGATTCAGAAAATTGGAATTATGACATAAATTATTTTGAGTAAGTAAAGATACAACTGACATAGTTCACTTTCTTTAAAGTATTAATTTTAATTACATCAACAAAAGGTGTAAATAATACATTAAAGATCATTTAGTGAAAACTAATTTAAAAACAAATCATTCACCATCTTTTAAATAATTTGTTAACTTTATTTCAAGCTTAAAAGTTGCTTGTCCTGTATCAATATTAATTACAGACCAGGTTTTAATGCCGTGATTGTAAGATTTCATTTTATCTAAAACAATAGAATGAGAGTGGCATAAATCGGTCTGAATTAAGCGAACATGGGTTTGATAAAGCTTATTTATTGAATCTATGATTCCCTCTCTAAGAATTTGTTTGTAATGCTGTATAATAGGGACTAATGCTGAAATATCATCTACAATTAACTTTTTTATATTTTTTATTTTCAGAGTTAGGTCAGGCATTCTCTTTTCTAAAATAAAGGCAATCTCTTCGGACGAGATTTCATCCGCATTCTTAAAACTCTCTATCTCATCAAGAGGAGCGATCTCACTGAATAACGCAGCTTTAAAAGCACCATTACATTCGAAATTAAGCCTATCTGTCTCTCGATGATTTATAGGGAAATTAAGAGGATAACTGTTCTCTGTGATTTCAATTATTGTATTATCTATAATATTCATTACTAAAAGTGTTCCCGAAATAGGAGAATAGCTAGAATCCAATGAAAAATTTTCTACATCTTTTAAAATATTTGCCATATTCAACATCTGATATTGGTGAGAGGTGCAAAATCTCTTTAAATCGTAGAATTGTTCTAAAGAATCTAATTGATAAGTATTTACAAAGTGCTCTAAGTCTAAAAAAATTCGATGAATTTCGTAACCCATTCTATCAATATTCTTCTTGGAATATTTTTTTTGATTTTTTACTACGCGTGGAATCTCCTGATGGTACCCGTGACGATCCCAGTCTATCGGACGAATTAGTTCTGTTTGGCTAGTTTCTTGAAGAGGATTTTGACAGACTTTTTGTCCTGCTACTTGAGGAAAAATGGGGAGGATTCGACTGAGGCAACTATCTATGAGTAAGACTATTTTTTTAGAGGAGCGCCACATGGAAGAAAAAATATTAGAAGATACATCTAGGATCGGTCTAACATAATGACTCAATAATGTAGATGACATTTGAGTCTCGTCCGACTCCTTCTTTTGCTCTTGCGCCTGTTTTTTTAAGAATTGAATCCAAGTAAACAGCTCCGGATCATTTTGATAATACATTTGATCCGTTTCGGTCTGATGAATGTCAGTCGTGTAAGAGGTAAAAATAGGATATTCGATGTTTGAATGATTGCAAACAGATCCTTGATAAAATGCTATAGACATTAGCTATCCTGCTAAATTTTTTTAGTTAAATAAATTGATGGACCAAACATAGCGAAATGTCACTTGATCCTTACTATTCAGAACCTTCCATTGAGTTCCAGCAGGGTCTGAAGGTTCTGGTTCATTAATCATTCTATATCCTTCTCTTGATCTCATTATCATGTCAGTATGAACTCTATTCAATTCTCTCATAAGGCTAAATAAACGTGTGGAATAAAAGCGAACATATTCATCTATTAGTTTATCTGGATCGCTAATGTTGTTTGAAATGACCAGATCTTTTAATTCACTCAAACCATGACAATTCTGTTCAATCTGTTTAATCTCATTTTTAGAGGGGACGAAATCAATACGAGCTCTATTTTTTGAATGGATGGGTCCCATATAAAGGCCTACATCTCCTTCTTCATCAGAGCTGTTCAAAATCAATTCTTGATTCGAAAAGGGAGAAAAGACAGAAGAGCGTGGATCCTTGATTGGATTTTCCGAATTTTTCTTTGACTTCTTGGGTTTATCCGTGAGCTCTTTTAAAATTTGCTTAAAGTGCATAATCTGTAAATTAAAAATCCTACACATCTTCTCAAGGTTAGAAAATTCTGAAGCTTCAATCTCAATTCTAGGATAATTAACTAAACGAACGAACTTAGAAGCCGCTTCGAACTTTACGTCTTCTACATCTTCTTCAACGATAAGATTTTGCTTTTCATGACTAAACGATTGCGCTTGAGCGCCGGGAAAGACATGTAAATAGGAAGATATTCCTCTATCTACAGCCTGAACAGTCTTTTTACTCAAAGTCCATAGGGCACAGATGACCTCTGTTGTCTTATCTAGCATCGGTCTAATCACGTTTTTCCCTAAGTGATAAAAAGTATCTGAAGATGTGGGTTGAGGATGATCCACACTTGTCTTTTGAAGAATTCTTATCCAAAGAAGCGTTTCCTTCATTTCATCTGAAATACATAAATCTTTATCCCTTGATTCTTCAAAGGCAGCTTTATCCACAATTTTTGAAAGTGTAGCCGAGGTATAGGGAATGCATTGGATATTTTCTACTACGCAAGTATGATTATTAAAAGAAATAAGAGACATAACACCTTAATATATTTATTTATAATTTATGATTATTTCGCAATAATATTAGTATTTTTCATATTGATCTAAATCTTCTATCACCATTTCAAAAGCAAAAGTCATTTTTTTGCCGTTAAAGACTTCCCAATTAGGCTTGGATGGATCGGGCACTCTAATTTGCGCACCTTGTGTTTGATCAACGATCGTTTGTTGTTTGAGTTTCAATGCCTGGATTTTTGCATTTATTTTATCTTCTGCATCATCTCCGTATTGCTTAATTGTCTCCGGCATCAAAGGAACCAGTTTTAATGCTGCATGATTTGAAAATTCGTCCAGACAATCTTCTTTATAAATCGCTTGATCTACACCCGTTTTTTTGATAGAAATAGGTGCTTCTTCTTTGTAGATAGATTTCATCACTATCCTGAATGAGTTTTGTTTTAGATTAATGATAAAAGTCAAACGATACTCAGAAAAAGGTAGAAAAGGTGATTTAGGAATATGGGGATCGCAGGCATTAATAATTTGATCTAACAAATCTTCCGCTTCTTTAACCCCTACACAACGCATTAAAAGGTCGTTTCTAACTTCATCGGCTCTTTCTCCATAAAGAGGAATGTAATAATCATTAATATCCGAGACAGTGGACTTTGCCATTTCATCTTCTGTTATTTTATTCATCCTTTGAATATCAAAAATAAAAGTAGGCTGATTGTGCTTGTTACGAACTTCCCATCGGATCACACGATCTGAGTCTTTTTCTTTTATGATGATCTGGCTACCAACTTTTGAACGAATGATTCTGTTATGTTGTTCAAATATCTTGTGAATAATCTCAAATAACCCATCCTTCTGCATTTGAATATAAGTCTCGACTTCAGTCGATGAAATGGATGTTTTTTCTACGATTTTTTCCTCAATCTCTCTTCTGCAGTCTTGTTTAAGTGGCTCTTTTTCTCTATCCACAAGGACTAAAACATTCTTCTCATTAGCTCCAATTTGACCGTGGATGAGTTGCATAGAAGTTTTTGAGAGCATGATTAAAGTCATATGACGACCAGATAAAGGATCACAATCTGATTCAAGATTTAGCTTCATGCGCTCTAGAGCTATTTCCAAAATGAATTGAATTTCCTGATAAACAAAGCAAGCAGCAAACATCGTATCCGCATCTTTCACCCTTGCTTTTTTGATTGGATCCCAATCCTTTTCTAAGGGTTGTGCTGCAGCTCCTGGAAGGCTCGGAATGAGCTTTTTTAACCCTTGATCTAAAATGGTGAAGGATTTAGATAACAAATGCCAACTTTGTTTTACAACCACTGAAATGACATCCGCTGTGGGCTTAATGAGTCTTTCACCAATAACATATGCAGGGGATTTTTCAACCGGTATACTAAAAGAGTCTTCTTCAATTATTTTTCTAGCAAGTTCCATTATCAATCGCATCTCTTGCATTTCCGCAGAAGAGATTGAAAATCTTCCGTTTTGAGAACTCTGCATGGAAGGGCTCATCGTACATTGGTGGAGAGTTGCATTCACATAATTCTCTCCAGATGCAGGGTAAATAGGATTAGTGAGAGGAACTGTAAGAGAAGAAATTGGATACATTATATCACCCTATTTATTATTTTTATGGGATAAGATTAGTTCAAATAAAGCACTATTCTATCGAGAAATCTATTTATATCAAATAAAAATTAACTATATTAATTTCGCATGCTTGTTAGGTATTTTTGATAACCTACTAAAGTTTATTATTTTTGAAAGATTGTTTGATTAAAATGGAGAATGGAAATCTAGAAAGATTTTGTAAAATAAGAAATTAAAAGAGGAGAGATTGAGAGATAAAGAAGACCTTTTTTAGAGATCTTCTTTATCCTTACATTATCCTTTTCGTCCGCGAAAACCAAGAACAAGCGAGACTAAAAAGATAATTAAGAAAATAACAAATAATACTTTGGCGATTTCTGTGGCAACGCCTGCAACACCACCAAATCCAAGGACCCCAGCAACTAATGCCACAATCAAAAATACGAGTGCCCAATACAGCATAAATCCTCCTAGGTGATAAAGTCCTAAGTTTTGAATTTTATAGCACTTTGGGCTGCGTTAAAGCCTCCGGAAATCAAAACTCAGGTTATTGTTATAATAACACACTTCTTTAGAGGTGTTAAATGTTTTTATGTATAGAATCTTCTAAACATCAAAGAATAAAAAAGTTAAGATTTACGGAAACAGAAATTAATATTGATTCTGTGCAACTAGGGGTTTAAGGAGTAAATCATCCTTCTTGTTGGGTGATTTGAGGACGACGAAGCCAATTAAAGCTAATCACTTCGTTGACTGTTAACATTCCTACTAAGATTAGACCAGCTGAAAAAATTCCACCTATCGTTAAAACTTCTCCAAGAAAAATGAAGCCTAACAACATACCTACAACAGGAAAAAAGCAAGCCACCATAGAGATCGCGGTCGGGCCACAATGCTCTAGGAGCTTATAGTAAATACGATAAGCTGTATACGTTCCAAGAAGAGATAGGCCTAGGATTCCCAAAAGACCCGTCGTGGAAGGTAATTCAAAGGATGGCGATGAAGATCTATTCAAAACAAAAGGCACCATGATCAAAGCTGAAACGAGCAGCTGGGCTGTGGGTGCTGCATAACGTCCTTGACCCATAATATACTTTTTGGCGTAAACATGACTAATGGCATATGAAAGAGCAGCCCCTAATGCGGCTGTCATACCCATTAAATCTCCATCCATACCCCTTGAAATATTGGGAGAAAACAACAATAAAACCCCTGCAAAACTAAATGCAATTCCAAAAATTTTATTTAAAGAGAGCCTATCGCTTGGTAAAAACAGATGAGCAATAATAGCCGTAAACATGGGCGTACTTCCATTCAATATAGCAGCAAGAGCACTTTCAATCGTTGTCTCTGCGTAACAAAATAGAAAAAACGGTAAACCTGAAGAAAAAATAGCCATAAAAGTAGAGTGAATCCAAAAATTCTTATCCTTGGGTAAAACTCCCCCATATAACCGCAATGTCATCCAAAAAATTAAGCATCCGATAGAAACTCTTAATAAGACGATAGTTTCTGGATTAAAATCCTCGAGTGCAAATTTAATAAATAAAAAGGAAGGGCTCCACATAGATGTGAGAGCTAAAATGAGTAAAAACCGTTTGATGGGTGTCATAACTTTCTTCAAGTAGTATTAAACATCTAGATTACCTGTCTTTGAAAATTAAATACAGGTAAAAAAAACGGGAGAATATTTTTCTCCCGTTAGATCAACTGAATAAAAGAAATACTATAGACTACTGACCAACAGTCCAGCGAATAAAGTTTATCACTTTGAGTGGTTTACCAGTCTGGTTAGACCTTTCGTCTACCACTTGCTCAATAGATTTACTATCATCTTTTATGTATTTTTGCTTAATCAAACAAACGCTATCGTAATAAGCATTAATCTTACCCTCAACGATTTTGTCGACGATATTTTCTGGCTTACCTTTGATTTGGCTTTTTGCAATCTCTTTCTCATTATTGATTAGCTCCGCAGGAACTTTGTCAGGAGAAAGAAATTCAGGTTGAGCTGCAGCCACATGCATAGCAATATCTTTTGCAAGAGCTTCTTCTGAAGCGGAGCCGTCTATTTCTACCAAAGTGACAACTTTTCCACCTAAGTGGGAATATACACCTATCGATTTTGTAGGCGACTTTGTTACTGTCATTAGACGTTTAATTTGGATGTTTTCTCCAATGGTCTGCACGACAGTTGCACGGTATTGATCCAAAGTCATGGAAGAATCTTTCGAGAATTTCTGTGCTAAAAATGCTTCTAAGGATGTGGGCTGAGTAGCTGCGACTTCCGCAGAAACATTCTCTAGGAATTCTTTAAAACGATCGTTTTTAGCGACGAAATCTGTCTCAGAGTTAACCTCTACAACAGCAATGGTTTTTCCATTTTCAGAAAAGCCAATCATCCCTTCGTTAGTTGTACGACCTTCTTTTTTTACTGCAGAAGCAATCCCTGCTTTACGAAGATTGGAAATAGCTAATTCCATATCTCCATGCGCTTCTTCTAGAGCTTCTTTACATTTTCCCATCCCTACGCCAGTTCTTTCGCGTAGTTCTTTAATCATTGTGGCTGTGATCGCAACGTTTGACATAGATTAATCCTCCTGATCTTCTGATGATTTATCATCTTCCTCGGAATCTTCATCATACTCATCAGATTCTCCTTCTTCGCCTTCATCACCTTTTCCAAAGGCGATCTGCATATCATTTTTCTTATCAATGATGGCTTGTGCTAAAGCTTGGATAATAAGCTTTACGCTCTTTAGAGCGTCATCATTACAAGCGATGACATACTGAATAGGATCTGGATTGCAGTTCGTATCGACAAGACCCATGACTGGAATGCCTAATTTGTTAGCTTCTGCAACGGCGATGTGTTCTTTGCTAGGATCTACGACGATGACTAGACCAGGAAGCTTACGCATTCCACGGATACCGGACAGGTTGCGATCGAGTTTCATTTGATCTTTTGTCAACAGGGAAAGCTCTTTCTTTGTAAGGCCCTCTCCACCGCTTCCAATACGTTTTTCTATGCGCTCTAACTTTTTGATCGACTGACGAATAGTGGACATGTTTGTCAACATCCCCCCTAACCATCTTTCGCATACATAGAATTCACCAGCTTGCTCTGCTAGCTCGCGAATCACGACTTTTGCTTGTTTTTTTGTGCCTACGAACAAAATCGAACGATGTTTGGAAACTACATCTTTAACGATTTCGACGGCATGTCTAATTTGCTGCAATGTTTTGGCTAGATCGATGATGTAAAGACCATTACGCGCTTCAAAAATGAAGCGTTTCATTTTTGGATTCCAGCGACGTGTCTGGTGACCAAAATGGGCCCCTGCTTCTAAAAGATCTTTTATTGTAACATTGACTTGAGTTTGCTGTTGTTGTGCCAAGCCTTGTCCCTTTCTATTGACGACGGCATTCTACCTTGATGGAAGAATTTCGGTCTTGGTTAATAATGGATTTGTAAAATGAGCGCCTGGTCAGAATCGAACTGACACTAGTAGCTTGGAAGGCTACAGTTCTACCATTGAACTACAGGCGCGTTGTTGATTTCGAGTGAAATTATGCCAATTTATCTTTTTTTTTGCAAGACCCATTTATTCATTTTGCTAAAAAATTCCATCAGATATGATCTAACTGGCATTTTTTGAGAATGCAGCCCAAGCTTTCGCATAGTCCAAAAACGATTTTTGAGCTCACTTGTGTATTATTCATGACAAAACGTAAAATTTCAAGACACCGTAGATCCGAACAAGCTCTAGAAATCCCGGAAAAAGCCAACAAAATCCTTAATCTTGTTTTGATAGCTCTTATAGTAATCATCTTCCGTATTTGGCATCTAAGCGTTATCCAATATGACGATAAGCTTGAAGAAGCCCGTAAACCTCAACGTCGCACTCTTGTTGAAGCATCAAGAAGGGCCACAATTCGAGACCGTTTTAACATTCCTCTAGCCATTAATAAAATCTCATACCGCGCTGCAATTCTTTATTCTCAACTCAGGCAAATTCCTTCCAATCGCTGGGAGAAAGATTCCACGGGAAAAAAAATTAAAAAATCCGCAAGAAAAGACTACATCCAGCAGCTGGCTCAGTTATTGGGAGATGAGTTGAATCTCGACCCTTTAAGACTAGAAGATCTTATTCACGCCAAAGGATCTTTTTACGGGCAAATTCCTTTTGTCATTAAGGAAGACCTGACTGAAAAAGAGTATTATCGTCTTAAAATGCTAGAGAAAGATTGGTTAGGTATTCATGTGCAAAAAGTACCAAAACGTCATTACCCTAAAGACCGCGTTGCTTCTGATATTATCGGCTACATGGGCGCTATTAATCGACAGGAATATGACAAAGTGGTGACCGAGATTAAACAACTTGAAGACTTTCTTCAAAACGGTGAAGTAGATGAGGAGTTTAGTTTTCCTCCTGGAATTGAATCTAGAGCCCAAGCAGAACAGCGCTTACAAGAACTTGAAGACCATGCCTACACCATTAATGATTATGTAGGAAAAGCGGGAATTGAGGGAAGTTTTGAACAAACTCTCAGGGGTTATCACGGAAAGAAAATTTTTTATTCCGATGCACGAGGCAATTATTTAAGAGAATTACCGGGCTCAAGAGAGCCTATTCCTGGTCAACGTATTCTTTTGACAATCTCTGCTGAACTTCAAGAGTACGCAGAGCAACTCCTGATCCAAAATGAAAGAATTAGAGAGACTCGTCTATCTAAACACCTTTCACAAAATACAAAACAACCCTGGATTAAAGGAGGTGCTATAGTCGCACTAGACCCCCATTCTGGAGAAATTCTGGCCTTAGCTTCGTATCCACGGACCAATCCCAACGATTTTATACCCGCTGCAAATCCGGAAGATATTAAAAAGAAAGTGGCTAATATTATTCGCTGGTTTGAAAGCGAAACCTATGTAGCGGAAATGTGGGATCAAAAACGTCCTCTAGAACGAGAGCGATTCGATGATGCAACAGGTACATACTATGAAGATTCTATTCTCATCGACTGGAAGCGCTACCTGTCTATCATTCTTAAAGAAAATAGTTCTCTATTTCATGTTCTACAACAAATAGATACTCTACAAAAAGTCATTGTGATCCAGAGCGCTGTGCACAAACTTTTAGATTTAGCAGAAACAGATAATACCTATTGGCTTTTTAAAATTATTTATGGAGACGATGGTACTCAAATACAGAAAGGAAAAATTCCTGCAGAAACTAAAAACCTCATAGAAATGCGCTTAAAAGAGTCTGAAAAGGTCGTGATAGAACAAAAGAAAATTTTAGAGCCCTATTTTTCTTTGCTAAATTTACATTACGATAAAATCTTACTAACAGACCTCTGTCGCCTATGTGCATGCGATGAACGTTTTTCTTCAAATTTATTAAATTGCATCGGACAGCAGTCCGTGGATCAATACCGTCAAGCAAACTCTGCATACGTTATTTTACATGAAACTACGCAAAAAATGGCTAAGGAACTCTTTCATGAACAAGATTTTAATGCATGGCGGACAACCAACGAAAAAACTTTCTTAAAAGAAAAGCGTGCTCAGGAAAAAGTTCAACATCAGTATCCCAAACCCTATCTGGACTATTTTGATAAACATGAACAAGAAATGTTTCATCAATTTTGGGAACTGCATCAAGAAGATTTAATGCTAAGTTTTCTTCAAGGAACAGTCCCTGAGGTACTTACTGATGCATTAAAAGTATATGTAGATCATTTTCTTACATGGTATACAGAACTAAAAGAGGGAGCTCACGCAGCACTTCCCTGGAAAACAGCTTTTGATCAGCTCAATAAAGTGATGGAAACTCTTCCCCAAGAATTGGCCAAAGAATATCTAAAAACATTTCGGAGCTATTACCAACTCGATAGACCTTTATTAGGATATTACCGGCATCTGCGCAAAACCCAAGGAAAACAAACGGAAAAAGATTTAGCCGGAGCTTTTTATCCTTTAAGAGGTTACGGATATGGCCGCTCGCAAGCTTATCGTCAAGCTGCAACCCAAGGTTCGATTTTCAAATTAGTGACTTCGTATGAAGCTTTAAAACAACGTTACCATGAGCTGGAAGAAAAAAATATCACCCCAGCCAGTCTAAATCCTCTTATTATTATTGATCAAATATTCAAACGAGGTAAAGATCATTATGTAGGTTATCATCAGGACGGAAAACCTATCCCCTTACATTATAATGGAGGGAGGATGCTCAAAAGCCACACGGGCAATATCGGAAAGTTAGACATTATTAAAGCGCTTGAAACTTCTAGTAACCCCTATTTCTCTCTTCTTGCTGCCGAGTGTCTAAAATCACCAACAGATTTAGCTCAAGCCTCTTTCGACTTTTCTTATGGTCAAAAGACAGGAATAGATTTGCCTGGAGAAATCACTGGCAAAATCCCTCAGGATTTAGCAACCAATCGAACGGGTCTTTACGCGATGGCAAATGGACAGCATACTTTAGTAGTCACCCCTCTTCAAACCTCAGTTATGTTATCTGCCATCGCTAATAAGGGGCGTGTCTTAAAACCCAATATTGTTTCCTTAACAGCTGGACGTAAACCCGCATTCAATTCCCATCAACCCATTGAATCTGCCTGCCTAGAACATATACAAATTGTTCATAAATTTCCCACAAAGGTGCAAAGAGATCTTTTTATGCCTGACATCATTCGCAATATCCTTTTGGTAGGAATGCGAAAAGTTGTTCTCAAGCAGTTAACCGATGGTTTGACAAGTCTTTCCAGATTTTATAGAGAATATCCCGAAGCTATTGCAGATTATTTAGATTTAAAAGATGAAATGGTAGGAAAAACCAGTACAGCAGAATCGATGGAAAACATCGATCTTGATTTTTACGAAGGAACCAACGTTTATACACATGTCTGGTTTGGAGGGATTGCCTTTGATCAAAAGATTCCTAACAATTCCTATACGCTTCTCTACCGGGATCAATGGGGGAACCCAGAACTGGTAGTAGTCGTCTACTTAAAATATGGAGCATGGGGAAAAGAATCTGCTCCCTTAGGGGCACAAATAGTCAGAAAATGGCGTGAAATAAAAGCCAAGGCTCAACACGAATAGCCGTCTAATTAGTTTTGATTTTTAGCTCATGCCCCAAAAAGACTTTACTTGACCGAATTACCAAAAACTAAAGCTCGCTTAGTCTGCGATTTCTTGGGGTAAACTTTCAATTTTAAACTCTTTCACATTCTCTAATCTAATTTTATCTTCTTGAGAGAATTTTTCTGATTTTTGTTCCAAAAAATCTTCTAAGTAAGGAAGGGATGATCGATAAAATAAGTAAATTCCTTCGAGAGGATCCTTGTCATCAAACCAGCCTAAAAGACTTTCATAGAAACCTAGAAAGAACGGTTTGATTTCCATTCCATCATAAGTAGCATCTGCATGATCTACTTTATCCTCTAAATCGCTATGCTTATTCTTTTGCACATCTTCTTCGCTCTGTTCACTAAATACATCTTTTAAAGAAAAGCGGAGTGAGCTATCCATTGATACTTGACTAGAGTTCATCAGATGAAATTCTTGACTTTCATTTAAGGGGCCTTTAGGTGTTTTAAATGCATTGACTAAAGAGCGGTTTAAAGTGGATGTGAATTCATCTAACTGTTGTTCATAAAGATTATAGCAGGCTTCTTCCTTTGCCAATTCTTCGTTTTGTTCTATGTCTTGTGGATTCAGCTCCATCTTATTAGGTTCTAAAGCCTTCGAATTGAGAGAATCCAGCTCTTGCATCACTCGGATTTTTTTTAGTCCAGCGTAAGCATCACGAATTTTTTGCATTAAATTTGAAAAATCTATCCCTTGAAAATTTGCGTAATCCACCTGAGCTTCGATATCGATAAAAGACTCCCCTACTACTAAATTCAACTGTCTAGAAGGAGAGAAATGATCACTTTGTCCACTTTTTGATAAATGTTCAAACGAACTCGTATCTTCCTCTGTACTATCCAAGGGATCTTCCTCAATAACAGGAGACGAGGAATTTTTTTGAATATATTGTGATTGAACAAGCTTATCCATTTCCTCATGATCATGAATAGAGGAAGCAGGGGGTGTGTCAGGATCAGTTTTGACTAAATCTACAAAGGACACGTCCATGCACGGAAGGGAAAGTGATGGCACTTTCGTTTTAGCCTTCTTTGAAGGCTCATTGATCTGTATTTTAAACTGCGGATTAAACTTTGCTAAATCTAGTGGATCTGAGGAAAAAGACTCTTGTTTAGAATCTGCAGGTTGAGCTAAATCCAACGTAAAAGTAATAAATTTTCTACGGTTTTCATCAACTGGTTTTAAAGTTGGAACCATCTTTTTTTGTTTCTGAGACTCATGCGGTGGCTTAACACTTATCGGAGGGATAGGGAATAAGGGGAAACGTTTAGACAACTTTTTGAGAATATCTTCTCGTGAATAAAACAAACCCGTCAAAGCTCTGAGGACTTTGGTTAAAATTTTGAAGAAACCAGGCTTTAGACTATTCAGCTCCCTTTCGCCCTTTAGATCAAAAAACTTAATTTTTTCGATGATTTGAGACACTCGAAGGGCAGTTTCAGGCTCCAATTTTCTATCTTTAGCGTTTACTTCTAATCGTTGCACTAGAGCATTTAAACAAAATGTACTTCCTTTATATGTAAATTTGCGACCCGTCCATCCAAACTTAAGCTCTGGCTCGCACTTACAAGGAGTGGGTGGGCATAAGTAGGTATGAAGTTTTTCAACACTGTCTAAATCTCTAATATTAGTCATAATAAACTCTTGGATTAGGATTACTAAATCTTTATATATCAAGGTAGCAGGTTTATTTTTGTAAATCAAGTTATAAGGCAATAGGATTTTGCGGACAGCGGGGATTCACTGGAGAAAAAAATAAAATTAGGATTCAGTGATCCTTATTGAATAAGACATATGAGGCCATCGGGAGTTAAAACCCCCGGATAGCCTTGTTTAAATTGTGAAAACAAACGAAACTTTTTTGAAAGCTTCGGTATTTTCTTTATAAGACATGTAAAATTTTAAGTCAGAAATGTTTTCATGAGTCAAATTAACCACAGTATGGTCAAATATTTTTAGAAGCGCCTCAGCTTGACCACTTGCAGGCATCACATCGCTGACAACCACAATCCAGTCATACTGATCTTGAAGTTTATTTAAAAGATTTTTAAAACGAGAGGATGCAACTAATTCGGTGACAAAACGAGAAGCCCCCCCTTCATAAATGCAATCATACATCCCCTCAGATACAATTTTAGGTTCATCTATACGTTTTTCCAAATAATCAATCAACCCCTCACCTATGTTTTTATCTGATAACTTAAATACAATAGGAAGGAGAAGGACCTTTAAATCTCGTTTAGCTAAAAGATCTGCTAATGCCTTTGAATAATCGATGCCAGCTCCATTTAATAGCAGCAAGGATTGCCCCCTTGTAACTTTTGGATTGGATGTTACATAAGCCGTAAGTCTTCTTAAAGTATCTAAATCAAGATCTCTTAAATCTTCCCTAGAAGAAATGTGGGCACGATCCGTGAGTTCTCCAGAATAATGAAGATGATTCGCTTTAAGATTTGAGGGACTTACACGTATTCCAAATAAGGCGGATTTGACAACAAAAAAGGTAAGCGCGAGAAATGCCCCTGTAAAGGCTCCAAAAGCTGCATATAGGATGCTACGCGGCGATTTTGGATGCAGAGGAGGGACTGCAAAATCCTGTGGATAAGATTGAAGTATTTCCAAGTTGCTAGATAAGTTCTTGGATTCAACCAAACTGGTAATTTCTTCTACCATTTTTTGGTTAATGACGAGCTGTTGATCGATGAGACGTTCTTCCATCCACTTGGTAGGAAGATCCTTCATCTCTTCGCGCTGTTCTTCACGATGTTGTTCAATCAAAATCGTTTCTTGTTTTAAATCTTTCAGTCGCATCACGATATAGTCTTGTAAGTGCCGATCGAGAATAGAAATCTGCTGTCGCAGAAGTCCTAATGTAACACTTTGCAAGGATATAATTTTCTCTTTAATCAACTGTTCTTTGAGTTTTTGTAAAGTAATCGCTTGCTGCAAGTGCTGTTTTAAAAACTCTTTTTGCACATCCAATTGTTCTTTTAAGCGCTCAATTTCCTTAGAACTCCGGTTATTTTGATCTTTTATCGACTGCACAATTTGTGAAGCCTTAGAAATCATCTCGTTCGTCACAAAATCACTTTGAATAATGCTCATAGAAGTGATTTCAAATTCAGGATTGTGTAGTTGGTCTACCACAAAATCTAATTGACGCAAAGCCGCTTGAACCTCATTCAACATACGATTATAATTGATGTAAAGCTCTTTAGATGTATTGAGATCAATTCCATGGAATTCTTTTTGAGGGCTCTGTTGAAAAGCTAAACGTTCTTCAATCACCTTTTCTTGCACATCTAGAATATGCAAAAGATTTTTTAAATATGCTTTAAAGTTTTCTTTAGCTATCTGAAGCTCCGACAATCTATGTTGCTTATCAGCATCTTGAAATGAATTATCTAAATTATTTTGAATGACTAATAATTTTTCTAGCCAAGCTTTTACTGCAAACTGGGGATGCTCGACTAAAGTTTCAATGGAGGGTAATTTCTCACCACGATCCAGATTTGTTAAAAGCTGGTTAGCCTCCTGACAGCACTGTTTGACTCTCTCTAAATCTTGAAGTTGCTGTGTAAAAGTCTCCTGAAAAGAATTATAATCATCGGCATAGGCATTTTTTAAAGCCAGATCCAGTGAATCACTTTGCTGTTTGAGATTTCTAATTTCTGATAAAATGTGATTAATCACCCCTGGGTCACCATGGACATCGTAAAAGGCATAGTCTTCGTTTTGTGCCTTTGTTAAGCGCCTGATGGCCAACTCAATGTCATGGAGCTTTTGCTGATAAATGATTTGACTATTTGAATGGAATTCAATGGCCTTCAAAGAATTAAAAAAACCACTCGTCGATATATCAGCAGCCATATTACGCGCATGATCTGTCATCATTTTGCGTAGTTTTTCTCCCATCTCAGATTGACGTTTTTCTAGATAAGCAATTTGCTCTTTGGAAATTCTTTTTTGTTCTTCACGAATATGCTCTTGATAAATCAACATCATGGAATTAAGAATCTCTGTCCCCACATGACGATTAGGATGTAAAAGTTTAATGTGCAAGAGGTTACGATCACTTTGATCGGCTTGCACAGTCAATATTCCTAAGAGGTTTTCCGAGACTCTAGGCAACGGCATCAACTCTAAATACCAATTCGACCCAGCTAAATTTTCAGAGGATTTACGCATAACCGTAAAGGCATAATCTTCGCCCATTATTTTTCGGCCTAACTCATACTGTCCCATTTTTTTATTATTCTGATCAAATAAATCAAAGACTTCTTCATTCAAAAAATGGAGTGTAAAGCTTTTGGAGATCTCATCGTTGTAGGCAACATCCTGCAGCCAAATCGTTGGAGGATGATCAGGCAGGACAGGATGTTTGATCATCATGAAATGGGCATACTCTACAAGTAAATTTTCGGGTATAAAGCCAAATAGGTCAAAACGCGGTTCCATTTTGACAAGAAACCCTTGTAAACCTCTTCTGTAAATAAGCTTTTCCATAAATTTACGAGATTTAATGGTCGCTAAAGCCTCACCTTCTACCTGATTTGGTCCTGTATTTAATAACATGCTGAGCGTGGAAAGACCTGCATTGGATTTACCTTTATCTTTAAAAGTCCCCACAATGTTGTAAAGAACAGGACGAGAAAGGGCAAAGCCTGCAAAAATAAGGCAGCAAAATAAGGAGGTAAAGAGAATAGCTGTGCGGTGGGTTTTAAAAATATGGAACAGGTCTGAGATTGTGATTACACTTTCTTCCTGATGATTATCATTCTGCTGCATTTAAACTCGTCCTTTCTATCGATCAATCATTAATTAACTGATAAGTTCCATACCCTGTTTGAATCCCTGTAAAGCTAGGGATTAGCTGCTCAATAAATCGATTCCATTGAGTAATAGGCTTCTCAGCCACATACACCGTATCACCTGGCATAAGCAGTAAACTGTCATTAGGTAAATGCACCACATGATCTAAAGACACGACGTAAACCTTTGGGCAAAGCATATTACCCCTTATCACATGAATACAATTCCCATTCCCTGTAAAAGGAATTCCCCCTGCTGTCACTAGAGCTTCACGCAAAGAAATAAAACCATAGGGGACGTTGATGGGCCGGGGTGCACGCACCTCACCCATGACCATGACTGTTGCATCGGAAGGTGCTGCTATAAAGATCTTATCTCCACCACGCATCACAATATTTTGACACATGTCACCCTCATTGATAAGCTTATGTAAATCTATGGGGAGCTGACATCCTTCGCGCATAACGTAACTTTTAAATAAATTAGCTCCATGAGGAATGTGGGCCCTAGCGAGAACCTCATATAAACGAATTTTTCCGTCGACAGGCACAGTAGGAATTGCTACTAAGCCAATTAATTCAACTTTACGCTGCAAACGATCACGGTAGTTCACATAGACTTCCACATCTTGAATTTGCTCTCTGAAAGCTGATTGCAAAACCTCTTTAGCTTCTTCAAGAGTTAACCCTTTGACCTCTATAGAGGGAAGGTCTGGGAGATCTATACGTCCTTGATAAACTCTAAAGCCACCTGTTGTGTCATTGATAAATTGGATGGATTGCATTAAATCTTTTCGCGTAGGATGGTAAACAGCGACGTTTAAAATATCGTCTTCAGCAATAACATCTCGGTACTCCATCATATCCACATCACTGAGTTCACCCACTTCAACGCCTTCTAGTTCCAGGATAGCTAATTTTCCTTGGCGTATACGATAGGAATCCATGACAAACTCATCCGCTCCCATCACAGGATAGTCAAAGTGCGCACTCGCGCAGGAGTTCAGTGTCAACAAAAAGAATAGAGGCAGCAAACTAGATAAATAATACTGTGACTTTTTTAATTTATTTAAGAGCCGTAACAGTCCAAATTTTGTGATCACTTCAGTATACATTTTAAAATTATTATTTAAACTCATTTGACGCATAAAACTCTCAAAGAAAATTATGTTTAGTGATGTTAAACTGATTACAGTTTTATGAGGAAGCTTTTTTTTCCCAATAATACTTTTGACTACTTAATAATTTTTTCCACCATAGAGGGGCGTGCAAACTTCGCTGGCCCAATTGATATCCGCCCCATTTAACGAATAGATGCATCAAGGCATAAGGCAGCATCCAAGGTCTTTGACCCAGCAGCTGTTTAAGCATTTCTTTGGCAAAACGCTGACCACGTACTTGATCACTGACTGCAGAACTTAGGATACCTTCATACTGCTTACGCATGAGGCCGGTATCAAAATATCTGGAAAACTCTTGTCTAAGGCTATAACAATGAGAGTGATAGACTTGGGCATCAGCTACATAAGCAATTTTATGCCCCAACTTCAGTAATTCTGCAGTGGCTAGAGTATCTTCTCCTAAGATTACATGCTTGAAGCCTTGAATTTGATCTAGAGCCTGATTCAGATACGCTGCACAAGAATCTGAACAAAAAAAAGTATGGGATCCATAAGTTCTTAAATCTGCGATGCAGCGGACTTCACTAATAGGAGGATAGTTAAAAGCACGAGGAAAGGCTTCAAAAAAACCTGCGCCTAGATGTGGGATCTGTCGAGCATAAGCGATAGAAGCTTGTCCTGATTGGATAGGGGTGACTAACTTCTCTAATAGATCGCTATTTGCCGCATAAGCATCTGGCGTAACCATCACAACAATTTCAGTTTTCAAATGACGTCTTGCCAGTTCACGTGTTTCCCCGTGATTGAATGTATCCCTAGAGATAGAAAGAACTTCTACACCCAAATTTTTAGCAATGTTTACAGTTTGATCGGTAGATGATGAATCAACAACCAATATTTTAGGTTTTAAAGCAGAATGTAAAAAAGGAGTCAAACAATGCATTAAATGTTTTTCTGCATTTAATGTTAAAACAACTACACCAATACTTTTCATACGAATCATTATACCCAACGAGTTTTATGGCCTATCGCGATAGACCTCAAGACTTATTCCAATTAGACCTCTTATCAGCCATCACGCCGATGTAAGTTAGCTTGAATGGCTTTAATTTTGCAAAAACATTTTATTTTTAACCTCATTCTTGCTAAGATTGCCCATTAATTTAATATTTTTTTATGACTTCAAATCTTAAATCTCCTTCTATTCATCATCCTCCGTTTTCATTAATAAGCGGTGTTTTACTTATCGCTGGGACTTGCATAGGTGCAGGCATGCTTGCCCTACCAGTAGTGACAGGAACTGCAGGATTCCTCCCTTCCATGTTGATTAATACAGTCTGCTGGCTTTTTATGCTTCTCACTGGATTGTTATTCTTAGAGGCTACTTTGTGGATGAAAGAAGGAGCTAATGTTCTTTCCATGGCGCGACACTTTTTTGGACCCTACGGACAATGGTTAGGAGGCTTCACTTTTCTTTTTTTATATTATTGTTTAGAAGTTTCGTATATCTCCGGTGGAACTCCCATCTTTATTTCTCAAGCAAATAGCCTAGGTCTACAGTTGCAAGGTTATACTGGCTATTTTCTATTTTCATTAATTTTTGGCTTTATTGTTTTTCTTGGATCGAGAATGATTGACCGTGTCAATTGGATCCTCATGATTGCCCTTATTATTTCCTATTTTCTGCTTATCTTTGTGGGAAGCAGAGAAGTGAAGACATCGAATTTATTACGACAAAATTGGCCTATTTTTATATTAGCTGCGCCGACTCTTTTTAGTGCCTATGGTTATCACAATGTGATCCCCTCTTTGGCAAATTTTATGCATAGGAATGTACAACCTTTAAGATGGGCGATTATTATAGGAACCTCCATCCCTTTTCTTATCTATGCCATCTGGCAGTGGATGATCATTGGAACCTTAAGCGAAGTACAAATCGCCCAAGCCGCAGCAGAAGGAATTCCTATTACTCAACTTCTGCATACAATCACAGGCCATCCCTGGGTAAGCTTTCTCGGCACTTACTTCGGATATTTTGCCCTCGTGACTTCTTTTCTAGGGGTTTCATTGTCTATGGTAGACTTTCTGGCGGATGGACTTTCCGTCCATAAAGAGGGATGGAAGCGTTTAATGTTATGTTTAGCCGTCTTTATTCCCCCTTCATTGATAGCAGGAACCTATCCTGGCATCTTTTTAGAAGCGCTGGGTATTGCTGGTGGATTTGGTGAAGCCATACTGAATGGGCTCTTCCCCATCGGAATGGTCTGGATCGGACGCTATAAGCTTCACTTGGGTACAGAGCATCAGGTGAAGGGTGGGCGCATTGTCTTAAGTCTTCTACTTGCGTTTACATTTTTAATTATTGGCTTAGAGACTTATCATCTAATGGGGGGTTGGTCTTTTTCATCATAGCCCAAAGGAGCTATCACATAAACCCAATTCAGTTCATCTAAGTTTCCTACACTGGGTTTAGCCTCTAACTCAAAAGAATAATCTCCTTCACGCAGTAAATCGATTTTAGTGACCGTTCCGATTTTTAAGTGGGGAGGAAAAACTCCATCCATCCCAGTTGTGATAAGAAGGTCATGTATTTTGACTAAAGGCATGGATTTAAATTCTTTATTAGCAATAAGAGGTTCGCCCGTACGAAGATCCCTTGCAGGCCCCCATTCGTCTTCAAAATCATAATTAAAACCAGATCCTTTCAAAATATGTCCGTCTGTTCTCCACGAAGGATGACTCTGTCCATGGATTTCCCCTTTAGCAAGGTACCAGGTATGTCTTTTTTCAAAGAGTTTATACTTAAATTTTTGCAGAGCCTCTTCTAAATAGCTCTTTTCTTTAGGATCTTCAAAAAACTCCCCATGTGTATGAATATAGGAAATAAGATCGTTTACATTTTCTGCCAAGGCTCTATTTTGTTCCCCCCCTCTAGCCACTCTTACAGAAGGAACCAAACCAGAATCCGTAATTAAACGCACCCTGGATTGTTTTCGACCTACATAATCTATCACACCTACGACACAATCTCCGACTAAAACAGGGCTGTTTTTTGCCACTAAGGGCTTCTCATAAGATTCATTAGTTTCTTGTCCTACATTAATCCAAAGGGAGCTATTCCATGTACTGGGTGAACGAAAGATGATTCTTGCGGCAACAGCATCTCTTGAAGGCTCAGGGATATCTGGCATGCTATTTTGATAAGGATCTGTATAAACAGATTCACGATTGTTTTGGGAGGGATCCCCCTTGTCAGGATTGAAAACCTCCCATAAGGGCGAGAACATAGAGGCAAAAAATCCTCTGATAGATTCCGAAGTGGTTAAAGGAAAACTCATAACCAACAATATCGCCACAAATAATACTAAAAAGGATTTAGACGTTCTTTTCATATCTGATTTACAACCGTAGCAATGGATTGGGCAACATACTCTATATTCGTTTTGGTAAGTCCAGGGATGCTGATTCTTCCGTTAGGTAACATATAAATCCCATATTCTTTTTGGAGTTTATACACCTGAGATGAATCTAAACCAGAAAGTGAGAACATGCCTTTCTGCAACTGCATAAAGTTGAAATTTTGATGTATATTTTTTTCATTTAAAAGGAGCATCAATTGAATACGCATCTCTTCAATACGTTTTTGCATCTCTCTTAATTCGTCTATCCAGATTTTTTTAAGAATGGGGGATTCTAAAATCGTTGCCACAATGAGAGCTCCGTGCATAGGAGGATTAGAATACATTCCTCGAACTATAGACTTGACATGACTTAATATACCTTTCGAAATCATTTCCGATTCAACGTACCATGAAAGAACCCCCACGCGTTCCCCATAAAGTCCAAGATTTTTTGAATAAGAACTTGCTGTAAATAACTCATGATTTTGACTTAAAAAATACCGAATAGGCCAAGCATCTTCTTCTAAACTTGCTCCAAACCCTTGATATGCTAAATCAAAAAAAGGAATAATTTTTTTTGACTTAATGAGTTCAGATAATATTTTCCATTGTTCTTTAGACAAATCTAATCCCGTGGGATTATGGCAACAAGCTTGCAATAAAACGACGCTTCGCTTAGGCATCTGCTTTATAGCTCCACACATACTTTCAAAATCTATCGTGTGAGTTTGGGGATTGTAATAGGGGTATGTATGAACAGACATCCCTGCTTTATAAAAGGTAGGTTCATGATTAGGCCAGGAAGGATCAGATATATATATATCTTTATATCCTTCATGTACAAAAAAATCCGCTATCAAACGTAACGCGCTAAGACCACCCACGGTTTGTAGCGCAGCAACTCTCTGTAAAGAAATGTCTGCTCCGTAAATCAGTTTTGTTGACTCTTTCAGATACAAGGGGTGGCCTTCAATCGGAAGGTATTCTTTATGCAATTTTTTTGAAAAAATCCATTCCTCTGCTTCGCGAACAGCCGCTAAAACAACGGGTTGTCCTTTTTCATTTCTGTAAGCTCCTACACCAAGATTTACCTTATTAGAGCGTTCATCAGCAGCAAAGAGTAGCGGTAAACTTAAAATTGGATCGGCGGGGAGTAGCTGTATTTTTTTGAAAAAAGACATGAAAATCTCTCAATATTTTCAATAATTAAAACCCTATCTTTCAATTTAGTCAACAGTCTTATATCCATAAACTAATGGAGAAAAAATGAGAGGATAAGAGTAATAACTACATGAAGTGGATTAGTCTGAAATTAAACAGAGCTCATCCTCAAAATCTTCTGGAATAGGTTGACCGCCTGGAATTTTCACATTGAAAGCTACTGAGGCAGGTATACGAACCTTTTCCATCAACCACACAAAAAAACGTGCTTGAGAATTTTTAATTCCCTTAGATATCGTGACAGGAACGATAGAGTAGTGTGTTTCATCAAGGATTTTGCGAAAGGAGTACGAATGATTTAACTTTTCGATTTCTTCCTCTGTTGAAATATTTTCTACGAATATACAAACCGAAATCCCTTTATCCAAAGTCCTTTTGATCGCCATCAAACAGGCTTCATTTTTTTCTAAAGGCTCAATATCTGGTATAAAGACGACCCTCAATAAACGGTATAAACGACGCATGAATTGACTGCTGTGACCTTGTTCCTGTTGGATAAAGAAACGTAACCGTCTTCGCTGCGCTCCAAGCATAAGTAGAGTGTCATTCCACTCCGTATGCGTACAAACAAAAATAGTAGGGGTATCGGGGATGTTTTTTGTCCCATAATGGTTAACTTTAAAGTGTATTCTTGAAATCAACATCCCAATAAAACGAGCCAGATAATCAAAATACTGATAACCAATCACAAGAGTGACAAAAACCGTAATTGTCCCCATAATTGTAAAACCTTTATCTGGACTATAACCAAAGACTTCTTCTGTCAGATAAAGCATCATAGAAGCACAAAGAACCCCACAGTAACTTAAAAAATTTGTTGCAGCGACGACTTGACCCCGATTCTTTTTTGGACTTGCGACTTGCACATAGGAATCTAAAGGAATTTCATACATCCCTCCAAAAAACCCCACAATAATCACTAAAGGAATAACGGCCATTAAATTACTTGAAAAAAGATCTATTAAGAAACAGCTCACAGCGACGCCCAGAGCTGCGATTGGGACAAGTCCTAATTCAACCATCCTACCCGAAATTTTTCCAGCAAGGACAGATCCAGTGCCGATTCCTAAAGCCGTCAATAAAAATAGATAGCCTCCCTGAATATCACTTAAATGTAAGGATTGGGTCGCAAAAGGGATCATGTTCAGTTGAACAAAAGCTCCTAAAAAAAGAAAAAAAGCCGAACCGCAAACTGCCATTAAAAGAGAAGGATAATGACTTGTGAGCTTTAACGTCGTAAAAATATCGTGTAGGAAACGAGTGTCAAATTTTTTAGAGGATCCCGCAGGAGGCGTGTATTCAATACAAAAGCTTGAGACTACTCCTACTAAAGCCACGACTGTACAAAATATAGACGCCATAATGAAGTTGCGTCCTGTAATGTCAACCAAGAAAGAGGCAAAAAAAGTTCCTGATATAATCGCTAAAAAAGTAAAGGAGGTCATAATGCCATTAGATCTTGAAATTTTATCTTGGGGGACAAGTTCTGGCAAAATTCCATACTTCGAAGGACCAAATAAAGCTGTTTGCGCAGCCATTAACAGTAAAATCGCGTAAGATCCCCAACGACTCTCATACCAAAATGCTACCACCCCAAGACCCATCACAATTAATTCTAAAACTTTGGTAAAAGCAATAATATTGCGCTTACTATATCTATCAGCCAGAATGCCAGAAAATGCAGAAATTAAGAGAAAAGGGAGTACAAAAATTGCTCCAGTTAAGGCAAGAATTTTATGGCCGTTCTCGATCCCTTCTTGATCTATTAAGAAAAAAACAATCAGAAGCTTATAGATATTATCATTGAGGGCACCTAAAAATTGAGTCACATTTAAATAGGTGAAAGAAGAGAACTTACGAATTAAAGGCGTTAACATACAATTTATGATCTTTTTTATAAAGACCTAGTATGGGGAGTTATCAGTTTAGACTCAAGCAAAAAATATAGCAAGTCTTGTTTAAAAAAACTAAAGTTATTGAAGATCGTTAGATAAGGAATCTATTGTTTCAGACTATAGCCCCTCCTGCTAAGGGGAATGGGGTGTATCATGCGAAAAAACAAAATTCAGGTTTCTTCTTCACAATTTAGCCTATAGCCTTTAAAATGAATGTTCAAACGTAGACTTTTTATGTTAAAAATATTTTATAGCAATCGAATTGAACAACTTTATCTAGATTTTAAACAGAATCTTTACTCTAAAGATTTCCCGTTTGCACGACGCTTAATTATAGTCCCCACTGCGGCTATTAAATCGTGGTTATTGTTAAAATTGGCTGAAGATCCAACAATGGGGATTGCCATGGGATTAGAAGTTTTGGATCTGGATGAAGCCTATAAAAAAATTTCCCAGCTGTTAATCCCAGAAACAAACCTTCCCTATTATCCTAGTGTTTTAGAGTTGACTTTAGCCATAGAAGCCCATATTCGAAAAATTGCAGATTCATGGAGTGAACTTCCCAGCCCACAAAAAGAACAATGGGAACCCCTCATGAATTATTTAAAGATTAAATTATCAAAATATTCACATACATTAAATTTAAGAAGTGAAAAAAGAATTACTACCTTGTCGCAAACTTTAGCTAAGATTTTTTACGATTATGGAAAATACGGTCACGCTATGCTAGAAAGCTGGCAGCCGGAGCATGGTTGGCAACAAGCTCTGTGGATGCATTTATTTTCCACATGGAACAAAGGCTGGAGTTATCCTGCAAAAGAATATACGTCTTTAAAAATTAAAGATGAGTCTTTTACAAATATTTTTTTACATTTATTTTCCGTTAGTTTTATGCCCGCTAGCGAATTTGCCCTTATCGAAAAAGCCAGCCACTTCTTTCCTGTCTATTTTTACACATTATCCCCTTGTTATCATTTTTGGAGTGATATTTTATCTGATGGAGAGTCCAAATATATTCAGCAGTATTGGAACCGACAACAAGTTTCAGAGCAAGAACAAAACGAATTGGAAGATTACCTTAGAGATAAAAATACATTGTTAGCTAACTGGGGTAAACAAGGAAGAAAAATGGCTGAATTATTGGAAAAAGGAGACTATGAAACCTTTACTCACTACAGAATGCCAGAACTCTTTCGATTTTTGGGACCCTATGCAGAGTATATAGATGATAGTCTAATCTGGGAACCGACAACTCAACCCCTCTCTCTACTGGATTATATCCACGGAGATTTACTGACTATGCGTAACAATAAAACCCATCAGTTCCATATTCCTGCAGATGAATCTATACAACTCCATCAAGCTCCGAATCGTCAACGCGAAATTCAAATTTTATATCATCAATTATTGCATCTCATTGATAAAGAGCAGGATATTGAACCATCCGATATTATTGTGATGGCGCCTGACATACACGAATATGCGCCCTACATTCAGCAATTTTTTGGAGCATCAGACAGTGTGTTAGACTTCAAACTGATGGATTTAAGTGCTCTTTCAAATCATCCTTTCATTCAATCTTTTTGGCAGCTAATTCAACTTTCATTTTCCCGCTGGAACGCTGAAGAAATCTTGGAATTTTTTAACAGTCCTTTCTTTCAGAAAAGACATCGAATTGAAAGGGAAGATCTCACGATCTTGCGTGCATGGATAGAAGAAACTCAAATCCGCTGGGGTAGAGATGAAGAGCATCGGAATGAGTTTTTGCAGCAAAAGTATCAAGGGAAAATGATTGAAAACACCCCAAATGGAACATGGGAAGGAGGATTTGCAAGGCTACTCCTGGGGCTCGCTATGGATAAAAATAGCGAGGAGTGCGCCATTTCACCTTTTTTAAACATCGAAAACAGTCAGGGTATTTTATTAGGCAATTTTATAAAGCTTTTACGTCAGCTTAAAGAGGACTTAAAAGAGTTATCCTCTACGACTCTAAAGACTTATCAAGAATGGGTCAAAATACTCCGAAAATTAATCATAGACTACTTGATAGAGGAGAAGGATCTGGATGAAGAAGAAGATGATTTATTTAAACTTTTAGAAAACTTCATTCAAGCTGCCGTATGGATTCCAGATCATAGGATTACTTTCTCTAATTTTAAAATTCACCTTGAAAGCTATTTTAAGACAAAAAAAAATAGCTATCATGAAAATCACCTACAATCCGTACGCTTTTGCTCTATGCTGCCCATGCGTGCGATTCCTGCTAAAATCATTGCCTTAGTGGGAATGCATGAAAATGCCTTTCCGAGAATGACGCAAGAGGATTCTCTCAATCTCATGAAAAACAATCTTTCTTGTGATTACCGACCTCATCGACTAGACTATGATCGTTACTTATTTTTGGAAGCTGTTCTTTCTTCAAGACGTTATTTAATTTTCTCCTATCCTCAGTATTCCTCTAAAGATGGTAAAGAACAGGCTCCTTCAGGCCTAATCACTGAGCTAATGAATTACATTCAAAAATCTTATTTTCTTGAACCTCGAGAGGTAGAGAAACTTATTTATTCCCATCCCTATCGATTTTATGATGCTCAGTATTTTTCTATCTCCTCAAAGTTAAAAAATTTTTCTCTTAAAAACTATCAGTGTGCTTTGGCCTATTACAACGAAGAAAAAAAACCAGCCCATCAGTTCATACAATCTTTTGAGGAACCATCCTCTCCTGCGTTAAGCTGTAAAGACTTGATCCTTGACGTCCGAAATCTTAAAACGGCAATTAACAACCCTATAAAGCATTATTTGAATCAAAACCTTGGTATGTACATCAAAGATGAAGAGGAAGGTTTGTTAATAGATGAAGCCTTTGTGATAGACCCCCTGCAAATGCACTTAATAAAAAAATCTTCCTTAAGAAATCCCTTGAGTAAATGTCTCCAAGAAACAGAAATATCAGGAAAACTTCCACTTGGAGTATTCAAGCAGACCGCGATTAACCATATACAAAACGCTGTAAACAAACATCATGCGCTTTTAATAAAATTAGAAGTAGATCCCCTCTCTATTTTTGATATCGAATTAAATGAAAATACTACAAATCACAACAATGAGCAAAAAGTTTGGCAATATCCTGCTCTTGAAATAGAGATGAATCCTTCAGGGCGGGTTTCGATTGTGGGCCGCCTAGTTGATGTTTGTAAAGAAGGCTTGCTAGCCAATATTTCGGGAACCTCTCAAGATCTATTCAAGCCTTGGGTAGATTTTATTTTATTATGTTATTTGATTGATCTGTACCGTTTACCCATAAAAAAGCAACTGTTATGCCTCAAAACGGGAAGAATAAAAAAACCTTACTTTGAAGACTCTTCTAAGGAACTCAAGAGAATTCTTCAATACTATTTTGAAACACTTGAACAACTATCTCCCTTGTCTCAGGAGTGGCTCCCCATCATCCTAGAAAAGGAAAACATTCAACACTCCATTTTAAAAAGCCTTAACGACCCATTTAATCCAGTTTTTAATCCTTACTTAAAATGGATTTATCGTACAGGTTCGCCTGACGAAAGACAGATTCAAAAATGGAAATCTAAAGCCGACGAGATCTTTAATCCCGTTTACAAGGCATGGACAGGTAAAGATGAATCAATTTAATGTCTTAAATAGAAACTTGAATATTTTTAGAAACCATCTCCTTGAAGCTTCTGCTGGTACTGGAAAAACGTTTTCTATAGAAAACATTGTCACACGCTTACTGATTGAAAACGATCCTAGAACGAATCAACCTAAAGTTCTTGAACAAATTCTCGTAGTTACTTTTACACGTGCCGCGACAAGAGATCTAAAACTGCGTATACGTAACCGCTTAGAACAATCGATAGCCTATTTAAATCTTGAAAAGTTGGAAGACGTACCTGATTATTTACAATTGATTCTAGAGCAGGGAAAAGAGGCGATTGATAGAGCTAAAAAACGTCTGGAGCGTGCCCTTGCAACTTTCGATCAAGCCCATATATATACCATCCATAGTTTTTGCTTACGCATGTTAACACAATTTGTGTTCGAAAGCGATTTTTATACTGGCGCTGATGGAGCAGAGGAAAATACATTTACAAGAGCCGACCAAATCCAATTAATCCAAGATTTTTTTCGTACCAGCATTCATCCAAATATTTATAGTTCTGCGCAGATAGAGATTCTACTTAAAAATCATAAAAATAATATCGATGCCCTTCAGCAAAAGATCCTAAACTATATCAACAGTGATTATGAATTTGTAGAAACATCTAGTTTTTCAAACGATTTGTCTATTTTTCAGACAATGATGCATGAAATAAAGCTAAAATTAAAAATAGACCCAGCCTATTTAATTCAGGATTTTGAGAAACTTCAACCTTATTATAAGCTATTAAAAAATAAAGACACAAAACTCATCTATCGCTTCTTAGAAATGTTTAAAAAAGACTCTTGGAATCGAGAGGATTTGGATTTATTAATCCAAGAAGGATTATTAATTTGTGAATTTTTTAAACCAGAAAACATCAATAAGAAAAAATTATCCTCGCATCCCCCTAAAAGTTCCTTATTTTACCCTGACTTTATAATAGAAGTTCAGAATAACTTAGCCCAAATTGTCGAACAAGCTAGAAGTTATGAATTTATTTTTTCACGTTTACTTTATCATTGTTATCATTTTTTCCAAAAATATATGGCTGACGAGGAAAAATATCGCGAAAGCGACCTTTTAAATTCCATGATTAAGGCGCTAAAAAATCCTCAATTTTTATCCAATGTCCAAAACTGTTTTTCAGCGGCTATTGTAGACGAGTTTCAAGATACTGATCCGATTCAATGGGAAATATTCAAACAATTATTTTTAGATGAAACACGTTACCTTCTTTACTTAGTAGGTGACCCCAAGCAGTCGATTTATGCTTTTAGACAAGCAGACATATACACTTATTTAGATGCGGCTAAATGTATGGGAGATGAACATCAAACCTCTTTAGCGATTAATTATCGTTCTCAACCCTCAATGATAAAAGGTTTAAATACTTTATTTAGTCAGTGTACAAATCTTTTTTGTTTGCCCCGCCTCTCGATTCAAGAGCATCTTAAATATCCAGCAGTTGAAGCTTCGCCTCTAGCAAAAGATAAACAATTCTCAGATTCGCTCTGCAGTATTCATTTCTTTGAAGCAAAGCTCTGCTCCAAAAATTCAAATAAATTTCCTACAGAGCAACAAGAAGAAGATTTATTTTTTCCTTTCATGACTCAAGAAATGCTACACTTAAATCAAGACGATCAAGTCAAATTTAATCAAATGGCTGTCTTGATTAAGGATAAGTTTCAGGCACAACGTTTATCTGCATATCTAGATAAGTATAACATTCCCTTCACACTTCAAAGACAAAATCCCTTGAATCAATCCATAGCTTGGGATTGTTTAAAAGAACTTTTGGTAGCGGTTCTTCAACCTAGAAATGAGAGTTATATAAAAATTGCTCTCGGAGGGCCCATCTTCGGCTGGAATTATTCTCAAATACAAACTTTGAATGATCCTTTTAACTTAGAAAATCTCATCGCTGAATTTTATCACTTTAGGGATATTCTCCTTCATGAAGGCTTTGGGAAATTTATTGATTACGTTTTACATTCGCGCAATTTCAATCCCACGGGCCATACTGCTATTGAAACCCTTTTAAGTCGAGATAAAGGAGATTTACTAGTCGATGAACTGCATCAAATCTCCGCATTACTAATGGAACATGAAAATGAATATCCTAAACAACCTCATCAATTAGTCATCTTCCTGGAAGATTACAAAAATGTATCCGCTGAAGAGGAGGTTCGATTAAAAAATTTTAGTGACCCTACAAAAGAAGCTGTCTCTATTTTGACAACACACAATAGTAAAGGATTGGAGTACGATATTGTATTTGCTTATGGAATGATTCATCGCACACCTTTAACAGATTTATTAGTTCCTCAAAAAAGCGGCCAGAAACAACGACTGATTCCTCATTTAGATTATCAATCTGATGCATACCTTCGGTATTGTGAAGAACTGGATGCAGAAAAAATGCGTCAGTTATATGTCGCTTTCACGCGAGCTAAATACCGTTTATATGTACCTAGTATCATTGATGAATCCGAAAAAAAAAACGTAGAGTGGGGTTGCGCATCTCCTATGGATCTTTTTCTTGCTAGATTTGGACAAACTTCGTGCAATTATTCAGAGATGTATCAACGCATAGAACACAACCAAGGAATAGGCTCTCAAAATATCATAAAAGCACATCCAAATTTATTTTCTTATACCTATTTAAATGACACGCATTATTCGTTAAATCCGTATAGGTTGCCCATTCAAAATACACTCACCCCCCCCCATAAAGTTCAAGTTCCTGGAAGGCCCAGCTATATTTATTCGTTTACTTCTTTAAGTAAGCAGAAAAACCCTTATTTAGAAAATCCTTCTTTAATTCCTCATCAACAACAATTTCCTCCTTTAAAAAATTTTCATTGTCTGCCCTCTAACCATTTGACAGGTAAATTGCTGCATAAAATTCTAGAGATTATCCCCTTTTCAAATATGACCTTAGCCACGTTAAAAAATTACACACAAGCTTTAATTCAAGGCACACAATTTGAGGAGTGGGAAGAAGTCATCCATGAAATCATTTTGAGGGCAACAAACATTCACATCGACGGGTTCGCTCTCTATGAGATATCTTCTCAAAAACTCTACAGAGAAATTGAATTTCTATACCCCTTTGAAAATGAACCCTGCATAGAAGAACTCACGTGGAATAAAGGTTTTTTAAAAGGAGTGATCGATCTTGTATTCTTTCATCAAGACCAATATTACCTCGTGGATTGGAAAAGTAATTGGCTAGGTCCCGATGAATCTTATTATACGCAAAAAGCCATGAGTCAAGCCGTTATACATCATAGATACGATATGCAAGCATTGATCTATCAAGAAGCTTTAAAGCGTTATTTAAAGCTTCTTGATCCAAGACCGTTTAAGGAAATTTTTGGAGGATGTTATTATATTTTTCTAAGAGGGTTGAATTCTAACAGTGAAACATCTAACGGGATCTTTAAATTTTTATGAACTCCTCATCTCCTGCTAAAAGTTTGATAGACCCTTCGATCCTTGCTAAACTTCCTTATGTCGACATCGCTTTAGCCAAATTGTTACAAGAACAATTTGCCCCCTCACACCCAGAAGTTATTCCTCTAATATTGCACCTTTCCTTAGCTTCTAGAATGGGTCACTTATGCATAAAAGTGAACAATCAAGAGATTCAACCCCCGCTTAAAGATCTTTGGGAATTTGAAGATGATTCAGTCCTCTCTATAGTTAATTGGGAAGAATTACAAAATATGATAAAAAGTAGCATTCAAGAGCTACCTTTAAAGCTTGTCTCAAAAATAGAAAGCATAGATCAACCCCTCTCTCCTACTCCCATATATCAATATCAAGATCTTTTTTATTTTCAAAAACAATGGGATTCAGAATCTATCTGTATTCAACTATTTCAACAACTAATAAATACACCTCCTCAATTACCTCTCGATGAACAGTGTATCGAACATCAACTCCTTCAGTTATTACATGATAAACAACTATTGCCAGAGCAGGCACAGGCTATTAAACAACTCTCAGATCATTCATTAACATTAATCGCAGGTGGACCAGGTACAGGCAAAACGTACACTGCAGGTTTACTTATAAAGACTTTTTGGGAAGCACTACCTCTCATTCACAAAAAAAAATGTCGAATAGCTTTAGCTGCCCCGACAGGCAAAGCTGCAGCCAATTTACAAAACAGTTTGAATAAAGCCACTCAATATCTGGAAGGATTGCCTCCATTACAAGCCACCACATTGCATAGCTTATTAGGTCTTAAATCTAATCATGTTTCCTCAGACATAAGAGCAATTCAAGCTGATTTATTAGTCATTGATGAATGCTCTATGATTGACATTCGTTTAATGTCTCATCTTCTTAGATCTCTTAAGCCAGGTGCAAGACTTATTTTAATAGGAGATCCTTTTCAACTCCCTCCTGTAGGCACAGGTTCCTTTTTTTCTGATATGTTATCCTTGTGTCCTTCTCATCAATTTATCGTCCTTAAAAATTGCTTAAGAACTGAACTTCAAAGTATTGTTGATCTTTCTCAAGCTATTAAAGATGGCTCCTGTTCACAAGCTTTTCAAGCCATCAATAAATCCAATCAAGCATTAATATTTAAACAAATTTCTAAAAACTCCTCTCCTGTAGAAATTCAGCTCAGCCTATGGGAAGAGGTTTGGAAACATTTAAAAAACACAAATGGTTCTAACTCTTCTGAAAGCTTTAGGTCATTTAGATTACTCACACCCTTAAGACAAGGCCCTTTTGGTGTCAATCAACTCAATGCTTTTTTCTTTAAAGAACTCTTTAAAAAATGGGGGGAGAAACAGACCTTTGTTTTACCGATTATGATTACATCTAACCAACCCAAACAACAATTGTTTAATGGAGACATAGGCTTTCTCGTGCTTCATCCACCCATAGATCCTGCAGGACGCATTCATTTAGGCGACTATGCCACTTTTGGAGACAGGAAAATTCCAGCTATGTTACTGCCTAGCTATGAATATGCGTTCTGTCTTTCAATTCATAAAAGTCAAGGCAGTGAGTTTGATGAGGTATTAGTTTTAATGCCTGAAGGAAGCGAGCACTTTGGAAGAGAGCTAGTTTACACCGCTGTCACACGTGCGCGTAAGCGTTTAGAAATATGGAGTAGCCATGAAATTTTTGATAAAACTTTAGAAAAGATAAATAGTAGACTCTCTCGAGTTAATCATTAAATGAATTTTCTAGATATGTTTCTCAAGAGACTTATCTTTAATTAAATACAAAAAAATGGAGAAAAGAATAATCTTTTCTCCATTTTTTCTTAATACATAAACGTCATGCTAAATTTATATTTTTTGATATTTACAGGTTCAATAAATATAGAGCGTTCATCATCAAGGACTTCTACATCAATAAAGCGTTGATTATCAAAAAGTCCCAAAAGAAAATCTTGAATTTCTCGGTCATTTGAGGCTTCCTTAAAACATTTTTCAGGAATAATTAACCTTCCCAGGGAATACTCTTCGACGTCCATGTGCAAAGGTAAATCCAGCCTCTTGCCACTAGAAAATATGACTGTGATGACAGGTTGACCACCAAAATCCTTTAATAAGACTTCATCTGGCCTAATGTTTAAGCAAGATGTAATGGCTCCTTCAAAGTCAGCGACGATAGGAGCGAATTCAGTTAGAGTTTGAGTTTTTGAAATCAAGCAAAACCTCCTTAATCTAATTAAACTTTAAGGGAATAGTCGATTGCTTACTGTTATTATATCAAGTTTGTATTTAAAACTCCAAGCACCCTGCTAAATCATGTTTGAATTAAAGGAAAAAGATCTCTCTCGAGCATCTTAATTCTTTCATCCCACGTGTGATAAGTCATCACGAGATCTCGCCCGTTTTCAACCATCTGAAGACGTGCATTATCATCCATCAAATAGTCCTTAACCAAAGAATCGAGTTGATCCAATTCTTTGTACCTATAAAATACGATATCAAGTCCATGCGAAAAATATTGGGAAAGGAATGCATTCTCATTAGTTATCACAAGTGCTCCTGCGGCTAAACCCGAAAAGACTCTTTCATGAGCCCCATATTTATTTTTGATGCTACTATTTAGGATAATCTTACTTTGTTGCATGACCTTAAGACTTTCCTCATAAGTAATAGGAGCATGAATGATGATATTTGCTTGATCCTTAAAAAATTGCTTCCAACTTAAATCGTCAGTTGTATGTCCAAAAACATGAACAGGAGTACTATGAATGGCTTTTAGTATATCGACACGTTCTTTTCCTTTCACATAAATTTCAATATCTTTAAGGATGGCAAACAGATCTATTTCAAGGCTTTTTAGAGAAGAGTCTTTTTGATATTCTAACTGTAGTTGGCCCATAGTAGCCTCAATGAATGAAATCGAAGGTTCGTTAAATGTAATTTCAACCGCTCGACTCATGGCCTCATAAATTTTTTTTGGATAGTTTTTTTTCCATTCCTCTTTTCTTTTTTCGAAATCAATAAAAGTAGCCATTAAACTCACATCATATACTTTTTCCTGATCAAAACAAGCTTCTAAATCCCTCTCAACGGCATGAGGAACAAAGAGAACTTTTGAGTAATTGATGCTTTTAAGTGCTGTAAGACTGGAAAAATCATCACACCCTATAAATACGTTAGAACTAGAGAGTACATCAAAAAACCTATAGTAGGGATCTACAAGCAATGTTAAATAGCACTTTTGGAGAATATCACAAAAAAAACCTCTTTGCTTATCACGAGGAATGCCGTTGAATCCGATGATGAGATCGGGAGGATCTTTCTCCATCACGTGCAAACCCTGTTCTGCATTCTTGAAATAACGAGCTTGATAGCCCGCTCTTAACCAAGCCTCATACATCTTTTCAGTAAAATGATAAAGTGCCCCATATTGACTGCTGTGAGGCGCTATTAAGTCCACTTTTTTAATCATATTCTTGTATTTTAATTCATCTACGAAGACTTGATACGCTTAATTATGGGTGGTAATTCTTTTAGTAGTGTTTTTGCTCTCTGATCCCATGTGTGTTTACGCTTCACGATCTCTTGCCCTTTTGCAACTACGTGATGCCTTAATAAAGAATTAGAAAGATACTCATTCACTTGCTGGTTAACAGATTTCCATTGACCCAACTTATAAAAAGCTATGCTATGTCTATCTTCAAAATGTTCTCGCATATAGATATTTTCACTAGTAATCACTAAAGCACCAGACGCTATTGCCATTAAAATCCGCTCATGCGTCCCATCTTTTAACCACGCACAACTATTAAGAACTATTTTACTTTGTCTCATTATTTCAATGGCGATGTTAATATTGACCGGATCATGATAGATGATGTTCGGTTGATTTTTTAGATATTTTTTCCAAAGATCAATCGGGGCTCCAAAAAGGTTAACAGGGGTATCAGATATACTTTTTAACAACTCTACCCTTTCCTTACCCTTCACATACATTTCAACTTGATCAATGATTTCTGGATAATTCAAAATCCCTGGCTGTTCTCCACTCTCTTCAATATGACGATCAATGGCTTGAATAAAGGCTTGCATGCAAGATGTTTCTCCATCAGAAAGTGAAATCTCGACTGCTTCATGCATGGCATGACACACAGATTTTGGATAACTAGAAGGCCAAGATTCCTCTAGGGATTTATAATCAATGCATGAGGAAAGCATGGTCACATCATATTTTTTTTCTATATGTTCAGGATTATCAAATAATTCTTTCTCCACTGCGTGTGGCATGAATAAAACATTTTCAAACTTTAATCCTTTGAAAAATTGCGTACTGAAACGATCGGGCACTGTAATGATAGAATAGGGACTACTCGCAAGTATAAGAAAATGCGTAGGAGAATCAATTAAGCAGGCTACATGAGGGATTTTTATCATATCACAAAAAAATTGCCCTTTACTATCCGGCAATAATCCATTAAAGGATAATGTACAGTCAGGAGGATCATTGAATAAGGCTTCTAAAAAAGGTTTAGGGTTGTCCCTCTCGGCCTTTAAAATGCGACAATTAACTCCTGCCTGAGAGAGCGCCTCTGCTAATTTAATTGTAAAATGGGAAAGAACGTTATATCTGCTCCTGTTCTCAGGTGGCATAAAAAGGTCTATACGATTGATCATTTATTCACTCCTAATCTTTTATTACATAGGAATCCAGTTACGACGTGCACCCAGAGTTTTAGATCTTCTTTCTTTTGAGATTTCACCAGGACCACTTAAAAAACCTTTTTTTTCTTTTTTTGCGTATAGCTTTAAAACATCCAAAATTTTTTTCTCTAAAAGATCTCTTTGTGATTGAATTTTCTGCCAAATTTCTGGAGAAAAATTGTTAGGATTATTCAAATATGTTTTAATTTGATTTGTGGAAAGCCCCGCATTGTCATAAATTTCGCCCAGTCGTGACTGAATATCTTCCTGCATTCTATACATTTTATTGAGCATATCATTGATCTCGGGATCCCCATGTAAGTTCAAAGACTCCTCGGTTTTTAGGGAAGCTGGGGGCACAACCACGGAATCAATTTTGGGCTTAATTACAGGTTTTGAATGCGGTGGAATTTTTGATGAAGAGGGGGAAGTCTCACTTTTGTAAGGTTTTTGCAAATTTTTATCATCCATTTTTCACTTCCGTTTGAGAAATACTTCTAACTCAATTTTAACAATATTTTCTTTACAAGTAAATCAGATACCGAAGCCAACTTAAAATTCGGATATCTTAAATTTCAGCAAATTCACATAACAACAAAATTAATAAAAAAAACAACATTTAGGTACTATTAAAATAAAAATCATCCTTTATCCAATAAAATCAAAATTATATTAATCTAAATTTTAAAGATTTTATAAATCATTTAACTCTCCTATTAAGAATAGATCTTTACAGTTTACTCTTAGATAGCTATACTTCTTTTGATAAACTAGAATTTTTTTTATTTTTAAAATCTTTAAAATAATAAGGGGCGATCTGCCATGGGTTATCTGGAAGAATTTCAGGCACAGATTAATAACCGTAACTTTGCCAAGTTCTTACAACTTTGGGAAGAATATTGCACGTGCGATATTGTCGAAGTTGAGGAGTTGGACTATCTTTTGAAATTATTGAAAAACTCTGATTTTGCCAAACCTTTCGGAAAAGTTGTTGAAACTACTCTGCCTCTATGGGAAAAAATCAACGATCCAGAGAGCAGCTATCAAATCATGAGACACTTAATCGATATACAAACGACCAATAGTCCTATTCTTGCAGATATCTCTCTCAAATTGCTCACACAAAAATACGGGCATGACCCCCTCTTCAATGAACGATTAAAATTAGTGGGACTAAGAACTAAAGAAAACTTTCAAGGAGCAATTTCCAACTTTGACCTTTTAGCTCACATGGCTAAAGGTGAGTTCGTCTTTCATACTGGTGGATGGGGAACAGGAGAAATCGTAGACATATCGCCTATCCGAGAACAAGTCACTATTGAATTCGAAAATGTCACAGGTCGTAAACATCTCAGCTATGCGAATGCTTTTAAAACACTCATCCCCCTCAGCCAAGATAAGTTTTTAGCACGACGCTTTGCTAACCCTGACAAATTAGAAAAAGATGCAAAAGAAAATCCTATTGAAATCATTAAGCTACTTTTACGGGATTTAGGTCCTAAAAATGCAGCAGAAATTAAAGATGAATTGTGTGAACTTGTAATTCCTGATGCAGAGTGGACAAAATGGTGGCAGGGAACGCGCACTAAGTTAAAGAAAGATCCTTTAATAGAAAGTCCCACTCAACTAAAAGATCCGTTCCGCCTGCGCAAAGCCGAATTAACTGCTGAAGAACGAATGGAAAACGCACTACAAGATATCTCTAGCATTGATGAATTTATACAATCTTCTTATAATTTTATTAGAGATCTGCCGAATGCACGCAAGCATCAGGATATTAAAAACCACCTTAAGGACAAACTTTTAGAACTTCTTTCTGATAAGAATCTATCGCAAGAGCAAGAATTACAAATCTATATTTTCCTAGAGAATATGTTTTCCCATCAAGTAGAAGGTAAAACAGCTGAAAGCTTGATTCGCGTTATAAAAGATATACCTGAAATCATAAACAAAATTGATATTCAAGCCTTTAGAAAGCGAGCCTTAACCCTTGTGCGCGATTTTAGAAATGACTGGTCTGAAATATTTCTACAGGTTCTAGTCTCTAATCAACAAAGTCCCATCAAGGATTATATTTTAAAAGAATTAAACCAAGCTGAAACACGCGATCAGCTGATTAAAAAACTAGATGATCTGCAACATCATCCGGTAGAAGCACCCGAGACATTGGTTTGGTACTTTCAAAAATTAGCTAGCCGAGAAGACTCTTCCCTCCCCTTTAGTGATAAAGAAGGTGTAGGCAAATTTTTTGAATCTTTCCTGATTCTTTTAAGTCAAATTGAGAGCAAACCCGAATATCGTGAGTTGGTCAAAAAGATCTATAATATGATCACTAATAAGCGATATGCGCTTGTACGTGTGATTATAGAAGGTACTTCTTTAGAGTTTATAAAAGAATTTTTATTGCTGGTCTCGAAATGTCAAACATTTACTGATCATGATATTAAAATTCTCCGTTCATTGGCGGAAGTTGTCCACCCCTCTTTAGCAGACGCTAAGCATAAGAAAAAACATTGGGATGAAAATGTCATCTGGACAACCGAAGATGGCTATATGAAAACTCAAGATAGAATTCGTCAAATTGGAACAGTGGAGATTGTAGAAAATGCCCGTGAGGTGGAAGCTGCACGTGCATTGGGAGACCTTCGAGAAAATTCAGAATATAAATTTGCCGTAGAAAGGAGAGGGCGTCTCCAAGGTGAGTTAAAGACTCTATCGGAACAACTTAAACGTGCTCGCATCATTACTAAAGCAGATATATTGCAAGATGAAGTGGGTGTGGGAAGTGTTGTAGAACTTTCAGATGCCGCCGGTAATAAAATCACTTATAAAATTTTAGGTCCTTGGGATGCTAACCCTGATGAGCATATTCTATCCTTTCAATCTAAGTTTGCACAAGCGATGGTAGGTTGTAAAGAGGGCGATATCTTTAAATTTAGAGAAGAAGAGTATTCGGTATCTAAAATCAGTAGTTTTTTAGGAGATTAAATGGAACTTGTTCTAGCGAGCAGCAATGTCCATAAAATTCGAGAATTACGTGAGATGTTAAAATCGTACAAACGACTTCAACATCTCGATATTTTATCTTTACTCAATTTTCCTGACTACAAAGCCCCTCCAGAAGACGGGGCTACTTTTAAAGAGAATGTTGAAATTAAGGCCTTGGATGCGGCAAAAAAATTAGGCAAATGGGTGATTGCAGATGATTCAGGTCTTGTTATTCCTGCTCTACAAGGCGCACCTGGTGTCTACTCAGCTCGCTATGCTGGCGAAGAGGCTACGGATGCAGAAAATCGACAAAAGCTCTTGAAGCAAATGCAAGGCTTACAAGATATCCAACGTACGGGATATTTTGAATGTTGGCTTTCCTTAGCTTCGCCAGAGGGCATCAAAAAAACTGTTTCTGGAACCTGTGAAGGCCTGATTCTGGAAGAAGAAAAAGGAAGAAATGGGTTTGGTTACGATCCTCTTTTTATAAAACATGATTATGATAAAACTTTTTCAGAGTTAGACGAACAAACTAAAAATAAAATTTCTCATCGACGTAAAGCTTTAGAAAAATTATTGCCTACACTGGAAGCACTCAATAGCTAACTGATCCGAATGGTTGTATTTGTGTGTTCTCGTTGAATCTAGGGTCTCAACACAAAATATGCGTTCTAAACATTCACAAAAGAATGTTTGTTAAATTTAGTCTCTCCGAAGATTTATTGAGATTTCCCCTATGACTAAAAATCTTGTAGACTCTTTTTTAAAAACAACGATTTTAGCAGTCCAATGGTCTTTTGAAAGAAGTTTAATGCTCAAGAAAGAGATTTTTGGCTTTTCCACAGTCACGAATATTTATACCATAAACAGTTCTATATTTTTTGCACAGATTGTGTTAAAAGCAGATTTTTTAACTTTCCAGCAGGCTCAAACACCTTTTTATTCATAAGCATTTATGCATTACTTTATAGACGGATATAACCTGATGTTTCGTGTCATCAGAGCGGGAAATGACCTCCAATTACAAAGAGAGGCTATCATTCGTGACTTAAACCGTAAAATTAAACGTCTTAATCTGCACGTCACATTAATTTTTGATGCTCAATATCAGACAGGTGAGTCCTCAAGACATCATTACCAACACTTAGAAATCCGCTTTACAGAACATGGAGAAACAGCGGACGACTTTATTCTAAAAGAAATAAAGCATCAAAAAAATCCGCAATATGTCACGGTTGTAACCTCTGATAAAAGATTAGCTTGGTCTGTGCGTCGTAGACATGCAAAAACAGAATCTGTAGAAGAATTTTTAAGTTGGTTAAATCGTCGATACAAAAATAAAAAGAAACCCCTTCTAGAACTCACCCCACCAACTAAAGACGTAAAACCAAAAGTTGATTCTACCCATCCTCCTCATCAGCTAAGTACCTCAGAAGAATGTTTCGAATACTACCTTGAACAATTTGAAACTACTTTTCAATTGCTTGCGACTCAAGCAAGAAATGCCAAGGCGACGATTAAATCCGAGCCATCTAAAAAAAGAAGAAACCCTAAACCTTCGAAAAAAATTTCTGACGAGGATGGCTTATCAACCACTGAGCGATGGTTAAAAGCCTTTGAAAGAGAAATCTCCCCTGATGATCTCCAACATCTTTCATAAGATCTTTGATCATCTTTCTATGTGAAAAATAGGAGAGTCCCCTTTTAGGGTTTCTGACAGTTTCCGTACTTAAAACACGTGATTGCTCTCTAATCGTTGATCATAGGCCACCTTCACGGATATCCTATTTCATAATCCTGAAATTTATAAACCTTTAAATCCCTCTAGAGTAATAAATCACTTGCAAAGAAAACATATTGTTGTTAACAGAAGCTTAAATGACCCCATTATTCTTTCACTATCCATATCAGCACTATACTTAACCAAAAATACATTATTACAGGAGGATCATCATGGCATTATCCACATCATTTTCTACACCAGGGGGGAACTATCATGAAAAGATAAAGACCTTGTTAACCATCACAAAAGAGCCCGATGGACAAACTAAAATTGAGTACCCGTGCTTAGCCCCCCTTGAATCAGATTCAGTAGAATCTTTAATCTCTAACCTTACACAAATTACCTTATCGCTAAGTGATTTGAAAAAATATGCCGAAGATCCTAATATAAAAAAGAAAATTCGTCCCCACATCAATTATTTTTTATGTCATCTCACCAACATTCATCAATATCTTTGTATTCAGGATTCAACGAATAGAAAATTCAAAGCTATGTTAGGGCTTTTTAATCAATTTGTTAAAAACAATTCCCATGAAACTACTATAAAAAAATGGTGGGATAGGCGCTCTAAAGAGATGCAAAGTATTAACGTTTTACCTTCATCTAAGGTCCAATCTTCAGACTCTCTCCCATCCCTCAAAGATTCAGGGATGCATAGTTCTTATTTAAAAAGTACAGTGATTATGCCTATAGAAGAAATGATTATTCATCAACATCCTTGTCTGGATGGATTGGATATTGAAAATAGTACGTGGAATAAAGTCTCTCTTACAGTCATACAAATCATGCAAGATATTAAAGACTTTAAAAAATCCCAAGCTCACGTCATTAACATCAATTTAGCTGTAGAAAAAGAACTCATGAGAATTCAGTATGTGTATCTAGCCTTTCAAGATCTTCTGCAGAGTCAACCCTATCTCTTTACGGGTACAAATAGTTTGATGAGCAAAATTTGTAAAAATTATCATGACATTCAAGAAAAGTGGGAGCAATTTCTCAAAGATTTCGAAAGCCCTTTACCTTCGGGACTCACTCCCTCATCCTAGTCTTTTATCCAATCAAAGATCTTCAGTTAACGGTAGTGAACTGAAGATCTGGATTTTAACCCTTCCCAAAAATAAAAACTCCCTCATTTGATCAGTTTCTTCTTGCTCAAAAACGAACTTCAATCTACAATTTTGCTATGTTTAAGGGGCGTTAGCTCAGTTGGTAGAGCGCTACAATGGCATTGTAGAGGTCAGCGGTTCGACCCCGCTACGCTCCAATCTTCCTTTCCTTTTCTCGTTCATCCATCCAAACACACATCACTTCTAAAAATTTGAAAATAAGGTTGTGCCTTTTTTGCCAAATTGCTAGTCTCCAACTCAAATAAATTTTACAAATTTTTAGAAAGGATTGCACCATGAGTTGGAAAGAAAATTGGATCAACGAAGCTCACCTTCCGCTTGTGATAGAAGCCGCTCAATCGATGAAGATGGAAGAATTCATTCAAATGATAAAAACCCACCAAGATGTTTTTAAAAAGCATCTTTTAAAGTACGGGGGACTCTTGTTTCGTGGGTTTCCCGTAAGCAATGAAAACGACTTTGCTGCGCTTATCGAAGCACTGGGTACAGGGTCTTTTATCGATTATATAGGTGGAGACAGCCCTCGTAATAAAGTTAGAGAGGGCGTTTACACGTCTACAGAAGCACCACCTTCCGTAAAAATTCCCCTTCATAATGAATTATCTTTTGTTAATAAATACCCTAAGCATATTTATTTTTATTGCCACATTGCTCCACAAGAAAAAGGCGAAACCATAATCGGAGATGCACGAAAAATTTATCAAGACATCGATTCGTCTGTAAAAGAGCGTTTCATTAAAAAGGGTTTAAAATATGTTTCTTGCTATTTTTATAAAAGTGATTTCATGCGCATAATAGCACAAAACGCCCATAAGTCTTGGATAGATGTTTTCGAAACGCATGATAAAAAAAAGGTAGAAAAACTCTGTAAGGAGAATGATTTTGAGTTGCAATGGACAAAAAATGATTGGATGCGATTAAGCCATAAACGACCTGCTACTATCAAGCATCCGATCACCCAAGAAGATATCTGGTTCAATCAAGCCCATCTATATGATCTAAATCCAAAATTTTTAGGTTGGTGGAAATATATAGGCGTCAAACTTGTCTACTCACGGCCTCATACAAAATTGCATGAAATCTTCTTTGCTGACGAAACGCCCATACCTAGGGAAGATTTGTATCATGTGATGGATGTATTAGATTCTAATACCATCGCATTTCCGTGGAAGAGAGGTGATGTGATGGTATTAGATAATGTTCTAGCCATGCATGGGCGAGCAACTTTTTCAGGCAAACGTCGTATATTAACAGCAATGACAGGATAATTTCCTGTCTAGCTATAAATTTATAAATCACGCTGCACAAGTTATTTTACTTAGCGGTTCTTATTGACGGTGCCTGCCATGTAACGATAGACAAAACAACGATCATTTTTTTCTAGTCTTTGTTCCAAATCATGATCTCTAGAAAAAGCCATCTGGATATCGTTTGGGACTTTATGGTTAGAAAGAAATTGTCTAATAGAAAACCTTGCGTTGGGTTTGGCTACACGTCGAATTTCATTCATCATCGTGATAAAATCTTTTTGATTTAAGTAAGATGCTACATCAGACAAGGAAAAACAATCAAAGCTATCATCTGGAGAAGCTTGTAGGTAGGAAATAATATCACTATCTTTTACCTTAATTCTATTCACACGTTTTTTTATAACCTCAACACCCGATTGAGTTAAGTAGGGGGGGAAGGCCTCTTTTTCCACTTTACCTTTGAAAATTAAAGAAAAAAGCAAACTTTCTCTAGCCAAATTTTCCATTAAACTATTATGCATCCTTTTATAAAAATAACTCCCAACACTTTCAGAACCATTTAAATGATCATATAGACCAGGGTCATTAATAATAAATTTTAAGAAAAATCGCGAGGCTGTAGAATTTAACGCTAGATCAAAAAGCTTTCTCCAATACACCTTATCCCATGATTTTTGCACAAATTCTCGCTGCTCATGTATATCGGAAAACTCAAAGAGTTTATGGACTTTTTTTCGACGAAAAAGACGAATCAGTGGGGAAGCTATCGTTTGACATTTTTTTTCTATGACCCCTTGATAAAGAATTCCTCGATCGATCATTTTTTTCTTTTTAACCCAATAGCGACCGGCTCTTTCATCCAAATGGGGTAAAATTTTTTGCAAAGTATCCAATCGCTTAACAGCAGGAACAGCGCCTAAAAATCCTATATAAGTGTCGTAGTCTAGTTCACGCATGGCTACACATTTCAAATTTAACAGATAATTCTGAATGGGGTTTGCATCAATAGATACGATTTCAGAACAATCATTCAAAAGCAAATGCAGAGGTCGATCACCACTTGCTGTGATACTCAGCACACGATCTCCTTTCCCTATCTTCAAGGCCTCTTGCTCCGAACGCCAATCTTCATTCCCAAAACTATAACTAAGCCTTGAAAAAAATTTTTTCGACATGCTACTTCCTGTATGTATATTGAGTTCCTGTTTATAGGGTGTCATCAATCAAAATGCTTCTCTTTTTAAGCCTTCAAAATACTACAACACTTAACATAAAAAACATTTTGTTTATGAACACCCCGAGATGTCATTGATGAGTTTTATTTATTCACATTCCGTATCTATCTGGATTTCCTTGGCGTGGAATTGAGGTAATCAGCAGGTCAACAAGACCAGCCCACTGGCGCGCTTGTAGGTAAGGCATAATGGCATTCAGATCCACACCAACCTGTAAAGCAAAATCAGGCGCAAATTGGATTAAATTATTATTATCGCTTTCTTCATTTAAACTTCTTTTCATGCCTTCGTAATAATCTCCCCAAACTAAGTTTTTATTTCGTATCACATAGATGCCCGCTTTTAACTCTTCATCAGTAAAAATGCATTGCAGAAATCTCAAGGGGTGAACATGATTGATTTTATCACCAGCTTTTCTTAGCGCAGATTCCTCTTTAGCTAATTGTGTCCAATTATATTTTGCAAGGGAACGAATGACATAACGAATATTTTCCTTTTCACTACCCGAAGCGGGTGACGCATAATTTCGAGGTCCTTTTTGTTTGGATCCTTTACTCGCATAAATGCTTGGATGCCCTAATTTATAGATGATTGTAATTTCTTCAGCTGGGTTAGAATCCGTTTGATCCCCCTCGTGTTGTGTCACTAACAATGTTTTAAGTTCCTCTAGAACTTGTGAAAAAGGCTTAGAGGTTTCTAAATCCACAACAAAAGATTCACCATCTGAGGATGTTAATATAACATCTTCTGCAGAGAGATTGAAATGGCTTAAGAGGATAAAAAGGCCCACTAATACTGTAGAAAAAATTTTCATACAAAACTCTCCTAAATAGGTATAAATGAATCATAGGTATCTGTCTGCAACAAGCTAAACAAACCCTCACATCATGAATTTTCTTGGTTTATATTTCATACGGATCTTATAAATAACCTTTATGAATGTCTGCAACTAGATATTTAAAAATTTTTGAACAAAGTATCGCAGCTAGGCGAGGAGTTATTCTAGACCACGTAGGGAAATATTTTATAAGGAACCCTATGGCAGTACACTTTCCAATCTTCACCATATTTTTTTGAACACCTTCGCTCATCCCGGAAGGCGCGGTCTATCAATAAAATTGTAAGAAAAATGACATAAAAATAAGGGATAAAATTATCGAATAGTGCAGGTAAAGTCCAACATAAAGCTCCAATAATCTCTGGAATATAGTGGAAATGACGGGCAATTCCCCACCAACCAGACACCAATAGAATATTCTCTTTTATTTTACCATCATGCGAGACATAACGTGCTTTAGAAATTTGTGCAGGCTTTCCCCATATATTGCATAGTCCATTTTTCAAACGAACAATTTGACGTTGCCTATCCGCCCAAAAATTGATCAGTATAGCCGAGGCTCCAACAAATAAAATACTAAACGCTACAATGGAATTTAATTGATTAGGATGGTTGACCAGGTATAAGCTGGGGGATGTATAAATTCCTGGAACCCAAACTAAGCACCCCCAGCATATGTAATAGCCTGCTCTATCATGCATGATATCTAAAGATCGCAAATACCCTGTTTCCCAGATAAAAAATTTGGTTATATAGATGAATTGAAGCAAAAGAGAAACCGCCATGGAATTAGTTAAACCATAGAGCTCGTTCTGTTTAGCGGCAAAAGATAAAATAATAAGGGGCCAACTCATCATTCCAAATCGACAATTAGTAAATTGTTTCACATCCCATCCACCTAGACGCGGATATAATTCAGTTCCCCAGTAGTAATCGAATATAAAGTTCCCCGAGGAACCAGAATCAGCTGTTGAAGGTATGAAACGTCCCTTAAAATACAATAACAAACAGAATATTAGACTAAAGCAATTCAAAGCTCCTAAAAGCTCACCAAAATGATCATAGATCAGTGTAGGAGAAAATAATTTCCAATGAAAACCCCCTAAATAAAAACAGGCCAAAGTTATTAGGTAACAGAAAAAACCATTAGCCTTATATTGCGGAGTATGTCCCGTTGAAGTCTCAGGACCATAAAATACTGAACCCGGAACAACTTTCATCAATCCTAGCTGCAGTAAGGCAAAAACGAGAATCATTTTCCAGGCGGTCGGAGACCCAAACATAATAGGAGAACAAATTTGCCATAATGTTTGAAAAAAACCTTGTCCTTCCACTAATTTCCAGAACGCCCAGATTGAGCCTCCCAAAAACACATTTGTATACCAAAAAATAATCACAATTAAAGGGGTAAACAAGATGAGAAATAACGGAAAAAATGTATGACGGAGCCACTGATAACAACGCATATGAAACATAAGGATTATCCTTAGCACATTTTTTTATACTGGAGTGATCTCAAGATTTGTTTCTGTAGAACAAAAATTCTTAATATCTATTCGTCCTTTCGATGCTGCAGAATATAAAAATTTTGAGATCCCTTGAGTCCATGTTAAAATAAATACATTAAACGCAAATCGCATCCATAAAAATTTTGCTTAGTGTCTAAAAAGTCGTAGGGGAAATCTGCTTGATATCCATAATGTCTATATTCGTAATAGGGAACAAAAGCTATTGCAAATTTATCGCAGTAGGGTGTTAACCGATATGTAATGGGCAATTCCACCCTATATTGAACTTTATCTTCAAAATGTAATTTCGCATCCTCTCCATAAGGATCTTCCGAAATTCTAGCTTTATTATTTAAAAGAATCCGAGCCTTGAAATTAACTCCTAACACCCATGCAGGAGAAGGATACACTTGGGATAGAAATCCTAATGCAATATAGTCAAAGGACATTCTCAATTTATAGATCACTGGAGTGGGTCTTTTAAATTTATTGGACTCTCTTAAATACCCATACCCAATATAAGGAATAAAAGTAGGGATCCAACCAGACTTCATTTGAAATGTATAGCCTAAACGCAATTCAATATTCTGATCGATGAATCGTGATTTATTTTTTATATCATCCTTATGACCTCTAGGAATACCTGTGGCATATAAAGCTTCAAAACCCCAATATAAACGGCATCGTTTAATACGGTCATATCCAATTTTTACACCGTAAATCCACCCGTGCTGTTTTGATGGACTATCATATTTTGCTTTACGAATCCTATCATTATAATAAAATGTAGGAGCAATGTAAAACTGGTGTTGAGGTAAAGGATTCACACATGCAGAATTACAGCTAGCCGGACATACAATGTTACAGGGAACTTCTTGAATAACTCCAGACACTTCGGAATTGTTTAAATATATCTCAGGTGAGTGATGAAAATCAGATTCGTTTTGACATATAGTAGAGTGAACAAAATAAGGAGCGCTTAGTAAAACAATAAAAAGAAAAAATGTGTTATAAAAAAATGAAATCATACGTGATATACCAGCTTTTGATAAGAAAGCACCTTATGTCAAACGAATATTTAATCTGTCAATAAACTTCTTTTCTTTAGCTATAATTGACTTCTTCAAAAATGCATTCGATGATTCAAATGGCTCTTTGAGAGCTTATCTTAATAAATTTTTAGATCATTTTTCTCATCTGTAAAATTTTTCAAAAAATTAGCGCAGATACGATTGATTTTTTTTTATTCAGAGCAATTTCTAAAAAAATTTAACTTTAATATCACAGTCGAACAAAACATAAAAAGCCAGTAAGAGCATTTCTGCTAATACCGGCTTTTATAGAATTGTAGGTGCTCTAAATTAAATTAGAAAGCGTATATCCCTTGAATTTCAAAGTTCGTATACCGATGGGGTCCTCCGATACTTTTTTTAATCTGCTTTGTAAACTCAAACTTTGTATCTATGGTTAGATTGTCTGTTAGAGCGTACAAGCCTTCGAATTTCCAGCCTTTATAATTAGCATTACTACGTCTTTGATAAGTTAAGCTTTCTTCCAATACATTACCCCTTCCTATACCATTTACATCATCGTCAGGGCATACATAGGCCTGCATGTATTGATACTGAGCTTCAAATGACCAGTCGCCTTCTTTATCTACACGTCCAATGAGACAACCCAAATACCATCCCCATCTCTGACGACCATCTTTGCGGTGGTTAGCAGTATTAAAGCGGATAATTTGACCATCACGTGTTCCTCTGTAGACGTCTGCATTGTGGTGGGGATCTGAATTATATAATACCGCACCAAATATCTCTGCAGGTCTTCCACAAAGCCATGCTTCGTTTAAGTGGTAGGTTAGAGTCAACTGAGACGTTTGAAATCTAAATCCGTTGGGGTTACGAACAAAAAAGCGGTTTCTACCATATTTATTCCAATTCACGAAGGAGTATTGAACATCAAATCCCCAGTCCATGATATTCATATAACCCACTTCAGCACCATAGGCGAAATGATTAACACGCTCATCGACTACAAAAGCTGCAAGTGTTGCATACCATTCACCAATATTTTCACGACTTCCGCTATAGTAGAAAGCAATACCATCCATACGGCTACTGTATTGAACTTCGGATTCAAAAACATCATAGAGTTTATGACGTCCCACTTCTACATCAAAACGAGTGCAACCATCTTCATAGATCTTATAACCCCAGTAGGCCCTTTTCAAACTAAGTTCTTTACCGGTACCACTACCATGATATCCCGCAGGATCTTCATTCACTTGAAGCCATCCGTTATCTGATACACCACAAGCATTATCAAACTGGAGATGCGCTACAGCATAAGCTCTCTTGTATTCGTATTTAAAATAAAGGTTGAATTCCACATCAAAGTCATTCTTGGACAAAGGCAAACCACGAGGAGTCGCTTTATTGATGGTATAAGGATCTGTTTTACCACTACCTCTTAGCTGCTTGTACGGGCCATTTCCAACAAATTCGTTTTGTACCAGAATGTTACCGTTTGGATCAACGAGAGGTCTAATCCCTTTTTCTGGCCTATAGCTCCACTGTGAGCGTACATCGCCGCTTATTTTTAAATTGCTAGTTTTTTCCTTTAGTTCCACATTGCGCTTTCCAGAAATATACTCTTCCAACGCATCAAAATCTCGTTCACTCAAATCTCTATTCAAATTAGAAGCGTCTTGCTGTTGTCTATCAATCTGGGCAAAGACATTAGTTGCCATGCCGAGAAATGCAAAGATAGGCAGCAGGAATTTATAAAACTTCATGATATTCTCCATTATGGCTTACATTGCAAGGTGTTATATGTATTACTAGCGCTTTATAGTTGCCTTGGGTCTGATGAATCCGTAAGCAAGATCATCTTTTCCATTTATGCTTAAAAGCACAGATAATGTCTTTAATCGTATTTCGATGCATATCTTTTAAAGATTTATCTCGTAAAAGTCAATATATATTAACTCTAAATTTGATTTTATAAATTTGAATTATTATTTAGCGAAATTTTCCAAGAAAATCTCTTTGCAAAGCATTGAATTTAAAAGTTCTAGAAAAACTTAAAAATTTTAAATTTTTAATTTACACAAATTATTTTCTATTTATTTAAATTATTTTGACAACTCAATCAAAGATTTAAAGGTTTGCCTAGATGATAGAACAAGAATTCATTTTTGAATCAAACAAGAAATTTTATATCGACAACCTTCTCAGGATTACGCACAATAGATTTCGTTCCAAGCCCCATAATGAAATATAGAGTGTAGCCCCTAAAAAACTAGAACGTATACTCATAAGGTCGTGTATAAACACCCCATTGAGCTTGACGTTGAGAACCATTTAACCAATGCTCCCACATACTCATCGGAGATCCTTTTGTACTTAAAATGTCAACGCGCCAAAGCTCTAAAAGACCATTTCCAGGATTAACCACAAAAGAAAAATAATCCTTCATCCAATTCGTGTCAGCAAAAAGAATTGATCGCGGCATCACATAATCAAGCTTTCTACATGCTTCAGAAACATGTTTATGAAAGTCTACAGATGTACATGTATTATCGATTGTCAGACAAATAAGTGCTTTACAGATGTTTTGCAAACCTTCTGCAGTGATAAGTTTAACAGGTGATGAACGAATCATTGCATCCAAAATCTTTTCTATATCCTGCTCATTAAAAGAAAAGATATCTTTTAGCTCATTGAGAACATTAAAAACTCTAAGATGTAATTCATGAATAGGAAACATAGGTAACAAACTAAATAAGACTCCATCAATTAAATCGGAAGAAAGAACAGGTCTTCCACCAGATCTTAAACCTAATTCTTTCTTTAAACCCTCTATAATTTCTGAACGAAATTCTTTTGTACTCATAGGAGCTAACAGTAAAGAGAAGTTCTTCTTAAAAAAATGTTGATAATTGGAAGGAATAAATTCTGCAATGACATGGATAAGATATTCGATCATCTCCTTATTCAATTCGATCTTATCCACAAATTTTTCCATGGGTTTAACCAAGTGATCCCTCACCCATGTATAAGTAAAAGCATCTGTCAACCAGGCTTCTTTAAATGGATATTGCCCAGGTTTAAAAGTAAAGGCATGTGTAGGAGATTGCATTAACATAGATTGATTAGGATTATCTAAAAAATGCTGAGATATAGTGGGTGGGGATTGTTTAAGAATATCTGCTAAAAATACTAGAAGTTCGATAGGACTTTCTACCCAACGACTCATTTCTGCAGGTTTGATCTCACGTTTAAAATAAGCCGTAACTAAAGTATCCATACTTCCACCTGATGTGTAAGACCAAGGTTTTTTTTCGATTTGATCTAAATGGTCTAATGGATTTTTCACAATAGGTGTATGATGAGCAGCCGCCATCCTAAAAAAGGCTGTTTCTAAAAATTCTTGTGTTCGGACATGATTGATTATTGCTGTCACAATTTCACCATAGTCCTCTTCAAAACCTATTAAGCTGTCTGAAGAACTAATTGCGCTCTCAGTAATGGAGAAAAAATTAGCTAAGGCTTCTATAAACTGATTAGGCGTATAAATCCTCTGCCAAGAAGAAGAGTTGCTCCTTCCAAATTTATAAATGAGGCGAAACCCAGCAGGGCTATCATCGTAGGGACTTGAGGAGACATCTTGCATATCAGCATCGTATACCTCTTGAAAATATTGAGGAAAAAGGGAATCAAAAGATGAGATCAAGGTATTAAAAAGATTAGCATAACGCGAAGCTTTCATTTGTGTTTTATTTTTTAATTCCTCAAATGTATAAAACTCGTTACGTTTGCTTTGATACTCCGCTCTAAGCCATTGAGATTCTTTTTCTGAGGCATGCCTAATGCGAGACTCCATATACTTAACTTGAGCATAAATCTGCTCATGTTCTTCATTCAAACGCCTCAATTTCTCATTCGTTTCTTCAAGCTTTTGATGAATAAACTTATATAAACATTCTCCAATCCCTCCCTTTTCTTGAGGACCCAAACCTAAACTGGAATACAGATTCCACCTTGTAAAACCCGCTTTGTTTTCAGCAAATGATGCAACAGTAAATTCCCAGGCTTTTAATAAGGCGTTATCAGAGAGACTTCTAAAAGCTTTGGATGCTACCTCATACTGGACAAGATAGAGAGCACAAGCTTGCCCTACCCCACCACTTCCTAATCCAATCTGGGGACTGCTTACGATGAGATTAGTTTGTATGCTGCTGCTAGGTCTTTGTTGATAATCAAAAAGATCTCTTTCAGTAATTTTGTTATGCCTTAACAAAACCTTTCTAATAAGATCTTCAGCAGACACAACAATCTTTTGCGTAGGGTCATTGATTTGGGTTATATCCGACAATAAACTGAAGACCTGCTCATATTTTAAAGCTGTAGGGTCCTCAGAATTTAAAACCTGAATTGCTTCAAAAGCGGCGACAAGTCCTGGTGAATGACTTAACTCTTCTAAAGAGGCTTGAACCATTTTCTTCAAATCACCAGCCCCCCAAGAGGGACTTAAAGGAACTGAATATTCGACTCCACCCCAGGTCCTTTTTAAACGCCCTGTACTAATTAATTCATTGATGTCTTTTAAAAATTGCAGAGGCTGTTCCTCATGCACTACAATACAAGGTGCAGTTGCAAAACAAGATCCCACATTTTGTCTTAGATAGCATATCAACGAAAAAAGAGCCGCACGTCGTGCATGAGCATCGGTGACTACCGTTTTTTCTGGCAGTTGCAAGGTATCAAGGATCATTTGTTCAGCAATTTTATTTGAGTAAGGCTTCCCGATATTTTTGATTTGATTTTGGATTTCTTGCCTTTCTTGTACATTTTTCAAAGCACGTAAAAGATGTTCCTGACGAATGGAGTCGTACTGTCTATCAGGCCCTAAAAAATACAAATTTTGTGTTAAAAGGAGAATGGTTTTATTCAATAAATGAGTATTTAACACTCCTTTATCATTAATTAGCAAATTAGCTAAGCGCCTAGCTTTCAAGATATTACGAACAGCACAACTTTCTTGCAGCTTTGAGAAATCTAGCATACGCGAAAGTTCATCGTATTCTTCGGTACATACTCGTCTTAAATTATCCGCATCTTTTGATAAAATGCGTTTTCGATGTTGGGAAATAAACGAATAAATTTTAACAAAAAAATCTTTTTGATTGATGTCTGTTGAAATAGTGGATAAAAATTCAATAATTTTTGTTAAGTTCACGCTCTAATCAACCTAATAATTAATAAAAAAACAATAGATTAACCGCCTAACTTTTAAGGAGAACTCTAAATGGAGTTATGTTCTCTATCTCTATTTCAAGCAAATATCTATGAAACGTTTAGCTAGGGGGTGTATCCCCGATGGAGATCACTTCAATAATTATAAACCCAATAAATAACTTGGTAAAGAAAATAGCATAGAATTCTTGCATAATACCTCATTATCCAAAAAAAACTCTTTTGAATCCCCTTCGTGCGATGCGAGCCAAGAAAAGCTCGATTAATCGCTGCAATGCAATTTGAATTTAAAAACCCTTTCATTTCCTAAGCGCTTGCAATCGATGATTAAACAAGCTAGGGATAAGAAGATTTTTGAGCCTACAAATAGGATTTTAAATCCTATTTGATTTTATAATTTTACTTGCATGAGTTGTCCCTTCTCTGCTAAGTTTGGAGTTTTCACACTCATAATTGTTCCTAGAAACGAATCTGTAACTAAGGAACAACTTTTAATTTTAAGGATTAATTTTCATGTTCATTAGATTGAATGATCAAAAAAACGTTGAGATTCCTGATAATAGTTCGGCACGAGACTTGGCAGAAAAAATCAATCTTCGAGCTCCTGATCAAGCCCTCACAGTCTTTATAAATGGTAAAAAATCAGACCTCACTCAGATATTAAAAGATTCTGATCTTGTAGAATTTGTAAATTTCGACGATCCTCGAGGAAAAGAAGTCTTTTGGCACACTTCTGCACATGTGCTTGCACAGGCAATCCTTAGACTTTACCCCCAAGCTAAACCTACAATAGGTCCTCCCATTGAAAATGGCTTTTACTATGATTTTGCGGACTTGACAATTTCTGATGCAGATTTTGAAAAAATAGAAAAAGAGATGCAGAGCATCATTGCAGAAAATTACATCTCCAAGCGTGAAGTCTTTCAATCTAAAGATGAAGCCCTCAACGCATTCAAGGATAATAAATATAAACAAGAGCTTATCCATAGTTTCCAAACTGCGGATGAGTTAACGGGTTATCGGCAGGGTGAATTTTTTGATCTTTGCCGCGGACCTCATTTGTATAATTTAGGTAAAATTAAAGCGATTAAATTGCTCAAAACTTCCGGGGCTTATTGGAGAGGAGACTCCCAGCGCGAAATGTTGACTCGCATCTATGGGGTTTCATTTCCTGACCGCAAAATGTTAAAAGAATATCTTTTGCAAATCGAAGAGGCCAAAAAACGGGATCATAAAATATTAGGGCCCCAATTAGATTTATTCTCCTTAAAAGAAGAAGCTCCTGGCATGCCTTTTATTCATCATAAAGGCATGATCATTTGGAATACATTATTAAAGTTCATCCGCGAATATTTAGATCAAGGCGAATACATCGAAATTAAAACCCCGACTCTTATGACACGAGAACTGTGGGAATGCTCCGGACATTGGGCGAATTATCGGCAAAACATGTTTACATCAGAAATTGAAGATCATGATTACGCCATAAAACCTATGAACTGCCCTGGATGCATGTTATTTTATAAAACTCATGTCCATAGTTACCGAGAGTTACCTTTAAGAGTGGCTGAAATTGGTAATGTGCATCGCTATGAGCCATCTGGCTCTTTATCAGGACTCTTTCGTTGCCGCAGCTTCCATCAAGACGATGCGCATGTTTTTATGAAACCTAGTGATATAAAGCAGGAAATTCTTGCCATCCTTAATATGGCCGATAGCCTGTACTCAACTTTTGGTTTAAAATACCACCTTGAACTATCCACAAGACCCGAAAAAAATACCATAGGTACCGATGAAGAGTGGGAAATTGCAACTAATGGTCTTAAAGAAGCTCTAGATGCTTCAGGTCGTCCCTATAAAATTAATCCAGGAGATGGAGCTTTTTACGGTCCAAAAATTGATTTTCATATACGTGATGCCATCAATAGAACATGGCAATGTGGCACCATACAATTAGATATGGCCCTTCCTCAAAAATTTGAACTAGAATACACCTCATCCGATGGAAGCAAACAACGTCCCGTGATGCTGCACCGTGCAATATTTGGGTCTGTAGAACGCTTTTTCGGTATTCTTATAGAACATTTTTCCGGAAAATTTCCTCTTTGGATTAGTCCATTACAAATTAGGCTTTTAACGGTGGCTGATCGTCACGCTGATTATGCATATAAGCTGCGAGACCAATTTAAAAAACATGGTTTTCATGTGGATGTGGATGATGCTAATGAATCTGTCAGTAAAAAAGTACGTAATGCTCAACTTGCACAAATCAACTATATTTTAACCATAGGCGATCAAGAGCAAGAAAATCAAACTGTGAATTTAAGAACGCGAGACAATGTTGTTCATGGAGAGATTCAAGTGGATGAATTCATTCAAAAATTAGATCAAGAAAGAAAAGAACGTCTTTTAGAAACGCCCTTCAAGAAAAAGGATTAAACACTATATGCATCGAATCGCTATTAGTAGTTTTAAAGGTGGAACGGCAAAAACATCAACAACCTTACATCTAGGTGCTGCTCTTGCCAAGTTTCATAAAAAAAAAGTCTTATTAATCGATTTTGATGCCCAGGCTAATTTAACGACAGGGCTTGGTTTTGATCCCGATGAAAACGATAGCATGGCCACCGTTTTACAAGGGAATAAAAGTCTGAAAGAAGTGATAAAAAAAACCTCGGTGACAAATTTAGATTTAGTTCCTGCTGATACTTGGTTGGAAAGAGTAGAGGTGACGGGTTCATTAGCTGCTGATCGTTATTCCCATGAAAGATTAAAAGATATCCTGAATGAAGCTCCTTATGATTTTATTATTATCGATACGCCCCCTTCTCTATGTTGGCTCACAGAGTCAGCTTTGATTGCTGCTCAACATGCCATTGTTTGCGCGACCCCTGAGTTTTATAGCGTAAAAGGATTAGAAAGACTTTCACAATTTATGGAAAGTATCGGACAAAGACACCCCCTAAATGTCTTAGGAGTCGTTCTATCTTTTTGGAATTCTAGAGGAAAAAGTAACGATGCATTTTTAGAAGTCATTGAAAAAACCTTCCCAGATAAAATCTTGAAATCCAAAGTAAGACGGGATATTTGTGTGTCAGAAGCTTCCATTTATGGGAAACCCATCTTTGAAACAGTTCCTGATAGCCGAGCTTCTGAGGATTATATCGCTATTACAAAAGAGTTACTAAAAAGGTTGTAACTCGATATGTAAATCCGCTTTACATTCTAATTAGTGCACCTAGAGCACTACGATTGTCTTATTAATTTTTATCAACCTTAAGACAGATAATCAAAACCCACGATTGCTTCCTAGTCTCGGCTTATACTTCATAAAACAAGTTCTCTAAACCAAATCCTTCTAATTATAAAAGGATAGGTGGAAAATGACCACCATGATAAGATCTCGAAAGAATTCCGCATAAAGTAAAGGAGTAATGAATTCCATGAGCAATGTGAATAGTTTGATTTCCGAAAGACTCAAAAAAAATGGTCATACATCCAAAATGTCAGCTTTGGCTAAACAGTCAGCTAGTGGTAATCTTACAAGTTTTTCAGGGATTTTTAGCGTAACAGAATTAAGCGAACATGAAAAAAATTTTTTAGCAGAGATTTTACGCGATTATTCCACAGATAAAGAGGATTTTGATCATGATTTCTCCTCTTTGTCGATCATTACTTCTGAAGTCAAGGCGATTAATAATCAAGCGGCTATTCTTCATGGAGAGCGTATAAAAAAAGCCCAATCCATTTTATTAAGATATAAGGAAGGGGCTTTTACAGCATGGTTACTGGCTGCATACGGCAACCGTCAAACCCCTTACAATTTTCTTCAGTATTATGAATTTTATGAAAAGTTACCTAAAACGTTACGTCCTCAGATCGAAGCGATGCCGAGACAAGCCGTTTACACATTAGCCAGCAGAGACGCACCCTTGGAAAAAAAACAAAGCTTTGTAGAATCTTATCAAGGGGAAACTAAAACAGTCCTTCTTTTAAAGATAAGAGAGATGTTTCCTTTAGCCGAAGATGATAAGCGTCGACAAAATGAGGGGGAAATTACCATACACCAACTCCAGCGTCTCGCTGCATCTTTGTCACGCAAAAATATTCGTCTTAGTAAAAGTCAAAAAGCGACGATTAATGAACTACTTGATCACATCAAAGAACTTCTTTTGTAGGTCTTAATGAACACAGACATTTACCAAAGTTCACTAGTGACGCGCTATGCAAGTTCTCAAATGTCTGAGATCTTTTCTGCACAATATAAATATTCTACATGGCGTAAACTCTGGGTAGCCTTAGCTGAGGCTGAGGCTGAACTAGGCCTCCCTATCTCAAAAGAACAAATTCATGAACTTAAATCTTTTATAGATAAAATTGATTTTTCCTTAGCTCAGAAGTATGAAAATGAAGTCCATCATGACGTAATGGCTCATATTCACGCCTATGGAGATCAATGCCCAGGCGCACGTGCAATTATTCATTGGGGGGCTACGTCCTGTTATGTCACGGACAATACGGACTTGATTCAAATCAGAGAAGGGATAAAAATCCTCTTGGAAACCCTAAAAAAAGCCATAAAGCAGCTTGCACAGTTTGCCTCTCAATATGCTTCATTACCTTGTTTAGGCTTCACGCACTTTCAACCAGCTCAATTGACTACCCTAGGAAAACGCGCTTGCTTATGGCTTCAAGATTTTGTTTTAGACTACGACGAACTTTCTTATCGATTGGATAGCATTCACTTTTTGGGTGTAAAAGGAGCCACGGGCACTCAGGCAGCGTTTCTTAATCTCTTTAACGGTGAGAAAGAGAAAGTGAAACGTTTAGATCAATTGATTTCTGAAAAGATGGATTTTAAAAATGTCTTTTCGATTAGCGGTCAAACCTATACGCGTAAGCAAGATATCTTTCTCCTTCAATCCCTCGGTGGAATAGCATCTAGTGCACACAAATTTGGCACTGATCTACGCTTATTAGCTCATCTTAAAGAGGTGGAAGAACCCTTTGCTAATAAACAAATCGGATCCTCAGCGATGCCCTATAAACGAAATCCCATTCTCTCAGAGCGAATGTGCGGTTTATCTCGTTTTCTAATTTCTCTAATGGAAAACCCTCAATATACGGCAGCGACCCAGTGGCTTGAACGTAGTTTAGATGATTCCTCTAATCGTCGTATAGTCCTTCCTGAAGCATTTTTGAGCTGCGATGCAATTTTAGAAACTTTAGTTGCTATCACGCATAATGTCATCGTTTATCCTAAAATGATAGAAAAGCACATAGAAGAAGAACTTCCCTTCATAGCAACAGAAAACATCTTAATGGCAGGTGTCAAAAAAGGGGAAGATAGGCAAAAATTACATGAAAGAATTCGTCAGCACAGTTTAGCGGCTGGAGTTGCACTTAAAGAACATGGATTACCCAACGATCTTGCCAAAAGATTATCACAAGATCCCGCAATCCCATTATCTGAGCAGGAAATTGCTCAAATCATGGATATAAGTACTTTTATTGGTAGGGCCGAGGATCAAGTGCATGATTATTTAGGCGAAATAGAAAAAAAAATCCCTGAATTGTTTTAAGATGGCACGCATTATGCATAACTAAAGTAAATGATTTTGGGAGATATGCATGCTTAAAGAGCTAGATTTAGATAAAAATTTTAGGGTGAATATTTTGTTGCCTTGGCCGCAATATCGAACATCGTTAGACCCTTCTTCCACGGTGGATTACGTAGAGAGTACGATGAACTTTAAAGCCATCATATGTCAATATATAGACGAAATCAAACTCCATCAGGAGTGTACACAGATTCAAGATTTTCAAGAAATTCTAAGCGCGATGGAGGATGCAGCTGCTTCCTATGAGATCATGATGCAATCCCATGGTAAACTACAAGACGCGTATACACATCTTTTAAGTCAATAAATATACACTAATAAAGTGCCTTTCATGAAAATCATTTGTTATGTACTTATGCATCTAACTTTGACTAAGCATTAATAATTAATTAAAAAAATCAATTTTATTTATTATAAAAAACAGTTTAAATTAATTAATATTGAAACGAAAAATAATATTGATTATAATAATAATATAAATCGAATTATCGGTTTATTGTACTCTATTAATAATATCTCTTTAGGTGAAGTTATGATAGTAGAGCAGGACTTAAAGAAGCTTTTCCAGCAATTAGAACATGATAATGTCGCACATATCAGTCTTGGTGGAAGTGATGTACTGATTAGAGTTTTCGATGATGCATCGAAAATCTCTCTTTTAACTACAGTCTATGATGGGGGAAATTTTATTCCCAAAAGTGTCAGAACAGGCATTTCCCATAAATCTCTATTTACCCAAGCTTCTATAAAAACATCACTGGCAATTGATGAAAATCAATATCAAGTGAACCTCCACTATCTTGGCCACTTAGAACATTTTAATAACAAAAATTTCGTGCACTTGCTTGAAGAATTTACTTGGTTAGCTCATGCCTGGAGAGCTTATTTGGATGAGCACGATAAAAACGACTTAATTCGCGTACGTGTTTAATCACGTCGCGTGGGTCACGCTTAGATGATCATTGATCTTTTTGACAATTACGTTTAAGCGTGGCTCTATAATTTCCTGAGTATCTAAGACCTTTCTGAAAGACCAACCTCCCTTCTATAAAAAACACCCATCCAATCTCTCAAGTAAGAGTAAATAATCGTCATTTCATAAAGTAAAATAAGCGGTAGAGCTAACAATAATTGAGAGATGATATCAGGTGGCGTTAAAATAGCCCCTAAAATAAAAGCAGCCACAATGACGTGCCTTCTCTTTGATTTCATCTGATATGCCTTTAACAGCCGGTAATGGACAAGCAAAAGAATGATAGCGAATATTTCAAAAGCTAGCGCGTTGGATAGCAATAATAAAGTTGTATAATCCATATAGAAAGCTAAAGACCATCGATTAATCCCTAGCTGATCATTAAAATTAAATAAATACTGATTAGCGAGGGGGAGAGTGACACAGTAAGCAAAAGTCAGCCCTAGTAAGATAAAAATAAAGGAAAGAAGGAAAAAAGGAAAAACTAAGAGCTTCTCTCTGCGATGCAACGCTGGGGCGATAAATTTAAAGATTAGATAAAGCCAGAGGGGGGAAGTCCCTAGAATCCCCATCCATAAACTTAATTTAAAGGCAGTAGATAAACCTTCCATTGGACTCAAGAGGAGTAAGGGTTGTTGCGCAGTCTCCCAATCGATGTACCCTTCAGGAAAGATCATATAAATCTGATGATTGGGATCTTTCAATACTGCTTTAAAGAGGGATTTTTGTTCTGCTCCAAAAGGCAATTGCCATATCAAATTCTCATCAGAAGAATTGAGAGTCCTCTTATGAGAAATTTCTACTGTCTGAATTCCCCCAGATGAAATATTCAAAGGCTTTTGCAAAAAACGAGCGATGGAATCATGAAATATAAAACTTAATAAAACACCTGCGATGATTATCCAGGCAATGTTAATCAAAACAATACGAAGTTCTTCTAAATGCTCCCAGAAGCTGCCAAAAGAATTCTCATTCATTTTCTGTGTTCATTTTCTGTGTTCATTTTCATCTTCTTTTAGAGCCACAGTCTTTTCCACTTCTTGATCTTCTGATAGATCGCCATTTAAAGCTTTTTTAAATTCTCGAATTCCTTTACCTAAGCTCTTGGCAAATTCAGGAAGCTTTTTTCCCCCAAATAAAATTAGAATGACACAAAGGATTACAATGAGTTCGCCATAACCTATCATATAAAAAGCTCCTGTAATAAACCTATAATTCGACAAAATTGCAGTATCTTATACTGAGAGAATTAAGTCAAAAAAATCCCCTTTAATTTCTTACCACATTGCTTTGATTATCGGATGTTCCAATCAATCGGAGCTTTACCCAATTGAGCTAAAATTTCATTGGCTTTAGAAAAATGGCGACATCCAAAAAACCCTTGGTGTGCAGAAAAAGGTGAGGGATGAGGAGCTTTTAAAACGACATGATTAGCTTCTGAATAGTGATCTAGAATATTCCGACATTTTTCTTGGGCTGATTTACCCCACAAAATAAATATGACCGGATCATGCCGCTTTGCCAAGGCAGCAATGACGGCATCTGTAAACGTCTCCCATCCTTTACCATGGTGAGACATGGGTTCGCCTTGACGCACGGTCAATGTAGCATTGAGCATTAAAACGCCTTGATGAGCCCATTGAAGCAAACAACCATGAGGGGGGGGAGAAATATGAACGTCTGCATTTAATTCTTTGATAATATTCTGCAACGAAGGAGGATTGGGAATGCCTACCGGAACACTAAAGCTAAGTCCATGCGCTTGACCGGGGCCATGATAGGGATCTTGTCCCATAATCACCACCTTGGTCGATTCGTAAGATGTCATACGAAAGGCATTAAAGACTAGTTCACGGGGGGGATAGATGGAAGCACCAGAAAATCTTTCTCTTTCCACAAAGGCTTCTAAGCTTTTTAAATAAGGTTTTTCAAATTCCTCTTTTAAAACAGTTCGCCAACTCAAGCCTAACTCAAAAATAGTCATATTTAATCCTTTTTTTGGTGAAAGCTTACCAGAAAGTAAAAATTAAAACTACATGATAGCCGATCCATCTCTAGATCCATCCTTAAGACTCACCCTACGTTTGAGTGATTAATGAAGTCTATTAAAAATTGGTTTTCATTGACGATAAAAGAACAAGACTACTATTATTATGGCTTTTAAGGAATCATATCATGAAAAATATTGCAGAAAATAATCTCATCCGCTTTATCAGCATCACAAAGAAAAAGGATGGTCTTTTTGCTAATTTTAAAGTGAAAGGACTTCGAGGAGGGACCTCCTTTAGCGCTTCCATTACGGTAGATTTAGCTGCTGCAGAAGTAGATCCAACAGATGCCTTAGAAAAAATCATTGAACATTGTGCTCGCATTGCAGTAAGAGAATTCAAAAAAACTGAAATGCAGTTTGAAGGCATCACAGCCACTTAATCTTTATATCTGGGTGTAGCGCAGCTTGGCTAGCGCACTTGCATGGGGTGCAAGGGGTCGGAAGTTCAAATCTTCTCACCCAGATTCTCTTCTTTCAGGGACTTACGAAGGCTTGACCGCTCTTCTTAAGTCCTTTTTTTTCTGGGGTGGTGAATAAAATCTGAATCACAGTCATTAAATGTTGATTCTTGGGCGCTAATCATCGCATTTTATCCCCATTATCTTCATAAACGCAAAACTTCTTTCCGGCCATTATAATGGTTCGGATATCGACTAAAGTAAACTTAAATAAAATAACCTTAACGCCTATTAGTTGCCGCATTTAATCTTTCGTAGATCTTAAAATGAGGTAATGATTATGAAAAAATCCTACCTCATATAAGACAACCTGCATGGGCAACCGATTTCGGGATGATGATCGCTTTAAAGGTTCTCACAACAAAACAGTTTTTTTATTATCCAAAAATCACCTGCTATCTTTAATTGAACAGATCAAAACATCTGGTAAGAGTAATTTAAAAAAAGATCTAAAATCATCGAGCACTTGGTTATTTGCGAACCATCTGATCAAGAGAATTGACTTCTATGTTTTACAAAGCAAAATAGCATGTAAGATGGTCCATTCCGCTCTGACTCTAATCTTAGAATATGGTGCTCAATAAGGAACAAATACCAAACGCCAAGATAATCAATCCTGGAATTCGATTGATCCATGTCATCACCTTTTGGCTAACTTTTTTACGAAATAAAGTGATGCCTTCGCTTAAAAGCAACCACCAAGCAGCAGAACCCAAAAAGACACCTAGAACTAATGCGGCTGCCTGAAAATAGTCTCCATTTATATTGGAAAGGCCTAGGCCTGCAAAAACAGCTAAGAACGAGAGAATTGTCATTGGATTTGTGATAGTAAGAAAAAAAGTAGAAATAAAATCGTTTAGCAGTGTTGTGTGAGAAACATTTTTCGTTTCGGATGCTGGTTTAGCTACGAATGTTTTCCAGCCTAAATAAAGTAAAAAGACACCTCCAATGAGACGAAACCCAAACTGTTCTGCCAAAAGAAAATTAGAAATGACATTAAGTCCAAATGCCGCAATAATCGCATAAATAGAGTCTGCAAAAGCAGCCCCAAGCCCTGAAAGTCTACCAAATTGCAATGTAATAGCTATTCAGCGGCATTTGTAGCCGATTTTTTGTACCTCTTGCTTTACCTTTTGGATTTCCAGATTTTTTTCTGGAATTATCCAGATAACGGCATTTGTACTGCACTTTCAGGCATTTGAACCCTTTTTCTTCAATGAATACTGATGATTTGCTCTAATTCTAGCTAGAGTTCTTCTAAGTAAACTGTAATATATTTGCAAAAAACTGTTTAAAAATGCAGAGTAAAGATATCGATTTTTTATGATTTAGGAGAATTTTTCGTATTTTTCTTGAAAATAATGCAATTTTTAGGCAATATTTAATTATGATTATTGAATTTTCAACTAAAAACTTCCGATCCTTCAAAGAGCTAGCAACTCTTTCTCTTGAGGCAGAAGCCCTCAAAACTGCTAAAGACGGTCTTATCTCAACCGAATTTAAAACACCTCTCCTTCCTGCCATTGGAATTTTTGGACACAATGCCAGTGGTAAAAGCAACCTTATTAAAGCCCTTGCGTATATGCAGTGGGCGATGCTCAACTCCGACTATCTTAATCAACCCACGACCAAATTTCCTTTTCTGCAGCCATTTCTTTTAAATGCTGAAAGCAGCAACGAGCCTTCATTTTTCCAAATCGTTCTTTGGGACCCAGAGACCAAGACAGAATACCGATATGGTTTTGAAATTAACTCAGAAAGAGTTGAGAGTGAATGGCTAGAAACAACTACAAAGGTTAAAAAAAATCGCCGGCGTCGAATGATTTTTCTTAGGAAAGGTCAAGAATTTCCAGAAGTTGATGATAGCGTAAAAAACATTGTGGGCCATTTGATTCACAATGTAAGACCCACAGCTTTAGCTTTAACCGTTTTTGCTCAATTTGCTGATCCTATCTCATCACAAGTCGTTAAGCTAGTATGTCGTCCTAATTTTATGATATTCGATGGTGGTTCTGTAGACCCAATGGGGTATGCTCTGCAGCAATATTATGAAAATCCCGAGCTTGCCCTTAAAGTATTAAAATTATTAAAGAAGCTGGATTTAAACATTCAAGATCTCAAAGTGATACGTGAGCCATTTACTGAAGCGCATTTAAAAGTCATTCCTCATGAGTTAAAGTCTCTTTTCAATCAGTCAAGCGATCTATTTCGAGCTGTTACTCTTCATAAAATGTATGGATCTTCCGAAAAAAATCGTCACGTCGAATTTGATTTCAACAATCAAGAATCATTTGGAACGCGGCGCTTATTTGTTCTCATGACCTTAATGGTTCAGATTTTGGATGTGGGAGGAATTTTTGTTTTAGATGAACTCGGAGCTAGCATTCATCCATTTATGAGCAGAGAAATCATTTCTCTATTTCACAATCATGAGATCAATCCCAAAGGAGCCCAATTAATTTTCTGTAGTCACGAAACCTATTTGCTTTCAAACCAGGTAGGCTTAAGACAGGACCAAATTTGGTTCACAGATAAAAATGCGCAAGAAGAAACAGTTCTGCGCTCTCTTGTAGAGTATAATATGAGAAGCGAATGCGAGTTTGAAAAAAACTACCGTCAAGGACGCTTCGGTGCAGTTCCTGTCATTTGGTCTTAAAGGAATAAATCCGAAATGCCTAGACGAAAACAAAAAATAGAGCCTTGGCATCTTCGGGAAGAAAGAAAGCGCAAAAAGTACACTGTTTCCATTCGGAAGCGTTATTTGATTTGCACGGAGGGAAAAACCGAAGCAATATATTTTGGCCACTATAAAAGTTCTACAGGGCCTGTTGTCGTGGCACTAGATAAATCAGATCATAAAGTAAGCTTGGTCAAAAAAACGATTGAAGAAAGGGATATAAGAATACAGGCGGGCGAATTTGATGAAGAAATAGATGAAGCTTGGGTTGTACTCGATCGCGATGCTAATCCCCTAAACAAAGTAGACAAAGACCATTTCAATAGAGCCTTAGAGCTTGCCAAAATAAATAATATCTATGTTGCTTACTCCAATGATGCGTTCGAATTATGGTTTTTGTTGCATTACCAAGATTTATGGGCAACTACGCATCGAGACAAACTTTATAAATTACTTTCAACGCATCGAAATGAAAAATATGAAAAACCTCTTGATTTATATAAAGAAATTAAATCCCTGTGAGCAGTAGCTCTGAAACGCGCTGCAAAGCTATTAAAATCAGACCAATCCCCTGCAGATTGCAATCCATCGACAACCATCCATATTTTGGTTGAAAAGCTTATTGCAGAACCGGGATACCGAGAAGAAGATTGATTAAAGAACCACCTCAAAGGCTAAATTTATGAATAAATTTAAACTATCCTCACAAATTTAACAAATTTAGCTTGGTCTTAAAAGACATATATTGCCAAATTTTAGAACTTTATCAGGCTCTGAAACAGCTGAAGGATTATCTGAATCATTTATTAATCAAGTTCTTTAACTTGCTTGGCAAGTGTTTGCCATTTTGCTTCAAATTCTTCTTCAGAAATGCTCTTCGATGGATATTTTTGAGCTCCTAAAAAATGCAATCCTTGATATTCGATAGGGTGATCCAGGGTTTGAATAGCAGCTTCCAAGCTCTTCAAGTTATCTTCTCGGTCATCAATAAAAATAATCTTTTCTGGTAAAAAGTTTGTTTTTTTTAGGAAAGATAAAAATGCATCCCCCTTTGAGACTGATGTGCCATTAACAAAGAGCACACCATCAATATAAGTCGAATAATTGTCTCGATAAGATGCGAGATCATTGAAAATAAAAGATTTTTGAAAAGGCGCTGCTTGGGAAAAATCTATGCCTAAAACTTTTAAGTTTTGAATTCTCCAATTTTCCATATTTTTGATGGGTCCGAATGTTCCAGTCAAATTGGCTGTTAAAGCAATCGTAGGAACTCCTCTTTGCCAGAGACTATTCAAAAATTGAGGAGTACATTCATCAATTAAAACAGGCTCTGTACTAATTGTCATAAGACTCAAAAACATCATCTGTTTTTCAACAGGCACTTCTTTCATGATACACTTCAAAACAGCTCCAAAGCGTTTCATATTGGCCATTTGAAATGCTGGATCACTCGGCTGAACTAACACCATATCGACGTCGAAAATGGCTAATGTTTTTGAATTGGCTGTATTAAAATACTCCATCACTTCTTTCATATCGTTAACTTGTATCATTTGCGCATGGCAGGAAAAAATGCAAAGCGTCATAAAAATTGTAAAATAATAACTTCTCATTTCTTACCTATTAATATATTTTCAAGTATTTAAAGCAAAATCTAGCCATCCACTATAAAGACTTTTTTCACCAACAACAATCTATTTTCCTGATTTTTGCTATTGTTTCAGATTGAGAAAAGATCAGCCTGAGCATTTTTCGGGTGTTAGCTGTATACTCATTTTATATCTAGTTAAACCAAAAATTTTGATAGTTGGTAATCGCAATAAAATTAATGTCAACGAATCACCTTACGAAGAAATTTTTCACACTCATCAAGCTGTTCAAGAGATACAAATTCATTCGCTTTATGTGCCTCTATAATACTTCCCGGACCACAAACAATGGTCGGAATTCCAGCTTTTTGAAATAACCCAGCTTCGGTCGCATAGGAAACCTTCTTCATGCTATCTCTCCTGCCTAGAAATTCAATTAATTCTTCTTCTGATGATTGAAAAGCTGGAATACAACTTATCGGCTCTATCTCCACCGAAGCATCCACTGATTCAGTTTGCATCTCCGGAATCAGATATTCGCTTACATAATTCTTTATCTTTTGAGAAATATGCGCAGGATTGTCTTGTGGCAGATTACGAAACTCAAACAAAAACTCAAGAGAAGAAGGGATTGTATTGATGGCAATTCCGCCCGAGATCATGGTACTTGTCAGGGTTGTATAAGGTACATCATAACAATCATCTTTAAAACCCTTCTCTTTAAACTGCTTAGCCAATTCCCTTAACCAACAAATTAATTGCGCTCCATACTCAACAGCGTTACATCCTTTAGGAGAAAGAGAAGAATGAGCCGCAAGACCATGGATTCGACACTTGAAACTATTGATCCCTTTATGCGCTATAACCGGCACCATTTCTGTGGGCTCCCCCACAATACAGACTGAGGGCCGAATTCCTTTTTGTTGCAAGTCTGCAATCAACAAAGGCACCCCTAAGCAACCGACTTCTTCATCGTAGGAAAAAGCTATATGTACAGGGTTTTTACGTGTATTACTTTGAATTTCAGGAATTAAAGACAACACGACAGCAAGAAAGCCTTTCATATCGCAAGCCCCTCTGCCATAGATGCGTTTGTCTGTTTTTAGTGCGCAAAAGGGGTTGCTATCCCACGCCTGACCAGTCACAGGAACAACATCTGTATGTCCCGAAAGAATCAAGCCCCCATTTAAAGAACCATCTGAAGCGGGAATTGTAGCGAACAAATTTGCTTTTGCTTGTGTTGAATCATAAGTTAAACTCACGGGGATTTGTAGCTGTTCGAGCCAATTTCCCACACAATTAATAAGAGGCAAATTGGAATTGCAAGAGGTTGTATCAAAAGCGATGAGTCTACTTAGCCATTCTTCCTTGTCCATCTTTTCCATTGACTTTTCCTTGGTTTGATTAAATTTTTACCTTTCTCTACATGGAGACCGGATCTTCTTAAATAAAAATCCATTTGAATTTTCCATCTCTTTTTTAAGGTTTCATCAAAAGACCGTTATTCATGCAATAGCACGTTCCTTGAAGTTGTTCAGCAAAAAACATATCTTGAGTTGAAACCACAAGAGTTTTGCCTTGGGAGGCTAACTCTCTGAGAATTTTAGCTAATTGTGCACTATTATCAGGATCCAAAGCTGACGAAGGTTCATCCAATAATAAAATCTGCGGATTCAGAGCTAGCGCTCTAGCAATGGCAATGCGCTGTTGTTGTCCTCCTGACAATACATGAGGGTAAGCAGAACCATACTCCTCCATACCCAGAGCTTTTATCACAGCGAAAGCTTTTTGTTTTGCTTCAAACGCTTTCATCTTACTTACAACCTGAAGAGGTTGACTGCAGTTGTCTAAAGCTGTAAGATGAGGAAATAAAGCATATCCTTGGGCAATGTAGCTTAAAGTTTTGGCCCTCTTAGAAGCTGTTAATTCTTTGAGAGACTCTCCCTTATAAAGCACTTCCCCTTCATATGTGATATCCAGCTGAGCCATAGAACGCATTAAAGAGCTTTTCCCAGCACCGCTCTTTCCTACTAACAAGGAGATTTCACCTTGAGGGAAACACACTGAAATTCCTTTTAAAATTTGTTTAGAAGGTGTTCCCTTTTTTAAATAAAGATTTTTAAGTGTTAGCATAACGTAACCTCTTCTCTAATAGTCTAGAAATAATATTGATAACTGCTGATATCCCTATATATAATCCTGCCACGGCTAAGTAGATAGGCAAGGGATCCATCTCCCTTGAAACGATATTCATTCCCATACGTGTCAGCTCCAAAAGACCAATAGATGCCAATATAGCCGTACTTTTGAGTAATGCTTCAAATTCACCTGTTAAGGCAGGCAATATGTTGCTTATCAGCTGGGGAAAGATGATATAGCGCAAAGAATCCATGACAGAATACCCAAGAGTATAAGCCGCTTCCCATTGTTCATTAGGAACAGCATTAAGGCCGCCACGCACGATTTGGGCTGTATACCCAGCAGAACATAAACTCAAAGCAATAATTGCTGCTGTAAACGCGTCGATTTCGATATTGAGAAGATCTGGCAAAACAAAGTACATAATAAGTAGTTGTACATAGACAGGTACAGCTCTTAAAACAAATGTGAAGCCTTCGATTACAGAGGAGATCCAAGGATAACGCAATCGCCCACAAGTCAACGCCCCCATGACGAAGCCTAAAATCAAGCTAAGGCAGGATGCTATTGCAAAGATTTGCAACGAAAGAGCCGCTCCCTTTAATAAGAGGGGCAGCGCACGTACAATTAAATCAACAGATGTGCTGTACATGATTTACTCCTTTAACTTCCATTTGGCTTCTAAGTTAGTAATTGTTCCATCGCTAAAAAGTTCACTTACGGCTTTTTGAATCGCAGAAGTGAGTTCTTTGTTGTCTAAATTAATGCAGATGCCATTCCCCAAGGATTGTTTAGACTCTGGTAGATTAATAGTAAGACTTTTTAACTGAGGAAATTTTTTTGTATAGATAGGCTTTAGAGAGTAATCGATCAGCACAGCTTGCGATTTACCATATTTTAGTTCAAGGATAGCATCGCTAACTTTGTCAACTTGTTTAAGAGTCAAACCTGGTACGCTAAAAAGGACATTTTCTTGGAATGAGCCAGCCTCTACACTGATCACAGCGTTGGGATTGTTAGCCATATCCTCTAAATTTTTGATGTTATCAGGAACTTTCCCCCAAAAAAGTAGGGGAAGGGATGTTACTTTTTCTCCTTGATAGTAAACCATGGCCATTTGTTTTTGCCGCTCTTGGGTGATCGATATCGACCAGATCAACACATCGGCCTTTTTTTGTTTAAGGGCTAGAATTAAGGCGGGCATGCTGCCAAAATCTCTGATGATCAGATTACGCCCTAGCTTCTCTGCTATAGCGTTGGCTATATCTATATCGAACCCTTCGTATTCTCCTTTATCATTAATACTGACATAAGGGGCATACCCGCTCGTAGTGCCCACGATTAAATCGTCAGCAGCAGCAGCTGATATAGTCATAATTGAAAGCATGCACAAAATAAAATAATACATATGATAATCTCCTAAATTTTAATAATGATGTGGGTTAAATGCAGCAATACTTGCTCTGACAGCCTATAGGCCTGAATTTAATTTAGTTTCTTTTGACTAACGCAAATGCAGAAGAGTATAACGTTTCATAAAGCTCATATTAAAAAATATGGACATGACTAAAATTTCAACTTCTGAAAGCCAAAATATAAAAAACAATCTGGATATTTGCAGTTCTCGCACATAGACAAAATGCCATGTAAATTTAATAAGCAAACAAATGCTTACTCAGAGTAACTACAAAGTTCACATTCTATTCAGATTATGTCAGGCAAAAAGGGAGAAAACTAGCAATGATGATGATGGCAATGATGCGCAGAAGAAAGAACAAAAAGGGGAAGGGACAATGAACCTACGTTGTAGGCCAGATTGAATGGCTTGGATGTGCAGTCAAAGCACGTGTTGTTGTTCATAAAACCTCATTGTTTTTTACGCCATAAATGTTGACGTTACTGTGAACATACCATTAAAAGCTTTTTCTTTGCAAAAGGATTTAGATTATACCCTTACAGTTTAATTTAACCAATGATTGCGCCCAATCCCTGATCAATCGCTGTAGATGGATGACAGATGTTTTTGTCGTACTTGTGAATTTATAGTCTTTTTTCGTACAGCGTATCATGCTTGATTCAAGGCTTGTCAAAACTACAGCCCAATAACGAGTACTACCTAAATTAATTCATAATAAACAACTGTAAAAATCAATTGATTTTAATTTAAAAAAAATTTATTATTATTTTTTATCTTTTTAGGAGATTTAATGAACTATTTAGTTTGTTTAATTGTTTTCACATCAAATATTCTAGGCTCTTTTAACGATCCCTTTGAATTCGAAGGAGATTACGGTGAAGAAGTCAATCCCATTCGTGAATATGTGTTTGAACAGGTTGTCTCTAAAAAAGCCTTGGTTGATCATCTAACAGAATTTCAAATTGAACAATTAATGGTCCAGGAACAAAGAAACGAAGATATTCTTGAATATCATCAGAGACTCATTCGTCAAGCTGCACAAGAAGATCTTCAGCATGGTCCTACGTTAAATGAGTTGGTACCCCACTCTTTAATTGAACAACTCCATCTAAAACAGCAAGCTCTAAAAGGGGACGGGTTTTCGGAAGACGACCTCAATAATTTTATTGATTTTATTTCGCGCTATGGCGATCAAAAAGTCTTTGCCCTTTTTCGGCATGTTCCCTCAGAGTTCTTAGGTTTAGATAAAATTTTACGTGATAAAGCTTCAAGACAAGGGGGGGATTTTGATTTGCCGATCCTAAGCTCTATGCAACCTTTGGTGGGTCATAATGTGGATGAGTTAAAGGTTCATTTACTTGAATCTCTTTTTTCTTCTGATACTTTAGCCCTTGTAAAACCTCAAGATCAATTAGACATGACGGTTAAGCAACTGGATCCTCATTTTTTAGAAGCATTTTTTGGAGATAATGCAAACGTCGGTGACTTGAAAATATTTACTAAACCAGTTGGACAGGTCTTTTTCTATTGGCTGTATCAAGCATTAAACCTTCATCTAACAGCGCAAAATCCTAAAGATATTGCTAACATTAATCACGTAAAAAAGACTTTTTTTGAAACCTTAGGCAATCCTGCAGCGCGAGCACAAATACTAAGAGATCGATTGCTTGAAGCAGATGCAGACGTGGTGTTCACACAAGAAAGTGATACAGTTGTTCCTAAACTTCTGACTGAAAATACCCTCTTTCACTCAGTAGAGACACAAAATAGTGCGGATGGGACATGGGTTTTTCTCCGCAAATCCTCTTGGGAACCGCGTTATCAAGTTGTGAGTATTGAGGATTATGAGGGATTTTTAAAAGGACGCTTAAATGTAATTTTAGCAACTAAAAAAGAGACTGGAGAAAAATTTCTTCTAGCCTCAGCTCACGGAAATTCTACACGGGCAGAAGATGGCCGACTTCAAATTACAAAGATTGTAGAAAAATATCATCAATTGGCCTCTTTGCCTGAAAATAACCAGCTCCAGCTTATTATTGGAATTGATGCGAATACTAAATCGAAAGAAGATGTAGAGTGTTTACAACAGCATTTAGAAGCCCTGGGACTTATTTCCACGCATGCGGGTTCTACAACGATAAAAAAAAGAATGGTCACCGTACAGCATTCTAAAGCAGGGAGATTCGCGATTGACGAAGAGGATTATATCCTTATTTTAAAAAAGGAAAATGGGGGGCTTTACCAGATAGAAGAAACATCTGTAGGTTTTAAGAATGAAAACCCAGACCCTACTCTCACTCTGCCAAACAAAAACAATCCATCAGACCATTATCCCGTAGGTGCTAAGCTGACACCCTTTTTATAATCCAAAGGATTAATTCATATTGATTTAGATGTTTAATGTTTTAAACTCTTATTGACAAAATACTACAGTTGTAGTAATATATTTACTTATTCAGGAGTATTAGATGAAACGGGCGTTTGGAGAACTAGAGTTGCAAATTCTTCGTATTTTAAAATCAGGTAAAAGAAAAACTGTCAAAGAAGTTCAAATTGATTTAGGCGGACGAGACAACTACAACACCGTCATGACAGTCATGGCTCGACTTGCTGAGAAAAAACAACTAGCCAGAGAAAGAAAAGGTTTACAATACGAATATTGGCTTCTTGATTCTTCTGACTCAAACTCTTTTATAAACACCCTCAAACAAAAATTATTTGGGGTAAAAGCGAGCATTTTAATTAATCATCTAATCGAAAGAGTGGACGATCTTTCTGAGGAAAATTTAGAGGAGATGGAAAAAATGATCCAAAAAGCAAGGGTTTCTAAAAAATGAGTTCTAATCCATTTTTTCTCCTTCCCATCATCAGCAGTTCTTTTTTAGCTTTCATTATGGGGCAAATCCTTGTCGAAGGTTTATTCAAAGTTGTTGTCATTAAAAATTATCGTGCGCGTGCAATGCTGCGATTGTTACCCTTTTTTAGCTTGATCGTCGATCTTTTTTTCAGTCGCTTGAGTCTTTCTTATTGGTTAAACCCATTTAATTGTTCAAGCTGTGTTCAAAAATTCATTTTAGATGTTTTTTTTCCTCTCCTCAAGGGACAGTTAGTAGAACAGCAGATCTCGTTAGTGACATACTTAGGAGCAAATTATCAACATCATTTAATCTCAATTTTATTTTATACGTGGATAGGTTTTTCATTTCTCTATATCGCCTTCAAGTGCATTCAAAGTATAATTTTATATAGATCGATCAAATCCATTTTAATGCATGCGGAACCTCTTATTCACCCCGTCCAAAATTCTTTACTTGCTCAAAAGATAAAAGAAATGAAGACCAGAATTTACTTAAGCGAGGCTTTGGAAATTCCTATTGCGACCTACTTTAACACCATTGTTATTCCTTATAAATCGTATCAGGAGCTTAGCCCGCAGGAGTTTGAGGTTGTCATCGCTCATGAACTAGAGCACCTTAAGTATAACGACCCATTCGTTCGTCAATTTTACCATCTTTTAGCAACATTTTTTTGGTGGATTCCGCTCAAAAAGTGGATGGAAAAAATTGAACAAGACCAAGAGATGGCTTGTGATCAGAACGCTTTAAAATACGGTTTTGAGGGCGATCACCTCGCTTCAGCTATATTTAAAACAACAAAACAGCTTAGATCTCCATCTACATTTTGCTACTTTAATCACCCCCAGCACCCCTTAATTTTGCGCTTAAATGCTTTGCTCAATCCAGAGGATCAACACCTTTTTCAATTTAATATTTTGGGATTGTTTTTAGGAACACTGATGTTCCTCGTATGTGTCCTATGGCTTTAAAAGTCATACATGAATTTTTTTACAACCATTTACTACAAATGTAGGAGAGAAGTGAATGAGCTCGGTTTCAATACTTAACAATCAAGCAACCCCCATCTACGCCTTCCCGCCTATTCCTAAAAAACAATCAGTTGCCCATGTCTTCAATGTCATTGCAAAACATGCGGAACATGTCTGGAGTTATTTGGGGAAAATTTCGTTAATTTCAAGACAAATTCTTAATGCTACAAGCACAAGTATCCGTTTAATGTGCCACCAGGGAAAAGACATCAAAGGCACTCTAAAAAGTGTAATCACTCACATGAAGTTACTTTCTATCGTAGGAGTACCGTTTAGTATTCTCGATGTAAAAAACCTGGCCATCAAAATTTTTCACGACTTTTTGAATAGAGACAAAGAAGGAATTATTCTCTCCACTTTGTCTGTTACTATTCTATTAGCAGATATCTTTGATTCACTTACCACTTTTGTCAACTCAGTTCTAGCTGCAGCCTCAGTCCCCATTTCCATTCTCGCCTCTGTTGGTATGCCCCTGGCCTATGTAATGTCTGGTTTGGGTATTGTTTTGCGCACGATTCAAATTGCAAGAGGGGCTCATTTTTATAAAGAGGTTAAACATCAACTTTTATCGAAAGATAAATTTAAAGATAGAAACGTTCTACAAAACTTCTTAGAAAAAAAACTAGGAATCGATAAGGAGCGGCATTTCCATAATAATCATCCTCATGACATCAAAAATTTGGAAAGATTAAAAGCTCGAAATAAAGCTGCTTTATTACGTTCAGCACCAGCTGAAGCTGTTAAAGAATTAAGATTCTTATTTTCTCTTCTTGAAAACGATTCTACAAAAAATTTAGATGATCAATTATTAAAACAGATTTCTAATAGTCTAGAAAAAATTCAGCATCATTTACGCAAAAAACTGCGGGTCGATCTTTTGAGTTTATTAGCCAATTTAATTACAACGACAGCGTTAATTTTATTTACTATTGGCACTGGAGGCGCGGCCCCGTTTATTCTTTTAGCTACCTCCATTACAGTTAGATTGTCTATCGTCATTTACCAAGATATTTTAAAAAAGAAAAACACAAAGAAAATGTAAGGCAAATAATGAAAAAAATACTCCTCACTATAATACTAATTACATTTAGTACAATTTCTTTAAGTTATGCTATCGAAGGTGAACGCTTTCTTCAATCCGAGGAAGCTGTCAAAAACGCCGCGTATGGTCATATAGACGCCAAGGGATTAAAAGCTTTAATAGATTCTGAAACCTTTTTTATCTTACTGGACGCGCGTGGGAATAAATGGAACGACAGTAACACTCTACCCCGTGCTTTTTTAGCTTCTTATGAAAATACTCCAGAAGATTTTGAAACAATCATTCCCCATAAAGAAACTCTTATTATCCTCTACTGCTATTCCTTCAACTGCCCTCTCTCCACCAAACTAGCGCAAAAACTGGTGAGTTTAGGATATACTAATCTCCTGGAGTACCCCGGAGGATTGAAAGAATGGAGGGATATAGCTAATTATCCTGTCGATGATATATTAGAGTAAAATCCTGTCATAGTCTTAAACCTAGACTTTTTGACAAGGCCTCAAGCTGACTTTGTTAAGGGGTTTCTGGGAGCAATACGCATCACGTTTAACTATCCACTAAACGCTTTTATACCTAGCTTGGAGAGGGTTGTCAAAAGGTCTACATGCTCACAAAAAAGTTATAAGTCCAAAGAGCTTGTGAATTAATAAACTAATTTTATTACTAGAGGGCTATAACCAAAATTTCTTTAAAGAATATAATAGCTTTCTATCAAAACTTCGCTTCATTTTGCCTTTATTTAGATTTTAGATGAGCCATGATCTCTAAGTGATCTGTCCCTGGAAAAAACAAATACGCACGGGCATTTATTAAATCCCACCGCTCTAAAAGCTCTTCACAGTCTCTTTTAAAGGAAGGCCAGCCACAACTAATATACCACAAATCTTTTCCCTTTTCAACTTCTAGCAAAGCCTTTAATAAGGCACGATCCAAGCCTTTACGTGGAGGATCTACAAGAATTACATCTGAAGTGGGGAGTAAATGCAAATAATCAGTTGCCAAGCCTTTATAAAAGGAACAGTTCTTTTTTTCCTGTCTAAGCATCGTTTGATTAAAGGACTTTTCTGCCCATGGATTTATTTCACAGGCCTGAACGCTTCTAGCATTATCGGCCAATGAAAACCCAATCACCCCTACACCCGCATAATATTCCACAATATTTACATTCTTTGGAACCTCTTGACCCAAATCGACAAGAAGTTTCTCGAAAACAGAGAGGTTAGCTTGAGCAAAATTAGCCGGGTGAAAACAAACCCATGTCCCTGCTATCATTTCCCAAAGATACTCCTCTCCTTTGATAAGCTGCCAATCTTTTCCAAAAATCGTATTTGTGGGTGTATCATTTAAATTTATCCATAAAGAATGCCATAACGAATCCTCCCCTACTAACGCCATCCAATCAATAGAACACGCGTCCAGGCGACTAGCGTTAATAACAAGCGTCAATTGGACTTTACCCGAACTTCTTTCGACGACGCACTGTACGTAACGCAACACCCCTTCCCGGGTCTTTTCATTATAAGGTTGAATACGACAGTTTTGAACCCAACGTCTTATTTTTTCAACAGCTTGATTAATATGCGGATGATGAACCCGGCAGAAAGGAATGTTAACCACCTCATGTGTACCCGCTTCATAAAGGCCTATTTTTGGATTTTCACAAGAACCTCTAATTGCTAACTTCGCGCGATAGCGCCATTCTGTCACTTGACCCGAAAAATAGCTAAAATTCACCTCTTGTTTTTTAAAAAATGCTTCGACTTCTTTTAGAACAGGAGGATGGTTAACGTCTTCATCTAAAGTACAACCCGAACAATCTCTAAAATGAGGACAATGTATCTGTTTTTGACTGTTCATAAGTGGGGCTTTTTATGTTTATAGAATTGTTAATTTATTTGTGCGTAAGATTTTTTGATGATAAACGGGGGTCTTATAAACCACGCATTAACATCTTATCAACGTATCTTTTACAGAGAGTCCATGGGGGGATTATAAACAATTCCACACCTTAAGAGAAAGAAGAGATATTCTATATTTAATATTATTCTTCATTTTACATTCCTCAAAACTCTACTTTCTCCCTAATCGGTCTATGTATTTCTACTCATTTCAAAAACAATTAGGTCCTACTTGTTTCTATTCTTTTCTACTAGAATCTATCCTTTGGTTTATAGAAAATGTTGTTTGTAGTTCTGAAAATTTGTGTTTCTAAGGTCTCCTTTGATTACAATTCTAAGATAAGATCGAACCTATGAATGCACCCCGACCTCTTAGCCCAATAACAACATCTAAAAAAAAGAAGTTTTCAAACTTGAAGTTTCGTGATTCCAATATAGGTTCGTATTCCGCTAAAACATGTCTTTCAGGATTATTTTAGTAAAACTAACGCATTTTTGCTCTTGGTCTTAAAAAACAAATTCAAAATTTTATGCTATCTAGGAGCTTTAATTTATTAAGAGTTCGCATGCTAATGAAAAAAATGAAAGAGATTTTTCTCTTTGCCGACAAGGTTTGGTATTCAAACCTATCTCTATTTTCGTGAAATCTCTCTAAAATTTTTCCCCCCTCTGCGATGATATGTAAACCATTTTTATGATCTGAATGTGCACATTCTCAACGACGATGAAGGAGCAGCATACATAAAAAACCTTTCCTAAGTTTTATTTGCATTCGTAGATGAACAAGAAAATTAATTGTTCATAACCCACACTTTTTCGGTTCATGGGTTTGTGTATATCATTGTTAGTAAGCTAAAATTGAAGATAACCTCCCGTTTTATTAACAGGATATAAACAAGTTGTGGACATAAGAGAAACAGAGAGAATTTATAGGACTTATCTACATTTCCACAGTTTAAGAGGAAGAAGAAAAAAACTATATATAAGATATATTCTTCTTCACAGAGCCCTGTGCAAAACCTTTGCTGCTTTTTGACTTATCAAAATAAGCTTGAAAACATCTTATCTTTAGATTATACGTATGTCTTATGAAAACACTTTCTCCTGATTACTATTTTAACCTTTCGCTCTTTGCCCATGCAGAGTTATTTAAAGATTGCGTGCATGTTTGGGAAGCTTTGATGCGTATCAATACTTATTTATTAAACCTACCGCTTGGAAAAATTGAGGTAGACGTTCCGCATGGAACATTTCTTATAAATCCAGAACAAATTTCGATAGGAAAAGGAACTGTGCTCGAGCCGGGGGCTTATATCAAAGGTCCCTGTGTGATTGGTGAAAATTGTAGTGTGCGGCATGGGGCCTATATTCGCGGAGATTTTATTGCCGGTAATGGATGCGTGATTGGTCACGATACAGAAGTAAAAAATGCTGTAATGTTAGATAAAGCTCAGGCTGGGCATTTTGCTTATCTTGGAGACACTATACTTGGAAATCGGGTAAATCTTGGAGCGGGCACCAAGTGTGCAAATTTTAGGCTGGATCACATGCCTGTAAAAGTATTTTTCGAGGGAAAGAACATCTCTACAGGTTTAAAAAAGTTTGGAGCGATCATAGGAGATGAAAGTCAACTAGGCTGTAATTCTGTGACAAATCCAGGATCGTTAATAGGAAAGCAGGTACTTTGTTATCCATGCATCAATATGGGGGGCGTTATTCCTTCCCGTCAAATTATTCGTTCAAATCAACAAATTGTGATGACTCCTTATTGATTCTTTTAGAATCAAGGGTTTTATAAATCCTTTTAAAGTTGTTTTTTTTTTAAGAACAGATTAGATTATTGTCTTTATGGATCAAAAAAACTCACTTATTCAAATTTTAGAACCTTTTCAAGCGTTTATTGAAAATAGGCTTGTGCAAGTCATTCCTTCACTAGGAAAAAAGACTGTACTCCGTGATGCCTGTGAGTATGCGCTTCTGAATGGGGGAAAACGTTTTCGTCCTTTTTTAGTCCTGTTAATTGCGCAAGCGCTCAATAAAGAGGTGGATGTATCACATGCCGCCTTAGCGGTAGAATTCTTTCATACAGCTTCTTTAATTGCTGATGATCTACCTTGCATGGATAATGAAGAGTTAAGGCGCAATAAGCCTTCTGTGCATAAAGTCTATGGCGAGTCTACAGCTTTATTAGCCAGTTACGCATTAATTGCGGCAGGCTACGAGCTATTAGTCAATAATGCTAAAACCTTAAAAGAATCCGGCTTGAATCATGCAGCTCATAGTGATCGAATTTGTGTAATAGCTTTAGAAAACGCCACCTATAATACAGGAATTTTAGGCGCAACTGGGGGGCAATTTTTAGATATAAATCCTCCCGATCTCCATCTGGATGAAGTAAGAAATATTCTTTGTATGAAAACGGTCTCCCTATTTGAAATCTCCTTTGTTCTGGGCTGGGTTTACGGGGGTGGAGATCTTGACCAGCTAGATCTAATAAAGAAAGCTGCTTATCATTTTGGAATGGCCTTTCAGATCGCTGATGATTTTGACGATTGTGACCAAGATATGCAGAATGGAAGAAAGATTAATTTGGTTTTGGCTTGTGGTGCCGAAATCGCCTTCTCGCAGTTTCAGAATGAAATCAATAAATTTTTATCGATTATCAAGACACTTAAAATAAATACAGCAGAGTTTCATGGTATGTGCGAGTATTTGAAGTTTCAGGTTGAAACTATTTATTCGAAAAAGGCTTTTGCACAGTCTTAGATGACTCTATTTTTAGTTTACAGAGATTGTCTAATTGGTAATCGTAAGGCCGTAGCCTTCTACTAATAGAGCCTTGGAATATCTGTATCATCTATCCAGATTTAGTAGCTTTATACAGATGGCTATAAGTTCATTACACCCTTTCATTAAAGGTTATTCTTTTATAAGTTCCTTCAAAAAGAATCCCCGCAGGCTAGCCTCTCTTCTCTTGCATAGAAGTCTCTTCCTTTAACCATCAATAGATAGGACAAACGACCTACTGTAGCGTCTGTTGTGAATTAAGGAGGCAATCATGGGTTTAAAGACTGTAACCTGTGTTAGTGTTTTATCTTGGGTTAACATTTCTTTGGACCTGCTTGAGGGCTATTGGATAGACCTGTTCTAACAATCCCTTGTGATCGTCGGGAGAGGGGGAAAATTTGATATTGATTAGCCGTATCAGATGACTTTTTTGCGAAGTGCTACTAATTTTTTCAAAGAGGACTTTTGGGACAAAAAGCACTGTTTGTTCCTGTGCTGTTTTTCTGCAGATTAAGGAAGGTCGGTTAAATGGGCCTGTAGCTACAAAATTTCTTGTTTTATCTCTAAAAAATTTATAGATATAGCGAGCTTGATCATCCGTGCAATTTGATAATAATGTATAAACGGTTTTTTCGCATTCTTCCAATTGATCCTCGTTTGGTGCAAAAAACCAAGAAGAAGTGGAAATTTTTTTAGATGAAAAGTTTTTTTGAGGTGTTTGTCTGCGTTTAATAGGACAGACTTCGTGATGATTTTCTTTAGGGACAAAAAACCAAGAAGGGGTGAAAGTTTTTTTTAATGAAAAATTTTTTTTCGATGTTCGTTTGTTTTTAATAGGATTGACTTCGGATTTAAACTGACTTAAGCAAGAACTTAGATTGGGAAACCAGCTATCATTGAGAGACGGTTCACAAGAGGCAGGATGAATCGGGATGGCCTGGATATAATGATGTAGAGGAGAAAAAGATTGTCCATTCATAGAATTCATATTCAATATCCCTATTTTTTGTTCAAAAAACTCAATAATAAAACACTAAATAAAAAGTTGATGGCAAAGCCTCTTCATATAGACTTCAGCTGATTGGTATAGCAATACTTAATTATAAAATTAATTTTAATATAAATAATAAAACCCCACCTTTTATTACTTAACTTAAAAAATGATTCATGCTTTAGATGAAGAATTGTATTAAAAATAATTTTTGCAATTGAAAGAATATACGCCATGTATGAAGCATTAGACTTATCAATTGTTTTGTTTTATTATTTTTTTACTTATACGAAATTTAATGATGTTAATTTTATTTACTTCTTTATCCTTTTTTTTATTTTGTAATTTCAATGCACGATTATACAAAGATTTTATCTTTTCTAACTTCCCAGAGGGAGACTCTAATTCTAGCGATGCAAAATCTAGATTTTCAGAGCAGCGAGCGACAATAGATAAAATCACAAATTTTGGAACAAAAAGAATTGGAGGTTTGCTAATTAAAGAAGGGCGATGAAAGGGACCAGAGCACGGAGAGGTTTCTAGTGCTTGTCTCCTAAGAAAATTTCTTAAAGACACTAATTCACGAGAACTTTTTTTATCAAAAAGGGTATAAATTGTTTTTTGGTTATCTTCTATATCTGTTTCTCCAGGGGCATAATACCATTTTTTTTCTAAAATTTTTTTCATGTTTGCTAAGAGGGTACTTGACCTGGTAGCCTTTGGAGATAAGGTGTCTTCTTCCATCATCTGACTAAGTTGCGGATCAATAGAGTTTGTTTCAGACCGATCCGAAGAGATTTGATTTATACCAAAAAACTGACTGAGTTCGGGGAAAAAGGTATCATTCAAACGCGGCGGATGTGCTTGGATAGAGTAAGTGGAGTTCATGGTAACCCTTTGGAGAAGTTTTAAATAGAAATACCTTATTTATAAATGATTTGGAAATAGTTTAATGTTTTATCTTTTTTATAAAAATATGAATAAAAAATTTAAAAAAAATCTATGTAAACAACTAATATATTTCAATATAGAATGATTAGTGTTTAATAACGTAGTTTTCAAGGGGTTTTAACAAACAGCGGACATCGAATTGAAACTATAGGATGATGGAGAAAATCAGATGAGGAGGCGACAATCGAGAAGATTGTCGCCGAAAGACTAGGCTTCTACAAGCTCTTCAGCAGGGGCTTCTGCTGTTTTGGACTTGGTGGGGTTTTTATCTTTGAAGTGTTGTAAAACTAAGGTTTCTAATTCCTCTAGAAGATTGAGGTTATTTTTTAATTCTTCTCTTACAGCTTCGCGGCCTTGACCTAAACGCTGGCCTTTATAGCTAAACCAAGCGCCTTTTTTATCCACAATGTTATATTCTGCAGCCATATCAATGACAGTGCCCGTACGGGAAATTCCTTCGTTAAAGAGAATATCAAATTCTGCAGATAAAAATGGGGGGGCCATTTTATTTTTTACTACTTTGACGCGTACTCGGTTACCAATTTCATTGTTGTCATTGCCTTTAATCCCAGCTGTACGACGTATATCTAACCGTACTGAGGAGTAAAATTTTAGGGCGCGTCCCCCGGTGGTTGTTTCTGGATTACCGTACATCACTCCAATCTTTTCGCGGATTTGGTTAATAAAAATCGCGCAAGTATTGCTTTTCGCTAAAGTGGAAGTCAACTTACGTAAGGCTTGTGACATCATACGGGCTTGGAGACCTACGTGGGTATCTCCAATCTCTCCTTCTAGTTCGGATTTTGGAACCAAGGCTGCGACGGAGTCAATGATAATCACATCGATAGCGTTTGAACGAGCTAAAGCTTCCGCAATATTCAAAGCCTCTTCTCCACTATCCGGCTGAGAAATCAATAAGTTATCTATGTTAACACCTATTTTTGAAGCATAACTTGGATCTAAAGCGTGTTCAGCGTCAATATAGGCGGCAGTTCCTCCATTTCGCTGTGCGTTAGCGACGATATGTAGAGCTAGAGTAGATTTACCTGAGGATTCTGGACCATAGATTTCAACAACCCTTCCTCTGGGCACACCCCCTATTCCTAGAGCTGCATCGAGTGATAAGGCACCTGTCTTAATTACAGCTATTTCTCGCTCGGAAGAGTGTTTGCCAAGCGACATGATGGCCCCATCTCCGAATTGTTTTTTAATTTGACTAACAGCCAAATCCAGTGCTTTTTTACGTTCTGCGTCGTTAGCTTGAGCCATGACTATTCTCCCCTTTAGTTTCTTGTGTCGCAAGAAGAATAATCGATCGCTGCGAATGGGTAAAGCGAAAAAATGAAGCTCTAGGGCTGTTATTTCTAAAGGGGGGTAAATTCAAAAAGACATTAGACTTCTTTCGAAACTCGCTTTGGTTGAAAAACTGGATGAATTTAGAGCATATGTCAACATAGGGTCGAAAAATTTGACGATGAACATGTCAAAAGGTGCGATTTTAACGACCACATAGGGTTTCGATAGAAATCTATTAGAAGTAGCAATCTCAAAATTAAAAAAACTGGGCACGTTGCACAAAGTTGCATAAACTAAAATATCAATCTAGATCTACAGCTTTATTCAAAGCAACATTTTATTAGTATAATAATAGCGATCTAATTATGATGTCTTGGCTTTTGGAGGGTTTATGACACATAATCTAACTATTAATTATGTAATTAATCAAACATTAGATTTGTGGAGCCATCAAACCGTTCAGGAGCATCAAACACCAAACGGGCAAGTTTTAGGGACAAAAGTTTATCTAGAGAACAAATACTTTGGATTTGCCGTGGCTGAACTTCTCAACAAAACTTTTCGCTCTGAAATAAATAACCCTTTTTCTTCTTGTAGAGTTTTATTTCATTCCTCGGTTCATGAACTCTACCTTGATTGCAAATCCACAAAAAAAGGGAAAAAATTAAATTTAAAGGATGTTGAAGGATTAAAGCAAACTGCTACAAATTATACTCTTAATCTTAGAAGATTTTGGTATCCTATAAGAGAAGCTTATGATGAGGTCTTACCTTACGTGATCCGAGGTGGTGTTCAATGTGATAGAGGTTCCCTTAGGATCGTTGAACAAAAACTATTTCCTCATCCACTTGATGAATTAAAATCCCTGGCGCTAATTGCTCAAACAATGGGGTTCAATAATAACATTATTAAGAAGCAGGATGAAAAAATTCTTTTGTACTTTTTCAAATGTAAAGAGGATACGTTAAATATCGCGGGTATAGAAGAAGATTTAAACGAGTTTATTGATAAATTTACTTTAAATTATCGTGGAATACCCTCTTTAAAAAGATTAACAATGGATTATATTAAGATACACCAAGATCAATATCCTTTAGAAAAAATTGACACTCTGGCTGCATCTTTAAGATCAATGATTGTGAATCAGTCTTGAGGGCGTCCATTGTAATAATTAATGCGACGTATAAAATGGCCCTCTCCGTCGTAGATAGTTGCGATACCATTCCCTCCTTTAATTTCGCTGATAGGGTCGCGATCCCCTTTTTTGTAATATTCTCCTTTTAAAAGAAGATCGTGGTCATATTCTTCAATAAGCATAAGGCTTCCATCTTTATACCAGGCTGTTGCCATGCCATTTTTTTTATTGTTATTCATCTCGCGTTGGCTTTCAATATTTCCATTTTCATACCAGGTTTTGACATAGCCTTGAATTTTACCTTTGTACCAAGTGATGGATAATTTAGGTTGTAATACCTTTGTATTTTTGCGGCAGCTGTATTCAACCTCTTCTCCATGTTTCAGGGCATTTTCCATGTGATAAAGATGTGTAAGATTCCCGCTATCATCAAAAACTTTAACCTCGCCATTTAAAAGCCCATCATGAAACTCTTGCATTTCATAAACACTTGCTTTTCCAAAACTGGCACGAAAACCCTCTCCATCTTTTACCTCTGTGATTAGAAAACCGTTTAAATCATAGTAACGACCTTGCATAAGCAAGCCCTTACAAAAAACTTCGTCCGAGGCAATTTTTTCAGGATTCCAAAAACGTAAAGCAGAACCTTCTCTGAGGCCGTTTTTGAATGTGATTGTTTGTAATAATTGACCATTTTCAAGATAGTATTCAGCGGTGCCGTTGGCTAGGTTTTTGGAAAAAGGTATTTTTTTCCAAATGATCCCATTAGCATGATAATAAATTGAGTCCCCTTCTAGAATACCATTTTCGTAGGAAATTTCAGTTTCCAAATTCCCGTTTTCATCCCAGGCCTTTGCACAACCATCAAATTGCCAACTTTTTTCTGCGCAGGGTGTAAGATCCGCGATCCCTCCAATAATATGCGCTTGGAGTTTTAGTGTGCCATTTTCATACCATTCTTGGTACAGGCCAAAAGCACGACTGTTTAAAGCCTCTAAATATTGTCTGGGCAGTCCATTCTCATAGTAAGTGTGGACATAGGCATGTGAATTACCTGCACAATCCTTTTTATAGATTCGCAAAACTTTTTGATAAGGTTGCGCACACAGAAAGTCTGTATTTTCATATTGGGTTAATCGATCTTTATTGGTTATCGTTTCTGTTAAACCATTGCGATCTACAATATTAATGCTCATGAGAATAGGCTCTTCATCCTTGTGACGAGAAGAAAAGCAGCTTGTTGTAAAAATAATAAGGAATAAAAAAAAAGCAAACGTTCTAATAGGTGACATGAGTATTAAAGGTATTCTCTTTTTAAGAGTTTTAAGTTTAAATTATAAATTTCATTTTTTTCAGAAAGACTTTTACGATCTATTTTAAAGTCCAGTATCAAAAGTTGCGGTGGATTTGCTGGTGGCGCATACGGACCAATTGAGTGTCCTTCGATACGAGTTAAAATTTCTTGAATATCATCGACATTAACCTCAACAGGATGAACCAAAGTTTCTGTTGTTTCTTGAAAAGAAGGATAAGATTGAACAACACCTTCACTAAAGGAAAGATCATTTTCGTTAATCAAATAATCCAGCCTTTTTTTTATGGAATCATCGAAAGAAAAGTTTTTGTTGTTAACGAGTTTTTGTAAACTTTCAATTTCAGGCTCAAGAAAAGTTAATGTTTCTAGATACTTATCGATATAAAAATGATCAGCCTCTTTGTAGTGATCAATGACGGCCATATTGACCGCTTGCTTTTTTTCGCGTATGAGAGCTTTTTCTTGTACCAACTGAATATGAGTTTCCAAACGATCCAGATGACTTAATTGGGAGTAAAACTGGGTGATAGCAAAAATTAGAGGTAATAATCCTACCAGCATTGCATACAAAAGGAGGCGTTTTCGAGGAATATTTTCTAACATCTTGTTCTCCTAATGCTATGATCCTGATGGATAAAAAGTTTTATCTTTCAAATAAAAAGATGTGCGGTAGCGACCATGGCTTGTGTTCCATTTCACCTCTCCTTTTGGATCCACAAAATCATTGGGTTCTATAAGCGCGTCATGAAATTCTCTTGCTTGTTTGGGGGTTGGGCTTGTGAATTCTATTTCAATTTTAACTTGATATTTTTCTTGAGGCTTATTTTTTTCTGGACGCTTAACTAAACTATAATTAAAGCTTTCGATTTGGAGTGGTTGCATAGGGAGAGATTCTGTGCTATTTTTTCCTGCAACCATGTTTTGGTTACTAAGCCAAGCTAAAACATCGCTCACTCGTGGAACATTCGGTAATAGCGGAAATATATTAGGAGTGGATTGTAAGTCTTTTTCTAAAGCTAATACACGTTCGTTTAAATTCTCTTCATTAAGTTCATCGATTCCTAAAGAGGGAGAGTTTTTAGTGGATGAGTAATGCTTTTCGAAATCCTGGTAGGATTTATTCATGGTGGTCAGTAATTCTAAATAAGAAGTTTTGATTTGATCTTCTCTGTAGGTCAGATAAGCAGCTCCAAAAAGATAAAAAGCCAAACCTAGGGCTAAACACAAACTTGAAAAAATAATAAGAGTGTTTTTTAAACGCTTCCAAGGATATGGATAGATATATTCTGCTTGTCTAAAGTTAATTTTATCTTTAGATGTGGGTAGGCCACTTAAAGCAGCTCCGATAGGGAGCGCTAGATTTAGCTTTTGGTCCCTATCAAGCTCTTGAAAAACGGTTTGTTCTGGGAAAACCTCTGTCATACCTAGATTTTGGGCCAGATTTACAGATAAATTAGGGATTAAAGCCACTGGACCAGTAATTAAAATACTCTTAACTTCTTGATTTTTGGATTGTTTATTGAAAGAAAAAATAATGCGTTTGATTTCTAATCTTAAATTTTCCCACGCTTGAAATAAAAAAGGATAATCCTCGGAAGATAGCTGGTTAAAGTCAATAACATCAATATTAGAAGTAGAATCCTTTTTTAAGGCTTCAATTAAAAATTCAATCCCTTTAGGTATAGCTTGAGCAGCATATAGCTTGGAGTTTTGTATCAAGATGCAAGTTGACTGATGCAGGCCTATGTTGATCACATATACCTGGGGAAAGCTAGGACAACAAGTGTTGGCAAAATTAAGTAGTGCGCTCTGACTGGAAGTGACGATTTCTGGTTCAATGTTTATAAGAGACAGATTTTCAAGATGTTCTTGAATGTGATCTTTGCGTGCGACAAGCACGGTTAAAAGAGAACCTTCATCAGTCTTATCAATCTTTAGATAATCAAGTATTGCATTTTCCGCAGGGTAAGGTAATAAGGGTTCTGTTTGAAAGGCTAAAACTTCCTCGATATCTTTCTCTTTTTTTAAATGAATCTCTAGTTGCCGGATGAGACTCTCTTGGGGGTTAAGAGTGGAGATGACAAGGTTTTTCTGTAAACTGTTGAAAAGTTCATGCTCGTTTTCTTTGATGTAAAGCGGATTTACATTCTGAGGATCATAAATAAACTCAAAGAATTTATCGAAAACAGGACTTTTCTTTTTATAGGATAATTGAACAGCTTTTAAAACCCCTTTTTCAAACTCAATTCCTAATGTAGTCGAGGCATCAGGTTTTTCTACCATCTATAAAGTCCTTAAATGTATCTAGAGTAAACAGAAATTATAGAACAAAGTCTTTAGACAGAAAAGAGTTTTTTTATTATAATAGGTTTTATTTTTATAAATTGTTAAAAAACAGATCAAATTATGTTTTGGCTAGTACCTGTTATCGACCTCTTGTTTCAAGTCTATATGTTGATGCTTTTTGTAAGAATCCTTTCCTCTTGGGCTCCCCAGTTGATGGAATACAAATTCATGCAGTTTATAGCTTTTTACACTGACCCGTATCTTAATATTTTTAGACGATTAATCCCCCCTCTGGGAATGTTTGACATTAGCCCGATTTTAGCTTTTTTTAGCATCAGCCTCTTAAAAGATTTTATTGTTTTTTTAATTCGATGAAAGAAACTCCATTAAGAACCCCTTTTTATTTAGGGAAGAAGAAGTTACCCAATAATATTTTTTATGCACCTTTGGCGGGATGTTCTGATTATCCCTTTCGTCAAATGTCTGCAAAGTACTCTCCTGGATTAATATACTGCGAGATGGTTAAGATGGATGCCCTTGTTCGTTATGATCAAGGGACTTTTCATATTCTGGATTATGCACGAAAAATGCATCCTATTGGAGGGCAAATTTGTGGTAGTAAGCCCTCTATTGCAGGACAAGCGGCTAAAATAATTGAAGATCTTGGATTTGATGTTGTCGATTTGAATTGTGGCTGTCCAGTTGATAAAGTAACTAAGGATGGGAGTGGGTCTGGAATGATGAAAAATCCTCAACTAATAGGGGAAGTTTTGTCTAACATGGTCGCAGCTGTGAAAATCCCTGTCACAGTTAAAATTCGTGCAGGTTGGGATGAGAATTCAATCAACGCTCCCCTTATTACAAAGATTGCTGAAGAGGCGGGGGCACAAGCGATTTGCATACACGGCAGAACACGTCAACAGGCTTATAAGGGTCCGGCTAACTGGGACTGGATTAAGGCTTGTAAAGATGTTGCCACTAGCATCAAAGTGATTGGAAATGGAGATATATTTGATGCGTTAGCTGCTGAAAGAATGTTTTCTCATACAGGTTGTGATGCCATTCTTGTTTCACGTGGAACTTTGGGACAGCCCTGGATCGGAGAAGATATTATGCGACATCTTTCTGGTCTTGAGATTTTGAACAGAACTGTGGAAGATTGTCGACAAGCCCTACTTGAACATTTTCTTCATACAGTCAATTATCATCATGCGCATCGAGTGGTTGTAGATATGCGACGTGTAGGCTGTTGGTATTTGAAAAAATCTGCAGGTACACGGAGTTTTCGCGAACAAATAAGTCGGGCAGAATCTTTAGATCAAGTTAGAGATTTAATCATGAGCTATCCTCTCGGCGAAGCACCATTAAGTGAGGGTGAAGAGCCTGAAGATTGTGCGTCTGCTTGCTAAAAAATAGACAATTTCTTTAATAGAAGAGGATAAACACCGCATATCCTAATTTCTCCATAGAATGTGGGATGAAATTTCGATCCTTTTGAACATAGCATTTAAAAAGATTGTTGCATGAGCGATTTTGAATTTAAAAATATTAAACTTGAACTGCACGTAATCGTTTGGGGACGCGTCCAGGGTGTGGGATTTCGGATGGCAGCACGTCATTATGCATTAAAATATAATCTAGTCGGGAGCGTGCAAAATTTAGAAGATGGCAACGTAGAGATTTTTGCACAAGGCAGTCGACAAGAACTAGAAAAGTTTATCCAAGATATAAAGGATCATTTTAATCATGGATATATTGCACGGATGGATACCAAGTATTCCAAACCTACCCATGCCTTCCATCAATTTATGATCCTCTCCTAGCTAAAATCTTAAGCTGCTTGTGGATGCAAATCTACTGTATGATGGCTTAAGATTTCACAAATAGTCTTCTTTAAATGCTTCGGAGGAACAACATAGTCTGTTGCACCTACTTTGAGGGCTCTGTATGCATCATGGAGTTTATCAAACTCTTCTGCAAGTCTTCTATCAGAATCTTTTTTAAAGATTATTTTTTCTGCAATATCTCCCCCGACAACTTCAAATTTAGATCCTTCTACAGCAACAACAGTGATGTTTTTATTCAATTTTTTACTGAATGTGACACAAATTCCCCCTATCATAGCTCCTAGGTTAACAAAGACTAAAGGTCCTCTAAAATGGACGATAGCCTCAACAATGGTGGACCCTGAATTAAGTTGTCCTTCGTACATAGATCCTGGGTCTGAGTAATAGCCTAGAATACTTCCTAGAAGGACTACTGGTAAATGTCCACTAGCTTTATTAATTGCTTTTGCGATGATTTCTGAATCAGAATTTGTTAGAGCTCCTACTTTGGGACAAATCACTAGGACAGGAAATCCTCCAAGTGTCATCTCTTTTATGACAGTGCTGGGGTGCTGATGGATATGCAAAATATCACTTTGAGCGGCATAGATATTTTTTTTGTCTTTCCATAGATAAATGCCTTCAAAACAGTCAGTGTCCTGAAAAAGCTTAAGCAACTCTTTTTGGTCGACCGCATGTCCCGTTTGTATCTCTTTAATAAATTTTTCTAAGCTTTCGATCTTGGGTTCAGACATGGAACTGTCATTTAAAATTGATATCTTTTCATAATCATAAAAAGCATGATGTTTGAGTAATAAAACACTTGCCTCCACCAGGTTTTCGACAAAAGCGGTGGCATTTCCATTAGGTCCATATATTGTTTCATATCCACCCATATCATAAGTTCCATGCGGAAAAAATTGACGGGATTTAATAGCAATTTCAGCACTTGTCAGGCTACGATTAAGAACGCTTGTTAAAGCTTTATCTCCCGTTAAAGCCATGCTACCCCGTTTAGTCATAATGACGATGCCACTAGTTTTTGGGATAATAGCAGCCAGAGCATCCCAATAGGCTTGAGCACCCACGTTTACATTATCTACAATCACATTGATGGGTATTTGAGCATCAATAGCTGTTAAAATAATTTCTTTTGCTGTAGAAGCACAGCCGTCCAAATGCTCTACGCCTGTATCCATTGCTATTGTTGTTCCATAGGAACCAGGAAACCAATCTATAGAGAGTTTGCTGTTTCTAGCATATCTAAGAGCTGCATTAATATAGGTACACTGTTCACAGGTAATGGTTGAACTTTGCGTCATATCTGCGATTAACATCAAACGTTTAATTTGCAAGCCATGACCTAGATCATTAATTTTTATTCCCACGATGACTCCATGACGAGCGATATCCTCCGTAATCCAACTCCCACTATGGTGAGGCATGAGCATGAGCTCTCCATATTCAGGATCCAACAAACCAGTTTTAGGATCCATTCTAGTTGAATCAGGAACCATTTGGAGGGGGAGAAAGTATTCTTCCACTTGCTTTTGCCCGTTCCATTCGTTTCTGATACGCTTGGAGGCATCATCTAATATACGAGAAATATCATAAGCCCATGAATGGCCTCTTTGGGCAGCTTTTTTTAAACGTGCTTTTCTTTCAGAATCTAAACCATACGCATTAAGGCCCTTATCCCCAGGTAAAATTGCAAAAATAGGGAGGTCAAACAAGAGGTGGCTGGCTCTAAATGTGTATGGAATGACAACATCGCCTTCTAAACTCTCAAAATAGACATACACCTTTTCAATATGCAATTCTTTAAATTCTTGGATGTATTGGCTCATGGTTTGTTCTAAATACAGTTTTATTTTATCGAGTGAGGTGGAACAGGTGGGTAATACTTTAAATATTATACGGTTCCATTTGGGAGGAGAACTTAAGTTTTGTAAGCCTTTACGAACGAGTCCTAGAGATTTTTTTAATTTTTCTGAGAAGTTAATTTCGAATTCTTCCAGATTTCCGATTGTGTGAAAGTGAAAGAGTCGTTGGTCTTTAGGTCTATTTCTACCAATTCCAAAAAAGGTGTAACAACCAGATTCTGAAGCTGAATCATCCAAAGATATTTCGAAATTTGCTGTCCTAGAGATTTCGCTAATAGATTCTAAAAGCGGGTGAAAACAAGAAACTGTGTGGGTCTCTATAATTTCTCCATTATCTAAGACGATCCATCGATTGTAATCAAAATAAGGAAATTGCAATTTGGGGTTAATGGTTAGTAGTTCTAAGTAGAGCCCTTCAGGTTTTTGAATGCGCATCTCTGCGATGATGGGTTTAATATCTTTAAAAGGTGCTTTAAGTGACAATAAAATTCTGGCTTTGGTTGTCTCTAAAGTTTTCGTTTCATTGATAAGCCGAAGTCCTTCGCCAATATCTTGGGCTATATGTTCTTTTTGTACCTCCCACTTTCTTAAAATAAGCTCCTTATTTTTCCCCGAATCTAGCGTAAAGCCATAAAAACCTGAAATATCTGTGGAACAGATCAATTGATGGAGTTGTAGATTTTCCTCGATAGGAGAAAAAATATACTCTAAAAATAAGCGTGTTTCATGCCCTGATTTATCGACAGGTATATAAAAAAAGAAATACACAAGCAGCATCTCAATTAATTCTATATCATCATGAAATATTTTTTTTAGAGACTCCCTACTACTATGTCTTGCGTAATCATCAAGAATCTTTAACACACAATAACTATAGTAATCCGTGTGTGATTGATTTTTTTTATCGCATAGCAACTTCAAAAATCCTTTTAGTTGGAAAAGAGAATTTTCAATTTGTTGGGTGTTAAAATATTTAAAGATAGAGGCTGAGTTTTTATCTTCTATCTCTAAGATGGTTGAAAACTCTTTTTTAAGAATATGGACTGTGATTTGCAGACTGCTGTTCTCGAGGAAATTATAAACGGTTTGATGAGAGGAAAGAGGTGTTTTTTTTGCATGATCAGACATCAGGAGTTTCACATCTTCGTGAATCTTTTCGAAAACGGAAATTTGTAAAATTTCATCTAATAAATGATTTAATAGAATATGATAAATTAGCGTTTTTTCGTACTGATCATGATATGAGACCTTAATTTTTCTTGTGAGATAGAGATGTTTATTATTTTTGTGACTAACGATTAAAGCTTCAATGTTGGTGGGTTGATGGATAACATTGAGTTTGAGAGAGGATGCATTTTCATAGAAATTTTTTCTTAGTAAGGGTCCATAAGTCACGTGATCAAAGGCTTGCTGTACTGTGTATTCTTGATTAAAATTAATATTAGGTAGATTAGGTAGATCAATCATCGAGTTTTTAAGACGTATCATGGAAGCTCCCGATTCAGATTTTGAATCTTATATTTTACGTACAACAACGTTTTCACTCGATTAATAATTATATAACCGGATTTAATTATATGTAAAATATATTTTTTATTTTTTATTTTTGTTTTTTAAGTTATTGTTAATAAAATGTAAATCATTTTTTACACGTTCTTTATAATTTTAAATCCGGTTGTGCTATAATAAATAATAGGTATAAGAAGGGAATTCATTTGACGGTAGGAGGTTCCATGAGCGATATTAAAATAGGCATGCATCGGATTAACCAAGCTGCAGAGCTTTCTCAAAAACAAGAGGCCGTACGTACTGAGAAGCCTCAGGTGCAAAAGACGGATACAGTCGCTCTCCATGCTCTAAATATAGAATCCAAAGAGTCTTCACACATTCAATCGCAAATCAGTGTCAAACCTAATACAGCATCAGAGATGATTAAAGAGGCTTTCTCTAAAACATTAGGGGTTCTTGAAAAAATGGTGAAGAGTATTGGAAAAGCCTTTAGTCAACTAGCTAGTCAGCTTCACCCTAAGGTTTCCAAAGAAAAAATATTGGAAAATCCTCAAACTCAAGCTCCGCCAAAAGAGTATAGTTTAGCTGAACTCAATAGACTTGCTGTAGAAGGTTCAACGCATGCTGGGGAAGCCGCCCCATTGACTCCAATTACTTTTTATCAAGATAGGCCATTTGCTATAAATATCTTGAAGCAATTGATTCCTGTATTAGTAAATAAATATACCACTAATACGGATGAACATGGAATGTTTAGAGTAAGTGCAAGACAAAGTTCCATTAAGGAAGTGGAAAAAGAGCTAGAAAATATGCATAGTCAAGGTAAAACAGATTTAAATTTAGATAAAACCGAAGATTTACCTGATAGCATGAAAAATTTGAAAGTAAAAGATATGCTTCTGGCCGATGTGTTTAAAAGAGTCTTACAGAAAGGAGCTGTCCTACCCTCTAGTGCTGAGCATCCTCAATTGAAAAGAGCGGCAGATGAACTAAGCAAAGGTGACGAAAAAGAAGCTCTAAGTGCCCTAAAAGAGGGATTGACTCAACTTAATGCAGAAGATTATGATATCTTAAAAAGTCTTGTGAGTCTTTTTAAGACAGCATCATTATCAAAGCAAACCCCCTGGGGCTCAGCTGATGACACAACTGAAAATAAAGAGAGTGCATTTTCCAAATCCCTCATTGTGGGCATGGGCTTAGAAAGAAATGTGGTACTATTGATGATGAAAAACTATGAAAGTTTATTTTCTGAAAAATAGTCCATGGTGTCTATAGCATCAGTTTAAATTCTATTTTGAGGTAGAAAAAGGCTAAATTCTACCCCTCCAGAGGGACGGTTAGACACTTCAATGGTAGCATCATGCATATCTGCAATAGTTTTAACTACGGCTAAGCCCAAACCCATCCCTGCCGACTCTGTCCCTGGCAAGCGATAGAATTTTTCAAAGACTTGATGAATCGAATCGGGAGGAATTCCTTTTCCCTCATCCGCCACGGATAAGAGGACTTGTTTATTGGAAAAGCGAGCCGCTATAAAGATTGTTTTTCCTGGCGGAGAGTACTCGGCTGCATTAATTAATAAATTACATAATAGAAGTTCCATCAAGGCAAAATCAAAATAAATTTGGGGAAGGTCTTCTGCCACTTGAACCTTAATAAGATGCTTTTCTAGATTTTTTTCTAAAGTAATTAAACAAGCATCAATCAGACCTCGAATGTCATGTAATTCTTTATGAATTTTTAAAAAACCCGAGCTCAGTTTAGAAATGGCAAGTACGTTATCCACCACTCGACTTAGGTTATTGGAAGATTCTTCAATTTGTTGAATTTTTCGATTGTGTAGAGCTAGATTTTTCGCTAATTCAGGGTTTTTTAATTCCTTTGCGGCACCACGAATAGAATAAAGAGGTGTTCTAAATTCCAAGGATATAGAATTTAAAATAGTGTGTTGAATTTTTTCTACCTGGTTTGTGTACTCCGCTTTACGTACTTTTTCCATACTAAAAGTTCTTTCCACATAGTTGGCCACTTGTTGACAAACAGTTTGCAAGATATTGATTTCCTCTTGTTGTAGAGATCTCCGAGGTTGCGGTCGAAATACAAGGACCCCTACGATTTCTTTAAAGCCTTTTAGAGGAATATATAAATTATTCACAGAAGAAAGTGTATCGGTTGACCAGCCCGCTATTTTTCCATTATCAAAAACCCATATTGCAACAGCTCTTTCCTTTTCCTCTTTAATCAATTCCACCTGATGAGGAATGATTAAACCATTATCAATGCTTTTTAATAGAATATCGGATTGTCCTCCTACTAAGCTATTTAAGCGATTACAAATAGATTTAAATAAGTCCGTATCAAAGGGAGATGTCGCTAAATCACGGACAATTTCATAGAGCACTTGTGATTTTTCTTCGCGATGTCTCAGTAGGCTCTCTCGTTCTCTTACTCTTTCGGTTAAAACACTTAACACTAGAGCTGTTAAAAAAAAGGACAGAAAGAGACCGATTTCGATATCTCCAAAAGTGCTTAATCCCGAAGGGGGAATGAAGAAGAATCCCCAGATAATGGAGAATAGAACTGCTGATAAGAACAAAGGACCGCTACTGATAAAAAGACTAAAGCCTATGATCGTAAGCAAAAATATAAAGCCGATCATTTGATAGTTAAGAACAGAGGAGGTAAGATCGCAAATTCCAGCCACGATCAATGTACAAGCTGTTGCTATCCAATACTCCGATGGACGGCTGGTAAACTCTAGATTTAGCCATTTTTCTCGTGGTGTGCCTATCGTTGAATCTTGACGAATCACGTGAACATCAATGTCACTTGCCTCTTCATTTAAAACTTCTAATAAATTTCCTTTACCAAAAAAACTTTTAAAAAAGCTTTTGCGGGCGCGTCCAATAATGATTTGTGTGACATTTTTTTGTTTAGCAACTCTCTGTAAAGCTTTTCCTATATCAGGGTCCGTGGTGGTGATGACTTCAGCACCCAGTTCTCGCGCTAAGGATAGATTTTTGGCTAGTTGTTCATTATCTTTATCACTTAATCGACTTCCATTGTTGACATGAAGCGCAATCCAGGGGGCATCCAAGGTGAAAGCGTAGCGACGCGCCGTCCGAATTAGACGTTGCGAGTGAGGACTATGGCTTACAGCCACCATTAAACGTTCAGACGACCTCCATTGAATAGATTTTTCTAAGTTAGGGAGTAATCCGTGTAGATCATGATCCACTTTTTCAGCGGTTAATCTAAGAGCAATCTCTCTTAAAGCAGTTAAACGATCGACTTGGAAAAAGTTTCTGGCAGCAATTTCTGACTGAGTTCCTAAGTAAACTTTTCCCTCTTTTAGTCGTTTTAGTAATTCTGTGGGAGTAATATCTACAAGTTCTATCTGGGAAGCTCTTTCTAAAATACTATCAGGTACTGTCTCACGTATAGAAATCCCGGTAATTTCCTCAATGACATCTTTTCGACTTTCAATGTGTTGAACATTTAAGGTTGTGTATACATCTATCCCAGATTCTAAGACTTCTACCACATCTTGCCAACGTTTTGCATGTCTAGATCCGGGGACATTCGTATGCGCTAACTCGTCGATTAAGACAATTTGAGGATGCCTTTGTATGATTGCATCGATATCTAATTCAGTAAACTTACTCCCTTTATAATCGATCGTTTTTTCGGGAATGTTTTCTAGCCCCTCTGTCAAAGCTGCAGTTTCTTTTCGTCCATGCGTGTTTATCAAACCAATTACAATATCGATGCCCTCATCTTTTTTATTTTGAGCATCTTCTAACATTGCATAAGTTTTTCCTACACCCGCAGACATGCCAAAAAAAACTTTTAGTTTTCCACCTTTGCTCTTTTCTTCCTGCTGCTTTACATAATGTAGAATTGTTTCTGGGTCTGGACGACCTTCTTCGCTCATTGATTCATTCCGTGTTTTGATTTTTCTATAACCCGAAGCCGATGTTTTAGACAACGAAATATGTTTCCTTACAGATGAGATTTTATTTGTTGAGTGCTTAGAGCATGGGTCTAAACCTTTTTTTGATCACACGTTTTATTAAAAATCAATGGAATGCAATAGCTAACAATAAAAGAGAAACGATAATTAAAACACTGGTGATCAATGCATTTAATCCTAGTGATCCTGTAACCGATTTTAAGATATTATTTTTTTCGTAGTATTTATAATAGTTCCAAAAAGAAACTGTAAATATCAAAATTCCTAGTATAACTAATACACTTCCAATAAATTCTGAAATAAATACGTGAGAAAGGGTCTCAAAAGTGAGAAGGCGTATGACTGCCACTCCTCCACCCACACAGGCTAAGCCGGTACGTAACCAGGCAAGATAGGTTCTTTCATTAGCAAATCTATTGCGTTCTTGAGCTAAAGCTGTTCGTTCACGCGCCAAAAGCACTTGTTCATTAGGATGACTGTCATTCATGCAATTTATTTGGGTTAGAGAGTGAAAAATTATCGAGAGCTATGTTGAGTTTAAGCACATTCACATAAGGCTTCCCAAAAAGCCTTCCAAGCGGTTTATCGAGATTTTGGTAGATCAGTTGTTTAATCTTAATTTTCATTTCCATGCTATCCCAAGAGCGTGCTTTGGCCACTCGTTCTAGCTGAAAATAGGCGTTAGTTAAACTAATATGAGGATCTATTCCGCTTGCTGATGCACAGACCATTTCATCAGGGATTAAGGACAAGTCGTTGACTTGATGTTGTTCTGCAATTTTACGTCGTCTCTCTTGAATCTGTTTAGCCAGTCTTGCACTGATGGGTCCTAAATGACTCCCGCCGGCCGGTAATGTATTATAATCTACACTAGATGGTCGAGGCCAAAAATAGATATTTTGATTAAATTTTTGAGCAATTAATTTAGAACCCCTTAATTGATTATCTATATAAATTAGGCTGCCCGCGGAACGTCGGGGCATTGTCATATTTACAATATATAAGATTGAATAAGGGTAGATGATACCCAGCAGTAATGTCATAAAAATAAAAACTTTCAATCCATCGAATAAGGATTTCATTAGACTGTACCTATAAAATTAATGAATACATCAATGAGTTTTATACCGATGAAAGGCGATATCAAGCCACCCAGACCATAAATCATAAGATTATTGAATAACAATTGAGAAGATTTTTGCGCCTTATAACGAACACCCTTAATAGCCAGCGGAATAAGAGCTGCAAGAGTGATTGCATTAAAAATAACGCTGCTTAAGATCGCACTGTGAGGGGAAGAAAGATGCATAATATTAAATATACCGATAGGTCCTGTCAGTTCTCCGCTCATGATGTAAAAATCACTCAATATGGCAGGTAAAATTGCAAAGTATTTTGCGACATCATTAGCTGCGCTAAATGTTGTCAGTGATCCTCTTGTCATTAATAGCTGTTTACCAATTTCCACAATATCAATTAACTTAGTAGGATTGCTGTCTAAGTCGATCATATTACCAGCTTCTCGAGAAGCTTGTGTCCCTGTGTGCATGGCAACTCCCACATCAGCTTGAGCTAAAGCGGGTGCATCATTAGTCCCGTCACCTGCCATGGCAACTAAATGGCCTTTACTTTGTTCAATTTTAATGCGTTCTAATTTCATTTCTGGGGTTGCTTGAGATATAAAATCATCTATTCCAGCTTCTGCGGCGATGGCGGCTGCTGTTAAAGGATTATCTCCAGTAATCATAACCGTTCGAATACCCATTTCACGCATTTCTGCAAATCTTTCACGAATCCCCCCTTTTAAAATATCTCTTAACACAACTGCCCCGAGAATTTTATTGTTGTAGCTCACTAACAGAGGAGTAGCTCCTTGCATGGAGATTCGTTCAATATGTTCTTGAAGTTCGTAGGGTATGGAATGACCATCTTGCATTAAATAGTTTTTTATAGAATCCACAGAGCCCTTGCGAACATTAATCAATGTATGACCAGATGCATCTAAAGTGTCGATTCCACTGATGCGTGTAGTGGCAGAAAAAGGATAAAATTTGGAATTAAGGGCATTTAAATTTTCTCCTCTTAGATTAAATTTTTCTTTAGCTAGTACGACGATTGAACGACCTTCAGGAGTATCATCAGAAAGCGAAGCTAACTGAGCTGCTTCTGCAAGATCTTTCTCTCGAATACCCGGACAAGGAATAAATTCGGTAGCCATACGATTACCTAAGGTTATTGTTCCCGTTTTGTCCAAAAGAAGCACATCAATATCTCCTGCAGCCTCGACACATCTTCCACTTTTTGCCACAACGTTGCGTTGAATCAAACGATCCATCCCTGCAATTCCGACAGCACTCATCAGTCCACTAATAGTGGTGGGGATTAAGCAGACAAACAATCCAGTAAGTACAGGGACTGTAATAATCGACATTAAATTTTTCTCTAAAAAATGCATTTGAAAATGAATAAGGTAGGGGAGCGTGACAACAACAAGCAAAAATATCAGGCTTAGCCCGGACAGAACGATATTAAGAGAAATTTCATTAGGAGTTTTTTGCCGTTTAGTTCCCTCAATCAACCCGATCATACGATCTAAAAAATTATGGCCCGGTTCCGATGTAATGGAAATGACAATTCTATCACTAACCACTCTTGTTCCAACCGTCACGCCACTGCGATCACCTGAGCTTTCTCTAATAACAGGAGCTGATTCTCCAGTAATGGCTGATTCGTCCACTGTCGCTATACCTTCTATGACTTCTCCATCGCCAGGAATGATATCATTTGCCTCGCACACAACAAGATCTCCTTTACGCAAATCCGATGCATGTACACGCTCTTCCACACCGTTCGATAGTCTACGGGCGAATGTTTCAATTTGTGATTTGCGTAATCCAACGGCTAAAGCTTTACACTGACATTCTGCATAGGACTCAGCAAAATTAGCAAAAAGAACCGTAAACCATAACCAGAGACTAATCTGTAAATTAAAGAAAAAAGGGTGATTTTCATGATAGTGAATAAAAGTACAAATTGTAGTCACGACTGCACATATATAAGTAACAAAAATGACCGGTGTACGAATTTGTCGTTTGGGATGGAGTTTTTCAAAGGATGACTTAATGGCTTCCGATATTAAGGGATAGGGGGTGTCGGTTAAATTGTTCATTTAGTATACCAATCCTCGCATCATTAAAAAATGTTCTGTGACGGGACCCAGAATTAAGGAGGGAAAATAGGTAAGGGATCCGATTATAAAAATAATGCAGGACAGAAGTAGGCCAAAAAGAATGGATTTTGTGTTTAATGTTCCAGAAGAAGGGGGATAATATTTTTTTTTGCTTAAACTTCCTGCGATGGCTAAAGAAGGAATGATTAGCGACAATCTTCCAATGATCATGATAAAACTAAATACTATATTTAAGATGGGTGTATTTCCTATAAATCCTTTCATAGCGCTTCCATTATTCTGAGCGGTGGAAGCAAAGGCATAGAGTGTTTCAAAATAGCCTTGGGGACCTTCTTGTGTAATTGAAGTTCTTATAGACGGAATTAGATGACAAAAGGCCGTCCCTCCTAAAATTAAAAAACAAGGAATCATTCCTGCAATCATGACCCATAGGATTTCAGCTTTTTCGATTTTCTTACCTAAATATTCTGGCGTTCGCCCTACCATAAGGCCTGCTATGAATACACTTAATAGAATATATTTGAGGATGGTACACATTCCGGTTCCCACTCCCCCAATCACAAGTTCACCTAGCATAATATTAAATAACGCTAAACCACTTGCTAGAGGTGTATAACTGGAAATAGAGCTATTTGTTGACCCTGTCGAGGAGTTTGATGAGCTCATGGTCCAAAAATAACTATTAGAAATGCTAAACCGCGTTTCAATTCCTTCCATACTTTCTCTTAAGGTTAATGCTGGATTGGGTTCATAAGACAGTAAGTTTGAGATAAAAATAGTGGTAATCCAGAAAAACATCATGACACAAAATATCATCACTCCCTGTGCACGATCGTTGACCAAGTATCCGAATGTAAAGGTTAAAGAAAATGGAATAATGATCATGGCTAGATGTTGCATATAATTGGAAATGGGTGTGGGATTTTCATAGGGGTGTGCGCTATTAGCGCCAAAAAAACCACCACCACTTGAACCTAATTGCTTGATAGCTACTTGTGAAGCTACTGGACCCTGAGGAATAATTTGAACGTCATTTTCTAGAGTGATCGCTTCTTGATAGGGTTTTAAAGACTGGATAACTCCTTGATGGACTAATAGGATAGCAAAGATTAAAGATAAAGGGAGAAATACATAGATGATCGCACGTGTTAAATCTACCCAAAAATTTCCTAGTTGATTTGATAAGCGATTTTTAAAACCCCTAATGATCACTATTAAAATACTTAGACCTGTGGCTGCACTAAGAAAATTCTGTGTAGTCAGGCCTACCATTTGGCTAAAATAACTTAACGTTGTTTCTCCACTGTAAGCTTGCCAATCAGTGTTAGTTATGTAACTTACTGCTATATTAAAGGCTAGATCCCAAGATACTGAGGGCATTTTTTGTGGATTAAGAGGGAGATGTGTCTGTAAAACAAGCATGAGGAATAAGGTGAGCAGTCCCCAGAAATTTAATATAAGAATCGCAGTCAGGTATTCTTTCCAGTCCATTTCATATTCAGGATCCATGCGAAAAAATCTATAGCATAGATTTTCCAACTTTTTGAGGAACGATAAGGCCGGAATCGGATCTTTAATAAATACTAAAGCTATATATTTGCCCAAAAGAGGTGATAGCAAAATCACGATGAGGACAAAAATCAAAATTTGTATCCACTCTATAAAAACCATTAGAATTTTTCCGGGTATGCTAAAGTATAAATGAGATACAAAAAAATTCCAGATGCCGCGCAGGCGCCTATAATAAATTCAAAGGTCATAGGTATTCTTTTTTATTACGACTTATAATATTGAGTTTTCCTTTTGTCAACTTTGATTTTTATTGATTCTCCTCCATATGTGTAAGTTTGGTAGATATATAATTAAAAAAATAATGAGATAGAGGTTCAAATAAACCAATGGATTTGTTAAATTTCTTCTTTTATGTGTTTATACCATAAAGCACGTGATGTTTGAATTTAACCTTGATACTACCTTTTGAGGATACAATTGAAGGGCTTTAGAGAACAGTTCGTAGTGAACATTTTTAAAAAGGGTTTGCCATAGAGCATTTCGTTTTAATCATTAAATATATTTATTTTAATTGGGCTGTATACAAATTATACATTTTAAAAGGTGATTGACTGTGAATGATGAAAGCCATTGGGAAGACTACAAAACTCTTTATGATGTAGTCATTCCAGACTTAGATTATTACATTCGTCAAATTGATTGCAGAGATGGGTGTCCTGTGAATACAGATCCCAGAGGATATATGATGGCTCTGCATTCAGGAAATTTAATGGAAGGTTATCGTATTGCACGAGGTCCAAATCCATTTGCTTCAATATGTGGAATGATTTGTGGAGCCCCTTGTGAAACAACTTGTCGTAGAGATCGCGTTGATAAAACCCTGACAATTCGTGCACAAAAAAGATACTTGGATGAATGGTTTGGTCTAGATAAAGAAGCGCATATTAAATCCCTTGAAATGAGTTATGCCAGGGGATCCACCCATCCTACACCTAATGGTTTAAAAGTCGCTTGTATTGGTGCAGGAGTGGCCTCATTAACTGCAGCACACGACTTATTACGCCTTGGATATTCTGTGGATGTCTACGAGATGATGTCTCTTCCTGGGGGAATGTTAACCTATGGAGTGCCTTCCTATCGTTTAAAAAACGATATTGTCTTAAATGAATGCTATGCAATTGAATATCTAGGCGCCAAGATGCATTATAATATGAAGGTTGGTCGCGACATTACTCTTAATGAACTTCAAGAAAACTATGATGCCATATTTATTGGTATAGGTCTCTGGAAATCAAGAGAGTTGCCTATTAAAGGCGCAGATGCACCAGATATAATCCGTGGAATCGAATATTTACGTGTGCGTTGTGTAGGAGAGAAATGGAAAATAGGTGAGCATTTGATTGTGATTGGTGGAGGGAATGTTGCTTTTGACGTCGCAAGAACTTCTGTGCGCAATGGAGCAAAGTCCGTAAATATGGTCTGCTTAGAATCAAGAGATGAACAAACTGCAGATGAATTTGAAATTGAAGATGGAATGGAAGAAGGCATTAGGATACATAATCGGCTCACTCCTGTGTCTGTAGAGCGCAATTCAGATGGACAGATTATTGGATTACGTGTGCAAAAAATTTATTCTTTATTTGATTATACGGGGCGATTCGCCCCTAAACCCGTTCCGGATTCAGAGTATGTGATTCCCTGTGATTCGATAGCTCTCGCCATTGGTCAATCGATAGATCTTTCACTCTTCGATGGATGGGATAAAAAAGATCAATTAAAAATTGATAAAGGTGTGATCAAAACGGAAAGAGGAACAGGTCGCACCACTGTATCTGGCATCTATGCTGGCGGAGATGCCGCCTTTGGACCAGCCCTTTTTATAACAGGTATTCGTCACGGACAGGAAGCGGCTCGTTCCATCGATCACGATCTAAGAGGAAGCACTCCCTATCAGGAATTTGTAGGAGAATTTACCGAGATTTCCCCTATGCGCGACAAAACCTATTTACGCACTCCCTGGGCCTTGCCTACGATGCAACCCCCAGACATCCGTATTAAAAATGAGAATATGGTCGAAAACAATTATACCGATGAGGAAGCTCATCAGCAGTCAAATCGATGCCTCCAATGTCATGTTAGTCCTGTTTTTAATGGTAGCCTCTGTATTAAGTGCAATGGTTGTGTAGATGTATGTCCATGTAACTGTTTAAAGCAAGTTCCTGTCAGCATGGTAAATCTAGATAGTGGAGATGGAAAAGTACGCCGCGCCGTTGATAATTTTTACGGAGTAGATTCTTCGAAGATGAGTGATGAAGAATTAGCGATGATGGGAACGATCATGATGAAAGATGAAGATTTATGTATTCGCTGTGGGCTGTGTGCAGAAAAATGTCCTACGCAGGCTGTGACGATGGATGCTATGAATTATTCCTTTCGTTGGATTGGCTAGTTAAAAAAAAATGTTGAGGAATTGACTGTGTATTGGTATCTATTAAGCACAATTTTATTGTCTTTGTGTGGACTTATTGCTTTTGTATACTTTGCACGACAAGGGCAATTCGATGACATTGAAGATATAAAATACCAAATGTTCCGCGAAGAAGAAGAAAATAGGTAAACGATAATGCCCAAATATCGAAATTCTTTAAATGTAGATCCTGATAGTAATGATCCCGCGATTTCTCGACGATCTTTTTTAGCCCTATGTGGAGTGGGAGTGTGCGTATTAGGTGTCGCCTCTTTAACTAATGTTTCTCTTTTAGGATTTTTATACCCCAATGCGATGAAAGTTCCTCCGAGTGTTTTTTCGCTTGGAAGGCCTAGTGAAGTGTTATCCTATGATGGAAAAGTTTTCTATGCTCCACAAAAAATATTTATAGAAACTAAAGCTGGTAAGGTACGTGTTCAAACAGCTGTTTGCACGCATCTTGGCTGTACTGTAAACATGACTGAGACAGGATATGCTTGCCCATGTCACGGTTCTACCTATGATCGATTTGGGAGAAATACAGGAGGACCCGCACCCCTACCTTTAGTTTACTTTGAGTGTTTTGAAGGTGCTTCTGGAGACATTATGGTAGATAAACAAAAAACAACGTTAGATTGGGAAGCCGCCTGGTTTATGCCTAAGACTTAGTAGGAGAAATTTTACATATGGCTGTATTTAAAGGAAGGTCAAGAGAATCCTGGCCAGAATATCTAGCTAATTTACCTTCGATGTTCGTAAGATCTATCTTTCGACATAATTATCCGAATAATGATGTGGATCGGTCTGAAATTATTTTTAAAAATTTCTTTCTGCATTTTCATCCTGTAAAATGTCATAAACATTCCTTAGATCCATTTTATACGTTAGGTTTAGGTGCAATAACTACAAGTTTATTTCTCTTACTTGTATTTACAGGAATTGTTTTAATGTTTTACTACATTCCAGCTGAAGATCGTGCATATGTAATCATGAAGGATTGGCAAGACACAACTCCTTTTGCCATGATGTATCGCAACATGCATCGCTGGAGTGCCCATATGATGGTATTATTTGTTTTTTTACACATGTCACGTGTTTTTTACACGGGTTCTTATAAAGGACCGCGTCGGTTTAATTGGGTGATTGGTGTGATATTGATGGTATTGACCCTTTTACTTTCTTTTACAGGATATTTATTGCCCTGGGATCAATTAGCTTTTTGGGCAATCACAGTGGGCGCAAACATAGCGGGATATGTTCCTAATTTACCCGGCTTTGAATATAACGTAAATCGAGTGATGCTAATTGCTTCTACAAGTGTAGGACAAGACGCTCTCATTCGTTTTTATGTTTTTCACGTAGCTCTCCTTCCTTTATTAGCGGGAACTTTAATAGGTGTGCATTTTTGGCGTATTCGTAAAGATGGTGGTCTATCACGTCCTCCCGATAAAATAAGACCCGATCCTTATAGAGTGATTCAAAGATCTGATACCAAAGAGTCTTTTGCTCCTGGGGTAAAACGTACCTATGGTTTAATGGAGCTCGTCAGGGGGACTTGTCCAACGGTAGATAAAGGCCCTTACAATTTTGTATTCACATGGCCGCATCTACTTAGAGCAGAGTTAGTCGCCTTCATGTTTACACTAGTTTTAGTGCTTGGGTTATCTTTTATAGATGCCCCCCTGGAAGAGCCTGCGGATCCAACAAAACCCACAAATCCTTCTAAAGCTCCTTGGTATTTCTTAGGATTACAGGAGATGGTTGCTTACAATGCCTTTTGGGGTGGCGTAGCCATTCCAGGAGGAATAGTGTTAGGCCTCATGTTGATTCCCTATCTTGATCGTAATCCCCACGGATCTGGAGTGTGGTTTCATAGAAGTCGTTATCTTGCCATTTTTTTATATACGACGTTCATGGTATGGCAGGCCCTATTAATTATTATTGGAACTTACTTCAGAGGGGCGAATTGGGGCTGGATATGGCCGTGGACAGAGAATTTTGCAAGGCACTGAGGAGCACACTGCATGCGATCGAATCATTATCAATTAGCATTAATCCTATTAGGCGCGATCGCTACTACTTTTTTTGGAGTATTCCTTTATCGTGAAGCGTTTCCTGAATACCGTATTTATCAAAATGACTATCAAGCCTTAGAAAAATTTCGTTCGTCTTATACTCACAATCCTCCCCCAGATTTTAAGGAAGGGATTAAACAAATTCTTTTAGAGACACCAGATAACGGTCCTCCGATTATTGATCGTTGCACTTCTTGTCATGTAGCCTTAGATATTCCCTATTTTTCCCCGACTAAACTTGCTTATGACGTGAATGGTCAAATGATTTTAGATGACCATGGAATTCCCAAAAAAATCGCAAACGAGGATTATATTTGGTCAAAGCTCGATCAACGTATTGCAGAGTTGACTGATGAAAAAGTTCTTGAGCAGCTAAGGTCTCAAGGCGATACATCTGCAATCGCGGAACGATTAAAGGAAGCTGAATCCTTAAAGGCATTAAAGACAGCCCAAGTTGGTGATCAAATCTACGACGTGACAAAAGTTTTAGCCATGCATCCTCTTATGGGACGCGAAACTCGACCTTTTGAGTATCATCCTGTTGCTAATTATGGCTGCACATCCTGCCATGGAGGCAATGGTAGAGGATTAACCACAGATAAAGCACACGGCCCCGTGTTCGATGGCCAATATGAAATTGAAGATCATGGTCCTACCCCGGTATTTTTAGAAAAAGATCTGTTAAATGATCCTCCCATCGCTCGCATATTTAATCATAAACCAGGACATGATCTAGTCTTTCAGACTACCCCTATTCTGGTTGGACATTTGATGGAAGCAAAGTGTATGCAATGTCATCAATCTGGTGAACAGTCAGTATTGAATGCTTTGAATACCACCCAAAGTGTTTCTCAAGGGTCACAAAAAATAATTCAATCTATTCTTTTGGCCTATCAAAATGAACTACAAGCACTTACCTCTCTTTTAGTCTTAAAGCAACAAATAGAAAATGGGGGATATAATCGAACTGTTGAAAAGCTTAATCGGGAACTTAACCAATATTTAGTGGCTCCTGAAAATCGTTCAGAACTGAGATCTCAGCTGAAGTATTTAACAGATAATTATAATAAAAGCCTTGAGCTTGATGTGTTAAATGCAAAGGTTTTAGAAAAAATTCAGCAAAATCTGCTGGATATTCTGGGATCTCAGGAACTCCTACAACGACTTTTAGAGCAGATTAACAGTACAAAAAAACCAGTTTCTGAAGTTGTGAAAGAATTTATTGAGTCCCATCGTCTTAATCCGGATGCTAAGGGATCCATTTTTGTTAAAGCAAATTCTTTAGAGTTGCAAGAAGCGCTTTATCAGCATATCCAAGATGTCGAAACCTCTTTTTCTCAGGCTCTTCAAGATCAAAAAGTTATTGGTTCTATACAAACAGATGTCGATCAATTAACCTCTAGTTATCAGAGAGGAAAAGAGCTATACATTCAACAAGCCTGCTATGCTTGCCATCGTATTGCGGGTTTCACACGTGGGGGGATCGGACCCGAACTTACACAAATTGGTAGAAATTACCCTTGGTATATTAAAGAAAGTATAGTGTGGCCTCAAGCAGATCTTCCCAACTCAACGATGCCTAATTATAAATTAGACCATCAAGAATTAGAACCGTTGATGACGTTTTTATTGGGACAAAGAGGCTTGAACGACGCTTTTTCAAAGTCAGAATATAAACGTACAATTGCAGAATGGGAAGCTGGAAAGGAATTGTCCTGGGAGAAACCTGTAAGCCCGGCTCAGATGTATGATTTACGTTATTCTATGACTGTTTTTGCTACAGAAGGCTGTGCCTCCTGTCATCGCTTAAAAGGCTTTGAATCCAACGTGGGTTACTCAATAGAAAAAAATCAAAAAGAGGTAAGCTTTGATAAGCTCTACAAAGAACGTGAATGGTTTACGAAAATTTTTCCAGAAGAATTATTAGGCTCAGAAATAGTTGCAGCGATTGATAAATATGGAGATGAAATTGATCAACATATTGCAGAAGGGGTGAGAAAAGGCTCTATCTTGGAAGAAATTGAAGGTAACCATCCCGATACAATAGGCTCTTATTACACAAATTTTAGATTTGCGTCACGAGCGAAAAATCATGAATATCTTGAACAATTAGAAAATGAAAAAGATCCAATAAAAAAGCAGAAAATCAAAGAAGAGTTTGAATTATACAAGAATCGTCTACATCGTGTATTGATGATTTATATTCAAGAATATGGCTTAGGACGCATTATAGGGCCCCGTCCGAATTGGTCAGGTATCTATCGAAGTGATGCATGGTTAATGGAGCATTTTAAAAAACCTACGGCTCATATCGCTCGATCCATTATGCCTGTTTTTCCCTTTGATGATACTAAATTTTATGCCTTAACCCACATGTTAGATGTTTTAGCAAGGCATAATCGCGACTGGGATCGCAAACTATGGGATTTACGCGGGTTTAATCCTGCAATCGCGTATCAGCTGTATTGCTCTCAATGTCATGGAGAGTATTTGGGGGGAAATGGTCCTGTAGCTCCCTGGATCTACCCTGTTCCAAAAAATTTACGTAACGCGGAGTTTCTGCGGAACTATACTAAGGAAAGAGTAAGAGATTCAATCATTCATGGTATCAGAGGAACTCCTATGCCGCCATGGGGAGAAGTAGCTCCTGGAAAATCCTCCACGTCTGAGGAAGTCTCCGTCCTCTCGAGAAATGAAATTGACCAATTGGTTGATTGGTTATTTTCAAACCTTCCCGGTGGGACCATTATTCCACATTCCCAAGATGTGCCTAAATGGAATTACCAACCTGAAAATGTCATTGAAGAGTTACATAACGAGGGTTCTGAGCTAAAAGGTGAAAAAAGCCCAACACCTTTAGGCTATCATCTACCCAAAGGTCAGGAGTATTTAGCTTCTAATGGGTTTACAGTACCCAACACATCTGAAAACACGCAAACAGTGGATCAGAACATTCATAAATACTTTGATGTTGTCCCTAATCTACCTGGAAAGCCTGACAAGAATTCCTACTACATAAAAAAAGAGTTTTACACACCTGAGAATATTCTTGCTGGTAAAGCTTTTTTTGATATCTACTGTTCAACATGTCACGGGGCTGAAGCCGATGGATCAGGACTACGTGCTGCCATTATGCAGGATGCTAAGCCTCGTATGCTAACTAATTTAGATTGGTTACAGTCTCAAGATGATCTGTATTTACTAAGATCTATTAAATATGGGGTTCAAGGCACTTCTATGAATGCCTGGGGAGATCAAACGACTTCTTTATTACGCATGCAGTTAGTCATTTATATTAGAAGTTTAAGCATGGATTCTAAAGAGCAAAAGCGTCTTTCTGAGGTGTTGTATCAAACTTATGATGCAGCCGAGTTTCAAATCGATGCTGCAAGAGTTCAAGAAGTGCAAAAAATTGAAAGCTTGGAAAAGAAACTCAAAGAAGCAAAGGATCTTCAACGAAAACTTTTTAAAAATTCTCAAAAACAACCTACATTGCAAACACAAGCTGTGGAAGCCTATCAACAGGAACTAAAGCTATCTGAGGAAATCCTAAGAGAACAAAAAAAAGATCAGCTGCTGATTCAAGTCAAAGAAAAGCTCGGTCAGGAAAGAAAATTATACAATAATCTAGGCATAAGTTTACTATCTGGAAATTTTGATAAAAAGAGCTTTGAAATACTCCTTCAAATGATTGAGCTAAATAAGGATCGCTACCAGCTTCATGACAATCATAGCATTCAGATGCATGATGAAGAAAAGCAGATTCAAAAGATAAATGAATTGAAAATAATGATCCAAGATCAATTAGAACAGCGAATCGCAGTCCTTGATGCAAAGAAACGCTTAGTAGAGGCTAAAATAAACTCTCCTGCGCGGGTGAACGAGCTGAAAGAAGTGGAAGCTGAAATAAAGGCATTAATGGATTATAAACAAAAATTTGAAATTGATATGCAAAGTTTGCTTCTATTATTTCAAGAGCAACAAGAGCTTATCAAGACTTTTAATACAGCAGATAAGAAAATGGAGATCTCTTCGCCAAAAGATGATTTAAAAATGACGAAATAAATACCATAAACTTCCATTAAGTTTATGGATAAAAATGTAAAACAACAGAATCAAAATGACTAAATATGATGATCTTCCTGTAAAACTTCTTCTCTATCCAGCCATTCTTTTTTTAGTGATGGGGATGACTTTCGGAGTTTTTATTGCTTTTAACGGGTTTATATTTCCTGATTATTTTTCAGGTGAATATATCCACTTTGGACGTGTAAGGCCCGTGCATGTCGGGAATGTCGCTTTTTTATGGCTTCTTTCTGCAGATGTGGGGTTGATGTATTATTTCGTTCCACGTTTATGTGGTGTTCCATTATGGAGTACACGTATGGCCATCATTTCTTCCATTCTTTGGTGGTTTTCATTAATTATTGGTGTATATTCCTATCCCCTAGGGACCAATTTTGGATGGGAGTATGCAGAGCTTCCTAATTGGGTAGGGTGGATTCCTGTTAAGGTGCTTTTTACGTTGTCTTGGCTGCTTGTATTTGTAAATTTATACATGACAATTTTCGTTAGAAAAATTGAAAAAATGTATGTGTCCCTTTGGTATGTGATGGGAACTCTCATTTGGACAACGTTTACCTATATTACAGGAAGTTATGCGATTAATTGGGTGCCAGAAGGACTTTCAAGAGTAAATGTGAGTTGGTTTTATGTACACAATTTAGTGGGATTGATTTATACCCCTATGGGACTAGCTGCCGCTTATTATTTTCTCCCCAAGTTAGCTAATACACCCATCTATAGTCATCGATTATCGATGATAGGGTTTTGGTCAATTGCTTTTGTTTATGCCTGGATTGGGGCTCATCACATGATGCATGGTCCCATTTCACAATGGTTGCAAACCACTTCAATTGTATTTTCGATATGGTTGTTTATTCCTGTATGGACTGTAGTAGCCAATCTCTTTAGTACATTGAGTGGACATTGGCAAGCTTATACCCAAAGTGCTCCTGTGCGGTTTATTATGATGGGAAATATTTTTTATTTATTGACCTGCATTCAAGGTCCTTTAATGGCTCTAAGAAATGTGGCTGAAATAACCTCTAAAACAGATTGGATTATTGGACATTCTCATATCTCGCTCTACGCAACCTTTACGTTTTTTGCCATCGCTGGGATTTATCAAGCTATACCTGTGATAACAAAAAAACCTCTTTGGTCGGAACGATTAGCAGATTGGCATTTTTCCTTAAATCTTTTAGGTAGCGTTCCTTTTATTGGGGCATTATGGATAGGAGGGTTTTGGCAAGGAATGCTTTGGGCCACATGGGCAGATGGTACGAATTATGCTGAATTTCATAGTAGATTGATTGCGCTGCCATTTTTAGAGACGATAGCTGATATGCGTCCATGGTGGATTTTAAGAGCAATCGGTGGATCTATTGTTTTATTCGCAAATATTTTATTCGTGATTAATATGTTTAATACAATTGTTCTCAAACCTGTTCCTCAAACGGCTAAAGAGACAGTCCATTTATAGGTTTTTAATGAGCAAAGATACAAACAATCACAAAGACAATGCATTCTATAAGATTGAAAAATCAGCATTAATTTCAATTATCGGAATTATTTTTCTTTTTTCTTTTTCTGTAGCAATTGTTTTGATTATGCCAAGGCATGTTGATCCTACCTGGTCGCAGCCGAGTAGTCGTTATCAGGTTCAAATGTATGAAATTGCTGATCCTCATTTTTATATTAGTAGTTCTCCTACGGGCGATTATAATCACCAGTATGTGTATCACTTAAAAAATAATTTTTCCCTTCTTAGCTTTCAAGAGAGTGAAACTTTAAGAATAATCACTAAACCTGATTTAGAAAAATATGTCACACGTTTAGGTGAGCCCATCCTTAAACTGACTTCGAAATTGATGTTGCTACGGGCTCCTTTTAATACAGAAGAAGCTGATAAAATGCGTAAGCAATTGCAAAATCAGTGGGAAAATCAATTTCCAGACTGGAAAGAGCGGGGATTGGCTAAACCGGATTATAATATTTTAGAATTATTTGAATATGAGAAGCCTGAAGCCTTCGGATATGTTTATACAGATGGAGTTTTAGAAAACTGGGTAGATAAAGACTTTAAAATTTTGGATGAAACAAATCAACAGCCGTTTCACCAAGAGCCTGGTTTATTCTATATCAATAATCCTCAAGAATACAGAATTTCATATTTTACAACTCTAGAGGGTCGGAAAGCATGGCGTTATGATCCACGGGGTGAAGTGATTAATAGTCTTCAGGAGCTGAAAGGAGATCTTTTGGGATTTCGCTCGAGACAAGAACTTATTCGTGAAGGCGAGCATATCTATGCTATCGAAGGGTGTTGGTATTGTCACACCGATCAAACAAGAACGTTGGTACAAGATGTTGTGTTAAATGGATCTGATTCTTTTCCAGCCCCTCCCTCTTCGGCTAATGAATATATTTATCAAAGGATTACCTTTCCTGGGACTCGCCGTATAGGGCCAGATATTTCAAGGACTGGAATTAAAAGACCCAGCCGTGATTGGCATAAGGGGCATTTTTGGTCACCACAAAGTGCAAGTAAGGGATCCATTATGCCTGCCTTTAGACATTTTTTTGACAATGATCCTCGTGGAACATCTAACAATCTGGTGGGAATTCCTAATTATAAATTTGAAGCTATCTATCAATATCTAATGACTAAAGGCACGCGTATTTTCCCCCCTACAGAAGCATGGTGGTTAGGGAAGGACCCCATTCAAACCATAGAAATTATCGAGGGGCGAAAAACATTACCATGAACTTAGATAGTGGGGGAATTTATGGAGCATATTTACATTATGGATTAATCCTGATGATGGTGGGAAGTGCTTTTATTGTCTTTCTTTACCTATTGTATAAAGGTCGTCTAGATATGGATGAAGAGCCTAAGCTCCAAATGATGAAAATTGAAGAGGAGGAAGTCGATGGAAGGCCCAGATAAATCTCCTGACGTAGAAGAGTATGGAGATCCAGGAATTGAAAGCTACGATGCCAAAGTTCCGACTTGGTTGAAATGGACATATATCACTCTACCTATATGGGGAATTATTACTTTTGCACTTTATTGGAATGGTTCTTCTGGATGGCTAGATAGAGGTTACTGGCGTCAATTACAAAATGCAGCTAAAACAACCTTTCCCATTGTTAACTACGAAAATTCTCATGAAAAATGAGGGATCGTTAATAACAACTCATTTTTCTCAAGTTTACAATTGGTATTAGGTTAGAGTGCCATCAAAAAAAAGCAAGAGGGAGTTTTGGAAGAGCTCTATAATATCTAGTTTAGATACTCTAGCGGGCATTTGAATAAATCCCAAATCCTCCTAGATCATTGTCATCCCACAAATTTAAGCGTCTCTCGCCAAATTCTATCGTTTTTTTATAATGTGAATTGATGAGCCTCTTTTAAAAGAGAGGCTATAGAGGCGAAAAAATTCGAATGAGGAATAATGCCTCGATGTATGTGCTTGGGACCTCTAGCCATTTCCAAAGTTTGAAGTTCTTTAATGAGATCAAGGGCTTGGCTTGAGGAAATTTTTGCGTCTTTTACATTCTTTAAAAGTATTTTAGCAATCTTAGCCTGGTCAAGTTCTGACAAGGGAGATTTTTCATTCAAATTAAATGAAAACTCTCGAGTAGTTTCTTTAGAAAAAGTAATTTGCACAATTCCTGTCGTATAGGATTTTTCTTTCTTAATCCAGCGGTTAAAATATCCGGAGGAGGCTTGATGAAAGGCCCATTTAATAGAGGAGGATGAATGAATTAAAGAAGGGGTGTTTTCTTTAACTCCAAAAGCCCAATCGGTGATCTTACCGGGTAAAGAGCTATTGACAAACTCACAAGAGGCAAATCCAGCAAGGGCTAAGCCTATTAATCCAAGCCCTGTCATTTGTGCAACAAAAAAACCAGGAGTTGCTTTTATAAATTGATTTAAACGATGGCTAAGGCTGTTTAATTTTTCTTTGGCTTTTTTTATTTGAGATTTGCATTCACGCTGAATATCTTCGATAGTTCTATTGAGTTTTTCACCCATGTTTACTTTTTCTTTCAGTGCGTTACAGTCCTTTTCATGGCCTCTAATGACAGTATTTTCACGTATTTTAGAAAACTGAGCTTCGGCTGCAAGAGCAGTTTCATAAAAAGCCTCTGTGGCTTCACGATGAATATGATGGGCGCGTTCTTGTTTATCTTTTGCATGAGTGATAAGTGTTTCACCTTCCTCTAATAGTTCCTGAGCAGAAAAACAAGCGTTTCTAATTTCTTTTATAATCTTTAGAAACTTAACCATTTGCTCTTTAGAGTTTGCTTCTGAGGCTTCTATAGAGGCAATATCATCGAATTTCTCTATCGCCATATTAAACATTTCATGAGCTGCTTTAAGCTTGGAGGACCCTTTTTCAAAGGATTTTTGAGAAGCTACAAAGAGGCCGTTTGCGTCTTTTAATCGCTTAGCTATATCTTTTTTCCTTATATCTAAGTCTTTTAAACCTTGCGTCGCGAGTTGATCAACTTTTTTTAATTGCCCCTTGGTTTCTTTCAGGTGATGCTCTATACGTTCCAAATCTTTTTTCATATCTGCAAAGAGATTCTTTTGCATATTATTTAGAAGAAGAACCATTTCCATTCCGCCTTCTGCTTTTTCTAATAGTTGGGTAACGGAACGAGAATCAGTCCCTATGCCCAAAATTTCTCGGAATTCATTTCCTACAGCTAAGGCAAGAGGAATACCAGTGGATAATTGACCATTCCATAGGTGGTGTGCTGCAACGCCCATGCATGTAATGGCAGTCACCGTCCTAGTTCCGCCTTTTGCAAGATTGACAGCTTGTTCACCGGCTTTAGACAAATAGTTTAAGCGTTCGATAAGAGTTTGACAACTATGTTTAAATAACCCGATGTTTCCTAAACTCATACTTTAACCTTAAATATTTATGAAAAATAAAATTTTATATTCCAAATGTTGCCTAATGTCAATCTGAATCATGTATAATGTTTTTTATTTTTTTACAAGATGATATGTTTTTTTATAGAATTCTTGCATGAGCGTACGCACCTGCTCACTGGGTAAAAAAGCTTGTTCGCAGGAAGGCAGGCTATTTAAAAACTGTAGCCCATACCTTTTGTTAATTAAACGGGTATCCAGGCAAACAATGCAACCACGATCATTTTTATTACGGATCAGGCGTCCGAAGCCTTGTTTAAATTTCACTACAGCGCTTGGTAAAGAGTACTCCATAAAAGGATCCCTACCTTGCGCAAGGATAGCTTCAGTACGTGCTTGAATGATGGGTTCAGTAGGGACTTTAAAGGGTAATTTAACGATAATTACACATCGCAAAGCATCGCCCACCACGTCGACTCCTTCCCAAAATGAATCCGTACCGAAAAGCACAGAACGCTCTGTGTTTTTAAATTTTCCAAGGAGAGTTTGACGATTATCATCCCCTTGTTTGAAAACAGGGTATTTATTTTTTTGCAGACGACTTTCAAGAATTTGGTAACAATTTTTAAGCATGGAATAAGATGTAAAAAGCACAAACGCATTTCCATGACTAATTTGTATGGTTTCCCAAATTTTTTCTGCTGCAGCCAGCGTAAAAGAACTTTCTTGGGGATTAGGTAGATCGGTAGGAACAACGAGTAAGGCTTGTTGGCGATAATTAAAGGGAGAGTCATACACGTTTTCAGTGAGAGGAATGTCTTTAATATGGTAAGGGGTTAGACCTAATCTTTGCTTAGCAAAATCAAAGCGTTTATTAGTTGTAAGAGTTGCGCTGCATAAAATTACGCTGCTAAATTTAGTAAAAAGATAATTAGCTAAAGCTTTAGCGATGTCAAGTTCTGCATCAGCTATGTACACATTAATCATCGTCTTAAGCATCTGGGCTTCTATCCAACGCACTTTAGAAGGGGGAGGTGCACTTTGGATAAACTGCTGTAATGTTTGGCTTGCAAGGGTCAGACGAAGACAGAGGGCTTCGATTTCAAAACGAATGCCTTTCGTTTGTTCCTGTAGAGTTTCTTGGCCTAAGGATTTGAAAGAATTTTCTATTCCGTAGATGACTTGCACGTATTTTTGAATAACGTTGACTAATTCTTGTATATGAGTTTTTAGTTCTCCAATCCAGTATTGATTTTGATAATGCTCAGGCAGCATTCTAAGTTTATTTTCGTTGGAAATTTCTTCAGTAGAACGTGAGGGAGCTTTTGCCAGATTAATAAAGTTGTGGAATTTATCAAATCCTTCTGTGATATATTTTAAAAGATCGTTCCTTATCCCAGGGAGATCTATGTTAAGGGTAGCTAAAATAGGCGAAATTTCTTTGGGAGGAGTTTTTGTGTTAAAAAAGGAAAGGATTTTTTCTTTTAATTGCGTCAGTTTCCCTAAAGACTTCCCTCCTTTTTCGGCCGCTAAGCGTCCCACAATGCGTAAAAGATCTAGTTGATTGACTTTTTGTGCAAAATATTCAGTGGCAATATCTTCAATGTGATGTGCCTCATCTAGGACGACTTTTGTATAAAGGGGAAGAATGGAGGGGTCCTGGTAGTTATCTGATTCTGCCCTCGAGGCTAGATCTGCAAAAAGAAGATGATGATTGACAATTAAAATTTGGGCTTCAGCGGCTTCACGACGTGCCTTAAAAAAGTGACAGTCTTGATAATAGGGGCAATGATTTTTATTACAAGTGTCATTTTCTGCACAGACCTTATCCCATATCTGGCTGGAGGGTTCAAAAGATAAGCTAGATTTGGATCCATCTGGGGTGTTATGTGCCCATGCGTCAATTTTGGCAAACTCTTCTGCTTCCTGGGGATGTAAAATCAACTGCTCTCCCCTAGTTTCTTCAATCTTTCTTAGGCACGCGTAATTGCGCATCCCTTTGACTAAAACTGCTTTTATAGTCACATTAAGAGCTTTACATACAATAGGGATGTCCTTAATAAGAAGCTGTTCTTGCAAGGTAATAGTATGTGTGGAGATGACAGAACGTTCTTTTCTCTGAGCGGCCCAAAGGATAGCAGGGATTAGATAGGCTATACTTTTTCCCGTACCTGTACCCGCTTCAATTAAAGCAATTTGGTCATGATTATACGCCTCTATAATATTACGCATCATGTTTTGCTGTTGATCACGAGGCTCAAAACCCTTAATAATTTTACTAAGAGTCCCCTCAGGTTGTAAAACTTTCAGAGCCTTTTCGGCATCTATCCCGTTTTTGATCTGTGTTTTTCGGAGATCGCTATCCATGAAAATCGTAATATTTTTTATTTACTGTTGTTGAGTCAAGTACCCGTTTTTAGGATTTGGAGACCATTTAAAGAAACCTAAAAAATGAGAACTCAGGTTACAGCTTATAGGAATCTAAGATAAATGTGAAATAGCTAATAGGATGAGTTAAGGTGGGAAATTCTTAAGATGCATCCCATGGAAGGATGCATCTTGAAATTTCTTATTCGGCTTCTAAAAGATCTAAAAAGGCCTTTAATTGTTTTGAACGGGTAGGATGGCGCATTTTACGCAATGCTTTAGCTTCAATTTGACGAATACGCTCTCTAGTAACGTTAAATTCGATACCCACTTCCTCGAGGGTTTTGGGCTTTCCGTCAAGTAAACCAAAACGTTGAATCAATACCTTTCTCTCTCGATCTGTCAGCGTAGAGAGAACTTCGTTCATCTTATCTTTAAGGATGGAGTATCCAGTAGCTTCCGCAGGAGAATCTGCTGCTGTATCTTCTAGGAAATCTCCAAACTGGCTTTCTCCCCCATCCCCCACTTCTGCCTGAAGGGAAATAGGATGTTGCGCTATCTTGTATATTTCTCTTACGCGTTCTGCTGTAATACCTAATTCTAAGGCGAGCTCTTCCGGAGTCGGTTCTCGTCCGGTCTCCATCATCAGTTTTTTTGCTCCCCTCAGAACTTTATTGATGGTTTCTATCATGTGAACGGGGATACGAATCGTTCTTGCTTGGTCTGCAATCGCTCTTGTAACCGCTTGCCGAATCCACCATGTTGCATAGGTAGAAAATTTGTAGCCTCGTCGGTATTCAAATTTTTCTACAGCTTTCATGAGGCCCATGTTGCCTTCTTGTATTAAGTCAAGAAACGAGAGACCTCTATTGGTATATTTTTTCGCTATCGAAATGACAAGACGCAAGTTAGACTCTACCATTTCTCGTTTAGCTTCTTGGCTTTTGTCCATCCAACGTTGCAGCATACGCACATCTTTTTTGAATTCGTCCAGCGTTCTTCCGGCTGCAATCTCGCGTTTTTTGAGTTTGCGTTTGGCTGAGGCCAATTTTGCTGCTGCAAATTTATTTCTTTCTGCGCGTGGGGTTAGTTCTTGAATTTCTTTTTCTAGCTGTAGAAAACGGTCATAAGCGCGCAGGATGAGTTCACCAAAATCTTCAATGATATTATGACGCACATGGAAACGACGCAGGTAGGCCTGCGTGCGAATACGGCACTTTTCCAACTCTTCCATAAGGACAACGCGATCATTCTTTTTAAGATCTGGATCATCAATTTTTTGAAGAATTTCCACCAGACGTTCGTCTTCTTGCTTTAATAGAGCACATAGCTTGGGGAGAAGATTAAGAAACTCTTGTTTGTTTGGAACCTCTTTTTCAGCCACACACTTATCAAAACGCTCTTTTCCATGGAGTAAATATTGAGCAATTGAGATGGTTTCAGCGGTCGAATAGCCAAAACGCATAATAATGCGTTCAATTTGGATCTGTGCTTTTTCGATACGTTTAGAGATCTCTACCTCTTCTTCACGACTGAGTAAGGGAACGGAACCCATTTCTTTTAAGTACATGCGAACTGGATCGTCAGGGGTTCCCTCAGATCGTTTAGGCAAGCCCTCAAGCTCTTTAGCTTCTTTCTTTCTTTCTTTTTGACGTTCAACTTCTGATTGATTTAAAATTTGGATATCCATTCCACTAAGGAAAATCAAAACCTGATCAATCTGTTCCGGTGAGTCAAAAGTCATCGGAAGAATTTCGTTAATTTCCTCGTAGGTGATATATCCTTGGTCTTTGGCAATAGAAACTAACTCATCGACTTTCTGTTGATGCTGTTGAGGAAATGTGCTTTTATAATTATCTTTGTTCATAGATGGTATTTTTAATAGTGACTGAATCTAAAATTTTTTATTGTCTTGTGAGCAGGGGCAATTATTGAAATATACGTTTGATGCTGTGCGAAACGTTTGTTTTGATAAAACTGCAATAAAAAAAAATCCCCTAAAATGGTATAAGAAGTTTGGTCTATCATATTGGTTTTTGTCAAGTTATACCATCTTTTAGACGAAATTTTTGGATACTAAGATATCTATCAGTATGTAGATACTTGTAACGTTGCATTTTGTCAAAAGGATTTTTAAAAAATAAGAAAAAATATGCATCTTTTTGCTTGGGATGAAACAAATCAATTAGTAGAAACTTCAACGGCTAGTAAGCAAAAAATTTATTTTTGTAGAGAGTGTCGCTCACCTGTAAAATTGCGGGGAGGATTTTTACGTCAAAAACATTTTTATCACTTGCACAACAATCGTGCTTGTCGACAAAGTGGCAAGTCTATGGCACATCTCCAAGTGCAGCTTTATCTGAAAAAATTAAGAGAAGATGCTGTAGTAGAAAAGCACTTTTCATCCATCAATCGTATTGCAGATGTTGTCTGGGAAAAAGATAAATTAATTTTCGAAATCCAGTGTTCCCCCATCCTTTCTCGGGAAGTTACAGCACGTAATAGCGATTATTCAATGTTGGGTTATACTGTGATATGGATTTTGCATGACCAGACATTTAATCAAAGACAATGGAGTGCAGCTGAGTATTTCTTACAGGAATTCACCCATTATTACACAAATATAGATGAGGAAGGAACTGGTTGTATTTATGATCGGTGGGATCTTATAAAAAAAAGGATCAGATGTTCCGTCTGGAATCACCGACCAGTAAACGTTGCACATTTTACTGAATGGAAGCCTCTATTCGTGGAAGAGATTTATCCAGATTGGATGAAGATTAGGATGAAGGGGTGGAAATTTTCTTTCTCAGGAGATTTTTTAGATCATATTTCTCAATTATCTGAGGAAGAGCGACGCATTTTTTTAGACACCCAAGAGGGATCCGTATCCTTTTTCAACCCAGGTTGCGTACCTTTTGTAAAAAAGATATTTTATTTTTTATGCTTACCTTATCGCCTCTATTTAAAATTATTAATTGAGAAACTGAGTGTCAATAAATAATCGGATAGTCGCATAGCGGGAATCTCATGATTTAAATCATGAGATTCTCTATAAATAAAGGTCTGGCTGAGCTTAATTAAAGGTTAGGTGTGAGAAGCTGCGAAAGCTGCGAGACGGGCTTTTGTACGGTTGGCTTTATTAACTTGATAAACACCCTTTTTAACGCCTTTATCCATCAGACTGTAAATTTCGCCTAAATGTTTTTTATTCAATTCCACATCTTTTTTAGAAAGATTTTCTTCTAAAGCACGAATGGCTGTTCTGACCTGAGACTTATGATTACGATTGATAAGTCTTCTTTTTTCGCTTTGAAGATCTCTTTTTAAAGCTGATGGACGCTTTTCCTTTTTTTTCTCTTTTTTTGCTTGAGCCATTTTTCCTCTTAAATGTTTAATGACATATTTCTATAGTGAAGAATTATAGGCATTATTGTATAATTCGTCAAAGCTAAACTGTTACGGTTTCTTGGTTGTCCTTATCTTAAGGGATCGTTGATTCTTAAGGCGTCATGTTAGGTTGGATGAGAAAAGGTTCATTCCAGAAGTTGTCCTAAACCTAAGCGCTTAAGTCTATTATAAAAAAAAATATTATTTAAAGTTATGAAACTTCAATTAGAACAAGACCTTCCTTTATTAGATGCCCTAGCCCTTCTTTCTCCTGGAAGTTCTAAAACTACGCTAAGGTCCTGGTTAAAAGACGAGCGTGTGTGTGTGGATGGAAAGGTAGAGAAAATTGGTAGTAAAATGATCCATAAAAATCAAGTGATTACCGTAGGCGGTAAACCTCCAAGAACAGTAGAGGGGCTTCAAATTCTTTATGAAGATTCTCACATTGTTGTGATTGATAAGCCTTCCGGCTTGTTAAGTGTAGCCTCTGCTTTTGAAAAAGGAAAGACAGCACATGCGATTTTAAAAAATTACTATCGTCCACGCAAAGTTTTTGTCGTTCATCGTATAGATCAGGAGACTTCTGGAGTAATGCTTTTTGCTTTATCAGAGGTCGCTTATGAAAGATTAAAAGTCATGTTTGAAGAACACGATCTTTCAAGGGAATATCGTGCGATTTTGGAAGGTCAATTATCTCCTAAAACAGGAACATGGCAATCATATTTATTCGAAGATGAAAATTATTATGTTCGCGAAACAACCAATCCGGCAGAAGGACGTTTGGCTATCACTCATTATGAAGTGGTAGAGGCTAACAAAAACCACTCCATGGTAAAATTTATTTTGGAAACTGGGAGAAAGAATCAGATACGTGTGCACTGTAAAGCTGCTGGACATCCCATTGTAGGCGATATTAAATATGGATCTATCCTTAGCCAAGCTAGAAGGCTCTGTTTACATGCACATAAGTTAGGTTTTAAGCATCCCCTAACAGGCAAGAGCATGCAATTTGAATCCTCTTTGCCCAAAGAATTTAACAGATTTAAACATGCATAAAAACTACATTTGGCTGGCTTTTCTAGCTTTAACAACTGGGGCTGTAGGTTGGTATACGATCAAAGCCCTCTATCTTCTTTATCTATATGTAGCTTTAAATGCCACTGCACCAGCAGACAATGTGCGCTGGGGGGTAGAACAAATTAAAAATGAAAAATTTGTTTTGAAAGCCAGTTACGATTTTGCTGCTAAGGGGCAAAAGTATCCAGGAGAAACTTTATTTAAGAATGACCTATATTGGAATGCCTGGGCGGCTGAAGAATCCATAAAAGTTTATGAACAAAAAGATTGGGTCGTTTGGTATGCCTCGACCAACCCTCAATATTCGACTTTACAAAAAAACTTTCCTCTTAAAGAATGCATTTCTTCAGCCATACTTTGGACACTTTTATTTTATTTTTTTGGTTTAGGATATTATACTGCCCGCAAAGGTTAAAACATGCCTATCGTACTTAAAAATGTGACTCCTCAAGGCGAACCCTTAGAAGTGACCTATCTTCCCGAAAAAGGGATGAATATGGTGAGTTACAAAAAAGGGAATATTGAAATTATTGATCCTTCCACTGCTGCACTGTTTGAAGAACGTTATGCAGGTCTTGGGGCATTAATAGGTCCTCACTTTCATCGTAAAAATCCGAAGATCGTCCCCAAAATCCATGATGAAAGTCTTTTTCCTCACATAGCTCGAGTAAAAGCAAAAGGTGTGCAAGATCCTTTTTCACACGGAATAGGTCGTTATGCTCCTTGGAAAGCTGAAGCAAGTGAGCAGGCGATAAAAGCGGTATTAACAGGCAAGGATGAGTGGAATGGAGTTCCTCTTGAACAGCTAGAAGGTCAGAATTTTAAAATGACTTTTGAAGCCGAACTTTTGCCGGATGGACTTCATATAAAAATGTCCATTGTAAGTGATCTTGATTCTCTAGTGGGACTGCATTATTATTATCATCTCCCTCAGGGAAAAGGAGTCGTACAGGCGGAAGTAAGAGACACTATTCGTGACCACAACTCTGCTCGAAGTATCCCTAAGGATTGGAATTTCAATGATCAACACGTTTTAATCTATCCTCTCAATCAGGAGACAGATTGTACGTTTTATCCTTTCCCAGATCCTCTAAAAGGAATCATAACTTTAGATACTGGCGTTTATCAGTTGAAGACTGTCTACGAAAGTCCTTCACAGGAAAATTGTTGGCAGCTTTATCATCCCCATGAGGCTTCTTTTGTGTGTATAGAACCTTTAAGTGCTCAGGATCCTCGTCATCCTCATTTAACCGTCAGTTCCCTGAATGTCCATTTACAGATCCTGTAAATTTAGTTTTCAAAATCAACAGTTTGGTTATTATCAAAGGGATGACTGCTAATTTCATAAATTAAATTAAGTTCCTCGCGCTTTTTATAAGGTGGGTAGAGGGGTTCTGCATTTCTCATAAATCTGAAAATGCCCTCTTTAAGCCTTACCCCATGGTGAAGAAATTCGGGGACAGATTTTACATCCGCTACTTTCCAATCCGCATAGGTTAAATATCCTTGATTAAAGGAATTAGGATAGTAGAGCCTAAGCAATTCAATTTCAGACCTAGATAGCGCATCGGTCAAAGAAGGAACCGTAGTTTGTGTTGTAAGCAACTTAAATTTATTTGAATTTTTTAAACATGATGTTTTGAATTGCTCGGAGACGTAAGGAACCACTAGGGTTAATTCTAAGTCATCATTTTTGAATTGATTAAAAGTCCTTAAAATACGACCGATGTGACTTTTCATTTGACTGCCCGTGTAAATGATATCATCAAAAATTACAAATTTTTTGATACCCTTTTCAATAGCTTGCTTAAAATCAGGGAGGGTTTCAGTAGATTCATAAAGAGCTAATTCAAATGTTCCCTCGGGAAGGTCTTTAAGATCTAAACTTTGCAAAGCATGTTCAGCAACCCAAGTATTACTTTTTCCAGAGGCAGTACCTACAAAATAGGGTTGGCCATTCGTAGTGTTTAAGAGTTGCTGCGTAAGGCCTTTAAGGTCTTCTTTAAAACTTTCAAACGAAACATATAATAATTTGTTGTGAATTTTTTTGATTAAATCCAAGACATGCTTTTGTGAAATTTTGTTTGAATTAACGGATAAACATACCTCTGAGTTATATATAGATAAATCTTTTTCTAGTTCTTCTGAATTTCTGAGAGGTGTCGATAGGATAGGTTGTGGCGGGTTGTAATTTAACCCCAGTTGGATAAAAATTTCTTCTTTGGTTTTCGGTAACAAGGCTGATGGAGGTGTTTCTGGATTAGCCATTATTTCTAAGGGCTGATTAAGGTCATCGCTAGAATTTTGTACATTCGACTTAGATTTCTCATTTGAATTAGAAAGAGTATCCTCTTGCAACGGACTATTTGTTTCGGTTTCTTCTTGTGAAGAAGAAGGGGTTTCCTTTAATTCTTCAAAGGATTTTTGATGATTGGCTTTATGTTTTACGAAATTCACACAAATAAGAGCGACAGCTTTTTCAAACTTTTTTTGAGAGAATGCTTGGTTTAATGATTCCACAGGGAGGCCTTCATCTTGTTTATGTCTTTCTTTCCAAGCAAAAAAACTTTTGGAATTTAAATACACAATCCCCTTTTGTTTTCCTTCCGTGTAATGAATTTTATCCGCTAAACCTAAAAAATGCAGAATACGACCAATGAGATTAAAGCGAAAATAATTCACCCCACTACGTTGAGTTTTTGGATCAATATCATTATCTTCATTAAATGCGCCAAAATAGATACGCCCTTTTGAAAAAGTAACTGGAATTTCCATGATTTACCTTAAATTAATTATAAGTAATTATATCTTATGTTTTATAATTTGTAAATTTTAATAGAGTATATACATGTATTTATGAAATTATCTATAAGCTCACGTTTGGAGAATACCTTCAGGATATCATTTAGAATCTCAGGTTATTTACTTTTAGTTATTTGAGTTGGTATTTTGATGGTGAGCTTCACGGATGTGTTGAGATCCGTTTGGTTTACAGTGAGATATGCTTTAAACTTAATAGGATTTGTGGCAAGATCAGTGTCTTAAATCTAATTATGAAAATTATGCAGAATTTATATCAATCTCGTTACGGCATTCTCCTGATCATTCTTGTTTCTTATCTTTTACCTTTGATGCTTATGAGTAGTTATGGGATGCTTTACATGCCTCCTCAAAAAGGATGGAATCTTTGGACTTTTGGACTATTTTTTAGCATTTTAGGTACCTTGGGGTTATTTTGGATCCTCTGTCGGTTTAATACCACCCGTACCCTCACTTCAGAAGATAATCTTGAGGACCATCAAGAAGTTTTAGAAGTGCCCTCCAGGCCTTCTAATATTGTTGAGATAGATACCACACATCTTAAAGCCCTAGAAGATCTCCAGCAAGATTATCAAAAATTGCATCAACAATGGATCAACGTTCAAACAGAGCTGGATCATAAAATCGAAGATTACAATCACTTACATCAGACTTATCAAGAAACCCAAACCCAACTCGAACAGTGCAGGATAGATTCTCGAGATGTGCAACAAAAGGCATTAGAGGATTTGGATCAACAAAAACAGTTGGTTCTTGAATCTCAAAAAACCATTGCCTCGCAACGAGAAGATTTGGATAAAAAGCTTCAGTTAATTGCTCAATTAGAGACAAAAGTGTCAGATTTAACCTATGAGATCAAGACATTATTACAGCTTGTTGAATTGGCAGAACTGGAAAAGCATACACTACCTATTTACCCTACACTACCTGTAGAAAATCATCCCTCATCCTCTATATCTTCCAAAGCTGATGAGGAGGAATATTTAGATTTTCATTTGACTGAAACGAATGTTCAAAATGAATCTCAAGCAATCTTACAGTTAAGAAAATGTATTGATATTGCTCAAAAAATCACAGGAGCTAACTATTATAATAACAGCCAGTCTCGTTTTAAAGATTTAGCCATTGATAATTATGCGTTAGACTTAAGGCGTCTCTTTGAAAGTTTACGTCTGGAGAACGCTAGTGTTATTATTTTTTATTCTCACAAGGAAAATAAGGTCCTCTTTGTCAACAATCAGTCTCGCCATTTATTAGGATGGAGTCCTGATAAATTTGTTCAAAGTTTTAATGATATTCTTGAACCCAGCAAGGAAGAGTGGAAGCTGGGAATTTCTAGTTTAGCTATTAAAAATGATGTTTCATTATGCTTAAAAATGAAAAATAAAACTGGATCTCTGGTAGATGTTCAGGCTTTATTAGGAATTATTCCCACGGGAATCTTTAGACAGCACATTCTTGGGGTGCTCTATCAAAAATCAAAAGAATTTTCTTGATAAATCGAGTTCATTCTATATCTCGAGAGAATTTTAAGAGTTAAGCAGAACAAGAGGAAAACGCGATGTTATATATCCTAGCGGGAAGATTTAAAAATCATAAAATATTATCCCCTAAGGGGTTAGAAACACGCCCTACAACGAGTAAATTAAGAGAATCTTTATTTAATATCTGTCAAAATTATATTGAAGATGCATGTTTTTTAGATGTATTTGCTGGTTCTGGAGCTATGGGGATTGAAGCTCTCAGTCGAGGCGCAAAGCAGGTCACTTTTATTGATGAAAGTCGGGAAAGCATTCGTTGTATTAGAGAGAATCTTCGATCTTTAGGTGTAGAAAATCGCGGATACCCTTTATTAGGCCAAGCCTTTGAGATGATGGATAAACTCAATAAACAGCAGCAAAAATTTGATATCATCTATATGGATCCTCCTTATGGAATTGAGGGTTTGGCAGTTAAACTGATTAAGAGAATTGATGAAGGGTTGCTGCTTAAACCGCAGGGCATGTTATTTATTGAAGAAAGTAAGACGGCCTTGATTGATAAAGAGGGATGGCATACATTACGTTTAAAGAGCGCAAGAAAAATGGGACGTTCCCAATTATTGCAATTTGAACAAATGAGCGAGTTATGAAACACCAAGTGGGTTTATTTGCTGGATCCTTCGATCCTCCGACTTTAGGTCACGTAGATTTAATAAGAAGGGCTTCAAATTTATGCGAAATGCTTTACGTGGGGATTGCCACTAATCGATCGAAGAAGCTTTCATTCACCCCCGAAGAGCGGCAGGCGATGCTAGCAGAAGTATGTCATGATATTCCTCATGTTAAAGTAGTGTTAATCCCTGGTTTAGTAGCAGAGTATGCTAAATTGAATCATATTAATTTTTTAATTAGAGGGTTAAGATCCAACTCTGATCTTGAGTTTGAGATGCAAATGGCGTGCGCGAATAGAAAATTAGAAAATTTAGAAACTGTTTTTTTATTGGCAGATCCTCAACATGCACATATTAGTTCTTCCTTAATTCACGAAATTGCTCATGGGGGGTACCGTTTACACGGCTTTGTACCTACCCCTATTGAGGATGCTGTATACACACGTATCACATTAAAACTATAACGGATATGAATGGCTTTGTTAATCATGATACTTTCGGGTGTCTTTGGAGCTCTTTCTAATTTATGCATGCGCATAAGCTTAGAAGGTCAGGGATCTACCCGTCTGTTTTTTGTTTTACAGCTATTCTGTACATTTCTATTTTTAGTCGGAATCTATCCTGTTCGAACGGGGGTATATGAACTGACCTCATTTACACTCTTGATTGGAGTAGGTTGTGGAGCCGCTCTAGCTATTGTGAAATGCTTAATTGGAATGGCCATTAAGAAAGGGCCTTCCAGTCTCACTTTTGCTGTTGTAAACTCAGCGTCAGTCCTTCCCGCTCTTTTGCTAGTCGTTTTTTTGGGCAATGCCGTAGCTATTCAATATAAACCCTTACACTTTATAGGAACTCTTTTAGTTGTAGCGGGGTTGTTTTGGGCTGGTTGGGAAAAAAGTGGTTTTAAGAAAAAACGCACTTGGATTTTTTTAGCTTTGATGGCCTTTGTATTTCAATGTTTCTATCTTTGTTTGACTCAATGGTATACGTTAGTCATGAATGACCAATCCCTACTCACCCATTTTTGGTTTGCTGACTCTAAAGACATTAAATCTCAATGGTTTGTTCCCTTGGTATTTGCCTCTGCATGGCTCATACATCTTTTTATTTATTGGTCTAATGAAAGACGTGCTCCAACGTGGAGAGAGTCGTTTTGGGGATTTTGGGGAGGGATGTTTAATGGCATCTGTGCGTTCTTGTTTATTAAAGCTGATGAAATTGCCACTCCCACGGAAAATCCCCTCTTATTTCCTATATTTTCTGTGGCCTTAATTATAGCCTGTAACTTATGGGGACAGTATTTATATCAAGAAAAAGTTAATTGGCTAGCTAATACCGTGTGTTTATTAGGATTAACACTGGGAGCAGGAGCTTTGTAATTTTTTTATTCTACTCTTCGAACCCCTTCGTACAAGCGCGCATTTATTTCTTTGAAAAAACCTAAAAAGTCTTCCACATACATTTTGACATTCCAATAGGCAAATGAGTACAATTAAACGGAATTTTTTTGGAAAAATGCGCATGTTATTAAGATTTTTGACACTCCTGATTTTTCTGTCGCTCTCGCAATTTTTACATTCTGAGGAGAACTTTTCCCCTGATTTAACTGTCATGATACCCATGCGAGATGGATATGAATTGTCAGCAGATATTTACTTTCCTGCAGGAGATAGAGCGGCTAAAGCCCCCTGCATATTATTACGTTCTCCTCCAGGTAGAAAAGCCATGCCTTGGGTAGGTTATGCCTCACTTACGCATTTTGGTTATGTTGTTGTGATGCAAGATACAAGGAATGCTTTGGATGTGCATGGGAAAACTGCTCCATTTATCACCGATGGCTGGGGAGATCTTCAAGACGGTTATGATACTGTAGAGTGGTTGGCAAAAAGTCCGTATACCAATGGTAAAATCGGGACTCTAGGTTTTTCAGCAGTAGGCTGCACGCAAATGTTAATGGCTCCTGCTGCGCCTCCTTCCCTTAAATGTCAATATATTGGAGTCGCTGCTGGAAGTTTGTATCACCATGGAATTTTCCCGGGAGGACAATTATTAAAAAACCAGGTAGAAGGATGGTTAGGCTACTATTCTAGAGATAGTGGAGTTTTAAGTTTTGTCATCTCGCAACCTTTTTATACACCCTTTTGGGAAAGTTTGGACACCATAAAAGTGGCTTCTCAAATTAAAGTGCCCGGATTTATTTATGGTGGATGGTATGACACCTTTTTAGAAGGAACTCTGGATTCCTTTATTTCACGTCACAATCAAGGCGGGGAAGGAGCTAAAGGAAAACAAAAATTATTGATAGGTCCTTGGACACATTGGTGGCCTATATCCTCAAAACTCGGCGATTTTCCTGTTCCTAAAGAAGGATTTTCTCCTCCTTACGATATGTCTCCTCAAAGATGGTTTGATTTTTACTTAAAAGGGATTGAAAATGGGGTTGAGCAATTGCCTGCAGTGACTTATTATGTCATGGGTCCCTTAGATGGGTCTCCCTCTAAAGGAAATGTCTGGAAGACTGCCGATAATTGGCCCGTGCCTGCACAAGAGAAAATTTTTTATCTGAATCACGAACAAAAACTTATCCAGGATGTTGTTGAAGAGAGTAAAAATGTTTTCTCATTTATTGCTGATCCTAAGAATCCTGTTCCTACGATAGGTGGACGGAATTTATTTTTAGATTGTGGCCCTAAGGATCAGCGTCCTATTGAAACCCGGTCGGATGTATTGGTTTTTACAAGTGAACCTTTAAAAGAGGATTTAGAAATCACTGGAAAAATTACTTGTAAACTTTTTGTAACCTCGAACGTGTCTGATACCGATTTCGTTGTGAGGTTATGTGATGTTTATCCGGATGGAAGAAGTATTTTGATTTCTGATGGTGTGCATCGTACAGCCATCAAGAGTGCTCATGTTAAAAAATGGACGCATTTGCAGAGCACGCAGGAAATTGAAGTGGATTTATCTTCAGTGAGCATGGTCTTTGCGGCAGGGCATTCTATTCGCATCTCCATTTCGGGATCTAACTATCCTCGTTATGAAGTCAATCATAATATTGGTTTATTGGAAGCCAATTCTGGAAGATACGCAATTGCAAAAAATAAAATTTATACAGGGGCTAAAAATCCCTCTAGAATTGTTTTACCCGTCGTTACAGATAAGGAGTTAATTCTACCCTTTGTAGATCAATCTTCCCTTCACAAAGACAAGTGAGCCTTTGCTAATGTTTGATGGATAAATTCAGCACGTTTGTGAACGAGTTCTTCTTGTGTAAGATTGGTTTTTTCAGGGAATTTAGATAATAGATGAGAACGGCGGCAATTAAAAAATAAATTATTTACAGCCTCACGACTGATCCCTTCAACCCATCCCATTTCTACCCCTAATTTTAAAAGACTGATCGCATTTAAGGCTTCAATCGCATCAATTTGATAAGAATGGGTTAATATGCCAAACGCGCGGCTGATTTTATCCTTAGCATCGATGCTATTGTTGGCGCGTATCTGATTGCGCGCAGCATTTTCTTCAACGATAATTTTAGTCGTAAAAGAACGAAGATTAGCAATAATTGTTTCTTCCGTGACACCTAAAGAATAGTTATTTTGGATGACAAGTACATCCCCGATAATCTCTGTAGGATCGCCTTGGATGCCATATAAAGCAATACTTTCGTCTGCATTTTTTTCTAGAACTTCATCTAGTTTTTCCGTATGAACAAGACCTGGCAATTGTAAGTAAATAGAAACAATTAAGGCCGTTCCGCAATTTCCCATATCAGCAGTCAAAAATCCATACTTTGTGTTATACGCAAATGAAAGATTTTGACCCACCGTGGTTTCAATCTTTAGTAACTTATTCCATGAGTTTTCTAGCTCTCCCCGACAATCAATCAATTGAAGATGCAAATGATCTCTTAAATTAAAGGAGGCCAGAAATAGGCCAGAGTCATCAACTACAAAGGCTTCACCCGAATGGGCTTGAATAAAGTTGTCGTTTGATAAAAAATGCTCTACCAAAAACTCTTTTTCTAGAGGGCCAATGTCTTCAGCTCGTACCAGTAGTGGATTTTGTAAGACAGAGAGAGAAAGGATTTCTTTACTTAGCAGGGACACGACTTGTTTGCGTCGCTCCATATTCAGTTTGCTAGGAAAATTAAATTTTTGAATATTACGATGTAAATTGATTGTCGAGGCAAGCCATATATTGTTGTCGTTTTTTTCCCATGGCATATTTTGCTTTATGATCGGATTCGGTTTATCATTTTCTTTCGTCATCAGTTTTCTCCGGATTTTCATCGGTCAGTGCTTTTATTTGATCACGCAACCAGGCAGCCTGCTCATAGTCTTCTCTTTTAAGAGTTTCTGTTAGAGCTTCATTGAGAGCTAAGAGACGTAAGGAGGGACTAATTTCTCTAATTTCTCCTGGAGCTCTCCCTATGTGGATCGGAACGGTTTTCTTACTGGAGGCCACTCTTTGAGGAACTTTGTCGACAGTGATGAGTTCGGTCAGAATGACATCATCGAAAACATCGTAACAGTTACTGCATCCTAAGGGATTGCCTACACGTAAGGCCTCTAAAGTCGTTCCACACTCTCCACAGGCGAGGCTGGTTTCTCCAGATACATAACCGATTTCTTTATCACTTGTTTGACCATGGAGTTTTCTTTGTAAAACAGGACAATCGGCACACATACTCGTTTGTGAAATCGTGTTGCCTACAATTTCTGTATACCAGATGGCAATATTTTTTTTGCACTCGGTACATTCGATTGGACGTTCCGGAATTTGTTCATCAAAAGGATCTTCGGGTTTTTTGGCCATAGATTATACTTTTTTTTATATGGGTGCTATCGTCACTATAAAAAAAGTATGGAAAGAAGTCTAGTGTTGATCAAATAGGTGAATGAATAATTAGGGGGAGACCAAAAAAACTAAAACTCTGCTCAGTAAGTCTATATTTATTGGTTTAAGCTTGAATAAAATATCCATACCCATTTTCATGAAAACGAAAAATATGGCCCTTTTTAAGCAAGGAGTCCAAAATCTGATAAAGCCAAAACTTCTTTTTATCTTCATTATCAATAAAAATTTTTTCCGCTGGAACACCGAGATTCGCATATTCATTAAAAGGAAATTCATGCGTGTCAATGAGAACGTAACGTTTTCTCTTAATCGAATGATGATCAGAACTTTTTAAAAACAACTCATTGATTTTATTTATAACATCCACCGCGGCGTCGCGGATCGTAACGGATAAAACTTCCTTTTTTAAGCAAAGCTCTGCTTTCTGAGTCCAATCTAACTCTAAAGAATCTATATCGACGTTAAGGGGTTCTTTTCCAGTTACAATCCCTTGGTTTTTATAGTGTTGACGGATTTTATTTTCTAGAATGAGCTGTTTTTTTGCCATTTCAAGTTCGTTTGCAGGAATTTTAACCCCATATTTACGCGCTTCGTTAGCTACCAGATCCACTTGTTTTTCAGACACACAATGGAGGAGGCCACAACTACCGTTGGGACTGCCTGTAAAACCTTGAATAGCGCTTTCCATGTACTCAAGATCAAACAATGCGACCTTTAAAGGCCCACCTGGTTCCATTTCCATCAAGGGAATGTTGCGAGGAGTTACATCATTGAAACCTGTTTTTGCGATAAATAAACTCATTTGTTGAGCAACCTCATTTAATCGCTCCCCATTACGGTAATACAGTTCTTCCTGAACACTTTCATCAGGATTGATGTTCATCGTTTTTTCTACGATTAATACACATTTTTTGCCTTCAGGTGTATTAAAGGTCATCTTTCTGGAAGGGGGAATGACAAGCCGATCTAGGTGATGAATTAAACAAACTTTTTTAGCTTTGACCATATTTTCAAACCGGTGGTCCATGATCGTGGCTTCATCTAAAGCTTTTCCATTGTAAAGTGTTTTAGAGTTCCCTGAAATACCTAACTTAAAAACGAGGTTAGGTTCTTCTTTAAGCTTAAAAACCTTTGTATGTTTTAGATATTCAATCTGATCAGTGCTTCCTTGTTTCAATATTGAGGGAATCAAAGCCTGAATTTTATGGATGAGAGCAGGCGCGATCTGCAGATTTCCTTCTAGCTCTTTTTTTGGATCTATCACTGTATACCGATGGGAGGATCTTAAAATAGCCTTACAGACAAGAAAGGTTAGAGGAATAATGATGGTAAAAAAAGATAAAGTAATTCCAACCATTTTAAAAAAACGTTGAATTGTGAGTGGATTAGAGGTGAGAAGAACTCTTTCAGCATTCTCTTGGGTGAGTCCGGAAATCACGTGAGCTTTTTTATCGCAGAAATCAAAAAATTGATCCATCTTTTCAAGAGCTTTTTCTTTGTTAGATGTGGCCTGGCTTCCATAGATTATAGGTGTAAAAAAACTAATTTTTGACACAGAATCCTCCTTAATAATAAGGAAACATCATAAATTGTTTTTTATAAAAAATCAATCATAAATTAATCCTATAAAAATTGCTTGATTGGTATTTAACTTATTTACTTAACAAGCATATAGGGTTTATTTTTGATGGGAAAAGAGGGTTATTAGAGAATGAAGTTGTATAGAGTAGCGCATTCTAGTTTGCAATCTCGAATACTTATATGCAATTGAGAAAGCTTTGATTTAACTTTTTAAAGTGAGTGGATTGTAGCGAATGATAGCTGGTGGAGAATGACTGGTATAGTCATTCTTGCTATAAAAATTTTGAGACTTGATGGACTCGAACCATCGACCCTCTCATTAAAAGTGAGATGCTCTACCGACTGAGCTAAAGTCTCTTATTGACCCCAAGGGGATTCGAACCCCTGTTATCGGAATGAAAATCCGGTGTCCTAGGCCAGGCTAGACGATGGGGCCTAATTGCCAATATTTTGACTATATTAGGCATTTTACTTCAAGTAACCTTGAAGACGTTTCATCCTACAGGAATTTTCTATTTTTTTGCAACAATTAAATTGTTGTGACTTCTTTTTCTTTTTTTTCTGCTAATTCATCAGCTTCTTTACAATATTTGTCTGTTAGCTCTTGGATCTGTTTTTCGATTTTTTTGAGACCGTCTTCAGTTAAGTCTCCGTCAGCTTTTTGACGTTTAGCTGCTTCATTGTACTCTCTACGAATGTTTCTGACGCTTACTTTTGCATCTTCTTTCTTTTTATGGGTTTGTTTCACCATTTCTTTGCGTGCATTTTCATCCATCGGAGGAATTTTCATGCGGATAGAATTTCCGTCGATGATGGGCATGATTCCTAGATTGGCCTTTTCAATTGACCGGCCGATGGCATTAGTCGTGGAAGGATCAAAAGGCGTGATAAGCAACATACGGGCTTCTGGGGCTGTGATATTGGCAACATCTTTGATACGCATCGTAGAACCATAGACTTCTACAGAAACTCCATCCAGCATTCCTGTGTTAGCACGATTCGTACGAATGGATTTTAAATCATTTTTCAAATGCTCAATAGCGGCTATCATTTTAGATTTTGCTTGATCAAAAATACTCATTACTTGACTCCATTTTTTCTTGGTTTAACCTGATACACCGAAAACTTGTGCTTCAGTTAGCTAATTAACGTTCCATTTTCAGTGTTAGATAATAGATCTTTTAAGGATTGTTTTCCAATGATCCCCATATTAAAAACAAAAATGGGAAGACGATTTTTCATACAGAGTGTGATGGCTGTGGCGTCCAGGACTTCCAATTTTTCGTTTAGGAATTGACTGTATGAGATTAAGGGATACTTCTCCGCGTTAGGAAATTTGAGGGGGTCTTGATTGTAAACACCGTCTACTTTAGTTGCTTTTAAAAACAGGTCTGCATGGATCTCACAGGCTCTTAAAGCTGCTGCACTGTCTGTTGTAAAGTAGGGATTTCCGGTCCCCCCTACAAAAATAACAATAAAGCCCTTTGAAAGATACTCATTGGCTAATTGCCAATTATAACTTTCGGCTACATCTGGACATTCTAAGGCTGTCATTAATTTGACAGGGCAACCTAAAAACTGTAAGGCTTGTTGAATCGCAATACCATTCATGATCGTTGCCAGCATCCCTATTTGATCGGCTGGAGTACGAGGTAAACTTAAGGTTTTGAGTTCAAGCCCTCTAAAGATGTTTCCTCCCCCAATAACAATCCCTAATTCGATCCCTTCATTTTGCAGATTTTTTAAATCAGAAGCGAGTTTTTGAACTGCTTGCGTGTGGATACCAAAAGGTAAATCTCCTTTAAGAATTTCTCCAGAAAGTTTTAAAAGCACTCTTTTAGGTGGGATAATCTGTATCATATTTTTTCCATAAGAAGTTGTTAAGGAGGAGTTTGTGAGTCACGGAATAAATCTGATAAATTTTAATATTCACGATTTTCCATTCCTCTTCTTGTTTTTCTAAAGAGAGTTCCACATAGAATTTTTCATCCTTTTTATTTCCTTTTAAAAGGATGGTATACAGAGCTTTATCTTTTTCTGAGCCGCTAAAGGAAATAGAGCCTTTGGCTAGATCTTCTTGATATTTAAGTTCTAAAAGCCGTTGAATAAACAATTTAAATTGCTCAAAAGAGAGTGTACCTTGAAAGTGAGTGCTTGTACTTATAAAATAAGCTTCTGTAACATTTTTAGTTTTGAGGCGTTCAAAAAAGATTTGAATCGCTTGAAAAACAGCTTTTTCATCCTCTTTTGAGGGGGGAATCAGAGCAAATCGTGATCCGAAAAATTCTTCTAATGAATCTTCTTCTCCCCATAAAGGACTTAAAATTAAGCATAGAATGAATATAAACGGTCGCATGAGCTTCTCACGAAAGGGGGTTATACGATCCGTAATTTTCCATTAAACTTTCAGCCTTTTTATAATGAGAACGCTTGAGTTCTTCATAAATTCTTAAGCCCTGGGCATTCATGCCTTCTTGGAAATAGAGAAGACCCAATTTATAAAGGGTATCTCGATCCCCAGGATTTAATTTTAAAATGGTTTCATATTCCTTAATTTCCTCTTTGGGCATCTGCAGATCGTGGTAACTATAAGCTAACTGCGCATGAACCCAGGGATCATTAGGGGCGTAATCGTTGAGGACTTTAAATTCTTCTATCGCTCGTTCTGCCACTGCGCGAAATTTTTCTTCAGTTTTTGCAGAATAGCGTTCAGATGAAATCCAACGCTCATCCTCATCGTAACCTTCTAACTTGCGTGGATCAATATATAACCCAGATAACATGACATAAGCATTGGCTAAGGAAGCATGGACTTCTAGATTAGTAGGTTCACATTTTACTAATTTAATATTTTCTTCTACAGAGGTCATTAATAGAAGTTCTTTCAATCGATGGATATCCTGCCAGTGCCACCAGCCACTCATCTGTTCCATGTAGGAGTCTAAAGCTTTAAACCAAGAAGGCAGACGATAAAATGCATATTCTTTACCATGGAGATGGTCTGCTAGTTTGCAACAAGCATTTGCCAGAGCAATGTGATGCTCAGGGCATCCCTCTTGGTAATTGAGAAGTCCTTTACATGCCATTAAATAGCGATGAATGAGGGTTTGATATTGCAAAGGTCTTTTAGTTTGAAAATAAACTTTTAGAATAAAATAAGAAAAAAAAGTTAAAAAAACGCTCGCCAGACTGAGGGCCAGAACAGCGGATTGATTAAGGATGGAGATAAATGAGACCAGGAGGATGAGCTGCAAAAAACCAAACGAAATAAAAAAAAGATTGAAGTACACGTATGATTTCATCATACGCATCATTTGAGGTACAAGGGGATCGATAATCTTATTAATGTGATCGCTATAAACAATGTTATCCAGGTGAAAATAACTTTCTCCCTCAATTCTGGAAGATGTCATCGCGCAACCTCAGCACTTAAAAATAAAAGAATAGTTTTTATCTGATTTTGAGTTTTCAAATATTTGCGCTAGAGGAAAGCTTTTGCAAAGGTATTATTTTTGTAAGGTTCCGATAGTGACCTTATTAAAATTTGACTTTTAGAGGCTTTGCCATTACCCAAAATGTTAAAAAACTCAAAATTCAGGTTTTAGTAAATTATATTAGATCGAAAAACTTCCTTATAAGGCTTAGACAATATTTAAACAAGATTTTTCGAAATAAATCTCTCTGAAAAAAGCCCTGCGCTTAACAAGGATAGGTTATCTGAAAATGATTTAAACAATCATCAGCGAGTCGTCTTCTTTGCACAGAAGAAGGGAATTTTTTAACTAACGAAGGTAAAATGTTAAATAAATGTGCAATGATAAAAAATAAAATTTTGCTGAAGGCTGCCTAGTGAAGTTATTTGTGCCTTGGGAGCCTCCGAGAGCGATTATCTTCCACTCATGATCGCATTCCAGGGGATTAGCTGACAACCCCTTCTTCGATCTTAATTAAAGAGGGTTTTAATTCTTCCTGATAAAAGAGACTTAAACCAAGGAGGATGATGAAAGAAGAAGTAAAAAATGCCCATGTGAGATTTTCTCCTAGGATTGCCCAACCAAAGAGAGCGGAAAACATAGATGTAGTAAAACCTGCGAAGGACATAAATGTAGCAGAAAAACGCTTGAGGAGCCATCCATACATGTTATAGCAGACTAGATTGGAGATGATTAATAACCATCCTGCACAAAGAAGAAAGGGGAGGAATTCACTAACAGGTACAGGATCCCAGGTTTCTACAAAACTGGAATGGATCAGAGACATCACCCCACCAATAATCATACTAGCCCCATTAGCCAGGGAAGGTGAGTAACCGTTTTCGTTCACGAGTTGTCTCAATAGAATCCATCCATAAACACTGGTGGTAGCCGCGATAATTACTGCTAACTCGGCCCATGAAAATATAAATAAATGTCCTGTTTCTTGTTCGAGAGAAGTTTCGCTTAGTAGCATCGGAAGGATCCCTAAAAAACCTACCGTTAACCCTATCCATTTTTTTATCGTCATCTTTTCAGTAAAAATCAGATAAGAAAACAGTGCAGAGATAAAGGGCGAAAGGCTATAAATAAAACATGTTTTGAATGAGGTTAGATATTTCAAGCCCCAAAATTCAAGGACATTCGTTAAATAAATATTAAAGAGCGCTAGGCGTAAAATGCGCTTAAATCCAGACCAATCGATCCTAAAAGCTGCTCGATTGCGGTAAAATTCATACCCTAAAAGAATCAGGCCCGCTAAGAGCATGCGCGATCCAATGAGAAAGAAAGGTTGGGTATATTCTAAACCAATTTTACTGACTGTAAAAACGCTGGCAAATAGGGCGAATAGGAGAAATACAAAAAACATGAATTATAGCTCTTTAAAAAGGATAGAATAAAATAAATAATAAAAAAATTCAATCCATAATTTTTTTTGCAGTCAAATCCTTAGGTCGTATTTAAGATTTTTTAACTGACAAGGGAATGATCTTCTAAAATACCCTGAAATGCGGTTAAAATCTCTTCTATATCGGGTCTATGTTCTGGTGATGCGAGCATTTTCCCTATTAACTCGCAAACTTTTGGTGGAATGCCCGCCTGGATAAATACTTCACGCTTAAACGTATCAGGTAACGGATAACTTCCTGCATAGTCTAAGTAGGTGACTTGAGGCGCCATTAATTCACAGAGAACACATCCCAGAGAAAAAATATCCCATTTTTGACCATTCTCTATGTAAGCTTTCCAATCATTCTCTGATATTTGATGGGCAGAGCGGAGCTCTATTCCTAGGCGTTTCCTCTCTTCTTTTTCTGGTAGCGGGACATAATTAGGAGTCCAAGCATTATTATATCCATTCGGGAGCTCGATTTTATTAGGATTGTAAAGAACAGCGGATCCAAAATCTGCTAGGTAAAGGTGTACATTTCCCTCTGTTTTATCTTTGGAAAATAAGATGTTTTTGGGTTTGATATCTCCGTGTATAAGTCCTTTTACCTTCACGCAGTAGTGAAAGCCTAAAAGTACGTCGTAAAATGCCTGCAGTTTTTCGTCTAGAGTTTTAAATAAACTTTCTTGAGGGGAGTAGTGATTATCTTTGATTCCTAGGGCCATAGGAAGGTCACCCTCGTAATGATTGTCTAAGATGCCCATTTCCATTCCACCTAGATCTACAACCCCATGAAAAGGTTTTTGTATACCAGGGACTAGACGATTTTGTCCTTTTTCATCTCTATATCCATCATGCAGCTGGGCAACAATCAGGGCTTCTTCAGGAGTTTTAGCACCGAACCCCGACGATCCAATCATCTTTACCACTTTAGTTTTTGTTGAGATCACATCTTCTACTAAGTAAACTTTAGCCACTCCCCCTTCTGCTAGTAAGACTTTGTTGGTTAAATCTCGAAGATAAATTTTATCTCCACGGAATCCTGCCACAATTTTACGACCCTTAAGAGAATTTTTGTCTTCTAATTTATATGAAAGATTTAAATTTACACCTAAATGATTAGAATAAAAAGGTGATTGGCGATCTAGGTACGCTGCACGAATGATTTTTAATAAAGTGGCTGGAGGATACCCTGAAATCAATGAGTTTTTTTGCTGTTTTTTTAACAGTCTCAGGTAGTTTTTTAACACGATAGGAGATTGCTGCTCATCTATATAGGAGTCTAGACGTCCATCACTATTCATGCTAACTTCTAAGGGGTCAAGATGAAGTCTTGCTGTCAGCTCCTCTCCGCTTACGCATACTTCTTCTTCATGCCCATCTTTTTTTACGACCAGGACTATCGTATCAATACTTGCTTCTTGAGGGTCGATTATTTTAATTCCAAAAAATTTTTCATCTACTCCCTTGAAGGCGACGCATTCTACAGGATGAGTATCGGCAGGAAGGAGCATTCCATCAGATTTATAAGAGGACTCTCTTTGCACGGTGACAACATCGGCATCTACTCTATTACGTTTTCTCCACAGTGGAATAGGGATCTCAAGGTTGAGCTGATTTAAGTTTTTTTTAAGCTCATCCATTAAAGCGGGTTCTTCAGAGGCAAAAGTTTTTAATAGATTAACGAAAATATCTAAATGCTGACGGGATTCCGGGGAAGCATCAAAGGGACATGCTTTTACAATTGCCTCGAATCGATTCATGCGATCGATATCTTGGCCTACAGAGACGAAACGACTATGGTCATCTTTTAAAGCTGCCAAGTTTTGAAGATAAGCAAGAGTCTCCTTTTTATTGGAGGATGGGCACGTGGAACTTTTTGAGATTGGGGAGGTAATGGCAGGATTTTTGGATGAGAGAATTGAATTTTCTAATGCATTCAAAGCCTTTTCATCGAATTTTTTTCCAAAAAGCTGTCTTAATTTCGTTAAAAATCTAATGAAGAAGTTTTGTTGGTTTAATAATTGGTTACCCTTGGCATGGATTTGGCGCATATCCTGCACAATCACTTCAAGATCCTTCCATTTTTTCTTTGTAGTGGGATGGGTGGCTGTGGATGATTGAAGCAATTCACGCTTAACCAAATAATGAATATGATCCAGTAAGTCGTTTAAAATAAAAGAGTGCTGTTTCCCTTGAAACCCTACTGTAAATTTTCTCCCACCCATGGGGCCGATAGAAGCATTTAAAGAAGAGGGGTTTTGTTTAAGATGAGTTTCTAGAAAATTTTTTGTTTCTTCTATATTAGAGCAGTTTTTCAGTATGATTTTATTTAGCATATTAGAAATCTTTTTTAATCGTGTAAATAATTTCTACAATTATAGATTATAATATCGTTTTTTGTAAAAATTAATCTTGTTTAGAATAATGTCGAAAGCATGGAGTATTTTCCCTTAGGGTCTTTGGCTGTGATAGTGTGGGTCACCGGCAGATGTATTAAAATTTTTTTATAGATAAGCTAAAAATAGACAAGGAATTTTTTACCAGTTGGTCATGCAATAAGAAACTCGTTCATTTAGAATGCATTGAGTTAAGTGAGCAATTTTTATATAAAACTCATTAGAATGAGGATCTAACAGAAGGGCCTGATGCCAGGCTGTTAAAGCCTCTTCAAATTGATTGAGAGATTCATAAGCTTTCCCTAAACGGACCCATAATGCCTTATCATGGGGGGAAAGCTCTAAAGAGCGTTTTAGATAGAAAGAGGCGTTGTAAAAGTCATTTTCTAGTAGGTAGAGAGACGCCAGATTTTTATAGGCTTCAATATGCGAAGGGCAAGTTTCTATGGCTTTAGCATAGGAAACTTTGGCGGCCTCATGGAATTGCATACCACTTAAAATTTGACCTTTTAAAAACCATCCTTCTGAAAAATAAGGATATTGTTCAGTCATGTTTTTTAGAATAGCATAAGCTGATAAGAATTTTTCAGAATAAGGGTGTTGAAGGAGTCCTTGAGAAACCCATTGTTTAACTTCTAGGAGCTTTAATGTTATACTTTCAGTTAAATCATGCGTATTCGCTACATGACCAGATCTTCTTTTACTTTCAAAGGGGGCGATTGTAGGAGTTGCTAAAGCAAGAATTGAAGATCTGCAACCCACGGCTGTTAAAGCTTGTTCGTAAGTTTTTTCTAGGTAACGATTTTGGGGTGTGAGTTCCATTAATTTTTTATAGTAGATGATGCAATCTTCGTAATGCCCGAGAACGAAATAATTTTGTGCCATCAGGTTCAAGGCTTTTTCTCGACTTGCACTATCTTCAAATTGTAAATAGGCTCGCAGATCTAAAATAGAGGAGTAGTAGTCTTTAGATTGAAAGGCAAGTTCTGCTCTTTGTAATAAAAGTTCTTTTGGCAGAGAAGAGGAGTTCTTCAAAGCCTTCAAGGCATCTTGAGGATCTTTTTTTATATGGAGAAAATAATGCGCTGCAAATGCATCTACATTAAAATGCTGAAGATGTTTTTCTAAGGATGAATGGATTTTGGTTTCATCATCTCCATGACGGTTAGAAATGAGCTGATTAAACAGTAGATCCGCTTTTTCTAATTGATTTTTTGCAATGCAAGCTTGGATACACATGGCTTGCAAGACGGATTTGTGTGCATGTCTAAAATCTAATTGGCAGTAAAGATCTAGTACCTTTTCCCATGCTTTGTTCTGAAAGGCCGCGACATAATAGCCCAGCAGAGCTTCATCATCTTTAGTTACAAGTTTATCTAGCCAAAACAGTGCTTTTTCAGGTTGGGATCGGATCAAAAACGTCTGAGCTAATTTTAATTTGACATTTTCTGATGGTTCAGGAGAAAAAGAAGGGCTATTGAAGGATGCAAGGAATGCAAAAAGATCTTTAAGGTCCTTGTCGGAAGGATTTAGATATTTTTGATGCTGCTGTATCTCTGCATATCTTCCTTCTTCAAACGCAATAAGAGCAGCGATTTTACGAGCTATATAATCTTCTGGATTATTTTTTAGGACCCATTCTATTTTTTTCGATGCTAAGGATAGATGTCCTTGATGAAATTGGTACTGCGCATCTGCTAACTGATTTGAAATGTCTTGCTCTTCAAAGAGGTTTAAGTGAAATAAATGTAGTTGGGCTATAGCTAATTGCAGGTTAGAAAAATCTTCTACTAAATCTTCAAGATGGATATTTCGATGAATGTAAACAACCGCTTGTTCAATATCGTCCTGTAAGAGACCATGTTCTGAGATATCCGGGAGTTGTTTAGCTAATTTTATTAATTCTATCGCTTTTAAGGACTGTCTTTTCTCCAACCAAAAGGAAATAGCTTTTTGAATCATTTGTTTTGCTAAGTCATAGCGCCGATGAGGATCATTCTCGTAGGTTTGGAGAAAACTGAGATAAGCTTGGCTATTCGTAAACGATTTATCTTCTTGTTCAATGGTTTCAAATAATTTATTTAGTATCGCTTGTGAAAAAATAGGGAAGGAAATGTTTTGTGATACCAAAAAATCTTTGCTGAGTTCCCAATAAGCGTCTAGGAGCTCTATGTTTTCCATAGAAAGAATTTGATGCATTTGCTGATGCATATTCAATGCTATCTGTTCTTTTATCAAACCTTCAGGAAGAGATTTCTCAAACTCATTTATCGCTAAAGAAGCTTCTGCAAGATGATCTGTTAAAATAAGTGCCTTAAAGAATTGGGCGATTTCTTGGCAAAAGCTCTGCAGTTCATCGACAGATTGCCATTTTTCTAGCGCTGCTGCACAGATAGGCAAGGTTGAAAAATTTTGCTGGACAACCTCTTGAAGCACTTGTTTTTCAAAAAATTTAGCTACTCGCGTTTTTTCTTTTAAAACGAATGAGTTGTTATTGGGTATATCGCGTAGATATTCCCAGGCCTTTTCGAAGAACGGACTTCTTTGTGTGAGGGGATAATGATGGGCTTCTTTAAGAATAGAGAGGCCGATTAAGTAGCGGATATCATCTTGATAAGTGCACCGGTACTTGTTGAGTAAATCTTGGAGTTTTTTACGTGTTTCTAAGACCTCACCACTTTCAATTTCTGCATGAAGAAATTTTAGACACATCTCCTCTTCTGAGAAGTGTTTTTGAAAGCTAGTTCTCATCCAGGGTGAAAGCCATTGTTTGGTCCCACTTAACTTCCAAAAAGTGAGTGCATCGGAATAATTTTCTTTAAGATAGGCAAGGAGGCCTTGAAAAAAATAGAGCCAGGGATCCTCGCTTTTCGTGTAATGCCGGCTTTGTATGAGTGCATGACTTAACGCTGTTAAGTCCTTTTGTAGATAGGCATCAAAAGCTAGATTAAGAGAAATTTCATAAGCTGTGCTGCTATTTTTAGAGGCTAGTTGATCTAAGGCTTGATAAAGATATTTTTGAGATTTTTTTATGCCGAGCTCTTCACGAGCTAAGTAGGATTCATATAAATAAAAATCTGCTAGAGGAATGCTGTTATCCTCATTCACTAAAAGTTGACGAGATTGGTAGTAGTCCCCGTTTTCATAGTGTTCATAGGCCATCTTTAGAGTGTTTTCTGAATCGAAAGCGACCATGACGAAGACCGACAGAAATAGCACGCTAAAACAAACGGATATGCCGAAAATCTTGAAGTAGGTCATTCAATCAACCCTAAATAGTATTGCCAAAGTAAAGTAGAAAGGTAAAAATAAAATGTAATTTTCAAGACCCAGAAGATCTTTTAAAAGCATTTTAAAATTTAGTGAAATAAAAATCCAGATTATGTTAAAGTAAAATCTATAAAACTATCCAGATATTAGGATTTCCTTATGCAAAAACCTAAAATTGTGTTGATCGAAGATGAAGAGGACATTGCAGCCTTGATCAAGCTGCAAGCTGATATTTCCGGTTATAAATTGCATGTTGAAGTCGATGGATTAAATGGTTTAAGAGCGATAGAAAGAGAAAAACCGGACTTGGTAATTTTAGATATTATGCTTCCAGGTCAGAGTGGATTAGATGTCTGTCGAAAAATGAAGAGTCATCCTGATTTAAAAGACATCCCTGTCATTATGATTTCCGCTAAAAGTGAAGAACTCGATGTTGTTTTAGGTCTTGAATTAGGTGCAGATGATTATGTTGCTAAACCTTTTTCTCCTAAAGTCTTGTTTTCAAGGGTAAGAGCTGTACTGCGTCGTGGAAAAGAAGCCCCAGAAAAATCTCAAAAAGTGATTTCTTTTGGATCTTTCGTTATGGAAGTCGATCGTTATCAATTACGTAAGAATGACAAACCCATTACTCTGACTTTATCTGAGTTTGGTATTCTTAAACGTCTATTAATGAGCAAAGGTAAAGTTTTAACGCGCAATCAACTATTAGATGATTTACAAAATAGTGATGCCTTTGTCGTGGATCGTAATATAGATGTGCATATTGCTTCTCTTCGAAAAAAGCTGGGACCCAATTTTAACTGGATAGAAACAGTACGTGGAGTTGGGTATCGTTTTCTCGAAGAAGAAGAATAGCCCTTATTTTTTCTTTTTCTTGCTGGGACATTTTGGATTCAAGCACTTGCCCCAGGCTTCAGGCAATCCACAGGTCTCACAGTAGGAAATCTTCAATCTCTCGCGATCAAAATATACTCCTCTCTCATCTACTTCTAAATGATCTACCGAGATCGCTTGATGATCTAAGGGGATTAAAATGCCTTCCTGTGTAATTTGAAGCCATCCGGGCTGAATATAAATTTTGCTTTCCTCTCCGGCGATGGATCCTTCGTTAGAGTAACAATTACCAAAAACCAAACCGATGAGTGCTAAAAAAGGGGGCAAGTATTTTAACATGATTAATTCCTTATTTTTTCACCGCATTTGATATCAAATCAAGGGATTTAGCACAATCAAGAGATGAGTGTATCCATCATGAGCTACCCAAGTTTATATGAGAGATCTATAAAGTTTAACGAGGTGGTTTCCTTTCTTTAAGTATCTTAAGACGGCTTAAATCCATTTTTATATAGGCGACTCTATGCTGGGATATTTGAACTTTTCCAGGCATGTTTTTGCCAAAACGTGTGACATATTTGCATTGAGTGACACACACTTCACCCTGCCCTTGTTCCTTAGCTTTGCTATAAAAAAGTGCAGCATGCATAGCATCATTCAAAGACTCTTGATCGGGTTCTTGATTTTTAGCTAAACGCAAGATGACATGAGATCCAGGAACATCACGCGCATGCAGCCAATAATCGGAACCATGTGCATAACTGAAGGTTAACTGATCATTATCGTGAGCACTCTTGCCCACCCAAACTTTTAATCCCGCAGCCGTAGTAAACTCTCTATAAGGCAGTGCAGGTGGTGGTTTATGTACTTTTTCCACAGCTGCTTTATCAAAGGGGAGATAGTTCTTTTGACAAAATAGCTTGAGGTTATCTGACGAGTCGATTCTTTGAACGTCTTCTAGTAGCTTGCTGACTTGTTGAATTTTTTTGTGATTTTGTTCCACCTGTCTTTTGAGTGGATCGATGGCCCTCTTTAATTTTTTACTTTTTTGAAAACGTTGGGTAATTTCTTCACTCGCTGATAAATTAGGATCTAAAGAAATGAGTTTTTCCATGTTATTCTGAGACCAGTCAATCACTAAGACTTCTTTCATACCGGGTGTAATTTTATATAGATGAGATTGTAACAATGTCGCCTCATGTTGGATTTCCTCCCAACTTAAGGCGGATTCTAATTCTTGAGCAAACTTTTGTTGTCCACGTAAGGCAGCTTTCAATTGGTTCTTTAATGAGGTTTCTACCTGGCTCTTTTGTTCTTCAAATGCATTTTGGTGTTCAAGAGATTTGTATTTATGCTCGACATCGACACTCGATAGGATTTCTTTAGGTTCTTCGGTATGAAATGAAAAGTTGCTAGGGGGCTGATATGTGTTTGTTGTAGAGTGTTTTAGGCTAGCGATGATGTGATTTTCATGATCGATCAGATAGGCATTAGCTCTCCGGGGGATTAACTCACAAATTAGAAAGCGCGAGATGTTTTCCTTTTCAAATCTAAAAATTAAGACTCGATCATCATGCTTTAATTTAAACTCTTTTAAATGCCATTTTTGAATAGATTGATTGAGTTTTTTGGTGAATGGAAGTGGATGATCTTTCCAATGATGTTGAGTCAGATGAAAACGTAAAAATGGATCTTTAAAACAGATGAGAAGGGACACGTCATTTTGAAAAAATAAAATGATCTTATTTTCAGTAGCCGCACAGCAGTATTCAAACGAGCTCCCTTCTAAAAGGGGGCGAGTTTCATTCCATAAGGATTGCATCTGCGAGTGAGTTAAAGACATTTTCAAATTGCCGTAAAAGATTCTAATTTGACTGCTTCTAGCAAGGGAGCTACCTTATCTGTATTTTCCCAAGTAAATTCTTTTTCATGCCGTCCAAAGTGTCCCCCGAATGCTGTTTGTTTATAGATAGGACGTTTTAAATTCAGCATTTCAATTAAACCTTTAGGAGATAGATCAAAAACAAGAGGAATGGCACGGCTTAATATAGCTTCACTGACTTGGCCTGTTCCAAATGTATCAATTTTTATGGAAATAGGAAATGGTACACCAATCGCATACGAAATTTGCACTTCGCATCGTTGGGCTAATTTAGCTGCTACAATGTTTTTGGCTACATAGCGAGCTGCATAACAAGCCGAACGGTCGACCTTAGTGGGATCTTTCCCAGAAAAAGCACCGCCTCCATGTCGTCCCATCCCCCCATAGGTGTCTACAATGATTTTGCGACCTGTAAGGCCACAATCACTTTGAGGGCCTCCTATAACAAAACGGCCCGTGGGGTTAATATAAAAGATCGTTTGATCAGATATAAATTCTTTTGGGACTAAACGGTACACCATGTCCTTCATATCTTTAACAATCGTTTCGTGGGAAACATTCTCTTTGTGCTGTACAGAAATAACAACCGTATGCAGTCGCACAGGTTGATGATTTTCATCATATTCTACAGTGACTTGTGACTTTGCATCAGGAAGTAAATAATTTAATTTTTTTGTTTTATGAAGATGATTGAGTTCTCGGACAATTTGATGGGCTAGCATAATAGGTAACGGCATGAGTTCGGGCGTTTCCTTGCAGGCAAAACCAAACATGAGTCCTTGATCCCCAGCGCCTTGTTCTTTGTAAAGTCCTTGACCTTCATTCACACCTTGAGCAATATCAGGAGATTGCTTTTGAATGGAAACTAACACTCCGCAGGACCGATAATCAAAACCAGCTTGAGAATCATCGTAACCAATTTCTTTGATTGTTGCCCGTGCAATTTCCTGATAATTAATCTGTGCTTGAGTCGTAATTTCTCCAGCAACGATCACCAACCCTGGAGCAACTAAAGTTTCGCAAGCTACTTTTGAATCAGGATCTTGAGCTAAACAAGCATCTAGGATAGAATCTGAAATTTGATCAGCTATTTTATCTGGATGCCCAATTCCCACAGATTCAGATGTAAAAAGATAATGTGGCATAGAGATTCCTTTTCAATATATAAGGGCAAGATATCACGTGATTTAGGAATTATCAATTTAAAAATGATGGGATCGAATATTCAACTCTGAAGATTAATGTTTATAAAAATGATAGGGATCCTCTTTTGGATTTGTGCTTTTCAGCTTGTTGCGGAGTCTCCTTTAACAAATAAGAGTCATTTAATAGGTTTTCAAGATCTTAAGAGTGAATCTCAGTGGATAGATAAATCTATCCAGATAAAAGGGTTCTTATCTCATGATCAAGATCAATGGCTTATATCTCCAGAACCCCATTTAAAGAGTTGCTGTATGGGCATTAAAGAAAAAGTCCACCAACAAATCTATTTAGACATTAATTTTAATGAGAATTGGCAGAATCAATTAGTGGAAGTAAAGGGTGTCCTGCAAAAAAATTCATTAGGACAGTTTGTTTTGAGAAGCGCCTCATTCATTGAACAAAAAAATCAAGGAGGCTGGTCCATCTTTTTTGCTTTCGTGATGATAGGGATCATAGGGGCTTTATTAGCTATGATTGTGCGCAAATCACGGGTCTAACCCGTATTGCGTCCTATTCTCACTTCTAAATTTCTAATTTCATTTTAAAAGAAGTTTCGACTTTTTCAATGGCATGGTTTAAAAACTTCGCTCCATGTAAACGAAACTTTTCTGGATCATCTGAAACATAGTATTGATAGGAGGGGCAAGTTTCATGAGAAGTGTTAAATAGCGAATGAGTATTTAAAATGGACCAGACTTGTTCTGCACAGGAGCTTGCTGAATCTATAATACTAACATCGGGACCTATTTCACGCTGGATGTGAGACTTGAGGAGTGGATAATGCGTACAGCCTAAAAGAAGGGTATCGATATTTTTTTCTTTCAAGGGTGTTACATACTCTTTGATGATCATCTGTGTCGCAAGATGATCCAAAAACTGCTCTTCAATCAAAGGAACTAATAGGGGGCAGGCAATTGAGTAGGTTTCTACGTCAGGAAATTTTTGATGAATGGCCCTTGGATAGGCACATGAGAGTGTGGTAGCTCGTGTAGCAAGAATCCCTATTTTTTTATTTTTTGAAACTCTCGTCGCTTGTTCTGCCCCAGGAATAATGACATCAACAATGGGGATTTTTAAAATGTGCCTCAGTTTATCAAAGGCATAGGCGGATGCAGTATTGCAGGCAATAACCAAAAGTTTGATTTTATGTTCTAAGAGAAAGATGGCATTTTCAATAGAATAACGAAGAATTGTCTCGGGGCTTTTATCCCCATAAGGAACGCGAGCTGTATCTCCAAAATAGATCAGTTTTTCATGAGGGAGTTTTTCCATCAACTCTTTCATGACTGTCAATCCCCCAATGCCTGAATCAAAAATACCGATAGCTTGATGATTATTCATGGAAGTTTAAGAGTTTGGCCTACAATAATGCGATCATGCGTGAGTCCATTAAGTTCTTTGAGTACTTGAATATTCGTCTGAGTTTTACGAGCAATTTTTTCAAGACTGTCTCCAGGCTGTACCTTATACGTTTTTCCATTAGAAGACGTTTGTATAGGTGCAGGACCCGCTTTGATTTGCAAAACATCTGCCAAAGATCTGAGAGCTACTTGCATGTTGTCAATATTTTGATTCTGTATCTCTAGAATTTTTTCAAGCTCAAGGATCTTTTGCTTATGTTGAGTAAGGGTTTGAGTGGTTTCATTAGCATGATTTTTAAATTGTTTAAAATCAGCTACTAATCCTTTAGCAGTTGTTTCGAGGCTATTAATTTTACTTTCTAGGGTTGAAGAAGAATCCTGGAGTGCATTCTTATGGGCTTGAGCTGTGTCATTAGAATGTTGGCGCAACGAGTCTATGATATTTTCTAGATTTTGTAATTTTTCTTCATAAGTCTTAAGTTCAAATTCGTGATTTTTCACTTCATGTCTTAGGTCATCAACATGATCTTTGACTTCTTTTAGGGCTACCGCATTTTGATCGTAATTACGTCTAGGGGCTGGAGCTGCTCCCAGAAGTTGGGATAAACATAGAATGGGAATGAGGGCTGCAAGTTTTAAAAACTTGCAGCTAGAAACGATTTTTAACATGATCATTAACGTTGATAAATTTTAAATTCAGCACGTCGATTTTGTGACCAAGCTTCTTCGTGGCTTTCCATCACTGCAGGACGTTCCTTGCCATAGGAAATTGTAAAAATATTGTCAGGATTGACTCCGTCTGCAATCAAAGCATTGCGTACAGCATTAGCCCTTCTAGAACCTAAAGAGAGATTGTAAGCCTCAGGGCCTCTTTCATCCGTATGACCTTCAATAAAAACATAAGTCTGTGGATTTCTGTGAAGATAGTCTGCAACACTCCGTAGAATATCTAAATTCTGCTGACCTTTGATCAAGTTGCTGTTGTAGTCAAATCTAATATTTTGGAAAACAGCGGCTAAACCAGGTATTGTATGAGGATCTTTGAAGGCTTGAATTCCGGGTATGCTGCTGCCAGGATCACCAGGACTTTCACGTGGTTGAGGAGTGACTGAATTAGCCATGGCCAACTCATTGCTTTGCGGCATATCCTGTAAAGGAATAAAATCTTCCTGTGAGGCAACTGGAGTGTATCCACCGTCTACGGTATAAAATTCATCAGGTGAATAGACTTGACGGGAGTCGGAGTGTTTACCACCCAAGGATTTAAATCCTCGTCCCATATGACGTCCCGCGGTCTTAGTATCTTCCCATACATCATCCCCAGACCGTGCACAGCTTGTCATGGTTAAAGCAACCATCAGCATGTTTAAAAGTATAAAATACTTGGTTAATTTCATAAAATCCTCGGCTTTTTATGCGACCTAAATTCATTATTCTTTAGATGACAGATGGCGTTTCAACTGTCATCTTAAAGATTACATGGAAACGGCATAGTAACATAAAACGGGAAATTATCTAAAAGAGCTTTTTCATAAATTGGACAAAGAAGCCATATCGATGACGAATCGATACTTGACATCGCTTTTCAAAACCCTTTCGTAAGCCTCATTAATTTTTTGAATGGGGATGAGTTCAATGTCTGAAGTAATATGGTGTTTGGCACAAAAATCAAGCATCTCCTGGGTTTCCTTGATTCCGCCGATTATTGATCCTACAATTCCTCGGCGTCTAAAAATGAGATTGATGATGCTAGGCGAGGGATGAGGCTCTTCAGGGGCTCCTAATAAGCAGAGAACCCCCTCACGTTTAAGTGCTTGTACGAAAGGATCTAAGTTGTGTTTGACCGATACAGTATCCAGAATGAAATCCAAGCGATTGGCTTGTTTTGCCATCGCTTCTTGATCTGTTGAAATGACGACTTCATCAGCACCCAGACGTTTGGCATCTTCTGTTTTTCCTGCGGATGTAGTGAATAAAACGACATGAGCACCCAGGGCATGAGCGATTTTAATACCCATATGTCCTAACCCTCCTAGACCTACTATCCCCACAACTGATCCTTTTTTAATTCCCCAATGCTTTAATGGTGAATAGGTTGTGATGCCGGCGCAAAGCAGCGGAGCGACATGAGGTAATTCTTCGTCTCGAAATTCTTTAGGAATATGCAAAACGTAATTTTCATCGACTACGATAAAGGAAGAGTATCCCCCATAGGTCATTTTACCCGTATGTTTGTCTGGACTATTATAAGTCAGCACAAGTTCTTTTTCGCAGTATTGTTCGAGATGATCTTTACAACTTGGACATGTTCGACAAGAATCTACCATACATCCAACAGCAACTCGCTCACCTACTTTGAAGTTTTTAACATCTTTGCCTATCTGTGCGACTTTACCGACAATTTCATGGCCAGGAACACAAGGATAAACGGTGCTTTTCCACTCATTACGCGCTGTATGAAGATCTGAATGACAAACCCCGCAATAAAGAATGTCAATTTTTACATCGGAAGGACCCAATTCTCTTCTTTCGAATTTAAAGGGTTCTAAGGGCGCTTTTTCATTTTGATTTGCATAACCGATGACTTGTTCCATTATACCCCCTCTAGAATCCAAGATGCCTATTGTTCAACCAAAAATATTTATTGACTATCCATAATTTAGGCATACTCAAATCATTAATAAAAATGAAAGAAAATTGTTAAATCAGTGCGTTATAAAATGATCTTTAAAAACATCTTTAATGCGAATGGTTATAGAGGTAAGCTTTTTATATTTAGAGATTACATAATCCACTCCATACAATTTCAATATAATATGAGTTTTATATAGAATTTTGTAATCTAAGTTATTTGATTCGAGCGAAAATTTCTCACAAAATTCTTTGAGGCTTCTTTGTATGGGATCGCGAGTATTTTCCATTAACTTTTGCTCATACGTCACCTTGAATAGAAGATTCAGGCATTCATGATAAATAGTTTCGTCAAATACTTGCCCAAGTTCATTGAATAGTTTTTCGAATTCGGTGATAAATTCTTGATAATCCACATTTTTTTGTTGAAGTTTTTTATTTAGTGAATAAATAAGGGATTCGCGGTTTAGACTACAGGTTTGCATGGAGAATGTAACGGATTGCACGGTATTCATAAGGATGGCTCATCGTAAGTATTCTAATATTCATGGATCAGTTTCAGTAGTAAAATTTTATTTGGGCTCCCAAACTGGGAACCTTTTTTCTCCTTTGCCTGAGGTGATTTTGACTGCTTCTGGTTGGTTAAGATTGATTAAATAAAGCTCGCTAGTGCCGCTTCCTGTCGAATTGAATATAAGATGCAAGCTGTTAGGAGCCCATGTAGGATTTTCTTTATGGCCGCCGCCTTGTGTGATTTGACGCTCTTGTCTTTTATTAAAATCATAAATCCATATTTGCCTAACACCCCCTACCATCGAGCAGTAGGCAAGTTTAGAACCATCTGGAGACCATGCGGGGGCTGTATTTTCCCTGTTGTGTTTGCTGATGAGAGTGGCCTTTAAATCTTTTATACTAGCGCCAGCAGGAGGAATTTCCATGACATAGATGCGAGGAGAGCCGTCTTTATTGGAGACAAAAGCCACCTGGTTTCCTTCAGGATTAAAAGTGGGAGTTCCTTGCGTGGCTAAGTGGGTAGCAAAAATTTGCTGTGGTTTCCCTAAAACGCCTTTTTCGGGATCGAAAGATTGCACAAATAGGTCTGGATTACCGGTATAGTCGCATATAAACGCGACTTTATCTCTTTTTCGTGAAACAACAGGCATCAGCTGACTCCCTTTGAGTAAGCTTAAACGTCGCCCTAATCCATCTTTTAATGAGGCTACATAGATTTTTGATTGTCCAGTTTTGTAAGAAACATACATGATACTGCCCGCGTTGTACCCTGGCTTAGGAGGTATGTATGTAGGGGTGACGATTAAGGTTTTTTCCTGCGTAATTTGCTTAGCATTTCCTCCGTCATAATCAGCTTCCCATATCTCTGCTGTGGCCTTATTTCCTTGGTCTGTCTTAAGAGTATAAATGATTCTTGTGCTTGCCACACCCTCTGCATCAAACAGAGTTTTGTGAATAGTATCCGCAAGACGATGAATTAAGCGACGATCTTCATTTAAATTTCCTGTAAGAGGAATACCTTCGATAGATTTTTCTTGATGGCCATGGATCGATAATAAGCGGGCACCCAGGTGTTTATCTTTAATTTGAATCATTAGAACATAATAAACATTCAGACCCTTCCACTTATTTAGAGGATCTTGATCCGAAAAACGCACGGCTGGGTAAGCTTCATGAGGAATGGTATAAGTCATTCCATTATGGTTTAAGTCAAATTGTAAAATTAGCTCGATTTGGTTCGTATAAGTAGACTCTAGGCCTGGGTTTTCAAGATAAAAAGGAGGAAGGTATATAGGTAAAAGCTTACTTTCAGTTGATAATTTCACAATAATCTTATCGTCTGCTTCAAAAGGTTTGGCTTGGAGCAGGAGCGTATGACTTAAAAAAAGGATTAAAAATGTTAGAAAAGATCTGCATGTATTCATAACTCATTACTCAATTGAATATTAAAAGTATAATCTAGTTTATTATCAAAGTGTTTTCCGAAAGAGGGAAATTTTAACGTAGGTAAGTTTTTTTCTATGTAAGAGCGATTAAGCTGGCTCACTGATTTTGTAATCGTCACTTTAAGAACCTTCCCGCTTCTGTCTAATGTTAACTTTAGTTGCACTTCGCCATGTTCCGGTAATTTTAGTAATAATTTTAAGCGTCCGGCCAACTCATCTCTATAGCTTTTTTCCCCTACTGTCATTGAGTTGGTGTCGGAGGCAAGGGCCTCAATCTGAAGATCTTTAATAGCGACAGGCGTCGCAACTGCAAGATTGGATTTGACAATGGTTAGATTAGCTCGTCCTTTATCCATTTTTGCCATGCTTTCCTGAGCAGCTGCGATCAGTTTTCTTTGCTGTTCCTGTAAAGCTTCTTGTTCGGCTTTTATTTTTGCATCTTGAATGGATGGTGTAGGCTTTTCTTTCACGGCAGCAGGTTTTTTATCTGTTGGTGCAACCTTGCGATTGTCTGCTTTAGTATTTTCTTTTGCAGATATTTTTTTTTCAGGTTGTTTTTCTCTGGCTTGAGGTTTTTTAACGACAGCAGGGGGCTCTGTTTTTTTCTCAATTTTTTTGGTGACAGGAGGCTGCTTTTGGATAGGAGCTTTTTTTATTTCCTGTTTTTTTACAGGTTCAGTTTTGACTGGTTCTATTTTTTTTACTTCCACAGGTTTTGTCATTTCTTGAGGAATTTCGATGGGTTTTTCCTGTGCTGGAGGATTAGTGGGTACGGTCTCCAAGGGAGGAGTAAGTTTTTCTACAGGTGGATTGAGTGTTATATCCTTAAAATCCACTTTAGAGGGTGGGGATTGAGAGATTTTTTCTTCTTTATCTATTTTTGGTAAAGTCTCCACGACTGCGGGTTTTATATGAGGTTGAAGTTGTACTGTTTTAACAATGAGACGATTAGGGTTTTTGGGAGGAAGTAAATCCTGCGGGGGAGCTAGAATTACCCAGCAGATCAGAAGCATGTGAAAGGTAATGACAACCCATGTAATAGGCGAAAAAAGAGGGTTTCTCTGCGATAAAGTATACATGTTTGATCAACTAAGAAGGTTTAAGAACAACATCCAATTGGCTAAAACCGGCCTGTTCTGCAGCATTTTTTACAGACTGATAGGTTCCAAAATGCGCCTGGCGGTCATGGTAAAGCTGAGGGCGAGCTTGGGGATATCGATTCTTTGCCTCTTTTAAAAGAGGGGTGAGTTGATCCACAGAAACAATCTGTTTGTTATACCAAATGGAATTATCTTTATGAACATGAATAGAAATAGGACTGCTTTCTTGGACGGAGCTATTGCCTTCTCCTGTACTCATATTCGCCTCTGCCAGCTCAACTTTATCTAATTCTAAAAGAGGAGCAATGACAATGAACATGATTAAAATCACGAATACCACATCGATGAGCGGGGTGAGATTAACAGAAGGTTCTTCAATGTGTTTATTTGAGGTTGTTCGGATTAAACGTTTGCTCATGATAGATCTACTTGTCTATATTGCATTTCTACGCAGGCTAAAATTTCTGTGGAAAATCCCTCCATTTCAATTTCAAAGTCGCGGATATTATTTTTAAGATAATTATAACCTATTAAAGCAGGTATAGCATCCACAAGTCCAAGAACTGTGGTGGCTAAAGCCAGGGATAGCCCCCCCAAAACCATTTGATGTGTACTTCCAGCTGTTTGCGATTGTAATTCAGAAAAAGTTGTTAAGATTCCCCAAACTGTTCCTAATAAACCCAAAAAAGGGGCTAAGCTGACGACGGTGGCTAGAATGAACAAATTTTTTTCTAAGTTTTTAGTCTGATGAGCCACATGTGTGGCAAGATGGGCTTCTACAAAATCTATGTCTGAAGGGGAAAGAAAGGAAATATTTTGATTTTGTGGATTTTCAGGAATTTTTTGCGTAAAACGTTTATTTTTGTTAAGTATATCAATAGTGTGCTTTTTTAGAACGGCGTAGAGTTCATGAAAAGGATTGATCAGAGGAGTTTTTGTGGGGAAGTCGCAATCCAAACTGAGAGGATTTTGTTTTTGAAGTTGAAAAACCTCGTAAAAACGTAAAGCATTTTTGCGCGCTTGATATGTGTGCCAAATTTTATGAATAAGGACAATCCAGCTCACGATGGAGAGAAAAATGAGTCCAATGAAGATCATTTTACCTAAGAAATCCGAATGTATATAGGCATCATAGAAAGGGTTAGATGCTGCAATAAAGATATTTATGTTTACTTTCATTTATAAAACCTTTATAATATATATTTAATTTTTAAAATTAATATGTAAGGAGTTTATATTGTCATTACTAATCCATTACATCAGTCGGGTTCTTTTAGTACTATTCTTCATTAGCTTGCCGTTTTTATACAGCGAAGACCCTTCACAAGTCAATCAACTTCATTCATCTTCTATCTCATTTGATATAGATGAGACCCTGTCTCATCATACGATCCATCCCCTCAAAGCTTCAATGCAAGCAGAAGACAATCATCTAAAATCGGGACAACCATTCTGGGTAAGTATCAATTTAGTACTTGATGATGATTGGCATGTTTATTGGAAAAATCCTGGGGATACGGGGATGCCAGTCTCTGTAGAATGGGACTTACCTCCTGGATTTAAAGTAGATGCCCTAGAATGGCCCTACCCCCTCCAGTTTTCTATAGATTCATTTATTGGTTTTGGCTATGAAAAAGATGTGCATTTATTAGCACGAATTACTCCTCCAGATCATTTACTAAGTGGTCAATCCTTTCCTTTTAAAGCAACTGTAAAATACTTGGCTTGCTCTGACTCCGCTTGTCTCCCGGGGGAGGATGTCATTCACACATCCATGGTTTCCTCGGAAGGAGAACCGAGAGCGAACCCTTCGACCCAAGCATTATTTAAAAAAGCCCGAGAAAGCCTACCTAAGACGACATGGAATTTTAAAGTTCAGAGGTTGCATGATTTAATTGAGCTAGGGTTTCAAGCTCCCCAACCTCATCCAGGGAAACTAGTAAAAGCTGTCTTTTTTCCAGATAATGGACAGAGTATTGATTATCATGTTGATGCAGTAATTTCTAGTGAAGAAAATGAAGGGGGCTCCTATTCCCTTGCTCTAAAGGAGACAGATTCTTTAGACCCCAAAGGATTTTTACGCGGGGTTCTAGTCATCACGACCGAGTTAGGTGGTAAAAACCATACTGAAGCTCTCGAAGTGAGCTCACCTATCATCGATGGGATGGGAGATCGCGAGCATGTTCTTGTGGCGAACGATCCGGCGAATCGTTCCATTAAGCTTAACTTACCCGCATTAGAATCTGAAACTGAGGGTTTTGATGGAGGACTGGGAATGGCTTTGGTTCTTGCCTTCGTAGGTGGAATGATATTGAATTTAATGCCCTGTGTTCTTCCTGTGGTTTCCTTCAAAATTCTTAGCTTTGTAAAAATGGCTGGTCAAAGCCGCAAGCTCACTCTGCAACACGGGCTTTTTTTTAGCGCAGGTGTGATGGTTTCTTTTTGGGTTTTAGCAGGAGCCTTACTCATTTTACAAGCCTACGGTCATGCTGTGGGGTGGGGATTTCAGCTGCAAGAACCTATTTTTGTTGGTGTATTAGCTGCTATTCTTCTTATCTTCAGTCTGAGTATGTTTGGTGTATTTGAGATGGGAATCAAGGTCGGTTCTTATGCAGGACAACTGCAACATCAAGGGGCCAAAGAGGGCTTTACAGGATCTTTTATGAGTGGGGTTTTAGCTACCTTAATTGCCACTCCTTGTACGGGTCCTTTTCTAGGAACAGCCGTGGGTTTTGCCATGACTTTACCTTATTATTTGTCTTTACTGATCTTCACTTCTTTAGGTGCTGGAATGGCCTTTCCCTATATGCTGCTTTCCATTAATCCTAGATTGATCAAGTTTTTACCTAAACCAGGCGCTTGGATGGATACATTCAAGCAACTCATGGGTTTTTTGATGCTGGCCTCTGTTTTATGGTTAGTATGGGTTTTCGGCGCTCAAACAGATTCCATGGCCTTGGTTATTTTATTAGCGGCCTTTTTCATCCTAAGCTTAGCTTGCTGGATTTATGGAAGATGGGGCACTCCCTTACACTCCAAGAAAAGTCGTTTGATTTCTATGGGACTGGCCTCTATGTTAGTATTAGCGAGTTTCTATACCTTAACATTGGCAGCCCCTCATCAGCATTCTGCTGATTCGTCTACAACCCATGTCGCTCATAACGAAAGCGATTGGGAGACATTTTCGCCAGAGAGATTAGCAGAATTGAAGGCACAGGGAATTCCTGTATTTATTGACTTCACGGCTAAATGGTGCTTGATATGTCAAGCCAATCACATGATCTTAACAGCTTCTGATGTTCACGCAAAATTCAAAGAATTAGGGGTTGTCAGAATGAAGGCAGACTGGACAAAAAAGGATACATTAATTACCGATGAATTACGCAAATTTGGACGTAATAGTGTTCCTCTTTACGTCCTTTACAATGGGGAGGATAAACCGACAATATTACCTCAAGTACTAACGCCTGGAGTTGTTTTAGATCATCTACAAGCTGTAGAGTAAGCTCTTAATTAAGGTTATATCCAGGGTTTAGCTGCCTTTGATATAACCTATGCATGAAAACTCCCCCTCTCTATCGGCCTAGGAAGAATGCTCTGCATGTAGAAGATACATCTTAAGGTTTTAGGAGTCCCCATGGATGGGGTTTAACCGCTTCCTAGGATATCAATTAAGAGACGATTAAATATCGCTTTGAATCTGTCCACGGAAATGAAAGGATCTTTAATTTCTTCAATGTGTGGAAGATAATAACAAGATTCTTGTGAGATAGACAACATAAGTATTTTTGCTAATAGAAGATCTTCGGTTTCAAGGCTATATATCCATACAGCTAAAATTTGATGCAGGCTTTCCTCATTCGTATGAGATAAACTTTTAAACTCTTGAACAATAGTTGCTTTTTCTAGTTCTGCTCCTAGAACATAGGCGGTTATATATGTAAGAATGAATGCATTTCTATGTTTGGAAAAATTTTTTAAGAACACGGCTTTAGTCAAAAGAATCTCTAGCTGCATATTTGAGGAAATATACTTATTTGCGAGTGCTATGTCCAAATGCTGAATACCTTCTTCAATTTTAAAAAATTTTCTTTTTTTACATCCCTCGATATATAACGTCTTTGCTAATAAAATTCTTGCTTCATGCTGCAATTGAATCGGACATATCGATGTTTCAAGCATATTTTGAAAAGTTAATTTAATCTGTTGGAGCGCTTCATCCGAAGTGTTTATGCCTTGATTGATATCTTCAAAAGTTTTGCAAGCAGCTTTAAAGCTACAGTCTGTATCATTTTTATAAGAAAAATATTCTTGATATCTAGTAGAAAATAAACCCATAAAAAACCTTTTTTTGTGTGTTTTATTTGACATCTTCTATTGTTGTCAAGACAACTAGATGAGCATAAAGATGCATAATCCAATGATTGATTGCAGCTAAATGTAGAAACGATAACTGATTAAAAATGCGGCCGTTCTCGCAAAATCAAAATCCCATTTGTCTCAGTAATTTGCTATATTCAAAAAAAATATAGCAAGGATGTAGGCAATTCCATACAATGCGGAAAAAAAATAATTTTACTTGTATATGACAGTTTCGATCCCTTTTAAAATCTGCCTTGTTGTGGTAATATGCAGCCTTATGCTGATGAAGGGCTCTACCTTGGATTTAGAGCTCCAACAAGCTATTCAACGCGCTTGGATTCATTCACCCGCTCTACATATTGTCCAAGCGGACGGAGAGATGAAAGAAGCCGAAGAAGAACAAGCGGCCAAAAGACCCAATCCCATTGCCTCGATTCAAGTCGATGGTGTGAATGGGATTAACAGAAGTCATAATAATTGTAATGACCAAGAGATTTCTTACAGTTTAACACAATTAATTGAACTGGGAGGAAAAAGAAGAGCACGAAGGCAAGAAGCCACCTTCGAAACATCCTTGGCCAATTATGAGATTGAATCCATTAAACTCAATCTATTGCGTGATGTGACTATAGCTTTTGTAGAAGTGGCTGCAGCTCAGGAATATTTGAAATTAGCGGATGAACAGCGAAAAATTGCTGAAGAGGTTCTTTCGGCTACAACAATTAAAGTTCAAGGAGGAAAAATCTCCTTGCTTCAACAAAAAAAAGCAGAGTTGAATCGCGTGACAACCGCTTTAGCCTTTTCAAAAGCTAAACGTCGCTTGGATGTAGCAAAGAAAAAGCTTGCGATTCTCTGGGGCTGTTCGGAGCCCGATTTTGAAAACGTTTCATTCTCGTTTTTTGAGATTCAAGACTTAGAAGAGCTATGCCATTTGATTTCTTTGCAAAACCAAAATCTTGAAGTGCTAAAAAGTGAAATTCTAATTGCAGCAGCTCATGGGGCATTGGCTGTGGAAAACGCTCAACGAATTCCTGATCTACAAGTTACTGCTGGGTATACGACTTGTAATGATAATGGAGGAGAAGGAGTATTATTAGGGGTGTCAATGCCAATTCCCATTTTTGACCGTAATCAAGGAAACATAAGACGGGCAAAAGCGCAGTTGAATCAAGCCTATCATAAAAAAGAAGATATGCTGTTGCAGCAAAAAATAGCTTTGGAAGAGGTGTATGAACAATTTTATACAGCATATAAAGAAAGTTTAGCCTATCGAGAATCCTTAATTCCCTCAGCAAAACATGCTTTTGCGGCGTCAAAGGATGAATATATGCAGGGTAAAAATGATTACTTGGAGTTATTAGATGCTCAAAGAACTTTGTTTGATGTGCAGCTTCAATATATTGATATTCTGGAAGATTATCACCGAAAGAAAGCAGAAGTGGATCGATTAGTGGGTTTGCCACTCATTCAATTAAAAAATAAATCTTAGTGCAATTGGAAAGGAGTTTAATAGTCCATGAACATAGTTAGATTGTTTTCAATAGCTTGGGGATTGTTATTATGCATGGATGGTTTAATAAGCGAAGAAATTCACGGTAGTTCATCTACACCCGAACTCATACAACTTTCCAAGCAGCAAATTAAAGAAGGGGGCATCGAAATCGCCCCTTCTATATCTGTTAAACTTAGGCAGAGTTTTTCGGTACCTGCCAAAATTAGTATTAATGAACAAAAACAAGCCTTAGTCGTTGCTAAAGCTCCAGGCATAGTTACAAAAATAAGTAAAAATATTGGAGATTTAGTTGCGATGGATGAAGAATTAGTCCTACTGGAAAGTAAGGAAATGTCGGAAGCTAAAGCCTCTTATATCACAGCGGTGAAAAGACAAAAGTTAGCCGCGCAAACGCTTGCAACAGAAGAGGCATTAAAAGAGAAAAAAATTTCTTCTGATCAGGATTATCTTCGTGCTCTTCTTGCAGCAGAGGAAGCAAAAATTAATTTAGAAGTGGCTCAACAACAACTTTATTTATTAGGGATGAACGAGGCGGAGATTAACCAATTATCCAAAAATGAGCTCAAAGGACTCTGTTGTTATTCCCTAAAATCCCCTTTAAAAGGGGAAATTATTAGCAAAAATGCCACCCTAGGTTCACTGATAGGTTCGGATCAGGAAGTTTTTAAAATCGCTGATCTTGACACAGTCTGGGTGGAGCTAGGGATTTATGCCAATGATTTAGTGCGCATAAAACCTGGACATCAAATGATGATCAAACCGCTTAAAGATGAAAAGCCGGAAGCTCAAGCCTTGATTACACACATCAGCCCGGTGATTGACGAGCATACACGTACAGCAACAGCGATTGCTCTTCTCCCCAATGAGAATAGAAATTGGTATCCAGGCGCATATGTAAGAGCGGAAATAATTGTAGACGAGACGTTAGTTCCTGTCGCTGTATTGAGAAGTGCTATACAAGAAATTGATGGAAAGAAAGTAGTTTTTGTTCTCCATCCTGATGGATTTGAAAAAAGAGCTGTAGTTTTAGGTCAGTCGGATAAGGATTATGTGGAAATCATCGATGGATTAAACGTGGGTGAAGATTATGCAGCATCCAACACGTTTTTATTGAAAGCCGAAGATGGTAAAAAGGATGCTGAACTATGATTGAAAAGATCTTAGGTTTTTCTGTTAATCATCGCTATTTGGTTGCTATCCTAACCTTTTGCGTCATGTTATATGGAATCTATGCTTTAAGACATTTACCTGTAGATGCTGTTCCAGATATTACCAACAATCAAGTTCAAATCAACACACTCGCAGGGGGGTTATCGCCCGTTGAAGTAGAAAAAAATATAACTTTTCCCATTGAAACGGCCTTAAGTGGTATCCCTGGTTTGGAAAGCACACGCTCCCTTTCTAGAAGTGGTTTTTCTCAGGTTACAGCAGTTTTTCATGATCATGTGAATATCTATTTTGCGCGACAGCAGATTAACGAAAGGTTATTAGAAGTAAGAGAAAGTCTTCCGCCGGGGGCTGATCCTAAAATGGGGCCTATCTCTACAGGTTTGAGTGAAGTTTTTATGTGGGTTGTGGATTATGATTCTGAATCGCGTCAAAAGCATCATTATGGAAGTTTAGGATGGCAAAAAGATGGATCGTATTTGACTCCAGAAGGTCAAAGTTTAAAGAATGAACTTGAGCTCTCTTCTTATTTGCGCACGATTCAAGATTGGGTTATTCGTCCTCAGTTAAAAAGCATTAAGGGGCTCGCGGGAATTGATGCGATAGGAGGATTTGTTAGGCAATATCATATCGAACCTAACATTGAAAAAATGATTGCGTTGGGAATCAATTTTAATGATTTGCTTCAAGCTATCAAGGACAATAACTTAAATATCGGAGCAGGTTATATTGAACGGGGGGGAGAGTCTTTTTTAGTTAAAGCTGATGCGCGTATTGAAAGTCAGGACCATATTGGTAGCATTATTATCACAACAAGGGAAGGCGTTCCCATTTCTATCAAAGATGTGGCGGATATAGGAATAGGAAAAGAATTGCGTAGTGGAAGTGCAAGCGAGGATGGAAAGGAAGTTGTCATTGGTACAGCTATGATGTTGATTGGAGAAAATAGCCGTACAGTGGCAGAAGCAGTTAAAGAGAAGCTAACCGCGATCAACGAAACCTTGCCTCCTGGGATTGTGGCTAAGCCGGTATTAAATAGAACTAAACTTATCGATACAACCATTCACACTGTGACTTTAAATCTAGTTGAAGGGGCTATTTTAGTGATGACGGTCCTCTTCGTTTTTTTAGGAAATTTTCGCGCTGCCCTCATAACAGCTATGGTTATTCCTCTTTCTATGTTGATGACTGCAGTAGGGATGGTACAGACTAAGATTAGCGGGAATTTAATGAGTCTTGGAGCAATCGACTTTGGTTTGATCGTGGATGGGGCAGTGATTATTGTGGAAAACTGTTTAAGACGGTTGGGGGATAAACAACGTCAATTAGGTCGTACTTTAGAATTAAATGAACGTCTATCAGAGGTCATGCAAGCTAGTCAGGAGATGATACAACCCTCTGTCTATGGACAAGCGATCATTATGACCGTATACCTTCCGATTCTAACACTCTCTGGTGTGGAGGGTAAAATGTTTCATCCCATGGCCTTAACCGTTTTGTTTGCCTTATTAAGCGCTTTTATTTTGTCACTTACCTTTGTACCTGCCATGGTAGCTATCCTCGTCAATGGAAAAGTAAAGGAGCATGAAAATAAACTGATCCATCAAGCTAAAAATCTCTATGAACCTATTCTTCGTTTTGCTTTGAATCATCCTTATGGGGTGATTTCTTCTGCCTTAGTGTTAGTGATAAGTTCTTTAATCTTATTTAGTCATTTGGGACAAGAATTTGTTCCTACGCTTGATGAACAAGATCTAGCCATCCAAGCCTCTAGAATTCCAAGCACCTCACTTAGTCAAGCCACTTCTATGCAACTTGGGGTAGAAAAGGCAATACGGAAATTTCAAGAAGTAGCCTTTGTCTATTCCAAAACCGGAACGGCTGAAATGGCTTCAGATCCTATGCCCCCTTACGCTTCGGATACTTTTGTGATCCTAAAGCCCCGCCATGAATGGCCCGATCGCAAACGTACTAAATTGGATCTTATCAGCGCCATGGAGGAGCAACTTAAACAACTTCCTGGAAATATTTATGAATTTACTCAACCCATTGAAATGCGTTTTAATGAGTTAATTGCTGGGGTAAGAAGTGATGTCGCAGTTAAGATTTATGGAGATGATTATCATCTAATGAAAAAGACTGCAGATGATATTGCCATGGTCATTCAAAAAGTACCCGGTGCGGCTGATGTAGCCGTGGACAAAACGGATGGGCTGCCTACCTTACAAATTGATGTGGATCGTCAAGCTTTATCTCGCCATCAACTGAACATTAAAGACGTACTGGATGTCATTGAAGTGGCAATTGGTGGAGGAAAAGCGGGGATGATATTTGAAGGAGATCGTCGTTATGATCTCGTGGTTCGATTGCCAGAAAAAGTCCGTAGTCATATTCCTTCTCTTGAAAGAATCCCTTTGTCTTTAGCCTCTTCTGGATCTGGCGAAAAAAGTAAATATGCACATATCCCTTTGAATGAGGTAGCCAATTTAACTGTGACGACAGGATTGAACCAAATTAGTCGTGAAAACGGAAAACGCATGGTGGTGGTGCAAGCGAATGTGAGAGGGGCAGATCTTTCAACTTTCGTGGAGCAGGCAAAAAAGAAGCTGCATGAGGAAATCGAAATTCCGGCTGGATATTGGATTGAGTGGGGAGGAGAGTTTGAAAATTTGTTATCTGCAAGAGAAAGACTTATGGTTGTTGTGCCGATTTGTTTTTTTATGATTTTTATCCTCTTATATACTGCTTTTAAATCTGTGAGACGTGCATTACTTGTATTCACAGGGGTTCCTTTGGCATTAACAGGAGGAATTTTTGCTTTATGGATAAGAGACATTCCTTTTTCGATATCAGCAGGAGTTGGTTTTATCGCTCTTTCAGGAATTGCTGTTTTGAATAGTTTAGTTTTAGTGAGTTATATCACACAATTGATAGAAAAAGGCATTGCTTGGAATGAGGCCATTCATCAAGGAGCTCTTTTGCGTTTTCGTCCTGTGTTAGTCACAGCCTTAGTTGCCTCCTTGGGATTTCTGCCTATGGCCTTAGCGGAGGGGGCGGGAGCTGAAGTGCAAAGACCTCTTGCGACAGTAGTGATTGGTGGATTAATGAGTTCTACCTTATTAACCCTAGTCGTTTTACCAGCCTTATATCAATTGTTCACTCCCAGAAAAAAGGAGCTTTATTCGTAATTTGTCAAAAATAGTGTTCTCGTGTATAACCGTTGTCTTCTCATCGCTATACATAGGATTAGCCCGTGAGTGAAATTACACTTATTGACTCTCATGCACATCTTAGTCGTTCAGAATTCCTTCCAGATATCGATGCCTTGTTATTGCGTGCCCAACAAGCGGGTATAGAAACCATTATAAATATATGCACCAGTATAGAAACTTTAAGCGAAGGTTTAGTATTAGCGGAAAGATATCCATGGGTTTATAACACCGCCTCCACAACCCCTCATGATGTTGAGAAAGAGGGAGAGTCTGCTTTTGCATTTATCGCTGAACAAGCAAGAATGAAACGCCTAGTTGCCATAGGAGAAACAGGTCTAGATTACTATTATCAACATTCTGTGCGAGAGATTCAAAAAGATTTCCTACGTCGTTATTTACATTTAGCTCTGGAATGCCAACTCCCTGTTGTGATTCATTGTCGTGAGGCTTTTAAGGACTTTTTCGAAATCATTGATGCAGAATATGTCATTGATCAAAAACATGCCCCTGGCGTTTTGCATTGTTTTACAGGAACTATTCAGGAGGCTGAAGAGATTTTAAAAAGAGGATGGTTTTTGTCTCTTAGCGGCATTGTGACTTTTAAAAAAAGCTCAGAGCTACAAGAAGTGGCGAAAGCAGTTCCCTTAGATCAGCTTTTAATTGAGACTGATTCCCCTTATTTAGCTCCCCAAGGTAAAAGAGGAAAGGTGAATGAACCCGCTTACTTGCAGGAAACAGCTGCTTTTATTGCGCATTTAAAGGGGGTGTCTTTGCAAGAATTAGCAGAAGCGACTAAGGAGAATACACGTCGATTATTTAATTTAAATCATTCTTCCTGTAGAGTCAGGAATAAACCTCTTAATTGATTAGAAACTATTCATAGATGAGAAGACTGATGGAAAACCGTATTAAAGCAATTTGTCAATTTACAGATCACTATTGGTATCCCGAAATTAAAAATCATCTCGATTATCTTTTAGAATACCCCAGTCCTTATGTAAAGTTAGATCTTGAGACCTTGTATTTTAAGAGGGCATTTAGCTTAGCTAACTTTATACAAACCCTAGTTTATAAAGTATTTCATGACATAAAATGGACTTTTTCTAAGAAGTATAGAGATAGTTTTTCTCGAAGTGTGAAAGTTTTAATCTATTCAGAAAAAAGAGAAGAGAATAAAAAAATTGCTAAACAGAAAGTAGCTGTTCGCCTTGAACTGCAAAAAGCTCATCAAGAACTGAAAGAAAAAACAGAAAATGCCGCTAAAATCATTGTAAGATCTTTTAGAGACTATCGCAAAAAAACACTTGAAATCCAAGAGAAGGAAAAAGTTCGCGTTCAGCAGATCCAAGAAAAAGAAGAGGATGTTAAACGCTCCGAAGAGTCAAAAATTATAGTCCAAAAAGCTTTAGAAATTATTCAGAATTTGCAAACCGAAGCTTCAGCCTTAGCAAGTCCACCTCCTAAAGCAAGAAATAGTAAAAATTCTCCTACACCGAAGGAAAAAATTAAACATCTTCATGAATTGATAAAGAATAATTCTCTTTTTTCTACTCCATTCATCGAAGAGTTAGATCGTTTTGAAATACGCATTCCTAGCATTGGTGAGGAGAAAGATCGCTTAGAGAAAGAATTAGAGCAATGTGATCTTAAGATTAGTGATGCAAAAAACGAGATTCTGCGCTTACAAGCCCAAAAAGTTTAGTCTTTTCATGATTAAAAGATTTATCCTACTCGTTTTATTTTCTACTCTATGGACGGGTCAAGAGATACAAGCTTCTCCCATCTCTCTATTTTGGACAAACTGCACGACAGAAGTGGTAAATCCTGGGGATGGAAGAATCAACGTGGACAACTTTTTTTCCGTATTTAATCGCCGAGGACGCGGAGAAAGTTTTAATCCGGATGTGGGGTTTTCCGTCGGACTTTTTGAGTTTCATCGGGTAAAGTTTGAAGCAGGAATTGATTATTTGGGCGGTGCAGACGATCCTCTCTATTTCAATACGAAAGTAAGTATGGACGAAAATCAGTTATTTAAGCATGCACCCTCCATAAGTTTAGGAATTCTCAATGTCGGAACTCGCACACATACCCAAAACCGCACCAATCAAAATGTTGTTGAGATAGTCATAGGAAAGACTTTTGAACATTTTGTTGTGGATGAGTTATACATCGGAGGCTATTCAGGAAGTAAAGCCTTAGGAAAAACACGGCAAGGATTCATGATCGGTGCTATAAAAAATTTTTATAAAACAAAGGATTGTGAAGGTCGCGAATATTACAGATTGCAATTATCAGGAGACTGGCAGTCCGGCTCTAATTTTCTAGGCGGCGGTGGAGTGTCGATTTCCTATTATTTTAATCCTAATATTTATCTGCAAACTGGACCTGTAGCATTTAATACAGCTCGTTATAATGGTTCTTGGAAATGGTCTACCCAAATCGATATTACTTTTCCCCTCTTTAAGCCTTAATTTTTTTCTGTATTTACTTCATCTATTAACAATAATGAAGATGAACTTGAGTAAAAAACATTATTGGTAACAAGCATGTATTTTACTTAGTGACAGGATTGTCCATTAACTGAAAGTTTTTTTTTATTTTAAAACACATTGCAAATACTGCACAGAATTAGAACGTTGTCTCGTCGTGTTTTGTTTTTTTATCTGCAATCCATTTAATTTTGATAAGGAGACTCCCTCTTATTACCCGTAATTGCGATCTAATCCTTATCAATCGCTATTAATGATAGCAGGTTTTTTAGCTTTCGTGTAAGGGAATGCTTCTTATACCTAAAAAGAAAGTTGAAAAAGATGACGTTCAGCTATCAGATGATGGGTCATTATAAATTCTAGAATTTAGGGGGTAAGTTGGGTTTTAAACACTTTTATCGGTTGTTTCTGTTTTCGGAATCTATTTTAGAAGATGCCAGGATTTTTTTTGCTAGAAGCTATCTTGATAATTCCAATTTGAGCTTTTGGACAATAAACATCTAATTAAGGTTTTTAATGTAAATGTTTTTTTTGTTTGATAATTAACTTTTATTTAAATAAAATAATTTTTTCGTGTTTTATAAATAAAATTTAATATGGAGTAGTTTTTTTATGCGAAATACTTTAATTGGCCTATTCGTTTTTGGTTGTCTTAGCTCTTGTTATGTTTATTCTAATCCATTCGTTCTTCCTGAAGATTTTGCTGTTTATTCTGACGGAAAAACTGTCATGGATTGGCAGCCTTCAAGTAGTTATAATAAAATGCACTTGCCCATTTTTAATGATTATGAAGGACAAAATGGGGGTTATATAGCAGTTTATACTCATGATCGAAAAGCAGGAGTTTACAGTGTAGGAGGGGGAATTTATGTAATGGGTCTCATAAGGGTAGAAGGCCGTTATGTCGGACGTATTTTTGTTCCAAAGGGTTATAAACTGGGTGATAATATAACTCAAGATCGAGAATTGTTAGAAATTTGTGAAAAATATTTCCCTCATATGGTGGGTGATATGTGGGTAGGTGGAGATACAGGTGGTTACTTTGGAATTCAGGCATAAAAAGATCATCTATGTGATGCGGGGCCTGCGTTCCTGTCTTTAACAGGGTTACTCAAAAACTTGACCGAAGATTTAGGTGTTAAAGATTTTAAGAAATGCCTTGAAAAAAAGGTGAAAGAGAATTTTCAGCGATTGCGGATAATGAGTAACTATCAAAAGTTCGAGTTTTTTAGTTCTCGCGGGTACATTTAAAGGTTTAATCCCTCCTAGCCTCAGTTGTCTAATACAATTTAGGCTAGGGCTTTCTGTTACGCTTGCCTGATAGGGGCAACTTGACTTCTTAGAGTTTGTTTTAGGTCAAAGCCTATGCTACACATAAGGTCATGTGTTCGTTAGTTATATTCCCTCCAAAAAGCTAAAGAATTTCCTAAACGTATCACGCTTGAAAACATCTGCTTTTGTAGGGCGCAAGTCGGGTTTTAACTCTTAGACAATGTTTTGACAAGATTTCCCAAATAAAATACTATTCATGCAATCTTTGGCTTTTTTATTGCTTTGATTAGTGTCATATCTTTGAATAAAATTTAGAGCTAAATTAAATTTTAACTTTCCGATCCAGAGATTATTTAAACAAAATAGTGAGTTTTTTTATGAAATATTTATGGTCAGTTTTAGTACTCTTGCTATGTTGTTCCTTACTACCCGCTGCTGAAAATTCCCTGGGGTTAAAAGAAACTGAACCTTCTCTTGTTCTTCTTAGTGAAATCAAACGTTTGGAACATTTAATTCATATCACGGAAGATAATCTTGCCAATCAACAATCCTTAAAAAAGCAGTTTCTGGATTTTCAGAAGATCCAATTACGCTATCTAGAAAATACCCAAAATAAAGAAGTGACTCTTCAAATGGTCCAATCCGCTCACGCATTACTAGAAGCCATTAAGCAATACCATTTAACGCAAGTCTTTGATGCAGAATTCATCAGTCAGCTGACTTTTTTTTCACAATTTGCTAGTAAGCGCTCCGTTCCCAAAAACTGAAAATTGGATGTGTCATGAGTTCGATTTTTTATATTGATAGACAGTCAGGTAAACGGGAGGAAGAAAAAGTTTATGGCGGGGCTGCTCTGAAGCTCTTGTATGGCGATGATTTATGGAGTCGTTTAATGGGTCCTGCGTTGATCCATTCTTTAGTGAAGTATCCTTTTTTCTCAGCTCTTTATGGGAAATGGCAGAAATCTTCTTACTCCAAGGGGAAAATTCAACCTTTTATTCACAATTTTCAGATTGATCCCGCCGAATTTTTAGACGATGTCTCCCAGTTTCAATCTTTCAATGATTTTTTTATTCGAAAATTAAAACCTGAATCACGTCCGATGAGCGGGGGTCCTACACAGGCTGTCATGCCCGCCGATGCCCGTTATTTATTTTTCCAAGATATTTCTAAAGTCGATGGATTCCTTGTAAAAGGAGAAAAATTTGATCTTCCCAGTTTGTTGAATAACGATGTTTTAGCAAGGTCCTATACGCAAGGAACCATGGTGATGGCCAGATTATGCCCCACAGACTACCATCGCTACCATTTCCCGTGCGATTGTGTTCCAGGAGATACACAGTTGATTAATGGATATCTCTATTCTGTAAACCCCATCGCTTTAAGAAAAGATATTCAAATTTTTACAAAAAACAAGAGAATGATTTGCTCTTTAGATACTTTTAAGTTTGGTAAGGTTCTTTTCTTGGAAATAGGAGCTACGAACGTCGGAAGCATTCACGAGACTTATCAGCCTCATACTTTCCAGCCAAAAGGAGCTGAAAAAGGATATTTTTCTTTTGGAGGCTCTTCGTTAATTCTTCTTTTTGAGCCCGGGAAAATTCAAATTGATGAGGATTTACTTGAGGCTACCCGAAAAGGGTATGAAATGAAATGTTTATTCGGACAGTCCTTGGGAAAAAGTTTAATCAACTAAATTTCTAGATTAGCCCATAATTCTGGTTAAAACATTTTTGCTTTACTTGCATTTTTCTCTCCCGGTCGCTTGTATTAAAAGCAAATTTTAAGTATTCTTAATTACTTAATCCCTAAAAAAGTTGAGATGTCATGTTTGGATTTTTAAAAAAGATTTTTGGTTCCGCTCAGGATCGTTTAAGAAGTAAATATTTTAAGCAGGTTCAAGAGGTCAATCATTGGGATAACAAATTCAAAGAATTAAGCGATGAGGCCCTCCGAGGGAAAACGCAAGAATTTCGTGAAAGATATAAAAACGGTGAATCACTAGAGAGTCTGCTTCCTGAAGCATATGCAGTTGTAAAAAATGCCTGCCGCAGGCTCAGTGGAACTGAAATTCATGTATCTGGATATAATCAGAAATGGGACATGGTTCCTTATGATGTTCAAGTGGTAGGTGCTATTGCTCTCCATAATGGATCCATCGCTGAAATGCAAACTGGAGAGGGAAAAACCCTTACAGCTGTGATGCCTCTTTACCTGAATGCGCTCACCGGTAAGCCCGTACATCTTGTGACTGTGAACGATTATTTGGCTCAACGTGACTGTGAGTGGGTAGGGACGGTATTTCGTTGGTTAGGATTGACGACCGGAGCTTTAACAAATGAAACTCCTATGGAGCGGCGTCATGAAGTGTATGAGTGTGACATTGTTTATGGAACAGCTTCGGAGTTTGGCTTTGATTATTTACGTGACAATTCTATGGCGACACGTAAGGAAGAGCAAGTTCAGAGAGGCTTTTATTATGCTATCATAGATGAAGTTGACTCAATTTTAATTGATGAAGCTCGTACTCCCCTGATTATTTCAGGTCCAGTTCCTGTGAGCCGTCAGATGTATGATGAGTTAAAACAAGGTGTTTCTGATATGGTGCGCAGGCAGCGAGATTTATGCAATCGCCTGGCGACTGAAGCGAAGAAAACTTTAGATTCTTTAGGCATAGGATTAGAAGGTCAAGTTAAAGAAAAGCTAGGAAAAAAAGAAGAAGAGCAAGAAAAGGAAGCCTATCGCAAATTATGGCTGGTCAGCAAGGGAACGCCTAACAACAAGATATTAAAACGTCTAAAGGAAGACCCTGATGTACGTGCGGCTATTGATAAATGGGATCTTTACTACTACTCAGACCAAAATAAAGAAGAAAAAACTGTAGCCTTATCAGAGCTCTACATCCTTATCGATGAAAAGAGCAATGAGTACGAATTGACAGATAAAGGAATCCATCTTTGGAAAGAAGTGGCAGGATCTGAGCATGAAGATGATTTTGTCATGCTCGATATCAGCCATGAGTATCTCAAGATTGACGAGGATACTACTCTAGATGAAGCAGCGAAAGTGCAGAAAAAGCTAGATGTGCAAGAAGGCGATGCTAAACGCAAAGAGCGTGCACATAACATTCGACAACTCCTACGTGCCCATCTTTTAATGGAGAAAGATGTCGATTATATTGTTCAAGATGACAAGATCATTATCATTGATGAAAATACAGGCCGTCCTCAGCCTGGTAGACGTTTTTCGGATGGTTTACATCAAGCGATAGAAGCTAAAGAAGCCGTTTCGATTCAAAAAGAAACGCAGACGTATGCAACCATTACATTACAAAATTTTTTCCGGATGTATGAAAAACTTTCAGGAATGAGTGGTACAGCCATTACAGAGGCCAACGAGCTTAAACAAATTTATAAATTGGAAGTCTTGGAAATTCCTACGCATAAACCTTGTGCAAGGAAAGATTTCAACGATGAAATTTATATGAGTGAGCGGGAAAAATATAATGCCATTTTAAAAGAAGTCCGTGAAGTCCACGAAGCAGGTCGTCCCATTTTGATAGGGACAGAATCCGTGGAAGTTTCTGAAAAACTCTCACGAATTTTCAAACAAAATAAACTAGAGCATACTGTTTTGAACGCTAAAAACCATGCGAGTGAGGCCGAAATTATTGCTCATGCAGGTAAACGCGGTGCGATTACAATCGCTACAAATATGGCAGGACGCGGAACGGATATTAAGTTAGAGCCAGGAGTCGCTGCAATTGGTGGCCTATATGTCATGGGAACCACACGTCATCAATCGCGCAGGATTGACCGGCAGTTAAGAGGGCGTTGTGCCCGTTTAGGAGACCCAGGTTCTTCTAAATTCTATGTATCCTTTGAAGATTCTTTATTGCGTCTGTTCGCCTCCCCTCGCTTAACGACAGTTTTGCAGAAGTTTCGTCCACCCGAAGGAGAGCCTATTTCAGCTTCGATGTTGAATAAATCCATTGAAACTGCTCAAAAACGTATTGAACAACGTAATTACACAATTCGTAAGCATACCTTAGAGTATGATGATGTCATGAATAAACAGCGTAAAGAGATCTATTCTTTCCGAAATGATATTCTGCATTTAAACGATGTGAAGCCTTTAGCGATTGAAATTATTGAATCTGTTTGTCAACAAGCTGGTGCAAAATATTTCAAGACGAGAGGGGAAGAGAATGGTTGGAATCCTGAAGGATTTAGACAGTGGCTGATTAGCCAATTCCCGGTCAGCTTTCCTGAAGGTGCCTTTGATGATGATCACTCTGAAGCCTCTGATTTAGAAAAAAAGGCCATCGATCAGATTGTCTTAGCCTTCGAAGAAAAGTATGTTCGTGAAGATGCGAAAGTGCCTCCTTATGCGGGCCCTGAAGTTCCTCCTCCTCCACGTCCTGTAAATGAAGCGATTCGTAATTTAATGATTCGTAAATTAGATCAACGTTGGCAGGAACATCTTTTAACAATGGATCATTTGCGTTTAGACGTGAACTTACGTACGTTTGGTCAGCGTGATCCGTTGATGGAGTTTAAGCAAGAAGCGTTTGTTTTATTTGATGATTTTGGAAACCAATTAAGACAGGAAATAGCCCAAGGTTTATTTAGATTTGAAATCTTGACACAAGATCATCCAGCCATCCAAGAGATGCTAGCAAAAATGCGTTTAGAGACTAACCGCTCCTTTGTTGCTGATCTAGAAGCCGCTCCTTTTGCTTCTGAGGCAAGAGATGAAATGGAGAATCAAGAAGAAGAGTTTGAACCTCCTGCCAAAATCCAGCCTATTGTTGTAGAACCCAAAGCTGGTCGCAATGACAATTGCCCCTGCGGAAGTGGTAAAAAATACAAGAAGTGTTGTGCTCTTCAACAAGAAGTCGAGCAAGTCTAATTTCTTTGTCAAAAAAAGCCATGATTTATCATGGCTTTTTTGTTGATAAATCCGAAAGCTTTGAGGCAAGGGCTAAACTCAAAATTCCAAGCATTACAGAAAAATTAAAGCCAATCAAACCTCTTTGAAGTTGATTTGGCTTATTTAGATGATGAAGTTCAGCTTAGTTTTTATCATTTTGCATCGATCTCCAGCCCGTAAAGATCAGGGCTGCTGCGAGGGCAAGATAGATATACCAATAGGATGCATTCCAATGAAGGGTGAGAGTCCCTTGGCGCGAGAAAAGAAGGAGAATTAATCCAAACATGAAGAAGATCGAACCAGCAAGCAGTAAAGAGAGGGGGAGTAGGCCAGAAGTCTCTTCATCCAGACTATCTTCAAGAGAGCTTTCGTCTTCATTGGATTCAAGATCTTCTTCCTGATCTAATGTATAGGGAGAAGCGGGTACAGACTTGTCAGAGCCTTGACGATAAGGAGCAAAAGGAGCAATATGGGTAGTTGTTTCATTATGCGTATTAATTAAGGATGACGAGCTTAGATAAACACCGCAATAAGGACAATTTTCATCAGAAAATGCGACGCGTCCCTCACAATTCCAGCATAATTTTTTTTTGGGTATGGCGCTCATAACTGGCTCAAATCTAAAAGTGTTAAAATTAAATTCATGGTCTTATTTATAATTTCTTGCAAGAAATAATTCAATTTTGAAAGAGGTTTTATTGACATACTACTTTGCCAGAAGGAAGTTTTTCTATCTACAACTCTGTTTATGCTTTGACATATTTTCCAGCTGTTCCACGTACAAGCATGCCACACAAAGTTATTATAAACCTCCAAATTCGTGCATCACATATGAAGAAATGAGTCTTTATGACCAACATCAAGCCCAAGCTGCTTCTCATTGGCTATATCATTTAATCCCTAGGCATCGTTCGCAGATTCGTTGGTTTGATGTGGGCCATTGGGTAATGTGGGGATTATTTGGAAATGATGATGATGGTATTTTTGGAGAAGCAAATGTTCCTTTGTTTAGACCCGATAAAAATGCTAGTTTAGGTAAAGGAATGGCTTGGATGCTACGTAACCCATTACATAATTTTTGTTTTTATGTGATTGGCAATGCGGGAGCTCAAACGGATGAATGGACTTTATTAAAAATCAATAGCAAGAAAGTAGAGTTTTTTACTTATAAACCTCAAGCTGATACGGTGTTTGCAGGACGTTATAGCTCTTTATTTCTCGGATTGCATAATGGATTACCCTTAATTTCCTTAAGAGTTGCCTATGGTCATTTTTGGAAGAGTGATTTTTACATAGGCTGGAGAGAGCGAGGGAATTTTGGAATTAAGTTTTTGCCTTTGACAAAAGTATCGTATGCAACGTGGGATTGCTATGAGGATGAAAAGTAAAACATCAAAAGAATTTATACTTAGCATTAGTTTCCCTCTATTTACTTAGCAGGGTATAACTCATCGGACTTGAAATAAATATGATTGACTTTAAAGTTATAGCTATAGATTTTCAAAATAAAATAACTCTCCCAACTACACCATGAAAAAAGTATTGATTTATTCCTTGTTATTAATTTTAGGTCTCATTGGTTCTCAATTATTAGGAACAATCAATAGAGACTGGATTAAGTGGATGAGTATGTTTTGTCTATCCTTCATTATGATACATGTAGGGTATGAATTTGAAATCGACAAGTCAAATCCAAAACAATATGTCTGGGATTATGTAGTTGCTGGAACAGCTGCAACATTTCCTTGGTTTTTTTGCGCTGGTTATTTTATTTGGTTCTTGAGTATGAATGATTGGACGGAAGCTCTAATGTTAGCAAGATTTTCTTCGCCAACGTCAGCTGGGGTTCTTTTTTCCATGCTTGCGGCTGCAGGATTGTCAGTGACCTGGGTTTTTCGCAAGGCGCGCATATTAGCAATATTTGATGATCTTGATACAATTTTATTAATGATCCCTCTTAAAGTCATGATGGTGGGAATGAAATGGCAGTTAGGGGTAATTGTCATTGTCATTATTTTATTGCTTTGGATGGCTTGGCGCTATTTGCACACATGGCGATTACCCACAAGTTGGCCTTGGGTGATGCTTTACTCAGTCTTAATTGCAGCTACAAGTGAAGTCATTTACTTAGCCAGTAAGATTATTAATGATGTTGTTCCTGTGCACTTAGAAGTCCTACTTCCTGCTTTCGTTCTGGGATGTATGCTAGCTCGCCCTTATGGACATGATCCTCATATTGATGATTCAAGGGAAGGACATCAGGAAGGCTTATCAGAGCCCCATGAACAACGTATTGCGACGATTGTAGCCGCAATCTTTATGGTTTGCGTTGGTTTGTCTATGCCTCAGATACCCTATGAAACAATTAATTGGATAATAATAGCCTTCCACGTTGTTTGTGTAACAATCCTTTCTAATATTGGTAAAATGTTTCCTCTTTTCTGCTATAGAAATGAGGCGACAATTCGCGAACGATTAGCTTTATCGATAGCGATGTTCCCAAGGGGTGAGGTCGGTGCTGGTGTCCTAGTTGTTTCAATGAGCTACGGATTAACTGGAACCGCGTTAACAGTTGCTGTTTTGTCTTTAGCGTTAAACCTGCTGTTGACAGGATTATTTATTATTATTGTCAAAAAAATCATTGGAGAAATTCCTAACAGATTAATTAATTTTCATTGATTCCACTATTCGATGATTTGTAAATTTATGGATATAAGAAGCGCGAAAATGATTATTTATGTGAAATTTGAATAACAAAAATTAATATGATAAAAAATGAAAAATTTTGTTATTTCCTGCCTAGAGCTTCAATCATGATTCGCTATTTGTCTTTATATTTTGCTGCAGCATTAAGGAATAATTATCAAGGTGCAGCCAAAGACAAAGACATCGATTATTGGTTTTATTACCCTTCTCACAAACTTTTGATGGCAACGCGATGATTCGAATCTTTCCTGATTCTTATGAAGTGTTTTTGCTTTACCCAGCCTCTTTGATATTGTATTCTATGCACTAACAACCTGAATTGTGGGTGTGTAGCACTTCGGTATAGTCAAATGAAATTCAGGGGAATCGTATAAAGGATTGGGTTATGACAGAAAATGAAAATCAATTTGACATTGCCGTAATTGGCGGCGGGCCAGGAGGTTATCCAGCAGCCATTCGAGCCGCTCAAAGCGGTTTAAAGGTAGCTCTCATTGAGGCCAAAGAAATGGGTGGAACTTGTTTAAACCGTGGATGCATTCCTTCCAAGGCCCTCATTGCTTGCGCTGAAGTGTATGATCGAATTAAAGATGCAGCTGAATTTGGAATTAAAGTGGAAAAAGTGAGCTTTGATTATGGATTTATGGTGAAGCGAAAAGACCGAGTCGTAGGTAAAATTAGACAAGGGTTAGAAAGCTTAATTGCGTCGAATAAAATTAAAGTTTTTAGAGGTTTTGGGCAGTTCAATTCCCCGCGTGAAATAAAAATTACCGGACAAGATAACCTCCTCATCCAAGCGAAGAAAACAATCATTGCTACCGGATCTGAACCCCGTAATATCCCCGCGTTTCCTTTTGATTACGAAAAAATTCATGATTCTACTTCCCTATTGAACATACAAGAAATTCCAAAAAAAATTGTGATTGTTGGCGGCGGAGTGATTGGCTGTGAATTTGCTTCTTTATTCGCTTCCTTTGGTGTAGAAGTAGTCATTTTGGAGATGTTAGATAAAATTCTTCCTATGGAAAGTAAAAGCGTCTCTGATGCTTTGGCGAAAGCTTTTAAAAAAGCCGAAATCGTCATGGAAACAGGCGTTAAAGTGGAGGCTATAGAAAAGACCACCCAGGGGATAAAGGCAAAAGTGGCCGGTGGAAAATTTTATGAGGCAGATATTGCTTTAGTCGCAGTCGGTCGAAAGATGAATACCTCTTCCATTGGTTTAGAAAAAGCGGGCGTTCTTGTGAGTGATAATGGAATGATCCCTGTCAACGATAAGATGGAAACTAACGTGCCTGGTATTTATGCTGTGGGTGATATAGCTTCCAAATGGTGGTTGGCTCACGTAGCGACGCATCAAGGATGGGTAGCAGGAAGTAATGCGACCGGACAGGAAGCCCACATGAGATATGAAGCTGTTCCTAACGTCATCTTCACTAATCCTGAAATTGGTTCAGTGGGTTTATCTTTGGAAGATGCTTTAGAAAAAGGTTATTCAGCTGTAGCAGGAGCCTTCCCTTTCCAAGCTTTAGGTAAATCTCAGGCAATGGATCAAGTGGAAGGTTTTGCACAAATTATCACAGACCAACGTACAGGACAAATTCTTGGAGCTCAAGTTGTAGGACATGAAGCTTCGGCACTCGTGGCAGAAATGGCAGTTGCGGTCGCCAATGAGTTAACTGTGGAGTCTATTACTGAGACTATACATGCTCATCCGACCATTGCTGAAGCTTGGTTAGAAGCTGCGTTTGTGGCTGCAGAAACTCCCTTACATTTTCCTCCCAAGGTGAATAAAAAAACTTAAATAGGAATTGCCGCATGACACACAAACTATTTGATACGACGCCAAAGGTTAAGAATCGAAAGTTAAATGTGCTTCCCTCCAATCCTGAAGTTGTGCAAGAAGATAAAGCGGTAGGCCCCGGGCGATTTCCCTCTTGGCTTCATCGTAAACTGCCTAAAGGGAGTGAGGTTTGGAAAACGGGCCAAGTATTGAATCAAAATCGTTTACATACCGTTTGTGAGGAAGCTAAATGTCCAAATTTATTAGAATGTTGGTCTAAAAAAACAGCGACTTTTTTAGTCATGGGTAAAGAATGCACACGTTCTTGTGGATTTTGTGACATTGATTTTTCTAAAACACCTAAACCTTTAGCCGCGGATGAACCTCAACGTGTGGCTGAATCTGTCCTACAACTAGGATTAAAGCATGTGGTCATTACAATGGTGGCGCGCGATGATTTACCTGATGGGGGTGCTCAGCACTTAGCAGATGTCATTGAAGAGATTAGAAAACAAGTAAAAGATGTGACTATTGAAGTATTAACTTCTGATTTCACGGGCAGTACCACCTCTTTAGATATTCTTTTGAAGGCAAAACCCGAAATCTTTAATCATAATATAGAAACAGTGCGGGCCATGACACCGCGGGTACGGCATAAAGCCACGTATGATCGTACATTAAGTGTTCTGAAATATGTAAGAAAGCAAGGGGATCCTACCCTTTTGGTTAAGTCGGGAATTATGGTGGGCCTCGGAGAAACAGAAGCAGAAGTATTTGAAACTATTCATGATTTAAAGGCCGTGGGATGTGATATCATCACAATCGGCCAGTATTTACAGCCCAACCGCAATAAATTGCTTGTGAAGGCTTTTGTGACACCAGACCAATTTAAGCGTTATGAAGAGTATGGTTATTCATTAGGAATTAAGAATATGTATTGCGGTCCTTTTATTCGTTCCAGCTATAATGCAAATGAAGTATTGCAACAGACAAATGTAGGAAGGTGATCAATGAAACCGAATGATTTTGATGATTTAGAAGCCGAAGGATTGCCACTATCTAATGTGCAAGACGTGGCCATTTTGATGCACCGAGAGGTTCATTTTGGAGGGAAATTCGATGTGATGTTGGATTACTACGTCAATGAAGGCAAAGGTGTCAATCCTGAGTTTGATTTAGAAAGAATCCACGCTTTAGCAAAATTAGAAAAAGAAATGAAAACGGATTTAGCCCCTACCCTTTTATCTGGAGCAGATGCAGAAAAAATAGCAGAGGCTAAGACTGCGTATAAGAAATTGAGAGCTTTATATGAAAAAGCGCGCCCTGAAACAAAATTCCTGACACTGGTGGCTGATTTAATCCTGTCAGAAGAAATCGAACCTGAGCAGGAAATCGAAGCTATTGTTAAGGAAAAAGGTGCTATTGTGCCAGCGCTCATTGAATTATTGAAATCCGAAGAGTTTTACGACCCGTTGTATCCCGGTTATGGCATGGCGCCTTCGTTAGCTGCCAAATGTTTGGGCTTAATTGGAGATAAGCGAGCCATTATCTACTTATTTGAAGCGATAGGACAAGGGGATTTTTTTGATGAAGATATCGCATTGACTGCTTTGCAAGCGATAGGAGCTCCAGCGAAAGAATTTTTATTAAAAGTGGTTCATGGACGTCCTCTCAACGAAGATAATGAAAAAGCGGCTATTGCCTTGATAGCCTTTAAGGATGACGAAGAAGTATCCAAGGTTTGTTTAGAAATGTTGAAAGATGAGCAGGTTCGTCGAGATGTTCCTTTATCCACCTACCTTATCTTAGCCTGCGAGGGATTAAAAAATCCCTCGGACCGCGAAGACTTTCAACATCTTGCTAAAGATGCCAAAACACCCAAAATTTTAGCTCAGGACATCCATGCAGTGGCTAAACTTTGGAAGTAAACCTGCCTTCATGGGTAAATTTGCTGGAATAGCTTTTTCGAGGTCCTAGAAAAGTAATGAAGGGAATGGACACTCTATTCATAAAAACGAGCAGAGAAATAGATAGAAGTTTCTCTGGTCGTTTCTTTTTCTCTGATGAGAATTAAAATTTAAATTTATCAAGATCTTGTTTAATCTTATCTAGAGTATGGTTGGCTAAGTTTTTTGTTATTTCATCCACAAATGAATTGTTGGTGAGTACATATTGAAAGATTTTGATTGCATTTACCGGTGTTTTACATTTCTTTGAGAAAACAGATTTTTCTTGATTAGGGTCAGAAACCAGTTTAGATCCCTCAGAAAAATTACAAACAGCCTCGGGACTATTAAAGGATATCTTTAACTCGTAAATCGGTTTAGAGGTTTCTAAATCAGTTTTTCTTTCTATCCCAAAAGTTTGGATGGCCTTTTTTACATTTTCTACATTTTCGAGAACCAAATGAAAGTTAAATTGATCCTTCACCTGATTATTAGACATCACTTTAAACTTTGCTTTTTCTACAGGCCAAGTTTCAGTAATGGCAGAAAAGCGGGGACTTCTGGGGGAGGTCATAGTGGTGGTCATGAGATCATCCTTTATTATTTTCTAAATATTAAAGATTTATTGTTAATTATGTAAGTTGTTACTTTAGAAAAAGTAGTATAAATAACAAAACGATAATGTGCAATCAGGAAGATCGCAGGGAATATTTTCTTTAGCCCAATCTCATCAAAGACTTGAGTCAAATCTCTTGGGATTTTTTAAATCTCGGGGAAATATGAAAAGCCTAGGGGTTACGACAGTTGAGTTGTACTTTCAGTAATAATGGACTTTGATTTCCAAGCTCCGGAGGTATAACGCCAATAGTAGATAGAAATGGCTCCTAGACTAAATATTATCCAGAAGTAAACGGCTATTTCGACTGAGGCATGGAGTTTAACTACAAAAAAGTAGACGGGCGCTACCAAAAAAATCCATACTGTTAACGAACCGGCTATTAATAAAAAGGTGGTGTCTCCTGCTGCAGTGAGGACTCCTGAGAGAAGCCAGCGAATCCCTTCTAAAAATACGTACACTAGGGTGGCCCACAACGAATACATCAAAGCTTTTTCAATGGAAGCAATAAATTCAGGCGTAGCGTTGGGTAAGAATTGATCGATAAGAACTTGATGAAAGAAAATGAAGGCGACGGTAATAACAAGAAAAAAAAGAAGATGGATGAGTACACCTGATTTGACGACATTGGGAATAAACCAGGTGCGTTTAGCACCGATTAAATTGCCGCAAATAGCTGTAGCTGCTTTACTGACTCCCTCTGCAAAAAAAAGTAAAAGCATAAATAAACTCTGACAAATACCAGCAACAGTAATATGAATGTCACTGACGCGTGTCATCATATGATAAAAAGCAGCCCATCCAAGAATTTCCACGAGAGCAAAGACAGCACCTGGAGAACCAATCTTAAAGCATTGCCAGAAAGCCTGGGGTTGAAATCGATATTGATGGGTCCCAAAACTCTCTCGATTCTCTTTTTTCAGGAAAAAATAAAATAGCACGCTCATTTGAAAGAGTGAGCCCATGCTAGTGGCTATAGCGGCGCCTAAAATCCCCATGGGTGGAATAAGACCTTGGATTCCAAAAATGAGGCAGACATCTAAAATGGCATTTAGAATATTAGCAAAAATGGCGAGCAGGGTGATAAGTTTTGTTTTTCCTTGGCCGACAAAGAAACCACTTAAGGCTGAAAAAGCTGTGAAAGTAGGTCCGAACATCATCATCCATCCAATATATGTGCGTTCCATGGGACAGGATCCATAGATCCAGTGGCTTCCCCAGATGGCCATCGGAATAAAGAATAGGGAAGAAAACAGAGCCAACCAAAGCATTTGCCAAACAGGTTCTCCCATCCGCTCGTATTGGTGAGCTCCGTGGTACTGTGCGACAAAGACTTCTGTGATGTTTGCCAGGGCGACCCATCCGAATAAAAGAGCCCAGCCTAAGGTAGAAGCATTGACAGCTGAATTGAGTGCGGCTGTAGAGTAATGGGCTAGCAATAAGCGATCAACGAAAAGCATGAGCATGACAGACAATGAAGATAACATTAAAGGTAAGGCAATAGACAAGAGCTCTCGGAAACTTCCTTCTTTGTATCGAGTGAGTGTCATATAACCTTAAGAGACTTGGGGGTTAATAGGAGTTATTGATCTTCCAGCGAGACGTTTTAAAGCGTAAACTCCTCTCTCTTATGTTTATGCATCGATCACGAGAGATGAGTCTAATAGGCTAATTTTAAAATCTCTTTTGAGAGTTTAGACTGGAATTCAATAATTTCAAACGAATTTATCATACGGTATTTATACTTGTAAAGTAGCTAGAATTTTTAATGTGATTCGTTGTATATTTCCCGTGCTTATAAATCTTAAAGAAAGTATAGCAAAAATATCCTGATGTGCTAGGATGCACTTAATATCAAAATTGAGAAAAGATTATGCCTACAATCTCTACTTTATCAGTTTTTCCTTCATTCATTATACGTCTCTGCATGTGTCTTTTGGCTCTTTCGACCTCCTTAGTGCTTACTAGCTGCGAGTCCCAAAAAACTATTGTGAATGCTTTAGATGAAAGAGAAGCGAATGAAATTCTTGTGTTTCTAGCTAGTAAGAACATAAGTGCGAATAAAATTCCATCAGGTGGTGGTGGGGGGGGTGGGGGTGCAGCGTCTAAACTTGTTCTCTGGGACATTAGCGTGAGTGAAAAAGATGCTACAGAGGCAATGGCGCTTCTTAACCAAGCAGGATTACCTAGAAAACGTAGTCAGAACTTGCTTTCGATCTTTTCTAATGTGGGTCTTGTTCCTTCTGAAAGGCAAGATAAAATTCGTTATGAAGCAGGATTGGCAGAACAAATTGCCAGTGTGATTCGTAAAATTGATGGAGTGTTGGATGCAGAGGTACAGATTTCTTTTCCAGAAGAAGATCCTTTAAATCCTGGAAAGACGAAAGGGAAAATTACCGCTTCAGTGTATGTAAAGCATAATGGGGTGCTCGATGATCCTAATAGTCATTTGGTTACAAAAATCAAACGTCTTGTGGCCGCAAGTATTACTGGTTTAGATTATAATGATGTCACGGTGATTTCTGACCGGGCGCGAGGAAGCGATCTTACAAGTTCATTTACGCCAGAACAGCAAGAAAAATCTTTTGTGAGCATATGGACGATTATTTTAGCAAAAGAGTCTGTCAATCGTTTTCGTATCGTGTTTTTCACACTCTCTTTTCTCATTCTTCTTCTAGCCCTAGCGCTTCTTTGGTTGGCATGGAAAATATACCCAGTCCTTAAATCCCATGGAGGAATTAAAGAACTCTTCCATCTGCAACCTTTAAAAACAGATGCGGTAGCGCCTAAAGAGTCGGAACATCCTGAAGAGGAAGAGGAAGACGCGAAATCCAAGGAAGAGAAAGAAGCTGTTGACAAAGACGTCGATGAAACTTGAGGATCCGCATTTTATGCATACTAAAAGCTGGATTTTTATGCGGATTTTGTTAAATCGCTTTCATTCGACATCCAAGAAAGAATTTTTAAGCTTGATGCCGTCAGAAGAAGCTCAAGAGATTATCAATCAACGGATTGAAAGCACAGAAATAGATCCAGTTTTTGTGAATCCTTCGACTTTTTTGAATCATATTCATTTCTCATGGATCGCACCTTACGTGCAAAAGTATCCTCTTCATATACAAGAACTCCTAGTTACTTCACTCCCTCAACCTTTATCGAACGGTTTAAAAAAATTTTTGAAACTCCCTTCCTCTCTTCCCTCTATTCCGTCTGTGGCGGGTGAATTTTTGATTAAAAAACTCTACATGCAAGTCAGAGATCCAGATGTCTTAGCTGCGGGTTTTTTACCCCTCGATGAGTTATCGGGTCTTTTAGAGTTATCGCGTACAGAATTGATTCAGATGATCGATTATCTGGGTTTGTATGACTTAGCAGATACAGTTAGACATTTGGTTGATAAAAAAAGCTTGCAGGCTGTCTATGCCTGTATGGACCAAAAAAAAATGCAATTTTTAAGAACATGTCTGCATCAAAAAAGTAAATTTACAACCACCAAAATGGATTTACAAAAGTGGAACAGTGATTGTCATGTTCTCCACAAAATGCTCCATCAGCGTGGTTTATATCGATTGGGCAAGGCTTTAACAGGCTCTCATCCTCATTTTTTGTGGCATTTTTTTCGTAAGCTTGATACAGGTCGAGGCTCCATATTAAAAAAATATAGTTCTTCAGAGGTCAATCCCGCTGCTAGGACAGCTCTGATCCAACAAACGATCAGTGTCTTAAACTTTCTAAAAACGAAGAGTGAAGCGTGAAGAAGAAATTTTTTTCTCTTATCCATGGTGACAGTATTCATATTGCTCCTGAAACAAAAGTCATTCCTGCAACGGAGTTTTCTAAGGCTCTAGAAGCTTATGAAATTGTGGAGACCGTCAAAGCAGATGCCTTAAAATATAAACAAGAAGTGGCAGAAGAGGTTGAAAAACTGAAAGAGCAGGCGCAAAAAGAGGGGTTTGAGGAAGGATTCAAAAAGTGGATGGAGCAAATTGCGAAAGTAGAAGAAGAAATCATCCAAGTACGTCATGAAACAGAAAAGGTTGCTTTACCTGTTGCGTTAAAAGCGGCTAAGAAAATTGTGGGTCGGGAATTAGAAGTCTCTGAAAATGCTATTGTGGATATTGTAAGTAATAGCTTAAAAGCGGTAGTGACACATAAACGCATCACAATCTATGTGAATAGAAAAGATTTGGAAGCTTTAGAGAAAAGTCGCATTGATTTGAAGAATTTATTTGAAAATCTTGAAGTCTTGACGCTACGCGAAAGATCAGATGTAGCGCCGGGCGGATGCATCATTGAAACCGAGGGAGGAATCATTAATGCACAGCTTGAAAATCAATGGCGTATTATGGAAAATGCCTTTGACAAAATGATGAAACAAAATGAGAAGTTGCGGGAGCAAAATGGATAAAACAAAGTCTTTTTTCAAACGTCTTTTTTCTCTGAATTGCCTATCGTGGATGATTCTTTTGGCTGTACTCTGTGTTCTATCACCAGAATGCTGGGGACAGTCTGTCCCTTCCGTTCCTCGATCAACTACCTCCATTGATGCAACCAAAATTCCACTTAAACCCGGAGAAAAAACGCCTGCTGAAAAAGAACTAGATGTTCAGTTTGAAAATTTCCGTAGACCCTCTTTAATCACTCAAGCCGCTGTTTTATCTCTCTTGTCCCTCCTGCCATTCATGATTATGATCTTGTCATCTTTCATGAAAATTGTGGTGGTTTTATCCTTGCTTCGTAGTGCTTTAGGTGTGCAGCAATCTCCTCCAAACCAGGTGATTAACGGCGTAGCCTTTTTATTAAGTATTTATATCATGTATCCTACAGGTTTAAAGATGTACGATGCGGCGACAGCAGTCGTCAATCAAAGGGCAGCCCCCGAATCTTTGATGTCAGCGGGTTCATCTACGTACATTTTAGCTTTAGTAGAAGCAGCAAGGGAACCTTTAAGAGACTTTCTGAAAAGAAATTCTTCAGTCAAGCATCAGGCCCTATTTTACCGGATAGCATACAGGGTTTTACCAGAAAATTATCGACCTGGGTTAAAGCCTGATGATTTTATGATTTTAGTTCCATCCTTTATCACCAGCCAGTTGAAGGATGCTTTTGAAATTGGCGTATTAATTTACATTCCTTTTTTTGTGATAGATTTAGTGGTCTCTAACGTATTGCTTGCGATGGGGATGATGATGCTTTCGCCTGTGACCATTTCGATGCCTTTAAAGCTCTTTTTGCTGGTGATGTTAGATGGATGGACCATGTTAATTGAAGGACTAGTCAACACCTTCCGATAGGAAAAAATATGTTTCAAACTCAAGTTGTACAACTTGCTTATCAAGCTCTTTTGCTTATCCTCATTCTGTCTGCTCCTCCTATTTTGGTGAGCATGTTTTTTGGGGTTATAGTCGCCATTTTCCAAGCTGCTACACAAATTCAAGAACAAACGTTATCTTTCACAATTAAACTTGTGGCAGTCACGTTGACTTTGATGGTGTTAGGAGGATGGCTAGGAGCACAAATTATGGAATTTGCTGGAGACATATTTTCTAATTTTGCTAGGTGGAGCTTAGCTTCTCAAGGATAAATAAGCCTCATTCAGGCTGAATAATTAGTACCCAAGGCTTAAAGGAAAAAAATGCCCGATTCGTCACCTGATAGTTTTATCCTTGTTTTTTTGAATAGCGCATTTAATACAGAAGGAGGATTTCTCTCGTTCCTTTCTCTCTTTTTTCTTTTTTTAGCACGCATGCTACCCATCATTTTGCAATCGCCTTTTTTTGGGGCCAAAGTGATGCCTCAACCTGCTAAGGTCGCTCTGGCTATCGGGTTGTTTTTTATTTTTTTGCCACAGCTACTTCTGGTCAGCCATAAAATTGACTTCAATTTACGCCTTGTTTTTTTGATGTTTAAAGAGCTATTTGTGGGTGCTCTGATGGGCTTCTTGATTAGCATGCCGTTCTTAATCGTACAGAGCGCTGGTATCATTATCGACCACCAAAGAGGGGGGGCGAGCTTGATGGTCAACGATCCGACCATACAAAACCAATCTTCTCCGCTGGGTTCGATGTTTAATTATGTCATGATCTGGATCTTTTTTATGGTGGACGGACCTTTTTTATTTATAGAAGCGATTTTGACATCTTATGAGGTCATTCCCCCCGATCAGATTCTCAATTATACCTTCTTCGATAAAAACTCTTCATTTTGGGCAAGTCAGATCGCTCTTTTAAATAAACTCATGGTCATTAGTATTCGCTTAGCTTCACCTGCTTTAATCATGATTATGATGACAGACTTCTTTTTAGGCATTGCCAATCGTCTCGCGCCTCAAGTGCAAATTACGTTTTTGGGAATGCCTCTTAAATCTCTATTAGCTCTATTCATCATCTTTTTAGGCTGGAGATTATTAACAGAAGAGATGGCCAAACAATGTCTTGTATGGATCAATGAGGTTTTAAATATGTTTAGGATGTCGATGGGTAGCGTGAGTGGATTTAATGAAGTCAATATTCAATGATTTCGCTGGATCCTTGCAGGATATACAAGGAAATGTTTAACGATTTTTAATGAAGGATTAGCTTATGGCTTTTCGAATAAAATTGTACTTTTCTCAAATTCGTGAACATCTTCATCGTGATTTAGAAGGACACCCCTTAGCGCTGGAGGCCCTTGATCATTTAATGGAAGACCTTTTAAAAAAACGTCTAGAAGGGCAAGCCTTGAGTGAAGAAGAGCTTTATCGCATTTTACATGCAATGGAGTTTGCTGCCGAAAAGCACAAAAAACAAACACGCAGAAATATAGAGAAAACACCTTATATCACCCACCCTTTACACGTTGCTCGGCATATTCTTATTACAGGGCACATTTACGATGCAGATATTTTAATGGCAGCGTTGTTGCATGATACTGTAGAAGATACAGAAACAACCTTGGATGAACTTAGAAATCTATTTGGATATCGCGTAGAGCAATTGGTGGCTGAGTTAACGGATGAAAAAGACTTAACAAAAGAAGAACGAAAGAAGCAGCAAATTCAAAAAGCGCAAACACGTAGTTCAGATGCTGCTCTCATTATTTTAGCAGATAAACTTTCTAATTTAATGGATCTTATGGAGCATCCCCCTGCAGGTTGGGAACTTGCCAGAATTGACGATTATTTTTTATGGGCGCAACAAGTGATTCGATTATTACCCGAGGCCAATCCATACTTAAGAAATGCCGTGGATGAGGTCATTGACGCCTATTGGCGACGACAAATCGAATAGAGTTCTTTCGAAATTCCCTATTTCTTTGCGCTCAATCATGGAGAAGAGTTTTTTGATCAAATGGCAAGGCGTAGCTGGAAATTTCTTCATGTAAAGAGTTTACTTTTTTACGCAATCCCTTCATGTTTTGCAGTTTTTTTAGAGTGTATCGCATGGCCCAAATTAGGTTGAGGTGATGAAAATAACAATTTCCTTCTGTAACATTCACCTCTTGTAGAAAATTTTCTATATGGATAATCCATTGGGTTTGGGAATGAGCTCCGTCTTCTTTTAACATCTTGTGTAAAATTTCATAATTTTCAAAGGGAGCTTTTCTGAATAAAAGAGAGTTTCTCTTATTGATATTTTCTCTTTCTGGGTCCTCTGACTTATCAAAAAAAGCGCGATGTTTTAAGTATAAATAAGGAGCGTATTTTTCTGTGCGGTAGAGTAAATAAACAGCCTTATCTCTCAAATAACTTTTTTCTTTATCATTTGATGACGAGGCACATTTTTTTATAGCGAACTCGACAGCCAAAAATAACCATTCAGAGTCTTCTAAAAGATTTATCCGTTCCCAGTCTGAAAAATCTAGTCCTTGCAGGATAACATCAGCCCATAGAGGAGCTGGCTTGGAAAAAAGTTGAACCGCTAAAATGACTTGTTTAATTTTCTTTTCAAATATTTTTTTTAAAACGTCTGCTTTACCTATAAAAAAGTATCGGTAGGCCATGGAAATGAGTTTTTTGCTGAGCTTTGACAAAGAGGTGCTTTGATAATCTGAAAAGATGGATAAGTAATCTCGGGGTAAACAGGACATGTCGATGTATTTAAAGTAGAATCTTGCTCTTTTCATCTCTTCTGGATGATTTTGCAAACGCTGGCAGATTAAATAAAATTTGATCGACTCAGTTCGCAAAGAAGTTTTGAATAAAGTATGAGGGGTGTTCTTATGGTGGAGATATTCTTGAACTTGAGGATGTAGAAAAAGAAAAAGTTCAAAGCCTGATTGAGAGAGATCTTGGAGTTTTTGTATAAGTTCCAAAGGATCTTGTTTTTCGATCTGCACTAATCTCTTTGAATGAAGTAACAGGCAATAAAATTATCGATGACATCATTTTGTTCCTGTATATTCACATTCTCTAATAATAAGGAATATCCATAATTGAAAAAATTGGGAAGGCTAGAGTCTTTTAAAAGAGGAAAAAGGCCCTTAATACAAGCGGCTTTCAATCGGGTGGCTTGAATACGATGTGCATATTGATATAAGGCATAAATTTTATTAAAATCTGCCTGAGGTAAAACATCCCATTTTAAAAAGTAATAAAAGCTTTCAAAAACCTCTAAATCCGTGGCGTCTAATTCTATATAGTCTCCATGATTTTCTTTCCAGGGATGGTTAAGGGCTTCAAAGTAAGTAGAATGGGAGTAAAGCTGTTTAGATTGGAGATGGAAGGTTTGATCTTTTATATGAATGCATAAATCACATAATAGGTCCTTTTGCTCGTGACTTAAAAAATGCATGAAGGGCGAGCCTTGCAGGACTTTATCATCGAGATCCTTTCTAAAAATTCTTGAAAAGTCCACAAGTTTTAATAAGTTTTCCAGTTGTTCTTCTGTGTATTTGTGGCTCGTAAGCCAGGAATAAATAAAGTTGAATTTAACAAGTTCTGGCAGGTTTTTTTTCCAACCCCGATAAATCACTTTAGACATCAAAGCTTCATTAATATGAAAATCTACACACGAGTGAGGATGTTGAATACATAAAGAACAGAAATGTGAAATCAACTCTTGGTCTACTTGAGCGTTTGCCATATCACGCACAAAACTTATATCATAGACGTCTGCAGATAAGTGGCAAAGGAGAGTTTCATACGCACGAATAAGACAGGTGTCGTTCTGTCTGTGAGCGGAAGTATAATAGCTCAACCACTCTTCTAAAGAAATAAGGGAATTGTTTTGATTCTTTAAAGTTTTAAAATATAATTGGATAAATTCGTTATGAATTTTAGAGGGATCTACCTCAATGTTTTGAAAAGAAAACTTGAATTGACGGTAGATCTGTAGATTGGGGATTCCTTTTTCAGCTTTTATTTGAATACGAGGAATTTTTTTTAAAAGTCCTTGAACCACAGGCTCTTTGAGGATCGAACGGTGGATGGGATAGGTGCAGGAAGAACCAGGAAATTTAATTTTTTCTACAGGGCTAGAATTAAAAATTTTACTTAAAAGCAAGGAGATTTTATCAGCAATTTTTTTACTTTTTGGAAAATGTAGATCAGCGTGAGCACATAAGCGCTTAAGAATTTTTCTATCTAAAGAAAGATTGGCATTTAAACATTCTAATTCATGATGTTGCAAAACAAGAGAGAAATTTTTTTTCGCTTCTTCACCCACTCCTATAGTTAAAAGGAGATGATTCTTAATGATTAAAAAATCGTTTTGATAATTCCAGGAGGCCAGGGTCTGTATCCAACTCATATTCGGTAGTTATGCTAGTAGTAAAAATTCAATATAAAAGTTAAATCTATTTAAGAATATCAAGAAGATAAGTTTTTAAAGATTTTTATCACCAGCAGCTTTTATGAGTCTTTCTTTTATAGTCGCCCATAGACCTTCCTGCGGAAATCCCATATCAATGTAGGCCTCCTTACACCCTTCGCTATCTAATTGACGAAGGATGGAATATAATTGAGCGGCGACCCCATGAGGATCGGACAAAGATCCCAAATGAAGAATTTGACAACCTGCAGGATAGGCACGATCCCTAAATCCCACAATCAAGCCTGCTTGAATATGGGCAAAATTTTCTTTTAAATGAAGCTTGGCTTGTGGTGCATAGTGCCTATACATCTGTCCTGGACATAGAGGCGGTGCCTCTTTATCTTTAATATAAACAGGGGGAGTATACTTTAAACAATTGCAAAATTGTTGAGGGTCTAAAGCTCCTTGGCGGATGATTTGCCATTGTCTTTGATGATAAATCAATATTGTAGATTCTAATCCATTTGAGCAAGCTCCTCCATCAAGAATAGGGAAGTTTATCCCAAAATCATTTTCCACGTGTTGAGCCAATGTAGAGGAGGGACGTCCGGAAAGGTTGGCAGATGGCATGACTAAGGGACCTGTCAGCTTCAGCAATTCTAATGCAAGAGGATGTTTAGGAATGCGAAAGGCAGCTGTTGGCAGATTTGCACGCACAATGGATGGAACGAGTTTACATTTTATGGGTAGAACCAAGGTCATCGGACCTGGCCAAAAATCACGGGATAGAAGGTCTAAATCACACACATGTTCTTGCATAAAAGCAAAAACACTCTTTAAATCCGCCACATGAATAATTAAGGGATTGTTAGAAGGTCGTCCTTTCAATTGATAGATGTTTTGAATGGCTGAAGGATGCTCTAAGGATGCGGCTAACCCATACACAGTCTCTGTTGCCACTCCCACCACATGACCTGTTTTTAATAAGTGGGCCGCTTCATGTAACGTTACACGCATAACAATTGAATCACCTCTTTTAAATAGACGATAAAACGATCAATTTCTTCCTTTGTATTATAAAGCCCAAAAGAAACCCGCGCCATGGCAGGTACACAAAAACGCTTCATCGTCGGTTGTGCACAGTGGTGACCTGTGCGAATGGCCACGCCTTTCAAATCTAACATTGTTCCTATATCTAAGGGATGAATCCCATCGACGATAAAACTAATAATCGCGGCTTTTTCATACGCATGTCCAATAATATGTAGTCCTTTAATCGCTTGCATTTGCTCTGTCGCATATCTAAGAAGCTCTTGTTCATGCTGATGAATGACATCTAAACCAATATTTTGCACATAATCTATAGCGGCACCTAGCCCTAGAACTTCAGCAATCAGGGGGGTGCCTGCCTCAAATTTGAGTGGCAAGGTATTATAAGAAGTCTTTTCAAAGGTCACTTGATCAATCATATCCCCTCCTCCTTGATAAGGAGGCATCTGATTTAAAAGGTCTTCTTTTCCATACAACACTCCAATGCCCGTAGGACCATACAACTTATGTCCTGAAAAAACATAGAAATCTGCATCCAGATCTTGCACATTTATTTTTATATGAGGAGCTGCTTGAGCACCATCTACAAGGACTTTAGCACCTTTTTCATGAGATCTTTCGATGATTTCTTGAATAGGATTGACAGTTCCTATGGAATTCGCAATATGCGTAATGGCCACTAACCGAGTTTTAGATGTTAGTAAATGATCAAAAATGTCGAGGAGCAGATTACCGTTTTCATCGACAGGAATGACTTTTAGGCGGGCTCCCCCCTCTTCGCACATCATCTGCCAAGGCACAATATTGGCATGATGTTCTATCTCAGAAATAATGATTTCATCGCCGGCTTGAATGAAGGCTTTGCCAAAGGAAGAGGCGATTAAATTAATGGAATCTGTAGTTCCGCGTGTAAAAATAATTTCTTCGACTTTTTCAGCATTCAAAAAATGTCTGACTTTCTCGCGCACACCCTGGTAGTGCTGTGTGGCATGGACCGCTAATTCATAGACGGCACGATGCACAGTACTATAGTGGTTTTGATAGAAATTTTGGATGGTATCAATCACACACTGGGGCTTTTGGGAAGTAGCAGAAGAATCGAAATAAATTAAAGGTTTCCCATGCATCGTTTGCTTGAGCATGGGAAAGTCTTGTCGAATTTTTTGAACGTCCAAAGGATGTCGCGTCATCATTCACGCCTCCTGGATGAGATAGCCTTTAGCTTCTTGGGTCATTATATTTTGAAGTGAGAGAAGAGGAATTAAATCGATCACTTCTTTGCAAAAACCATAGACCAAGAGATTTTTGGCCGCTTTTTCCGTGTATCCTCTCGTTCTTAAATAGAACAATTGCTCACGATCTAGTTGACCCATGGTGGCGCCATGAGAGGCTTTTACATCATCTGCAAAGATCTCAAGATTAGGTTTACTATCTGCTTTGGCATGATCGCTTAGTAGGAGGTTATTATTGAGCTGAAAGGCTTCTGTTTTTTGAGCGGCTTGACGCACTAAAATTTTACCTTCAAAACTTGAACGACTGGCGTCAGCCAAGACACTTTTGAAAAATTGCATTGAACGGCAGTGAGGCGCTTGGTGTTCCATTAATATGTGAGCATGAGCTTCATGATTCCCAGAGAGCATCCAGATGCCATTTAAACTTGCCTCAGCATTTTCTCCAGCAAGAACGATGCGGTAATCGTTTCTCACCGTGGAAGACCCTGCCGTAGCTAGAACTGATCTAAGTGTACAATTTCGCTTTAAACTCGCTCGGAAAGCATCAAAGTACCAGGTTTTTTTCGGAATAGCATAAGGGATTTGTACATATTTAACATGCGACTCTTCATCAAGCACTAAATCCAGGGATAAGTTCACTAAGGACTCTTCCTCGGACAGATAAGCATGCGTGGAGAGAAGCGTCAGTTGGGATTGGGCGCCAATAAATCCTTGAAGTCTGGGGGCCATCCAAGAAGAAATCCCTTGAGCGGCATGAATATGCAAAATCTGTAGGGGAGTTTCCATCACTGTTTTTGGGGCTGCGTAGAGAAAAATGCCTTGTTGAAATAGGGCGGCATTTAGCATGGCAAAAGGATCGGATTCTTCTTTAAGAAGCCTATTCCACTGATTGGTTAAAAAACTTCCATACGTGCGGGTCGCTTCCTGAAGAGGAAGAATCACCAACCGTTTCGGAATGGCAGAAAGTCTAGATAATTCAGGTCTATACTGACCATTGACGCATACCAGCACAGACTCTGAACATTCGGGCAAGATGTAGGGAGATAGCAGGGAAGGATCAATCGAAACTAAAGGTGCCGGCTGAAAAGTTTTTGTATATAAGGTCCGAAGACGAATATATTGAAAAACCTCCGATTGACGTGTCGGTAGCCCCATCTCAAGAAAGCGTTGCCAGGCTTTTTCTTTTAATTTGGCTAGCGCATCGTCTCGTAGAAGACTTGTGTATAGACTTTCTAGCTGGTTTTTAAAAGTGTCCTGATCCGTTGAGATATCAGAGATCATTCCGCAACCTCTTCTTGGGGTGTTTTCACCAGCCAGTCATATCCTTTTTCTTCTAATTCTAAAGCCAGTTCAGGTCCGCCCGATTGCACAATTTTTCCTTCGAGCATGACATGCACATACGTAGGTTTGATGTAATCAAGAAGTCTTTGATAATGCGTAATGAGCAGAAGACCCATCTTGGGGTTCATGAGTTGATTAACGCCGCGAGCTACGATACGCATCGCATCAATATCTAAGCCAGAATCTGTCTCGTCTAGAATAGCTAATTCAGGTTTTAAAACAGCCATTTGTAAAATTTCATTGCGTTTCTTTTCTCCACCAGAAAAACCTTCATTCAAACTTCTGTCCTTAAATTCGGATTTGATTTCCATTCGCTTCATCGTTTCGTCGAGGGTTTTTTCGAAATCTTGTAAGGGGACTTCTGATTTACCTTGCGCTTTTAAAGCAGAGTTATAAGAAGCATGTAGAAATTGCACATTACTGACCCCAGGAATCTCTATAGGATATTGAAAACTCATAAAAATCCCTGCATGAGCTCTTTCCTCGGGCTCCCAATCCTGAATATTTTGATTCTTGTAAAGAACCTCCCCTTCAGTGATTTCATAAGCAGGGTGACCTGCTAAAATTTTTGCTAGTGTAGATTTACCTGCCCCGTTAGGTCCCATAATCGCATGAATTTCTCCAGGACGGACTGTAAGATTTAAACCCTTTAAAATAGGTTTATTCTCTACATTGGCATGTAAATTTTTAATTTCAATAAGAGTATCAATTGATTCATTCATGAGTGATTTATCCAACAGAATTTTCAAGTTTTAAAGTTAATAGCTTTTGAGCTTCGGTCGCAAATTCGAGAGGCAATTCTTTAATGACATCTTTGCAAAAGCCGTTAACGATCATATTTACAGCATCCTCTTGAGATAAACCTCGGCTGCGCATGTAAAAAAGTTGTTCTTCATTCATCTTTGATGTAGAAGCCTCATGCTCGACCTGGCTGGTAGAGTTGCCTACTTCAATGTAAGGAAATGTATTAGCGGAACATTTGTCTCCCACTAGCATGGAATCGCATTGGGTATAATTTCTTGCCCCTTCCGCGCGCGGTACAATTTTTACTAATCCCCTGTAGCTATTATGAGAGGTGTCAGCTGAGATTCCTTTGGAAACGATGGTGGAGCGTGTGTTTTTTCCCAAGTGGATCATTTTTGTGCCCGTATCCGCCTGCATATGATGATTCGTGAGAGCCACCGAATAAAATTCTCCCACAGAATTATCTCCTTGCAGAATGCAGCTAGGGTATTTCCACGTGATGGCAGCGCCTACTTCGACCTGAGTCCAAGAGATTTTGGAGTTAATACCCGCACAACGTCCTCGTTTAGTGACGAAATTGTAAATCCCACCCGCCCCTGTTTGTGGATTACCAGAGTACCAGTTTTGCACGGTCGAATATTTAATTTCGGCATTATCTAAAGCGATTAATTCGACGACAGCGGCATGGAGTTGGTTGTTGTCGTAAGCCGGTGCTGTACAACCCTCTAAGTAGCTGACAAAAGAACCTTCTTCGGCAATGATGAGAGTTCTCTCAAATTGACCACTCTCCTTGTCATTGATGCGGAAGTAGGTTGAAAGTTCCATGGGACAATGCACACCTTTGGGAACGTAAACAAAAGATCCGTCGGTGAAGACCGCTGAATTAAGCGTTGCATAGTAATTATCGCCAATAGGCACCACACTCCCTAAGTACTTTTTGACTAAATCCGGGTAGAGGTGGATAGCCTCGGAAATGGAGCAAAGCACGACCCCTGCATCATCTAATTTTTTCTTAAAGGTAGTGCCTATCGATACCGAGTCAAAAACCATATCGACAGCGACATTAGAGAGTCTTTTTTGTTCATCGAGGGGAATCCCCAATCTTTCAAAAGTTTTAAGAACCTCTGGATCTACTTCGTCTAAACTATTATGACTAGGTTTAATTTTAGGCGCAGAGTAATAAGTGATATTTTGAAAGTCGATGGGAGGGTAATGGACGTTGGGCCAGTCAGGAGCTTGAGCTTCTAGCCATTGGCGATAGGCTTTTAGCCGGAAGTCTAAGAGAAATTCAGGTTCATTTTTTTTGGACGAAATGGCGCGTATGATATCTTCATTTAAGCCTTTTGGGAGGCTGTCTGTTTCAACTGTCGTGGTGAATCCGTATTTATATTCGGATGAACCCATGTAAGCTTCTTGTGTAGCCATTAAATCTCCTTAACAATCTCTGCAAGAATATCACAGAGTTCACAATAGTAAAAAGCAAAAAAGTTGATGAAAAATGGAAGAAAAAGAATATTCTTTGAATAACAACTTTAACACCTTTATTCTAGGGTTTAAATTATTAATTGTCAATATAGTAGTTTTATTATTTCTTAATGAGAATAATGTACGTATTCAATAATCATTTCGGTTAAATGTATAAAAATTCTGTCTATAATTTTCCTTAAATAATCCCCGCCGATGACTCAAAAATTGAATATCGTCTCATGTAAAACGCGGGGTTTTAGGCGTATGTTGATTTAACCAAGGAGTTGACATGGCATTTTTAAACGAAGATTACTGCGGGCTGTCCCCCTCAATCAAGATACAAAGGTCTATACATCCGAGAAGTCAAGACAACTTCAAAACAAACACAAAAATGTATAGAGTTAGAGAGTAAAGTAGAGCTTGTAGGATGTTAAAGTTTTTAAATAATTTTCGATACGGACCAGAATATATAGGCATATCATAAAAAATATGAGGCTCCATTAAATGGAGTCCTCATGCGATATTAACGTTTATTTCCAATTTTTAGTTATTCAACAATGTGTTGTTTGAGTTCATACATTAGGATGGCGTAAGCGAGAAAAGGATCTCTGAAAGAAACTTTTTGTTTAACGCCTCTTATGCAATGCTCATAGAATCCTTGAAGGAAAGCTTGTTTGATTTCTGTTAAACTGAGAGCTAAATTTTCCTCTATGGCTTCAGAGTCTTCCCGTTCTGGTGCTAAGGTTTCTGTGACTTTTGCTAGAAAAATGGGAACCACAGTGCCAGTTAGACCTGTGTCGGGAGGGATCTCTCCTAATAAAACAAGATCACTGACGATCATTCCTGTTTCTTCCATTGTTTCTCTTTTAGCCGCACTCTCTACGTCTTCGCCGCTATTGACGCCCCCACGAGGAAGTTCAATTTCCCAGGAACGCGTGGCATGACGAAAGTTACAGTTTAAAATGATCTTCCCTTCTTTTGTGACAGGCATCACTGCTACCCCAGAACGCGCTTCTAATGTGTTAACCCACACAATACGACCATAGATCCCTTGGGTCCCGTTAGGAAAGATGCAAGCATCATTAATCCACAACCAATATTTGTCCCTCTGTATAAGACCCACATCTCTTCCTAAGTTATTTTCGATGGAAGCCATCTCGTGGGGGTCTAAAACGATCTGTATTTCACCCTTCGTGTAATTTCCTGGATAGCTAGCTAATTGGGGATAGCTTTGGATTAAATCAAGATATTGTTTTCTCGAAATCTCTCCGCTCTGTAGGCAAGGGTAGTTCTGTAGAGTCAACGTAAATAAAAGCAATGAAAGTAGACTGCGCATCATTCATCTCCCAGTGAAGGTTTTTTACAAGAAGGGGACTTAACCCCATGTATCTTAAGGTTGACTTTGACTTCTAATGTAAGCATTACGTTCATCTAGAGCTTGACGATAGTCTTCATAACTTGTGCAACCAGTGGCGATAAAAGTTAACAGGGCCAAAAGCATCATTGTGAAAGATTTCATACAATTCACCTTTTTTTATGTGTTCGTCTTTGAAATCATATAGGTTTAAATTGTATGAATCAATTTTTAAATGACAGGTAGATTGTATATCTGGAGATAAGTTTAATATTCAATTAAAAGGCTTTAAGGATTCTTGGTAGATTCTTAAAGCATCTTGATAGAGTTCTGAATGAACCCATTCAAGTTCTTTTTTTTCTCTATTATAAATATAATACACAATTTCATCATTAGATGTATCAACAATCATATAAGCAATATAAGGTTCTTCGACATATGTTCCTTTGTTGTCTATAAGTCGTATAGAAAAATCAATATTTTTAGATTCAAAAGGATGATAGTAAAGATATGGCTGTATTCGTTCAGTCGAATTTATCCTCTCTAGTAAATCTTCAGCATATTTTATAAAAAAAATTCTAGATTGATCTATTGAAAATTTTTTAGAAATACAATAACAGAGAGATATTTCTTTAACAGCTTCTCTCATTTTACCCCCAGAGCCCACAAAGTCAAAGCCTTCATTTTTCATCTTTCTAGTAAAAGAACTCATTAGAGAATGTGCTTCTCGAACATGAGGTGGGGTAGTGAAACAGCCAGTAGAAAGATAAAGTAAAATAAACAAAACGTAGAATTTTATCATTTTATATTGTTTTTTAATTTAATGTACTTTCTTCTTTCTTCAATTGCTAGATTATACGTAGGTTAATCATAAAAACGTGCCTTTATAGCACCACCCCGTGTTTTACAACTTCAAGACCCATTGAATTTTTTATTCCATTGAAAATCTTGTCTCCAAAGTTACAAAATCCAGGTTTGCAGTATATTTTAACTTTTTCATAGTTGCATTTTGATAAAGAATTGGGAGCGAACAGAAAAGACATTAATCTATTCTAAAACTAGCCTGAATATATTTCCTGAATTTTTTTTAATTTACTTATTTTAATATTAAAATTTTTTATTGAGATTGGCTTTTAATATATTCATAGTGTCTATCAAGAGCTTCTCTATAATCTTCATAATTAGTGCAACCATAAAAAAACAACATAAGCGTTGCTATGAGTATCAACATTGGATATTTCATTGGATAATCCTTATAATTTCTTTATCATTTGCTCTAAAAAATTTCTTTATTTTACAAGGTAAACTAGTAAGCTAGTTTGAACAATCTATTGTTTCATTGTAGATTCTTAAACCATCTTGGTAGGATTCTTGATGACAACAAACAATCTTTTTACATTCTTCATCGTAAATATAGTAGAGAATTTCTTCTTTTGAAGTATTCAAAAAAACATAGGCGATATGAGGTTGATCCACATACTTTCCGTTTGTTTTTTTAAAAACTAACGATAAATAAATGTTTTTGGCTTCAAATGGATAATCATGTAAAAAAGGTTTAATTTCTTTATCTGAATTAATAATCGATAATAAATTTTCGAGAGCTTGAATAAATTCAATTCTTGCTTGTTCGATGTTCAAGACTTTGTGAGAAATAAATCCTAAATTAAATTGTTTTACATCATCTCTCATGGCGCCGCCTGATAGATTTTGACGATATCCCGCTTTTATCATCTTTTTGTTAAAATACGAGGAAACTTTATCAGCTGCTCGTATATGAGCGGTATTAGATGAACACGATAGCAATGTAAATAACAATGATAGTAATATACTTATTTTCATTTTAAATTTAATCGTGCCTAGATTTAATATAAGCATTTCTTTCAATCATAATTTTTTTATACGTAGGTCCATCGTAAAAATGCGCTTTCAATACATTTCCACAAGTTTTTACAACTGCAATATTGTCGGATGCAAATCCTAATTTGTTTTTTATTCCGTTAGAAAATCTTGTGCCCCAAGTGACGAAATCCCAATCCGCAGCGATGTTAGAAACTGATTCGTACGTATCCATAGAAAAAGAAACAGGAGATCCGACTGCAATGGCTCGCGTTCTTGATAAAATGGAATCATCTAGTGTTCTTGAACCATCATAGCAAATTAATCCACCTTGACTATGAATATCTAGATAAATGCTGCCTCCAGCGCCCAAAGCACTATAGGCATCTGCCATGCAATCTAAATACATATCTGTAGAATTTGTCTTGATTCCTATAAATTGTCCCGCACACTCGAAAAGATCCGCCATAAATCCATGGGTAGCATTATAACATACATAAACATCATGTAATCCGCCAAGAGAATTATATTTCTCCATGCCCTTTGCGGTTGCTTCATCAACAGATGTACACATCCCATTGACTGTAACAACTTTAGAGCCAGGTTGAGAGCCTTTTGCCACTAAGATTATCTGAGAATGGGTTTCACGATAGGACATGGTATAGGTGCTGGGATCGTTTCCTTGTAAAACATGCCCTACAAATTGAAAGGGATCTTTTAAAAGAGGAAACGGAATCAACTCTCGCCCAAAAGAATAGATGGCTTGCCCAAGGGTTTTACAAGCAAATGATCCCATGTCCGCTAATGTTGACCAAAACCCTCCGGCGACTTCTAATCCATAAAGATCAAAATGCCGCAAGGGATTGTTGCATACATAGGCATACACATTGGGGCCTGCTTTTAGACCTAAGGGATCCGCTGTGATCCACCGTGCCATGACAGGACTGTAATAGCGATTTCCAAAATACACGAACTGTGTCTCTGAATCCGTGCGTTTGGATGAAAAACGCCAGGGGCTGATGGGATTTTGCGGAGTAACTTCTTCTCCATATGCTGTGTATCGATAGCTTTCTACGAGATCACCTGTTTCAGGATGAATGAGACCACAGACGTTTCCTATCGAATCATGCACAGGCGCATAGGTCTTGCCTTGAATTTCAAATAAAACTGCGGCGCCAATTTCAGCTCCCTTACCTAGGCCTAATACACGTAATTGATAAAGAGTTCCAGCGGTATCAGTTGCACCGATTTCATTTTGTCCTTGATAGAGATATCGTGTGGTTTTACCTTCTACAACGGAGCACATACGACGGTTCAGTTCATCGTACGCATAGGTCGCGAGGAGCTGGTCGTTTTTGTGGACTTCAATTAAGCGGTCGAGAGAGTCATAGCTAAATGTGTAGTCTCCTTTCTCGATGAGATTTCCATTGATGTCATATTTATAGGAGATCTCTCCGTCGTGGAGCAATTGGCTTAAGGAATTGACAGAATGGGGGATTTCATCTTTTTCATATAGCTGATAGAGAGAATCATGTTTAAAGGTATGTTTTTTTACTCCTTCTTCGGAGGTGACTTGATTTAAAGCATCATAGGTATATTGACAAACCAGCTTTTCAATATCCGTCACAATTTTTTTGATCAGATTTCCGACTGGATCAAACCCTCCCTCGGGGATCTGTTCTTTCCAAACAGGGGTTTGCAGTTCAATTAAACGTCTATTGGCATCTTGTTTGTAATGGATGGACCCTGCCTGTCCTATCATACTGGCTTCTTCTAAAAGCCCTCCGGGATTGTATTTTTGGTAGGTGTATGTATACTTTCCTCTATGTATCTCTCTGAGATGATGGGAATGGTAGATATAATCGACTGAGGATTGATCAGGTAAGAGTATCTGAACCGTTCTGCCTGCTGCATCATAGCGGTAGGCCATTTGCAATCCATTAGCAAGAGTTTCTTGCGTGAGGCGATTGTTGCTATCATAGCTTCGCTGAGTCTGGGTTCCTTTCACAAGATCGTGGACAGCCACGACGTTAAAGTTTGCATCATAGGTATATTGATAATGAAAATCTCCTTTAGATGATTTAAAATCGGACAATCTCCCTAGATAATCATAAGCATATTCAAGACGAGTTCCATCGGGCTTGATAAGGGCTGTTTTTTGTCGGGAAGCGTTGTAGGTATAGAGCACTTGTTTTTCTTCAGGCTTACCTGCAGATAAAACCCATCGTGTGAGGTTGTTATTCACATCATAAAAAAAGCAATGCCTAATTTGATCTTCAGCAGAGCCAGGTACGATGAGATGTTCAATTTGCTCAATACAATTGCCTGCTGCATCATAGTTATATTCGCGCTTTTGTACTATGCAGCCAAAATTGTCTTTACGAATTTCCCACTTGAGTCTTCCAAGAGTGTCATTTTCTAAGAAAAGGGTATTCCCTAAAGCATCAATAACTTCCTTGGCATAGACATTTTGTCCCCAGGCGTTTACATAAAGATAGTGAAAATGTGTAAGGGTCACATGACCTTGAGGATCTGTAATTTTTTCAACTTCGCCATAATCATTATATTCGTAGGTAGTGATCGCAGGAGTTTCATGGTGATAAGAGATGACATGAGAACGATCGCCGCGTGGACTATAGGCATAGCGAACGCGTGTTAGAATAGTTCCTTGGGCGTCTTCTTGTCTTTCTTCAATCACATGATTTAGATGATCATATTCTTGCGCTTTGACTAAATAGTCTTTTTCGCCAGGTCCAAAATACTCTAAGGTTTTTGCAATCCTGGAACAACTGTCATATTCATAGACTGTTTTAGCAGATCCTTTGCTGATAACCTTCAATCTGCCGGCATGATCGTACTGATAAGCCGTGACTTCTCCTTTAGCATCGATCTCTTGTAGCTTATGAAAATGATTATAGAGAGTTTGTGTGACGCTTTGGCCGCCGGATCCGGAAATGATTGTTTTTGTGATGCGCCCTAAATAATCGTGCTCAAAGTCTGTGACAGTTCCGTTGATGGCTATATTTTTTTTCAAAAGCCCTGAAAGTGAATAAAAATTGGCTTCCTGTGTTCGATCGGCATAGCATATGGTGAGTGGTTGTCCCCGAAGATTATAGGAGGTGTTAACTGTTCGCCCCAGAGGATCGGTTTTTGAAATTTTGTTACCTGCAATGTCATACCCTGCGCTATCAAACGGACGATATAAGTATCCATCTGGGTGTAGTATTTCCGGATAGATTGTTCTAACGGGTCGTCCTAAACGATCATATTCATAGTTAGTAGGGTTTCCAAACCAATCAAGGGACCACATCTTTTGTCCCAAACCATCGAACGCTTGTTTTTTCTTGAGCAAAATTCCGGGATGGACATCGACGATATCTGTTAGACGATTGCAATTATCGTATGTATAGTGGGTGAAATGGACATCACCCGGGTGTTGTTCAGTGATTCGATTATCCAATACATCATAGGTATAATTGGATCGATATCCTAGGGCGTCCGTTTCACTTAAGAGATTACCATGGAGGTCGTATGTTTTTTCTAAACGAAATAAATGGTATCCGTTAGCGTCATATTCATCGTGGCTAACCACTAAGCCCTGCGCATTGTGATCGTGGATTATTTTTTTGAGTAGTTTCTCTTCTCCTGTGGCAAGATCTAAATATTTTTCCTCAAAAATCTGAGGAATGCCGTAGGGAAAAACTTCTCTATATTTTGTATAGAGTAAATGTCTTTCCGTGACACCTGTAAGATCTCCTTCCTCTTGGCTGGAGCCATCATCATAGGCAAAACGTATTAGACCACGGTTATCATCATAGTCATAAAACTCTCTATAACGAATTTGTTGAGTGTGTGGTTCCACCACAAACTTGGCTTTTAAGAGATCTGTTTGAGGGTAGTAAAGATAATAAACATCCTTTTGTTCATCTTGTTCCTTTAATAAATTGTTGAAGACATCCTGGCTGTAGATGAAGTTGGTTTGGTATCTTTCACATCCGTTTTCGATCACCGCTCCTTCTGGGGAAATTTGTGGGGGAGTGGTGTGGTGACCTGTCAGACTTCCAAAGAGGATGTCTTGAGTCACATTTTGCTGATTGTCGTAGACGTACATGCGACAACTGACTAATTGATGTAACGATGCTTGTAACGTTTGTAATCTTAAGTTGCCGTCATGGGGAGAATTTTGATCAAACCAGAAGAATAAATGGATACGATTGGTTTGAGCATCACCACATTCGTGAATACCCCGTAGGCGACTGTCAGAGTCAAAATGATAGATGGTTTCTTGATCATGGATGTCAAATACATGCGTGGAACCGGAAACTGTATTATTATTTTTATCCTCCACAGTTTTATAAACGAAACGGTGCGTGGTATAGAGGTTTTTATCGGAATGATAGGGACCCACGGGAGCTCTTAAACTATGTACGCGTCCCAACGATTTCGTCACTTCGTCTTTATTTTTTGCCTTTTTATCGATGTGTTCTACAGTATAGTATTCGATTTCCAATTCTCTACCATGCGCCCTTGCAATTTTGGTGAGAAGATTCGTGTCATCTTGATAAAAATATTCGACAGGCGGAGCTGCACTTGAAACGATAGAAAGAAGCTTTTCTGGATCTTTTTTATCAAATGTATAGCGGCAAAATCCGCTTTTTCCGCGGTTAGCGTAAGCAATCAAACAGCCTTCCTTCTTATAAGGCTCATAGTTGTAGTTGATCGAATTTAACTCTCTTATGGTGCTTTGGTTGCTGACTTCTTCGATCGCCCACCCACGGGGTCCGTATAAATAGGTATAAGAAGTTCTAGGTCCCCGGCTGGGTTGCTCATAGGTTAAAGCAGACCCTGCATAAACTTTGCTGCCGGCTTCTTTGCTTTTTCTAATTAAAGGGGTCTCAAATTTTTTTACTATGCCTGTTCCATCACAGACTGTGGCTCTTAATTTATCTTCGCGCATTTCATGGGGGCGTATGACCATGGCCATGTTATGTGAATTGTTTTTTCCTCCAATGTATCCTGTAGCACTGTTGGTCAGTCCTCGTCGGTAGTTAGTGTGGCGCACTCGATAGTCATATTTTTCCGCGTCTAGATCGGAAAAAGAGGTATACATGCCTCTATAGGAATGTGTGACAATTTTAGGGTGTTTTTTGGAAGGAATACGCACTTTTTCAGGTTCATTGATCCACCAACCCGAGGAACTGGTATATAAATGTTGGACCATGAGTGGCCTAGGTCCAGGAGACATCAGGTTACATCCGCTTTCAATAAATGTTCCATTTAAGACATTGACACAACCATTGACAATGGAGGAGGGTTCGCTGCCTAAGGTGGCTAAGTTTTGTTCAAACGTCACATCTTCCGAGGGATCTTCGGCATTTCCAAAACAATTGACCACCCATTCTTCTTCATCCTCCTCAAATGGTTCTTCATCGCACCACAGAGGGGTTACAAAGAGTAGATGGAATAAAATTAAAAGTTTAAATTTCATGGCCTGCTCAAAAAAAATTTATCAAGCAAGTTACCTATTACAGAGATTTAATTTCAAATAAAAAATAGTATAGGTGAAGGTGTTTAATCTTTCCGGACGCTTAGGAAGTGAAAGCGGCTTTGTAATGAGGATTAGTTAAAGAGGTCAAGACGTGATCTTCCCAATGCTGGTTGATCAATAGATAACTTTTAGCGTATCCTTCTTTTTCAAAGCCTAAATGGTCAAGAAGCTTGGCACTGCGAGTGTTATGGGGCATGTAATTCGCCATGATACGATGTAAATTTTTTTCATAAAATAGAGTGTGGATGCAAGCTTTCAAGGCTTCAAACATCAAACCTTGCCCTTCGTACTCTTGATCGATTCGATACCCTAAATAGCATGCTTGAAAAGCGCCTCGAAAAATCTGGGTGAAATTACAAAGGCCTAGCACTGTGGAGGGAGAAGTTTTATCGAATGCGAGCAAGCGCATAGCAGATCCGTCATGAATTTCTTTGAGCCAATGCGGAAAAGCCTGCACGACCGAAAAAGGTGTCTGCCAGGGAGAAAAATGCAAACGGTTTTTGCGTTCGAATTCTTCGATAAGAGATGGATCGTTTGGTTGCAAGGTGCGGATAAATAGACGAGGAGTTTCTATGGTAAAATTTTCAGTCATCGCGGAAAAGAGATTTAAAGCGTTCTGTGGGATCTTCAGGCTCTTTTTTTTGGGAAATTTCTCCAAAAAGACGTTTTTCAGCATCGGCAGGATTGCTTATGGTAGAAGGTCCTTGGCCTAATCCCTCAAACTCTTCGCAATAATTATTGGCTGTGCGATCAGCAATAGGCTCTGTTCCAGGAATGGCACAATCGTTGGGAAGACCAGGTTTGTAATGGCGACAATTTTTGCAGCAGTGAAGATAAGAGCTGCACTTTTCGCAGATTTCTCGAAAGGAAATCTGGGTCAAATTTAAAGTCTCACCACAATTCCAACACTGCATTTTTTATCTCCACAAAATAATGCTAGTCATCGACTTCCACTTTCTTTTTATTGATCAACAGATCGTCTTTATATATTTGTAAGGTACGTGGAAGTCCCTGATGATCATATTTATTAAATTTACCATGGCGTAAATCATTTTTGTATTCTGCTTCAAAGATCAGTACTCCTTCACGATTCCACTGTTGAAAGAGGCCTTCTTTCTTCCCCTGTTTGTAATTTCCCTGAGAGGCTTTCTGGCCATTCTCATGGTAGGATATTTCTTCACCCTCTTTTTGTTGGGCTTGATAGGTCTCTTTGCGGCGTATTTTGCCATTAGGATAATAATCGATCACGGGCCCTTCGAGCTGATTGTTTTTATAAACCATCGTGCAGCGTGTTTTGCCATCTTCATAGTATTGCGCGCATAATCCCTCTTTTTGGCCCTTTCGATAAGGGATATCACTAATTTTATATCCCTCTTCGTTATATTCCGATAAATTTCCTTCTAAGAGGCCATTGACATAGGTAGCTTCCAGGGCCTTCACTTTATGCTGAGAATTTTTGGACGGGTAAAAAATTTGATGCAGACCTTCCAGTCGATTATTTTTATAATGGTAGAGAACCTTCATGCCGTTGGGTTTGGTCGTCAGATAGGATCCTTCCAGATTGCCGTGTTGATAGTGCGCTTCTTCAGTTAAACTTCCGTCTGTATCCCATAACGCTTTGCGTCCGTGCAGGATGCCTTGATCATAAGCCATGACGGCTTGCTTGCGTCCATCAGGATAGAAACTAAGTTGTTCGCCATGCATTTTACCACCTTGATAATTGAGCTTACGTGCGATAGTTGGGTCTTGCATCTTTTCTGAAGGATAGTATTCCAGGGCAGCACCTTCTTTTAAACCTTTAAGATAATGGTATTCTTGGTGAAGAGATCCATTTTCATGCCAGGTAAGAAATGGACCTTCTAATTGACCTTTGTTATAAAAGGCTTCACGGGCCTTTTGGCCGTTGGGCCAATAAAACTCTTCTACACCCTCTAAAAGACCTCCTCGATAATGGCAAACGGCTTTCAGGCAATTTTTGGAATACCACTCTTGCACTTTTCCTTCCGGCAAACCTTGTTGGTAAGAAGCTTCAAATAACAGATCTCCTTCTTCATTCCATTCCCTTGAACGGCCCTGACGCAAGTCTTGAGCATAAACGTCCTCGTTTTTTATTTGGCCATTGGGATACCATTCCTTACACGGACCATTGAGTGCACCTGTCAGATACTGTGCTTCCCATTTGATCTGTCCATTGGGATACCATTTTTTACTGGGACCTTCCTTCAGCCCCTCTCGATAACCTTCTAAATAAATCAGTTGGCCTTGGGTATCCCATTCTTCCACAATTCCTTCTTTTCCACGGGGGGTGAAAAATGCAGTGAGCTTAGGTCTTCCGTTGGGGTGAAATTCCTCTTGTTTACCCTCATATTGGCCATGCAGATAATGATAAATGGAGCGAATTTGGCCGGAGGGGTACCACTCTTTGTAAACACCATGGTTCTGACGGTTGACTAATTGATATTCAAGAATTTTATTTCCTTGCTCGTCCCATTCTACGATAGGTTCCAAAAGATTCCCTCTGTCATCATAAAGAGCTTTCATGGCAAATTGTTCAGGACGATGCAGCTTATAATGTGTTCCAACAGGAATTCCTTGTACAAACTTGCCTTCTCCAATCAGGTGTCCTTCTAAATCATAAAATTGTTCGAGCCCTTCTTTTTGGCCTCTCTCATACATAACACGATAACTTTCTTGTCCATTCGGATGATACTTTACATGCTTACCTTCGGGTATTCCGTAAAGAAATTCTTGATATTCTTGGGTCAATCTATCAGGGTAATAAGTGGTGAATGCCGGGTGCGTTTTTTCATCGTCTAATAAGCCTAAACGATGATAAGTTTCTAATGTAAGGTTTCCGTCACGATCCCATTCTTGGCATAAACCCTCTTTCAATCCTTGATGATAGTGAGCCATGGAGCGACGTTTTTTATTTTCATAAAATGTTTCGTATACCCCTTCTAATAAATCTGCTTGGAAGGCACCCGTCTCGGCAATTTCGCCATTGGAATGGCGTATCTCAAAGGGACCTTGTTTGATATTTTTTACCCTATAATGCACACTTTTAATTAAGCCAGAGGGGTAGTAGTTTTTTATAGGGCCATGTAGCTCACCTTCTTTGTAGAAGGCCAGCGTTTGGACTGATCCATCTTCATAAAAACTAAGAGAGGCCCCATGATAAACCGGCTTTCCTTGATGATAAATTAAATCAGATTCTTTTGTAGGCTGGGCCCAGGGATTGAAACACATCTCTTTTACAGGTAATTCAGCTTTTCCATTGGAAGAAGGGGCATAAAACAGAATCGTCTGCGGGATTCCGTTAGGATGATAATCTACTGTTTCTTTACGCCAATTGGGTTCACGTTCCTTAATGCTATCCGTGACGGGTTCTGTGGTCTGTAGATAGGCGGGCTTATTTTCAGCATTTAATGCTAGATTTACAGAAAGTAGAACAAAAAAAAGAATACTAAAGCATCTTTTTAAAGTCTCGCAAGGAAAAATAGAAACGCATTTTTTGGACATTATACACTCAAATTTTTATTAAATCATGATACGATTGGGATGTCGGTTTTTTCTTTTTTTGTCTGCGGCAGAAGAAACGTAGCAATAATCCCCACGATGAAGAAGATTCCAAGGATTCCTAGCGCATAAACCGGAGCGTGATTATCGAAGAAGCGCGTAATAAGGCCCCCGCCGCTCTGTCCTAATCCTTCAGATACACACCAAGCCATGCCCATTAAAAATGCACTGACCATCCCTGGACTCTCTGGGGCCAAAAGATTGCCAAAGGCAATAATAACAGGATTTACGGTGGCCAAAAAGGCTCCTAAAATAAAAATTAAAAGGATGAAATGGCTTGTGTCGAGGATGGGGAACAGTAAAAACGTATAAAAAGCGACCATGGCACCCAGGGTAATAACCAAAAGAACAAAGCGTGGAGAATACTTATCCGCTAAATATCCGGAGGGGATCATCATCACAGCTCCTCCTAAAATGAGAAATAGATGGCCTCCCCCGTGGCAAATCCAAGAGTCGTAACCTTTACAGATTAAGGTATCTGGCAAAAGAAAAATAGTGGCCCAAAAGAGTGTTTGATTGCAGACTTGAGCAATATACAATAAGCGTAGATTGCGCTTTTTAAATAAACCAAATAAAGCTTTTAAATTGACTTCATGTGCAGAATGCGTCGGAGAAAATTTTTGGATACCCTTTAAACTATAAAAGAGCATGACGGTAGCCAATAGGAGAGTAGGAATAATGAGAATGCCCGTATGGCCATTCGAAAATACATAAAAATGGGAAAAAACGAGCTGACTTAAAGCTAGGCCAATGGATCCTCCAGAGGCAAAAATGGTAATCATTAAAGCTTTTCTATGGGGAGTGAGCGCTCCGGCTAAACTCACGGCAGAAGGATGGAAGGCTCCAGATCCTAGGCAGGTAGCAATAAAGAAGATTAGAAGCATCCAGTAATTCGTGGTATACGCCATCCAAGCACTGGCCGTGGTGACAATAAGTCCTATGCAAATCAGCTGCTTACGCCACCCCCTATCACTCATGGGACCAAAAAAGATTTGCATCCCTTCGCCCAGAAAAGCGCCCACACCAGAAATTAACCCGGCTAAGAAAAGATCGAGATGAGCCATGGTTTTGTAAATGGCCCAGATTCCAATCATGAAGTCGACGAGAAAGTGTGCGAGCCAGAGAGAGGCAAGGGTACGTATAATGATGAAAGGCATAAAATTAATGGGCTGATCATTGGATGCACAGAAGCATAAAGGATTTTAAATAAGTAATAAAGGAAAAATTGAAACCGTCTTTTATGTGATCAATCTCATCGATAGTCTTTCCTGATTGCTTTAAAAAAAAACTTGCAAACGACCCGATGAGATGTTAAATAAATATTTTATAGGGAAGAGAGAAGAATAACACCAATCTAAGGAGAGAAATATGAAAAAAGATCTCAAAAAATTAGCTTTATTAGGAATTGCCGGCGGCGTCATGTTTGCACAAGGTCCTATTCATGCAGATAATCTAAACACATTAGTGCAACCTGGTACACTGATGGCGGGTGGCTGCGGATCTTCCTGCCATAGCACTGGCGGAGGAACTTCAGGTCATCAAAAAAGCTCGCGCAATATCATTGCTGAGGCTGATGTCAATACAAATGCGACCACTCAACTTATGACAGAAGATCAACTCAAGAGTTTATTAAATGAGCAAGGTAAACAGACTTACAATAGTTTAGATGCAGAAGGCAAGGCTCAAGCACTTAAATTAGCAAGCAGAAGTTGCAAAGGCACCAATGATTGCAAAGGTCAGAATTCTTGCAAAACAGAAAATAACAGCTGTGCGGGTAAAGGAAATTGTGCAGGAACTAGTGCTTGCTCTTTCAAAGATAAAAACATGGCTGTGAAAGTCGCGGCTCAAAATCAAGCAGCTAAACGTGATCAAGCGAATAGCGGATTAAACAGATAGCGGATCCTTTTTGAGATTCGCCCACTGTGTGCATTTCCTGAACTCTACATTCAAGGATATGCACACTTTTCATTCAATCCCCTAACTTTGCGTTTTTTTGGTTCTTGGGGCTCATCACCTTGAATCTGCCAAAGTAATAAAATAAACAATTTTTAGTGTGTATATAGATATCTCAAAGGAAGAGTCATGAAAAGACAAGATTTGAAAAAAATTGCCTTGCTGGGAATCATGAGCGGTGTCGTCGTATCCCAATCTGTGCAAGCTCAAGACATTCATCAGTCCTCTGCTGCTTCAACCACAAAATCCTCAACAATAAAAACAAATGAACCTGATCCTAATGATGGAAATTTGGGTTATCATTTGATGACTGAAGATGAACTTCTTCTTGAGTTAAATGCAGAGGGGCAAAAGATGTATCAATCCATGGATGCGAAAAACAAAGAGCTTACTCTAAAAGTAGCGAGTGCACGTTGTGCAAATACAAGTGAATGCAAAGGATTAAATGCTTGTAAAACGGAAAAAATGCATGCGCGGGCCAAGGATCTTGTAAAGGTTTGGGAAAATGTGCCATTGCTGATAAAAATTTGGCTGTAAAATTAGTTTATGACAAGATGCAAAAAAAGCGTGCTGAAGCAAATGGCAATTAGGTTAAGGCGATACCAATAAAAAATTTTGAAAATCAATTGAATTCTTTAATGTTAATATGTACTGTGTGATTTTTAGGCATCCATACTACTCGAGACGGTTATGAAGAATGAAAACATTCCCAATTTGGGCATTGGGATCGGTTTAAGACACGTACACTATGATGATATATTTAATTTAAAACCGGATATTGACTGGTTTGAAATTATTAGTGAAAATTTTATGGTGGATGGGGGTAAGCCTTTAGAAAATTTAGAAAAAATTCTCGAAAGGTATCCGGTGGTTCAGCATGGTGTGGCCTTAGGGATTGGTAGTGCTGATCCTTTGGATTACGAGTATTTGAAAAAATTAAAAGCGCTAACCCGACTGACTAAAACACCTTGGATATCAGATCATCTTTGCTGGGGACATCTTCCAGGCGCGCATTATCATGACTTATTGCCCTTGCCTTATACGCGTGAGGTTGTGGACTATGTCGCAGAAAGAGCAAGGATCGTACAAGACTACTTAGAGCTCCCTTTTGCACTTGAAAACTTATCGTCTTATGTAGCTTTTCAAGATGATGAAATGCCTGAGTGGGAGTTTTACACAGCTGTCGTAGAGAAAGCAGATATTTTTATGATGCTGGATGTGAATAATGTCTATGTGTCCAGCCGAAATCATGGCTTTGATCCTCAAAAATATATTCAAAACATTCCCTTAGATCGTGTGTTGCAGATTCATTTAGCAGGACATACGGATCATGGCAGTTATGTCCTGGATACGCATGATAACTATGTGCGTGATGATGTCTGGGAGCTTTATGCTGATGTGTATCCAAAAACAGGTGGAGTTTCCACTCTATTAGAGTGGGATGATCATTTTATTAGTTTTCAAGATACATGGAATGAAGCTCTAAAAGCCAAAAAATTTCAAAAATCCTTGCATGACAAAATTAAATTAAAAAAGATGCAGTCTCGTCTACAAGAGGTGCCGTTGTGAAACGAGAGGAACAGCTTTTTGATAAAAAAGTTCCCAGTCGTCTGAAAAAAACACAGCAGTGGTTTGCTAGTGTCATTATACGCCCTATCGATGAAGATAGCCGTATGAATCCAATTTCTCCTTCCGGGGAGTTGATGCAAGAAGAGGCTTTTGATTATATTGTTCCGAGTCCTTCGTTAAGACCTGCTCAGCGCATCGAATTATATAATCAGCAGTACTGGTGGAGACTTCTTGGCGTATTGCAGGATGCCTTTCCTCTAGTGACACGTCTTTTTGGCTTTCATGATTTTAATATCCAGATAGGGAAGCCTTATCTAGATAAATATCCTCCTAGAACATGGACCTTAAACGTGCTAGGGGATCAGCTTCCACAATGGATTGAAGAAGAGTATCATGCGAATGATAAACAGTTAGTCCTCGATGCCGCACAACTTGATTGCGCCTTAAATCAAGCCTTTTTTGCAAAGCATTTTACCCCTGTAAATGCCGGAGATTTAGCAGAAGGGGTCGATCAAATCCTTCAACGACGTTTACGTCTACAGCCTCATGTTTTTTTATTTAAATGGCGTTACGATCTATTCAGTTTTAGAAAAGAGATGTTAAAGGAAGATGTAGAGCACTGGATTCACCATGATTTTCCTAAACTAGTGCAAGACCGTACTTATTATTTTATCTCTTATCGTAATCATATGAATGATGTGCATTGGGAAGAACTTTCCCCAGCTGCCTTTCAATTTTTGAATCGTTTTTCGGAAGGGGCTACGATTGAAGAGGTTTGCGAATGGCTTGAACAACAAGACGAAGACATGTATACTGAAACCGCTAATAAATTGCACCTTTGGTTTCAAGAATGGATCTACCGTCAGTGGCTATATTTTGATGAACAGTCGTGAAGCAGCCTTTCTAGCTCTTTTACATTCCCTACGCGGAGAGCGTTACATCTCTGATTACTTAGAAGATTGGTTTATCCAGGAAAAGCCGCATGCACAAGATTATCATCTTGCCCAGCAGATCGCCTATGGAAGCGCTCAAATGGCGCTTGCTTTAGATTTCTTAGCCTTACAGGTGTCTGAAAAGAAAAAAGTTCATCTAAAATTAAAAGAAAAAGCACTCTTACGCACAGCTTTATACCAGATCTATTTTTTAAATCGCGTTCCTCATTATGCCATCGTGGACGAAACCATTAAAGTGGCTAAAAATTATTTTCACAAATATTTTGTGTCCTATCTAAATGCTATTTTAAGAAAATCTGTGGACATAGAATTAAAACTTCCTCAACAAAATGATGCCTCTTCTTTAAGCATCCGTTATTCTTTTCCCACCTCTTATGTTTCCGAACTTTTGCATCATTATGGAGAAGAAAAAACTTTAGAGATATTAAGAGCTAGCAATCATCCTGCTGTGATGATGGCACGTTTAAGAAATCCAACAGAGTCATCTATTGATTGGATCTCAATCATTAAACATCCTTTACCCGTCGTGATTATTCCTCCCATAGAGATGTTTAAAATTGTCAAATCATCCGATTTCTATATTCAAAATGTCACTCCTGTGCAATTGATTAGCCAACTATGCGAAAAATTGACTATACCTCCTCAATCTATTTTGGATATGTGTGCAGCCCCTGGAGGAAAAAGCTTAGCTGTCCATGATTTCTTTCCAGAAGCTGAATTATTTGCGAATGATGTTTCTGAAGATAAATTAATGAAGTTAAAAGAGAATTTCCAAAAATATGAGATTCAAGCCCATGTTCTGTGCAATTTAGGGCAAGACATTGCTTTTGAAGAGAAGTTTGATTTAATTATCTTGGATGTTCCTTGCAGTAATAGCGGAGTCTTAAATAAACGTCCTGAAGCGCGTTGGCGTTTAAATGAAGAAAATTCTCAGCAGTTGGAGAAAACGCAGTGGGGGTTATTAGAAAAAGCTAAAACTCTTTTAAAACCCCGTGGACAGATTTGGTACATGACTTGCAGCATTCTTCCTCAAGAAAATGAAAGAATGGTAGAAAAAGCTTGCAGAGAATTGGGATTCAAAGAATTACATCGTCAGCTCATTCTTCCAAATCTGGAAGGCTGGGATGGGGGCTTTGCGAGCTGCCTTGAAAATTAAGCGAGAGTCTTTAGATTCAAATCTTCAAGATTGACTTGATCAACAACTGCTGTCATATCATCTCCCACCCAATATTCACCTAAATGAATTCTTGATCTAGGATCAGGATGAGAAAGTTTGCCTAAGGATTCCTTTTGCAGGTTTTTTAGATCTTTCACTAAGTGCTTCGTATCTAAGCGTATTTGCAAATTGTTCCAAATTTCTTTGATAAAGGAAAATAGACGGAAGCATTTTAAATGAGATTTAGCGCGGTTCCAATTCTCTTGAATAATGTTGTTTTTTTCACGATCTAGATTTTGAAGAGTTAAACGAAATAATTTTTGATGTCCCGCGCATTCTGGATTATTTAAAATCTCATAAATGATTTCCGCATCCGATTTTTTAGGCATGACATCTTGGACAAGCGCGACAATTTTCTTTAACTGTTCGGGCTTAAATGCAAAGGATTGAGCCATGCTTTGTGTCTCGTGGAGACAACGGCTAAAAAAGTGCAGGGTTTTTTGCGGGGTGGATAATTCGTTTTTCAGCTTGTAGTGTTCAAATTTACGCTCCCATCCAAAGTGCAGCAGAAGTTCTTTATTCGCTTCACTGATTTGATTAAATAGAGGTAAGGTGCAAGTCAGTGTCAGATAAATATGATTATCATTAGATGTGCAACCACAACCAATATAATCCCCGTCTTTCCATAGTTCATGAGTTTTTTCAAATTTGCTCGTATCGTGTTGAAAATTTTCTGGATGTGCTTCTTTAAAGTCTTTATTCACTAAAAATTCAGGATAATGATTATGCGCATCGTCGAAAATTGCTCTCGTGTAGAGAGAAAAGGTGTTCACTTTATCTGGAAAAGACATAATTACTCCGCATGAATTTTGATGTATTATACCATTAAACCTTTAATTGTTTCTAGCATATTACTTAAAAATCTTAAATTTAGAAACTTATGTCGAAATTACTTGCTTTGAGAGTTCTTGGAGAAAGGTTTTCTATGGAGGAGTGCGCATTCATATTGACGTACAATTTCTCGCATAGCTTTATCACAACCTCCTTTGTCAGGATGATTTAAAAAGGCTAACCGACGAAAACGTTTTTTTACCTCTTCCACGGTTAAACAATGTTCAAAGAGATTTTTTGAAGAACGCTTGGAATTCGCATTGAATTTTAAACGAGGGAGATGAAATAAGGCTTCCCACTCAGGAATCTTGGCAACCAATAGAGAAAATTGATTTCTCACAGAATCTAGCATCTGTTGAGACTTGCATTGATTGATGCGATCTATCAATACGTTTTTTACGCGCTCGATCGCCTCTTCTTCTCCTTTTTCAAATTGATCTAAGAGCTTCAATTGTCTTGTATAGGCTTCTGTTAGAAATGGTTCATAGTGAGGAAATTTTTGAATTTCGCGATGGATCAGGAACTGCAATGTAGGGAGGTGCCAAGTCGAATAGAGTTGTTCGATTGATTGATGCAGTGCAGGATCATTGGGTAAAGGAAGGGATTTAGTCTTCCTCGAAGTTAAATAGTGAATCAATAACAAAAGGATTAAAGCCCATCCCATGATTCCTCCATGATTGTACCGAAGTGACCTCAAAAGTGGATTTCTGTGAAATCTGTTTTAGGCCAGCAACACAGGTTTGAGATACCTCTATTAAAATCCATTGAGGCTTTTTTGGGAATTAGAACTTAATGCAGATAAACGCTTCAAGAAATAATAAGCGGAGTTCAATTTGATCAGAAAGAGAATGATTGAGGGCGAGATCGTCCAGGCTTAACTTTTTCTCAGGCTCAAGAGGGTGAATAGGAGGCTTGCCTGCTACTATTTGAGAAGTTATCCAGCTTTTAATAGCGGCTTCTTCAAACACCTCTCCTTTAGGCGTTTGATAGGGGATGCGTATCGGCAGTTGAGTGATGGGACAGAGGGATTCTTTTCTATTTAAAAACCGATCTTCAAGAAAAGATTCAGGAATCATTTTTTGATTTTCGAAAATCGCTTTTTTTGATTCTTGCCACGCTTTAAACTCCAATGGACCCGGAGTCCTCATCAGTTGACTATAAAGCTGAAAACTTTTCCAGGCGGGAGAATAGGTTTCAATCCCCAAAATTCCCTCTAAGAACGCATTAAGAGGTTTTTCATGCAAAATTTTCCACCAAATTTGACAGGAGAAAGACAACCGATCTTGTATAAATTTTGAAAAAGATGGAACAGGGCTAACCGTTTCTCTGGAGGAGAGACCTAGGGGAGACAAAATCTTTCTTGTAGTGAGGGAGATAGCTTGTGTCATCATTAATGAAAAAGCATTTTTAAACACGTCAAATGCAATTTTAATAGGAGTGATATAACTGACGAGTCGAATCTCATGGTTTTTAGAAGTGACAATCTTCTGCACATAAAAATGATAATCCCTTAATACATCGATCATGTAGGACTCCCAATCTAAAGATTGAGAATTTACTGTCTTCAGATTTTTATGATGATAATTTCGAATAATATGGATTAAATCATTGCGGGGAATAGGGCCATAGATACTGCGTTGCTTAAAAATGACTTCAGCTTTAGAGTCTTTAGCGTCGCATTTTTCTTGAATCAAAATTCTACTTTCACTGGCGCCATTGGTATAGTTCCAACAGGTGGAGACGCTCATTTTTTATACCCAACTTTTAAGATTTTTCTAAAGATGAATAGCAAGCAGCATAAATAAAAAGATGTAAGTTTTAGACCTTGATAAAAGCATAGTTAATTTTTAGAAAAGCAAAATTGTATCTTTTTAGGGGGATTTAATGCGTGGAAAATGTGTTTAATCTTCTGCAAAATTTTTAAAAGATATGGATGCAAATAAATCACGAGCATTCTCGTGCAGCTGAGTGTAAATAGCATTTTTTGTTCAGAAGAGGGTTTTCTTTTTATCACTTCTTTGATCGATCTTTGGTCTATTTTTTTAGATATAAGTTCTACTCTAGCTTCCCTACTAAAGTCTATAGGAATACAAATTAAAAGATGGTGCGTATTCGCGAGTTTCATTAAGTGTCTTTTACCTTCGTTCTTGGAGGTTGGGGAATTTATATCTAAAAGATAGTCCCGGACGGATTTCAAATTCACATAGATTGCCGTTGAGTGAAATAGGGGGCGTATGCGCTTAAAATCATTCTTTAAAATGATGACTTTAGATTTTAATAATTGAAAAGTTTTAGTTGCATTATCGTAATAATTGACATCGTGGGTTTCCACATGGACAGAAGAATACGTATGCGGAGGAATTCTTTTCCTCATAAGATCAGCTAATTCAGTGTTAGTAAAAAAATTTAAAGAAAATTCCTGGGTTAAATTACAGCCTTGTTTTCTTCTAGCACGTTTTTTTGTCTCGTCCTTCATGAGGATTTGACAGGTATTTTGAAATTTTTCAACTCCCTGTTCATAATCTCCTGCACGATTACAATTCATAAAAAATCCTGTTTTTAAATTTTTAAATAAATGTTCTGAAATTGAAATTTTTTAAAGAAAATAAAAAAATAATACAAATAAAAAAGTTAAATTTTTTGTATTAAAAATATTTATATGTAAAATTAATTATTTTAAAAAAGAAGCTTTTACGAGATTAAATAAAACATTTTATTTACAGTAAGTTTTTTGTATAAAATTTGTGGATTAATGTTTAAAGAGACTGAAAATTTGTATAGAAATAGAGGCTGTGTTGAAAAAATCGAGGGTTGTAGTTCAACAGAATTATAAAATTAAATTTTGAAAAAAAAGACAAAAAAAAGTTAGGCTCATTGGTCATCACACACAAACGAGCCTAAACATGATCACGCAAAGCGCAATTGGAAAGAATATAAAAAATCTTTGGTAAATAAGAGAAGCTTAACTATTTGGATTGATCCAAATGTTTATGCACAAGGGATTTACAAATCTGCAAATAGCTCTGTCTGGAAGATTCACGCCCATTACGTGAAACAGCGACTTTACAAAGCCTTCTAAATTCCTCAGCGATCGCTTATATAGCTCTCTTAGAATAAGCATCAGTAAGATGGCTTCCTCAGAATATATTGCAGGTCTACCGGCCAGACAACTATGATAGGCCTCTTTGAGAACTTGTATTATTCCGCAGGTTTCAGCAAATTAATCTGATGATAAAACTCATTGTCATGTTTGATCCGCCGTATTTGATTGTATTAAACCCGGCGGATGAAAGACAAGCTTTTTTGTATGATGCGAAATTTTAGTGTTTCTTGGGTTAGCTCAGAAATGGCCTTGTTGCATAATACCTCCTACACCACATTTGAAATGTCGTGTAAATAAAAAATGCATGGAGTAAGGCTGTTTCTGACAAAAGAAAACAAGGAGCTACCCATGCAAACTCAATTAACTTATCGAATCCGAAATGGGTCTGAATATAACAGATCTCTTATTCAAAGAGGAAGTATCTGGATTGTCCATCGATTGACTCAAGGGAAAAAGCTTGTCATATCATCTTTGATTCAACAGTTTTTTAAAAATAATGACGGGGAAGTAGTCTGTACATTGGGATGTGCTTTGATCTAATTTAAGGCGGTATTTCACAATTTCTTTCTCAGAATCGGTCTGACCGTAATACTTGCGATATTGAAGAATGGTCTTTCTTACCTCTTTACTGAAGGTGATGGCATTTTTGAATGCATAAAGCTTGCCACCATCAAAATAGCCGTGCTGTTGGGGTGTAGACCAAAATGCAAATGTGTGTCCACCTTTTGAGTGGGTTGAAAAACTGACTCTTCCTTTCAAAGCACCTTCCTCAATGATTGAACCGAAAGTTTTTATCCAGGAATCTTCCCTTTCGATTCCGATGGAATGAATCACGTTCACTTTTTTTAGCCAGGGTAGATCAAAATCACGAATCTTAAAAGGATCAGTGAACCTGTTTTCTTCGTTTCCAAACAAAGCCTGCTCAAAGTTATACAAGTGACTACGCAATTGTAAATAGAGGATTTCGTCTAAATTGAGGGTTTTGACAATATCTAAAGGTTCCTGTAAAGGCTTTTCATGCCACTCTTTTAGGAATGTATGCGCTTGTCCAAAGCATATGCCTTCTTCAACAATTTGCAAGAGATCACTCCTTTTTTGCCCTTTTACTTTTGGATCTACGAGATCTTCACTTTCCAATCGCCCGTAAGCTTGATTGAAGGCTTGTTTAAACTGCGGATTTGAGGTTTTAAACTTCCACGAATGATCAGGAGGCCCTGTTTCGAATAGACAATGACTCAAAGCATAGGTGGCAATAGCGGAAATGGTGGTTAATACAATTTTTGTAGAGGGGGTGGTATTTTTGTCTGAACTTGCTAAATAAGTAAAGGCTGCGGTCATAGCAGCACACGATAGAGAAATTGTAGAATTAAAATTGAATGACATATATGATCTAATAAATACTGTTTACAATAATTGTATATTAAATTTTATTTTTTTTAAATATTATTTTATTATTATTCATTCAATTGTTAAACGGTCTTTTTCTTTTCGTCTTTTTTGCAAGAGGCGTATTCCTCTATTTATGAGGGTCCATATAAATCTAAAAATTGTTTCCCAAGAGATTCTAGAATCGTTTGATAGGTCTCTGAAGTTAAATAGTGGTCAATCAGAAGATACCCGTAAGCCCCCGGCAAAAATAAAATGTGATCCACAGGATCGAGCAAGGCCTTGATACATTGAATAGGATCTAATAGTAGGGATACCCCATCCCCCCTGCTGACATAGTTGGTGACACTTTGAAATCCTTCAGGAGATAATAAAGAAGGGGATCCAAAGGTGAAGACTTGTATCATTTTTAATTCTTCATGAGACAATAAACTTTTAGCTAAAAGAGTATCTGAGGCACCGATGCTGTGGGCATAGTGAATAATTTTTCCTCCCCCTCCGACTCCTCCCATCTCAGCAATCAAATTTTTCCAATGAGCGGCCAGTTGCTTAGCTTGCGGGGAGACCCATCCAAATCTAACAAAAGTGGATTTTATTAAGTCGTAGGTCCAGCCTTCCGTTGGACGAAAGATGTAATGGATATTATTATTTCCATGTAATTTGGAAATTAATTCTACCACGTCGATGACATCATGACGTGCGTTTAAAATTCCATTGATTAACGTGATGCGGACTTTATCATTGATTTCACCCTGTCCATAAACTCCGACTTCTTGCTTATCTAAATAAAATCCATAAAGGTTTAACCATGTTTTTCCAAATAAGGCCACAGCTTCATTATCCACTTTAGATTTAAAGTTGTGTTCTAAAGAAAGATGTTGATTAATAAAGCCATTGACAGATTGAAAAACTGAGGCAACCTGATGGCCTATAGAACTTAGTTGATGATAAAAGCTCTCCCATAAGGTACTGAAAGAAAAGAGTCCGTAGGGGTCAATGCGACTTAAAGGATTGTTCGAAGCAAAGGCATACGGGTTGGGGCTTTCCATTAATCCGAGAGGATCCTGCGTGGTCCAAAGGCAGCTGCTCGGATCATAATAGCGTTTACCAAAATAGAGGAAGCCGGATTCAGCATCTAATCTTTTGCTAGAGAATCTCCAAGGATTGGAACTAGATCCATACACATTTTTCTCTTCTCCAAAGGCTGTATAATAGATTTCTTCTGCAATATCTTTTGTGTCCAAATCGATTAAGCAACAAACAGAACCGCGGTGATCATGAATAGGCACGTAGGTTTGTCTGTCAATTTCTAAAGCCACAGCACCCCCAATTTCTGCACCCAGTCCCTCTCCTAAAATCCTAAACTCTATGATAGTGTTCTGCATGTTGGCAGAGCCAATTTCTTGAAGATCATTATATAGAAATTTCTGTTCCCATAAGAGCTGACCGGCACGATTGAAGCAAGTTTTGGATAAACGTCGATGAAGGGCATCGTAGGTATAGCGATATTCTTCTCCGTTGTCATTACGTAAAGAGACCATGCGATTAAGAGCATCATATTTAAAAGAGAGTTTCCCATACTCGTCATGGATCTTTTCGATTAAATTTCCATTCAGATCATAAGCGTATCGGCAATTCCCATCCTGTGTCAGTTGTCCTAGGGGATTTGTTAAACAGTTTTTTTGATTTTTAGAGGTAAGATGACCTAACCAATCGTAGGTAAATGCTTGCGGGGCTATACTATTTTCTTCAAGCAAACGATTGTGTGAATCATAGGAAAAATGATAGGTGTTTAAGCCATTTTCTCCTTGTGTGACGATGCGCTGAATGGTTTGGGATTGATCATGATGGTAGTAGATGTTTTCAGACCAAAAGGGCGTCGTAATATGATTGAGATGACCCTTTTCATCGTATTGTCGGATTTCTTGTCCGATTGAGCCTGCTAGATGATTAATGAGGACATGACCGTTTAGATCCCTTTGAGCATATTGATGTGTATAACTTCGCTGAGCATTTTGTCTTTGGATTTCTTTAAGGTAGCTTCCCTGATATTTATACTCTACGCAAGTCTGATCGGGCAATTCTAGTTTTATACAGCGGTTTAGAGCGTCGTACAGACGAGAGGTCTTTAAGCCATTGCCTTGTTCATCTTCCAAAAGGCATCCGTCTTGAGAATAGGTTCGTTTGGTTAATGTTTGATTTTTTTCATCTTTTATACAAGTTAAGCGATGTTTTGTATCGTATTCGAAATGATAGTTGATCGACTGGTCGGAAGAGTAGAGTTTTGAGATATCTCCTGTGGAGTAGTATTGATAAAATAATTTCACCCCATCAGGTTTAGTAATACTGGCTAGTTGTCCATTTTCATGATAGCTGTATTGAGTTCGTCGGGGGTTTTCGGTTCCCATCCCTTCCATCACAGCTTCCAAACGGTCGAGGGAATTGTACTCCCATAAAGTTGTGATACAGGTTTCTGCATTTATAAATTGATCTTCTCTCACCTTATGATGATTGACGTCCCATCTTATCAATCGACGACCAATCTGCTGCCCCAAGCTATTTTTGGTGATGATGGAGCAAGGGCGCTGCAAGGCATCATATTCAGTCACAATGCAGTTTCCTAGCGAATCCATTTCAGTAATTTGCAGGCAGGTTTGTCCAAGGAGATTAACAATGTGTTCTTTTTTTTCCTTGGAAGTTGAAGGTTTTTCGTCATGGGCGATGAATTTTTGTACCTCACCTTGGGAATTTTCTATATGGGTGGATATTAAAAGATGATGAGGAGTATAGCTTTTAACTGTTTGTATATAGTCTTCCAGGTTAGGTCCCAACGATTCTTTTGTAATGATTTGCTGACCTAAAGAATTATATTCATACGATAACCGTTTACAAAGATGATCTCTAATGTATTGCTCTAAGGTACTCAATCTTCCAGCGGCATCATACTTATAGCAAATTTTTTGACCAGATTGTTCGGTGGCTTCTAACAAATGAAAGATATTATGTTTAAGCGTGGTCTCTTCAATCAGCTCGTCAATACCCACAAAACTATAGATTTTTTCTACACGACCTAAAGGATCTCTTTTGTAGACAATATAGCCACCTTGAGTGTCAAAAACATTTTTTAGTGATCCATCATAATTATAGATGAAACGTTCTACCCGTTGGTCAGGATGAGTAATTTTTATCGGTTTACCTCTTACATTGTATTCAATGTATTTCGTAAGACCTTTAGCATCAGTTTCAGCAATGACACGGTCCAGTGCGTCATACACCTTATGTAAGGTAGGCCTAACAATTGTTAAGTTTTCATCTAAGACTGCGGGAAGTATACGTTTTATTTCTCGTCCTAGAGCATCATAAACATAGTCTGTTTTATTTCCACAAGCATCTAAAGAGCCTATTTTTTGGCCTTTTTGATCGTAATAAAAATAGATTTTCTCAGCCTGTCCTTCATTGTCAAAATTTTCAGTACAAATCAAGCGATTGGAATAATCATAAGTGTTGCGGATTTCTTGAAATAAGCCTTGCGTATCAATGGAGGTAGTTTTGATCAAATTGTTATTGTCATCATAGCTTTTTTCAACTAACGCTCCTTTTTCGTCTGTAGAGGCGATTAAGCGTTTACACGCATCATATTCATGATAGACCGAGTATTGGTAAGCATTTGTGGAATCATAAGTGTCTTGGCGGGTGACTAGAGCTTGTTCGTTGTAATGATAGACGCTCTTTTTTTTCAATTTTTCCTGGTTAGAGTTAAAATCGAAGTAACATTCTTCAATGATTTCAGCTAAACCTAATGCAGGTGGGTTTGAGCGATAGTTTATATTTTTAATATGCCTTTCTGTAACTCCTTGCATATCTTCGCAATGTAAAGAAGAGCCATCGTCGTGAATAATTTTTGATATCTGTCGATTGGAATTGTAGCTGTAGAATTCGCGTGAGATGATTTGATCTTTTATTGCAATTAACTTAGCCATAAGTAATTGAGTCTGCAGGTCGTAATAAAAAAGGGTTGTCTTTCCGTTATCTTCTCTTGTCTTGCTCAGCAAGTTTTGCGAGTACTCATGGCTAATGCTGTAGGATTCTACCCCATTTTTTAAAGGATATCCATTTTGTCCTATGACGATAGGGGCAAGAGAAATGCCCGTCAAATTGCCATAAAGAGTTTCTTTAATCATATGACCCTGTGCGTCATAGGCAAAGGAACGTGCCATTAGAATGTTATCTTGTGCGTCAGCAATATAACGCGTTTGAATTTGATAATTTTTTTCCGATCCAACAATTGTCCATATTAAAACTTCCTTACGGCAAAGGATGCCCTCTTGATCATAATTTTCTATAGAAGTGATATGGCCATTGGCATAACGATAGAGAGTTTGGCAGCCAATAGCGTCCAAGACTACAGTATAACCAGGATAGTACATGAAACGTTGGACGATGACCGGTGCTTGATCTGCACCCAACGGCTGTTTTTGACAGCACACTTTTCCTGCATGTTCATGACCCTGAGGATAATATTCGTTCTCAAGGTATCTACCTTGAGGAAGTTCGCGACGATGAATGACATATCCTTCTCCAGAAGGATGGGGTTGATATTTATAGGAAATTGTGGGATATGCGGTTGATTGAACTTCTGAAATTAAATACTTGTCTTGAAAATGATAGGTCACCTGTTGATGATCATGAGTAGTGATATGACATTTTCTATTTTCGCCGTCAGTGTACTGAATATTCATCCATCCATAAACTTCACGCTCTGTGTAGTCAGAGGCTGTAACGGATTTTAAGCGATTGTGGGGATCAAATCCGTAGGTGATTTTTTGTGAAGGTGTGAATTGACCTGCGTCTGTGGACATGGGAGCATGAATGAGATTAGGTAGGTTGCAATGCCAGCCATACATGAATCGATCGTCGCGGTTATGAAATCGGCGTAAAACAAAGGACTCTAAACCGCTAAGATGAAGATCATTCTGGGATTCAGAGTATTCTCCGGTAATCACATTGACCGAATGATAGATATAAGTGGAATCCGAGAGGCCAGGATGATGGGGGTAAACAGAAAGGACCCCTTCAGATCTGAGAAGACAGGGAAAGAGGAATAGAAAGATAAGAAAATATTTGATTTGATTCATTTCCATTCCTTTGTTTATATAGTTATAAAAACGTCTATCTATTTGATTTTCAACTTTTTAAATATACACTATGTTTTTTGGTATATGAGTTGATTAGGTTCTCTTTTTGGATTGATTCATTTTCAGTATGTAGAGGTGCAAAAAGGAATCTATCGTAACAATTCCTCAAGGCATCTGTCAAACACTAAATCGGTATGCAAGGGTGTGTATAAATTTATTTAAACCCGGCCTAGAAGCGACTCACTTTTAAAAAAAACGCTAAATTAAGTTCATACATTCCCTCCGGCGAAAGCTAAAAATCTGCCATCCATCTACATTGACTGATCAAGGATGAGGATGCAATCCCAGATTAAATCAATGGACTGTGGGATAGAAGGAGCCGCGTAGACCAAAAACTATCTATTCTGTATAGTCAGCTGAATGAGTAGCTTTTTTAAAAAGTAGAGCAGAGTATGTTAAATGTCGTGATTGTGGGGGCAGGTGAAGTTGGTTGCCATATAGCTTCGGTTTTGTCCGCTCAGGATCATAACGTAATTTTGATTGATACCCAGGGAAAAAAGCTTGAACAGGCCGCTGCCACCATTGACGTCGCTTTTCGAGAAGGATCGGGAACCGATTGGCAGTTGTTAGACGATCTTTTAGAATTTTCTCCCCATTTTCTTTTAGCCATGACTAGCGATGATCACACGAATCTTGTCGCTTGTTCCATTGCCAAACAATTGGGATATCCGCGTACAATTGCGCGCGTGAAAGATAATCGTTATTTGAACCGCACGCGCTTAGATTTTGCACGCCTATTCCACGTGGATCATTTTATGGGGCCTGAACTCATCGTCGCGAATGACATTTTAAAATATATGCTCAGTCCAGGCTCGCTTGCAATTGAAATGTTTGCGCACGGTGCGATTCAGTTACGTACGATTTCTATTCCTGATTCGTGGCCGAATGCGCATGTGCCTTTAAGAGATTTGCGCTTTCCTGAAGGTTTAATGATTGGATTAATCCGACGCCAAGTCTCTTCTGACCAAGAACCACTTACATTATTTCCCCATGGATATGATCTGATTTTACCAGGGGATGAAGTGACCTTGATTGGAGAAACAGATGTATTGAAAACAGGGGCTGAATACTTTGGAGCGATGCATAAAATTATAGATAATGTGGTGATTGTAGGCGGGTCTTTAACGAGTTTAAATTTGGCTAAGCTTTTAGAGCATCGAGGAATTAATATTCGCATCATAGAAAAGGACTACGAGCGTTGTTGCTGGCTGGCGGATCTGCTGCCAAAATGCACGATTATCCATCGTGATGCCACTGATATAGAATTTCTACGTTCGGAAAAGGTCGGTCATGCAGATCTTTTAATTGTATGCACAAGTAATGACGAGCTCAATTTAATGATTGGCCTCTTGGGAAAAGAGGTCGGTTGTAAAGACACAATTGCGTTATTAACTAATGCCTCCTATGGATCGATGTTTACACAGTTAGGCATCAACTTTACTGCCTCGCCGCGTCTAAGTGCTGCGCATCATATCGTTTCTTTAATGCTTTCAGGATCTGTTTCCTCTTTGGTTTCTTTGTATGAAAATGCTGCAGAAATTATGGAAATTAATGTCTCTCCCAACTCTCCCATTATTGGGGTGCCTCTTGCAGAACTGGGGCCTATGTTGCCTACGGATTTTTTGATTGCCGCTATACAAAACCGTGGGCACGTGATGATTGCCAATGGAAACCGGATGATTTCTCCCGGAGATACAGTCATTGTGTTAACTCATCCTAAACATGTCAAACAATTAGAAAAGTTATTTTAGCATGTTGTATCGTGACATTAGCAAAATTTTAGGTTTATTTCTCTTAGGCTTTAGCGCAGCATTTTTGCTTCCCCTGATGATTGCAGGGTATTATGAATTTTTTGCTGATCCCTCCAGCCACCCACAACCCCATACCACTCTGCATTTTTTTGAAAGTTTTGTATGTTGTCTTTTAATAGGGGGAATCTTTTATGCACTAGGGATTAAATCCCAAGGAAACTTATACCGTCGCGAGGCATTAGCTTTGGTGGTGATTATTTGGCTGTTAACTCCCATGGTGGCCGCCTTGCCCTTTAAATTCAGTGGAACATTAAAAAACCCAGTGCAAGCGTATTTTGAGAGTGCTTCAGGCTTAACAACTACAGGATCTACTATTATCCAAACCAAAAAATTTGATCCAGAAACAGGCCAGGAAATCCCAATTATTAAAAATGTTTGTGGTAGCTTGGATGTTGAATACACATTTTGGGGAAACGTAGATCCGGTGAAAGATCCTAGTTCGGGGAAGGTCTACGAAGGAATCGAAGCCTTAGGAAAGGGATTATTGTTTTGGAGAAGTTTTTTACATTTTTTGGGAGGGGGGGGGATTGTATTGCTTTTTATTGGCATCATGCCTGCCTTAGGTTTAGGAGGGAAGATGCTTCTGCAGGCTGAGCTTTCGGGCAGTCCTGTAAAAGGTTCCTTAGCGCCACGCATGAATGAAAGTTCCCACTTATTATGGAAAATCTATGTGGGTCTCACTTTGACACAAGTGTTTTTGCTGATGTTAACAAATAGTGAAATTTCTTTTTTTGATGCAACTACAGTCAGTTTCGCGACCTTATCTACAGGCGGCTTTACAATTCATAATGCTAGCATAGGCTATTATCAAAATGCCTATACAGATTGGATTATTGTGCTTTTTATGATTTTAGGTAGCATCAGCTTTCCTCTTTATTTTTATGTTTTAAAAGGAAAATTTTATAAATTATATGAACCGGAATTTATCATTTTTCTTCTGGTCATTTTTTTTAGTTGTGGCATCTGTGTGTGGTGTTTAACAGGAACTGAAAAACGGTTTTTTGGAAGTGATCCAGGCATATTTTCTCTAGCTGAGGCGATCCGTTATGGGTGTTTTCAAGTGGTTTCGATTCTCACAACAACAGGTTTTGCCATTGCAGATTACGACTATTGGCCTTACCCAATTCAAGTGATGCTGCTTTTAATGATGTTTGTGGGGGGAATGTCGGGATCTACTGCGGGTGGTTTTAAAATTTTAAGAGGGTATATGCTTGCACGTATAGGGGGACATACGATTGAATCTCTTTATAGACCCGATACTGTACGTCAGTTTAGATTAGGAGAGAGAGAGATTAACCACGAATCAGTTCGCCTTGTATTGGTCTTTTTCCTTACTTTAGTAACGGTCACGATAGGCGCCACATTTATCTATGTCTTGAGTGGAGTCGATCCAGAAACATCCCTGGGATTTGTATCGGCGATGATTACCAATACAGGTGTAGGGTTTCGTATAGCAGGTCCTTATGATTCGATGGCTTTTCTTTCTGACAGTGGCTTACTATTTGCGACCTTTTTAATGATCTTAGGTCGTTTAGAATTTTTCGCTGTATTGGCTGTATTGATCCCTGCTTTCTGGAAAACAAATTCTTAATTGATCCTTTTTTGAATGACTTTGACGTAAGTATTAATTATGGTTGAATGGAATTTGAATGTTTGTCTAATCATTTAGATGTCAAAAGAGTTAATCACTTAATTACGGAGGAAACATGGAACCAGCCCCTATCAATCCAGATTCTTATCGTCAATTTATAGAACGGCATCATTTAGATATGGATTCCGATCAATTAAAAGGTAAAGTGAATGAAGTTGCTAACCACCTATTTTTGCAGTTTCGTGAGCGTAAAAATCTTACTTATGATTTAAATCATAACCCTCCTTATTGTCTTTTTGAAGCCGAAGAAATGATTGGGGGAGGAATGGGTTGGGATCAGTTATTACAGAGCTCTTTGAATCATTTTGGATTAGAGATGAATTGCCAGCCGCTTGAGGGGATAAAAGCTTCCAACCAAAAACATATTTTTGGCATGGAATTTCCTCTAGGGAATCGCTTTAAAGTGACTTTAAAAAGTGAATTAAGCAATTCTAACATTTTTGGAAACTTTCCAGAAATGCTTAAAACCCAATTTTCTTCCCTATCCTTAATGCCTCAGTCAAACACATTAAATCCTCAACATTTTTCAGCTCCTGAAGAAAAAATTAACCCCCATGCTCTAGCTATAAATATAATCGATAAGGAATGTTTTGATTATCAGAAGGTGCTTGATGATTACCTTCGCAAGCATGCGAAAGAGAGTATTCGTGATCAAATGAAAATTGAAAATTTTAAGCAATCTATAATAAAAAGATTAGACCAACAAGTCGATGTATTTGTAGAAAGTATATTAAGTGAATTTAATCATTCCCCCACAAGACGGCTGGAAAAGAAAATCTATGCTAGCGGAATAGAGGATTTACAAAAAATTCTAGACTATAAATTCAAACAAAAAAACTTTTTCATTCATTTAAAACAGGATGGACAAGTCATCGAGCAAAATATTCAGCACATCTTTGGGACTGAATTATTCGATAAGGCATTTGAATTTACGATAAGTCTTTAGAGGGATTGTATTTTGCAAGAGACATTCGAATTTAAAATGTCACAGATCTTCTATTTCAGGCAAATGATCTTTTTAAAACTAGACCCCTGCTAGTTTGAAGAGAGGAGCGATCTATCCAGTCTACTGCACTTATCTCTCTTTTGAGATTTAACACTTGAGAATAATTCAATCTGATCATAAATTTCCTCTAAATAACTGTCTTACAAATTTTTAAATAGAGGATCTGTAAATATGGGATTTAAAATAGATCTACCTAATCATGCGGATTATAGATTACTCATGTTTGATTTTAAAAAAAACCTTGCAGAATGGAAAATTGAGGGTCAAGCTTATCTTAAGACCGATCAAGTCGAGGACCTGTTAACCTATGAGAAAATTCATCAGTTAATCTTTGACGGTCAGGACTTGTCTAAAATTTCCTCTCCAGATGAAATGACTAAATTTATAAAATTTATTTCTAAAATGAATTCAGGCATAGATTTTAATATAAATATCAAAAAAGATGAGAAAGGATTGACAGTTTCAGTTGAGAGGCAAAAGCAAAACATTAGCCATTCTGAACTTTTTTCGTCTCTTTAACCTGAGATTGCCCAATCCTTGGTTTAAATAAGCAGCGATTAAAATGTTAAAATTCTTCAATGCGTTCCACTTGTGGATGAGGAGGGATATGGACGCTTTGTAAAAGTTCCAGGATTTCATCTCTGCTGAAATGTTTCAGAAGACGATGATCATCTACACCGACCACATCCTCCATCAATTGACCTTTGCGTAAAATCATAGCGTCAATTTTTTCTTCAAATGTTCCTTTGGTCACCATTTTAAACACCTGTACACCTTTTTTTTGTCCGATACGGTGCACGCGGTCTGTGGCTTGGTTTTCCCGTGCAGCATTCCACCAGCGGTCATAATGAATCACCACAGAGGCAGCTGTGAGTTCTACTCCTAAGCCGGATGCTTGCAGTGAACCTACAAAGACCTCACAATTAGGATCTTCATTAAAACGCTTGAGTTGTTCTCCTCTATTGAGCGTGGAACCTCTAATACTAGCAAATCCAATGCCCGACTCTGTTAAGTAGTTTTGGATAATGTCCAACATATTGAGATATTGAGAAAAAACCACGACTTTTTGTTGGCTTTCACGCGCTTCATTAAGAAGTTCGACAAATAGATCCCATTTTCCTGATGAATATTCTTTGTATTGGGCTGGTTTTTTGAGATAACAGGCAGGATGATCGCAAATTTGCTTTAAATAAGATAGGATTGCAAAGACATGAATATAAGGAATGGGTTGTTCTTGATGCGCGAGTTCTTCTAGAACTACCCGACGCGAACGTTCTACCACCTCATTATAAATGCGAGCTTGTTCTTCTGCCAAGCCGCAGTGGGCGATTTCTTCTGTTTTATCTGGAAGATCTGTAAGCACATCCTCCTTCTTGCGTCTTAGAACGAATGGATGGATGAGGCGAGAGAGTAAAAATCTGCGTTCAGAATTACGATCTCTATCGATGGGTTTCACAAAGTATTCTCTATAATCTCTTTCGTTCGGCATATAGGAAGGTAGAACTAAGTCAAAGAGCGACTTGAGTTCTCTTAAATGATTTTCAATGGGCGTACCCGTTAAACCCAGATGCATTTGCACGTTCGCTTGAGCTAAAGCTGCATGCAGCCGACTATTGTGATTTTTGGCAATTTGAATTTCATCAAAGATTCCTACTTCAAAAGGGATTTTGGATAGTAATTCTTGTTCAATCCGCCATATTCCATAAGAGGTTAATAAGATGTCATATTGTTCATGAAATTCTTTAAGACTGCGATTAGTTCCGTAGAAGGTGCAGACCCGCAAATGAGGAAGAAATTCTGCTAATTTATCTTGCCAATGATAGATCACCGACGTCGGACAAACTATTAAAAAATGTTTGTTGACGTTTTCTCCTTTCTTTTGATGTTCGTTTGTTACAGCAGCGATTAAAGCCATGGCTTGATGCGTCTTTCCGAGTCCCATGTCATCACATAGCAACCCAGATAGTCCATGCTGATAAAGAAACCAGAGCCAATGCAGGCCTATCTGTTGATAGGGTCTTAGTGTACAATTTAATCCTTCAATATTGGGATGATCAGGGATTTGAAAATTGATGAGCTCCTGTAAAAGAGCCTGAGAGTGTTCGTGGTTCCCTACCACTTCTATAGGATCAAAAGCATTTAAACGGATCAGCTCAATGGTAGAGAGGATTAAAGTATTACTACGACGGTCTATTCGTTTTTTATTAATATGGCGAATCCAATCGAAACGTTTATTTTCTAAATCAATTAGTCCGGCTTCTGAGAAGCAGTAACGTTGTTTCTTTTTGATAGGTCCCCATAAAGAAGCAAGAGAGACTTCCCCCCATTCACTTTTATAACCCAATTTCAGGGCATACCAATTCTTATTCATCTCTTCTGGATGGCTGATATGGTGTGCGATTAATTTTAGCTCTTGCGCAGGTTTAAGACGCTTATCAAGCGTGTTAATATGAGGGGCCAAGTGATGGATTTCATACTCTAAAAAAAGCGTTTGATTGGCTGGCTCGATGTAAACGGCTGAACGAAAATCCAAAGGAAGACGATATTCTGAAGGCAGTTCTGAAAAGCCCTCTCCTTCCACATAGATGAATTCATCAAAGAAACCAATGGGTTTTTCACTGTAACCTGGCAACAAATCAAACTGTGGGATCACATGAATTTGATCATTTTTATCTAACTGCACGTCTAAACCCGCATGAATAACAGGACATTTTTCACTAAAAAACCCCGGGATGAGTTGGAGCTCCTCTCGATTCATACGAATAAATAAAGGGATTTGTTCGGCTCTTATCGCAATGCCCGGACGTAAGGGCAGACCAATAGGCGCAGTAATTTTAGAATAGAATCCTTGTCCGGCTATATAAACCCAAGGCCCAAAATCCTTACTTCTTATAGATTCTTCAGATGAGGCAACGATTCTTTGAAAAGAAAGAGGACCTTGTACGCTTTCCATCTGGAAGGTTAATTGCGATTCAACACTCACTAAGTGTGTTTCAAAACCCTCATGAGTATTCAGCCACGTGCGGTGTTGTTGAATAAATTCTCCAACTTTTTCATAGGGAATTATTGTTTCAACATCTTTGAAACGTACTTCATCAAGTTTGTAAAATCCATCGTCTTCCACATAGGCCCAATCACCAAAAAAGCGTGATTCGCTTCTTATCAAATCACCGGGTTTAAAGAGGTAAGCTTTAATATGCAAATCCCAGTTCTCATCAAAATGAATAGAATAGGAAATTTTTAGATGCTCATCATGGATGATCACACCTTCAATATGCTCTTTGACAAAGCTCAAATGATCATTTAAGACTTGTGAGATTTGATGATCATAGATCTTTTTCGAAGCAAGGAGTCCAAGTGGATCTAAGGGATAAAAACCTTTCTCAGGCACAAAGAGCCAACTTCCAAACTGCACACCTTTGGATGACGATTCAGCGGCCTTTTTCGAAGATTCTTTAGAGTCTACAACTAGACACCCTTCTTTTTTATCATAGGTAATCTTTGTCTCCGCCTTTGAGCTCAAATGATGGACTTTTAAGGGAGAGTGAACGGTCACCAGCGCAGGAATAATGATAGGTAAATTGGCCTCTGAAATATAAAATTTGCAGGATATTTCGCTGAAGGCTACGGTTAGATAATTTGGAATACCCTCTGTGGTATATTCAAAGGTAATTTCATACTTTTCTCCCTCATCTTGTAAGCGCATTAACCATTTGGCTAGGTCACTCCAAAAAGATAGTTCGTAGCGGAGTAGGGAGCTTGGTCGTCCTTCGCGCCACCTAGTCAGTTCTTCTTGCGACAAGTTGGAAAATTTGAGAGAGGTCTCTTCTGTTTCTACATAACGATGAAACAAAAGATCTTTTAGATTTCTAACAGCGGCCTTAGAAAGCCCTTGGACTTTGAATAGTTGCTTTCCACCTACAGAATAAATGGCATAAACACCCTTAGCGGAGGGTTTAAATTGATCTGCATCAAATTTCATTTTTTCTGAGAAGGCAAAGCAGAGTTTATTCCATAAGGATTTTTCAAACCGTCTGTGGAGAGGTTGTTTGGATTTGTTAAAAATATAAAGATAGGCCGCTACTAAGTGCGGGCAAGAGGAGACATCCTCACTTTCATCACAGGAACAAAAGGAGTCTTTTAATCGGTTTCTTTCGTCAAGCTGCAAAAAGGCCCAAACATCCTGATGTGTCACATCATCAGCGACTTGCACTTGATAAGTTCCACCTGAAAACTCCACCTGTTTAATTTTTTTTTGCTGAAGGAGTTGTTCCCCTTTCTGTTGAAAAGGTCTTAGCACCGCAGGTAGCTGCATATTAAATACCTAAAAATGGAAGAGTCCAAAACAACTATTATAGCATAAAGAAGTTTTTCAAGATACAAGCTCTGGATATCATTTTAAAGGGGAGCTCTTTTCAAGAAATAGAGTAAGTTTCTAAGATTTTACCGAGTTGCCGATTAAACTGAGCGGCTCCTAGATGTAAAAGCATGAGGTAGAGACCATAAGTGAGAGGAAAATGTTCGAGATGGATGTGTAAATTTTCTTCCATACTCATCCGCAAATTTTCTATGGCACGATCTAAATGCGTATCTAGAGGGAACTGGACTGCTTGTTGAGCTAGCTGCATAAAATACTGGGCATCTTGTTGATAAAATGTGTAGACACGAGCAATTTTTATAAAAGGGTTTTGTTGATCCTTTGGAATATTCTCTTTTTCAAGATGAGCTTGAATGATTTCATCAAAGGGGGATTCTAAAAGATTTTTAAAATCTTCTTGGAGAAAATTTAAAGGTGGAATTGAAAAATTCAAAAATCTTTTAAGGTTATTCCAAAAGCGTTTTTGCATTTCTTGATAAATTTTTTTATCTGAAAGTATTTTAAGCGTTTCATGTAAATTTTTAGCCCTTTGAGTAAAGCTGCGGTCCATCCATGGGTAGATATTTTGTCCATAGGCATTTACAGGGTCAATAAATACTTCTACAAGTGCAATATAGATTGAATAGGGAATATATTTATTTAAATATTCATCCACGCCCAGAGCGTAATGCGTAGGCCAATGACCCAAAGGAAGGCGATGCCCCCCTAGATGAAAAGAGCATTGAGATAAAAGATCAAACGAAAAGGTCAAACGGGTAAGAAGCTCCTCTCCGCCCATTGGTAGATTCACACATAAACGAGGATGACCCACGTATTCAGACATCAAACAGGGGGTAGGGATGTGATTCCATAATTGATGAGAAAAGAGTGTTGTTGGCTGTTCTAGAAAAGTTTCCAAGCGAGGATAGCGCAAGTTCTTTTTGGTTAATCTGCCGATTTCATAGCCCTGAGAGGCTAAGTAGAGGGATTGTGAATGCATGGATAAGCTTAAATGAGAAAAAAGGTTGGCATCATGAATAAGCATATCATCATCGAGCATGAAAATAGTATTTGAGGGAATTTCTGGATGGGTTCCTAGTACATGCTGATTAAAAATTTCTTTTACAATGTTGAAGTCGAGGTTTAAAATTTCCTCTAATGAGGAATGCTTGGCATATAAGTGTTTTAATAGAGGCAGCAATAAGAAAAGACTGTTGCGCATTCCCCCGTAGCCAAAATGTCCTAAATGGGTCGTATCGATTAATGCAGCGATTTTCATTTTTTGGGCGATTTTCAGGATGTCTTGACGAGACAAGTGAACAATCCAGCATCCATACTCCTTGTTAAGCCTGTCAATAAAAAGGTGATTGCTTTCAAATAGTTCAGGACTAGATTGATCAAAAACAAAAAGAGGGATTTCTTTTAAGTCTCTATTTTTACACCCTCTGCTTTGCAGTATTTCTATACAATTTTTATAGGCCTGAACAGTCGTTGTAAGCCCTGGTAAGCGTGCAAGATCTTTTCCAGCCGTAGGAATGCCAAAAACAAAGGTCTCGAGAGCTTTTTCATATTTTTCAGGCTTTTTTATTAATGTATCCATGTGATCGAAGATCGTTCGGACAAAAACTTGATAAAAGTTATGATGAATAGGTGATAGAGCTTGAAGGGCTTTAGAGTCAGAAAAAACCCCCTGAATGAATTTCAATTTATCTAGAAGGTGATTTTCATGATAAGAGTGATGCACATGAGGAAAAGGAGGGATATGGTCTTTAAGTCCATATAACTGAAAAAATTCTTTGTATTCTTCTAGGGAGAAAATGGACCCTTGGGAGGGCACAATAGATTTGATCAGATTTTCCAACAAATTTTTGATTTCATAGATCTGCTCTTCAAATTTTGTGTCTAAAAAATCCGTGAGGTCGTTTAAGGAGGGAAGAGTATTTTTTTCTTTCAAGAACTGTTTTAGAGCATTCAAATCGTAGTATTTCCTTTTAAACCCAGTGAGTAGCTTTAGCATCAAAGAAGCTTCAGGGTTGTTGTTCTTAGAGTAGAGGTGTTCAAAAGCTTGATGAAGAGGGAAGGAACCTTCGCGATAATTTTTGAAAGAAAAATGTAAAAGTTGAAGTTTTTCTTGGAGGGATAATTCTGAAAGAATTTTTTTCAGATCCGTCAAAGATAGATTTTCTGCTAAAATTTGTAGGAAGAGCCAGGAAGGATTCTCTAGTTGGGATAAAGAGAATACAGTCACATCTTTGAAGTAAAGGCTTTGGATAAGCGCACTTAGAAAGATTTTTAACGAGGGTTTAGGTATATTAAGAGAATAAATAAACTGTTCAAAATCAAAACTGGGGTGTACTTTAAGGATTAAATACTTGAGGATTAAAATGGACTTGAGTTCAAAATTGTCAGTCCTTGTTTTTAATTGAAAACAATCGATAATAGTTTTGCTTAGAAAATGATTGAAACGATTATCTTCCCAGGAGTAATGAGAAAACAGTTCTTGGCAAGCCTGTTGAATATCTGCACGTAGGTCATGTTCATCCATCTCATGCACATCCTAGCTTTTTTAGTATTTAGACAAGAAACTCTTTCATCGGTGGTGAATCTAAAAAATATTTGGTTTTGCACGCAATAGTTAAGGAATGGGGTAAATCATGAGTGAACAATTGACGATGATCACTACTAAAGATAAAAAGAACATCTGACGCGCCCAGCGTTTATCATTTATGCTAGAAAAGCCTTTAAGACATAATATCAGCCATGATAAACCTAATCCTGTGGCAATGACTAAATACGTGACTCCTGTATAGCCAAATAGAGTTAACAGGGCTGTCGCAAGGATAAAAGCTAAGATATAAAAAACCATATGCATTTTTGTAATGTACATGCCTCGTTCTACCGGTAATACAGGGATAGCAGCTTTCGTGTAGTCGTCTAAGCGGTAAGCTGCAATGGAGTAAAAATGAGGCATTTGCCAAAGTACGATGATTGAAAATAAAAGAAAAGCCCCCATATCTAGACGATTTCCTGCAGCGCAGTAACCTATGACTGGAGGAAGGGCACCAGAGATACTGCCAATTAACGTTCCATAGATAGTATGGTACTTCCAGAGACTATACAAAACGACGTAAACAAAAAAGCCACAAAAGGCCGTAAGCACTGTCAGAGGGTTTGTATACATATACAAAATACCAAGGCCCACGATGCATAAAAGGCTAGCAAAGGTAAGAGCTTCTCTGCTTCCTATCAAACCTTGGGCTAAAGGACGATTTTTCGTTCGTTCCATCTTTTGATCAGCAAAACGATCAATATAATTATTAAAAACACATGCCGAGGCAATGACTAAACCCAAGCCTAACATCATAATAAAAAAGAGCGTATAATCTAGAGGAGGTTTAGAGGCTAATACAAAGCCTGCAGCAGTTGTAATCAGATTGCCTAATATGATGCCTGGCTTAGTGAGTAGATAGTATGTCTTAATCATTACATTACCTTTTGATGTTGCATATCGGTGGTCATGTGCATAGAAGGCATTACGTTTTCATTAAGGTTTGCCATAATCCATAAAGATCCTATCACGATGATGAGGATGACTTGCACCATGAAAAGAAAACACAATAGATTCCAATAGGGTTTGGATTCTTTCCCTAGATGCAGAAAAAAAACCGACTGTACGGTTAACTGGATTAAAGCGAGCCCCATAAGGACGATGACTAAACTTTGTCCTGATAGGAGTTTTTCGGAAGCCGTCAGGTAACTGGCTAGTGTTAGCAATAAAGACAGAATGAACCCTAGGAGATAGGACTTGAAATTGGCATGCGCTTCGGGTGAATAAGTCGTAGTTTCATGGTCCATGTTAGACTCCTAGTAAATATACAATCGTAAAAATAAAGATCCAAACGACATCTAAAAAATGCCAAAACATAGTGAAACAAGCTAAACGCCTGAGAGTATTAATCTGAAGTCCTTGCACGATGAGTTGTCCTACCATGACTAAAATCCAGAGAAGACCTGCGGTAATATGCAATCCATGTGTACCTACAAGAGTAAAAAAGGAAGATAAAAACGCACTTGTGCGCCAGCTGTGGCCTTCTTGTACAAATTGATTAAACTCGTGAAGTTCCATCGCTAAGAAAGCAGCTCCCAATAAAAAGGTGAGAGCTAAAGCTACAAAAACTTTACTTCTATCTTTGCGATGAGCTGCCAACATCACTAGCCCGCTCGTAAAGCTGCTGGTTAAAAGGATGACTGTTTCTGTCAGAGCAAAGGGCAAGTTAAAAAGATCTTTGGATGTAGGGCCACCAAATGTGCCATTTTGCAAAACAACGTACGTTGCAAATAGCGTGGCAAACAGAATGCAGTCTGTCATGATATAAATCCAAAAACCAAATAAAGTCCGATCGTAGGCTTCCTGTTCATGGATGGTGTGAGTATTATTTGTCATGTGTGTTTTTTCCTCTTCTCTAGCTTGGACATTTCCGCATCCATTTCGGCCACTTTTTCAGCTGGTATACAATATTCATTCTGGTTACTAGATAAACGTATAATCATACAGATGATTATGCCTAACAGACCTTCGAGGGCAAGCCACCAAATGGCCCAGATGATCGCAAAACTCATGACTAAACTAAAGCCGCCAATGTATAGGCCGAGTCCTGTGTTTTTGGGTAGATAGATATCTTCATAGGGTTTATTTTTAAAGATAGATCTTCCTGTTTCTTTCATTTCCCAGTAGGAATCACGGCTGTGGACTTCTGGTATCGTGGCAAAATTATAAACGGGAGGGGGTGAATTTGTAGCCCACTCTAAAGTTCTAGCATTCCAGGGATCTCCTAAAACGCGGTTTCGATGTCTTTGGAAAACTCCCACAATGAGTTGCAAGGCTTGGAGTACAGCTCCAAGGACAATAATTGCCACACCTACGCCTACAATAATGAATAGAGGTTGCCAACCTGTGGCTGCTTCGTAGTGGTTTAAACGTCTTGTTCCTCCCATAAATCCAATCACATACACGGGCATAAAGGCGATAAAAAATCCTACAATCCAACACCAAAAGGCATAACGACCTAATTTTTCATTTAATTTGAATCCAAAAAATTTAGGGAACCAGTAGGCAAGACCTGCAAAAAAGCTAAAAAGAACTCCTCCGATGACCATTGAATGAAAATGAGCCACAAGAAAGAGGCTGTTATGCACTTGAAAATCTGCTGCGGGGATTGACATTAATACTCCTGTCATTCCTCCTGAGGTGAAAACGAGCACAAATCCTAAAAACCATAGAATAGGGCGGGAAAAATACACCCGTCCGCGATACATCGTAAAGAGCCAGTTAAAGATTTTAACCCCCGTAGGAATGGCAATTAACATCGTCATGATTCCAAAAAAAGCGTTTACGTTGGCTCCAGCTCCCATTGTAAAAAAATGATGTAACCAGACTATAAAGGATAAAAAGGTGATAGCTGCAATCGCCCATACCATGGATACATATCCAAAAAGTCTTTTATGTGAGAAGGTCGCAACGACTTCAGAGAAAATCCCAAATCCAGGCAACATTAAAATGTAAACTTCAGGATGCCCCCACGCCCAGATGAGATTGATGTACATCATAGGATTTCCTCCAAAATCAGGAGTAAAAAAATGCATCCCCAATGTACGGTCTAAAGTCAAGAGGAGGAGTGTGGCTGTTAAAATCGGAAAAGCAAAAACGACAAGAATCATCGCATTTAAAGCAGCCCAGACAAATAAAGGCATTTTCATGAGCGTCATACCCGGACAGCGCATTTTTAGGATGGTCACGATGAAGTTAATCCCAGACATTAAACTCCCGATACCTGAAATCTGCACGCTCCAGATCCAATAATCCACTCCTACCCCAGGGCTATACTGGATACCCGAAAGGGGGGGATAAGCCAACCATCCTGTAGCAGAAAATTTCCCTACCACAAGAGATAGATTTACAAGAAATGCCCCGGTTGTAAACAACCAAAAACTTAGTGAATTTAAAAACGGGAAGGCCACATCACGCGCCCCTATTTGCAAGGGAACTATTAAATTCAACATGCCAAATACAACACCCATACCCACAAAAAATATCATCGAAGTACCGTGAGCAGAAAAAACTTGTTGAAAGTGATGGGCGGTTAAAAAACCTTGCGACTCACCCACAGATAAAATTTGTTGAGAACGCAGCATAGAGGCATCAACGAGTCCTTTGAATAGCATTAACACAGCTACAACAATGTACATCATGCCAATTTTTTTTGGGTCTAAGGAGGTTAACCACTCTCTCCAAAGCCAGGTCCAACCACGATAATAAAATAACAAGAAAAGAATGATAAAGCCCGAAACAGCGATTCCGATACCTGCTCCACTCTCTATGGGATCATGCTTAAACGCATCGATGGTTAATTTACCAAATAGATTATTCATTTTATACCTTGCTTATCTTCTTCTGTAGTTGATGGCGTGGAAGTTGAATGCACCTCTTGCTTTTTTTGCGGAGGCATCATGTACTTCATGATGATCTGATCAAAGAGCTGTTCATCTTTTAATTGATAGGTCGTGACGGGGTGATAAGAACTAGGAAGAGCTAATTGAGTATATGCATCTTCGTCTAAAGGTTGAGAAGAGGCTTTTGTTTGTTCTATCCACTTTTCGAATTCTTCTTGGGTGCTTGCTTTAGCCTTGAAGGTCATCCCGGCAAAGCCTTCTCCACTAATATTCGCAGAAGATCCTCGGTAGACACCTTTTTCATTGGCTATCAGATGAAGTTTGGTTTTCATCGCAGGCATCGCATAAATCTGTCCTCCTAATTGAGGAATCCATAGGGAATTCATGGGGGCATCTGCCGTTAATTCTAGGTTTAAGGGTGTTTGCTCAGGAAACTGAAAAAAGTTGACAGAAGCTATTTTTTGTTCAGGGTAGATAAACAACCACTTCCATTGCAAGGCAACGACTTGAATTTTAAGAGGTTTTTTGTCTGATTCTAAAGGTTTAAAAGGATCTAATTCATGGCTACTTTGCCAAGTTAAAATTGATAGAGCTAAAATAATGAGACAGGGTAATCCCCACCATACACATTCTGCTAGTAAGTTGTGATCCCAATCGGGTCGGTAGACGGCTTTTTTATTAGTCGCTCGATATTTAATACACACATAAAATGTGATCAATAGCACTGGAATGACCACAATGAGCATCAATAATGTAGCTATAATCATTAAATTACGCTCTTTAAGCGCGATCATTCCTTTAGGATTTAGCATGACACTTTCAAGACTATAGAAAGAAAGAACGGTAAAGAGAACAACCGCAAGTGTCATTAGTAAAACAAAGGTGATTTTATATTTTGTTTTGTGCATTCCAGTTATCCTTGTGCAATAAAGAAGATCTACTTAATTTTTAATCCACACTTTGATGGGACTTTAGTCATCAAATCCCGTCTGTCAATATAGATCTTTAGCGCAGGCTGACATTCGTTTTATAAGATCATTCTTCAATAAAGAAAGAAACTCAACGGGCAAATTTCTTTTGTTCAGCACGCTTTATTTATGCATGGTATATATAGGATTGGTCGAAATTATGAATACAAAAATTTTGATTAATCAGAAAAACGAAGGAGGGGTTATAAAAGAAAGCAAGTCGCATCCCTGCCATCCTATACTAATTGTGTCTTAACTCGTGAATAATCAAGGGTGCAAATCTCATTAGCGGACGGGATTATATTTCATCAGGTAGCCGTGCGGATCCGTAATTTTAGGGTAAACCCAGGGGTCTTCATTCTCGCGCATGAGCCGGTCACACCCCATGGTAAATCCTTTAAAAAAGCCATATTTTCTCATAGCATCCAAAGTATATTGAGAACTACTCGGAAGGTAATGGCTTCTCGGACCATCAATAGGGGTGATAATGGTTTGATGAAAATAAATCATGCACTCTCCAAATTGCCCTAAAATAGGTGTAGAGCAGGGTAACGGAAGGGTAGTGCGGGAACTGATCCGACCTGCTAGATCTGCATCCTTTCCCCAGGGGTCAGCAGATAAAACCGCAAAATAAGTTAAAAGAAACAAACAAATTCTTAAGACCATAAGATTAAAAGCTGGTTTCAAAGCGTAGTACAGGAAATAGGTGTTCTTTAATCAGGTAATCTTTGGCCAACCCTTCATAAAGGTGTTCGTTATATTCCTTGGCACCAAGACCTGCTCCATTAATTCCTCCGAGATACCAGCCCATTTCTAGACTTGTAGTGATGGCGCCTGCTGCCCAATTCCCTTGGTCGAAGAAGTAGTATGCAGCTGCAATAAAGAGGGAGTTGACGATAAAAGCTGTGATCGCTGTGTTTTTTTGCCCGATGTAATAGTACCCAGCTCCTGGTAAAAATGCATTCAGCGTTTTGGCTTTATTGACCGATTTTGCATTTTGCGCATAGGCCTCTAAAAAGCGTGTAAGGTTCTCATTTGCTCCGATGCATGGATCTTGTAGAGCGCAAAAATTAGCTTCTTGTACATCTTCGGCATGTTGTAAGAGCGCTGAAGTTTCAGGCTTTAGCCTTTGGATCAGATCATACACTTTTTCAGCTTTAGCAAATTGTCCGGTTTTGCTGTATGCGTCATAGAGCATTTGAAGCAAATTATCCAGGGCTAAAAATTGATTAGAAACAGTAGTTAAGCTACTGACTTCAAAGGCTTCTACAGCTTCTTGATATTTTCCCGCAAAATAGTAGCTTAGAATAATGTCATATTCGATTTGCTGCCGGCGATATGTTTCAGAAGAAGGAATAAGGACGAGTGCCCTTTTAAAGCAGGTAATTGCCCGATAAAGATCATTTTCTCGCGCAAATTTATTACCTATCAAAAGTTCCTTCGCCCAATCTTGCTGTAATTCTTCTTCGGATAAATCGGGAAAGGCAGAGGGGAGATTTTCAATGACATGGATAGGTGTTGCAAACGGAATTTGTGGTTCGATCTCACAAGACTCTTTACAGCAGCAAGCTGTAAAGAGTAGGCATAGTAGTCCTATACAGATTTTAGTAACAATCTTCAGCACCATCTGAATTTTCCGTATCAATGATATTGAAGAAATCCATGGCTTCATCTGTCTCCCAGACCCATTCTTTAGGTCGGCGATTTTTTACGCGATAGATGTTCTGTTCACGTCTTGTGATATTATCAATTTCTTCTTCTGTATCAATAATGATAGGATGAATGAAGATCATTAAATTCTGTTTTGTATCTTTGACTTGTTTATCGCTGAAAGCCGCTCCAATCACAGGGATAGAGCCTAAACATGGCACTTGTGTACGGTTTCGTTCCTCTTGGTCACTTAACATTCCACTTAGAATTAAGAAAAACCTATTGGGGACGTGTACCTTTGTGGTCGTTCTATTAATTTTTGTAGTGGGTCCAATGACTTGGCTGGTTAGAGTAGAGCTTGCTGTGACTCCACCCGAGACGATCGAGCTGACTTCTTCCTGGATCTCTAAGGTCACGACATCATTGTTTCCGATAATGGGAGTGACCTTTAAGGTGGTACCCACGTCTCTAAATTCAAAGTTCTGCGTCAAAATAGTTCCCAAGTTGTTAGCGATAGATTGTGTAGGAAATTGTGTATTCAAGCCTACAAAAAGTTCTGCAGGCGAGTTATCTTCCGTTAAAATTTTAGGGTTCATGACGATCTTAGTGATCGATCTTTGGGTGAGCGCTTTTACCAAAGCCCCTAATGATGCATATTCTGTTCCGTTGTGTGTGATGGTTTGACCAATCACCCCTAACACAAAACCTGTGACATTGGTGGCTTGAGGAGCCGCATTCGGTATTAGACCAACTCCAGAAGTAGCCATCCCCGCTGGTAATGTGGACGCACCAGATAAGAAAGCTTCCGCTCCAGACGTATTGCCTCCTCCAAAGTTTGCTGCTACGTTAGTGGAGAAGTTAAGAGCATCTGTGATATCTGTTTCTAGAATCAGCATTTCTAATAACACCTGTCTAAGAGGCGTATCAATGTCGGCTATTAGCTCTTTCATTTTGGCGATTGCATCTGCAGTTCCGGTAAATATAAGAGAGTTAGAAGATTCGATCCATTGTACACTATTGATCGAGGATAGGAGGTCAGCATTGGTTCCGGCTCCCGCAAGAGCTAAACTTTCTGCAATTCTTCCAAGAGCTCTAGCAATCTGTTCACCCTTACGGTACTGTAGCTTATAGATAGAGAATTGAGTTCTTTCAATATGTCCTACGGGAAGTTCAGACGAAAGACGTTCTTTTCTTTGGACTTTTTGAGGAGAAATAGATCTTCCAGGATTCAATTGGAAGACCCAATTTCCATCCTTATCAAGCACCCATTTTCCATCGGGTCCTTTATTTCCGGGAATAGGATCTCCTGGCTCAAAGTACCAATTTCCCTGCTCATCGACTTTCCAGTTACCTCTAGGGGCAGCCCCTCCACGAAGTGCTGAACCAGGAATAAATTGCCAATTCCCATTTTTATCTAAAACCCACTGTCCTACCCCCTGAGGAAAGTTAAGATCTCTTGGATTTAAGATCTGTGTGGTAGCAGCAGATTGATCTAGATAGGTCAGGATGGAAATGGTTCTTTCCACTAAGTAAGGACTGGATACAATAAAAATACTATTGGCAGCGCGATGTGGAATAAAGATGACCTTTTGTTCGTTGGCAATCGGCTGGATGATTCTTTGCGCGATGGCGATAAGCGCTTCGGTTGGCTGAGCGCGAACAGCATATTGCCCGATCACTAGACCACTCTGAGGACTATCTAAACTTTTTAAAAGCGTGCTGATTTCTCTTACATTCGCTGAAAGATCTGTAATAATTAAATGATTGGTTTCCTTCAGGACTTCGACTAAAGCTGTTGCAGAAACCATAGGTTTGAGTAGAATTGCCGCTCGATCTACTTCTAAGGTATTCAAACGAAAGACCTTAGTTACTATATCAAAATTTTTCACATCGGTTACATTCGTATCCTCAGGGACTACTTTTGAGATGCTTGTGACCTTGCTATTACGGTGGATGATAATGGTATTATCTTGTTCAATTAGCTCCAGGTCGTGGATACGTAGTTCTTGCAAGAGGGCTGTCATGATATTATCGATAGTCGTAGGTTCTTCGGAGACTATAGTGACAGTAAATTGAAGGTCATTTTCATCAAAAACAAAATTTTTGTTTGAGATGCGGCTGATGAAACGAATGTACTCTGTGATGGCCACATTATTAAAATTAATTAAAATCGTTTTTTGTGGCTCGTTAATATTTTGAGCTGCGGGCGCGGCACTACTTGGTGTCGTACTAGGAGTTGCCCCTTGTCCCGTAAGGGGAGTTTGGGGATTTTCGTTAGGTAAAGCATTAATAGCAGCGGGAATTCCTGGCGTAATCACCTGAATGGATGGCGCTGCAGCAGGAGTTCCGCCAGGGGTTCCTGTAGGAGTTTGTAGGCCTGTACTAGCTCCTGGGGAAATTCCAGTAGGAGGTGTTCCTTCACTGCCAGGCGGTTGATTAGGGAGTGTGGTTGGCGCTGAAGGAGTAGGTCTTAAATTAGGTGGGGTAGCTGTAGGCGTGGCGGGTGCACTAGGGGTTTGAGTAAAAGTAGGGGGCGTTGCGCTTGGAGTAGGCGTGTAGGCATTATGGATTGAAGGTTGAGAGACTGGTGTTTTTTGAACAGGTTGCGAAAGAGATTCTGCACTTGGTTGAGAGGCCGTTGTAGCTTGAGGCTGTGGATTAGTTTGAACGGGCTGAGAAAGAGATTCTGCAGAAGGCTGTCCTGCTGTAGGTGTAGGTTGTTCGATAGATGCATTGACAGGTAGCATTTCTGTTGTTACAGCAGATTGTTGAGGGTTAAAAACATTGTTTTCAAATAAATTGGGATAAAAAAGTTGTGATTTTGAATCAGGTGAAGAATTTTTATCCTCTGTTAACGAGGGAGTTGGACTGAGATTTGCATGAGCTGGTTGTAGTTGTTCAAGAGGTTCATCTAAGGAGTAAATTAACTCCTGTTTAGAAGTCTCTGGACTGCAATTTAAGAGATCGTTTTGGTCGAAACACTGAGAGGGGGCGGCTTTCAAAAGCAGGCTGCAAAAACAGGTAGACAAAACCATGATGCCGAGCAGTTTTAGCCTTGAATGAGTCATGCGTTTTTTCATGCGATAATTGGGGTTAAATCATACTAAAAAGTCAGGATCATAAGGTCTCTGTTGATTTAATGCAATTTTATAATTAATTTTTGACTGGCTAATTGTTTTTGTTTGTAGCTATATTAGACTTCAAAATTAACTGTCCTCTCAAGGCTGCCCATTTTAATCAGACTAGAGTTCTACGGTAAGAAGGTCATTACAACTTATGAGTGAATTTATTTTAGATGACCCTTCTAACTGCTAGTTTGGGTATTGTTTTTTAGGCGCTACTTTAATGAAGGTGATGGTTTTTTCCGGAAGAATTTTATGGATTTTGCGAAATTTACGAATAAAAATTTCTGTCCAGATCTGGGGGTTTGAGACCTCTGTGGATTGCCAAATTTCTTGAAGTTCATTTTCAGAAATTTCTTGTCTCATATTGCTTAAAATAAAAAAAGTTTCTTTTCCCCACTCTATTTGTTGCATCTGGAATGGATTTTCTTTATGCATTCCTAGAGCTGGATTTTCGCAGATAGTTTTAAAGGGGTTTTTATTATCAATCCCTAACCATAGATAGCTTTTCCCGCATAAAAGATATTGAGCTTCTTTTTTATGAGAATCGATTTGTAAGTAGTTAAAGTTAAAGCTTTTATCTAAACCATCCTGGCACATATACTGATTGAGTTCTTTTGCCAAAGCGGGAATGTTTGAAGATGTTTTATATAGGGCATGGAGCATGCCGCGAAAGATGGAGCAAATCATCATCCCTTCGGAACTTTTGAGAGAGGATTCTGCAATAGCAATTGCGTAAACACCAGGTCGAACTTCTAAAAATTCGTAGTACAAACCTGAGATAGTATGCGAGCTAGAAATCCCAATCTCAATCTCAATATCTTCCCAACTGGGCGTGTTTGAAGGGTTTAAGATGCCTTGAGTGTGTCTTAGACTCTCGGATAGCTCGCTTAAGTGGTCTTTAACTACTTTATCTCTTTCAAAGGCATCGGAGTTTAAATAACCCGTTACATCTACAATAAAATCAACAATGTCTAAATAACGGTCTTTAACGTCAGGTTGAAGGGCCTTCATTAAAATTTTTTGCATCCCCTTGGGCATAAGCGAAAGATGAATCTGACCATGGCTTAACTTACCCAGCATCAGTTCGTAGGCAATGATGCCCAAGGAATAAATATCCGAAGGAAAGGAGACTGCCTCGGGTTTTTCTCTCTGTTCAGGGCTCATGTATATCGGGGTACCAATCACACGTTGCTGTTGTATATCGCTGGAGGTTTCTGTCAAGAGTTGCGCGATTCCGAAATCGATGACTTTGACTGCGCCCGTTTCTGTGATTAATATATTCTCTGGCTTTAAATCTCTATGGATCACACCATGGGTGTGTAGATGGCATAGAGCATATCCGATGTCAATCAAAAGTTCTAAAGCCCTTTTTAACGAAATAGGGGTTTGTAGTATGTATTGTCGTAATGAAATTCCCTGAATAAACTCCATTGCGATATATAATCCCCCTTCCCACTTGCCCTGTCCAAATAATTTAACAATATTAGGATGGTCGGCCAGGGCAATAATCTCGGCTTCTTTTAAGAATCGATCTACAATTTCAGGATTAGACACAAATTTAGGGGACAAAACTTTTATCGTGGTCGGTTGATGAGTTTCAGGATGGGTTCCTAGATAAAGAATACTCATCCCTCCTTTTTCTAAGAGGGTTTCCACTTTATAGGGTCCAATTTTTTGAGGAATCGGAATAGGTTGAATAGATGTTTCTGCAGGTTGTGCAGTGGGGCGGGTCGGTTGTTGGTAAAATTCTGGATTAGTCATATCACATAAATATATTCCCTCACAGATTTAGAAAGCAATCAGCTTTCTACCTGGACGATCTCAAAATTGAGCTTTTTGCTTAGTCTAAAGCTTCGGGAAATACAGGGTCATCTGAAGCCCTCTATTTTGAAATTGCGCAATGCTGAGCGTACATTTATGAGAACTTTGCGTAGATCAAAAGACAGTTTCCCCATTGATACAGCTTTCATCAAATTTCATTCAGCTGTTAAACATTGTCATCTAAAATTTTAAAACTGAATGAATAACGCTGGAAAGTTTTTTGGATAAGTTTCTAAGGGAGTGGATCCATTACTTTCAGCTAATATCTAAGATCCGTACGCCCAAAGCTTCTCCGAGTTTGATAAGTTCGCCTTTTGCGATACGTTTACCATTCACAACAAGATCGACGCCATTTTCTGGGTGGATATCCAGTTCTAGTAAATTACCCGGCTGTAACTCAAGCATTTTTTTTACAGACATTTGCAAACGGCCTACTTCTATAACAACAGATAGAGGAATGTCTTCGATCTTCAGGGGAGTCTCTGGCGGATTTAAATTCGCTTTTTCACTTGTATCTTCAGGTGAAGGCTCCTCTTCCTCTTCCATCTCTAGTATAGACTCTTCTTCATGAGACTCTTCCATTTCGGATTCTTTTTCAGATTCCAAATCAGATTCAAACTCGGAATCCAAATCGGATTCAAACTCAGAATCTGCATCAAATTCAATCGATGAGTCATCATGTTCATCCGATGGTTTTTTGGGGGGCACGGAGCTAGTCATAAATGTTTCTTCCTCTTGATAGTACAATGGATGATCAAGGATTTTAATATTTCCATCTTTTAATTTACCAATAAAGAAGGGCAGGTTATTGACAGTGAGAGTGATACGCCCTCCCTTTTCATCATTAGGTCGGATTGTGCAGGAATCTAAAAGGATAAAATCTCCAGGATGGAGACTTTTCCATAAAGAGGGGGTGATTGATACCTTACCCACTTCAAGGTGCACTGAAAGACTTAGTTTTTCTGCTAGTGGACGATCCAGGGGTAATTCAAGTGATCGTTCTGCATGCTTTTCTTTCCAACTTCTTCTAAGAGAAGGGGAAATAAATAACCGACCAACCAAATCCCTGTTTCTTATATGAATGGTTACATCACAACAGAGCGATGCCTCTTCAGGAAGAGTCCCTTGTTGCTGAATTTGAGGAGATAAAGAATGGCCAAAGGGGAGTTGACTAATGTAATGAATGGTTTCGTAGGCAATAAAGTGATAAAAGCCTTGTAAAAACTCTTCTTCTAAAATATCGTGTTGATGATGCACATCATTAAGTAATAAGGCCATTAAACGACTAACATCTTCAAAGGCCATCACCCAAGTCAAAGTCCCTTCCAAGGACGGGATGTGACATGTCAATGGATTTAAATGATCTCCAAAGCCTGTATACAATTGATCTGGACTTCTCCACTCAAAAGGCGAGGCACTCAATTTAAAATCAGGAACTTGGAACTGTTCACCTATCTTTTTTGAAAGTTCTTCCCAAGGAAATGGGAGGGCATATCCGACCAGGGGAATTTCATCTAATTGTAAAAGGGCTGTTGGAATTTGTTTTAGCCATTCATAAGGCATAGTACCATTTGACACGGGGGGTCTCTCATTAAAATTAGACATTCATATAATAATCAATGGACAGTCTTCCACCAATCTTTAAAGTAATAGATTACTTATAAGGTTTGTTTTATGCGTCTTTATCTGTGTTACAATCTACAATGACATAAAAGGGGCGGGGGTTGTCAATGCAAAAATGCAAATTAGCTAAAATTCGATTCTCTTAGCTCCATCCTTTTGTCCCCTTTAGGTGACAGTGTTAGTTGCATTTAGTCTTCTTGACTAAAATGAACAACTATTTTAAAAGCATCTCTTTACCGAAGATAGATAAACAAGTCCACCCCAATTAATTGATCACCCCATGTTACGTTGTATCCATAAAAGCGTTATATTTCGAGAGGGAATGTTTTGTTATGCGCCCCCTCTGGATCAAAAACAAAGAAAGATTGTTTTATGGCTTGCGATCTCTACCTTTTTTATTCTAAGCCTACCCGCCTTGGTGACTTATATAATCTTCAAAGCTCAATCTTTGAAAAAATGCTCGTTAGATGTTCAGAAAATATCCCAGAAAACATCAAGGGCCAGTTTAAATCATTTTGAATCTAAGACCCATAGGGAGACAGAGGCCCTAACTGTGCCAAAAGAAGATCTTTTATTGTTTCAGGAACTTCAAGATGTGATTAAACATATTAGAACAGAGTTGTCTTTGTTGGATCATCAACACCGCCAAGCTATTGAGGTCGTCTTAGATCAACTCAGCCGACCTGGTATTTTGAATGAGGAGCCCTTATCGGGAGACCAATCTAAAGCACATGTCCTTGCCCTTCGGCAAAAATTAAAGCTGGCCATTCAAAAAGTCGGCATACAGAGGGAGTTAAGGAAGAAAGGGAAAGTTGTTTCGTCCTTGGACTTTGAAATTCCTCTATTAAAAGCTCTTGGATATCCTTTAACAGACGAATCTCCTTATTATAACAAAGAATTTCTTTATCAGATTGTTTCTCAGATTGTGAACGCTGAACTTGAAAACACCGATTGTATTTCCCTGTCAGAAATATCCAATTTTTTTACAAAAATTGGATTGAAAGTTCGACTCCAGCAACTTCAATTAACCGATATAAAAAAAATAGAATTGTTTGAGAGTATTTTATCTTTATGTCAAGGATATAGAGAAGACATGCTAAGTAAATGTTTGGAATTGACCCTACCTACAGACATTCCAACCGATAAATTTCCTATGAGGGTCAAAAAAATGCAAGAAGATTTTAGAATTTATCAAAAAGAAATTCTTGATCAATTTTTAGCTCTCTATCTTGCCCAATCTCCTATTAAATCTTGCTTTTTAAATCATCAGGGGCAGGAAGTTAAAAATCTTTTTTCTCAAGAAATGCGTAAATTAACTCCTCATGTAAACTCCATTTGGAATGATAAAAAGAGTGTATATGGGAAGTATTTTGATTTTATGAAGAACTGGTATTCCTCGCTAGCTTTCGAAATTGTCCAAGGAGCTCATCCTCCTGATGAAATTTTGCACGAGGGGATTTGTTATGCGATGAATTTAGATTTTTTAAAAAAGGTGTTAAATGGCGAAAAACCTTCTTCTACGGATTTTCTAAATCCAGAGGTGGGCAAAAAATTACGTTTTTCACAGGCGAGGTATCAGGTCTCTTTAAAAGACGATCCTCAAGTGCATCCTGGATTTGAAAAACCTGAATTTATTTTTTCTACGTTTCGCACGAGGGAATTTAAGCAACAGATGCAGGAGACTCTAAAAAAAATCCCCGTGGAACAAGCAGGGTGGATGCTTTTACATTTCTTTTTTGGCAAAGAAGATTTTATAAAAACAATGAGTCGGAAGTCGCAAAATGAATTTTTGCAACAATATAAAGGAAAGTTTGAAGAAGTTTTAGAGCAAGAAATTGAAGCAGAGGGACATGCGGTATCCGTTTATATAAATCCTTCTGAAAATAGATATGGATTATTTGATCCGAATTTAGGTCATTTTTCTATTTCCCCTCCTAACGGAGAATCTTTGTTTTTAGACTTTTTATATCAGATGATCGATCTTTTTTACCCTGAATTAGTGATTATTAGAGGGTATAAAATGCGACTCAAAACTTAGAATTAGCAGTTGATATATTTGATTGCTAAATTCTATTGACAAACCCTTTCCATTTGTTATATATTAAAAGTGAGAACAAAATCTTAAGGCACAAAAGTGTGCCCTATTCAAAAATGGAGGTAACTTATGTATCCAAAATTATTTGACAAAGATGAACTCAAAGATTTTTTTGCCACTCCCGTCCTTCGAAGATTTCCAAGTCTTTCTCAATTTGAAGATATATTTTCTAACCAAAACTCGGGATTAAGCATTTCTGAAGGAACCAACGACATTTCTATTTTGGCAGATATGCCAGGATTGAATGCAGACGAAATTGAAGTGACATTAGAGAATGGCATATTACAAATAAAAGGCGAAAAAAAAGAAGAAGAAAAGGATGAAAATCGTCGCTACTACAAAAAAAGTAGTAGGAAATTTGTTTATACCATTGATGTTCCTGTTGCTGTAGATGAGTCCAAGGTAGATGCATTTTATGATAAGGGAGTGATGCATATTCAAATCCCAAAAGCCGAACATGCGCAAACAAAGAAAATTACGGTACGGGACAAAAAATAGTCTGACATAAAGACGCTCTTTCAACCGTGATTGCATCTAATCTCGGGTGTAAAGAGCGTTTTTTATTCAATCTTTTTCTAGAATTTAAGCTTCTTCTTGATTTTCTTTTGAGCGTCTACGTTGTTGCTGCTGTTGATCTTCAGATTGTTGCTGTTGCTGTTGATCTCTAGATTGCTGAGTGGCTGTTTCAGTAAATTTTGGAGTTTCTACCTGTGTTGTTGCGACTAAGATATGCACTGCGTACCCTTTTTCATTTAATGAGGAGAGTAAGGATTCTCGATTTTGTTGCATATCCATGAATGCTTTGGCATCTTGGGAAAGATTTTCAAACCGCACATTAAATTCACCCTTAGCTGTTTCAAAGGATGTCAAGACAACGTTCGCTCCTGCAAAAAGCGGTGGCTGTTTCAAGGTGACGACTGTATCGGTTTTTCCTTGTGATTCAATAGAGGTAATACTTTTAACTAAGGCATCCACTAACTGTTGCACTGTCATTTTTTGGGAAGGAAACATTTTCTGTAAGTCTTCACTCCCACTTTCTGAAGCAGCTTTAACGTTTAAAGCAAGAGGATTCACATAAGTGAGGTCGACAGATTCTTGAGGAAAACGTGAGGGGATCTTTTCTTCCTTAGAGGATAAGCCTGCTAACTTTTCTTCAGCTCCCTCTAATTGTGAGCTCGCACGATTAGCTTTTTCTTTTAAGGCTTGGTTTTTTTGAAGAGCAAGGGGGGGTTCATTAGGCATTTCGTCAGCCGAAGCCATTTTTGCCACTTCTGAGGTTTCGCTTTCCGATTTTTTAGAAATAGATTTCTTGGAAAGATCAAAAAGTGAAGGTTGTTTTTTTGTTTTTTCGTCTGTCAAGCGTGCTCTTTCGTAATCCAATCCACTTTCTAGAGAAGCCAATAAACTAGCTTCTTTGGGATCACCAGCAGCTTCATCATCATCGCGGTCTTTTTCACCCAAAAGTTTTCTAAAATCTTTATCCCCTCTAGGTGCACTTGAAGGTCTGGAGTTAGAGGCACGGCTTGGAGAGGTCTCATCTCTGCCTTCTGGATTGACTTTTAAATTATACATATTTTACTCCTTCTCCGGTCCCTTCAATTTGGAAACAGATTATTTTGATAATTTCCTGGACTGCATTTTTCCTAAGAACATGGTTCCGCCAAGCTCATCTTGTTCTCTCTCTTCCAGAATCTCTAATTCCTTACGCATCTCTTTTTCCCAGTCTTTTTGATGGGTGACTAATTTATCGACTTCTAGTCGCTTGCGATCCAGTTCTTTTCTAGCTTCATCCACATTTTTTTGAGCAATTTTTACTTGCTCTTTTTGATCATTGACTTTTTTTTCTTCCACCTGCAACTTCTCAGCAACCACTTTCAAGTAAACTTTCATCTGTTGTATTTTGGGACTTGTGGTCATCTGACTCATTTCATCTCGGAGCTGTTTTAATTTGTCTTGTTGGTGGTGGAGTACTTTATCGCGAACTTCCTCGACTTCTTTTAGTTTGAGTTCCTCTTTTTTTAATAAAGACTGTCTCTCTTTTAAAACTTTTTCAGCTTCTTCTACCCGTCGGTGTTTAACTTCTAGAACTTGTTTTAATGGATAAACAAGATTATTCATGTTTACCTATCATTTGAACATGTTTTTTAAAAGTTGCACAGTTTCTTCAAAAGAGCATTTTTCATCCACAGCCTGTTTCAAAAACTTGAGCACTTTATCAATGTTATCAATAGCAAAATCTCCAGCCTTGTCGGCTCCGCGCTTATACTCGCCTATTTTTATTAAAAGTTCATTCTTTTTATAGTTCGCTAAAACTTCCTTAACTTTTCCCACCAACTGGAGGTGTTCTTTGGGTACGATCGACATCATGACCCGGCTTGCGGATGAAAGAACATCAATAGCAGGGTAATGGTACTGTCTTGCTAGATCGGCAGAGAGAATGATGTGTCCATCCAAGATGGAACGGACTTCATCAGCCACGGGTTCATTCATATCATCCCCGGCTACTAAGATCGTATAAAAGGCTGTAATAGATCCTTTATCTGAGTTTCCAGAACGTTCGAGGAGCTTGGGTAAGGTGGAGAATACAGAAGGTGTATAACCTGCTCTTGCAGGGGGTTCTCCTGCTGCAAGGCCTACTTCGCGCAGGGCTCTTGCAAATCTTGTGACCGAATCCATCATTAAAATGACAGATTTCCCTTGGTCACGAAAATATTCAGCGATGGCAGTTCCGACATAAGCGGCATTTAATCTTAATTGGGAAGCTTGATCCGATGTAGAAACCACAAGCACAGAGCGGGCGAGGCCTTCAGGTCCCAGGTCTTTCTCAATAAAGTCTCTTAATTCACGTCCCCTTTCTCCGATTAAACTAATGACATTGACATCCGCGCGAGCATTACGGGCAATCATTCCCAAAAGAGTGGATTTACCTCCCCCGGCAGCGGCAAAAATGCCCACTCTTTGCCCTAAACCTGTAGTAAGAACACCATCAATAGCTCTTACTCCTACAGATATAGGAGTTTCAATTCTTTTTCTTTTGACAGGATCTGGCGGGGCTTGAAGGACAGGATAAACCTCATCCAGCTCCAGAGGTCCCTTTGTTTCCACATCTAAGGGCTCACCTAAGCCATTTAAAACCCGGCCTAAGAGATTAGGACCTACTTTGATATGCAGGGGCATATGGGTGGGGATCACCTCGGACGAAGGACCGATACCTTTCATTTCTCCTAAGGGAGAAAGAAAAACTTCCTCACGTGTAAATCCTACAACTTCTGTACGTAAAGGTTCACCTTCGCGTTTGACCAAGCATACTTCTCCAATTTTTACATTGGGGACAATAGCTTTAATGAGCATTCCGACTGTTTCAGTGATACGTCCATTGATTGTCGTGAGCTCAAGGTCATCAATGCTGCCTAATAGTCTATCAAATTGATCGTCTAAGCTCATATCATTGCGTCCTTATTTTTTGACAGCTGGGAGTTTTAAAGAAGGAAGGGTATATTTTCAACAGCCATCATCCTCGCGATTAAACCTGGACGTTCATAATGGTTTTTGTCGATTCAAGAGCTTTGTTGAGCACGCTACTGAAGAATTCGAGTTCTTGTTGAATAAATCCTACTTTAATCTGAACGGCAAGCATTGAAGCGGCGTTTATATTATTTTTATTAAGGTGCATGGTTTGCACTTCTTTCGCAATGGTTTGCAGCTGAGCTTGACCATCCGTTAAAAAACCTAGGAAGCGATCAACTGGATTTGTGCCACTGGCCTGGTTGGCAGGAGGAACATTTTCTACTCCGGCCGCAGATAAAGCAATCCGTAGATTGTCATTAATGTGGGTTAATTTATTTTTTAGCAAATCGCGGTAGGCGGGCTTGATCGCTTGATCAGGTAAGGCTAACTGTTCTTTAATTTCAGACATTCTCGAGATCACAGTCTGCGCCTGGGCGACTATGTCAGCGGGCTGGACTTTTTTTACCTGCTCTACTTTCCGGTTAAGGTCAGCCACCTGGTCCATCAGACTAGGTTTTCTACTCTTTGTGGAATCTTCTATTTGCTGCGTAGTAGTTGCCTGCTGATGCTGGTCTTGCTTTTGTTTTTGAAGCATAAGCGCATCAAATTGATCTTGCTTAGCAACGCCTTCTATTCTCTCGGGAATATCGCTATCACTAATGCTCGACTTACCAATTTTTTTTATTTCTTCTATTTTATCTAGTGCCATAATATTAACTTCCTATCTTAAAATTAGACGTCTAATTTTTAAGACTGTTAAGTTATTTTTGTTTAGCTACTTCCCCTTTCTCTGAATCAAAGAAGGGAGATTTCAAATCTTTCAAGTCTTTATCAGCCCACTGGAGAGAAATGGTCCCTAAGTTTTTAATTGTGGGATCGTTGCTCTTTTCCATGGCTTCTTCGATCATTTTTTCCCCTTTCTTTCGTTTAGGTTTCGTCAGGAGAAAACAGATGCCTAAAAAAGTTTGGGCTAAATAATTTTCAGGTTCTTTTTGCGTGACTTCTTCAAATATTTTCGTCGCTTGTTTGACTTCAAGTTTATTTAACGCAATATAACCTAAACCAATTTGCGGGGCTGTACTTTCAGGATTCATGGCTTGCGCGGCTTGGAAAATCCGAGTGGCGCTGATTTCATCGAGTTGTTTGACTGCTACAAAACCTGCTTCAATAAGGAGAGGAAAATCTTCTTTGAAGTCCTCGATCTTTTCTTTCGCCATGATACTGTTATCCTTTTGTTAAATCTCGTTTTCATTCAATTGTAGGACAGCTGTATACGTCTGGATCAAGGACTTGGGGGATTTATTCTAGCCTTCCGATTCTAGAGGTTGACTAGGATTCATGCTCCCCGAGCCTTGATCCAGATTTCATCTTAATCAGTTAAGATTAAGATTTAATATTACGAGCCATAGATGAGATAGCGGTGTTAGATGCACTCACAACGTCTGTTGCCATTTCAGATAGCTGAGAAAGGTGGTTCATTAACATTTGCATCTCGAACATATCGCCGATACTGATAGAGCTGCGGTTGTTCTGGATCTGCAATAATTTAGCTTTAGCACTGGATACAGCATTGTTAATAATACCAATAAGCGCTTGGACAGTAAAACCCGATTGGCGATTTAACCCACTATAGCTTGTTGGGGCTGATGGGAATGACTGGTTAGTGTTTCCTGCAGACATATTATTATCCTCCTGTTAGGAGTATAAGTTTGCCAGAGATTCATACTGGAAATTACATTTCCTGAAGATGCCACCCATCTTCTTTCTGAACCGCTTCTCACTTCATACGTTTTGTTAAGTGTTCAGTTGGGCCGCCCTCAACTCAAAAGCACTGTAGGAGTTTTTAGCTCCACAAGCGCCTTAAAAGGATAGCAGCCCAACAGAGCACTTAAGCTCTTTTTAGTTACTTCGGCATTAACCGCGACATCACTTTAAGTAAAGAAGTATATCCATGCAAGAGCACCCCGAATTTGTCAAACTCATCTTTATTATCGCCCTTTCTTAGGACCCCACGGATGTCTTGGATCTTTTCCTCTACTCTTTTTTTGTACTCTTGGTGCGTTTGGTAGGATTTTAACTCTTTTTCAAGTTCAAAGATAAACTCTTCAGTTTTTTTCTTTTTTTGCTTTTCTAGACCAAACATCACTCACCTCGTTACTTAGGGGTTCAATTGAGAGTAATTTCCTTCCCCACTAAAGTTATTATAGCACACTCCCATAATAAATGCAATATAGTGGTAAAATCCTGTTCTCACATATTTATCGATTATAGTCAATGCGATATTTAATACCATCTTTTTCCAAGAAAACCGCATTGGGTTTAATGCTCGTAATAGTCATTCCATCGAGAGCATCTCCTCGAGTCAGGATTCTTCCGTTGATCACTACACTTGTATTGGCTGTGCCCTGTGAGGAGACTCCCGTAATTTCGTATCGATCAGAGATGTTGATCATGGATTGCTCGGGAGCGAGCTCCGTGACAAAGTTTTTAATGTTTCTAACCCCTGGAATTTCTTTAATGGCGGTCAGTGTTTTATCAAATAAACTCTTTTTTCCTGCCGGAATGTTGCCAGAAAGGATGACTTCACCTTCATTCATTTGAGCAGTAACATCCTTATACCCATTGTTTTGCAAAATGGTTCCAATCGAAGACACAACATCTTCTTCCACAATTACGCGTTTTTCGAGGAGATCTAGGTAGGGAAAATTCGTGGAAATATAGTCCCATAGTTGTTCAGATTGTTTTCTAGTCTTTAAATATCCGGAAATGACAAACTGTCCTGGCGTAGGAGCCTGGATAGAAATACCTTTCCAGTTGGGATTTTGGGAGATAATCTGATTGATCTCTCTCCACACTCCTTCATCGATAATCACCCCACTGTCATCTATGCTACGAATATAATTTAAGCCTTGAAGATTATAGAGAATCTGATTTTTATCAGAATTTGTGAGGACATGACCCACAATTAATAGACGCCCTGTACTGCGATTGAATGAATATTTGACCTTAGGAAAGGCTGCAAGGGCCTGAGTAAGATCATGATCAGGATTGATTACTTGCTGTGAGACAACAGGTTGGCTTTTAAATAACGTCGTTGTCCCGATTCCTATGATTACAAATAGTCCCGTGATAATTGCAATTAAAATAAACGCCCCCAGAGCATCGTGAGTATGTTCTTTTTTCTTTGGAGGCTCAATAGGTTCAATGGGTTTGATCTCTTCAGCGGGTTTAAGTGGCTCTGCAGGAAGAGGCTCTTCTTTTTTTGGTTCCTCTTGCAGTACCTTGACAATCGAGGGTAAAAGAGGCGATATAATTGTCTGCATCTCACCTTCTCTATCGTAAACTACAAAGGAAGATGTTCCCATTAAGATCAGGGTGTTAGTGGGAATCGTTTCTTTGCCTTTAAGTGGTTTGCCATCTACAAATGTCCCATTACGACTTTTTAAGTCTTCTAAGCTAATCGTATCATCTTCATTAAGAGTGATTTTAGCGTGTTGACGCGAAACGCTCGTGTCATGGAAGACAATATCGCAACTATTGGGATCCGTCCCGATGATATAGGTGGATGTGGGCTGCATGGTGAATTCTGCCCCATGATTAGGTCCACCCACAACTTTTAGTAACCATCGACCTGTCTCTGTGAGATCGAAATTGATTTCGGGAAATTTTGATTCTTCCGCAGATTCTTCAAAAATAGAGAGATGGTCTTCATGCTCCTCAAAATTTTCTTGTGAAGAGGGAGGTGTATCGACAGGTGCATCCTTGTTATGTTCTTCTTGAGGCGTTTCTATGGGCTGCTCCTGCATGTCCGCACTTTCTAACAGGGCTTGTGGTTCAGGATTTTCTATTTCTTGTTCACTAGGAATAATTTCTTGTTTATGCACCGGATTCTCTGGTTGTTCTATAGATTCATTTTCAATGGAATTAGACGATTCAGATGGATTCAAAAGGGAATTTTCTTCTTGGGGAGCGTTAAGAGCTTTTTCATTTCCCAAATGACTCTCAAAACCATTTTCATCTACGTTTGCTGCACTTAAAATTTGAGATACTTCTCCTTGATCCATTAATTGAGCCTCATCTTCGGCATAAAAACGATACAACCCCGTTCCAATTTTTACAATATCTCCATTGTGCAGGAGTCTAGGTTCTTTTATGAGTTCTTCGTTAATCGAAGCGGGATTGGTGGAACTCAAATTCTGCGCAGTAATACCCTCTGGTGTTTTACGACATAAAAGATGTTTTCTAGAGGCAGAAGGATCTTCTATTAGAAGTTGACAGGCATCAGGGTCTCGTCCGATGACCCACTCATTTCCGTCTTCTAGGGAAAGAACTAAACCTTTTTGTATGCCTTCTTCTGCGACTAATTTTGCAGACATAGCTTTAAAACCATTTTTTTATGATAGGGTAACATTTACTGCCTATTTACATTTAAATTATTTAATGTTTGTTCTCGCCAGAAGATAGCCACATTATAAAAATCCTGAAGAAGTTCATTAAAAGTCTTATAATCAATATTGTAATCTATAGTATGAGATAGCGTCAATTGATTCCCGTCTTCAGACAGCCCCAATACAGCATTTCGTGTGATGTATCCGTATAAATTAGCATCCATGATATCTGTTAAAAACAATTCCACGTTTTCTTTTGGACATTCACAGAGGAATGCATAAAAAGATACTCCTTCTCCAACCGTACTTATTTTAATGATCATGTCTTCTTCGACGGCTAAATTAAAAACCCCCGGAGTCTCCTCTTTAAGAGGTTCTTCCAAGCCTAAATCTAAGGAGAGTTGTTTACAAAATTGTGCTAAAGGAATCATATATCCACTTGTATTTTGATATTAACCTAACTTTTTGGTTTTTTAGCACTCTGTATAGGGTGATTTCCAATGTTTCTTTTTTAGATTCATTTGATCCACTTTCACTGGACCCTAATTAAATTCTGTGATTGCTTCAATCTTCATTTTTTAGCAAATTTCGAGCCAAAAATAAAGATTAAAAAGAAATAACCAGTTTAATTTCCGTATCAAATTGCAACTAATCTGCCTAGACAAGTGAAGTCCAAAAAACATAAATAGGGGACCCTTTCATAATATATTTTAATACAAATTCAATTTATTCGCATTTTTTTTAATTTTTCAACAAATTTATTATCTTAATAATTTATTAATAATTTTCGACTATAATAGGACATTTAAAAAGGAGTTGATGTAATGAGTATAAGTCTAAATAGTTATAGTCTGCCCACGTTTTGTTCGGTGGCTAAAATTGCAAGTCAAGGTCTATTAAAAACAGGCTCTTTTGCCTTAAATACAACCTCAGCCGTTGCTAAAGGTTCTTTTCAATTATTTACGGGTACCATCTCTGCATTTTCCATTCCGAAGAATCTTCCTACAGGTTTAGCCAGTGGCGTCGGTGGATGGTATAGCAAGCAAGTGGCAAGGACTTACTTACCTAATATTATTTCTAATGCTTTCATAAGATCAGCTGAAAGAGCTTTTGGACCTTATTGTGGAAAAATGATAGGTTATGCAGTGGCTCCTATGGTAACCCCTGCTTTAACACAGGTAGCTTCCATCGCGGTAGGTCTATCGGCATATGCCTTATTGACGGGCATGGGTAATGGGATTAGTTATTTATGTTCAAAATCCTCTACAGATGCAAAAGTCCAAAAGACGGCTAATGAAGCCCTGGAAGTTGTGGCTTAACCATTCAAGGTAAGGGTAGTTAATCTATTGCCATAGATTAACTACATAAATTTTGAGAAGGTATAACCCGGGCTAATGAGAGCATTATACAAGGATTCTCCGCTAAATACATCTTTTCGACCTGGTATTTGCAACTCTTTCAATTCTTGAGCAATAGCTTGTAGATCTTCCTGAGTCATATTTTCGTACTGGAAGCAATATTGAATCATCTCTGCTAAATAATGCACATCTGAAGGGTGAAAAACGGGAGTGTGGTTTAAATTAAAGTGGATCCAAACCTTACGATCTTTGTATTTAAATTCGATGATCCCTACGGTGTACGACTGGGAAAATAGAGCCTTATATCCTGTGGATGAAGAGAGAAAGTAATATTTTATAAAGTGCGTGGTTTGTGCATGTGTTGTAAAAATAGTGGAAAGATTTTTTTTAATTGAAAAGATTTTTTTTTCATAAAAAGTCTGAGCCATGGTCGCAAATAGCAGAGCAACGGAGGCTGCAATGAACCCCCCTTTCAGTCCAGCTGCAATATAAACTGTATAATTTAATAGGATAGAAAGGTGGTTGGAGCCCTTAATGAGGGTTTGGTTTTCATAAATAATATGTAGAATGTTAGTGAAACAAGCGTCTATTTTTTCAATGATGGCTGTGATTTCTTTACTTTCTTTGGGGTTAAAACTTGTAAGAATTTGCTGCCCAATTTCCTGAATTTCCTCCTTTAACTGGTCCATTTCTGCGTTCAGGCATTTTTCATAAGTTCCTCGATCGTTTAATGATTTCAAAAGATCAATTCTTCTATTGGAGAGTAGAGTATAGGCAGCTATGAGAGATAAACGATTGGTATTCTTATCTCTCCACTGATGAGGAAATTTATTTAAATCAGATTTAAGGCCTTCAAACGAGGTGTATTGAATCTCAATGGCTTGATAAACTTTTTCAAGGGAAGGTAGTTTGAAACTCACAGTCACCCCTGTTGTTAGATGCGTGTATTCATTTTAATAAGAAAAATGATAAGAATTGTTCTTACTAGTATCTAAATGTATATTAATTTTTACATAAAAAAAAATAAACCTAAAAGATAGCAGTCGCTGTCTTTTAGGTTTATTAGATCCATTTAAATTAGAAAAGGACTAGGATTTCACTCCATTTCCATAGGTTTTCTTAAGTTCTTCTTTAATAATTTTAGCTTCACGATCAAGTTTTTCATGAATAGCTTCCAAAATCCACTGCTTTTTGGAATAACTAGAATAGACTTTTTTGAAAACTTGAATGCGTTTTTCTATTTCATTAGAGATAGAATCCTCAAGAAACACTTGTATCCTTCTTTGTTTTGAAAGATCGCCTACATTTTCCTGTTTAAGTTTTTCTAAAATGGCGTCGTTTACCCATTTTCCTTTAGAACTTTTTCTATTGATGGCTTTTAGTGAAAAAAGATGTTTTTCTAGTTTTTCATGTAAATTGGAACCAATAGTAAAAGTATAACTTTTTTGTTTACGATACGTTAATTTATTCATTAATTTGTCTGTTTGATCATCGATTTCAGTATCACTCATAATGTCCTTATTGATGAATTTGGCATTGTCGAATTACTAATATTTAAAAATTATCTTGCATTATTTATTTTTTTATTATCTAAAACGGGCTCAGATTTTATAATTATTTAACTTTCCTGTCTATATGGTTTTCAGAGAGTAAATAATAAAAAATAAAACATCACTTTGTTTCCACAAGTACATCAGAATAAATTTATTAACAATTTAAAGAAAGAGGATTTTTAAAAATTTTTTATATAATTTTTGTTGCCATGGACAGAAATTAGAATATAAATGTTAAAACATTGTATTTGACGTGTTTTATGTTTTAATAACAGGAATAACTTCTAATATAAGTAGGGTAAAATGTAGAGAAAACTCTGCGCAAAGGAAAATGAAACGTCTCACACTCATCAAAATCGCAGTTTTTGATTAAGGATAGAAAGAAGATGAAGACCATTCCTTAAACTTTTCTTCTTCTACATTTTTGCCGGTAATCAGAATAACGGTGTTGCCATTAATGTTTTTATGATTGTTGATAAAACCTGCTAGAGAGACGACTCCAGCAGGTTCTGCTTTCACTTTTAACTTTTTCCACAGCCAAGCTAGCGCCTGCTTAATCTCTATATCACTGACTAAATGGACATGATCAACAAATTGATTTAAAAGAGGATAGTTTAATTCACCTACGCAAGGATAGCGTAATCCATCCGCTATAGTATCCACAAAATTCAAAGAGACTTTTTTTCCTGCCATGCGAGAAGCAAAATAGTCCCCAGCCCCGGCTGGTTCAATGCCGTATATTTTTATTGTAGGGAGAGTCTCTTTTAAGGCTAATGCGCAGCCACTCAAAAGTCCGCCGCCTCCGATAGGACCAAAGAAATGATGAACGTTAGGTAGTTGCTCCAACACCTCGAGTGCCAGTGTACCAAAGCCGGAGATGGTTTGATAATCGTTGTAAGGATGTAAGGGAGTATACCCATTCTTTTGGATGAGAGAGCCCATGAGGGCTTCACTATCTGCTTCTTTAGAAAAGGAAATCAGAGGATTAAATTTCATGATTTTATCGATTTTAGATCGTGGGGTGTCAGTCGGAAGAATAAGGGTAGCACGAACAAGAAAAAAATGAGCGGCGTAGGCGACAGCCAGGGCAAAGTTTCCTGTAGAATTTGTAATCACCCCTTGATCTTTTTTTTCTGAAGAGAGTTGACTGATGAGATTAAAGGCAGCCCGGACCTTAAAACTGCCCGTGGGTTGCTCATTTTCGAATTTTAGATAAATTTTCCCAGGAAAGGCTAAATCCCTTTCCAAAACTTGACATCGAGCCAATGAAGTGGGTTTTAAAAAATCACTGATGCGAATTTTTGCATGGCGGATTTCATTTAAATTCATTCACTCTCTGGGTGTGCTGTTATTCATCACTAGGTTATTAGATTAAAAACTCTTTTCCACACTGGGTCGATGCGCGGGAATTGTTTATTTAGAGCTTCTGAAGGCTTGATTTCTCGATTAACAGAATGGTCATACAAAGAAAAATGCAATTTTTTTAGACTCAATAAATGGTTCAATTTTTCATAGCTCTCATAAGGAGGATTATTGGAATGAGCCCTTGGGGATGGATGATTTTTATATCCTAAATAAGTTGAAAAACTTGGAAACATGTTACTCCATCCCATGGAAACTTTTAATTATGGCTCATCTTCATACCAAATCATTTTTTGGGAGTCAAAGTAAATATCATTTTTTAAAGCAAAAAACTGCATCAATGAAAGGTAGAGTTAACAGGAAGTTAACTCTACCTAGACTCTTTTAGCCACCTTGTACGCCGATCGTTCCATATAACTGGCGGGCTTGGTCAGAGAAACCGCGCAGCTGCTGCATGAGATCCCCGATGAGACGTGAGTTTTCACTCTTCATATTGTTCAAGAGATCGATGGTTTTATTCGCGTTCTGCTGGTAGCCTTCCATTAATTTTTGCATGGCTTCGGCTTGACCTTTCTCTAAAGCATATCCCGCGCGCATCATATTACTGATCCCTTCAATAGCCTTACTGACAAAGTCCCCACTCATTTTGATGGAGTACATTTTATTTTGTGTGGCACCTTCTAGAGTCCCTGCGTAATCTTCTTCAAACTTATCTAGGCCTTTGACGTTTTTATCGTGTTGATATTCAGCTTCATCTAATTTTCTGCTTGTATCATAGAGTTTTCTTTCCTGAGTATCTAACTCTTTTTGTGCTTCACGAACTGCTTTGCGGCTGTCTGTAGATTTATCATTGGCATAGTTTTTTTCGGCATTTCTTAAGTTATGTTCTGCGTTCTTCACAGCTTGTTCTGCATTCGTTTTCCCTATTTTAGCATCAGCCAGTTTTTGTTCGGTGCCTGGGTTAATGATTTTCTCGCCACTGGCATCTTTTTCCCCGTAGGTGCGTTTCTCCATGCTTTCTCTTTGCTGATTCAGCTGCTTTTGTGCAGAGCTTTTGGCCTTAAATTGTGCAGCTCCTTGAATCAGTGCAACACCGGCTTGTGTGAAGTCTGCAATAGCTGCTGCCATGTAGGAATCATGTTCAGCTTGTGCTCCTCGTAAGATTTCAGCAGCGATCCCTTTTCCTAGTTCATTCGTCATTGTCATTTGCAAAATCGTCAACTGTGCGTAAGCATTCGTCATCTGGCGCATGGTATTAGAAATCTCTGTGAAGGTCATAAAAAAAGCCACAAGGGGATTGGGTCGTAGAAAAGGATTTCCAGTCCCTTCTTGAGCTGCGGTGCCGCTAATTCCACTCATTTGCACATTAGGAGGGGCAATATGAGTTAAGAGGTTTTTTGATTGTTCGGGGGTCAAGGTGCGTTCTTGTGTAGCTGCACTAGAGGTAGAGTCTGTATAGTATTTACCATTGACAGCATCCGCCTGCTTAGCTTGTGAAGTTGCTTTGTCTTGGACAGGTGATTGAACGGCTTTTGAATCTTGATTAGGTAGAGGAATATAAGCGGTTCCTCCACTGTCTGGATTAATATTAATACCTGTATCTGGCATGGAAGCCTCCTTCTCATTTAGAGAATATTGTTAGATTAAGTGTGCAACTGTGGCTTGATTCACATTCATCCATCCACTAGAAAATGCTCTCTTGATGACTTGTGCAAATGGCACTACTTTTTCAATTTCGGCGCGTATGGATTCAGGATTGGATTTTATCAAACCTAATGCTTCAGTATAAATTGTCAACAATGCATCCATATCTTCGTCCAACAGAGTTATTTCAGCTTGTTGTATATAAATACTCAATTCGGATAAGTGGTCTATCTGCTCTAGGGACGCGATAAACTTTTGGATATCTCCTAAGCTTTCTCTTACGTAATCCTTTAGGTCAAGACAGAGAGTTTTAATCGTGTTCAGATCATGCCTTCCTGCTGTTAGGATCGAGAGCAAGGTCACACATCCCTTGAGAAATTGTGTAGTCACCTTTAGACCTTCCTCTTTTATCCCACAGGAGATTAGCATATGTTTAATCAAGGCCTCTATCACCCCTGTGCGATAAACCATCATTAGTATAAGTTCTAGCTCAAATATGTCCTCTGGATCACTCACATCCTCATTGGGAAGCTGATTTTTTATTTCCGCATCTTCCAAACAGCATAGAGCCGCAATAACAGCTATCTCTAGTGCATATAACAAGTGTATAAAAAACTCACGCGTTCCTGCATTGTTTCCACTTAGAGGAGCATTTAAAACTAATCCTGCAATGGATTTAGTGATAGTGTTTAAATGTACGCCAATGATACCTGCTGGGCTATCTTCAAGAGCAATCCCTTGTAAAGCTATTCTTAAACTCATCAAAAAGGAGGGAGTCGCATTTTCTATTGCATCGGCTGCACTTGTAAGTACTAAGGATTCTAGAATTGGCTTTAAAATCTTTAAGGATTCCCCTTTTTCTTTAGCCTTATAATCCCGTTTGATCTGATGTAAAACCTTAGCTAAATAGTCCTTACGTTCTTTCAAGGCTTCTAAGTCTTGATTATTTCTCATTTCTCATTCCTTGGGTAGCTTACGCAATTCATGCAAGGTCTGATAAGCGCTACCGATTTGATTTAGAACTCCCAAAAGATCATCAAAAAATGGTTGATTTGAACCCATCTTTAGTAATTCATTTTGCATACTTGTAAAAGCCGTTTGGCTATCATGAATGATGCTTCGTTGAGACTTGTCATTTAATTGAATATTCACCTGTCTTCTAAAGTCAATTTCAGATCCTGGGCCTGCTAAAGGATTGTTTGGATCTAAGTGATCAACTGCTTCCGCCATCCAGCTCAGTATTTTTGCTGTTCCTTCAAGTACTTTTGCGAGTGCGATGAGTGTAGGATTACGCTCTTCCGGTGGGGTGCGTAAGCTTTGTGCGTAAGCGGCTCGCACATTACGAGGCATGTCGTTAAGAATTTCCTCTAAGATTTCTTTCCATTCCTCTTTTCTTCTAGAGGGGGATACATCCACTCTCATCTGTTCTAAGGGTGCTAATGTGGGCCTACTGGATGTCGTATCATATTTCCATAGCGTATAGACACCTATCTGACTCAAGTCGATTTTATCTGTATTTGCCATCATACCAATGGCATTTCTAACGACATTAGTCGCTGCATTCTGATCGTTTGTCAGTGAGAACTCTGGAATGCCTCCAGGGATTCCACTATTACTTCCGCTGATACTCATCTGTTCTCCTCCTTATTCTATGGGGAGAGAATTATTGTTGTTTGGCCGCATATTCATTTTTAATCTTTTCCACTAATGCAGGATCAATTTCCATCAAATGGATGATGTAATCAAAAGTCAGAAGCCATCTTTCTTTATCAGCCGCATATTCAGGTTTATCTCCTGCTCTTTCAATCGCTTTTTCAATAGCTGTGAGGGCAAAACCATAGTGTTCAGCTTCAATGAGACAGTCGCACATTTTTTCAAAAGGGTAGGGATCTTCGGGATTAAAATAGGCCACTTCCATCAATAAGGCCACCGCAGGTAACCATTTTTTTTGTTGAATATAGCAGTGCATCAAAGCTGTGGTGTAACGAGGATTGACGGGGACCATTGTCTTTAACCAACGATAGAGTTGACTGGCTTCTTCTATCTTATTTTTTTGGTAAAGTGAATAAGCAAAACCATAAACGATTTCTAAAAATTCCTCGCTAAATCCTAAAGCTTCTCCTGGAAGTAGGCCTTGGTCAAAAATTTTAATCATGGCCTCTTCTTGCTGAATGAGTTCTTCATCCGTCAGATCTCCTCTATTTTTATTAACGATTGTTTGGATGATTTTTTTGATTTCATCGCTATCAGCTGCTTTTAGATCTGCACTCATATTCCTACTCCTTTTTAAGTGATCCGGATGGATGTTGTTTTGTTAAGTACATCTTGAAGACCAGTTAAGAGGCTATCATGAACGGCTTTAAGTTCACTCAGCTGTTCACCAAATCCGCTAAGACCATGCAGTAAAGAATCCAGAATTTTTTGGAGCATTTTAATCATCGTTTCAAGTTCTTGTATTTGCGCTTCATGTTTACCGCGTGTATCGGCTACTTTCATTTGAGATAAATTAGAGACACCGCTTACAGTGCTTTGAGCGGCTCCGATGACTGACTGCCCCAGGTTCACCCATTTTAAGATATCCTGCATAAAGGCTTGGTCATCATTTTTAATTTTAGTGATGATATTTTCTAGAAAATCGCCCACTTTCTCCATGATTTTGTTTTGTTTAAGTTTGTCTAGAATTTTGTTCAACACATCAGAGACTTTATCTACTACTTTGTCTAAGATCTCTTTAATTTTATCCACGACCTTATTCACAATGTCTTTGACTTTCGTGCCCACATCCTCCAAAAATTGCACGATCTTACCAAGAATTTTAACGTTTTTAAGAAAATCCATAACCTTTTCCATAATGGACATGACTTTAGTTACGATGCTCATCACAGTATCAGTGATTTTTGTAGCTAGATTGGTGACAGCAGCGACAGCGTTAGCAGGGTTTATACAAAGTACCACCGCTACAGCTATAGAGATGGCAATGGAAATAGCCATGACAATCCATTGGATTTTATCTTTGGGGATTCCGCACATGAGGCAAAATTGTTTGATAATATCCGATTCAGTAAAGAGGCGTATCCCAATTTCTATAAATTTCATCGGTCCTAAGGCCATAAGTGCTGGGGCACCCACAGCTAAGACTAAAACCATCACCACGAGCTGCATAAAGGCTTTCAAGCCACTTTTAAACCGCTCTAGATCCGGATTCCCATTACTAGGAATGAGGGCATCGATAAATTTGCAAACACCGTCTACGAGTCCTTGGATGATTTTAGTCACGATGTTGAACTTTTGATCTAATACTCCGAAAATCGCGCCGAATAATCCCCCTGTCACAATATTCATGATTATTTCGAGAATTTTCATGATAGGGCCCAGAATTTTCATGGCAAGCGCCATCTCTTGCTGCTTTTTCATCTGTTTAGCGATTTCTTCGTTTTGCTCTTTTTGTTCACGGATTTGTTGATCCTGCATGCCTAATTTGGCAGTGCCTTCTTTTTTAGCCATTTCGGAGTGAGATTGTTGCAGCTCATAGACTGTATTCTGAGCTTCAATAATCGCTTTACTGATGATCATCAAAAGATCAAAAGTTTTGGATTTGAAAGGACCATCGGGCAGAAGGAGTTGTATTTGTTTTGCAGCACTATTAAGCATTTCTCTTATCTGGACAAACCCTGTGGTGACAGGATCACTGGCAATATCGCTAAAGACTGTAGAAATTTCTCCTACACTCGGTTGCCAGTTCACAGGCAGCGCATTTTGTGTTTTGGTGTCTTGAATCGTTTTATCCATGACACTTTTGGCCATAGCCTTGATATCATCGGGAATATTGGGATCGTTAGGGTTTTGTATGGCATTTTTTAAGGCAGAAAGCTGTGCCTCAGAGAGATTGTTGGAGCTTGCATAATCATCTAAGTTTGTTTGCAAGTTGACTTTAAAACCTCCGGCTAGCCCTGCTTGGTAAATTTGGCTATTTAAGGCAGGTGTCCAACCAGGAGGAATACCAAATTCTTTAGCCACGTTTTGTAGGGCGGCTTTTTGAAAGCTTTCTAGCGTTTTTTGATTGACTCCAGGGACAGTCGGCACGGGATTGTAGTGTTGATAAATGAGAGCAGCTTTTTGATCTGCATTCAAGCTAGGATCTGCATTAACGGCTTTTTCGAATGCGCTATTGTACGCATCTGAAATGTTTAAATTGTAGGCGGAATTATCCGCAGGCGGACTGAGTTTTGAAACGTCATATCCATTGGCTTTAGCCGATTCTTGGGCTTGATTAGTGAGGGTCTGCAGCACTTGATTCAGGTCAGATCCATCGCTTAAGGCACCACTAGCATTCGCATCAGAATTATAAAAGGCAAAGCGGAGTTTAGCGACATCATTTTCTGAAAGCTTATTGGCTTTAGCATAGGTGGTCAATATATGATTGAAATCTTCCCCATAGGCGGCACGCGCGTCGTCTTCAGTGACCTCAGTATCGCTGGAGGTTTGACTTTCCAGAGAAGAGGTATTCGTTTTACTCGTTTGCGTACCTGTGGTTTGAAAGGACGCAAATGCTGACATCAACGCTTGAAATTGTGTCAATGGATCGGCAGTCGGTGTAGGTAGAGTAGGTATGCTGGCACCATTTTGCTCATTTCCGTTCAACGATTTATCAATAAGCTTTTGAGCAGATTTATTAAGAGTATCCTTAATACGTGGGTCGAAACCAATCGCAGAGTTAGACGTATCAAAGCCAGAGGCTTGAACATTTCCACCTACTTGAAAATTAGTGACGTTTGCTTGTCCTTGTCCTACGTTCATTGACATGAAGGCCTCCTTCTTAGCCGAACAAAATCAAGGAAGAGATGACCATGCAGGGTTATCTCTATTATTTGCTTAATTTTTTAATATTTTCTTTTGCTTCACTTTGCAGGTTCTTCATCGTAATTTCTGAACGATCTTTTAGCATTTGGTATTCCGGTTTATTTCCTGCACGCTTAATAGCCATCTCTAAAGCAACGATAGCGGAGTAAGGGTCTTTCATACATAAAAAGCAGTCGGACATATGATAGTAAGGAATAGGGGTTTCTGGATCGAGTACACTGCACATGGTGTAGGTGTCGATCGCATTTTTGTAATCTTTCATCATATGCAAGCAAGCTGCAAGTCCTAAAATATACTTTGTTTCGCTGGCATTTAACATAATCAATAAGCGGAATATCTGAATGGCATCCTGATAACGACCTGTCTGATAGAAATTGTAGGCTTGTGCATACAACCCTTCTACTTGTTGATCACTCAAATTTAAGACATCTTTTGGCATATGCCCATTTTTGAAAAAATCGTCCGCCAGTTGTGTCACATTTTTTTCGTTTTTCTCTTTTTTTTGGATGTGATCCCCAATAGTTTCCACTGCTTTTTTGACTTGCTCTCTATCACTTTTCATTGCATCTTCCTCTTTATGAATTTTTATCTAAAAATAGCGGATAAGATCGTGCTCATAGTTTGTAATAAACTATCAGCGACACTCGCTTGTTGGTTAGCTGCGTCGTTACTTTGGTTAACGTTTGTTTGGAGGGATTTTGCGTTATCTGAAATCGTTTGTTGGTTAGCTTGTAACTTACTAATGTAGTTTTGATTGATGTTGTTTAACGCATTACGTGTGGCTTGGGCGCCCACTTGGTCCCAGTTCCCGTTTTGGTAGGGGAAGTCGTTATTGAAAGTACCAAGTGCTGTACCATCCCCTTGCGCAAAGATGTGAATCTGATTTAATTTGTTCGTGTAAGCAGCCTGCCATTGAGAGAGAAAATTCAGCGTATTGGCTTGTGTGGCAGCCACATTTTGAATTGTACCAATCATGCTGATCAAAGCTTTAAGAACCTCATCGAGTATAATAGTACCATTCGCATTATAAGATAAGGCGTTAGGGGTAAACTGGGGGTTATAGTACAGGTTTTGGCTGTATGTATAGAAATCGCCTAAGGCTTGGCTTGTGTTGAAAAAGCCTGAGGGATTGGCTGTGGTGGATGTCTTTTGTAGTTCACTATTGTAAAATTCAGTCAAGCGTTGGACAAATACTTGTTGTTCAACCGTCCAATCAGCCGAATTGCTGGAGAGGGTTCCTATTGGCCCATTAAATGCTTCATAAATCTTTTGATAAGACTGGATGTAGTTAGCTCCTGTCCCTGAGGTATTGGTAAGTAGATTGACGATAGAGGAGGAACTTGTTTGCACGACGGCTGTCGTACTTAAATAATTTAAATAGCAATTCGTTAAATTTTGGAAGTTATTATCAGCGGTCACCGTATAAGTTTTTCCGTTCAAAGTCACTGACCTTGAATCTGTGGAGTTTGTAAGAAGTTGTCCAAAGCCCGAATTTTTTAGAAAATCAGAAAACATGGCTTTAAACTGTTGCACTTCATCTATATTCACTAACTGACCAATATCCGATGATTGCTTTAGAGCTGTTTTATATATGTTGAAGTAGCTGAAGAGAGGGCTATTCACATTCGAGGGGTCTAATTGATCGGCCGTGGGCGTATAAGAACTATCATAACCTAAGATATTGGTCAGATAGTTTTTGAGAAAGGAGTCGTAGTCGGGTGTTGTCGTGGCGCTGAAAGTATTTAATTGGGAGCGAAAGCGGTTGGAAGCTCCCCCTGCGGGGCCTTGTTGTGTGAGCATAAAAGAGAGAATGTTTTGTATTCCCGTATCGCTATAATCTTTGCCATAAACTGCAGAGATGCTATTTATATCATTTAAGAATAAATCTGTATTTGTTGTCATAACGCCTCCTTACTCAGGCGATTATTTAAATTAAGACATTAGTTTTTTACTTTCCCATTACCTTGCTATATTCTGCGCCATCTTTTGTATAATTTGGGAAATCGCTTGCAGAGCAGATGAGGCAGACTTATAGTACTCTTCGAAGACGAATAAATAGTTCCGTACAGTTTCTTTTTGTGTATCGTTTAAATTTTGTGCAGAAGTAATTGCAAAGGTAATATTTTGTTGGAATTGACCAGAACTTCCTGCATCTGAACTATTAAAGGCGCTATAGTTATCTAACATCCACTTTCTAAATCCGGCAGAGGCTTGTCCCGGAGGAGTTGAAGCTGTGATAGGTTGTCCATCAGGTGTTTTAAAGCTGTTTTTTATATCATTTAGTACTTGTGTTAAACGGCCGTATAGGCTGGTTGTATTGGATCTATCTGAGGCAGAAGTGATCGCCGAGAGTTTTTGTAATTGAGCGCTTAAGGAGTCTCTAATGGACACTAATTTTAAATAAGCAGAGGCAAATCCCGAGCTTCCAGGAGCAATACTAGGAAGAATAATAGGCGTTACAGGTGTGTTAAAGAAGGCACTGGCAGCTTGTTGGTAGCCGGGCGACCAGGCAGAAGGGCCATTAGCTTCGTTAGGAACATCCACACCACCCCTCGAATAACAGAAATTAAATGTGCTAGTTTTGGTGGTAATTTGATTGTGTAGATTCTGTAGATCAGCCAGATAATTTAGAACATTTTGTGTTACATTAAGAGCACTTTTTAAGTTTGCCATGTTTTGAGAAATAATCTGGTTGCCTGTTTGGACATAATCGATTTCTATGATACTTTGTAGACTTCTGGCTCCTCCATAACCTTCTAAGGCTGCAGCTTGTACCAGGTTAGCTACTGCTGAGACTTGGATAGAAAGGTCTTTCCACTGCTGAAGTTGGGTCAAATTTAAGGTCGGGGTGCCTGCCGCAGCATTTGTATTAACTCCCACAGCGGCTAAGGAACGTAAAACAGCATCATACTGTTGGGCCATTGTCATGGTCATTAAATAGCGAGAGTATGAAGACTTTCCAGCGGAGGGAGGGACTTGCGTAGAAAGATTATTCGCAGCCAAAAAGCCTGCACTTACAGCAGTACTTGGATAGATGACTTGCCCAGCACCCGTAACGATCACTCCGTATTTGGCAAGATAGGTAAGTTGAGCCAGTGCAGCATTGATCTGATCTACATTACCGCCCGATATGAGCGTAGCAGGGTAGGGATTAGCCGAAGTCCCTGTAAGTTGTAAGACTGACATAAAGGCTAAAATCGCATTATAGTACGCCGAAGCCATTTTGGCATTCGTATACTCAACGGTTGTGGGAACCGCTGATGGAATTCCGCTGATGGATACATATGGTGTGGTGAATGTCATAGGACTACCCCTTCCTAGTATTTTGAAAGGACTTTAATATTAAACATTTATGCAGCTTTGATTGTTTATTTTATTTTTATATCTGTCTTATTTACAGATATTTATAAATATATAAAACTTGCAAACCTTTTATTTTATTATACAATAAATTTTTTTAAAATTCAACGGTATCTCTTCATTATCCGGGAAGTTCAAGGGGCTGATTTGTTCCTCCTATTTTAACTGGCCCGGTATTAGCAGCTTGTGCGTGAATCAGGTCGTTGGCATAAAATATTTTTGTGGCGGGGTCGACTAATCTTTGATTAAAAGTAAATAAATCAACGGAAGGTTTTATATAGTCTTTGAAACTATCGAGAGATTGAGTAAAGACTCTATTGTCATCGTTATTTTTTAAGACATTGAGCTGTTCATTAATGCTACTGACTAGCGACAAAGGATTTTGATGATCATGGATGTCTTTAGCATTTGCATTTGCAGGCCCCACAAGCTGGTCGGCGAGTTTTTGTGCTTCTTGCTGGGCCTTTGCGGCACCTAAAACAGGTTCATACGAATCTGCGATGGCATTTTTTAATTTTCCGTTGAGTTCACTTTGATTCATATCAGACAGCAAAGGGCTACTATTTAAGGGAATAGCGACCCCTGTGGCGATTCTTCTAGCTTGGTCTTGAGAGATGTTTTCTTTTTCTAACTGATATTGAATATTATCTCTTAAAGTGGCCTCAGCTATTTCTTGTGTGTTTTCTAGCGAGGCTGATGCGATGCGACTTGCAATTTCAGAAGGGGTTGTCATGCCCGCTAAGGTCATATTATAAGCAAGATTACTTGATAAAATGTTTAAGTTAATATCATTAGGGTTGAGGACTGCATCTTGCGCGGCGGTAGGGGAAACTCCTGCGACTGAGCTGGCAATTTGAAGAGCCTCTTCGCTGGCAAAGCCTTGTTGGACAAGAGATTGCTGTACATCATCGCGAAAACTCGTGCGAGATGTAAATAAGGGATTAGATAAAGCTGCAGCAGCAGCATCTAAAGCATTAGAGGCTTGTGTGCCCGCTATGGCATTATTAGTCAAACTTTGTGAAAGATTATTTAAAAAATCTTGAGGAGAGGCGAAGGGGGACGTTTGTCCAGCAGCTTGAAGGATGGCGTTTTGCAAGGCATCCTGTAATCCCGCTAAGTTGGAAGATGATTGAGAGATGGCTGAGGCTAGTCGCTCTGCAACCAGTAGGCGTGTGAAGGGATTACTGATAAAGTTACTAATCGCAGTTCCTTCTCCAAGTAAATTAAAGATTTCAGATTTATCTAGTCCTGAAAGGTTAAGGATTTGAGATCCAATACCTGGAAGCCCAAGGTTTGATGTGAGTAGACTGATGGCCACTCCCAGGGTGGAAAGATTCATAATGGCACTGAGAGAATTCACTCCCTGCTCGGAAGAACCGTTAAGAGCTTGGCGGATTCCATTCGTTAATGTATTGTTCAGCACGATCTCAAGGATATTGGCGACAAGGCCTAGTGCCAGAGCCTTATTTAAATCTTTTTCCCCAATGTTTTTTAATGAGAGATCTTTTTCTAAGGAATTAAAAAAATCTTGGCCTGTTTGGAGAGAGAGGGTTCCGAGGAGGTTCGCGCTGGCTAAAAGCGTCACATCAATGGTTCCTGGAGGAAATTGTGAAGAAAATTCTTTAAAATAAGCATTTTGTGCGGATTCATTAAAAAGCCTAAATACAATGGAGGGATCGAGGCTACCTGAGATAGCTCCTAAACTTGCATTACTTCCTAATCCTCCTGATGAACTACTACTAGTAGCCATTTCCGAGGCAAATGCAGGAGGGAGGCTGTTCACTGTACTTTTTGTTTGCAGGTAATAATCGGCAAATTGACGGACATCTCCGATCATATTCAGCCCATACTTGATTTGGCCCACAACAGAAAAGGCAAAAAGAATTAAGCCTTGGAATATAGCACTAATAAGATCTTGGGGAGGAGGAGGGCTAATAAGGGAAATTTGTCCCTTAGGAGTGGGAGTGAGTATATCCAGGACTGCAGCTGGGCTGGGGGGGGCTGTACTAGCATCAGGTAATAAAGGAATTTTCGTTTGTTTTTCTAAACGAGGGATGGTGGGGAGGTGATTTTCTGTCCTTATAGCATTAATTTCATCAATTTTATCATTAAATCCATCCACTTGATTATTATAATTATCCACCTGATCATTGTACTGATTGATGGTATCATTTCTTGAATTTACATAATTTTGGTAGGTGGAAACGGCTTGATTATAGTTGTTTTTAGCTTGATTATAAATGGTTGTATAATTGGCATAGGTGGCTGCATCAATTTCACCATTTAAAAATGCTTGTGTTTGGCTTTGATAGAGGTTATAGGCATTGTTGTAGGTAATGGCTGCGTTATGTATATCTGTAGTGTTACTTGTATCATCTTGAATGCCAGCGTTATAGATGTTATTAAAAACGTTTTGTAATATGATTTGGGGATTGGCAAGTAGCGAGAGCTGGGAGGTTTGACTTTGTGCAACGATTAAAGAAGATAGAATTTTAAGTAAACTATCTGCACTAAAAATCATATCTAAATAGAATTCACTCTTCTTCGTATACACATCTGCACTAGCTTTTACTGTATTTTGTTTTGAAGTGGCGGTGGCATCAGACACGGTCTGTAAAACCGAAAAAAGAGAAGGTCGCGGGATTTGGGGACTATTGGGCTGGGCTAAAATGACAAGCCCTTTTCCAAAGGATAAACTAGAGATACTATCTGTGGAAAAACTGCTGGTCGTGCTAAGAGATGAGGTTTCTGACGAAGTAGTTGCAGCTAACGCAGTATTATCCACACTGGAAGGATTACCTTGTACAGGACTAACCATGATACATCTCCTGCAATTTTGTAATTGCTTAGCTTGTTAGAATAAAAAATATATCTACTATACACGCTTTTATGAATCAATTAGTCTTTGTTAATTTTTTTGTAGACATTTTTAAAATCCCTAATTTTATTATAGCAAATTATTTAATAAAAAACTAGGTGTTAAGTCTTTGTATTGATAACTAATCTAGAGAAGTGAAAATTAAACCCGTGATCGACTCTTCCCTGCACTAATTGTTAGAGGTAAAACGTTTGAGGCCAGGCTTTCTCAAACAAAAGATGAAAGATAACCGTCAGCGATCCACTGATTAGCCCATGATGAGTGTTCAATCAAAGCGAGTTTGGAAGGAGTTTAAGGATTTAAAACGAATGATTTCCAAAAAGTCTGCTTGTGTTTTATTTGAGAAGCTTGAGGAAAAAGTCGTCTTTGAATGAAATTTAACCAAGATTTTGAAATTTGATTAAGATTAATTTCTAAAAGTCCTTGATTGGCGTCAAGAATGTGGTCTCGATGGATATATAAGGCGTCTATGAGTAGCTTTAACCAATAACCTGTAGAGCTAAATTCATCTTCAAGGTAAAGAGAGGAATAGCGAATGAGATCGTGACTAAGTCTATGTGTCACCATCCATCCGACAATTTTGCCTTGATGACGCAAGGCCAGGCTATTCCCATATTCAATCTGCGCATTTTCGCGATCAAGTGGGTAAATATAGTCGGGGATACTCCCTTGTTCCCATCTGCGTAGCAAATCGTTTTTTTCTGCTGTGGATAGATCTTTGAGTAAGATTTCTTCAAAACCTTTTTCAAAGTGCATTTTCTTGTACCACCAATCGGGATCAAATTGATCACGATGAAAGAGACATTCAATCATCAAGGATTGAGGGCCCTCCCATTTTTCTTCAACAAATATATTTTCCCAAGTGGGAGTGGCTGGTGCCTCTTTAAAATAGTTATAGGTAGCGATTCTGATTCCATTTTCCATTAACTTTTGCGTGATCGCTTGTAAGAGAGTTTTATAAAGAGAGGGCTGAGCTTTCAGAGGCGTTATCTCAAGAACATGAATATGTGCATTGTGTAGCTTGCTATAAAGAGAAGCAAGGCCAACCCCTACAGGATGATCATCTATGAATAGAGCTACTCCTAATAAATTTGAGCGTATGCCATAAGGGTCTTGGTTATCTAGAAAAGTATGAAAAAAAGGAGGAATCAAAGTTTCGAGTTTTTGGCGTAAAACTTTATCCACAACTGGAAAATCTATGGGACGAATCTCCATAATCATTCCTTTATTCAAGCGTTTTTAAATAGAATAAAATCCCTATGCCACTTATAAATTTGGATTTTGTCCATTAGATGCGGAAAGACACGATCATTAGACTTTTAAAACATTGTTAATGATCGTGTCTACGAGAACTTTACATAGCTTTCGGTCAGATTTGGGACTTTTAAGGTAGCCAAATCTCAGAAAGATTAATAGCAACAGCCTAGGCGATCTTCTCAGCAGAGCGCTTAATGATAGGTGTTTTATTATCCGTAATAGTTTCTTTATCAATGATAATCTCTTCTATCGTACTGTCAGAAGGCACTTCGTACATTAGATCTTTCATCGAATTTTCTAAAATCATGCGTAATGCGCGTGCACCTGTTCCAGCATCCATGGCCTTTTTGGCGATAGCTTGTAAAGCCTCATCCGTGAAAGTAAGTTTTACACCTTCAAGTTCAAACATGGCTGTAAACTGTTTTGCGACAGCATTTTTAGGCTTAGTGAGAATTTCTTTTAAATCTTCTAATTTGAGCTCATTACAGTTGGCTATGCTATTAAAGCGTCCAATGAATTCTGGAATCATCCCAAATTGTACAAAATCTTCAGGTTCAGCCTTAGCTAAAAGCATGCTTTTTTCATTTGGATCGATGACTTCTTTATTCTCTGAGGTAAAGCCAATCGTGCTACGACCTAACCGTTTAGCAATCATTTTTTCCAGATTTACAAAGGCTCCACCCACAATGAATAAGATGTTTTCTGTGTTGACTTTGATATATTCTTGATTGGGATGTTTCCGCCCCCCTTTAGGAGGAACGTTGGCGACCGTACCCTCTACAATCTTTAATAGGGCCTGCTGAACCCCTTCACCAGAAACGTCGCGAGTAATGGAAACATTGGAGGTCGTACGATTAATTTTATCAATCTCGTCCACATAAATGATTCCTTGCTCAGCTTTGGCCACATCGTAGTCAGCGGCTTGTAATAATCTTAAAATGATGTTTTCAACATCTTCTCCGACATATCCGGCCTCAGTTAACGTCGTGGCGTCTGCAATGGTAAAAGGAACGTCAAGAATGGTTGCTAAGGTTTTAGCGATGAGTGTTTTACCTGAACCTGTAGGACCAAATAACAGGACGTTAGATTTGCTAAAATCAATTTTATTGTCCGAAGAATCTTTATTCAATGCACGAATGCGTTTGTAGTGGTTATAAACTGCTACTGAGATCGTTCGTTTAGCGCTTTCCTGACCAATGATGTACTCATCCAGCCGTTCTTTTATTTCCTTAGGCTTCAGAAGTTTTAACTCATAATTAGGAGCTTTCTTTTTATCTAGAATTCCCGAACATAAGCGCACGCATTTGTCACAAATATAGACATTAGGACCTGAGATAAGTTTTTCCACAGCCTCTTCCGATCGTCCGCAGAAAGAGCAGGAGACGACTTCTTTTATAGGAGTAGGTTTCTTTGACATTTCTACCTTTTAATTAGCAGGTTTTTTGGGGGCTATTACTTCATCAATCAAGCCATATTCTTTAGCTTCTGTTGCGCTCATATAAAAATCTCTTTCCGAGTCTAGAGCGATTTTTTCAATACTTTGACCTGTCGCTTCTGCAATGATTTCATGAATGCGACGTTTTAAGTAGAGAATTTCTTTCGCCTGCAAGGCTACATCTGCTGAAGAGCCACCGACTCCACCAATGGGTTGGTGAATCATGATTCTACTGTTTGGTAGGGCATAACGGTGTCCCTTGGTACCCGCCGCGAGGAGTAAAGCTCCCATGGAAGAAGCTTGGCCAATACAGTACGTATTGACGCGGCAACCCATCCACTGTAAGACATCGTAAATTGCTAGACCTGCAGTGATATAACCACCCATGGAGTTAATATAAATATTAACGTCTTTTTTGGGATCTTCCATTCTGAGGAAAAGGAGTTGTGCTACCACGACATTAGCGACATGATCAGTAATGTCTGTACCGATAAAAACAATACGGTCTTTAAGTAGACGGGAAAAGATATCCATGGAACGTTCGCCACGTCCAGTATCTTCGATCACATAAGGCGTTAGGGAATTTTTTGCTCTTTCTTCTGTCATAGTCTTCCTTTTCTTTATTTAAGCGGAACCGGCAGGGACTCTGAGGTTTCATGACTTCAGCAGCTTTTTCTTCGAAACCGCTTATCACAGTCATACTTATAGGACGATCTAATCCAACAAGTCAAGTTTTAATCGATAAGTTTTGCTTTTTGTAAGATGAAATCTTTTGCTTTTTGCGTAATCAAATAGCTATAAAGCCTGGAGCGGATCTCTTCTGGTTGCATGCTCTGACTGATGATCGAAGTGTCTTGGCTGACCATTTGATTCATAAATTCTTGCATGATTTCTTCTTGAGAGATGTCAATCTGATTCTCTTTAGCAATTTTACTTTCAATAAAGAATAAACGATAGGCTTTATCTAGATCATTGGATACTTTTTCCGTGATCTCTTTAACTTTTGAGTCGTATTCTTCTTTACTCATCGCCTCCCGATTCAAATGGCTTAGTGCATGAGAGATGCGGCTTTTTTTGTCCTCTCTAGTTAAAGAGTCTGGCAGATCGAAGTGGTATTTTTCAGCAAGCTGTTCTTCGATATCGATGCGTTGTGCCATTTTAACACGTTCTTCTTCTCTTTTTTCTAGGCTTTGAACAATGCGTTTATTGAGTTCTTCTACATTAGGGGCTCCAGCCTTAGAGGCTAGTGCATCATCCAAATCTGGAAGAGTCGCTCTTTGGTGGCCCTTAATAGTAATTTTGCAGCGGGTCGATTTGAAATCTTGGTCATGAGAATGATCATGCGTTGGGTCGTTACAACTTTCTCCGTGATGGTGATGGTCCAGTTCACTGACTCCTTCCACCACATCATTTACATTTTTTCCTATCAATAAGTCATAGAGCCAAGTTCCAATCTTTCCTTTTTCTACTGCAAAACGCGTTCCACGGCAAATTTCAAAACCTTCATCCAGGTTGTCTATATCGAGGTCTACATAGTCACCATCAGCAATGGGTTGGTCGGCAAGATCTTGCCATTGAGCATGGGATAATTTAACTTGTGTAATGACATCTTCAATCTGCTTAGGAGTTACAGGGAGTTTTTCCATTTTTTTTACGGTCAATTCTTCTAAGTTGACTTCAGGAACATTAGGCTCTGCTTCGTATTCAATAATCACTTTTGCGCCGTTTTCCTGAGAAACTTCCTTAATTTGAGGACGTTGCACGCTATTTTTCCCAAATGGATAAATTTTGACCATTTCAAGAGCTTCTTTAAAAGCTGTGTTTACAAGGATGTCGTTCCACTCTTGATCCACATGTTGTTTATAATTTTTTACCACATAACTATCGGGAGCTTTGCCTTTACGGAAGCCTGGCATGCTAATTTCTTTATTGATGTTTTTAATAGCTTCCTTGAAAGCAGCTTGAGTGGCTAGAGGAGAAATAGAAATTTGAAGCTTTACTTTAGAACCCGGCTCACGAGAAACTGTTACGTGAAGGTTGTCATTTTTGTATTCATTTTGTTGAGTCGACACGGAAATACCTCATAAATAAAAGGATGAAGATGAAAGCATTGAGCTTTCTATCTGGAGATTATATTCTATAATACCATCTTTGGGGAACATTAAAAAGACTGTCTCTAAGATTACTTCGGTATATAATAGCGGGTGATGAGATTTGAACTCACGACACTCACGTTGGCAACGTGATGCTCTACCCCTGAGCTACACCCGCAGGGTTTCTTTCCTAAGTAAATAGCGGGTGATGAGATTTGAACTCACGACACTCACGTTGGCAACGTGATGCTCTACCCCTGAGCTACACCCGCAAAGTTAGGACAAAGAAGTGGTAGTATAAAAATTGAGGCTTTTTGGCACAAGAAAAAAAGCTTAACATGGCGGATTCTTAAGCTCCACAGGCCTTAAGTTTTTTAGGCCTGGTGGAGTATATCCATGGCAAGCATGGATAAAAATTAATAGCTACCAAGGGATTGGGTCACCCAAGTGAAAAAATCCTCCAGAGGGCCCATTCTCGGGTAAAAGAGCGAGTTGGACACTTGTCTTTCCACCTTCTGAAACATCTAGAGGAGCAGCAGGTCCTCCTAATTCTGTCTTTATCCACCCAGGATGCGCTGAATTGACTTTTATTTTGGTGTTTTTTAACTCATGCGCCAAGTGAACAGTAAAGGCATTTAGAGCAGTTTTAGAGGCGTTATAGGCAAATGCTTTAAATTCATAGATTGTAGATTTAGGATCTGTATGTGTCGTTAATGAACCTAGAATACTAGAAAGATTGACTATTCTTCCGTCCGGGGACTTTTTGATAAGGGGGAGAAGCGTTTGCGTTAATGCCACTAGATTAAAAAAATTGGCATCAAAAGTTTTTCTAAGAATTTCTTGGGAAGTGGAACTCGTGCGATTTTTACCATCGCCTGGTTGGCTATCTAACCACACACCTGCGTTGTTTATCAGAATGTCAAGCTTACCAAAATTTTTCTCAAGATACGCAAAAATTTCTTTGTGGTCGCTGGGATCATTGATATCAAATTTAAAGGAAATAGCTGATATTCCTGCTTTTTTTAGTTTTTCTGTGGCTTCTTGACCCTTGGATGGATCCCTTGAACCTAAAATTACAGTGATTCCTTTTTCGCCTAGTTCGCGGGCGGTCTCAAATCCAATCCCTCGATTAGCCCCTGTAATAAATGCGACTTTTTTTTCTGTGCTCATGGGTAATTCCTCTTTAACGATTTAAGTAAGAAATAATACAAAATGAAATTATAGAACAATAAGTTTAAAAATTTTCAAATAATTCTTGCCATTTTTTTGCGATAGTGGACCACCTATACTGGCGATCAATGAATGCTCTCATCTGATGACGTTGATGGATAGAAATACTTTCACTATCACAGAAGGCCTTTAATAAAAGGTTTAGGTAATCCTGTGGTTCACTACATAGATAGCCATGTTGAACGGTCTCAGAGAGGGCTCCACATTTTATTACAACTGGAATAGCACCTGCATATTGTGCACGTAGAGCGGTAATGCAAAACGCTTCTGGATTATGACAAGGGTATGTCCAGAATGATGCTTTTTCAAAGGCTTCATTTAATTTAAAATGGGAGACTTTGCCGTGTTCGTTGACGTCTAATTTTTTTAAATCTTGGACTAAACCACGCAGCTTTTCCTCCTCTTGTTTAGTTAAAAGTCCCCAATGCTGCCATCCATAATAGATATCTAATGTTGCTAAAGGATAAAGCAGTTTAATGCGGGGCCATATTTCTAGTAATTTTTCTAATCCATTTCCATAATTAGAAGCATAAATGCAGCTATAGGGATTAGACCTTAGGCCAATGGGTCTAAAGCTACTGACTTCAATTCCATTGCCGAATATTTTTTTATACCGATCAAAGGCAGGAACCACAGAAATCCATTGCTCCCTTTGCCAATGTGAAAGCCATAGAACATCATCAAAATGGTAGGTGCGTGGATCGATTAAAGGCTGATGCCAACTATCATGCGGCCATAAATACACTTGGTGAGCTAATCTTCGTAGGTCAGGAGCTTTAAAAGGTACCCTCCATGAAATCGCAATATCTAAAAAAAAATTCAGGTCTTCTGCTTGGATATATCTGGGATTGACTTTTGGTTGTGAATGGGGGGAGTGGCGAGGGGGATTTCCGATGACATACACCTCATAATTGAGATGTGCCAATTCATTCGCCATATAAATCACGGCTTCTTCAGATCCCGATATACCTTCTAAGATACTATCTGGATCCCATGCAGGGACGCCCTCAAAGGGGTAGGTGAAGATACCGATTTTTTTATGATTCATTTTTCCCTTTAAATGCGTTTTGAACGTGGACGAAAAAAAAACGTTTTGAATCCATATCTTTACCTTAAATTAATAGCATTGTATTGGCAACTTATGGATGATCTAAATTAAAAAAAATTCAATTTGTCTCTGTTTTTTCCTCTCAAAATTTTAATTTTTTAGTTTGTTTTGACAACATGACCTTGAGTTTATATACTGCGCCGATATGGATGGTCTCCCTTATTTTCTATAAATATAAAACTTTAAAGATTAAGACATGCTAAACTTTCGAAAGCTTAAGCAAGATTACTCCTCAGCAATTTTAAAAGATGGACGTTCTCTTTATGAAAAAAAGATGGTTTCATCTGCCAAAATCGTTACCCTTGATGCGCAACGGGTACGCCTGAGCTGCAAAGTTCAAGGTGCTTTTGATAAGACATACAATTGCGAAATTGAAATTGATCGACGCGAGTCAACAACCATCGATTCCGATTGTGATTGTCCTTATAAATACGATTGTCAGCATTTATCGGCGGTCCTCTTTTATTTAGAGGAACACTTAGATGAAATCATTGTCAGCTATTCTAAAGAGACCGATTTAGGCAAAAATCCTACTATTGATGAATCTGAAAAAGAAACTTTAAGAGAAACTTTTAAAGAAGCCGAAACGAAAGAAACCGCACGTCGTAGTAAAAAACTGCAAAAGGAATTGTTAATAGAGTATGTCGGGGCGTCTGATGTATTGGGTAAATCTCCTTTCTTTCTAGCTGAAGAAGAACTTACCGAAGATAAGGCTGAATTAGCTGTCATTTTTACAAATCCTGCGGCGAATGCAAACGTCCCCCATGTAGAAATTCAATTAGCCCTGCGTTTGCCCTTTCGGTCAAAACCTTTAAACATCGCTAACATAAAAGAATTTTTAGATGCTGTCTGCTACCAAGAACCTTTATATATAGGTAGTAAGCGTTACTTCTTTACTTTGAAATCTTTTGACCCTGAAGGTACGCAAACATTGAGAATGCTAATGGACTTTGCACGATTTCCAGACGCTAAAGAAGAACGAAACTTGCGTTTAGCTTATATCGATCTAGAAGCTTTTGGAAATATTTTAGCTCAAGGGTATGAAATGGCCATTTCTAAACCCAAAATGTTAAATACGAGCGATGATTCAGACTCGGATCATCAAGTGCTTCCTTGCTTTTATTGTGGAACGCTGGAAGAACCGTTGCGTTATTCAGGGCAGTCCGGTCAATTACGTTTTGAGTTGGAGTATATTGAAGCGGCAAGCCCTAAAATTTTGATTAATCCCACCTTAATTATTGATAGCAGCCAACGCGTGACTCTCCCAGAAGTCAGACTGTTTGAATGTGCTAAACCTGGATTAATTTTTCAAAATATCTATTACCGTTTTCAGCCGCGTATTAAAAGAAAGCATTTGCGAAACTTGCCAGCCATTCGTGATGTAACCATTCCTGAAGCATTATTTGGTACATTTGTAGAAAATTCGATTGTGGATTTGATGCGTTATGCGGAAGTATTTAATCGGGATATTATTGATAAATTTGTCACACTTCCTTTTGTAGGCAAGCTTGGAGCGATTTGTGATATCAACTATCTCAATGGAGAATTAGAGGCAGCGCTACAATTTGTATATGACGATATTATTGTGCCTGCGGCGCCGTCTCAATTGAAAGCTGACCATATTTTACCTTTTGTCACGGACCAAGGGATCCTTGCGCGTAATTTAACAGAAGAGCAAAAAATCGTAAGAGAGCTCTTCCAGGACTTCATTTATGATCCGATGACTGGTTATTTTGTTGCGAAAACAGATAAAAAGATTATTGAGTTTATGACAGATGTCATTCCTCACAATCAACACCGCATTAAATTTAACTGTCCTGAAAACCTTTTAGATCAATTTATCTACGATGATACCCAGTTTAAAGTTCAGTTGAAAGAAACGGATCGTATTGATCAGTATGAAGCCCACATAAAGGTAGAAGGCTATTTAAATGGTTTTACCTTAGATCTTTTATGGGAGTGTCTTTCCACAAAACGGGCATTTGTAGAGTTAGCTCGAAAAAAATCTACAAAGAAAAAAGAAACCAAGTCCCACAAGATCCTTGTGTTAGAACTGGATAAATTAGCGCCGATTATTCAGTTAATGGATGATTTAGGGATTAAACAGCTTGGGGATCATGTTCAAGCTTGTCCTCTATGGAGTCTTTCGAGCATTGATGTGGCAGACTATAAAGGATTGCCCATTGAAATTACCATGACCAACAAGCTTAAATTAATCCAAGAACAGATGTTAGGAATTGCTTCGGCAGGTTCCAGTCCCATTCCTAAAGTGATTAAAGCTTCTCTTAGGACTTATCAAAATGAAGGGGTGAATTGGTTAAATCGTTTACGTGATATGCATTTAAACGGAATCTTAGCAGACGACATGGGACTAGGAAAAACTCTTCAATCTATTATTGCTATCACACAACATAAAATAGACAACCCCAAGTCTATATCTATCGTTGTGTGCCCTACATCCCTTGTTTATAACTGGAAAGAAGAAATTGGGAAATTTAATCCTCAACTAAAAACGTTAGCTGTGGACGGTACACCCACACAAAGGAAGAAACTCTTAACGTCCATTAAAGAATTTGATGTAGTGATTACTTCTTATAGCCTTCTGCAAAAGGATATAGAGTTCTATAATACGGTTAACTTTGGCTACTGTATCTTAGATGAGGCCCAACATATCAAGAATCGGGGAACACGCAATGCAAAGTCTGTCAAAATGATTAAAGCTGTGCATCGCTTGATTCTCACAGGTACACCCATAGAAAACTCACTAGACGAACTCTGGAGTTTATTCGACTTTTTAATGCCAGGTTTATTAAGTAGCTACGAGAGATTTGTAGAAAAATATATTCGGCATCCTTCTCAGCCCGCAGGTTCGCAACTGGAAGTTTTACGAAGAAAAGTGTCTCCCTTTATTTTACGTCGCATGAAGCAAGATGTCTTATCTGAACTTCCTCCTGTCTCAGAAATTGTCTATCACTGTCATTTATCTGAAACGCAGCGAAATCTGTACCATTCGTATGCGGCATCCGCACGTGAAGAGTTGTCAAAACTGGTAAAACGTGAGGGATTCGAGAAGGTTCAAATTCATGTTTTGGCTACCTTAACTCGTTTAAAACAAATCTGTTGCCATCCAGCAATTTTTGCAAAGGAAAATCCTGAGTTTGGAGATTCTGCCAAATATGATATGCTCATGGAACTTCTTCAGAATTTGATGGAAGGAAAGCATAAAACAGTCATTTTTAGCCAATATACCCGAATGCTCAATATTATGAGAGAAGACCTGCAAAAGCAGGGGATTCCCTTTGAATATTTGGATGGAACAAGTAAAAATCGTTTAAATATTGTAAAAAAATTTAACGAAGATCACAATATTCCTGTTTTTCTGGTTTCTTTAAAGGCTGGAGGCACTGGATTAAACTTGGTTGGCGCAGATACAGTCATTCATTACGATATGTGGTGGAACCCAGCTGTTGAGAATCAAGCGACGGACCGTGTCCATCGAATAGGCCAGAAAAATGCAGTATCTGCATATAAATTAGTGACGCTCAATACCATTGAAGAAAAGATTATGGACTTACAAAATCGGAAGAAGGGGCTGGTAAAAAAGGTCGTAAGCTCAGATGATGAAGCCATCTCTAAATTGACATGGGAAGAAGTATTGGAGCTGTTGCAAACATAATTGTGATCATAGAGGCAAGATGAGTAAAAAAAATCCATTGGGGTTCAAAGATAACTTCAATAAGATGGCGCGCTCCGCATTTGGGCAGCTTAATAAATTCCGGGGAGTATTTTCTAACGATATCGGTATCGACCTGGGAACAGCGAATACTTTAGTGTTTGTCAGAGGAAAGGGTATCGTTTTAGCAGAACCCTCTGTGGTAGCTGTAGATTCTACGACTAACGAGGTTCTAGCTGTTGGTCAAAAAGCCAAGGCCATGCTTGGTAAAACACCCCGTAAAATTCACGCAGTGCGTCCCATGAAAGATGGGGTCATTGCAGATTTCGAAATTGCCGAAGGCATGTTAAAAGCCCTCATTAAGAGAGTCACCCCTTCTCGCAGCTTATTCCGTCCGAAAATCTTAATAGCCGTGCCCTCTGGAATTACTGGGGTAGAAAAGAGAGCTGTGGAAGATTCAGCCCTACACGCGGGAGCCCAAGAGGTTATTCTAATCGAAGAGCCTATGGCAGCTGCAATCGGTGTAGACCTTCCGGTGCATGAAGCTTCAGCCAATATGATTATTGATATTGGCGGTGGAACAACCGAAATTGCCATTATTTCCTTAGGGGGGATTGTAGAATCCCGCTCCTTACGGATTGCAGGTGATGAGTTTGATGAGTGTATCATTAATTACATGCGTCGAACCTATAACTTGATGATCGGTCCTCGTACGGCTGAAGAAATCAAAATGACCATAGGGTCTGCCTATCCTCTGGGTGGTAATGAATTAGAGATGGAAGTGCGAGGAAGGGATCAGGTCGCAGGACTTCCCGTGACCAAACGTATCAATTCTGTTGAAATTAGAGAATGTTTAGCTGAACCGATTCAACAAATTATTGAAAGTGTCAAATTGACATTAGAAAAATGTCCACCTGAACTGGCTGCAGACTTAGTCGAACGTGGAATGGTTCTTGCCGGGGGGGGAGCTTTAATTAAAGGAATTGATAAAGCTTTAATTAAAGAAACGGGTCTACCTGTCATTATTGCACAAAATCCCTTGCTGGCGGTTTGCTTGGGTACAGGAAAAGCGCTTGAGTATTTAGATAAATTTAAAAGACGCAAGCACGCGGGTTAAAATACATTAAGAAGCTGTAAAAGAGCATTTTACAGCTTCTGTAAGACCTAAACCCGATCTATAAATAACCGGCCTCATAGAGGAAGGTGTGAGATGGAAATAAAAAATCAGCACTTGAAAAATTGGATAGAAGAAATGCGTCAACTCACACAGCCTGAGGAGGTTGTTGTGTGTGATGGCTCTTTATCAGAGTATGATAGGCTTTGCGCGCAGATGGTAAAAACGGGGACTTTGATCCCTTTAAATCCTCTGAAACGTCCGCATAGCTTTCTCTGCCGCTCAGATCCACGCGATGTAGCCCGTGTGGAAGACAGTACTTTTATTTGCTCCATTCATAAAGATGATGCGGGTCCCACAAACAATTGGCGTGATCCTCGCGATATGAAAAAAACTTTAAAGAGTCTTTTTTCGGGTTGTATGCGTGGTCGAACCATGTATGTGATTCCTTATAGCATGGGGCCCTTAGGTTCTAAAATATCGCATATAGGAGTACAGATTACAGACTCTCCTTACGTGGTCGTCTCTATGTATATCATGACACATATGGGATCAAAAGTCCTTGAGGTTTTAGGAGATGGCGAGTTTGTTCCTTGTATGCATTCTGTGGGTGTCCCTCTTACCGACGGGCAATCTGATTTTTATTGGCCTTGCAATCCTGAGCATCGCTATATCGTACATTTTCCAGAAGAGCGTGCGATCTGGTCCTTTGGCAGCGGCTATGGTGGAAATGCATTATTGGGAAAAAAATGCTTTGCATTAAGAATTGCCTCTGTGATGGCCAGAGATCAGGGATGGCTTGCTGAACATATGTTAATTTTGGGTATTACGAATCCCGCAGGAGAAAAAAAATATTTCGCTGCGGCTTTTCCCAGTGCTTGTGGAAAAACAAACCTCGCGATGCTAACTCCTACCATTCCTGGTTGGAAGGTGGAAACTGTAGGAGACGACATTGCCTGGATGAAAATTGGGGATGATGGGCGTCTCTATGCAATCAATCCAGAAGCAGGCTTTTTTGGTGTGGCTCCCGGTACTTCGACAAAATCTAATCCGTATGCAATGCAGACAATAGCAAGGGATAGTTTATTTACAAATGTCGCCTATACGGATGATCAAGATGTGTGGTGGGAGGGAATGACAGAGCAGCCCCCTTCTCATCTGATTGATTGGCTTGGACAGGATTGGACGCCAGCTTCTAAAGAAAAAGCTGCGCACCCTAATTCACGTTTCACAGCGCCTGCTTCTAGATGTCCTGTGATTGATGAGGCCTGGCAAGATCCCAAAGGTGTACCCATTTCCGCTATTTTATTTGGTGGAAGACGTTCTACAACCTTACCTTTATGTTTACAATCTTTTAATTGGCAACATGGAACGTTTTTAGGGGTTTCAGTAACCTCTGAAATGACAGCCGCAGCAGCTGGGGTGATCGGAAAGTTACGTCACGATCCATTTGCGATGCTTCCTTTTTGTGGCTATAACATGGGGGATTATTTTGAGCATTGGCTTTCCATGGAAAAACGCACAGATCCTCATAAACTACCTAAAATTTTTTATGTGAATTGGTTTAGAAAAAATGCCGAAGGTGCGTGGCTATGGCCAGGTTATGGAGAAAACAGCCGTGTGCTGAAATGGATTTTCGAGCGTTGTGATGGAGAAAATCAGGCGATAGAATCACCTGTAGGATATCTGCCTGCGCCAGGTGCTTTGGATATTCAAGGCTTATCCATCTCCCAAGACTCCTTGGATCAATTATTTCATGTAGATAAAGAGGCTTGGCAACTAGAAGTAAAAGAGTTAAAAGAGTACCTAAAAATGTTTAATGATCGCCTACCAGAAGGGATAAAAAAACAACTATCAGCGCTTGAAACTAGGTTAAAATGAACTCCGACAATTTCCCTTATATACGTAAACTCATGATCGCTTTAACAGCGAGTGGAGTTCTTAATATCCTTTTAATTTCTTTATTTTTTTATTGGATGATTAAGGATACTCCCCCCTCTCCTTATTTTGAACAAAAACCAGCACTTAAAGAAGAGCAACAAGCCCCTCTAGCGAGTGAAAGAGGAAATGCGGAACTGATTCACTACTACCGTTCTTTATCTTTTGATCAACTTGTGGCACAACTTAATCATCATCGACTTATCGAAAATGGATATTCTCAAAGAGATGTGGCTCTTGCCTGTTTAGTGACATTTCATCATTTTGACCTAGAGAGAGCTTTAGTAGGATTTACCCAACCAGAACAAAAAAGATCGATTGTATATGGCCAGCTAAAAAATGGTCTACCAGCGATGATCACTGTCTATCCAGGTCTATCTGATGAACAATTTCAAGCTGTGATCCATTTTGCAAATACAGAGAAATGGCCTCTAACTAGCAAAGGACTTTTTTGGCAGCTCAAAAAAATGAAAAATCTTCCTGATTCAAGTTTAGAAGATGCATTTTCCATCACACCGGAGTTTCTGTCAGTAGAGCTGCTCTTCAATCGTGCGGAGAGCTCTGTAAGTAAGGCCGAAATTCAATCGATGCTTTTAGAAGGGACTTGGTTAATGCTGTCTCAATTTGCTGAGCAACAAAAGCTTGTGCAAGATCTTTCCCCTGCTAGAAGACAGCGTTTTTTACTTGAATATATTGATTATAAGTCTCCAGCTGCAGCCCATCTCATGTTAAAATTAGATGGTGAATTCGCGTTGAAAAAATTAGATGATCGACATGTCATTACATTATTAGGGCTACTAAAGGATAAGAACCCTCAAAATGAGAAGTTTGCTTTAGATTTACTTTCAAGTCCACGTAGCGATGGTGTATGGAAGACCGCGGCTGCTAAATTATATCAATATGCAGGGGAAACTGCTCCAGAAAAAAATTTGCATCATTTGGCTATAAAGAGATTTATTCCTGGTCAGATGCAAGAAAATACATTAAGTATGGAAAAATCATTAGTTACTCCTCCCATGCCTGCTAAAGCCCCGGTAAAAAGAAATTCTACAGAAAAAATGCCAGTGACCCAGTTGAATAAACCTACTGCCACTATTAAAAAAGAAGAGCGTCGTTACAAAGAAGATCGTTTGTATATTGTTCAAGAAGGGGATTCCCTTTGGAAAATTTCGCGTAAGTTTAACGTTGAAATGGATATTTTACGAAATCATAACAAATTAAAAAGTGATGCATTAAAACCGGGTACGCCTATACGTATTCCCTATGGATGAATCGCAGGGTCATTTGAAGTACCCCTTTATTTTTAAAAGTACTTAGGGATGCAAAATGACGAATATTGCTTAAGCCTTAACAGGCAAGCCACCACATACAATTTCGAGGAGATATTATGGGATCTACACTGTCTCTTAGTCCTAACCACTCTACAAGTGAGGAAAGCTTACATTTAAGCCTGATTTCCGCACAAAGTACGGAAACAATTTTAAAAAATAAAGAACTTTTCTGGGCCCTTTTTTGTCATCTAGCGTCTCAACATCTTAAGAAAAATGATTTTTCTGTGCGTTTAAAAAATCGTAAATTAGTGATCTCAGGTTCAGAAAAAACTAGAACTTCACTCATTAAATATACAGAGAGATTACAAAATTTCTTTTGTAAAATATGGAGTTTAAACGTTGCGGAAGCAGATATTCACATGAAGTCCCAAGGCTACAAAAACGGGGATAAGGTGTATTTAAAATGTGGCAGTCAGAAAATTCGTGTTAAACGCTATATTTATGAGGAGTTTTTTTATCCTTTGTTTGATTCTCTAGTTGCTAATCTGGGTGGTAAACTCCAAAGAGAGAGAGAAAAATTGCATATTTTTTTCCATGATGAGAAAGTTCAATCGATCTATCAAAAAGATGTTTTGATTAGCAGCACTCAGGAAAATTCATGGGAAGAGGATGGAACATCCAGGAAGAGGAGTTATACAAAGTTAAACTTATCAGGTATTCAAGAAGAATCTAAAGAAAAAATTTAAAGGTTAGATATCTTTTAACCGTTTTATCATGAAGAGGTTAGGTTTGATAAAGTCTACTGGACGTTTCATACCTTCTGAGAGATCTTAACAGGCTTTTTGTTAAGGAATGACTTTTTTCTTTAAGTTTTCTGATCTGTTTTTTTTTAGGGCACCTCGTCTGCTCCACCAAGAAATAGAGGGTTACAGCGGCATATCCTTTTTAATGCAAGCCAGGAGCCTTTGCAGGCGCCATGTTTATGTAATGCCTGTAGAGCATAATTAGAGCAAGAGGGTGTAAATCGGCAAACAGGGCCTAATAGGGGGCTGATCGTCCATTGATAAAGGTGAATGAAGATAGATAACGCCCATTTCATAGAATTCTGAACACATCTTTTAATAAAGTTAAGATGACTTCTATAATGATCAGCCAAATAATGGTCCATTCTAAGCGACTAGAGTGCTGATGGTTCAGCTCAGAGCCTAGCATCTGAAAAAGCTCGTGGACTACATCGAGGCGCTGGTTAAGAACTTCTACACGTGTTTCAATGTCTAAATAATTGGCAACCATCATATAAAGAGGTTCTAACTCAGGGTACTCCCAAAAAAACTCCGGTGTATCTAAAACATCTGCATGGAGATTAATAGAATTTCGAGCTAAAAAGAGCTCTCCCATTTTTTTACGAATCTCATTTTTGGATAAAGGAATTTTTCCTTTTGTTGCCAGATCTTCAGGAATATTTTTGGATTGATTGAAAGTGGCTTGGATCGCATTTTCGAATGTTCCAAGTTTGACTGATTGAGCAATTCCCTGGGAGAGAGCTAGCTTTGTTAAAGTATCGTGGTTGGGAAGAGTGATTTCATCTTCTAGAATTTTAGGAGTTTCTCCATAAATGTAGGTAAATTCATCGGTTTCAATATAGTCGGTATGTTTTTCTTCGTACGGTTGTACTAACTGCAGCAATTCCAGTTCCATTTCTTGAGGCACACCCCAAGAAACGACAGCCCCATACCCAAAATAAAAAATATCCCCGTTGGGTAATCCCGGTAAGGGGATTTCAAAGTGAAGGACGTCCCGATATAGGGTAGCTTTATAGCGATGGCGTAGGACTTCGTAAAAAGGCTTTATTTTGTAGGAAGCCGCAGAGCAGTAGGCTCGACAATCCATGAAGAAAAATCACATTTGTTTAAAAACTAAATAATAAAGGTTTAACACAATAATGTCTAAAGAAGAAATTAGAAGAGTTAAAAGTGCGAAAGAGGGGACTTGAACCCCTACGAGATTTCTCTCACTACCACCTCAAAGTAGCGCGTATACCAATTCCGCCACTTTCGCATAAAATTTGAAGTTAGATAGTAGCAAGTTGGATATATACTAGCAAGAAAATTTCTTAGGATCGCTTCTTTCCTGTTAGCCTGAAGAACGAAAAAGCTACCAATTAGTTTAACTAAGCAGACTTTGAAAAAGAGTCTCAGCCTTGGACAATAAGTTTTTGGGGATTTTCATGCCTAAAAGGTGGCTAAAGGTCCTACTTTGAAGGATTTCAAACCAGGTGAAGGTCTCTTCTTCATTAAAAATCAGGCAGGGGTAGGGGGCGTCCTGCGCACAAAAATGCTCGCCTTGGTGGATATGCAAGGTTTGAATGAGGTTTTGGCATACAGAACAAAAACGCTCATCATTTAACAACCCCTCATTGCGTAAGATTAAGGTTAAAAAGCTTATCTCCAAAGCTTCTAGGTGATCCATGACTAAGATTTTTTCAAGGTATATCAAAAATTGATAATACATTTTTGTATTAGGTTTATGAAGAGGTTGCGATTGTAGAATCCATTGAATGAAACGTCCTGCGCATTGTAACTTTTGATAACTATCTCGTAGTTTGAAAAAAAAATTCGACGGGTCGTAGTCCTGGCATTTCCATAGTTCATTTTTGGTTTCGATATAGTGAAATTCGGCTTGTAAAAGAGGGGGAATTTTTGTCTGATTTTTGGCTTTAGAGGAGGTTCTTTTTTTGAAAATCCATTTCACTAAGCCTCTTTCCTTGGTCAGGACTGTCATGATCTGATCATATTCCTTAAAATCGATCACTTTTAAAACGATCCCTTCAGTTTTTTGGATTTGCGTCATCTTGGTTTTTTCTTTTAGCTGAATTGTGGATTTGCCATTTAGGCTTTTAGAGCATCTCTTAGTCAAAGCCTTAGGAATGTAGGATTATACCAGGATCTGTATTTTATAACAGGAAACTCTCTAGAAACTAGGGGCTTTGCATCACTGTAAAGGGATCCAAAGTTCTAAAAGATTCAAAATCTTAGCTTTTCGGTTTAAGAAAATGGGGGTTTACGCTAGAATACTGTTTTTCATGATTTTTTCAATAATCTACAAGTTAAATGCACCGATAGCTCAATGGATAGAGTACCCGGCTTCGAACCGGGTGGTTAGAGGTTCGAGCCCTCTTCGGTGCGTATTTTTCATAAAAAAATGAATCAAAAAGTATCACTCTTCAATCATACTCATCACTCATTTTGTGATTTTATCTTTGCCGAATTAGGTAAAGGACGTGATCATGCTGGGTTAATTTATGAGGAGTTTTTTAGGACAGGTTTGATTACTGGCCAACAGCCTGCTTTTAATAATGCTCAAAATATTCTAAAAGAGATCCTTGCGCGGATAGAATGCTCGCTCCCTCATTTGCATCTGGAAAAGAACGATGGAGAAACAAAAAAATTTCTTCTGAAAACTCACGATGGTTTAGATATTGAATCTGTGGTCATTCCAATGCAGGCAGGAGGCACGCTTTGTATCTCTTCTCAGGTAGGATGTCGTATGGGCTGTGCTTTTTGTGAGACAGGACGCATGGGATTGTTAAGAAATCTGACAGTCGAAGAGATTCTAAGTCAGGTTTTTATTGCACGCCATACTTTAGGCTACTCAATCCGTAATATTGTTTTTATGGGGATGGGAGAACCTTTCGACAATTATGAGGCGGTGATGCAGGCCGCTCGCATTCTAATGGAGCCTAACGGTTTTGGCTTTGGGCGCAATCATATTACCATCTCTACAAGCGGTCTCGCCTCTGCTATTCGTCAATTTACCTATGAGAAAGGTCCTAAACCTAATTTAGCAGTTTCGATTAATGCGCCCGATGATCTTTCGAGAAATCGTTTAATGCCTGTGAATCGTAAGCACTCTATGCAAGACTTGCATGAGGCTATGCGAGAATATAATGAGATTACAGGTCTTGAGATTCTGACAGCCTATGTCCTTCTGAAAGATGTCAACGATTCTTTGGAGCATGCAGATCGCCTAGCTGCTTATCTTCAGGGCCTACATGTAAAAATTAATCTCATTCCCTATAACCCCCAAACGAGGGATCGATTTGCTCGTCCGGAAGAAGAAGTCATTGAAGCGTTCAGACAACGTTTGCGCGCTCACGGATATCAAGCACTTCTACGCTTAACTCGTGGAAAAGATATTATGGCAGCTTGTGGGCAATTGGGTAATCCCAAATTGCGCGCCCTTTTTCATTCATCTAAAACTCCCTAAACTCCTAAACTTATCTTTGACCAAGAAATTTAGGGCGAAGTGGTAAGTTAAATTCCTTTGTTTTTTAAAATTTAATACAACAAGACTTGACAACATGTCAGGAGCTGTCATAATGATTGGGAATACTTAATAGAGAATAACTTATGTCCCAAATTACAGATCCACGTGTGTCATTTTTGCAAAAAGCCTATCCATGGAATGATCATTTTGCAGAGTTTAAGATTCCTCAAAAAGATCTTTTTACGGCTATTGTGCATCAAAAAGCTTCAAAGGTGATGAGGGCGATGCAAAAATTAGATAAGAAAGGTTTAGACTGCATAGTAGATAAAAAAGGCTTAACACTTCTCATGGCGTGTGTCATTGTCGATGACTATCCCACAGCTCAATATTTACTAAGTCGAAAAGTCAGTGTTTTAAAAAAAGATAATTCCGGATGGACGGCCTTTCACCATGCAGCCATTCAGGGAAATCAAACCATGCTTGACTTATTAAAATACTCTAAAGAGGTGAAGGATCAAAATCCTGAATTATTAGAAAATAATTGTGGGCTAAATTATAGGATTATGCGGCAGCTTTTAGAAAGAACGTTACCTCCGCCAGAGCGACCTGTCTTTCACTATTTTGATGAAGAATCTCAACAAGTTATTCACAATGCCAGCGCACATAAATTTTTTGAGCTGACACAATCTTGGTTTGTGCAAGAAAGTCTTGTGAGCCCTTATTATTTGATAGATCAATGGGATCAAAAGAGATCAATAGAATCTATGGAAGAAAAAGAAGAATCTATGGAAGAAAAAGACCCCTCAAAAGCCAAACATTTTTTTGACTACTTAAACTATTTTATTGTCGGGAATAAGTATGCAAAATTTAAGAAAGACCCCTGTCCTTTATATTTGAAACAAACACCACCCATTGGCTGGGGAGTTTATGCTGATCGCAAGATCAAACCTGGTGAAATTGTTGCCCAATACGCGGGCCAGTATGTCAGAAAAGGTTCTCACTCTACATACTATGGAGGTGATGTGGATGGGAAAATTTTTCGTAATTTGGGTCCATTAGTCAATGATGGAATGCCTAACATTGTTCCTGTGCATGTCACTATCGATCATCTTCCAGTAGTTGTCTATATGTCTATTTCTCGCATCAAAAAAGGTCGAGAACTCTTTATTGACTATGGGTATAGTCATTCTGTAAAACATGGTCCTTATCGTTGTAAGGATCTTGAAACATTAATAGAATATATAACAATCCAGGGAGGGATTAAAAAAATTTTTCGAACATATGAAGAATTGTCTGACGAAAAGCAATATTTACACCATTTTCAAGTAGCTTTGCGTGTCGCCTATCTAAAATCGGTATTAAGCTATATTTTTCACACACCCTCCGTACTTTTAGATCTTGTTTTTCGTGGATGCATGACGTCGAGAGATTTCCCTTCATCTGAGCAATTCGAATTAAATTTTAATCCTGATCAAAACTCTCAATTAGGAATTTTATTTCAGCAAGTTTCTCATATTGCTAAAAATTATGAAGAAATAATTGACTCTATAAAAGAGAGCTCTTTCGAGCGCGATATTTTACAAGAAGTTCAAGACTTTCTCCTCTCACTAAGTGGAGAGGTTGATATTGTGACGCGATTATTAATCTCTCAGAATATTTTATACGCTATAAAGATCAATGGAGTTCAGTGGTTTTCGATGGAGAAGCAAGCGTACTGGGATACCGCGCGCATTCTTTTTCAAATTTATCCAATATTTAGGGATGAATCCATCGATTCAATCACAAAAAAAGAAATGATAAAGGTAATTTCTCAAAAATTGCCTGAGAAATGGCGGGAGCATCTATTGTGTATACTGAATTTGGAATATATAATCGATGACGACTCTTTGCTTTGGGATAAATGGTTAGCGATGTGTATAACATGATTAAAATTCGTTATAAAACATCTTGAGTTATAATATCCTCTCTAATGTTTAAATATATGTTAATACTCATTTTCAAAACGTTCTTTGTCATTTAAATCCTAAAGACCATTAAGTGATGAATATAGTATTGTTTTAAAAATAAAAATAATAATAAATAACCATAAGTAGGTTAACCATTTGTGTTTGGTTCTTGTAACCAAATCATCAATAAAAAGAGATCCACAAGCTATTAAGGATATTAAAAAATTTTGCAGCATGAATTTACCTATCCGTTCATATGAAAATGAAGTTTTAATTATAAAGTAAGTGCTCTCCAAGAACCTCCAAAAACAAGTCGAATCTAATATAGGCGTTTAATTTGAATAGACTTCTTTCAAAACATCATTCGATGTTAAAAAACAGTCTTTCTTATCAAAAAAATTTGCTTAAATGAGACTTAGTTTTATTTATCAGAACGCTTTCTGAAAAAAGTCTAAAGCATAAATATCCTATTTTAACCCTTATGTGTTTGAATTTTTTCTTGTCGTGCTGGGGATTATATAAACTGATGAAGATCCTCTTGAACCATTCACGGGGTTTAAGTTAGAGCTTAATAGTATTTGAGAACTTTCGGGTTGTGGAACGACCCCATAATGATCCAATCTCGGAGAAGATACGATTCTTTCTTTCATTTCTATCTGATTGGATTCCTGTACTGTACCATAATGATTGAGCCGTTGTGTGAAATTAGAGGGGCTGGAGTGTGCATTTTTTTCTTTTAACCACTCATTGAAGAGAGGCTCAAACTTTGAGGTGATATGTTTATGAGAGAGATTTCTGAATTTCTTGAAACAGGCAGCATTGAGCGCCTTAGAGGCGTTCCATCGAAGATTTGGATCGGGTCTCAATAGTTTAGAAATTACATCCCACAAAGAGCCTTCTGCCGGATGATCGAGTTCATCCAAGGATTCTATTAAGGTATTCTTTGCTTGCACAATGGTTTCTGGCGATTCAATTCCCTTGCCAATTTTTACTAACAGTTCATGCACGTGGATATTTTGTCGTTCTGCTAGAAGAGTTTCCAGAAGTTGATTAGAAAGAGCCTCATACGCTAACCAACCCGCAGCATAGGCATCTCCTTTTTCAGGAATAATAGTACCGTTCAGACATTCTTCATTGGATTTGAAGAGCATATCGCTCTCCTTAGATTTAAAAACAGATTTTCCTTCAGAATTTTTTATCAAATCTTTGGCTATTTGTGCGGATCCAAAATCTGATATCCCGATTTCCCCATTTTTCTTGACTAAGATATTTGTTAATTTCAAGTCCCCATGATTAATTTCTTTTTTACTTAGGGTATCTAAGCCTTTCAGAACTCTGTAAATGAAATAGGTGATGAACCATTGCTTCTGTTCTTGATCGAGGGTGCTTTTAGAAAGAATGTCTAAAAATTTATCTCCGTCCCCTAATTCTGCTAGTTCAGTAATGATAATCAGTTTACCTTCTATGATGGAGTAATTGTGTACAGTCCATACACCTTCGCCTGCGGCCTCTTTCTGAATTTCAGCCTCATCTTCGCACTGTTGAATTTTTGTGGGATCCTCGACGTACTTTACAGCTACATATTTATTTTCTGAAATATTCCAACAAATGCACACTTTACCATTAGCTCCATTATCAATTTCTCCTAGGTCATTTTTTACTTGAAAGCCCGTTTCTTGCAGGCAATGTTGTATTCTAGCTTCATCCCATTCTAAGGTTGCATAGTGACCTCCAAATAGGGTTTTGGTTTTAACAGTGATGTCTAAAAGCTTAAAAGGAGCATCTTCTGTCACTGGCTTTTTTTTCTTTTTTCGATGAAGAAGAAACCCCATGAGTCCTCCAGCTCCTCCTAAAAATACGATAATCCCCACTACAATCCCTGCAATCTGTCCTCCGTTCAATCCATTATCAACAGGTTTGGAGTTGATTTGAAGTGAGGAGGATGTGGAAGCGCTAGAGCCCAAGGGATCTGTAGCTGTTGCTGTAATATTGTATATGCCTTCATCTGAAGACTGGGGCGTTCCTTGAATCGTATAAGTGTTATTATCAAATGAGAAGGAGGAAGGAAGACCATCCACAGTAAAAAAAAGAGTAGAAAGATCATCATCTGAATCTGAAAATGTATTGGAAAGATAAGCAGTGTAAGGTTCTCCTACAGTGGCTGAGCGAAAAGACAGAGGATTGAGTACAGTCACAGGTTGATTTAACACATGAAGAGTCACATTCACCAAAACGGATTCTCCATTATAATTATCAGCACCCATAGTGAATGCATAGGTCCCACGGTCTTCCCTTTGTGGAGATCCCGTGAGGGTATATTCATTAATCGTCCCTGTAACAATGCCCTGATCAGTTGCGACGTAGATCGTATTTCCGTTTACAGTGACCTGATGATTTTGAATACCTGTATAAAAATTAAAGTTTGAATGAAGTGCAATTTGCGATGAGCTTGTTGGAACTAATATATCAACCATTCCTCCGTTTATGGTATAAATGAGTCCTCCATAGGTTATGGATGAATAATTTGGCGTAGTATAAGGTATAGTGGTGGCAATAGGGGTGGGATTTAAAGCTGTTATATTGTAAATATTTACTCCGCTAGATTCTCCTACGTAACAGAGGTCATCGCGACAGTCTAAAGCCCCAGGAGAGCTCAGAGGAATGTAGCCTAAGGATATGGGTGGAGTTAAGTTTATGTTTATGGCCCCTAATCCTGTGGGATTTAGATAGCAGACCCATTGATCGTGATTGCAATACTTAAAATCAACAATTGCATTTCCAGAGTCGAAGGAGTTGACAAAACTTGAATTGAGAGCAGCCGCCATATTATAGGTAAAAATGACATTCCCGTCGACAAAACTAAAGAGTGAAGAATTCTCTTTAGCTAATGTATGCGACACGTTCGTGATAGCGGGAATCACATTCACTAAAAGAGGACGGTCGAGGGGGATGCTATGACATCCATCAGAGCCTGCTGCTAAATGAATGACATTCAACGTGCCTCCCTCCGAGGAATATAATCCTATTTCAGGAGCTCGATAATAAAAAGGTGCATGGGTAAAAGAATCGAGCACATTCCATGAATTAATATCTATTCTTGTGATATTAGAACCTGCGGAAATCAATGTATTACCTTTGAGTACTGTTCCCGAAATGTTTCCGACCTCAATTATTCTCTCAGGGATATTCAATTGGATCCTAGGTTGCAAGAAAGAAGGGGGGGTGTTAGTAAAAAAATTTAATGTATTCCCATTTGGGGGAGTAAAATCCTGAAAGTAATCCCTCAAGGTTAAAATGGAAACTTGAGAATGTGGGATATTAAGAGTGATATTAGGTTGGATGGCATAAAGATTAACTGTACTGGGCACAGTCTGAGCTAAGCCGTAGCCGAAGAAAGTAGAAAATGCTAATCCACGAACCTGTGAAGCTGTTTGTGTAAATCTTGTCAACCCAGCAGTCATTAAAAGTAAAGAGATCGCTAATCCTTTTAAGGTATGCCTTTGAGGATTGTAATCTCCATTGGGTATCTGTCTATTTTGAAATAGAGTTTGTAAAATCTCTTCTGGGACATTATAAATCAAATCATCGATGTCTCTCTTTTCAAATACGATCTGATTTGACCAGTTTTTTTTGGCGCGAATATAAACCGTTTGTATGAGGGGTCTTGCGGAATGTGCATCCCAATCCACACAATTTAATTTCCAAAGATCGCCTGATTCTTCACGAAGGTTATTGAAGAGTTCTTGATCAGATTGAAATTGGTGGATGTTTCCACTTTCTATTTTTAGCAATAGTTTAGCAGGTTTTTCTGTGCGTACGTCTTCCACTTCCCAAATGTTAACTTTCGGCCAGGTGTGCTGTAGCCATTGAAAAAGTTGCTCTTGATTGTCACATAAGTAAATCTGCTTGCCTTGATAGTTATATGCAAAAGCTATCCTACCGTTTTCATTTAGAGAGAGACGTGCACTTCTTAATTGATAGGGAACTAGCCTTTGACTGATCAATTGATTCATTTGTGCATTAAAACAATCTGTAATTTTTGCATTCGATGGGTAACGTTCATATACATGTGTATTTTTTTGTACAGGGGATAAGGAAGAGGTGAAAAAACTGGGAATATAAGACAGTAAAGATGCCATCTTATCAAGAAAACTCATAAAAAAGACCTTATTTAGAATGTTTACAATGAAGGTACAAAATCCAGTAAAACTGAAATGTATCCCGTATTGAATTTTTTAATTTATCGGGGGAAGTCTACTAAAAAAAATATTGAAAACAAAGTAAAATTTTACTTTTAACCTGTGATTGCTTGATCGCACCCTAATCCTTGATTACCCATTGTAAGGACAGTTTTAATATTCAAAATATAAGCAAAATGGTATACCCAATGAGGGTGAAGCCAGGGTATAGTAGAAAATACTTAAGTTTAAAGTTTTTAGAACCTTGTGTAACTTCAATTCAAGATCGGTTGGATATATGTCTTAATGAAGTGATGTTGTTCGGGTTCTCAAAATCAAAATTTTGAGCGCTTCTTTAGGTATATCCTGGTATCTCTTTACCCATTACTGGTATATTTTGTATAATAAAAGCGGCAGGGTTAATTCCTCTGTCTCAAATTCATAAAGTCGAGGTTTCTATGAGCCGAAAATCTAAAGCAGCAGAATTTATTGATGAAGAATATAGCTTAACTATCAATGGCCGAAATGTATTAGTGACTGAGGCAATGAAGAATTATGCGATAGACAAACTATCGAAGTTAGAAAAGTACGGAACGAGAATCATTGATGTAGCTGTTACCATGGATATTCAAAGATTTGAGCACCAAGTAGATATTATCATAAAACTCAACCAGGTCATGATTAAAAGTTCTGCTAGTACAGATAACATGTACGCTTCGATTGATAAAGCTGTAGATAAAGTTCAAGCTCAATTGAGAAAGTATAAGCAAAGATTACAGGATCATCATGCGAAGCCCTTAGAGGTTGTGGATATGCAGGTGAATGTGCTCCGTCCTGCTGCAGATAATTTCATTGCAGAAATCAATGATGAGATCGAAGATGAGAATTTAAGACAGTTTGATGAAGAATTTAAACCTCACACCATCGTGAAACAGGAAACTCAGCAGTTAAAGTTTTTAACTTTAGACGAAGCTTTGATGAAAATCGAGTTATCTGGAGATCAATTTTTAGTATTTCGTAATGAAACGGACCGTAAAATTAATATCATCTATCGCCGTGAAGACGGGGATTATGGCGTTTTAATGCCAGAAGGATAATAAAGCAAAAGAGAGGGTGCATAAAGCACCCTCTCTTTTGCCCTCGACCTCTAAAGTTCCACCCTGTTCATCATCCATGTTAAATAATTCTAAACTCTATTGCCTAAGAAGAAAAGTATGGGTTGCGGCTACTCCAGAGGAGTACATTCGTCAATCTACTCTCAAGCTCTTGCAGGATCTTGAGTATCCTTTTTCTTATATAGTTGTAGAAAAGGATCTTAAGTTATTGCCTAACCTATCCTTCAAAGGACCTTCTCCCGAAAGAAGAATAGATATCATTTGCTATACCAAAAAAAAGGAAGATCTTGTGCCTTTGCTTTTGATTGAGTGCAAGGCAGTGCCTTTTTCTCAGAAAGAAATTCAGCAAGTCCTGGGGTACAACCACCTAATTAAGGCTCCTTTTGTCGGACTAGTCAATTCCCAAGAAGAGCGATTGGGTTGGTTTGATAATCAATCACAAGCCTACCAATTTATTAATTATATTCCACGTTATGTAGAGTTAGTTAATTCTATAATTGTTGATTAGTTATAATTATATTAATTATAATGTTAACAAGGTTATATAAAGGTAGTGGGTATGTCTATCCATCAGCAGCCAGGTTTTTTTGATTATGTGCACTCCTCTGGAAATTCAGTAAATAATTTATTTGAATCCTACTTTTTTTATGAAGGGATTTCAGGAAAACTAGGAGGGCATAAGTTTGAGCTTATTGATAAAGAAGGACATATAAAGGCTGAACAGCTGTCTAAAGAGCTAACGGTGAAGGATGTTATTATTAACATCGTTAAAGGACTTTCCCTTCTCACCTTGATTATTCCCTTAGGAATGTATATTGGAAAAATGCTTAATCGACAGAATAGGCATTACACAGTGATTAAAAATTCTTCTGCGGATAAGGTTCACGAGGCTACCAAGGAGTGGAAAAAAGGATTTATTGAAAATGTTCAGAATACTAAAAGTGTTGCAGCTGATTTGATTAAATCAAGAAAACAGGAAACTGCTACACAGGCTAGTGAAGCTTTAAATCTTATCGAGCAAATCAAAATCAAAACACGCCGCCGCGATCCAAAAGATTTTCAAATGGAGCTGGTCAAACAGAGTGAACGGGAGCAGGTGTATGTAGGAAAATACCAAGGAACTCCGTTTAAAATCATTGCTTATCCCAAATATAAAATGACTCGCTGGGTATTTGAAAATAAAGGCATAGAGATCAACGAATACGCCAAAGGAGCTTATCACGGGCCAAAGGTGGAAGGATTCATTGAGAGGCAATCCATCATTACAGGAGCTGCCAAGAGAAAAATCGAGACATTTCCCGTGGAAGATCAGACGCAATTATTAGCTGCTCTAAAGAAACTCGAGGATGATTTTCTTCTTGAAATGCATGAGCCAAAATACTACATCGAACCTGACATCATCCAGGGAACGCAAAAACAAACAGCAGAGGAGTATTACCAAGCTAAGCATCAAATGTCTGAAAAATTGGTGGCACAGTATTTTAAAGACGTTCAGTCCTTAATCCATCACTATGTCAAGATCCGCAATCCTAAAGACAAATTCTCGATTCAACACCTAGAGAAGGCAGAAAAAGAATTCATTCTTGAGCGAGGACGGCCTTCCATTTTAAATACATATTTTATAGAAGGCTCAGAAAAGCAATTCTTTAGCATGCAAAAACCCGCTTCTACAGAAAATAATCAAGGGTTGGCTGTCCGTCCGTTTCTTCCGAGCTCCATTAGAGATCGTCAGGGATTAGCTAACTATGTAATTACCACTTTTGGAACGCTTAACAAAACGGGTGGAACGTATGATACTGATGTGCAATTTGAGGCGATACGCCACTCGAGTTATCCCCCTATTGCTGTCAAAAAAGCACATGAGCGATGGGCAATGGCTTGCAAAAATTGTAAAAATGTTTTGACAGATCTTGCCCAAGGTGTTCTTAAATACCATCCTGACATCAAGACTAGCCCTGAAGAACCTCTAAGTATTCCTCTCCGCAGCATGATCTTATTGACTCCTAAAAAAATAGATTTTCTGCGCAATCGTGAAAAATTAATCATGGGCAAATGGATAGGAGAAAGTGAAACTGCACAGCTTGAGGAGTGTGCTTTAGCACTTAACATGTTTAATCAGCGCGTTCTTCCCTTAAATGTAAACGGAAAGGAAGTCTGGATTAAGGCCGATATTTCTTTTTTAAATATGGGATCTAATCCCTTGGCAGTGAAAGCCGGCTATGCGCGACTTTTGGATGATGCTGAAACTTTGAAAGGTTACAATGCTAAAGGCTACATGGAGTTTGAACAAGAAGTTTTCTCTTATCTTCATTCTCACTTAGGTGAAAGTTCTGCTTTGAATAAATTAAGGGAAAAAATCCATGGATTTAACAGAGAAAAGGTAGAGTTAGAGACATTAATCAAAGAAAATGATGTTTCTGAATTATATCAGCAATTAGAAGTTGAGATGGAAAATTATCTAGCAGACCCTCAAACAAAGACCAAAGACAGTATTGATCGGATTAAAGATTCCATCCATAAGAGAGAAAAATTAATTTATGATAAGTATGCAGATTATGTTTCCCTAAAATCACGGGCTTATCGTGAACAACGAGAAGAATATCGAGATCTATTTAAAGAGTTAAAAAATGAGAGAGGGACCACTACCCAACCCGAGCTGGAAAGAATAAAAAATTTAATCATTAAATTTGAAAAAGCGATGGATATTTATCATACGCAAGCCTTTTCTCGCGCGGATTTTATCCTAGATTTCCAAGTTTTATACATTGAAATTCAGGAAATGATGTCTAACTTTGTAGAGTTCTTTTGTAAGAGTGCCGAAGATCGTACAGGACGTGTAGATGACAAAGTTCAGGAAAATAAGATATTTGAGTCGATCTATGGATATTCTCCCAGTACTCCAGTTCATCAGCAACACATTAATACCTGGATTTCTCCCTTAGTCCACCAGTATTCGGCAAGTCAGAATAATACAGAACAAAATTCTGGTGCACGGGGTGAACAGATCAGTTCAGTCATCAACTCTCACTTACCGGCTAAAATGGGAAGAAAACATGCTCAGATGGCCAAGCGTGTGGTGCTTAAGGCAAAAAAAATATCTCCATCAGAAAATTTCAAGAGGATTTTAGAAGATATTTCTGTTAACATGCCATTTCCTTCAACAGAACCGAATCGTTAGTTGAAATAAAATAGAGTCTAGCCTAAAACTAAAACCCATGATCTCCTCCCACAACACCTTGTGAAGATTCTGTGAAATAATAAGTGGTGGTATAGGGATTTGTGGTAACTGCCGTAAACCAGCCAATCGTATCATCCAAGAATTCATGAATTTCTGGGTCTTGATTGTTAAGCACTTGAAATCCATGAGGAGGCAGCTGTATCTTGCGCTTGAAAGTTTTATCATCTTTTTCTCGAAAGAAAGTTAGTTCAATGTCTGCGCTCCTGTTATATTCAACATGGGGTGAAGAATTCATTATCCATATGTCTGCTTTAGAGTTATCAGCAAGGATGGGCGCCCAACGAAAAGAGGTGGGTTTATTTTCTAAGGAAGGGTTAAAAGGTTGAAGATTCGTGCATATATTGCAGGGCATTAACTGTTGATCTGCCCCAAGATCTAAGCCTAACTTGATGCGTGCAGGAATTCTACTGTTATCCAAAGAGCGAGCCACCAGTCGTGCCCCTAAATCTTGAGCGGTAGAGATTCCTAATGCATGACAAATTTCTTTAAAGGGAATGTATTGGTATTGTCCCCCTTCAGGTTGAAGTTTTAAATAATTTTCCTTTTTACCCAGGAGTCGACCTTCTTGGTTATAAATCTCTACGTCAATGGTAACTTGTGAAGGAGAGTAGATGGGATAAAAGTAAACACGTGTAAAGTGACTCTCTTGAAGAGAAACTGGAATCATTAAACTGGCCGGATGCCATCCAGGTTCAGCGGGTCGCCAGTAGTCGCTGTCCGACATTGCTTGGGAACAGTCGTAATAGGTGTGTGTGATTGTCATGGCAGGTAAGGAATGTTGAAAATTCCCCACTAAAAGACGCGGAAAAATCCAACGCACATCAAATTTAATCTTTGCTGTTCCTGGTTTGTCTTTTAAGAACTCATAGAGGTTTACTTCTCGCGCAGGATAAATAAAACATGTTTCATAGGCCTTTAACAAGGGGAAAACCTTTTCATATACTAATTTTTCATTGTCGATATTATAAAACTCCATGCTTACTCGAGCATCTTTTATCTCTTCTGCCCCGTTGATCATGCTAAAAAAGGGTTCTATCTCTGGGGTTGCATATATATTAAAACCCGCTTCAGGAACATGGGTTTGAGAATTGTTTTTTAAATCATCAAAATCATTATAAACCCGTTGAGCTGTATGGACAACTGTGCTAAACGCAGGTCCGTAATAATTGACTACCACAGCAGGAAAAGGAAAGACTAAGTTTGTTGTAGAAAAGAACTCTATCTCTAAACTTCCCTTAAAAGGCATATCAGGTGATAATCCTGCGGCAATCAGCTGATCTTTTAATTCAATGCGGTAGGTTTTAGGTTCTCTAATCATCAATGAAGTGCGATTAAGCAAGGTTCCATCTTGCGCACGCAAATTAATTTGGGCGGCGATTTCATGAATATGTCGTTTCAAAATCCAATATCCCATAAATAAAAGGCGGGCAGATATGCCTGGTTGAGAGACCATAGGGAAAATGGCTGAAGAGCGGAAAACGGGTTTTGAAGCGATTTTTACTGTAGGTTGAGTTGTAGCATTTTCTAGATGGGCATAATAGCTGCGCATACAGGTCCTTTGCTTTAATGAGTGTCTATAATCTTATTATACAGGTAAGAATATAAATTTAAAAAATTTTTTCTTGATTGCTATCCTTTACAAGTTTTATAATAATTACTCATTTTTGTGGCTTTGTAAAAAAATTAAAAAATTTAATTTTTTAAATTTTTTAATTATAGACGGAAGGAATCAATATGTCTTGGTGTTTAAAAATAGTGCAAAGAGCCTATCATTCTGTTTTAGAAGAGGCTCATACCAGCGATCCCGCTGCACAGAAGAAAGAGTTTTTTTACTATCCTCTGGAAACAGAAGATCCTACAGATAGGCAGTTTAGTTCACTGTATGGCAGAGTGCGTTGTATGGGTGCATTACTCAACTATTACCTTCCTCGCTATTTAGCTGTGCAGACAGCCTCCTCCATTTTGCTAGTAAAAACATTGCCGAAAACATGTTGTACTAAGGGTAAAATGCATGATGAGGCTATGCATGAAGTCAAAAGGACCTTTAGTCTTGTGACGTGGTCCAATCATCGCGTGTACTTGTCTTCTATGATACTTTTAATCGGGGGTGCGCTTATTCATCCAGGAATGGCCATCTTGCCTAAAGAGGATGAAAAAGATGAAGATATCGAGACTGGAAAGAATAAACTAGATTAGATATTCAAAGCTAAAGGGTTGATTCAAGCTATTTATAGGACGTTCTTTTCTATAAGGACGTCAAATAGTTTCACTGCTCTCTTGAGTAACTCGTATCGTATAGGTGATTTTTGAAAAATTCCTTTTTTACTTCTCTTTCATATTCAACTAAATCCTTAAAATTTCCATCCCACTAGTTTTTAATCTATATCAATAAATAATTTTAACTGTTAAAATAAAGGTAATCCACGATGATCTCAAAATCGGGTCTTAGGATGTACTTGTCGTAAATATGTGAACATAAGTAATTCAATATCAAAAAATAGATTACATATGACCCCTCCATATAGATCCTCTGACGTACTTATCCAAGTTTTTTAGATCATTGCGGGTAAACCTCTCATTTCTAAATTTAGTGGTAGCTATGAAGAAAGTTCGTATTTTGGAAGATCTATTATCTCAGGTTTTGGCCATGTATCAACAGATTTTGGCCAACCAGAACAAGGATATAGTTTTGACACCTGATACCATTGCAGCTCTAAAATTTCTTTCTGCCCAAATAGAGGAAATTTCTACAATGACAGAAACCGAAATGGCTATTAGGGGAATTAATCAAGAGGCATTAAAAGCAACCGTTCTTGCTCCCGATGACCATTTACCTGAAGACATCAAAGATTTACTTCAAAAATCTCTGCACTTAAAAAGTCAACTGGAAGGGTGCCGTAATGTACTAAAAGAGATAAAAAAGAAGCAAAATGAAGAAAAAAAACTAAATCAAAGATCTAATAAGAGAAAGGATAAATTTAATAAGATTGGCGGTAAAGAAGGCTGGATTCCACTTTAAATAGGATTTGCGCAAAATGGACGAACAACAGTTTAAACGTAACTTAAGTAGATGGGCGACTCTCAATAATAAAGAGATCGTAAAGAAATTGGAATCCTTGGAATGTAAACATGTAGTTCTAGGGAAAAATGAAGATGGACAACTAAATCTTAAAAAAAATACCGATCCTTTTCCAGAATATTACCATTCTACCCTATCCCCTCTTCGAGAAGCGCAGCAGTGGTTTCTTTCCTTAGAGCTAAAGGACACCCTGGTGCTTTATGTCTACGGAATCGGTTTAGGGTATTACTACGAAGTTCTCAAAAGTTGGCTACGCGAAGATTTAAGAAGATATGTGGTCTTTCTTGAAAACGACCTTGAGGTTATAAAAAATTTTTTAAGTTTAGATCGTACGTCGGAATTTCTATACGACAGGCAGGCTAAACTTTTTCATTTTGATTGGGACACCTGTTATTTCACTTACGCCTATATTACCTCCATGTTTGCTCTTGCTCCCTTTAAAATTTCAGCGCTCAAGTACTATGAAAAAACTGATCCACAGCACGTCACAGAATTGCAAGCACGTGTTGCATTTTTTCATGATATGCGTTTAGGAACAAGTGCGGAATTTTTAGCAGTCTCAGCCACGGGTTTTATTTCAAATTACTTCAAAAATCTTTTAGAACTGCCTACAGCTAAACTTCAATTAAAAATGCAGGATCATTTTAAGGGCGTTCCAGCTATCATTTGCGGGGCAGGACCTTCTCTAGGGAAAAACATTCATCTTTTAAAAGAACTACAAGATAAAGCTTTGATTATGGCCGGAGGGACGGCTATGAATGTTTTGAATGGGGCAGGAATTAACCCGCATTTCGGCTTAGGGATCGATCCTAATCCAGCTCATTACAACCGATTAATTTCCAACACGGCTTTTGAAGTACCTTTCTTTTATAGACAGCGCATGTACAATAAAGCTCTAAAAACAGTTCATGGAGAACATATATATGTCACAGGCGCTGGAGGATATCGGTTGCCTACGTGGTTTGAAAAAAACTTTGAGATCCCTGCAGTAGAACCTCTAGAAGAAGGACACAATGTTGTTAACTTTAATTTGTCGATTGCTCGGGAGTTAGGTTGTAATCCTATTATTATTGTAGGTGTAGACTTGGCTTATTCCAATAATAGTTCTTACGCGCCGGGCCTTGTGAGGCACGCGATTCACGACCCTAAGGATGCCTTTATTACGAAGTACTCTCATGAAGAGCTATTAGTAAAAAATGATATTTATGGAAATCCTGTTCACACACTTTGGAAATGGGTGAATGAGTCTCTGTGGTTTACACACTTTGCTACTAAATATCCTGAGATTACCTTATTAAACTGTACGGAGGGAGGGATTGGTTTTTCACAAGTTCCTAACATGGATCTTTTAGAAGCATCTGAAAAGTATTTAAAAAAATCATTCGATTTTCTAGGCCGCATTCATGGAGAAATTCAAATGAGTCCTGTCCCCTCAATATTAAATGAGGAAAAGGTTTTAGATAGTATTGAAAGACTTGCTCGAAGCTTGCTTGCTTGTGAAACCTTTTGTGCCAATCTCGTCACAGAATTTGGAAAAGTGCATGTTAAACTAGAGGCTGATGAAGAAGTTTCGGAAAATTTAAAAACAGCGGCGATTGAAGAAAATTTAACAAAGTTAGAGGAAGAAGACGCCTTTAAATATCTCTTAGTTGATTACAAAGAACGTTATTTAGAGATTTTCTTTCCACGTTTAATCAATCTTGAGTGCGATACGGCTATTTATTCAAAAAAAGAAATTGAAGTGAAAAAAGCGATTTTCGAAATCTCTCTCTATGCATTTTTGGCACGAATTTCACGGCAAAATATAAATATTCTTGGTGAAATCTTTAGTCATGTACTTTCTAATGCTAAAAAGCCCGTGGCAAAGCCTTTGAAAAAGACCTTGGAGGTTAAGGAAAAGCTGCTTAAAGAGCGTGAAGAAGGGATCAAAAATGCACTTTATGCATTTAAAGACGGTACCCTTACTCTTATAGATCCAGAATTAGATTTAAACATCTCCATGCATGTTACCTGTCAGCCAGAGGAAATTTTATATCCCAATGGAATGAAAAAATGGGTGGCGTTTACATCGCAGGATAAATTTTATGGACCCGCTCAGTTTTATGATGATAAAGGGCAAATCCTTTCAGAATGCTGGTATGTGGATGGGCGTATGGAAGGGAGAGCTTGTTTATACTATCCTTCCGGCAATCTTTATGCGATTAAACGCTTTAAAAAAGGTTTGCTTGAGGGCAAGCAAGAGTATTATTATCCGGATGGAATGCCAAAATCCTTATTTTATTATCGAGAAGGCTTGATTCATGGAGATGTGACATTATTCTATCCGAGTGGACGCATTAAACGTGAATTACATTATGAAAAGGGCAAAAAAGAGGGCGTCGAGCGCATGTGGAATGATGATGCCATGATCATGCTGGAAGCAAGATATAAAGATAATAACCCTATTGGAATCGCTCGTGAGTGGTATTCCAATGGGAACCTTGCTAAAGAGATTCGTTATTCTGAAGACTCCGAGGATTTTGAAGTCAAGCTATGGGAAGAAAATGGGGTGCCTGTTCGTTCAGAAACTACGAGAGGCCATGATTATTTTGATCTAGTGACCAATCATTCCAAGACTTTAAATACTTCTTTGCAGAATATCTATAAGGCTTTGATTAATATTGCTCCTACTATTCCTGATCAAACAGTCTCTGTTCATACCAGCGTGGAAGAAGATTTGTTGGCTTTAAAAAAAGACATGGATAAGCTCAATAAGTATAGCCAAGAAATGTTAAAAATAGGAGGGTTTGAAGGGAAATCGCCCAAAGAAGCCTTATGGAAAACTCCTGAAACAGAAAAAATTATTCGGACACAACTGGATTCGATTAGCAAAAATCTGTCCAAAGTGACTGAAGAAACTCAGGCAAGTCTCGCTGATCTTTTTGAAAAATTAAATCAATATATGCAAAAATCTCAAGATTCAGATAATCATAACCCCTCCGAACATTCATGATAGAGTCTTCCTTTATTCAGTCCAATTGCGAAAAGTGGTCTCAAACTGATCCCCAAAAAGCTGTTTTACTCCCTTACGTAGACTGTAGCTCTTTGCAATTTTGTCAGACAGATCAAGGCGAGAGAAATTTATGTTTCGAAAATCATGGTCATACAGAATTTTTTCATTCCCCCCTTGGAGCCCTTGAAGAAGCCCATCACTGGTTTAAAAACTTAGCTTTGCATCAAATTCCGCTCATCTATGTCTATGGAGTAGGCTTAGGATATTATTATCAAGCTGCAAAGGCGTGGTTACGCGAAGATCCTTCTCATCGTTTAGTGTTTATCGAAGATAATCTAGCAGTCATTCACCGCCTTTTTGAGACAGAAGTGGGAAAAGAACTTCTCCATGATCCCCAAGTGCAACTCCATTATTTTGAAGATATGGAAAAAAGCCAGGAGCTGTTCCAGAGATTATATTGGAACTTCTTCTTAACACCCCTTCTTGTTTCTGGATTGCATCTGTATACGCATTTAAAGAAAACGACATATGCAGATCTACAGCATAAGATTCATTATGATGCTTCCTTAAAGAATAGCTTGCTTATTGAATATTTAGAGTACGGAGTCGGGTTTTTCAAGAATTTTTACCCTAATCTATTGCATCTTGAGGGCGCTTATCTCGGAGATTCTCTTTTTGGAAAATTTAAAAATGTACCTGCAATCATTTGTGGAGCAGGACCTTCTTTGGAGAAAAATTTACATCTTTTAGAACCGTTAAAAAACAAAGCCTTAATCTTTGCCGGAGGATCGGCCCTAAATGCATTAAATCTTAAGAATATTCAGCCTCATTTTGGTGCAGCCATTGACCCCAACCCTCCCCAATATGAACGCCTTAGCACTAACACGGCTTTTGAGGTTCCTTTTTTTTATCGCAATCGCCTTTATCATTCTGCTTTAAAAACTATTCATGGACCGCGCTTATATATAACGGGAAGTGGGGGATACGACATTTCTAGTTTTTTTGAAGAACGTTTAGATATTCAAGGTGAATTGTTAGAAGAAGGGCATAATGTGGTGAATTTTTGCTTAGAAGTCGCTCACGCTTTGGGTTGTAATCCTATCCTATTTGTAGGCATGGATTTAGCCTATACGGGCGAAAAAGCTTATGCATCAGGGGTGGTGAATGACAAGGAAAACTCCATGGACGCACATTTAGTAAGCCTAAAGAGTCAAAAAGATTTGGATACTTTGTTAAGACCGGGAATTGATGGCAAACCCGTCTGCACTCAGTGGAAGTGGATTGCAGAAGCCGAATGGATTGGAGATTTTGCAAAAATGCACCCTGAAATTCATCTAGTCAATGCGACGGAAGGGGGACTAGGTTTTCCTGGGATTGTTAATCAAGCCTTAAAAACTGTGATTGAGCAATATTTAATCAAAGATTTTGATCTTTCGGGACTTATTCATAGTGAAATTTTGAGTGCTGCCTTAACTCAAGTCAAAACTCAAGATATTCGCTCTTTAATGCACCAACTGCTGGAAAGTTTGAAAAGATGTATAGAAGATCTAACGATTCTTATGGAAGAGACGCAGGTCATTCAGAGACGTATCCAAGCCGATCATATCGTTCCTTTTCCTCTACAAACAGGGAAAGCTTCCCTGTTCGAAAACGATCTGGCTGAGGAGCCTGGGTATCGTTATCTGCTTCACATTTTTAATGAGGCGTACACCCATGTCTTAAATCGGGAATTACACGCTCTTCGCATGGATCCTCATTGTGCTACGGAAGAGGAGCAGGCCCTGGGTAAGCTCCATTTACTTATTAAGCGCTTTTCCTTTCTGCAAGCGGTAGCTGCAGTCAATATAGAGTTGATCCAAAAAAATTTAGAGATGGATATCTCTCCTGTGCCAATTTTTGATAAACCAGGTCAAGTTGAACATATAGAAGAAAGAAAAGATTCTTGTCTAAATGGCGATTCTATTTATAGATCTCATAAGCAAATTCTCTCTAAATTCCATTATGAGAAGGGTTTGTTGGAAGGGGTCGGTGAAACCTTCTACCCCACTGGCCAGCGACACAGTGTTCAACAATTTAATGAAAATCTATGGGAAGGTGATCAACATTTTTACTACCCCAACGGGGTTCATAAATCTCATCTAGTATATAAAAAAGGACAACTGATTAAGGCTTCTTTGTTTAATCCTGATACGACTCTTAAAAAAACTTATGAGCTTTAGTCTAGGTTAGGGCTTAAGGTTGAAAGTCTTCTGCCTTAAGCCCTTGATTGCCCCACACTTGTAGCATTCACCAACGAGAAGCGAGATTAGGCGCAATCAAGGGGTAACAGCCCTTTTCCGTGTTTTACGCAACTAAGCCAAGCAATACACCACAAGCGCAGGTGGCATTAGAGCTTAAATTAAATTTTTCACCATAGAGACGGTTAGCCCAGGTGTTGCAGGCGATAATCGTTGCCACTGCAAAGCAGGGAAATAGGATCCCCTTCTCATAGGGCATAGCCCACTTAGTCGCAAGAAGAAGCATGCAGGTAGAGGCAAAGTTTGAAAACCCTCCTAGTGTTCCATATAAGGAAAGTTTAGGGAGCTTAAATTGCATTTGAGAGAAGTGATAAATTAATTGAATAAGGAATGCTGCACCAAACTGACCTAACATAAAGCAAATATCTTCGCAGCTAGCGAGGCCAGAAGAAACTGCAGGGGACTGCGTTTCTGCAGGGCAAAAGATGCAGCGTGCTTGAATGAGAGTCAGTGCAAAAACTTGTACGCCGAAGCAGGCCACGGCATATTTCAACCATTGAAAAATGGAAGAGGTTTTAGAGGAAGATGAAGATTCATTTTTTGCTCCCACGAAAAGTCCATAGATGACAAGAAGAATGCCTATCAATTTGGGGAATGAAAACGTAAATCCGTATTCAGTACCAAATAACATAAATAAAATCATTCCAGGGAACACAGCACTTGTATTTTGAAACGCGAAGGTGAGTCCGGCCGGACCTTTTTGCAAGGCACGCGAGGTCAGTGTCATGAGAAGGATATTTAAAATTCCTACCGCTACTCCCATGGCAAGCATTAAGTAGCTTAATTTCTCGTAAAAGATTTGAGGATATAGAGAAAATGTCAAGACAAAGCACGTAAAGTAGAAAAAAAGGAGATAGCCGCTAGGATTTTGATTAGTAGAGGCTGTTTTTTGGGAGTTAATACGAAAAAACAAGTTGGATAGAGCTGCACTTAAGGCTGCCAATATAGAAAAAAAAATAGCAGTCATTATGACCCTCCAATTATTGGTGATTTTATAGAAATTATAAAATCAACATTATATCTTTTTTTTAAGAAATAATAAAGACTTAATTTCCCCTGCAATCTGATAATTTGAGATTTAAATCAATGGCGAGGGATTAATTCTACGATTGGTAGGTTTGTAGCTTGTTACGAAGGGTTCTTAGGCTGATACCCAGAATTTCAGCTGTTTTAGTACGATTATTTTGTTGCTGCAGCAGCGTTTCTAAAATAAAGCGTTTTTCTAGTTCTTCTAAAGTGAGACCTAGGGGAAAAGAAACGTGATCGGAGGCTTGCGAGGGATTGTAGGTCATTTTGGGTTCGATAAAAAGATGCTCTGGTGAGATTTTTTTATGATTGTCCATCACAACTGCACGTTCGATGATGTTAGCAAGTTCTCTCACATTACCTGGCCAGGAATAAGCTAATAGCTTTTTCTCAGATTCGGCTGTAAACTGCTTAATTTCTTTATGGTTTTCATTACAAAACTTTTCGAGGAAGAAGTTGGCTAGGGGCATGATATCTTCTTTTCTTTCTCTTAGGGGGGGTAAATGAATTGGAACAACGTTTAATCGATAGTAAAGATCTTCTCTTAAATTTTTATTTTGAATGGCTTGATTGATGTCGCGGTTGGACGTAGAAATTAACCTTACATCTACTTTAACAGGTTTGGTACCCCCTATGCGCTCAAATTCCTGTTCTTGAATGGCCCTTAAGAGTTTAGCTTGAAGGAGAATAGGAATCTCTGTGACCTCATCTAAAAGTAGGGTTCCTGAGTGAGCGAGTTCAAAACGACCTAAACGTTTTGCATTGGCTCCTGTAAAAGCCCCTTTCTCATGTCCAAAAAATTCTGATTCAACAAGAGATTCTGGCACGGCCGCGCAATTCACTTTAATGAAGGGTTTTTTTGTCCTGGGCGAATTAAAGTGGATCGCTTGAGCAATCACCTCTTTTCCTGTGCCTGATTCTCCGTTGATAAATACACTCGCGTTACTTTGTGCCACTTGACGGACATCATCCATGATTTTTTTTATGGCGACGCTTTCGCCTATGACTAAAGGAGAGGCGTTAGTTTCTGTGATTTGTTGTCTTAAATACTGATTTTCATGTACTAAAGATACATGTTCGCGCGCTTTTTCTAAAATAGCTTCGATGGTATCTGGAGAGAAAGGTTTGATTAAATAGTTATAAGCTCCAAGGCGCATCGCTTCAACCGCATTTTCGACGCTTCCATAGGCAGTTACAACGACGACTAGAGTGTGAGGAGACATTTCTTTAATCTTATGGAGGAGATCAATACCTGTTAGGTCTGGCATTTTCATATCCGTGATCACCAGATCATAAGTATGTTCTTTAAGCAAAGCTAACGCTTTTAAGCCATTTTCTGCACTTGAAACATCTAGGTGTTTTCTTTTTAATGTTTCTACTAAAAAGTTTCTCACCAAGGCTTCGTCATCCACTATAAGGACTTTCTCTATAGACATGATTATTTTCCTGCAAATGCTCTTAAAGGCAATTCAATTGTAAAAGTAGTTCCCAAATCTTCATAAGAGGATACATGTAAATGTCCTCCGTGGGATTCAATGACTTTATGAACTTCACACAACCCTAATCCGTTTCCATCCGGTTTCGTCGTGAAAATTGGACTAAAAAGTTTATCTAGATTTTCTTTGGAAATACCTGGTCCTGTATCCTGAATTTTGATGATTCCTACATCAGGATTTTTCTCAATATCTATGTTGATCATACCTCCTTTAGGCATTGCTTGTACAGCATTGAGAATTAAATTTAGTAGGGCAGTTTTAAGTAATTGAGGGTCTGCGGGGATATGAAATTTTTTGAATTTTGAATGAATTTTTATGTGGATATTTGATTGCAAAATTTCAGTAGTTTTTAATTCATCTATAATCTTTTTTAGAAGATCTAAAATATCGCACAGTTTAAAATATACTTTGAAAGGACGGGCATAACTAAGTACATTTTTTACTAAGTTGTCTAGGCAATCCGCTCCTTCTACAATAGAATGCGCCATTTGTGATAAATGAGGATTGTCTTTTAAGTCTCTCGCTAAAAGAGAGGCAAAGCCTTTAATTCCTCCCAATGGATTCCGAATTTCATGAGCTAGCATGGCTGCCATTTCTCCAAGTTCTTTTAGTCGATCGTGACGATTTGCCAAGGTTTGTAGATAACGAAATTCGCTCAGATCCCGAAAAAGGATGATGATTCCCTGAATACACTCCAGTGTATCTAAAGGAGAAATTTTTTTATCCACGGAATAGAGTACAAACTTTGTATGAACTTCTAATTCCCTCTCTTGCTTTTGAGAGGTGATCATATGTACGTAATTTACAAGAGGGGCCTCACGTTCTGCTAGAGCCTTTTTCATCGAAAAGCCAAAAAAATCATCTTTGAATGTATCCCAAAATTGACTTAGAAGTACATCCATACTGCTGATGCCTAGTGTTTTTTCTGCTGTTTCATTGCAGGTGGTAATCGTGCCAGATAAATCCACAAATAAAATTCCTTGAGAAATATTTGTGAGAATTCCATTCAGGTAACGTGTAATTGTATCTAATTGCAGGACTTTTTTTTCCAACGTTTGATTAGTGTGTTCCAATTCGTTGTATACTGCTTGAAATTGGTTTTTTAGAGAAAGATAGGCACATTCAAGGCGACTTGTCTCTTGGCTGAAGAGTTTAAAGGCTTTATTTAAAGCCTCAATTTTTTCATTTTTTGTGCGGCATCCATCCAGATCTTTAATGGCTTGCTGTAGAGGATTGTACTGACTCATGATAAGCACAAAAAAAGTTAAAAAAAGGTCAAAGAAAATTTTTAAGATTATATTTGCAGCCTATGAATAAATCCATTTTTGATCAAGCATAAGATCTAAATCTAAGTGTTACAGATATATAAATTATGTGATTTAAAATATATTTAAAATAGTTGTTTGTTATTAATTAAATTTTTATGGGATAATATAAATAATGATTTATTTAAAAAATAAAGAGGATCTTATGTCTTCTGTTAACAATAACGGTATTCATCAAGAATGGCCTAAAACTCCTCAGAGAGAACAGGTTACAAATCAAAGTTCAGGAAGAGAGTATATTAAAGTCAATCTCAAGAATGGATCTCTAGAGAAAACACACAATCCACGAGAAGCTAGTTCGTTAAAAACGATCCATCTGTTTATAAAAAAGTTCAAAGAAGAGATAAGCCCTGATCAAGCGCTGATTCTCAAAGATTCTAATCTGCTAAATTCCCCTAAATATGAACACAACATTCAGAAATTGAAGAACTCAAAGCTTCCTCTCCCTTTAAAAAATGCCTTTGTAAAAGTCTTAAAAACTTTCCAAAATATATCAGACTATCTGGAAAATGGGGGAAAATCCCAGTCGGAAATGATTAAAAAAATTCAAAGAGCTTCGGGATTAAAATTCCATCCTTTAGTGAAAATAAGAGTGGTTGAGGATCTATTAGGTGAAAATCAAGCGCCTATCGATTTCTCTGCTCCTACTAATTTGCGTGATAGAGTTATGAAAAAAGCTGATTATGGTGTCTTTTACCGAAATGTGGAGGGGAGTAAGGTAGATACAGATACGGTAAGAGGATATGTACGAAACTATTTTGAAAAGCAAAAGGGGGAAGGAGGTGTTGTTCCCGATTCCAAAATTGCAACATCAGAAAATAAATCATTTGAAGCTTTAGAAAATTTTGATGAAATTAATTATAATCAATTAAATGAAGCTATTGCATTAAGATTATTAGACATTTCTGCACAGTTTAAATTATTTCCTGAAGATGTTAAAAATGATATTAAATTTATAACGGGTCTATTTAATGATCTCATTCAGTCTTTACCTCATGAAGATATAAAAACATTGAATGATTTAAAATCAGTTTTTAAAAGTTTTGTAGAAGAGGCCGCGCAAGAAACTGAGAGTGTAGATCGAGACATTTTGAAGGAGTTACTCTCAAGGAGGGAGATTTCTGTAGATATGTCACGGTCACCAGATTATGTTAAATTTAATGAAATTCATGAAAAAAATATAACTACAGTAAATCAGAAGATAAAAAATAAAGAATTTGATTATGATTTGAGCGATAAACCCATGGAAAGATTTAGAGTAAAAGAAGAACGAAAAGCTTTAGCATTTAAAGAGTGCTTTGAGAAAAGTATTGATGAATTTTTTGAGAAATATGGCCAAGAATCCGAAGAAGGTAAAATAGTGGATGTCACTCTTGTTTATTTAAAAAAAGAAAACATGGAATATTACGATGAAATAATAGATCAATTTTTTGAGGGTGAGGATGTACAAACAAGAATCTTGCAATTTGTTCCTTCCCTTAAAACCCCACTTGCCCCCTAAATCATGCTGAAGAGGGACTACAGTTATTTAAATAAAGGCATTGCCCCATTCCAAATCTTTTGCTTCTTTATAACGCTCACCTTCACGTTTTGAAATTGTTTTCTCAATCAAACCTTCATGTGCACAAAGCTTAAAGTTTATATGACCCGAATGTTTCTTGGGATGTCTTATAATTCTTGCAGAGGGTAGTTCCACTAGATTTTTTGAAACGGCGATATAGGAAAATTTTTCATCTTCATGACCTAGAGTTCCTTGTTTAATTTGACGATGAAGAGAAGAGCGTGCGATTCTAGCGCTAAAATGACACCAATCCGATTGAGCCATAGGACATTTCAAGAGATGTGGACAAGGGGCAGTCATATAGGCACCTTGCTCTATTAAATATTGCCGTGCCGTGGATATGACTTGAAAGCCCGCCATGGTGCCAGGTTCAACTATTATAAGTAATTTTTGCGTACTCTTCCACAGTTTATTAAGAATCTCTTCCCATTGACTTTTTGGCCATTCTCCCATGGAGTAAGAGACAATTGTGAGATCACTGCTAGGGAAACTCTCTTCTTTAAGAACATTTGTTTGACTCCATTTTGCATTTTTGATTAAAGCGGGTGAATTCCCCGAAGACAATTTTTTCCCTAAATCCATCAAAGAGGCATCTTGTTCCAAAAGAATTGCTTGTACTAAGTCTGGAAAGACTGTTGCGGCCGCCCATGTGGCTGTACCCGGCCCAGCTCCCACATCTAATAGGGAATGAAAAAAAAAGGGGATCTGGTCTTTTAACTCATTCAAAATCGAATATACAGCTTCGTACGTAGCTGGCATGCGCGCCAGAACATAAGCAATGCGTTGAGCTGCATTATTTACGAATCGTTCTTGCTTTCGCATAATATGCTGTCTTTGACTTTGATCACGATAACGTTTTGTGAGTTCTTGTGAGGCTTGGGATAATGTGCTCTGTTCAATAGAACGAGCCTCGCGTTCAATGGCCTCTTTTAGTAGATCTGGTAAATTCATCGTGCCTCATAATAGCGTGGGTCTGAAGATGTTACAGTAAAGTCTAGCATTTTTTCAGGAACATCTTTCGTTCTGGATTTGAATTTTTGTTTGAATTCTTCGGTGAGAGTTTTTGCATCTTCTTGGCTCATCATCTGATGATAAAGATTTAATCGTGTTTGCTGCACTTCATCTACAGTTTGAGAGTCACCGAAAATGGCAAACAAAAGAGGTTTAGGGGCTAAATACAGACGAAGTTTAATTTTTTTAGGATTTAGTGTCACATAATTTAAAAGGGAAATTTTTTTATGCTGAGGGATATACTCTTCATAGGACCCATCAGCCTGGTCTTCATTGATATTTAAAAACATTTCCTCGCTACTTGTGGGAGGGTCCTTCCCATTATTTGCATCTCTTTGTTTATCAGGTAAGCGGTATCCTTTTAATAATCGATAATAAAATTCTTGTAAGGATGGGTTATGCAAATCGAGCTTTTCTAAAATATCGGTAGATTTGAATACCTTATCCTCTTTCGCTAGTTGATCTCCTGCCAATTCTATCGCTTGGAGAAGGTCGTCAATTATCTGAGGATTTTTATCCACAGCCTTTTTAAAGGCGCCTTGATCCCCATAAATGTGATAAATTAGCCTTTTCAATAATTCCTTTTGTATAGCAGCTAGCGCTGGGTCTTGATTTCGCTTATCTGCGTCAAGAAGAGTGGTAATATTAAGTTTGGGAGTTGAATCACTAGGTGCTCGACTGGCATTTTTTCCATTTTTAGTAGACACTGTTGTCCATTGATACCATTGTTCAGCTCCTTTATTGATGGCTTTACGCTGATCTTCAACCATGTAACGTTCAAATTCGAGCTGAGTAATAGAAAAATTACGGTACATGTCAAGCCTTCCATAGGTCAAGAGGGCTAACATCATGAGTAAGCTAATCACAAAGATCAAAACATTCATTTCTTATAACCTACTTTTCATAAATCACTACAAAATCTGATTGAGGGAGAGGATAAACAAACAAAATGGGCTCTTTTTGATCTTTAATATGTACGCTAATCCTTAGCAGAGCGGGCAGTTGATAAGACTCTTGCCTCCAATCTGTGTACCAGGTATCGCGGAGTTGTAGCTTTTGGGCTTGTTTTTTTCCATTTCCATAGGCTCCCTTAGGCGCTTTATTTCCTGCAGCTGAGCTTTCTTTCGCAGGGGGAACGTAGAATTCAAAAGCAATAGATTCTACATTTTCTAAGAGAACTTCCTGCTTGATGGGTACCGATGTAAACTTGGGCCATTCTTTCACTGGGGGGAGCATGGCTAAACACAAACGATTGGAAGGATCGATATAGAGGCGGGCCAATACGTGTTGAGCAAACACAGGATTGAGATTGGCCCCAAAGTTATAAGTAAAGACTAAACTCGGTTGTCCAGGCTTTAAAAGACCCTGCGCATCATGGCTGACAAAAAAATAAAAATCATCAGGTGCAATACGCGGGGATAGAATATTTGGAATCACATCGTCTAAACGAGTTTGTATATAAGATAATTCAAAAGATTTCTTTTGAGATTTTTCCATTTCATGGTTTAACCAATCGATGTCGCGGTAAAAATAAAACAATGCAGATAGGACTAAGGACGTTAGGACCATGGCAATCAGCAGCTCAATAAGGGTGATGGGCCGTTTAATGAGCATGGGTCCTCTAGAAGGTATACTTTTCCATAAGGTCCAACGGGAGATCTCTTGATTGTGTTGAGTATGCATTGTTCTTCTACCTTCAGTTTATTCCTCATCTGCAGGAGATTGGTCTTGTGCTTTTAAATCTCTCAGGATAAAAATCTGATAGTTATATTCTAGAGGTTTAGGGGTTTTTTGTTTTTTTTTAATAGGCTTTACTGGTTCAAAAGTGAATTTTAGAGTGTAGATATACGCCATTTTATCTTGCGGTTGTGAGGGCTTTTGACTTTTTAGTTCGAATTGATACCATCCTTTATAGGGCAAGTATTCTGGGACAAATTTTTGTAGATCTGCGGGGGTAATTTCAAAACGCCTTTTATTGGAGATATCAGTCCATTCAATCCTATTGGCTAAAAGGTCTTGATAGATCTGTCCATATAACAGTGTGATTGCATGATTGAGCCGGACTTTCTGGACAAATTCTTTTTGGGCCTTTGCCATTGCAGCATGGGGATAAATTAAGGGAAAAATACACAGCACAATGATTGCAAAGGCGATTAATACTTCTAAGAGTAGGATGGAGTGTTTTTTAACGCGCATGAAAAATCCTTTCTTTCTAAGGGTAAAAAAAGGAAAATAAGAGTTCAATCATTCCATCCTGCACTTAAAACCAACACAATTTAATAAAAAATACACATTATTATAAGATTTTTATGAGATCGTTACAAGACTTTAATTGTTAGTCATTTGAGCATCTCGTAGTTAGAAGTTGATTGGAGTTGAAGGGAGGCAAAGAGACCTTCTTTCGAAATCTCTATGAATTTTATATAAAAATCCTAATCATAGGTTTCGAAAGAAGTCCTGATAGACCTTTTAGCATCATCTTTTCTGATTGAATGATCTAAAAATTAGGCGTTATTTCCCCCATCAACGTCTAGAGTGGCTCCTGTAATATAGGAAGCGTCAGGAGAGGCGAGAAAGACAACGGAAGCCGCGACTTCTTCAGGTCGTCCATAACGTCCTAAAGCAGTCAAGGATCTTAACATATCTGCATAGTCGCTACTAGCTGGATTCATGTCCGTATCAATAGGACCTGGTTGGACCACATTGACTGTAATTCCTCGCGGACCTAGTTCGCGCGCCCAACTGCGTGTATAAGCAGCTAAAGCGGCTTTAGTGGCTGCGTAATCACTCGTTCCTTTAACTGTATGAGGGATTCGATTCGCTAAGATAGAGCCAATAGTAACAATGCGCCCTCCATCTTTCATAAAAGGGGATGCTGTTTTTACAGCCGCTACCACCCCACCTACATTGACTGCCCATAAATTTTCTAAGGCATCTTTATTCGTAGTGTCATGAAGTTCTCCTAGGACAAATACGCCCGCATTATTGATTAAAATATCCATCCGTCCAAAGGTTTTAATCACACTCTTGACTAAATTCTCTACCTGTTCAGAATCTGCTTGATTGGCTTGAAAGGCTTGAATTTTCATGCCTTTGGCTTGAAGATCGCGAACAAGTGCTTCCGCTTTATCCTTAGACCCCCCATAGCTGAATGCAACCTCCGCACCTTCTTCTGCTAGAGCACGTACTATCGCTGCACCGATCCCCCTAGCTCCACCTGTGACCAGAGCGACTTTACCCTTTAATTTCATCATATTTAGATCCTATACTGAATAAATCTTTCAATTTTTATCCATTTCAATTTTAGCCTCAAAGCCATTTTGAGGGCTTTCAAAATGGTAAATAACTCAAAACGCAAGTTAATTTTCAAATTTTAGATTAATCATTAAGCTGTATTTATACAAATGGATTTAGATTCAATCCAAAAAATTGAATCTCACTTAATGGAGTATTATTTCTGGAGGGATAGATTTTGAATTTCTTGTAGCGTGAACTGCGTGAGTTTTTGCTCAAAATCCGCTTGTTTTTCTTGATCACAGGCCGGATCATCCCTTACGCTATCTACACTAAAAATAGGTTTGGGATAACCTGGAAGACAAATGAACTTTTGCAAAGCTCCGCGTACATCTTGATCTGATTCGTTTGTGCCTAATCGCAGATCGACGCGAGACATTACAGAACCTTTAGAATAGAATTTTAGTACCGCTTTACCTGTCTCTGCAAGCCCCATCTCTTTCCCTTCATGAAAATCAATGAAGTGGATGTAATTTAATTCCTTAGGTTTATCTGTGACAAGTTTTATTAATGGACCATTATCTTTTGATGAATCATCCACTTCAAGGCGTATGATATTAGATGATTCATTTTTACTCGTTTCAAAAATGACGCGGACGTCTGCATCCATGATCAACATGAGATTTTGAGCTAGTCGTAGATAATCAACGACTAGCTCCACTTCGCTTTTAAAATGCTGTTCACGTAAGGCGCGATGGACATTAAATCCGATTCCCATGGTTCCTATAGCTAGGACTGCCATGACAATCAGAATTTCAAATAACGTGATAAATCGCTTACTGACTAATTGAAATCTAGGTGTTAAGACCTTTTTACTTCCTGAAAAGAGTGGCATTGTCTCTTTTATAATCCTCATATTTTTCTGAATAGACATGGATGACATTATTTTCAGACGTGACTTTGAAATCATTTCCCCATCCATCTTTAGTTAAGTCATCAGGGTTTTTTACAAGAGGTGAAGAGGCTATGATTTTTTTCCATTCTGAGTCAATATGATCCATTAGGCGGGGGTCTTCAGCTACACTAAGATTTAAGATGGTCTCGATTTTATCGATGGCAGTTTTAGTTTTGAAGGCTTTACCTTCATCCAAACTCCCTCTATAGTTATAGGTCACAACACCGGCAATTATAGCAATTAAGAACATCACAATCATGATTTCAATCAGCGTGATACAACGTCTTTTAAATTGATAAAATTTCATAGTTCCTCTCTTATTACATGGTAAATGAACTGACATCCGTCAGAGGTAGTAATATAGCAATCAGTACAATACCGATCACAGTACCCATGACAATGAGTATCACGGGCTGAGCAAGCGCCATGACACGATCTAAAGATTTTTCAATTTCGCCTTCATACATATCGGCCACTTTGTTTAACATCGTGGTTGCATTCCCTGCTTCCTCACCCACAGCTAACATACGAGCGACAAGGCCAGGAAAATAATGAGAATGCAATAACTCGTGGCTTAAGGAGCTACCTTCAATGATTTTTCCTTCAGCTTTTTTTATCTCCTCTTCTAAAACCACATTGTGCATGACCTCACGCGAGATGCGCAGAGAATCTATAACAGGTAAGCCACCTTGTTGCAGGGTCCCCATGGTTCGGCAAAATCTAGCCACGCAGGTCTGTATGACGAGTGTTTTTATCAGCGGAATTTGCAGACTGTAACGTTGAAGCCACAGTTGCCCTTTGGGGCTGCGTATAAAGAAAACTGCATATGCGATTAATCCCGTCACTAGAGGAAAAAATATCCACCAGTAACTTCTAAATGCACGACTTGTTCCTAAAACAAATTCTGTGAAACTATTGAGCTGTCGATCTGCAAAAATTCCTTCAATAGAAGGCACAACAAACCCTAAGAGCATCAAAATAATGAGAAGTGAGAAGGAGGCTAAGATAGCGGGGTAAATCATAGCCGTGATGATCTGTTTTTTAAGTTTGTTTTGTTTCTGTAACAGTTGGCTGAGTTTTTCTAAAACAATGTCTAAGGCACCTACAGATTCTCCAGCCATTACCATGGCCCGATAGAGTTTATCAAAACTTTCTGGAAAACTGCTCATGGCTTGAGAGAGGGATTGACCGGCCTTTATTTGTTCACATAAACTAAGGATGACACGATGGCAGGACTCTCCACGATACTGTTCTTCCAATGCTTGCAAACCTTCATAAAGGGGGATTCCGGCGTTGAGTAATTGAGAAAGCTGCATGGTAAAAGCTAACAACATATCACCCTTAAGATTCTGTCTGCGGGAAATACTTGTCCGTAAGGTGAGCCTTTTAACCATAGCTCCTTGACTACGGAGCTTATCTTTAGCCTCTTTCTCATTCTGAGCTTCAATTAAACCTGAACGTCTTTTACCTGAGGGGTCAAGAGCCTCGTAGTTGTATAAAGGCATATTAAAATTATCCCTCCTCAATTCCACGAGTAGCTCTTAGAACCTCAGCCACCGTTGTAATCCCTTCTTTAACCAGAACACTGCCATGATTTAAAAGACTTTTCATGCCAGAATTTAAAGCGATATGACGCAATTCCACGGCATCAGGGCTCTTGACAATTTGTTTTTTTAAGGCATTATCTATCAACATCAATTCATAAAGACCGTGGCGTCCCTTGTAGCCCGAACCATAGCAGGTTTGGCATCCTGTTCCATGGTAGAGCTGTCCTAAGGGAACATCCTCTACGGTTAAGCCGATACTTTGTAATTCCCGATCTGTGGGGTGATAAGTGGCTTTACACTCATTACAGATTCTTCTTACTAAACGTTGCGCGAGGACTCCTACAATACAGGAAGAGAGAAGATAAGGTTCAATACCCATATCCACAAGACGTGTAATCGCAGAAGGAGCGTCGTTGGTATGTAAAGTACTTAAGACTAAATGCCCAGTGAGTGAAGCTTGTATGGCAATTTCAGCAGTTTCCTTATCGCGGATTTCCCCGATCATGATAATGTCAGGATCTTGTCTCAAGATGTGCCTTAATCCTGTGGCAAAATCAAGCTTAATTTTAGGATGTACCCCAATTTGCGCTATTCCTTTCAAGTTATATTCCACAGGATCTTCAATGGTCATTATATTTGTTTCATCATTGTACATCTCGCAGATCGCGCTATAGAGAGTTGTGGTTTTTCCACTCCCTGTTGGACCTGTAACTAAAATAATTCCTTCAGGAATAGAAATGAGGTGTTTAAATTGTTCGTAACACAAGGGGAGCATGCCAATCTTATCAAGACCCAAAATTACGTTGCCTTTGTCCAGGATACGCAGAACAATTCTTTCTCCCCCTGATACAGGAACAGTACTGACACGAAAATCAATTTCTCTTCGGCCCATTTTTAGCTTGATGCGTCCATCTTGGGGTAAGCGGTGCTCTGCAATGTCTAACTTTGCCATGACTTTGATGCGCGTCAGTAATTGAGCTTGTTGATCAGAAGGTGGGCTGTGACGATTTTGTAAAACGCCGTCAATGCGGTATCGGACACGCAAACCATTCTCAGAGGGTTCGAAATGTATATCAGAGGCACCTTGTTGGATCGCTTCTGTTAATATCAAGTTAATTACTTTAATTACGGGTGCGTGGTGTTGGCTATCATCGAGTAAATCATAAACTTCAACTTCTCCGTCCCCTCGTTCGTCACTCCTTGTGAGATGAGCGAGCATTTGGGAAGCTTCTCCATGGGCTAAATTATAGCAATCATTAATAGCTGCAAGAATAGTATCTTTAGGGCAGTAAGCAATTTTAACATGCGTATCAAGAATAAGCCGTAGCTCTTCTACTGCCTCTAAATGAAGGGGATCGGATATCACAACTAAGACAATACCTTTGTCCTCGGATATAGGGAGAATGACATTTTTTTTAGCAAAAGCGTAAGGGATTTTTTTGATCAGATCTTTGGGGATACGAAAGGAGGATAAGTCTTCATAAACAGGCATGCCAAATTGAGTGGCAAGATGGCGGTTGGTATCGCTGGCCTGTTTCATCAATTCATTTCCTCGGGATTTCCCTGAGGAAGGATTAGTATCTTCCGTCATATTCTCCTATAGACGCTGGTAAAGGGCCGCATCGTTCAGGTTCTCGTCCGAATAATAACTGCATAGTCCCTCGAAGTAAACGATCTTTTTCTTCATTACGCGCTTTCTCTAGGCAGCATAAAAAATAAGGAACATCACCAGGACGTCTAGTTAACTCTATATAACGATATCTTTCTAATTCTTCTTTAGGATCAACAATGATTTTAGGAGTGATGAAAATAAACATCTCTACACTGTTATCTGTCATCACGGTTGAACTAAAAAGTTTGCCTAAACCAGGAATTTCTCCAATAAAAGGAATCGCATCTTTTTGATCATCCGTGACTTTTCTTCTAAGTCCGCCCAGGATGACAGTTTGGCCGTCAGGAATACGCACTTCGTTATTGATGACTCGACGTGTCACATCGGGTTGAGACGGGTTTAGTCCTGGATTAATTGTTTCAAAGACTAAATCAGTCTGTAAAGTCACATAATCAAAATCTTCTTCAGCGTCATCGTCAAAGCAGTATTCTCCATCTCCTCCATAGCCACTTCCATCTCGCATATGGATAATAGGAGTAATATCAATTTTAATCCCATAACGTGCTCTTGCAAAGGTGTTGTTTAGAGCAGTGGTATTCGTTACAGGAGTAATGATCACCCCGGTATTTACAGAGATCTCTTCTTCTATGGCAATATGCGCTTCGGTTTGATTAAGAGTGAGTACGGACGGGCTGGCATTAATCGTGATATCATCCTGCGAAATTAAAAACTGATAAACCGCATCATAGGCGGGAATCATACTTGTTTTTTTGCGACTAATAAAAAAGGTGGTGATCCCGCTATTATCTGGTAGGAACTTTTTAGGAATGTCTTGGAAAAAATTAAAGTTATAATCCAAACCTGTTAAATTTTTATTCAGGGCATCTGAACCAATTCTTAAGAGATTGAGGCCAATATTATCTTGATTACTGATTCTCTTTTCGAAAAGTAAGACTTCAATTTGTACCATTTTTTTAGGTATATCTAACTTTCTAATGAGTTCTTTAAGTTTGGGCAAAATATCCGCCTCCACTACCATGACAATAGCGCCCGTTTTTGGATCTACGATAAAGTTAGTCCTTCCCCTATTAGGGTCGGCTGTGCGATCAATTTCTTCACGAGGATCTGGATTGACAATATAACGATCATCTAGGTAAAAGCTGCCCTCAAAAGCGTTAAATTGGGGGAAGGGCTGAGCTGTGATCCCGATCTCTTTTTGTTCATTGGAGAGGGCGGGTAATTCAGGGGAAGGCGGAACGGGAGGAGGGGCGCCTTCTCCGTCCATGCGCATGCCTGGACGTTCTTTAACCATTAGGGCATAGATTTTCACCAAAATGTCTGCCAGTTCCAGAGGATCCGAATGCTTGGTTGTATACCAATAGATGACTTTTTCTCTTGCTCCTCCCATATGACTTTCCACTTCTTGGATGATATTGGATGCTTTTCGAATCTCGTCTCGCGTGCCAAAAAGAAATAACGCAGGAGTGATGTTGTTGATAGGAATAATGCGCAAACCGTTAGTTTCCATATTGTTTGAAGACTTACTATCAGGTGCTTGGGAGCGAGCTAAGGAGGCTAAACGGTCTAAACGAGCAGAAATTTTCTCATTTCGTTCAGAGGTTTTTTCTAGGGTTGAAGGAGCTTCTGCCATTTGATCAAAGACTGCAGAAAGAATTTTCCCCATCTCCTCAGGGTCAATTCGTTTTAAAGGAATAATGCGATAATCTTTATCCCCTCTATTAATTGAGATAAACTCATACAACTTTAAAAGTTCTTTCACATCCGCTACTGGAGCTACAATCAGAATATCGCGACCGATCATTTGAAGGACTGTAGAGTTAGGATTTACAAATTTATCTAAAAAATACCAAACTCTTTTTACTTCAGAAGGTTCGGGCGAAAGCATAAAAAGGATGCGGGCTTCAGGAGGGAGGATTTCCAAATCGGCAGGATTATTAGTAATTAACCGCAAGTTAGATCTATCTTGCTTAAGAATATACAGCTGTCTTAGATACGGATTTAACTGTTTATAGCCAATCCCATTTTGCGTAAGAATCAGCTCTAGCATCCCATCCCAAGAGGAGCGTGGGATAGGTAAATTAGAATCTATACTAAGTTTGATGCCTGCTATTTCTGGGGAGAGCATGTACACATAATTTTGTGATCCATAGTCAATAACAAGCTGCCCAATCGTGGTGTCTGGTTGGTGCCAAAGAGCATACCCTTCCGGTGAAGCTGTATCTGCTGAAAGTTGTTGCCAGCCCCTTTGTAAGTCTTCTATCTGTTTGCGGATATCATTGATTTGATCTAATAAATCTGCGTAAACTTCTTCTGGAGCGTCGTTTTCATAAAGATCTTCAATTTCAGCATAGATCAGCCTTAACTGATTTTGGTATTCTTTGAGTTCAGAATTCACTTCGCCCAGATATTTTTGCATATCCTGAGTCAGGTCTGTATTATTTTGAGCAAAACTGGCTTTTTTCTCCGCAATCGTTTGTGCGTGTAATAAACCATAGAACGAGACCAGCCCCAAAAGGGTGTAAAAAATAGGTGATTTTTTAAAAAAGGTATTAATTTTCATATCCACTCGGTAATTGCATAGCTTTTTCTGGATCAAATTTTTTTATCTGTGCGGGCATAGGTGGAATCGGGTTTTGCATATAATTTAATTCAGGGGGAGGAGAATCTATTCTTGGATTTGGAAAATTTTCGTCTATTTTTTCTTTGGGTTCGACTTTTCTTCTTCCAATAGGTGTAGGAGTGATGGCAATTTCTACTGGTTTAGCATCAGATCGTGAGGGATTATATAATGTTCCGATGAGATATTGCTGATCTGCTCTGCGTTCAATTCCATCAAATACAAATAAAATCCCTGTGATTTTGCGGTTGACGTAATCATCCACTTCTTGAGGACTATTCAATTTTTGCCATCCCTTAGGGGTTAATACCAGCCAGTCTTTAGGACTGATGAGCATTCTTTCTTTATTCACCTCAAAAACAAATTGAGAACGAGTTCTTGAACCAAGAAATTTAAAATTTTGCAGTACATTTTGAGGCATCCATGGTTCGGAAGATTTCAATAAATTCAGCGGGACCCTAGACTGTCCCTCCGCGTCCCATATCTCAAATTGGATGAGGCGTTCATCAACTTTTTTAATCGTCAGTAAAGGAAAACCTATAGAATCTGGACCAGGCTTAACCACTTTCCAACGGTCTTGGACCCAGATAAGCCCATCGCCTGGGCTCATAAAAACAGAATAGAGTCCTTCGCCTTCGCCAAAATCGATGCGTTGTTTATTTTGATCTTGATGGTATTCCTCTCCTCCATGGTTTTCTAAAAATTTATCCACACCATACCAACGAGCCTTTTGCCTTGCTAGTAAACTTCCGTCTACACGCCATTTTCCTATTTCCCAAGCAGTGCCTGTGGTACGTGCAAATTCTTTTTGCGGTAGGGTGAATTGAGCGTGTGACCAAGGATCTTGAATGATTGTTCCATCTTCATTTTTCATGCCCACTTTCACATACGCTTCTTGTTCATTAGAGGTGGCTTGGATCCATAAGGGAGTCTCCGCATTGCCAGGACTAAAGATATACTGATGAGGGTTCGATTGTCGATCGAACATAACGAACATTTTTTCACCTGGAGCCACTGAAGCTAAAGTTTTATTGCCCACAAAAGCAAAATGCATTAACGGTCTAGCTTCACGTGCGTCAGGTCTGTTATTCTTCCCGTAGTATACAAGAAATTTGCGCAAGTCGGGCAGCTGAAGGGTCATGGGAGAATACTTCAATTTTAAGATAGACCCTTTTATCGAGTCATAAGCGGCTTTGCTCTGTGTAAAAGGATTTTTGGGTAGAGATCTTTTTGTAGCAGCCACTGTATGGATAGGTGTATCTTTGGGGCGAGCGATCACATATCCTATTGCACTCAAGAGCAAAAGGCTGATCAAAAGGCAGAGCCCTACATTAATACTTTTTAGCCACTTTTTTTCCATAGTCTACTTGTAATGAGATAATCGCAGTGTGAGGATCCAACCCTTAGTTTTTTGCTTATCCATAGTCTAAAAATAAATGATCATCTGTGGCTTATATTTTTAATACTAAGCTATTAATGATCGTTAATTCTTGAGAACTTTTGCGTTGCACAGAATTGTTTTTAGAAAGCATTTTTGTAAAAATTATACCACTGTATTGTAAATAGTTGAAGGACTTTCTTTTTGAGCTTTATGTTTAATTTCAATCTGTTGTGGGTGGAATAGACTATTTTTTATTATCTTTTTTCATTTTGACAATAGAAGATCGTTATGGTGCTATTTAAGTCTTTGAGTCTAAGATCTAATTGTCGCCATTGCCATTAAACTTTATTCTTTGCTTAAACACCCAAACCCTTGGAAAATTAAATATATACTCTCGAGGTCTGTGATCTAAATCCTATTGGTAAGTAGGAACAATCCCCTCTTGAGAAAGCTTAAAGAAAGCTACCATTCATCAACATAGATTGATCTAGGGTTAGGGGCGCAATCACGGGTTTTACTTTCAGCCACCTATATTCAGATGAGTGATCCGGGGAGTTTAAGTATTTAATTAGTAATCACATGCCAAATAAATGGGTTTTTACTTGTAAAGTATTTTATTGAAAATACCCTTGAAATAATTCTATAATACTATATAGAGAGAGATTAAAGAGGGGGGAATGTCATGAGTGTCAATCCTGAAAATCCAGATAGCAAAGAATCGCGCAAAACTGAAAAGCTCGAAGAAAAAATAGAAACCAAAGACACGCATAAGTTACCTGATGGTTTTTTGAATTACGCAAAAACGAATACGAAAGATGTCCTGGCCTACGTGATCCTTATTTTAGGGGTAGTTTTACTGTTTTTTGAACGTTTTTCAGGAGAATTATTGATAGGTGTCATTTTTGGTTTATACTATGCGGTAGAAATTCAAGCTCTATTTAGAAATTTTAATGAATTTATTGAAGAACAGGGCATCGTACGTGGAATTGTCTTGGGCGTAGTCACCATTGCATTATTTATTTCTGCTCCGGGTATTTTTATTGGTACAATTCTGGCAGTCATCATTAGATATTTGTTTAATCCCGAAGCTAGGTAGAAGGCCACTGTTTTAATCGAAATTTAATTCCTTAATTTTTAGCTGATAGAGATCTGCAAAAAAACTGTTTAATAAATATGAGACTCTTTCTTTCATGCGATTTTTGCATGAAGCCTATCAAAGAAGATCGTCCGTTCCTTTACAAAAACTATTTTTTTCAGTAACTTTTCGCTTAAGTTAAACACTGACTTGAGGCGATCCATGGTACACATAAAAATCACGAAAGGCCTAGATATTCCACTTACTGGGAAGCCGCAAGGTTCAATCAGAAGTTTGATACCGGGAGGTGAAGCGGAACCTCTCTCTCGCCCTGAACGACTTTCTCTAGATTTAAAATCTTTCTCTGACCTCAAATTTAAACTCTTGGTTAAACCCGGGGAAACCGTAAAAATGGGGCAACCTTTAGTGGAAGATAAAGCTACGCCAGGCAGGGTGTTTGTATCTCCAGGAGGTGGCGTGGTGGAGGAAATCCGTCGTGGATACAAGCGAAGCTTATTAGACATTATCCTGGCCATAGATAAAGAAGAACAGCAACTAGAATATCCGATTTTTTCTCTAGAAAATGCTTCAAGAGAGTCATTAATAGAGCATATGTTAAAGGGGGGGATATTTTCACGTATCTACTCAAGACCTTTCAATCGTTTAGCAGACCCTAAAAAAACTCCTCGTTCAATTTTTGTTAAAGCCATAGAATCAGCCCCCTATACTCCTCCTGCGGAATTACAAGTAGAACATCATGAGAAAGAGTTTCAATTAGGGCTAGATGCTTTAAAAAAATTGACGGAAGGAACTGTTCATCTCATCTATCGAGCGGGTTCTTCCTGCAAAGCTTTTACGGAAGCAGTTCATGTTCAAAAGCATACTGCCGAAGGGCCTCATCCCATTGGAAACTCTTCTTTACATATTCAGATTTTGGATCCTATTAAAAAACCGGATGATGTGATTTGGACTTTAAATGTCCATGCTGTCATTGCCTTGGGATATCTATTAAAACATGGCAAGCATTATGTCAATCGTATCATTAGTATTGCAGGACCCGGTATTATTCCCGAACGCACAGGTTACTTTAAAGCGCGCGATGGATTTCCGATTTCTCCCCTTTTGGCGGGACGTATTGAGAAGGGGCCTCAGCGTTTTATTTCTGGAGATCCCTTGACTGGTCATAAAATCGAAGAAGAGGATTTTTTGGGATTTAAAGACTATGTTTTTTGTGTCATACCCGAAAATTACTCCCGTGAGTTTTTACACTTTTTCCGCTTAGGACTGAATAAATATTCATTTAGTAAAACCTATCTTTCCGGTCACTTAAACAACTCTGATCGAGAGTACTTCTTTACAACCAATCAACATGGCGAGCATCGAGCGTTTATTGATGCGACTTTATACAATCAGGTACAACCATTAAATGTGCCTACCATGCAACTTGTCAAAGCTGTAATGGCTGAGGATTATGAACTTGCCGAGTCTCTAGGATTGTTAGAGGTCGTGGGTGAAGACTTTGCGCTTCCCTCCTTTGTCGATCCTTCCAAGATTGAAATGGGTGAAATCATCGATAAAGGATTAAAACGTTACGCTGCAGATGTTTTATCCTAGAATTCGTTAAATACATTGAGCTAAAAAATTCATTGATAGGATTTGCTGGGCAGATTTTTTTCTCCCTTGCAATTTCCTTTCTTAACGTTTATTCTCTCCCGTTTTCTTCTTCATAATAACTGCTTGCTCATGATGAAACAAATTGCACAATACAGATGGATTTTCTTTTCTGTGCTTTGGCTCTTTATAAGAGTGAGCGCGTTTTTGTCTGCAGAAGAAGAAGTAGATGAAACAGATCGACTTTTTAACGATCTTCAAGTCGTAGAATATATTAATAGCCAACTTGCTGAAAGAATGCCTGTGACTTACGATTTCTATCAGCAAGGGGGATATTTCAACATGCCTTCTGCACGGATGGGAGAACCTGGAGAAATTGGTTTTGGTTATTCGCATGTGCATCCCTACAAAAACTACAGCTTAAGAGCTCAGCTTTTTAAACGTCTTGAAGTATCTGGCAGCTATCGTATTTTTAAGGGGATTGACGATCCTATTCTGACACCCCTCGGTTTTGGTGATTTATCAGATAAGGGAGCCAACGTTAAACTAGCCCTCCTACTGCCTGAGGAAAGTGACTATAAATTACCGGGTCTTGCCGTAGGCTTACAAGACTTTATGGGCACCAAGAACTTTATGGCTCGCTATATCGTTTTAACGCAGGTGTTTTTAAAACTTAATTTAGAGGTGAGTTTAGGGTATGGGAAGAACCGTCTGAAGGGCTGGTTTGGGGGTGTGCTTTGGATGCCTTTTAGACAAAGCAACAACTGCTATTTAAAAGACATTGCTTTGGCAGCTGAGTATGATGCAACCCCCTATAAAGATCCCGAAATTGAGAAGCATCCACGAGGTCGTGTAAAAAAATCTCCCATTAATTTTGGCTTAAAGTACCGTCTTTGGGATCATTTTGATTTTTCAGTCGGCTATATTAAAGGGCATACCCTCGCTTATTCTTTTTCGACTTTTTATAACTTCGGCACGACGAAAGGACTTCTTCCTAAGATTGATAACCCCCAGCCTTATACTGCACCTATTAACATTCAACCGATTGGCCATCTAAGGCCTGCTTTTATTCTTTCTCAAGAACTTGTTTTCGCCTTTAGAGAAAAAGGCTTTGAGATCACAGAAATTTGGCTCTCTGACAAATCCGATTGTGAGACGGGAAAAAAGACGTTATGGATTCGAATGGTCAATGATGTCTTTCGTGCAGAGTTGGATGTGCGTGAACAATTAAACTATCTTCTATCTGGTTTAATTCCTAAAAATATCGATAAAGTGAATGTGATCATTGAATCAGACTTTGGATTTCCTGTTCAAGAGTACCATTTTAATATGACTTTTGTGCGTCAATTTGGCTGTAGTGAAATGGGTTCACACGAGCTCAATTTACTCACTCCTCTCACGGAAGTTTCTTACCCCAATCGCTGGACGGATTTACGACTTTATCACAATAACCGTGACTGTTTTAACATAGAAGTTCTCCCCAAGACTCACTCCTTCTTCGGAAGTTCAAGAGGAAAATTCAAATACTCTTTAGGTCTTAATGCGGGCTTTAATGGCTTTATTCCAGGCAACGTTTACTATTCGGTACTCTTTGGTTATAATATTCTTTCTAACCTGCATCACATCTCGCCCGTTGATCGTCTCAATCCTTCGCGTTTAATTAATGTACGCACAGACATTATTCGTTACTATCAGCAAGACGGCATTACTGTAGATGAAGCCTATCTACAAAAGAATTGGAACATAGGCAAAGGCTGGTATGGTCGCATAGCCGCAGGTTTATTTGAAGAGCAATATGGAGGTTTCGCGACAGAACTTCTCTATTGTCCGATTAATAAGCCTTTTGCTGTGGGTCTTGAGGGTGCTGTGCTTGGCAAACGCGCGCTTAATAGTGTCTGGTTTACAGATAAAATTCGTAAGCTTAAATTCCTTCCGGATGGCTCCTATGTGATCACTCACCGAAAATTCGTAGGTTCTCAATTTTTTCTTAATTTTTATTATAACTGGGATTGGGGAAAAGTACGTTTCAAGGTTATGACGGGCAAGTTCCTCGCTAATGACTGGGGCTCTCGTTTCGAACTTTCACGGAAATTTGAAAGCGGTCTCACCATTACCATTTGGTACACCCTGACTAATGGACGTGACTTCATTAACGGTTCGCGCTACCACGACAAGGGGATTGCTTTCACGATGCCCCTAGACATTTTTTACACCTGTTACGATCGTGACTATTGGCATTATGGCCTTGCTGCTTGGCTCCGTGATGTGGGCCAGATCGCTTATACCGGGCGTGATCTTTACTACCTCATCCAAGATGAACGCTGGAATCCTTGAGCAGGATAGTGCATACTGGAACAGTAATAAAAGAACAGGGAATCATTGAAACAAAATTTGGTCTAAAAGGAAAACCTGCATCATTTTTATTTCATTTCTGCGAGTTTTTTTATTGGATCTTTTTCGTTTTCAATTAACATATCAGCTAATAATCTTAGTTCTGACTCTGTGTATTCAAATTCAGGTCCATGCTGCATACAGGATAGTGCCATGATTACTTTATTTAGCTCCTCAGATATCTCTCTAATGTGGGTTGCATAAAAGTGATCCGTCCATCTTGCTATTTTAATAATAGCAAATTTTTTATCTAAAACATCTTTTAGTTCTCTGCCAAACTGTTGAGTTAAATACATTTAAAAACCTTGTTCGCTTTTGGTCAGTGGGTAATGGGGAAATATTACCTTTTGTTCATTATTTGTTTTGGATGCACATATTGAATTTGAATGTTTATTTTTTTTCTATAAATTTTCTTGTCAAAGAAAAAGTTTGAAAGAGGTGTTTTGAAAAACGTCATTTAAAGAGAGGAATGTTCAGAAATATGGGGTAGAATCCTTCATCTAAGCTTTAGGTTCTTTCGTGCTTTAGCACGAAAGAACCTGAAGGAATAGAAAAGGGCAAAATGTGTTTTATCCTTTAGTCAGCGTCGAACCTGGCCATTTCCAGTCACGCACTAAAGGCATGTCTTCGCCATACTTGGTGATGTACTCTTCGTGTTCGATCAGGCGATTGTGGATATCTTGCTTGGTGTAAGCAGCTAGATAGCCCAGTTTGGGGACGCGGTCAATGACATCGCCGACAAGATTGAAACGATCGATTTGGTTTCTGACGCACATGTCGAACGGAGTTGTAGTGGTGCCTTCTTCTTTATATCCGCGGACATGGATGTTCTCATGGTTGGTTCTTCTATAGGTCAGGCGATGAATCAGCCAAGGATAGCCATGGTAGGCAAAGATGACGGGTTTATCTGTGGTGAATAATTCATCAAAATCTTTATCGTTTAATCCGTGAGGATGCTCAGCGGGGGTCTGTAACTTCATGAGATTGACGATGTTGATCACCCGAATTTTGAGATCTGGAATTTGTTCCCGCAAGATAGAAACGGCAGCTAGGGTTTCAAGCGTCGGAACGTCACCTGCGCACGCCATGATGACATCGGGGTCACTTCCACGGTCATTACTTGCCCATTCCCAGATGCTCACGCCAGCCGCACAGTGTTTAATGGCAGCGTCCATGTCTAAATATTGAAGGGCAGGTTGTTTACCCGCAACGATCACATTTACATAGTTTCTGCTGCGCAGGCAATGGTCTGTCACGCATAAGAGAGTATTTGCATCAGGCGGGAGATAAACACGGACAACTTCTGCTTTCTTATTGACGACGTGATCGATGAAGCCAGGATCCTGATGAGAAAATCCATTGTGATCTTGACGCCAAACGTGAGAGCTTAAAAGAATGTTTAGAGAGGAGATGGGCATTCTCCAATGAATAGAGCTAGTGGTTGTATGCAGCCATTTCGCATGCTGATTAAACATAGAATCGATGATGTGCGCGAAAGCTTCGTAGGTGGAGAAGAATCCATGACGTCCTGTCAAGACATAACCTTCAAGCCACCCCATACAGGTATGTTCGCTTAAAATTTCCATCACGCGACCATTCAGAGAGAGTTCACTTCCATCTTTATCTTCAGGCAAATATTCGGCATGCCATACTTTTTTGGAGACTTCGTAGAGAGCATTCAGACGATTGGAGGCTGTTTCGTCAGGTCCCATGACACGGAAATTGGTCATGTTGTTTTTCATCACATCCCGCAGAAATTGGCCCATAATTCGGGTTGATTCGACTTCTACTTGACCGGGTGTGGAAATTTTGACTTGGTAATCTCTAAAATCAGGCATTTTTAATTCTTTACGTAGCATGCCGCCATTGGCGTGAGGATTGTCTCCCATACGACGCTTGCCTTTAGGAGCAAGAGCGGCGAGTTCTGCAATAAGTTTTCCTTCTGCATCGAAGAGCTCTTCAGGACGGTAACTTTTCATCCATGCTTCTAATTGTTTGACGTGGCCAGGTTTGGCGGCCATATCGGAAAGGGGCACCTGATGTGAACGCCAATAATCCTCTGTCTTTTTTCCATCGACTTCTTTGGGTCCTGTCCAACCTTTGGGCGTTTTAAGAATGATAATAGGCCAAAACGGTCTTGTGGTGTTGCCATTCACTCGTGCATTGTATTGGATTTCTCGGATTTCTTTAATCACAACATCAAGCGTCTGAGCCATCTTTTGATGCATTTCAGCAGGTTCTGAACCTTCCACAAAATAGGGTTTGTAACCATATCCTACAAAAAGATCTCTGAGTTCTTCATGACTGATGCGCGCAAAAATCGTAGGATTAGCAATTTTATAACCATTTAAATGTAAAATAGGAAGCACAGCACCATCTGTGACCGGATTCAGGAATTTATTGGAATGCCAGGAAGCTGCCAAGGGTCCTGTTTCGGCCTCGCCATCACCGACTACGCAGGCTGCAATAAGATCTGGGTTGTCAAACACAGCTCCATACGCGTGTGAAACGACGTAACCAAGCTCTCCTCCTTCATGGATAGATCCTGGGGTTTCAGGGGCGACATGACTAGGAATTCCACCAGGGAAGGAAAACTGTTTGAATAATTTTTTCATCCCTTCTTCGTCTTGTGAGATATTGGGATAGTACTCACTGTAAGTTCCTTCTAAATAAACGTTTGCCACTAAGCCCGGTCCACCATGGCCAGGACCAGCTAGGTAAATCATATCTAGATCGTAGGCTTTAATCACCCGATTCAAGTGAACATAAATAAAATTTAATCCAGGGGTCGTTCCCCAGTGACCGAGGAGACGTGGTTTAACATCCTCGATGGTTAAGGTTTTTTTTAACAAAGGATTGTTAAGGAGGTAGATTTGACCTACGGAAAGATAGTTAGAGGCGCGCCAGTAGGCGTCCATTTTATGAAGCTCTTCCTCTTTAAGCGGTTCTACATCTTTGAGTGTATCTAAAATTTGTGTCGCCATGAGATTCCTTTCGGTAAAAAAACTTGCCTGCTACCTCTTCATATATCTAATAATTTATTTAATCAATAGGGAATGTGTCGATTGTCTTCAGAGGTTAATTCTTAACTTTCCATCTAAGGATGCGTTGAGGCAGCCAAGAAAGGGCTACAGCAAGGGAGCGATTCTTTTAGCGGTATAAGTGAGAATGAAGTCAGCTCCTGCACGTTTGATGGATAAAAGACTTTCCATAAACACCTTGTTAGCATCGAGCCAACCTTTTTCTGCTGCTGCCATCACCATGGAATATTCGCCACTTACATGATAAGCTGCGATGGGCAAAGAGGTGGCTTGGCGAATTTTGGAAATGATATCTAAATAGACTAAAGCAGGCTTAACAAGGAGCATATCCGCACCCTCCCTTTCATCTAATACGGCTTCATATAGCGCTTCTCTTTGGTTAGCGGGATCCATTTGATAGGTTTTCTTGTCACCAAATTGTGGCGTTGAATTCAAGGCTTCGCGGAAAGGTCCGTAAAAAGAGGAGGCGTATTTAGCAGCATAAGATAGAATGCTTACGTCTGTAAAACCTTCGCGATCAAGAGATTTTCTGATATATCCTACCCGACCATCCATCATGTCGCTAGGGGCAATTACATCAGCTCCAGCTTGAGCAGCAAGCACAGACATTTCTGCTAAGACTTTCAGGGTGGGATCGTTGAGAATCTGTCCCTTTTCATTGACTAATCCATCATGTCCATGACTTGTAAAAGGATCTAAGGCGACATCCACCATGACACACATTTCAGGGATTTCCTGTTTGAGTGTTTTGACCGCTTGTATGAGAAGATTATCGGGCTTTATAGCTTCTAAGCCCAAAGGATCTTTTTTTTCTTTAGGAATGACTGGAAAAAGATCGATGGCTCTTATTCCCAACGAGTAGAGCTCTAGGACTTCCTTAATCAAAAGATCAATAGATAATCTATCAATGCCTGGCATGCTTTGAATATGTTCGCGGCGATTTTTTCCTTCGATTATAAATAATGGAGTGACGAGTTGATGAGGATGTAAGTAAGTTTCTCTGACTAAAGAGCGTATAGCCGCATTTTTTCGATTCCTACGAGGACGGGTCGTGAGGTCAAAAAGTTGTGAGTCTGAGAGGGTTTCAGAAAAAGAAATCATAAATTTTCCTTATAACTTATTCAGTCAATGTTTGGGTTTAAAAATATAGGACGAAGAACATGTCTGTCAACAAGTGAAATGGTTGTATCTAAAGTTTTTATGGGCGCCCAATGAAATGTTTTGACGATTGATGAGTGGAAGTTTTATGCTTATATCACACTAAGTGATATCAAAAGCAAAATTTTCAATTGTCTATACGGGACTATCAAAGGGTCCACAATAAGATTTAAAGGAGATAGATGTCTTATAAACTTAACATAGGTGACCAACTGCCTACCTTTAAGGGTAAGGATCATACAGGGCATTATTTTTCATCAGAGGATGTGATGGGTGGACCCATAGTGATGTATTTCTACCCCAAAGATAATACCCCAGGTTGTACAAAAGAAGCTTGTTCATTTAGAGATCATATGGATCATTTTGATGCATTTGATGCGATAGTGATTGGAGTTAGTCCAGATAACGCTCAATCGCATGAGGCATTTATTGAAAGTCACGGGCTAAATTTTACACTTTTAACGGATGAGTCTCTAGACATTTGTCGTAAATTTGATGTGGTTAAAGAGCGCCAAGAAAATGGAAAAAATTCCCCTTATATAGAAAGAACAACCTTTATTATCGATTCAAGAGGAATTATTCGTTGGATCGAACGTCCCGTCAATGTGGAAGGCCATACAGAAAGAGTGCTTAAGGCTTTGAAAGAGAGTAGTGAGCGATGATCCCTATCTCTGTGACTATTTTAACTAAAAATAGTAGTAAGTATTTACCGGATGTTTTAGAGAGTTTAAAAGCATTTGATGAGGTTCTTATTTATGATAATGGATCTAAAGATCAAACGCTTGAAATTGCTTGTCAGTATCCAAACGTAAGGATCATTTTAGGCACTTTTAAAGGATTTGGACCTACTCACAACCTCGCTTCAAATGGGGCTAAACATGATTGGATTCTTTCTATTGATAGTGACGAGATTGTAACTTCCGAAATGACAGAAGAAATTTCTCATCTTAAGCTGAAAGAGGACTGTGTCTATTCATTTCCTAGGAATAATTATTTTAATGGGAAGTTCATTCGCTGGTGTGGTTGGTATCCAGATCGCCAATATCGGCTTTATAACCGTACAAAAACATGTTTTACAGATGCTCAAGTGCATGAGTCTATCATCATAGATAAAATGTGCCATGTTCCTTTAAAGAGTCCTTTGATTCATTATTCTTACGATACAATTGGCGATTTTTTGAGCAAAATGCAATCCTACTCTCATTTATTTGCAGAACAGAATCTTGGAAAAAAATCCTCTTCTCCTTTAAAAGCCCTTGCACATGGTTGGTTTGCCTTTTTTAAGAGCTATATTTTAAAAAAAGGATTTATGGGAGGGTATGAGGGATTTGTTATTTCGGCTTATAATGCTCACACAGCTTTTTATAAATATCTTAAGCTCTACGAAGCCAATCAACGAAAATCATAAAAACTCCTTTGATTCAAAGAACGCTTGCAAAATAAATGCCTTAAATTTAGGTCTTTTTATCTTGCAAGATCTTCAAGCATTTAAAAACTCTTGCAGATTTGCTAGCACACGTCGATGTCCTGAGGAGAAAGCTAGGCGGCTAATTTCTTCAGAGCAAAGCCATACGTGGTCTTCCACATTGATGACATTCTCAGTTTTAAAAAAAACTGGGTTTAGGCGTACTTGATACTTAGTAAAGGAGTGATTAACAGGAGACATTTCTTGGATCAGGCTAATATTTAAATTCCAAGTTTTTGAAATTTCTTGTTGCAATTTTTGCACTGTCCAGCCCTTTGAAGAAGTTTCAAAATAAGGAAATTCGTGCAAATCATGCATAATTTGTCCTTGTTTTCCGCGTCTAATTAAAAACTTTCCTGCACTTTCTATGATGGGTACACTGCGGTACAAATAAAGGGTTTCTGTTTTAGTAGATTTATAAGGTAGTCTTTCTGCACTCCCTTTTATGTATCCTTTGCAGCCGCTCCTCAGAGGGCATTCTTTGCATTTAGGTTTTTTTTTGCAGACTGTGGCTCCTAATTCAATGAGGGCTTCATTTTGAATCCAGGATTCTTCGTCGGGTAAGATTTCTTGCGCGACGCTTCTTATATAATTAATGGTTTTATTTTTTGCTGTATCGTCTTCAATTTCAAAATAACGTGTTAAGACACGAATGACATTACCATCTACAGCGGCAACTTTTTGTTTAAAGGCAAAACTTAAGATAGCTCCAATGGTGTAAGGCCCTAAGCCTTTAATGGATTTCAATTCTTCCGCGCTTGCGGGAAGAATGCCTTGATGATGCTCCATCACATATTTCGCGCCTTCATGCAAACTACGCGCTCTCGAATAATATCCTAAGCCTTCCCAAGATTTTATGACTTCATCTAAGCTAGCATTAGCTAGGGACTCGATGGTAGGAAAGCGTGCCATCCATCGCTCATAATAGGGAATGACCACTGCAACCTGCGTTTGCTGTAACATGACTTCAGATATCCATATAGAATAAGGACTTAGATTATTACGCCAGGGCAAATCTCTTTTTTCATCTAAAAACCAATTTTTAAGTCTTTTAAAATTAAATGTGTGAAGTGTCATCTGCAGAATTCCGTTCTTTCAAAGAAAAAAAATGCTATTATAAAGAAATCTGTCAAAGAGGTAAAGATGAGTGATGAATTAAAAAATGCTATGTCGTCGTTAGTTAGTATTTTACGCGAGATTTTAGCTAATATGGAAGAAGAACATCTGGCCCTTCTTGTTCAGGACGCCCCTTCCTTTCAAACGATTATCTGTAATCGAACACCTCTTCTTGACTCCATGCAATCTTTTAGAAGCTCTATGGTTATGGAAATTAATAAATTAAAAGACTTACATCCGGAAATTCTTAACCTTGAAAGCGAGTTAGACCGTCTAAAAAATCTCTCATTACTTGCAGGTGCAGATAATATTGAACTTCTCACGCTTCGTGATCAAATTCTTGCACTTACCGAGCAAATGGAAAAACAAAATAGCTGCAATAATTACTTGCTTTGCAATCAAGTCTCTAACACTGCTAATGGACTTCTAGCTCTAGATCCCGCTAAAGGAGTAAAGCCCCTTTGTAAACCTACATCTCTTTGTACGCTTGAACCTCCAAGCACCGATTATAACTCATTCATATCTGAAGATTACCCCAAGTCTTTCTAGAACGTTTTATGCAAGATGCGTGTTAGAGGATGTCGAGAAGTTGGTGGTTAGGATTTTGCTTAGCGGCATATTGTTTTTCCCACTGTTCCGTGAAGAGTGCGATAGGCCGTTCATAACGATCTTGAACAATCAAACTATTGCTAGGTTTTTGGAAAGCTTTGAGATCGCCAATAAGCCAAGCGCTGCATTTATAGGGAAGAGGGGAGACGATTGTATCGACACCATATTCATCTTTTAAGCGATATTGCATGACTTCAAATTGGAGTTGGCCCACGGCGGCAAAGATGAGCTCGGCCCCATATTCGTAAGGCTTTAGGAGTTGAATGGCTCCTTCTTCTGTCAACTGGTAGACACCTTTATCAAAGGATTTACGTTTTCCTATATCTCTTGGTGATACGTGAGCAAATATTTCTGGTTGGAATTGAGGCATGGGTTTGAAATTGAAACCCCCTTTGGCAGAGATCGTGTCGCCCACAGAGAATACACCGGGGTTAATGACGCCAATGATGTCTCCGGCGTAGCCGGTATCTAAGATGGTGCGTTCGCCTGCTAACATTCCATGAGGTCTTGAGAGGCGCACTTCTCTATTGGTACGATGGTGTTTGACAGACATATCGCGCTCAAATTTTCCTGAACAGATGCGCATAAATGCCATACTGTCGCGGTGTTTTTTATCCATATTCGCTTGAATTTTAAAAACATAAGCGCTGAAAGGGTTAGTTGCAGGATCGAGGGATTGCTCAGTTCCGTTATTTAAATCCACGATGCGTGGTTGAGGAGGAGGAGCAAGATGAATAAAGGCATCGAAGAAGGGCTCTACCCCAAAGTTCGTTAAGGCAGAGGCAAAGAAGACGGGCGTTACATTTCCTGCCAAGAAGTCTTGCAGGTTGAATGGATTTCCAGCCATTTCAAGCAGCTCAAGCTCTTGTACTAGGTTGGAGTAAAGCTCATCTCCTAGTAGATTTTTTATCGATGGATCGTCGAGAGAGTAGCGTGTAATTTCAGCTTTCTGAGAACCACCCACGGATGTTTTTGAAAAAATGAGCACTTTTTTTTCTAGACGATCATAAACACCTTTAAAGTTAGAGCCTGATCCGATGGGCCAATTGAGTGCTGAGGAATGGATCCCCAGGATATTTTCCACCTCGTTCATCAGGTCTAAGGGGTCGCGGCCTGGCATATCCATTTTATTCATAAATGTAAGCACAGGGATTTTGCGCAGACGGCAAACTTCAAATAATTTTCTGGTCTGTCTTTCCACCCCTTTGGCCGCGTCGATCACCATAATGGCGCAGTCAGCTGCCGTTAACGTTCTGTAAGTGTCCTCAGAAAAATCTTCGTGACCAGGAGTATCCAAAATATTAATTAAAGTATCTTTGTAGGGGAATTGCATCGCAGATGATGTAATCGAGATTCCGCGTTCTTGTTCCATGGCCATCCAGTCAGAGGCAGCGGCTTTGCGGCCTTTGCGCCCTCTTACCATCCCTGCAGTATGAATCATACCGGAGTAGAGAAGGAGTTTTTCGGTTAATGTTGTTTTACCCGCGTCTGGGTGGCTGATGATAGCGAATGTGCGTCTTTTTTGGATTTCAGTCTGCATGATATTTTTGGTGTCTGGAGGAATCATTATATTAAAAAAATAAAAAAGTTATGATACAAAGTTTGTCATTAAAAGACGAGTTTTCGATTAGAAAACTGCAACGTTCTTGACAATCAATTGATAGATCGCGTACCCAAAAGATTAAACAAATATTTGAGAATGCTCAAATAGAAAACCTCATGAGGTGGTACAACTCGCAGTAGAAACTTATATCGAAGTGATCTCAAAATTTGCTTTTTTGCAATGAGGAATGTTCTGATGAATGCACGACTAAGGGATCAACACACTTATTTAGTGGCGATTATTTATCAAGGTACATTCTTGGAGCTTTAGCGAAAAGATAAATTCAATTTTTGGGATCACTTCGGTATAAATAGCAATATATTAATAAATATCATAAAATAATCTGTTAATTATTGTAAAGTTTCATTGATCCTTTAAATAAAAATATGTAACAAACAGACATGGAATCTTGTCAAAAAACAAAGTTTGCTTTTATTGGGAGTAATATTCTCAATGCGCCGCTATGGGCCATGTATAACAGTTTGCTTGTTTTTATTTTTTACAAAGACTTACATGCGACCCCGCTTGAAATTACTTTGTTGATAAGTTCAAAGCCCTTGGCAGCGATTCCATCCTTTTATTGGAATTCATTGATCGATAGGAGGCGTGATTGGTTGAAATTGAGTATCATCCTAGCAAGCACTTTAGGGTTACTTCCCTGTATTTTTTTTCCTTTTGTCAATAATCACTGGTTTTTTATTATGGCCTTTGCTGTCTATACGATGGCAAGCCGTGCGGTCATTCCTGCATGGATGGAAATTTTAAAAATTCGTATTCCTGCTGAAATGCGTTCGCAACTCTTCTCTACTGGTTCCTCCATTAATTATTTAACGAGCCTCTTTTTCCCTCTATTAATTTCATATTGGATGGATGTAAACATGGAGATTTGGCGCTGGGTATTCATGACGACGGCAATGCTAAGTTTATTGAGTAATTTTTTATTAATAGCGATTCCTCTTCCAAATGATGACACACCCTTAGAAACGGACATGTTTAGTCTGAAAGATACTTTGGTGAAACCTTGGAAAAATTTTATACAACTCATGCAAGCACGGCCTGATTTTGCTTATTTCCAGCTGATTTTTATGTTTGGGGGATTGGGGTTAATGATCATGCAACCTGCTCTTCCGGTATTTACGGTTGAGGTATTGCAATTATCTTATACGGAATTAGTGATCGCCATCTCCGTATGTAAAGGGATCGGCTTTGCTTTGACAACAAGGACATGGGCTAGTTACTTCAATAAGACAAATATATACCTTCTAACCTCCTTGATGTGTCTTTTTGCTGCACTATTTCCGATGCTTCTGATGACAGCCAGTGTTCATTGGGTTTGGGTATACGCCGCCTATCTTACTTATGGAATCATGCAAGCAGGTAGCGAAATGTGCTGGAATCTTTCAGGTCCTAAATTTGCTAAACAAGAAAATAGCGCTGCTTTTACTGGTGTTAATGTCGTATTAGTGGGATTGAGGGGATGTATAGGGCCCTTTTTGGGGGGGTATTTATGTTTTATCGCAAATTCTTACGTTCCATTGATGGTGGGCGGAAGTTCTTGTCTACTAGGAGCTGCATTTGCTATTTATAGTAGTAAGAAATTTAGTACAGATGATCTAGTAGCAAAATCTACAAATGTAGGATAAAACAATCAATGTGGCCCAAGGCATATCGCGATTACGAAGAAGATACTCCACTGATTAAAAATCAAGTGAGACCCGGAAAAGGAATTAAAGGTTGCGAGATGCATGATTTAAATGGATGGGGAAATTCTTTACACATTCCTAAAAGAAAAGTAAAAAAGGGTTTTTTAAAAACGCTCATCGATGCATTCTTTGAAAAATTTAGCCAAAAGAAGTAATACCAATGACACAAAAAGGTTCCCATACATGGGATCTTCATTTACAATATCATCGTTGTCCTAAGTGTGGCTATATTATTGAAAGTCGAAGCGATTTTGAAAATCGTTTTGGGAAATATATAAAAGAGCTTATTTGTAATCGCTGCCAACAACAATTTACATTGACTAAAGAAATAAAACCGACCTTTGGACCGCTAACGGGGGATCCGCAACCCGTAGAATTTGACTGGAACAAAAATAAATAGGCCTAACATGTCTGAAAATTTTGACTATACTGTAAATCCTCTTGAAGAAAAAATTGCTATAGATACACTTGAACGATACTCAGGTTCGGAAGTAAAGGATTTTCAACCTTACTTACTGCTCACAAACTTTCCTCGCTACGTGCAACAATTTGCTAAAGATCGACAATTGCCTGTGATAGAGGGATCCATGTTCTCTGTTGCTCACTCTCCGGAAGAAAAGGTGAGTATATTAGATTTCAAAATTGGTTCTCCTGCGGCCGCTTTGGTCGTTGATTTATGCGCTTTCCTTCCTATACGTGCGGCTCTTCTTTTGGGAATGTGTGGAGGATTGAGAAAACATTATCAAGTTGGAGATTATTTTGTTCCGGTGGGAAGTATTCGTGGTGAGGGAACTTCTGATTTTTACTTTTCGCAAGAAGTTCCTGCTTTGGCAAATTTCTTAGTGCAAAAATCTGTGACAAACGTTTTAGAGCAAGAGCCATCTACTTATCATATTGGGATTACACATACAACGAACAAACGTTTTTGGGAATTTAATGAAAATTTTCGTGCCATGCTAGAAGATAATCGTCCTCAAGCGATTGAAATGGAGTGTGCGACTCTTTTTATGGCTAGCTATTATCATAAACTTCCTCTTGGAGCTCTTTTGCTTATTTCTGATTTACCCTTGGGTAGAGACGGTGTAAAGACTAAAGCAAGCTCAGAAAAAGTCTACAAAGAATACACGGTTGATCATGTGAATAAGGGTGTAAAAATTATGCTGGAACTCGATGATGCCTTACAGCATCAGGCTAAGGGAGTTTTCAGGGGACCGCGTAGACGTTTTGAAAGGAAGTGAGTTAGCTTCAGGTTAGAGTAATCAAGAGACTATCCAAGGGATAGATCTCTTGATTAAAGATTGTTAACTTTTGAAGTATTTGGGATGAATCATCTGTCCCGTTACAGCATTCCAATAAGTAATGGTGGTTGATCCATCAGGATTTTCCACATAAATACCGTAGACTGGTAGATAAACTTCAGTCATGCGACGTATGCTAAAATCGTTTCCAAAGGCTGCTTTAGCTATCTTTTCCACCTGAGATACAGAGTATTTCTCTGGTACTCTTTGTGAATAGCTATAGGGTTTAGAAACTAACAATCGATTGAATTTAGTTTGAGGGGTCACTAAGATTTTGGGATTTTCAAAATGCAGTTGAAAAACATTTCCTTTTCGAGTGATCAATTGTTTATCCAGGGCGCTTTCAATCCAAGGATTGACAATATCGGCATCGAGTTGAAGTTCCCCTAAGAGTTCTTCTTTTGAACGAGCGCCTATATTGGACCGGGCTAAAGCATTAAGAATCTTAAATTCTTCCTTGGTTGTTTTAGCATTGATGGCATCTTCAAAGCCATGCGTACGTTCCCAGTTTTCTGTATTAAGCACCATTTCTCCATCAACTAAACTCCAAAGAATCACACCCTCGCGTGTTTTTTTGTCTGAAGTATACTTGACTTCCATGAGTACATAAGGATGGTATTTATACTGGGGTTCGAGATATTGATGATTTTTATCACCAAGGAGTTCACTTTGATGGGAATCCATGATTTGTTGCGGTGTGTAGCGAGCTTCTAGTGTCTGAAATTCACCATTTTCCACATAACTTGTTAGTGTATTTTTAAGGTCAGGGTTATTTGTCCAAAACCACCAACCGGCGCCTAGTAAGGCCAAACAAAGAACGAAAAATATAATCTTGCGCATTGCGAAACCTGTTCTGATAAACCCTCGATAGGAATCGAGGGTTCTATGGATTGAGTTATTCTTTCATGGATAATAAAAATTCAACATTGCTGTTGGTTTTTTTCAAACGACCTAATACAAGGTTCATAGCGTCATTAGGAGCTAAATCAGCAACTGCTTGTCTTAGTAAGTAAATTTTTTCAAGTTCATTAGGATGATATAAAAGCTCTTCTTTACGTGTACCACTCTTGATTAGATCAATGGCAGGATAGATACGACGATCTGCGAGACGACGGTCAAGGACTAGCTCCATATTACCAGTTCCTTTGAATTCCTCAAAAATGACCTCATCCATACGCGAACCCGTGTCAATCAAAGCAGTTGCAATGATTGTCAAGGATCCACCTTGTTCGATATTTCTTGCAGCACCAAAGAAACGTTTGGGTTTATGTAGGGCGTTCGCATCCACACCCCCTGTCAAAATTTTACCAGAATGAGGTTCAATAGTATTATATGCACGTGCTAGGCGAGTAATCGAGTCGAGAAGAATAACGACATCACTTCCATGTTCGACTAAGCGGCGCGCTTTTTCTATCACCATTTCTGCCACTTGAACGTGTCTTTCAGGTGGTTCATCAAATGTGGATGAAACAACTTCGCCTTTAACGATACGTTGCATATCAGTGACCTCTTCAGGTCTTTCTCCAATCATAAGAACAATAACAATCACTTCTGGGTTATTGGCTGCGATAGCGTTAGCGATATTTTGAAGAATGATTGTTTTACCTGTACGAGGAGGTGCAACAATTAATCCCCTTTGACCTTTTCCTATAGGAGCTGCCAAATCTAAAACGCGAGTGGAGAGTTTATCTTTTGTCGTCTCCATAACAATGCGTTTACTAGGATAAAGAGCTGTTAAGTTTTCAAATAATATACGCTCCCTGGCCTTTTCTGGTGGCTTGCCATTAATTTTATCAACCTTGAGAAGGGCAAAATATTTTTCTTTATCTTTAGGGGGTCTTATAGTTCCTGAAAGAGTATCCCCTTTTTTCAAATCAAAACGTCTGATTTGGGCGGGGGAGACATAAATATCTTCAGCGGAGGGTAGATAGTTGTAATTAGGAGAACGTAAAAATCCAAACCCGTCAGGGAGAATTTCTAAAACACCTTCGCCGTAAAGAATTTCAGCTGGGTTTTCTGATAGGGCTTTAACGATTTCGAACACCATCTGAGATTTAGTTAATGATCCAAGATGCTTCAGTCCAATTTTTTTACTAAAGGCATTTAATTGGTCGATATTCATACGTTGAATTTCGGCGATTTTTATTGTCTCGCCAGGAGGAACAATAGCTGCTGTATTGATAGGGCCACGCTCTTGCTGAGTATGTTCTTCGCCTTCTTCAAATATAGACTGATTTGCTTCTGAATGAGTATTTTCTGGATCCATTTAAGAATCAGACTCCTAAATTTTATGGGTTAAAATGTTCATCAATTTTTTTGTTTCATTTTCTAAATCTTTTAGCGTGCCATTATTATAAATGACGTAATCTGCTCTTTTCACCTTATCGTCTAAGGGTAGTTGTCTTTGCATGCGCTTTGTGTACTCTTCTTTGCCTTTACCGGTAAATTCCTGAAAACGACTCAGGGTAAGTTGGGGATCTGCAGTGACGGTAATGACGGCATCATAAAAATCCTCCATTCCGGCTTCATAAAGCAGAGGAATTTCTGCAACAAATAAGGTTCCTTTTTTTTGCTGATTAGCAATCTCATATTGTTTCTTAATTTCTTCTTGAACGGCCGGATGTAAAATGTGCTCTAAAGAATTAAGTAATGAGGGTTGATTAAATACCTTTTGTGAAATTTTAGAACGATCGATTTGATTGTTTACGATTATATCCTTGCCGATAAGTCGAATGACGTTTTGACCAAGATTCGTTTCGGGGGTGAGTAAAACATGAACGATGTCATCTGCATTTACAACGTAGGCACCTAATTTTTCAAAGGAGCGACAAACAGATGATTTTCCACACGATAGACCGCCCGTTACGGCAACTTTTCTTAAGTTTAACATTCTTTCCAATTTTTGCCAATACTGATATCTACAATCAAGGGAACTTTTAATTTAAATACACTTTGCATGACTTCTCTTACCATAGGTTCAATGGAGATAATTTCAAAATCTGGTATTTCAAAAATTAGTTCATCGTGTATTTGTAAAACCATGTAACCTAATTTTCTTTCTTTGTGAAGTTTTTCATGAATCCGAATCATAGCAAGTTTAATTAAATCGGCAGCCGTACCCTGTAAAGGAGTGTTAATGGCTAAACGTTCAGCGGCTGCACGAATCTGCATATTTTTGCTTTGAATTTCAGGAATTAAGCGTTCTCGTCCTGTTAAAGTAACTGCTTTACCTGTTTTACGCGCAGCCTCTTTGGATGCTTCGACATACTCTTTAACTTTTCCATATTGCTTAAAGTACATTTCAATAAATAGTTTTGCATCTTTGACTTCAATGCCTAAGTTCTGAGCTAGACCAAAAGGGCCTTGTCCGTAAATTACGCCAAAGTTGACTGCTTTAGCTTGGTACCGCATCTCTTTAGTGACTAGCTCAAGAGGGACATTAAAGATAGCAGCAGCGGTTCTTACATGAATATCTTCATTATTCATGAAAGCGGCAAGCAGTGTGGGATCTTCGCTCAAGTGAGCGAGTAAACGGAGTTCTATTTGAGAATAGTCAGCCGCTAAATAACTCCATCCCGACCGTTCGGGTCGGAAGGCTTGCCGAATTTGGATACCCCAATCTGTCCGTACTGGAATATTTTGTAGGTTGGGATCTTGACAGGAAAGGCGTCCTGTAGCAGCAACAGATTGATTAAAGGTGCAATGGATGCGATTAGTTTTTACGTTGACTTCCAAAGGCAATGAATCTGCATAGGTGGATCTGAGTTTTTCTAAAACGCGATACTCCATGATTTTACTGGCTATAGGATACTGATGCTGGAGAAATTCTAAAACCTCGGCGTTTGTAGAATGACCTGTGGCTGTTTTTTTAGGAGGGGATATGCCTAGTTTTTTGAAAAGAATCTCACTCATTTGTTTAGGAGAATTTAGATTGAATTCTTCCCCTGCAAGCAAATAAATTTCTTTTTCTAAGATGACAATTTGTTTATTTAAGCCTATGGAAAAATCACGTAAAAAGTCTTTATCTAAATAAATGCCCTTACGTTCCATGTCTGCAAGAACTTTAAGTAGGGGAAGTTCGATATTTTTCAGCAGTTGAAGTAAATTTCTCTCTGTTAGCTGTTTTTCCAGGATTTCTTTCAACCTGCAAGTTAAATTTACATTCTCACAACAATACTCGCACATTTTTTCAAGGGGTATTTCTCGTATATGGATGGATTTTTTTCCTTTACCCTGCAGATCACCCATCAGCGTCTTTACTTTCCCAAAATTTTCAAGAGATAGGGCCTCCAGGGAATGTTGCCGACTATGAGAATTAAGGAGATACGAGGCAAGGATCGTGTCAAAACTAATATTGGCAAGTTGAACGCCAAGAAGATTTAGAACATGAAAATCGAATTTAACATTATGTCCATAAAAACCAATTTTAGGATTTTCAAAAAGGGGTTTTAAAGCTTTGATTACTTTTTCTAAGCCTAAGTGACCATTGACAGGTACGTACCAGGCTTTTGCTGGCTGATAACAAAAGCTTATACCGATGAGTTCGCCTTTAAAAGGATGATTAGAAGTTGTCTCTGTGTCAAAACAGATTTCTGTCTGTAAAGAAAGATCCTCAACTAAGTTTTCTAGCTGTTTTTCTTCATCCACCAAAATAGATTCTAGACTTGTTTCTTTTTCACTTTCTATTGAAGAGGAATTTTCAGTTTTCTCGTTTTCAAGTTCTTTAATCAGAGAATTAAAGTTTTTACTTGCGTAAAATGCTTTAAGAGGCTCTTTGTTGAGGGCTGTAAGAGAGTAGAAGTCTGGATCGCGAGGAATATCTACATCTGTAATTACTGTGACTAACCGTTGACTCATGCGTGCTTTATCAGCTTCTTGGATGATGATTTCCTGTTTCTTTTTTCCCGGAATTTCTTCGGGGTGAGTAAGAATGTATTCGAGTGATCCAAACTGTTGGAGAAGAGCTGCAGCTGTTTTGGGTCCTAGACCTGGAAGACCCGGAACATTATCCGATGCATCCCCTGTGATAGCAAGGTAATCAATGATTTTATCAGGTGGAACTCCATAAACTTTTTCTACACCTTGGGCATCAAGAACTAAATTTTCTTTAAAAGTGTTTAGGATGAATATATGTTCATTGACGAGTTGACACATATCTTTATCGCTAGTGCAAATATAAGCATTAGCTTGTTGTTTAGCTGCCCATACGGCCACAGAACCCATCGTATCATCAGCCTCTACCTCAGGAACATTCAACATAGGAATACCCCTCAAATGACAATAATCCCTGGCCCATTGGATTTGATAAAGGAGGTCAGGTGGCATAGAAGGACGGTGGGCTTTATATTCAGAATAAATGGATTCACGCGCTTTGATGCTGTTCGGTCCATCAAATACAGCCACGATATGTTTGGGTTGGAAATCTGCAATTAATTTTGATACAGAACGTATAAAACCAAAAAGAGCATTGGTGGATTCTCCTTTTGCATTGGTGATATTTCTTATGGCAAAATACGAGCGATAAATATAACCAGATGCATCAATAATATAGATGTCTTTCATGAGCTACTCTTTTGTTGAGACAGATTTATGGGAGGCCTTTACAGAAGAGAGCATGAAAAGAAATTAACTTTCATGCTTTCTTGCGAATGAGTCTTGTCAGGTTAAGGCCTAAACATGTATTGAAATTGATTAAGCAATTTTGGATCGTATTCTGGTGAAAGTTGGAGTTGGTGTTTGACAGTTCCGCTTAATAACCCTAGTTGTGTTTGAAATAATTCGGTGACCCACGTTTGTTTATTCATTTGAACGACACGATAGTTGTCATCCTCAATACCCATTTGTTTTACAAGCTGTTCTATAGCTTCACGCAAGCTTACACCGCTTTCATCAATGTAACCGAGAGTTTTTGCTTCGCTCGCGGGAAATATTTTTGCCCCATACTCATTTTCTAATTTTGCTTTATCTAGCATGGGACGATTAGTTGTCATGATATTCACAAAATCAGCGTAATAGTAGTCAATGAGGTTTTTATAATTATCCTGTTCTCCTGGCTTCCATGGACGTAATGGATTTAAGTCATCCTTGCCTTTTCCTGCGTATAAGGTGAGGGATTGTACACCTATTTTTTCTAAAAGTTGAGAAACATTCAGGGCTGAAGGCGCAATGACTCCTATACTTCCAACAATACTCGTATCGCTAGCTAGGATTTTGTCCGCAGCTGCGGCGATGTACATTCCACCGGAGGCACATAGTCCATCTACATAAGCATAAACGGGAACTTTATACTGTTCTTTATAAGTTTTGATGGCGCGGTAAATTCCATCAGCGTCTGTAACTGTGCCTCCAGGGGTTTGTAAATAAAGTAAAACCCCTTTGACTAGATCATCTTTTAGCAAACCTTCTCTAGATTCAACCAACATTTGCCTAATGCTACTTTGGTCTAGTTTATCGAGGCCAATGATGCCTTCGATATTGATTCTAAGAATGACAGGCTGAGAATAAAGAGCTTCTCGTTTACCATTAGCATTAGCCAAAACCTCGATGTCATAATTACTTCTAGGTTCAGTAGAAGTCGTCGAGCTTAGCAGACTAATCCCTAGTGCTAGGATTAAAAGGGCAAAGCAAAAGCCAATCACAGCAAACATCGCTACAAAAAACGACCTTGTCGCAGAATATAAAATTGAATCTCTCATTTTTTTCCTAAGTTACAAATTAGATTTACATGGCTGTTTGGCAAATTTCATAACGTTCACATAAACTTGAGAGAAAGCCCCATAAAGCATCTAAGGTGCGTTCTACAGTTTTTTTTACAGACACAATATTGTCTCTATTTATAAACTGATTGAGGATTTGTCTTTCAATGGCGGCATGTTCTTTATCGGCCTCAATATGCACAGAAAAATATTTCCATTGTTCAGTAGAGGTAAAGCCATAATGTTGCTGGAGACCCTTGATTTTTGAAATACAGATCGCGGGAATTTGGCTTTCATAGGCATATAAAGAGGCAACACCTTCAAGCGGAGTTTTTTCATGGGCAGTTTGCATGAACGTTTGAATAAGATTCTGCATGACTTTAGAAGGCTGGTGGGCCTCAATTTCTGTCTCTGAAGCGCCTAAACTTTGTGCAAAACTTTTCCATAAATCCGGATGATTGGGACTGCCAGCTTCTTCTTCAATTAAGTTGTTAAGGAGATGTTTTCTTGTAGAAGCCTCTTCTGTGCGTGAATGAATAGCAGAAATGTATCTCGGAAAGGCTTTAACATGGTGATAGTATTCTTTAGCATACTCGATTAAACATTCTTGAGATAACTCTCCGCGGGTCCAGGCTTGATAAAATGGGTGGTTGAGAAGATTTTTGGCCTGAATGAGACTGTCGATTTGAGATAAATAGGGATCTGACATTGAAAAACCTCATATTAAAGGGGACAGATTATAAAAAAAGTCAATTTAAGCAAACAAAAGACTTAACACAAAGTCTAAATCGTTTATAATACAGAGTCTATGGATAAGGATAAATTAAAAAAAATAATTTTCGATTGCTTAGACACTGGGCTGTTAACTCGTGCTATCTTTAGCTCGCCGAAAGCAAAGGACCAGCCCCAAAAAATCATTGCACGCCCCTTATTAATCAAGGGTCGTCCCAGCTATCAATTAAGTTATCATTATGCGACCCAAGTCGTGCATAAAAATGTGTTGTCACATGAGTTCAATCCGATTTTTGAAGAACTCACAAAATCTTTTAAACAAATTTTACTTTCGACGCCGGAACAAGATTACCATATTCTTATGAATAAAAACGGAGATCCGACGATTTTAAAAAAGCCATCCACGAACCCTAAACTTTCTGTGCAATCTCACAATCGAGTGAAAAATTATATTTTACAAGAAGGAACTCCTATTCCATTTTTAGTCGGCTTAGGTGTGATGTCGCCCTCTGGCAAAGTATTTTCAGAAAAAAGAGATAAATTTCGACAAATCAATCGATTTCTAGAGATGATAGATGATATTTTACCTTTCTTAGATAATCGAAAAACTCTGCGTATCGTGGATTTTGGTTGCGGGAAAGCTTATTTGACTTTTGCTTTGTATCATTACCTTAAAGAGAAAAAATATGATTTGCAGATCATAGGTTTAGATCTTAAAGCAGAGGTCATAGAGACGTGTCAGGGTATTGCAGATAAATTGCATTATCATCAGCTTAAATTTCTAAAAGGGGATATCAATCTTTACACGACTACTGATCCCGTGGATGTAGTGGTCTGTCTGCATGCTTGTGATACGGCCACTGACGCAGCCATAGAAAAAGCTGTCCATTGGGGAACACGGGTGCTGCTGGTTGTGCCTTGCTGTCAGCATGAATTGTTTAAGCAGGTCCAATGTGAAAGCCTAGCCCCACTTCTCTCTCATGGAATTCTGAAGGAACGATTTGCAGCCTTGGTTACTGACGCAGCCAGGGCGCATATTCTAGAAATCCTAGGTTATAAAACTCAGATTTTAGAATTTATCGATTTAGAGCATACCCCCAAAAATCTCTTGATTAGGGCTGTTCTTCAGTCCCATCCAAGGCACAAAGGTGAACTTATAGAAAAATATAGAGCCTTTAAAGAAACATTACATATCCAACCTGATTTAGAAAGAAGATTTTTAGACAAACTCATTTCTTAATTATTTCTTAATAATAATTTTGTAGATTATTAATCATTATTATTAATAATATATTATATATTAATCATTTACAACAGAGTGAACATGCGAATTTCTGCTTCCAGCTTATGGCCTCAATTTTGTGAGAATTACTTAGGCCATGAACCCAAAAAAAATCAAAATACAAAAGTTTCAGCAGATAAACTCTCGGAAGCTTTGTTGCAATATGCACATAACCATCATCCTGAAATTCATCTTTCTCACTGGGATACAGTAAAAAAGTATGCCTTTCATAAGGTGGGGCGCGATTGTGAAAAAGAGGTTAAGTTGGTCGTAGCGCATCAAATTTTTGAGAAGTATCAAAGGATCATTTCAAAACTTTTTATGGAGTTAACAACAGAAAAAGCCTTTGTTAAACCCGCACGTCCTCACATCCCAAAAGGATTATCTCGACTTGCCATCATTTCTTCTAGTATTTTAGTCGAGTATCTAGAACCAAAATACAAAGCAAATGTACAAAACCTCCTCAACCAAGTACAAAAAGTTAAGTTGGCGGTGAAAGAATTTTTTGATAAAGATCCTCACATAGATTTAGACAAAATTACTACACTTGAACTACTCGCCAAAAAATTAGCCTATTTAAATCCCAAAAGTGGTGAAAGATTTCAATTTCCCTATGAAGGAAGAATGGTGGAGTATGAGGCCACAGAACTCCATTTATGGATGGGAATGAATGCTTATGGATTTAAACCTGTCGACGATAATGAGAGTGCTCCTCCTATCTTAGTTTTCTCCGGAACGCGTGTTTCACTTGCTCAAAGAGGTTCTTTAGCAACTGTTACGGCTGATTTTGATCCAAGGGGTGTCGGTTTTATTGCTTATAAAAGCGGCCAAAAAGTCATTAGTGACTGGTTGAAACAGACAAAAGGCAGTGCTCTATTAACGGGCCATAGTTTGGGCGGTGCGTTAGCACGTTATACAGCTATTGATAACGCAGATCTTGTAAAAGGGGCCTATACTTTTAGTGCACCTGGGATTTCTGTTAAGTACGGAAAAAAATGGGAGTCTTTAAATCAGAGCGGGCAAACTAAGCCTTTCCTTTATAATTTTAATCATATTGAGGATAAAATTCCTACCCTGGGTCAATATGAAGTGGGAGACAATTTTCAAGTGATTACCAAAGTGGAAAAAACAGTGAATCAAGGACTTCTTGTTCAACGTTCGATTCATAATAAACGTTTATTTGGAAAAGATATCTCTCTTCTATGCAAAATGCATGCTAAGCGAAGTATGCCAGTCTGGATGCAGAGAGCACTAACTATTATTCCCTTTATCTTTTTCATTACCACATGTTTTGTAAATAGAGCATTATTTGGAATTTATACATCGCGCCCCTATGTTTCTCTGTTTGGGCCTATTCGTTGGGCGTGGAGAAAACTAATGACTGAAAAACTTGCCGCAAAATATATCCAACCGCAAGAGCGTTTAGTGGCCGCCTAGTAATCAAATCTTATGACTTAACCTGAGTTTTGTCTTCCGCGGATTTCTAAAATCCAAACTCAGGTTAAAGACCCTTATTAAATAAATCTGAAAGTTTTCCTTGAATTTTTTATAAAAGCACCCATTCTAAAATTTTTTCGCTTGCAGCTTTACTCTTGAATTCCGTATACTCTCTCTTTAATCTTTTATGCCGGTGTGGCGGAACGGTAGACGCGGTAGACTCAAAATCTACTTTAGGCAACTAAGTGCTGGTTCGAGTCCGGTCACCGGCATATCGCCGGAGATATTTTCAGAAATGACGATGTTTCCGGTTTTTTCATTTTGTAACTCACTCGTTTTCTGTAGTATAAGCGATAAAGCCAGGTTCATCCCTTCGATCCTATTTTTTCTAATCCTCCTCTTTATGCGGTTTCCTTAAAAGAGAATAGCAAAAATAATGCTGATAAATTTCTGGAAAGGGTTGGAATTGAAGGTGAACTAAGAAAAATTTTTGTTTTAAAGAATTCTACTACTGAAATTTCCTTTAAGGGAACAAAAGTGGAATTAAACAACTTAACCTCAATCAATCAATCGATCTAAGCTATTAAAAGAAATTGAAAAACTTAAGCTTATTGAAGGAAGCTTCAGCCATTTGAGGTAGAACAAAATACAGAGCTTGAATATAGCCTACGTTTTCATTTCATTAGGTCGCCAGGTATGGTAAAAATTGACCTCTTATAAATTTTGAATTTAAGCTCGGGACAATTTTTTTTCTTCTGTTATTCTAAGAGCTTCTATGTAAGGTAATGAATTATGAAAAAAGAAATGATAGCCAAGCTTACCAAAAGTTTTGAGGAATCAGCGCATACGGAACAGGGCGTTGAATTTTGGATGGCAAGAGATAGTAATATTTTTCCAGAAGATCTACCTCCAGAAGAAGATATTAAAAAGCTTGAAAGACGTCTTAAAAATGAAAATAATAATCTCATGAGTAAATCTGATGTTTTACCAATGAAATAAAAAAAATAAGCATGATACTATGAACAGCAAGAAACTAAAAATCTCTGTGAAACTTTTCTATGGAATACAAAAACATTTTCTAGTTTTTTTATTCTTTATAATTCTTCCTTTTACAACACTTCAAGCATCCTATACTGACTATTTAGCTGAGTATTTTAAAAACAAAGAACTAACTGTTACAGAACTTCAGGGTGGTTTAAGTAATTCCAAGAACTACAAGATAACAACGAAAGAAAAAGATTACGTACTTCGCATTCTTAATCCAAATTCATCCATTGAAGAAAGACGTCAAGAAATAGCTGCTGCTACTTATGCAGGAGAGTTGGAAATCGGTCCTCATATTTTTTATGAAGATCCTAACTATGAGGCTATAATCATGGATTTTGTTAAGGGAGAGACCCTCAATCCATCATTGCTTAAGGACAAAAAAGTTTTAATTGCCTGTCTCCAACATATACAACGTCTGCATAGATCTACAGGTAATTTTCCACAAGGCTTAACGGTTTTTGAAAGAATTAAATCACAGTTAAAAAATCTCAAGCAAAGTGAAATTCCTGCTCCTATAGAAGCAATTGATAATGCTTTGCTCAAGCTTTGTAATATAGAAAAAATTTTCTACAATCATGCTCTAGTTCCCTGCCATAATGATCTTAATGCTTTAAATGTGATTTTAGATAGAACCACAGTCAAGTTTATTGACTGGACAGATTCAGGTATGGGATATGCTTATAACGAGCTTGGATATTTCGTACTGGTCAATCAAATTGAAGAGGAAAGGTATGATGAAGTCCTTGAATATTACTTAGGAGTTAAGCCCTCGGTCCAAGAAATTTACTTGCTTAAATTAATGAAGAAAATTAATACGCTTCGCATTTTTGCTTCAAATTTTCCAGCATATGAATCCCCTGTCTTAGATTTAGACCAAAGAATAATTCGTACAATACAGTTAGAAAATTTATTATGGGATCCTAATCTTTTACCCGTTAGTTACTTTATTGACATGCACATTAAAGGTAAATTGTGTGATAAGGAGTTAGTGGTTATGTCGGCTCTTAGCTCTCTTCGATCATTTTTGAGCGATGACTTATAGGCGTTTTGTGTTTGTTTCTCTTACACAAGTAAATTCTCTTTGATGAATTTTTTGATTTTGTTCAATACATCCTTTTTTCAGGCAATTCAAGTGGCAAAGTAGGGAAACCATGAATCATTCCCTTATAGTAAAGATCATAACACTTCACTCCTGCTACTTGGAGTTTTTTTTGCAAAAGCTCGTCCCTCATCTCGAAGGGGATCAAATTCTGCTGTGACAATAATTGTAGGAGGTAAATTGTTAAAATCTAAAGCTCGTATTGAGGCAACAAAAGGATTGTCCCGTAAGGCAACATCTGGACAATATTTACACAAAAACCAGATGCAATGCTCACGTGTTAAATTGTATCCAACAGCATTTTCATGATAGGAAGGTATATTAAAATCAACATCAGTCATTGGACATAGAAGAATTTGTCCTCTGATTTTTGACCCCTCCCTATCTCCTGCTATGATAGACACTACAGCAGAAAGAGTCGCTCCCGAACTTGATCCGCCAATGAAAATTTTTTTAGGATCTTCTTTAGGACCCTCTTGCTGTTTCGAAATCAACTATGAAGCAAGCTTACAAGCGACCTCAATCAAAGAGAAAGTGACATTAAAAATTTATACACCATCTTTGTCGTAATCTTTAAACTTGGATATTTTTTTTAAAGCTTTCAGGGTCTGCTGAGGGGTCCCAAAACCAGATTCACGTATTTCTCTCTTGCATAAATGAACATGTACACGCAAACTTCTTGCAAGCTCACAAAAATAATCTACTTCTGTTTCTCCTTCTTTATCCTCTAAAATTTCCAAGAGCTTGCTATTTCCAAGCCCACTCTCTTCAAATGGGGTCGTGTATATCATAAGGAAATTGCAAATCGACTTTTTTTTGATTTTGAAACAATACTTACTGATCTTGTATTCGTTATTGATTGGAAAACCAGTAAGCGCTCTTTCTATGCTTATCCGAATGATGAAAATCCTGAGATTTCTAATACTTTCGACATGTTATGCAATGGCACAGAAATTACTTGAGGGGGACAACGCCGCCATACGTATTTATCGATACTTGAAGGTATCAAAATCAAAGGCATGGATTCTGCCAATTTTGAAGACTACCTTAGTATTTTCAAATTTGGGATGCCACCTCACGGTGGGTTTGGAATGGGTTTAGAACGATTGACTATGACTATCCTAAAACAAAAAAATATTCGTGAAGCTTCCTTATTTCCTTCGGATCCCAAGCGAATCGCAGGCAACCGTATTAAAGCTAAGATTTTTTTTGGTGCGGAAAATATTCGCAACGAAATCATCCGCCTGATCAAACATAATGACATGAAATTTGAGCATCTGATTCATGAGATAACCCTCACTTCAGAAGATTCGGCACGTGTGCGCAATACAGCTCTTAAAGAAGGGGTGAAATCGTTGATTCTCCGGGAAAAACTAGTAAGAAAAACTATCAAATCAATATGCCTTCAAATCTCAAGCTGGATATGAAAGCAGTGACTGAAGCAGTTGGAGAAAAATATGACTTTGAGAACCCAGAGGTGATCAAAGAACGGTTTGGCTTAACAATCGGTGGCGTACCTCCCTTTGGATCTTTATTGAATATAGAAACCTTATTTGATGATCAATTAGCTCAAAATAATCGTGCCGCCTTTAACTGCGGTGTGCCAACTGAATCGAATCATCATGCAAAGCCAAGACCTCATTCAACTAGTACAACCTAAAATGGGACACTTCGCCATTAGATCGCCTTCATGAAGATTAGATCTGGCTGCAATCATTCTGAAAATATTAAAAAGAAAAAGTTTCTTAACTCCGTAAACTGAACTTTTTTTGAGGATCAAAAGGACCTGTAGAAATTTCAACAAGAATTCCTTGTTCACACATTTTTTTAAGTCTTGAGCTTGTAGTTCTTGAAGTTACCTTCCATAGCTCCTGTGCTTTCTTAGGCAATATTTCTTTATGCTCTTTTAAGTATGCTATGATTTGCTTTTGCCACTCTTCAAGTCCAACAAATGTGTGAACACCATGATATAAAGTGGCACGAAAAAAATTGCCTAATTCCTCAAATTTGGGAAGAGGTGTTCCTTGTTGCCCACAAATATTTAACATTCGTCCAAGTCCGGATCCCCATTGCTCGATCAAATTTAATTCTCTAAATACACGACCAATTACACGATTACGCAATTGAGAGATACCCGAAAGAGCAGCTTCAAAACTTAATCCAAAGGGTAAACAACCAGGGTTTGTTATTTCTATGCGATCCTCAAAAATTGCTACTTGAATCGAAGCTCCTTTGATTGAATAATCAGTGTGCAAAAGAGCGTTAATCACAGCTTCTCTAACTACAGTAGGGGGGTATTGAGGGATATCTTTGCGTCTTGTTTCGCTAATTTCTGCGGCCATTGAAGTATGGCGACGAATAAATGCTATAATTGGTTCTAAAGCCGTTGAAATAGGCGCTTCAAGAGTCTGTTGATCAATAATCTGCGATTTATCTGTTCCTGAAAACCGCCCTAAGCGAATGATTGCATCAGGAAAAAAATCTTTATAATGATCAGCAAATAGTAATACCGCTCCATTTGATGGCACCTCTTTAGCATGATATTGAACAATAAGCCCCAATGATTTAGCAGTACGGTCAGTCAACTTTTTTGAAATAGTGGCAAATAATTCTTTTGCCAAATCAAAATTGATTTCGGTTAAAGTACAATCAAAATTGGGCTGTTCGTCAAAATATTTATGTTCTTTCAATCTCTGGATTTATAAGATAGTAGTGGCATCCGCTAAGGTATGAAGTTGTAATGAGGGGATTAGCAAAGGAGAAACCGAATCTGCAATGGCATTAGCAATACGTTCTTCTTCTTCTAAAACATTTGCAAGGCCAATCACGTCTTTAGTTTTATCTTTAATACCAATAACGAGCGTACCCCCCTGCTGTATTTGCAAAGGCTACGATTGTTTGAACAATCTTTTGTAAAGATTTGGTATTTTCCTTAAACTCAAGCATTTCTCCCTCTTCTTTGGTCAATAACTCCTCAAGCATAACGATCCTTTTTATGTCATTACCCAGAAAATAACCCAGAAATACTAAGAATTCAAGATTTTCTGGGTTGTTTTCGGAGTCTAATTTGTTAATCCCTCAAGTATCAGCAATTCTTTGCGTAGCGAGGACCAATCGAACTCTTTGAAAGTTCTAAAGCTGTCCTGGGATGGGCAATCCACCGGAGACATTTCAGAAATGAAAGCGTTTCCGGTTCTATTTTTCCGAAGCAATTTTTTATGCTTCTTGAAATTAGAAAATAGGTCTTATACCAGGTGTGTACTTAAATGTCTTTTCAATGGCATTTATATAGTCTTTTGAGTTGTATCAAATTTTTCTTAAATGTCTTGTATTGCATTTGTCAATAGTTTTGTGAGCACCTCATCTCTTTTCTATCAATTGTATGGTAAAAAATAGTATCTACATCTTCAGTGATAAAAAAATAGAATTAGGGCATAAAGTCGCATGTTATTCTTTGTTCCGCTTGCAATTGTCTTTAAAATGGCTCAATGAAATTTGGTAGCATATAAAGATGCTTTTTCATATCTCTAAGATCAATGCAGTCTCCCTCGGGCTCCAAAGTAGTTCTGTTCTTCTTTAAGAGATTGAAATCGGTTAATGATTACATGTATATTCGTAAAAGGATCTTCCCTAGGGGTGTTTCCTTGTTTAAACACCGTTTACAGGCCATATCAATAAAATGGATAGTAGTGTTAAAAATTTGTACGCCATCTTTGTCGTAATTTTCAAGCCCGGGCAATCTTTTCAATGCTTTTATCATTTCTTGGGGACTTCAAAAGCCAGATTCTCGCATTTGAAAATAAAGATAAGGCCATAGCTCGAAACACGGGTTTGAGATAATTGGAATAAACTTTTTAGATTTATAAAACTCGACAGCTTCTAGAAAAATCTGAAAGGTCATTGTTTCTATCAAAAATACAAAATATTTTGTCATATTTTACCCCATCATCCTTCGATTTGCGTTTCGCTGTATTCACAATGCTCTTTGGATCAGTTCCATCCCCTTTGCATATATGGACATGATTGCGTAGACTTCTTGCGAGCTCACAAAGATAATCAACCTACGTTTCTCCTTCATAAACTACTAAATCAAGAGGAGAATAGAGAGTGTCAGGCTTTCGATAGGAACGCATGGAAATTCTTCTAGTCATGAGAAACGAAATTTTCCTATGAAGGGAAGAGCCCCATAGCGACCTTGTAGATAACCTTTGCCTATGGCTTCACCCTTGCGTGGTTTAAAATCTAAAAGGGAATAGAGGCGAAATACTTGTTTTTCATCTTTTTGTACAAACCAAACTTGATCTCTTCTAAATAAATCACTATCTAACAAAGAAGTGTCATGAGTGGTGAAAATGAGTTGAGCATTTTCTTGATTAGTTTTTGGGCTATGAAATAGCTCTATAAGATATCTAACAATGTTCGGATGGAGATGAAGATCCAGTTCATCTACAAAAAGTATTAAACCTTCACGCAGTGCCTTCAACCATCCTCCATCTCGTGACAAGAGTCTTTGAGTGCCATCCGATTCGTCTAGGAATAAATCAAAAAATACTTTTTGATCACAATTAAGCATTTTGTGCCGAGTTTTAACTGCTACTTTTTTTAAACAAGGGACTTCTTCTTCAATCAAATGAAAATTCTCGATCCCAATATCTGCACATTCCATGAATTTTTGAATCCAAGGTGCTGTTTTGGGATCTTTTAGAAATTGAAAGGTAAGGTCGGGATTAAAATAAATTTCTTATATGGGCCCATTTTTTAGCAAAATGACAAGTTGATCTTTAAACCAAAGAAAGATGGGTTTTAGCTGTTCGCTATTGAATTGCACGTCTTTGGAAAGATAGAGAGCATTAGTTCGCGTCATTTGTTCCCAAGCCTTATGTTCTCCTTTAAAGCTTGGGCCTTGATACCAATCGTATGTTTTTAAAGATGGATTCCCTTTTCTGGTAAACCACGTTTGACGATAGTCTTTAGGATATTCATAAAGCTCTTCATTTATGATCTTCAGTTAGAGCTAGGTGATAAGTGAAACGAACATCATTATAAACGAAGTCGATGGAAAACTCACTCGGTTCATTTTGAGATTTTGCATTCAGTCGAAACGGCTGCAGTGGGATTTTTTGTTTTTCTTGATATGCTGTTGAAGAGATGAGAACGAATTGCTGTAGGAAAAAATCGCGCGGATCAAATTGCTTTTTTCGCCAGCATTTGGACGATAAATCATTGCTGAGCGAACAAGGTGCTGATTTTGAGAAGATTCAAATGTGTTTGAATCACGTAGTTCGGATCCATTCCCTGCAGATAGATTCAAGATTTCTTCATTTTCAAAAGAGCGAAAGTTTTTAACAGAAAATTGCAGTAACAAGGAATTTCTGCTATATAGATCTTGTGTTTAATCTATTTTTGTATATTTTTTGCAAAATGTGTAGAAATTTTATATAATTACTGCTGTTTTTAGGAAATTACGTTATGCAGCGTATAGCGATCTGACTTAAATTTATAGGATCTTGAAATATGAGAAAAATGGTTTATCCAGACAATCTTCACTTAAGATGTTTAGTTCTTATTGACAACGATTATGAGGATAATAAACGTCAAAAACTGATAGAGTTTTATAAAAATTTATTTGGAATTAGCTCTTATCTTATTGAATTTCCATATTTATTCTTAGAGGTTAGTGGTCCAAAGTACTGCTCGATTTCCTTAGCCCCAAAGCAGTGTAGAGATCAGATAATAAACTAGAAATGTTTCCGTATGCACTACTTTAATATATTCTTTTTTGTCACTAATAACCTTAGACGTTATGGAGATTTTAAAAAATTTTTAAGGAAGGGAAATCCTTGTTTTATAAACCTTAATAAAATAGATTGATTGAACTCAACACGTAAGGAGTAATCTATGACACCTCTTTCACACGCCGATATCGTAGTTAAACTAAGAGATCAGTATTTGGGGGGTACAATGTACGGAAGTCAAACTTTTGTCACCCATGCAACTCAGTCTATAATAAATAGGGGATTTATGGGTTCTGCAAACGTTGCTTTCCTCACTAGCTTGGATGCAATTGTTCACGAAGCTCCTGGCTGTATAGCTGCTCCGTTAGTCAATATGATTGCCAAAAATTCAATTAGTTTAGGTATGGCAGGGAAAAGAGATCAGCCTGTTCCAGTTCGGCTTTATGCTCCTACAAAACTATCTATTACAACCAAACATCTTTCCGTGGGAGATTTAATGATTTTAGTTGAGCCTGAACATGGATTTGTTGCTTGTAAAAAACTAACCTTGTCAAAATCGACTGAAGAAGATCCCGACTATTTTGAGATCGTAAAAAGTTGGGTTATCAATGACGATATGGATGTAGAGGTAATTTCCACTGTTCCATAAAGTTAAAACTGAACCTAAAGACTATTCCAAGGTTTATAAAAGCTATTTACAGGAGCATGTATGTTGTCTCTATCAATAGAAAATCAGGTGAAAAATCTTAATAAATGGGATACATACCCTGTTGTTTCTACAATTTATTCAGGACCATTGCGTATTATAGCCAGCGCTGTTCAAATAGTTGCAGGAGCTATCCTTACAATAGTTTCTGCACTTTTTGGCAGGATAAATGGGTCAGACATTTGGAAACAGGATATAAAGATCAATGCTAAAGAAATTTTGCATGGAATAGGAAATTTAGCTAGGGGCAGTGTTGCGTTAATTCCCTGCATGGGAAATATATTGATCTACCTTTATGATAAATCACCCTTGGGTACAGTTGTATTGAGTAGAGATTCGGACGGTTTGTATACGTTACCTCATGTAGATGTGCCAGGATTCAGAAATATGGGCACTATCCGAGGACGAGAATTGAATGTTCATTTTGGGAGTTTCATTGTGGACACTGCGAATGGAATTGTCCCCTCAGGTTGGGTTTTACAACGCTAAGCGAAAACGCCTACCTTGGTTGAATAGCATTCTTGATTTTCCTGTAGAAAAATTTCATTAGAGGAGACTAATCAGGTGAGAATCTAGTTGGATATCGTTATCACTGCAGTAGCCTTTCCCCTTATTTTTAATATAGTCTTCTGCTTTTTAAATGGATTTAACTGGCCTATTATTGCATGCTTTTTGTGGTATAGTTCACAAGAAAAGAAGTCTTTCTGACTGCCTTCATATCTTAATATAGGTAACCCCAAGCAATAGAAAGAGAATCGTAATTTTTCTTTGAGGAGAATTTTCCCCCTCCAATTTGTTCTGGCATGTATCCCGACTGATGATTCTCAATACCATGGGAAAATGTTAAGAAAAAATCATGGTTGTGATAATTGTAGTTAGCTCCGAAAGTAACAAGATCATAGATTGTCTGTCGCATATAGCTATGGGATATAATGAAAGGAGATTTTCTTGATAGCTTGATCCTGTGAGATAAGCCGACACCAAACGACAACATGGTATTTACTTTATATCCGAGTCCAAGATTAATAAGAGTCGCGTCTTGCAAACCAGTTCCCGGGGACTTATTAGAGCCTCGTTTGTTGACATTCAACTTTCCATTAGACAAAATAGTGTTGTTTGAATTAGGTAAATTTCCAAAATTAGTCCAAAGAACCTCAAGACGTCCCGCTATCTTCTGATTAAACATATAGGTAAATCCACCTCCTATCGTTTCAGGGATGTAATTTTTGGCATGATGAGGCTCATATCCTCGATACTTTCTGTATTGACCCACATAGCTTTTTTTCACAAAGGCTAACCCAAAGGTAAGAGACTTATTGATATTCCACCTCCAGCCTAAACCTAACCCTAATCCGTTAGAATGGTCCACTCCATTGTTCGTGACATTTCCGGGAGAAACAGATCTTAACGGATTATCCGAATTTTGAAAGCCATCCCGTCGATGAGATAGATAAAAATAGTCCAATGAAAAGCCTATTGAGTGATTTTCACTAAGCTTTAATGAAAAAACAGCAGAAATAACCTGAGTCTTATCTTTTAAAAAAAGAGCTGTTTTCCCAATGAGTGGAATAGGCTTTTTTGTTCTCAATTTTATATAACCGGGTGTCGTGTAAGTGGCAAGACTGATCGAACATTCATGTCCTTTTATTTTTCCCCGTTTATGAATTGCAGCATCTGCGGTAAATAAATAACGAGCCTTGTAAGTCAGATTGATTTTTCCGGGAGGGAAAAAGGGATTGTTATTACGGTTGTTCAAAGATGATTTCTGATGAACCAAAAAGAATCCAATATCAAAACGGTCTTTAATCCAAACAGCATTTGCAGGATTAACAACTCCAGCAAAGGCATTCTGACCACCAGAAATAGCATTGGGGCGCCCGCCAGCAACCATTCCATAGGCTGTGCTGCTCATCAAATTCAGAACAAAAATGAGTTTTAGCAACCATTTAATAGAATGGACCATGGATTACCGGGTATAAAAGGTATAAAAAAATTACTGATCTTTTGGATCTCATCTTTTGTACTGTTCTTTCAAAATTGTCAAGCAACTTTCTTTATAGAACGACAATCATGAATAAAGAACTTTCAGGCTAGGTCAAAAAGATACAACACTTTTTAATAGACAATCGTTTTTCTTGTGAAGTCAAGAAGTTTCCCGATTCAACATGAACAAATTGGAAAGGAGTGTCTTTAATGGTCAACAGATAAGAGGGTAAAGAGGTATGAGGATGCCACCTTAAATAAAGTTCTTCAATCTCTGATTTATCTTTCACTAAGATAAAAGTTCTAAAGCTGCTCTAAGGTATGGCAATTTACAGACAAACTTTTCAAAGAAAATTTGCCTGTGTACGTGCCCTTGCAATTAATCGACACCAGAGCTTCCAGTCTTCTTCACAAAGACTATCGGGATATTCCAAAAATGCATGTATAAATCCAATAATCTGTTCTGCTCTAAGCATAAGTTTTTCTTTTTTTAAATTTTTAGCTCTTTTGAAAACTCATAGCTGATAAGCTGGAAGGGTTCGGTTTTTTTAAAAGCTTGTTCCTCATGAGAAGTTTTTAAAAGCTTTTTTCCCCCATCTTTGTGTGCAATTTGCTCAACAAATTCTAAAATTTCTCTTTCTGTATCAGAGAAAACGCTTAAATTAGGTTTTTCAATGCTTTTTAAAATGTGATGTCCCCCAGAAATCAAAACTCTCTTAGAGAGAAAGAGCTGATAGATATTCTGAAACTGATCTGGGCAAGGGCCATATTCTAAATGAACATATCTAGCACCCGTTATGCTCATTCCATGTTGTTGAAAATGTTTAAAGTCTGCGTAAAACAAGGCTTTATTTAAAAATAAAGGGCTTTTTGTCACCCCTATCAAATAACGCACTGCCTGTTTAAACAGCTCTAGACAAAAAGATCTATTACCACTATAAATATCGGGTGAATGACTTTTCCAGTAAACCTCAAGGGCATTATGTTCTGCATATGCTTCATCACATTTCAAACGGATATGATCGTCTTGAACCGCATCCTGGACGTAATAGGTTTCCCAACGTTTGATGCTCGCTTCTCCAACCTTTAAGTAGTTAGCAAAAGCAGCTTGAGACATTCCCAGCAAAGCCCGATATTTAACTATCTCTTCAGATGTCAGAAGATTGTGTTGCTTGCGGTATTTATCGGCAGCGCATTTTCGAAGCACATTCATTTGTTCTCCATCCATTAAAGGAGTTAGACATTTTGCGCAAACGAATGAGGGCACGACCACCTCAACTTGCTCTCCTTTTATCTCAGGATTAAAACGGATGTTTTTTAATTCAAACTTTTCACAATCACAATTTAGGCACTTCATTCAATCTTTCTCCTTTTGTTCTGTCGAGCGGCTTTGGTGTAGTGAGACGTAATAATATCGCTCATTCTTCAAAACAAATTTTATATACATTTCCTTAGCAAACTTAGAGCTCCACCAGCTAAAAGCCAGTAACTCAAGTCCTGCTATTGCTTTCTCATAGGACTTTTGTGGCGGTCTAGACCCTTTGTAGTCTTTAGGTGAAATTTCCTCCAGCAGCTCCCTAATCAATTGCCAAACATCATTTGAATCACCGATATCTAGATCATTTAATTCGCCCATTGCTTTTGATGGATTAGCAAATAATCCATGCCTTTTTTTTAGAAATTCCTTTGCTTCACTTAGTCGTTTAGTTAGCTCGCGATCCGAAGGGCGCTTATGATTCATGGCATCATCTCTTCGTATATTATTGTAGCATCATATGATACCATTGTAAAGTCGAAAAAGTCAATGCCCTAAAGTCCTCTTTATTTAGATAAAAAATATTAGCCATTAAAAACATGGTAATTATGATATATGAAGAAATTGTTATCATATTGAAACTAGGAATTCCAAATATCCTTCGGAACTTCTATATAATCGACTTTGTTTTTTATTGATATGAGGTTAATAAGATAGTAAAAAGGCCGTCGTAACGGCTTTTTTATAGATTTTTGATCTTTTTTGCATTCTTCAGTAAATAAAGAATCCAGCTATATAAAGAGCTTTATCTCAAAGAGCTGCGCATTTCGTCTAATATGTTTGATCATCGGCAGTACACCGGACACAGTCTCAGGCAAAGAGGATTTGCCCATTTATTCTTTTATTAACCTTTTTTTTGCACGAAATGAATTTAAAAAAGTGAAAGTGGCAACCTCTTTCACTTGATAACACAGAATTCATAGTAGGTTTATCAGCTAGACGATCTGCGATCCACGGAATAAATAAAGGTTCAGTAGCACCAGGAGTGGTAAAATGAGATTGTTCACCAGGTAATTAAACGCGTTGTCCTATTTACACATTTGTTTCTGATAGGATGTGTCCATAGCGATTGGAACAACTGAATCTTTAGTGCCAAAGTAAATGATTACGGGAGGCTACAGGAGGTAAAGAAGAGACTGAGCCTTTCTTGAATGCAAGGACCCATGCACCAGTATTTTGTAGCAGAGCTCTCAATAAAGATCTGTAATTGGCACATAATTGAAGCTGACAGTATCTTCTACAACATATACTCCTTTATTAACGATGAGGTCATCAAAAACTAAAGCACCCTTCAAATGAAGTTTTGGGATAAACCTCAATCCCAATATCTGGGTATAATGAGTAGACCTTCACAGCCCCCATTAGTTTTTTTATAAATCATTTCATCGATCTCACAATGATTCATGACAGAATAAAGCAGTGCTAATCCAACCACTGCTTTGTGAGGCTCTGGAAAAAAAGTTAATTGATCGTCACTTTTATCGATTAAATTTTGAATTGCATGGAAGAGATCTTTTTGTTTGTATGTCTCTTTGGCCGTTGCGATTTGGCCCATTGAAAAGATGCTCGTGTAACCTCCAAAACAGATGATTTTTTTATTTGTATGGGAAAGCCAATAGGGGATAGGTGGAAGGTATTCTTTTTGAATGATGGAGATTAGGAGCTCTATTTCATCTTTTGAAATTGGATTCGGCGTCTGGTTTGGATTAAATTTTTCCTTACGTATTCTTTGAATGAGTATCTCGAGGGTAGAAACAAAGGCAAATTCAGCCCCATACATATCCATGTGAGCATTGTTTATAGTTGTCATCTGAAAGCTACCTGAACCCGAGTCCCAGGCTATTATTTCCTCAGCATCCAGGCCACTAGCTGCAACAGCGGATTGAAAACCAATCTCACCTTCTTCCATTTGAGAAGCTAAATAAAGGGGAATCCCCGTTTTCTCTTTCACTCTTTCTAGAAACTCTGCTCCATTTATAGCACTTCTAAATACCGAAGTGCCTACTCCAAACCATTGCTCTGGAGCAAATTTTAGTGTCATATTTTTATATTCGTCTAATACCTCAATGATTTTTTCTTCAATTTCTTTACTTAAAGTCCCATCTGGACTGGTAGCCAAATCCTTGCGCAACTCTACCGTTCTATAATCTTGATAATATATCTTAACAATTTTGTGAGTTTCCGTATCCACGTCGGCAATAGTCAATTTAGTTTCCGACGAGCCCAAATCTAATGCTGCTCGTCTAACAATGTCAGCATGGAGTGTAGTTATAAAAATTAAAAGAAAAGTAATAAATCTTATAGAAGCTTTAATACAAACCATATGACCTCATGAGTGAATAGTCTTAGCAAAGAGTGTGGGTAAAATTTAAAATTGAAATTTTATGAAAAATAATGGCAAATTAAGAAATTTAAGACAATTTAATTTTTGACGATTAACAAAAGCTTTTGTTTTTATAAATTCAGTAATAAGCTCTTTTCATTTCATCTCTCCTTTAAAGGAAAAGGGAATCATAAAGGAAATTAATGCACCCAATTATCACTCTACTTCTCATTTTTAACATATTTTGGTTTTGTCACATGAAAGCTGAAGGTCTTTTTCCTGCAATTAAGCCTAATTGTAAAGGTATGTTGCAAGTTGATGAACTTCATCAACTTTATTGGGAAGAAAGTGGTAATCCTCATGGAATTCCTGTTTTATTTTTACATGGAGGACCAGGCGTTGGAATAGAAGAAAGTTATAGAACATTTTTTGACCCAAAGTTCTATCGAATTATTCTATTTGATCAACGTGGGTGTGGAAAAAGTCTTCCCCGCGGTTGTTTAATCAATAATACGACATGGGATCTGGTGGAAGACATTAATAAATTGAGGGAACTTCTTTCTATCGATCGATGTTTATTATTTGGTGGTTCATGGGGGAGTACTTTAGCATTAACTTATGCGATTAAATATCCTGAAAATGTTTTAGGTTTGATTCTTAGAGGGATTTTTCTTTGTCGACAACACGAGCTTGACTGGTTTTATAAAGATGGCGCCAATCGTTTATCGTCCAAAGCCTGGCAAATATTTACTGAAGGAATTCCTATAGAAAAACAAGACAATCTTATCGCTGTATATCATGATAAGTTACACTCAGATTCCTATTGGACGAAAGTTGATGCAGCAGCAGCCTGGGTTCTATGGGAATTTGCAAATTTGCAACTAGTTCCTGATTCTCGTCTAAAGGCATTATTAAATTCTAAATTCTTATTCTATTCCTTTGCTGTTATTTTTGCAGATCGAAATAAAACCCAAGCTCAAATAGAAAATCATTACTTTATGCATCATTGTTTTTTTGAAACAAATGATTGGATTTTAGAAAACATTCATAAAATTCAGCATATCCCAGGAATTATTATACAAGGTCAAAATGACCAAATTTGCCCTTGGGAAAACGCTTATGAGCTACATTTAAATTGGCCTACATCGACTTTTTTACTGATTTCAAACGCAGGTCATGCTTCAAATGAACCAGGAATTTTAGAAGCTTTAATTAAAGCGACTGAAGATTTTAAAAATGCATGCTTGCAGCTAAATTAAAATTTAAATCATTTTATGCCTTTAAACTTTACTCCCAAGTGTTCACCTAAGCTTTTACTTTACGCTTAAGAAAATCGGTGATAAATGATGCAATTTCTTGTCCATGCGTTTCGATAGCAAAATGTCCCGTATTTAACATGTGAATTTCTGCATCTGGCAAATCTCGAAGGTAGGCTTCTGCACCTGGTGCAACAAAGATTTCATCGTTCTTCCCCCATACAGCTAGTAGCGCTGGCTTGTACTTTCGAAAGGCTTCTTGCCACTTAGGATATAATGGTAAATTCGTTTGATAATCATAAAAAATATCTAGTTGAATATCGCTGTTACCAGGTCGATCCATCAAGCTTTGGTCATATTGCCATCCATCTGGACTAAGCTTTGACCGATCATTCGGAGATACTCCATTTTCATATTGCCACTTTGTCGCTTTAATGGAGGTTAACCAACGAATGGCCTCTCGTTCTTTATCGGAAGAGGTTTTCCAATAAGCTTTGATAGAGTCCCAAAACTTGCCTAAACCTTCATCATAGGCATTACCATTTTGCGAAATAATAGCTGTAATCTTCTCTGGATGTTTCATGAATAGCCTAAAACCCACAGGGGCTCCATAGTCAAAGACATACATGGCATATTTATCTATTTTTAAAGAAATCAGTAATTTATCCATTAATTCAGCAAATTTATCAAATGTATACGCGAACTTTTTATGATCTGGATTTCCACTATGGCCAAAACCAGGATAATCAGGGGCTATCACGTGATAATCTTTTGCCAATTCGGGAATTAAATTGCGGAACATGTGAGACGAAGAGGGAAAACCGTGAAGCAAAACGATCGTTGGTTTATCTTTTTCACCAGCTTCTCGATAAAATATGTCTATGCCATCTATAGGCATAGTGTGATAAGAGGTTTGGGGATGACTCATTAATGCTACATCTTCTGATGTTTTCATAATTTGAACCTTAACTTTATATGGACGGAATAATGTTTTTTATCTCATATTTTTTTATATGTTCATTTAAAAATATCCTGTCAATTCAAATCCATAATGCTAAATGAGTCATTTAAGATAATATGAAGGAAAAGGTAGTAGATGAGAAAGGCTATTGGATAGTCTTAACCGAATAGCTCTCACGAACTATTCGGTTTTTTCAATCTTGTTCACAATCTCTAAGGGAATCTTGCAATGACTAATGGTTGCTTTTATGTAAAAAGCTCATTTTAGCTAAAGCTTCGATGACCTTATTCATTGTTACAAGTCATACTGGATACCAAAAGAAAATGCATTGTAATGAATGTTTTTTACTTTGACATTCCATGGAGAAGTGGCGGCATGTGTGGGGTATACAGTTGATCCAAAAATATAGTTGCTGGAATCTACAAACAAATAGCGATACTCTCCAAAAATATGGAAGGATTCGCAAATTTTGTAGCGAAGACCCGCTTTTGCTTGAGCGGCAAAGGCCCAAGATGAATCACTGCGTTTGGAGTTAAAGTGATTGATGCCTGGTTCTGCAGGGGATACTTGTAAAGACTTGGCATTGCGAAGGGATAGGTGTGTTGCACCAATACCGCCCCCTACATAAGGAGTAAGTCCCCACATGCAGTCATTGTTTAGTGAAAATACTGCATTAACAAGACATACGCTCATGTTCATATTAAATGAGTTCACAAAGTCGTGTTCAGGCAATCTGATGGTATCGTTAATGAGATGGCCTCTTTTTTTGTGGCTAAAAAAGTAAGCTTCTACCTCTGCAGCTGGAGCGATTGTCCAACCTGAGTTCCCTAGACATAAAGCACTTTGCGACCATTCATAACCTATTTGCGCGCCACCAAATCCTGTGGATCTTTTCTTTGTATGTCCTTTCGCGTATACAGCTAAAGGTCCTCCGGCAGCTTCAGTAAAAAATGCAGTTCCCATTTGAGACATTCTAGTAGAATTTGAGTAGATTCCTCCACCAAATCCCCCAATATAAAATCTGTTACAAGCGCATGAATCATAAGATTCCCATGCCATTAAAGAGGAATGCGTGGCGCTTAATATTAAAAGCGCTGATAAGGCAGATAGACGCCATTTGTTGAGTAGATTAAACATTTCTTCTCCAGTTTTTTTTTTATTTCCTTATTTAGCACAAAACATTTTTAATAAATATTTCACCTCTTTATTTTCTACTTTTTTTTTATCTTTTAGCGAAACACTGTGTGATCAATAAAATAGCCCAATTCGTTTAGCAAATAAGAAATTGAAATTAAATCTTAGCTGATATTTAGAGCATCATCATATAAAATTAAATGCATTTATAAATGAGATATCTTAAACTTTGATATTAGATTCAAAAAAGAGGACAACTAGATTTCAAATGATCTTTTTTGAAAAGCATCGAAAGTTCTAAAATGAGAAACCCAATCACTTAAGAGGGAATCCAATGAGCGTCAAGGACAGCAATGGAACAGAACTAAATAACGGGGATAGCGTTACAGTCATAAAGGATTTAAAAGTTAAGGGTGCCTCTATGACAATAAAAAGAGGGACTTTATATAAAGATATCCGTTTAACGGATAATGAAGAAGAAGTTGAATGTGGGAAAGGAAGAAATACTCTTGTACTAAAAACTTGTTTTTTAAAGAAAGCCTAAAAGCAGACTTATACTAAAGATGTATGGAAAGGAGATGGGCGATTTCCTTTTCTTCAAGTTGTGAATTCTTTGTGTGTTTTTGTGGCATCAACCAAATATGCGCATGAGGGACTTCATCACCGATTATACTAGAGACGATCATCTCTGTTCCAAACACCTGGCGTTGAGCATTTGCTACTTGTCTTGCTGCTTCCATATAAGCTCCGATGTTAGGAACATCCCAAACCCAACGGTAATGCTGCTTCGGAATGATTTGACAATGTCCCACGGTCCTAGGGTTTTTATCTAAGAAAGCCATGAAATTTTCATCTTCATAAACTTTAAGACAAGGGAGTTCTCCTTTAATAATTCTGCAAAAAACACATGATGATTGCATTTATATGTCCTCCAACTATGCTTTGACTTTAACCCGTGATTGCGATCTAATCCATAACTACTCATCAGATAGTTGAATGTCATCTTTTTCAGCTTTTGTCTTGGGAATGTAGGAAACGTTGCCTTCGGCGAAAGCTAAAAAAATCTGCCATCCATCTACAGCGATTGATCAAGGATTAGGGCGCAATCACGGGTTAAATATAATGACAAAATAAGTAAAAGATCAAGGGGCATGGGAATGATGGAACCCAAAAACACAGAAAAAAATTTCCCTCTTGCAAGAGTTTATCAATTATTAGAGCCAGGACCGGTTGTTTTGGTCTCTACTGCATGGAAGGGGAAAACCAACATCATGACAATGTCTTGGCATATGATGATCGATTTTGAACCACCCCTTATAGCTTGTGTTGTTAGCAACCGAAATTATAGTTTTGAGATATTAAAAAAAACAAGAGAATGTGTGATTAATATTCCCGATGTAACCTTAGCTTCTCAAGTGGTTACAGTGGGTAATTCAACTGGTTCCCATATCGATAAATTCAAAAATTTCACTTATCAGCTGTTCCTTCTTTAAAAGTAAATGTTCCCTGCATCGAAGAATGTTTTGCTAATTTAGAACGTAAAGTGATCGATAGGAAGATGTGTTTAAAATATAATATATTTATTTTAGAAGTTGTGCAGGCGTGGATAACACCTTCAAAAAAAAGACAGCGAATGATCCATCACTGTGGTAATGGGAATTTTGTGGTGGATGGGAAGTAATACAAATAATCTTTTCCCGAAAAAAATAAAAAAAGCTTTATCAATTTTTTACAGTACGCTTTTGTTTCTATCTGTTTGATTATTAATATTCTGTGTTGGAGGAACTTTTTATAAATGATTTGAATTGACATGTAACCGTAGTTACTTGTAACCTTGGTTACAAACTTGAAATAAGGAATTAAGATGTCAACTTCAACAGCTTTAACTTCTTCCTATCCATCCTATTCTCTGTCACAGCAGATCATGGACGCAGAAGATATACCCCTCCATAGCGCAGAAGTAAAAGAGAATGATAGATCTAAATACGCATTAGCCACGAAGCTGCGTCCTATAATTCATCAAATGGAAGAGAAAGAAAAAGAACAGCTTAGGTTTAGAAAAATTTTTCCTTTGGAATTAAAAGAGGTAGCCCGAGAAATGAAATCTCATAAATGCAAAGCGATGTTCAAGGTGAGTTTAGTGGCCGTTTCTGTGTTTTTTTTCCTCGCGTTTTCTTTGTCGGCAGCTGCCTGTTTTCGTTCTTTTGAAATCGTTGATTGGCGTCAAATTTTTTCCCAAGAACGCGATCAAGCCACAGATGCTCTCACTTATTATCCTAATTTGGGGCATGCCAATGATTACATCATTAATGCGGTTGAATTAATCGCTTTTGTAAGTATCTATCTTTTTTGGAATGTTCATCGTAAAGTTAAATCCATAAAAATTAAGGAAATTTTTCAAAATATTGACATGCAAAAACTTTCAAAAAATGAACAGAATTATCTCTATAAAATAGAAATGGATAAGTTGAACGCATGCGGGATTTTTCATACATTACCTCATAAAACTAGCGAGCAAACTCTATCAATAGAAGATCAGGATGGATCGAAATATGTATTGGAGAGGCAACTCCATCCTCTTATTGCCAAAATTGAAAAGGAAGAGAAGAAGAAACTGACCTTTAGAAAAATAACCCCTCTGATATTAAAAGAATTTGGTAAAGAAATAAAAGCTGAACCTCTTATAGGACTTTTTAAAACAAGTTTAGTCGCAGTTTCTTTGTTTATGTATTTATTTTCATTTTTGGGGGCAGCTGCGTGTTATCGTTCATTTGATTTATATGACTGGCGGTATGTCTTTTATCCTAGGAATACAACAAACACCCTAGAGGTAGAAGAGTCTGTGCAAAATTTTTCCAATTTAGGGCAAGGAAACGACTACTTGATAGGAGGCTTAGGATTTATCATTCTCACAATGGTTTATCTAATTAAAAATAGCTACAAAGAAGCCAAGGCCCATGTTATTAAGGATACCTTCAGTGCGCATGTGAAAGAAAATCTCTCAGATAAGCAAAAAGACTTCCTCCATGCGATGGAAAAAGCCAAACTTAGATATTTATAATAACATAAATTTTTTAATTTAATATTTAAAGATATTTTTTATTGTGTTATTATGTTATGCAAATGGAGTTTTATATGAATCTAAATTCTCTTAATGATCTGGAGTTTATCGGTCGAGTTGATCCTTTGAAAGCTAGCCTTGCAATAGCTCCATCCGGTCAACTTGTCGTAACAAAAAAAAAATCTTCTTTAAGTAATTTTTTTAGCTGGGTCATTCATGTTATTACCTTGACACTCGTTCCAAGGAATCAAGATCTAGATAAGGTGACACTTCGCATTCTGCAACAATATAAAAATTTAGATCCAACCTTACCTTTAAAGCCTCAGGAAAAAAGTACCCTAAAGGATGGCATTTCAAGGTTGCAGATCATTATTAAAAAAAACGGAGGATGCCATGCTAAAAAAGTCTCTGCGCTATTATCAACCATTCAAAAAATCCATACTATAAGGGTCGCATTAAATAATCCTTCAAAAGGATCAAAAATAGATTTGCCTACTCCTACTTTTGATAATTTGGAAGATTTATTGAATCACCTCATGCAAGAGGAGAAAAAAGGGCACGATCATCAACAACAGATTTTAGACATTTTGTTGAAAATGGAAAGCCCGATTAAACTAACAGATAGTCAGTCAGCTTATTTAAGCGATGCTTTAAAAAATGTTCCTTACTCTTGGGTCAAGGAAAATGTAAAAAAATTATCTCCAGATATGTTACGTTTTATAGGTGAAATCTCTTGCAAAACGTGGATGAAAGAGGGGAGTGCATTCATTTTTCACAGTTTTGAAGCGTTGACTTGTGATCCTATTGATCAGGTAAGGCTTAAAGCTTGGGCGTCAATTTTTCCTGTTTTTGATGAAAGAAATGAGTTTGCCGGACTTGAATGTAGTTTTAAAAATCTCTTAAGACAAGATGTTTTATCATCTGAGAAAATAGGGATCTTAGAAGAAAATCTAGAGGAAGAGGATCTACAGAATTTTATCAGAAGTTTTTTTGGATTGATGTATTTAAAGGCCTATGGCTCAGATTTTTCTAAAGCTTTAGATTTAGTTAGACGATTTAAATTACCTAATCAATGCAGAATATGGCAGTTATTTCGACAAGTCGAGCAACCAGAACGTTTGGTGGAAGTTTTGCAGGCTATTTTACCGAGCCTGAATCTAAAAGATGAGCAAGTTGTTCTAGAGTTTTTTGCAGATTTATATAAGTGTTGGCGAGCCGAAGATTCTCTACTAGCTGAAATCCTTGAATATTTAAGCCTGCATATTTTCCCTTCTTTTAATGTCTTAAAATTTTCTCCCGAAATATGGAGGGTTCTTGCGAAATTAGATATAAATAACGAAAATTCAAAGAAATGTTTTTTGTCATTCGCCCAGGCTTTATTTCTAAACGCTGATTTTTTAAACCAAGAGAAACGAAGTAAAGATCATATATTTTATTTTTTTAATATGATTGATATTCATCGCATTAAACGCACTAAGACTGATGAAAAAATCCATAAAGAAGTTGTGGTTAAATATTTAAATCTTTTGCTTCTTGAGGAATATCCCCCCTATATTCATATGATGATTTTCTGTTTGAGAAATAGTTTTAAAAAAGAGCCGCAGGATAGTAAATGTATTCAAAAAATTACCGAAAAAATGAGTGATGAACAGATTACTCTTTTCAATACTTTTTTTACTCACTTTTCTGAATCTCGAATTCTCGACATCTCAAACCCTTACGAAATTTTAGTATATTCAATCAATTGGCTCTACGAAAATCATTCAGTCTCCAATCAGGACTCTAACAAAACAAATCCTTTGCTCGAAAGTTTGTTAAATCTAATTTTCCATCCTGTTAATGAGGATTATTCGGCGTTTCTTAGGTCTTTATCCTTGAAGGGATTATCGAAAAGAATCTTAATAGACCAGGCTAATATAAATTGTTTTGATTCCGATATGCTTTTTTATGAGATGCTTCATTTACTCCCTTCTGATGAGGGGCGACGTTTTTTGGCTACTCATTGGAAGCGGATTGTTAATGATGCAAGAAACCTTTTTTTTAAAGGTATTCCTGCAAAAATGATATACGCAGGCGATCATTCCCCTTTCGCATCAATCCTGAAGCATATAAATACAGCTGATAAATTAAAGGAACTTCTGTTTAGTGTTTTCATTGAGGAAACTTTTACTATGTATTCCAATTTCTATAGTATCCATTTTGAGGGTATTTTCAGACATTTTGAAGAATATCCTTGGAAACTATTAATCATGTCAGATGATTTCTCTGTAAATTTAAAACAAATAATTCCGTGGTGGTGCAAAGAGCGTTTTCCTCTTTGTAAAAAGGTAGTCCTTCAAAATTGGACTAAAGATCAATGTGAAACACTCAATGAACATTTAATACAATTATTTTCTTCTACCGAAACACAAGATTACGGCAAAGCTCTAGAAGCTTACAACCAACTATCAGAAGACGTCAAAGAATATTTACTTCTAAATACCCGCAGTAAAAAACATTTAGAATTGTGCCGTCATTTAGACCTTATGAATGTGGGTCAACTTTTGGTGGCTTTGCTCGATGAAACATCGCAAAAAAATATTCGTGTGCTCATAGTAATTGTATTAAAACTGTTAATTAATAAGGTTGAACTCTATAGAGATGGTCCTTATCTAAATAGTTTTAATAGGGTAGTAGATCTTGCAAAGAAACTTTCTGATAGCAAAGAATTTAAAAATATCGGGGAAAGTCTTCTCAAGCCATTGGATTTACCACAAAATCGTATTTCATTCCGCAGTTTTTATAATCAACTGTTATATTCTGATGTCCAGATTCTGATGGGCCAAGAAACGTTTAACGGACATCGTTTAATTTTAAATGCTTTACCTGAGTTAAAAACTTATTTAAGCGGAAACAATCCCGAGATCATTCCGAATGATAAAATTGTGGAGTTTAAATCTCTGCTAAGAAAAGCTTATCAAAATTCCCCCGTTGATGAAATGCTTAAACTGGGAAAAATGGATATGCAACCTATTTCCAAGCTTTTTAATCTAGATAAATCACTTGAGCTAGGATTTGATCAACCTGATTTTTCTATTGAATCTGTCCCATCAGGTAAGAAATTCTCTGCACATAAACTCATTTTATATGCTTCTGATTTAGGGTATTTTAAAAAGTTGTTTTCAACACAATTTCAAGAAAATACAACTGGAATACTCTCAGTCATGGACGAGGATTTTGAAGTAGTCCAACAGATTATTGAAGATGTCTACAGGGGAATCCATCGTGAATTTGTCATTGATCCAGATTCAAATGATCAATCGGTTTCAGAGATTCCAACGACATCAGTTAATACACAAGAACCTGATCCTGAAGAAAAATATTGGACGCGTTATTATGAATTATTAAACTACTACAAGAGTATTTCTTAATTTTCAAAGGTTTTTGCGTAAATGATTGGAGATCGCTTATAGCCTTCTGTGAGGCTAATTTCAAGAGGAGTTTATTTTATACTTCAGGCTTTTTTGTTACTTCTCTTTGTTTGCTCCATTTAGGAGACCGAATTCGACAGGAACTTTTACAAAAAAAATATTCAGATGTTCATTTTCTAGCATGCTCATGAAGAGGTCACATTCTTCTTTTGCTAAAACAAACACGACTTCTAGAGGGGTATTAGAAGCTAATTCGAAAAAGTGTTCTTCATGAATGGTAGCGTGTCTTCCAAAGCCTGCAATAGCGCGAAATACCGATCCACCATGAATGTGCATTTCTTTAGCTTTTTCAAGGAGCCATTCATAGAGTAGAATTCCTTTGTGCTTACTATTTTCATGCATATATAATTTCAACTGAAATCCATGCATTTTATCCTCCTACCCATTGAAATGTAAGTTTTGAGAGGGCATATCCTGCTGCAACCATACATAGAGAGCCTCCTACATGTAAAAAAATTAAAGCCATTAACCAAAAAATTTCTTGTTTGGAGAATAAAACTAGGGCTTCAGCAGAGAATGTGGAAAAAGTTGTTAGGCTTCCGAGAAAACCTGTTACAACTCCTAAACGCACCTCATACGAAAAAAAGGAGTGTTCGGTTGTAAAAAAAATAAATCCACCGATGATAAAAGAGCCTAATAGATTGGCGATCAGCGTTCCTAAAGGGAGGGGAGGAAATGAGGGATTGAAATATTCTCCTAGCTTCCATCTTAATAAAGCTCCTAGCACAGCTCCAATAGCAATACTCATCATTGACTGCACAATTTCTCCTAAATGCTCATGGATCGTATTCTTTTTCGAATGTAGGATCTTTTATACAAAATCGCTTCGGGAACTTCACCCCACCCTTTAAAGATCAACATAACGACCTATTTCTTTGTAGTAAATAGGATTAATAAAAAAGATTTGATGTTAATCATGGGGTTTGTTAACAGGTCCATATATTTCAAAAAAAGGTTTTTATGCAGCGTGATTTAATTGGATATGGCCGTAATCTGCCAAGGGTGCATTGGCCTGATGGTGCGCGCTTAGCCTTAAATTTTGTTTTGAATTACGAAGAAGGATCTGAACTCAATATACTTGATGGAGATGATTGTTCAGAAAGTTACCTTGTAGATTTACCAGGAGTTCAAGGATTAAAAGGGGAGCGCCATCTATCAGTAGAGTCCTGCTTTGAATATGGAAGTCGAGTGGGTGTCTGGCGTTTATTAGGTTTATTTGAAAAGTATGAGATTCCATTAACTATATTTGCCACAGGACTAGCTTTAGAGCGTAATCTACCGTTGGCAGATGCTTTAAAAGAGGGGCCTTATGAAATAGCTGGACATGGCTATCGTTGGATCAACTATCGCCATATTCCAGAAGAAGTGGAGAGAGAGCATATAAAAAAGACTCTTCGAGTGATTCAAACGCTTTGTCATAAAAAAGCCGTAGGTTGGTATACAGGTAGGCGCAGTGTGCATACCCGAACCCTTATCGTGGAAGCAGGTCTTCTTTATGACTCAGATAGTTATGCGGACGATTTACCCTATTGGGTGGAGGTTTTCAATCAACCCCATTTAATCATTCCTTATCAAATGGATACCAACGATGCTCGCTATACGACATCTCCGGGTTGGAATACGGGAGACGATTTTTTTCAATATCTTAAAGCGTCATTTGAGTGTTTATATCGAGAAGGACTTCAATCACCTAAGATGATGACGGTGGGCATTCATCCTCGTATATCAGGGAGGCCAGGGCGTTGTGAAGCCTTACATCAATTTGTTAGATTCGTGAAACAGTTTGATGATGTATGGATTTGTCGCAGAGATGAAATTGCGCAGCATTGGTCAAACCAAAAATTCAAAAGCCTAAATCAATCATAAAGGATCGAAGGTGAGCCAATATTCTATTAGAAGAATGCATGAATCAGAAGTGCAGATAGCCATTGATTGGGCTAAACAAGAAGGCTGGAACCCTGGTTTAAATGACGCCCATTGCTTCTATCAAGCAGACCCAAAAGGTTTTTTTATGGGTTTTTTGGATGATGTGCCTATCGCAGTAGGCTCAGCAGTCGCTTATGATGAACATTATGCATTTTGCGGTTTATATATCGTAAAAAAAGAATTTAGAAAACAGGGTTACGGTCTTCAATTAACAGAAGAGCGTTTAAAGTATGTGGGAAACAGAATAACTGGAATTGATGGTGTCATTGAAAATATACATCTGTATGAAAAACTAGGGTATGTGGCTTCTCATAAAAATATACGTTATGAATGGTTAAGTCCTCCATCTTTGACTCCTTCCAAGTCTATAGTAAACCTTCAATCGATTCCATTTAGTCAATTAGAGGATTTTGATCTCAAATATTTTTTGGCTCCTCGTTCAAACTTCTTAAAATGTTGGATACATCCAATAAATGGCCATGCTTTAGGATACTTAGAGGCAAAAGAGCTGAATGGATATGGAGTGATTCGTCCATGTTATCATGGGTACAAAATCGGGCCATTGTTCGCTAAATCTTACGAAATTGCGCAAGCTTTATTTGAAGCTTTATGTACGAAAGCTGATGGAGGACCGATATATTTAGATATTCCAGAGAATAACAAAGAAGCTATTGTCCTCGTACAAAATTATAAAATGATTCCCAAATTTGAGGTCATGCGCATGTATAGAAATGGGATTCCACGGACTAATCATCAAAATGGAATCTATGGAATTACAACCTTTGAATTAGGTTAAGGACAATTTGCTATAGTAAGATTAGGTCATTCGGGATTTAATTAAGTTGAAAAGTCATTTTATCTCATGTTTACTTCTTGAATTTGATACTTCTGTATTAAAGGTGGATTGTCAGGGGTGAGGCTAAATTTGATTTTTAAATTCAATTTTTCACCTTCTACAATGAAAGAACCTTTTAATGCATTTATAGAGACTACTTCATGTATGGTTTTAATTTTGCCCGCTTTGTGAAAAAGACTCAGACTTTCTTCTTTTAAAGCATCCAAAGATTGATCTAAGAAGAAATTATCAGCAAAAATAGGACTTGCAAGCGCATTTTTCCATTCTGGCAGTAGCTGTACTAAAGCTTTTTTTCTATCTTTCATTATATCCGAAGCGGGAATTTGCCTCGGATTTAGACCTGCCTTTTTTATGAGCACATCTAAAATGTCGAGATTAATTTTAAAGGCTGGTGCGTAAGTGACGTTAGCAAATAATATAACACCTACACCATATTCTGGCATGATCCACCAATTACTGCCAAATCCAGGTAAGCCCCCGCTATGTCCCACATAAACACGTTCTAAATTATCCTTTAGCCAGATTAAGCCATATCCGTAAGAACTTGAGATAATGCGCTGTTGCCCATCTGGATATTGATCCACTAATAAACTTCTAAAATTCCAGGGCTGTTGCATCTCACGTAATGAGCTTCTTTTGATCGGATGACCCGTGTCGAAATCATCCCTTGGGGGCCATGCTGCTAAATGAAAAGATACGTATTGGCTAAAGGATTTAATGGACGCGATAAGTCCTCCCATAGCTCCAAAAATACCAGGTTTAAGCAGTTCTTCTTCTTTCCAGTCATTATTAATCCATGAGTATCCATTAGCAAGATTTAAGGCAGAAACTTTAGTATAATCCCATTGCATGTCTTGGATTTGTAAAGGTTGAAGAATGTACTGATTGATATATTCTTCATAGGAGATGCCTGTAATTTTATGGATGATGTATCCTAGCAAGGTATAGCCTAAATTACTGTATTCATAGGTAGTGCCTGGCGTATGTGCAAAAAAAACACCCTTTTTTAATAATTCTGTGAATTGTTCTTCCGTTTCTTGGAGTTTTCTATCTGCCCAAGGATCATCCGTAGGAAATCCCGCGGAATGGGTCAATAGGTCTCGAATCGTGATTTGAGGGGCATCAAGGGGGAGTTTCAGGTTTTGTATTTCGGGAATGTATAAATGTATAGGGTCATCTAATTTAAGTTTGTTGTCGTCTCGCAGTTTTAAGACAGCCATGGCCGTAAAACTTTTGGTCATTGATGCGATGCGAAACATGGATTCATTATTCACGATATATTTCTTTTTCAAATCGAGGAACCCATTTCCTCCTGTCATCACTAATTGATTATCTACAACGACTCCATAAGCATATCCTGGGAAGTGGTATTTTTGCGCATATTCACTGTAGAGGCTTTCAATTTCTTTGCGCAAAGCTAGCACTTTGGAGACTCTAGAAGGATCTGTAAAGTAAGGGGTCTGATAAGTTTGCACCTGTTGAGTACCTAATATAATTGTTTGCATGATCATTTGTATGATAATCAAATGGGGGCATAAATATTGCATAAATACTTTCATACAACTCTTCGGATATAATCATTTGCCTTTCTTCACCAAAAAAAGCTTTCTCTATATAGAGTTGAATTTTTGGATGGGCAAAACAAATCTTGAAACTTGAGTGATAATAAAGTCAATGGTTTTGGCATTGATCCTGTAAAGCAAACAAATCCTAGTCATTGCTTGCGAATATTTTATTAAAAGGATTAAAAATACTCATATCTAACAAATGGTTATACAATGATGAAAATAATTTCTTTGATTCTTTTGATGAGCTTTTCTCTTTCAAGCTGTGGTTATTTTTCAAATAAACTGCGGAGGAGTGATTTTAACATGCAGGAAGTATCTGTTGGCGATCAAAAACACGAGGATGAATCTACAACTAATAAGAACTTTAGAGTAGAAGAGTTTTATGATCATAATGCAGAAATTGAATTGGGCGACCTAAGTTTAGAAAATAATATTGCAGCATTACTCGCAGACTCCATTTCAATGGATGTTAATAAATGTTCTTTTAGTATCTGTGAAAGTTGTGCCAAAGTGGAAATTTTAGTCGAACGAAAACATGCTGATTGGACTTACTGTGACGGCATTTGGTTATGTGTAACAGAAGTATTACTGCACGTGAATGTGTATAATGTAGATGACACCCTTTCATTTTCAAAAACGATTTCAGGTATTTCGGAAGACGGTCATATAGGACTTATGAATAAGAAAAATTCACAATTTGCTTTTGAATCAGCGTTGAGAGATGCTATTTATAAACTGATTTTAGAACGTCGTTTTTTAGATGCATTAGAAAGGGCATAAATAATAACAGTGTTTTAATTGATTAAAAAAAATGTTCTAAATGTAGCTTAAAGTGTTTTTAGATTGTACATTCACACTATCGTATAGAAGAATCTTTAATAACAACTGATGCCTACAGATTCCTTAAACAAGTTTTATTTCAATTAATATTAATAAAAAAAACGCCCTTCCAATGCTTTTTAAGCACGACTGCAATAAATATCGAACACTTTTCTGATTTGTAAGGGTTGAATTTATTTTCTCAGCTAGATATGATCGATAACGTGAATTGAAAAATTAGTTTAGTATAAATTAATTTTATTTTTTAACCATAGCATTGGAGGTTTGATATGAAATTGGTAAAACGATTGGTTGTAATGAGTTCTCTTTGTATACTAGCCCTCTCTATTAATTCTCTGCATGCTGAGAAGACTGTCGGACAAAAACTAGACAGCACTTTAGATAGCGTTAAAGATTCCTATGATGATGCTAAAGATAAAACTCAAGAAACCTATGATAAAGCTAAAGATAAAGCAAACGACGCTTATCAAGATGCTAAAGATAAAACTAAAGAAACGTATGATAAAGCTAAAGACAAAGCTAGCGATACTTACGAAGATGCTAAAGATCGAGTTAATAAGTTAAAAGACAATTCTTAAGCTTGTATAATTTGATTTTTGGGGCTTAGTCTACCTTCTAGCTTATTTAAAAATAGATGTTTTTATAATAAGCTAGGAGGCATTAATTCTCATTTCATAAGCTGATTAAGAAGCTTTGATTCCCATCTCTATAAGAGCTTCTTTTACAACGACCACCTTGTCACCCTGAATTTCAATACCCCCGTCATTAACACATCCTCCACAACCCAATTTTTTCTTTAGAGTTTTTGCTAGGTTTTCTTGTTCGTTGCGTGGAAGATTTAAATTTAGAATAACTGTGATCAGTTTATTTGCACGTTTGACTAGCCTAACTTTAACGGGTTTAGAAGTATTTTTAGGGGACTGATTGGAAGGAGTCCATGTTCCATCTATCCTAAATGGCATCGATCAATCCTAATTTTAAATAATATTTGTGGGATATATATGAATGAGTAAGCATGGGGGCTCATGCCACCCACACCTATTTCACAACGAAGTGAAAAAACTAGAAGATCTATTTAACGATTATAATTCCGATAGTCGCCCTACTGGAAGGCTGATCATCGTGCCAAGCTTTTTTTGCATCTTCGCAGAGAAGAGCATCTTGATAGTCAAATCGTAATTCATAGACACCTTTTTCGGTAGGAGCATCAATAGTAAATTTAGCTTTACCATTTTTATCGCCTAAACCCAAGGTATGGGTGATGCAACTTTGTGCCTCTTGATTCTTTAGCCCCACAATAATGTGATGCAGATGCCAAGAGGATAGTTGGTCCGAATTGATTTTATATTTTAATCTACCTTCAATCTTTTCGCCTGGTTTTGCGAATACCAAACGTCCATCTCCACCCAGACTCACGTCCTCTATAGTAATGGGGCCATAGGGGACTTCTTCAGCTACTAGACCTATCCAAGGATAAGATTGAATCCAATCATGGATGGTTTCTGTGGCTGAAATTTGTGAAACAAAAAGAGATGTGAATAAAATGGAGCTCAAAATTGCATATTTGAGTTGCAATGATAATTTATTTTTCATAAATGCTCCTTGTTTTAAGTTGAAATAGCAAATATTAAAAATTTCTAGTTCGTCACAATTTTTTAGATTGTGTCTAGAGGCATTTTATTCATCCTATGAAAATAATGTCAACCTTTATACAGATTTCAAGAAAGTCTTTTTATTTAAAAATGCCCTTTGAATATATTTTGGATATGAAAATATTTTTTTTTTCGGTGGTTTAATTTTTTTGTAGTGAACAAATTCATCAAGAATTATAAGTAATTTTTACTACTTTATTATCTACTGAGGTCAAAATGGTTCATTCTGATGAGTATTACTGCTTAAAGTTGGAAGATGCAAGAAAGATCATAGCAGCGGCCGAAAAAAAAGCCTTAGAGATAGGCCAACCTATGAATATTGCTGTTGTAGATGCTGGTGGAAATTTGTTGGCTCACGTACGTATGGATGGCGCTTGGATTGGGAGTATAGATATATCCATTAACAAAGCCTATACCTCAAAAGCTTTTGATATTTCTACCAAAGAATTGGCGACACATTCTCAACCTGGTCAAGAATTTTACGGAATTCATCAGTCAAATCATGGACGGATAATGATTTTTGATGGGGGAATTCCTTTAAAACGAAAAAATAAATTCGTGGGTGCTATAGGAGTGAGTGGCGGTTCTGGTGTTCAAGATCAGGCAGTTGCCGAAGCGGGAGCTAGAGCCTTTAATGATTGATTTCGAGAGTAGTCTCGATCATTCTTTTTATTCGAGCCAAGAAGTAGAGTAGTTAAGGATGTTTCCTTAGCTACTCCTATCATGTATATCCCCACAAGTTCTATTCTTAAGAAGTTACTTTTGGTTTAAAGAGGAGGCTACAATTTTTTTGGCTATACTTTGCATCTTTCAGTATTTTTTCCCATGTCCCTCTTACCTTTTCCACGTCATTTAATTTTTTAGTCGTATACCTCAATACTAAAGTTGAGCGGGGTGTTTTAAATAATCTGAACCATTCATGTTGTGCATGCGGTGTTTCACCTGATATCCACCATTCAAAAAAAAGGCTATCGGGTGTTTGACTGATCATTTTTGAATGGACTTGAGCTGGCTGCACTGAAGCTTTGAGGTCTTGTATAAAGATTTTATAGTAGTCTTCTACAGAAAATGCAATCTTGGGGAATTGTTGAACAGTGACTAGCTCCGTCCATTGATTCACATTCTCACCTTTCAAAGTGTATTCAACAATAGAAGCGTCTGAAGTTTGCTTTTCAAAGCCTTTTTCCCATTCACGATCATCAAATGAAAACTCTAATCTTTCTTCACACGTCGATTTTTCTTTCGCTATCAGGAAAAACGGATTAAGAAAATGTATGCATAATAGAGTGATATAAATAATTTTTTGATGCATATGACCTATCTTTTTTTGTTGATGTTGCTTATTTAACCCTTTCTTATGCAGATGACAATAAGGTTATATTTTTTTACCCCGATAGTCCCTAAAGCGGGAGAGGCTACTTTTTTAGATTCTTTACGGTGATGTCCCGACGTGGTCTCCAAAATCAATCTAAAAAAAACTCCTTTAAGTAGGAACGTTTGCCTAAGGAGTAGAGGCGTAATCAGAGGCTACAAATCTTTCGGGAGCTTTTCTTATGGAATACAGACTTAGCGATAATATGGCCATGAAAATAATACTTATTCCATAAGGAATAGTCGAATGGATGGGAAATGCCATAAGAAGAGAACCAATAGCTGCAGAAACACCGAATTCTACTGCTCCAAATGCCGCTGAAGCAGTTCCTGCCATTGCTGCAAAAGAGTCTAAAGCTGAGGAGGCGGAGCTTCCTACTAAAAACATAGCGCCTGTACAGGCAATGACCATAGGAATTAAGAAACCAGATAAACTTAAACCATTAAGATAATACCATATGAGCATAATCAGCCCTCCGGCAAACATTAGAGTAATTCCTAAACGGATGGTGTATGACACGCTCTTTCTTTCTATGATTTTACCACTAGCAAATCCTCCTAGACCAATTACACAGCCAAATACGGCAAAGTAATACCCAAATTCATGGGTAGGCACATTCAACAATTCGATGATAATGAAAGGAGAGATGGAGAAAAAACAAAAGAAGACCCCTTCTGCTAAACCTGCCATCAAGGCGTGAACAATGAATTGTCTCTCACAGAAAATCTTTTTGTAGCGAGAGAATATATGTGAATGGTTTTTGATTCTTTTATTTTTTGGAAGTGTTTCATCAATGCAATATTTTGTGATAAGGTAAGCGAGGCCCCCTATGCAAGCCAAGAAGTAAAAAATACTTTGCCAACCTAGGGCGACAGCTAAATATCCCCCAATAATGGGGGCTAAAGTGGGAGAGATTCCAATAGCCCCGTTAAGATAGCTATACACCCTGGCGCTTTGTTCATCTGAATATAAATCACGGACAATAGCAAATGAATTCACAAGCATTCCGCATGCGCCAAGCGAGCAAATGAGTCGGGCAATAATTAACTCTATAATCTCGGTACTAAAAGCACATATCAAAGAACCTACAGTATAGCATATTGCAGCTCCATAAAAAATAGCCTTTCGGCCCCATCGATCAGATAGGGGTCCTATAAAAAGTTGACCAGCTCCCGTCATCAATAAAAATAGGCTGAGGGTGAGCTGAATCATAGCAGGGGACGTATCAAAAATCTGTGTCATTTGAGGAACGATCGGGATATAAATATCTAGTCCAAAGGCAAAGCTAAAAACAAAAGGAGATAAAATAAGGACTAAAAGAAAAATTTTATAATTTCTCATGAGCAATTAAGGGAAATAAAGATTAAAAATGAGTTTTTAAGAGATCATTTCTGAATTAGATTGAGTGGATACGAATTTAGATCTTTAGTGCCTATTTTTCGAATTAAAATCTTGAGGATTATGCCCATGATAGGGTTCCTCATGTGTTGAATTGAAAAGAGAAGATCCGCAAACCTGCAAAACACCTAATCAGAGAGTCTATGAAACTTCTCTAAAAACCTCTTTATATTAAAAGCTTATAAGGATTTATGGACAAGCGATTTTTAAAAGATCTTTTAGGGATTCCACATTTTTTCTAGGAACTCTTCTTGTTTTTGAAGATTTTCATTTCCTGTGGGATCGACCCATAGCTTTTGCGCTATATTTCTTATATAAGGTGTGGTTTGGTAACGAAAGTTGGGTTCAGGATTTTCGATAATATGCTTAATAAGATTTGAAATATCCTGATTTGACTCTGTGGATTCAAAAGATTTTTCGTTGTTTTTCCAAATGTTATCCATAAATATTTGATAAGGGTGATTTTTTTGATCCAGTTGCTCTTCTCCTTTTAAACTATTTTTCAAAAAGGGCGGAGATAGAAAACCAGATTCTATTAATACAAGATGAATATTCCAATGGGACAAAATAGGTGCCATAGAGGCTGATAACCCTTCTAGTGCAAACTTAGTGGCATTATAGAAATCCCAGCAAGGGGACGGTTCAATGCTGACCATTGTACTCATATTGATGATCAAGCCCTTTTTATTTTGTCGCATAGTCGGAAGAACCAATTGAATCATTCTAACAATTCCAAAAAAGTTGATTTCAAAAATTTCCTTCGCTTGTTCAATTTTTACTGTTTCAGCACAACCGAATAGACCTTTTCCTATGGTGTTGATTAAGATATCGATTCTTTTTTCTCTTTGCAAAATTTCATGAATTAAGCGTTGAGCTTCATTTTCTTTGGTGATATCCACTGATTTAAAATATAAATTGTCATTTCTAATCCCAATATTTTGCATGAGAAAGCTTTCATTGGAATGCTGCGTAGCAACATAAATGATATATTGATCTGATTTTTCAAGAGCCTGGGCGATATCCTTACCCATTCCTTGAAAGCTATCAATGATTAGTATGACTTTTTTGTTTTCTGAAGGGGAGGCTCCTAAGAGCAATTTTGTGCTAAATATAAGAGGAAGAAACCAGAGGATTATTTTATTCATAAAGCCTTTACTTATTTAACCATTATACCCATAGGTCTAAAATTTTTTCTCAGTCATCTCAGATCCTTGAAGCGAAATAAATGACCCTTGGTTCGTATCGAAATGACACTGCTATCAAAATTCTATTTTTATTCACCATAGTATAACTATCTCTAAAGCACAACTTATAAAAACTCAATTAATTTTAGTTGTTGTTTATTTGTCTTAGATTTAAGATTCTAATCCTAAATGATTAATAATAAAGTTTTTTGGAGATGATGTGATAACCATGAAAACATACCTAAAGAGTTTAGCTATCTTTGGACTTTTAATGCTTTGTCAACACCTTGCAGCAACTAATAGTGTTTATCAAGGATTTCAATTTAAATTAACTTACCCTGCTCAATGGATTTCAGGTTTTAAATTCAAGGGAACTCAAGGGTATACTTATCTGGAAAATGAAAATTTCTTGGTTGTGGAGGCTACTCAGCATTCGTTGGGTGGAGCTTTTATTGATGGAATAATAGATAATCTTCAAGATCCATGTGCACAATCTGGTCTCGAATATAGATTGAAAAGTAATTATCAGACAATGTTCGATCCTATTGAGATTATAAATATGGAAAGAATTTTCGTGGGGTCACATCGAGCCTTAAGGGTTCAATGGATAGGTACAGCCAAAGTGGCGTATTTCGAAGAAAATACTAAGGGTCAATTGATGTATTTTTCAAATTATTATATTCCTAGCCCTTATCATTGGCAACAATGCTATGAAATCGTTGGATTTTCTACTCTATGGAATGAAGATATCGAAAATAAAATTTTAGATATTGTCCAAACTTTTCAAGCGGAATATACTCCTTCACCAAATCCCCATGACTGGCGCTTCAAAGCGGAGTAAATTTTTTTTCTTGTCCCTTTACTAAATAAACTCAGAGATCAGGTCTGTCGTGAACGAGAGACCTGATCTAACAAATTTACTTTGCAGACGAGTTTTTTATCCATGTAACCAGGGCTGTAAGAATTGCTCCACCCACACCGCTTCCGCCGATATTGGCTAGAATAGTGGTTAAATCTAAAGCATGCGAAGCATCCACAGGTTGACCTGTTGCAGCCGTAGTTGCTGTAGTGGCAGCAAATAGACCTAATAATTTGAGGATATATCCGCCAAGTCCACCGCCGATTAAACCTGAAATTGAATTACCCAGTGCGCCAAGATCTTTTTCTTGCATAGCTGCGCCAGCGACGTTTCCGCCAACAAGACCACTCACTAAACTGATAATAAGATTTATAATACTAGGATCCATACCACTCCTTCACTAATGTTTTTGTTGATTTCTATAGAAGATGGATGGGAGTCAAGATCAAATATGATGGCATTTGGATTCCAAGAAGGACCCTATGTTGTGTAGTTTTATGTTAAAACATCTTCTACATCATTAACCCATCTATAACGATTTCAGTTTTTTAAGAAAAGTTAAAATGTAAATAATTTATTTACAATAGATATGGATTTATATTGAGGCTGGATGCAGATAAGGTTGATTTGCAAGATTAGAAAAGTATAGTAACATTTGGGTGAGTGTGCACAATTTTCAAAGTCTTATCCGAAAATCCATAGAAATGGCATTTGATCCACTTATAAGACTATTTCCTAAAAATGCATGCTGGAAATGTAGGGAATGTGGGTGTTTAAGGATAAATCTTGCTTAAAATGGCTAAATCGATCAGAAGTAAAAGAAAAGGATGAGATAAGAAATAATAACATAAATCTTTATTTTTTAGATTCTTATAAGTGAATATTAACTTTTAGGGGGAATATGGGTGATAAACTTTTTTTTGATCTTGGATCCATTAAACCACATGCAAGTGGATCTTCTGGCCAAAGCGCAATGGTGACTGTAGATGAGATGTCAGGGTTAGATAATATTGCATTTTCTATTCTTAAACTTAATAAAAATGGAATACAAGAACCCATCTGGCATCCTAATGCGAACAAAATCGGATATTGTGTGGATGGAAATGCGCTGGTATCGATTCGTAGTCCGGCATCTTCAGATATGTTTACAATCACGAAAGGAGATGTGTTCTTTATTCAAAAAGGATATGTGCATACAATCACCAATATTGATGAAGGTCCAACGGAAATTATTTTCGCTCTTAATCACACTAAGCCTCAATTGATGAACTTATCAAGCGCTGTTTATTCTTTATCAGATACTGTCTTTCATGCGACCTTTAAAACCGAAGCAGAATTTTTTAATGGTCTTAAAAAAAATAAAGCTCAGGAAATAATTAAAAGCTTGACTACAGGAAAAGGTAGTTCACACAATATCTCGAGTCGTTATAAGTTTAATATAGCCAATAGTAGTAAACCTGTTCAAACGCATGGAGGTTATCTTCAGGCTTCTTTGAAAGATAATCTTCCTGTATTAGATGGCTTAGGAATTTTAGGATTCGGTTTGACTCCAGGTGGTGTTGTAGAACCTCATTGGCATACAAATGCTGGAGAATTAATCTATATCATAAAGGGCCACACACGTGTGACTGTTTTGGGTCCTGATGGTCATCCTAATGTATTAGAGGTAAAAGCAGGACAAGGAGCTTTTGCCGCTGCATCCCATTTTCACAATATTGAAAACGTGGGTAAAGAAGATGTTGAAGTGATTGCTTTTTTCAATCACGCTGAACCAGATTTTATTGGAATCGGAGAAGTAATTGGTTCCTATTCTAATGAAGTTCTAGGGTCGTTATTTAATGTTGATTCCCGCTATTTTGATCAATTTAAAAAACCATCGGGTCCTTTAATCATTGTGCCTATCTAAATTTTATTTTTATTCCCCTGCGATTCACCTTTTTTAAGGTAATCAACGGGGGATTTATCGGATCTTTGAATTATATTATTCCCTAGAGTCATATTTTTTTATATCATGCAAGAAGACGATTAAACATGGAGCAAAAAATGATTGCTAAGGGAACCTTTTTAAGTTGGTTAGTTGTAGCAGATATAGAAAAAGCAGTGAAGTTTTATACAGAAATCATGGGATTAGAACTTAAAGAATATAATAAAGAATTCGGTTGGGCGGAGCTATCAGGGGCTCAAGGTGCTTTATTAGGATTAGCACAAGAAAATATTGAGTACGGCATGAAAGCAGGGACCAACGCAGTGGTTACGATTTCTGTGGATGATATTCACAAAGCTATTGAAGAAATGAAACAGCAAGGTGTAAGACTCATTGGAGATCCCATCGAAATTCCAGGAGATGTTAGAATGCAAACACTCATCGATATAGATGGAAATATGTTACAGCTTGTTCAAAACATTTCGCTTGATGCTTGAATCGTGCTATAGATCTGTTGGGGAGTGTTTGGATTGCTTCATATGTTGAATTAACAGCAGGTTAACTAATTCTGGGTACTCTTCATTAACCCAATGACTACAGTCAGGAATATACCGTGTTTTAAAATGCCCTTCAAAAAAACGTTCTAAATTAAAAGTCAACTCTTTGCCCAATGCAGAGTCTTTTTCTCCCCATATGATCAGAGTGGGGGCTTGAATTTTTTTAGTTTTTTCTCCAGCTTTTCTATGCTTTAATAGCTGGCGAAATGAGGCACGATAATAATTCAGCGCTGCTGTAAAGGCTCCTGGTTGACGCATAGAAGACAAATAAGTCTTTAGGTCCTCATCAGAAAAGGTGTTTTTACGAATAGCGCTTCCTTGAAAAACCATTTTTATCAAGGTGGTGTCAAAAAGCTTAAATAACAATTCGGGAAGATAGGGGATCTGGAAAAAAAAGATATACCAGCTTTTACGCATTTGCTCCACATTTGATTTTAAGGCTTTGGCGAGGGCCACAGGGTGGGGGCAATTAAGAATAGAAAGATAATCGACGATTTCAGGGTTTTCCATGCTTAAATGCCAAGCTACAGCGCCACCCCAATCGTGACCTACTATGTGGGCCTTTTTATAACCTAGATGATGGATCAATTCCACAATATCTTGGGCTATCTCAGATACTTGGTAATCTGCCACATGAGGAAGCTTTTCTGACTCTCCATAACCTCTTAGATCAGGTGCAATGACGTGAAAATGCTCTGCTAACGCAGGGATTTGGTGTCTCCAGGCATACCAAAACTCTGGAAATCCATGTAGCAAAACTAAAGGTTCCCCACTTCCAGCAGAGACATAATGAAGTTTTATTTTATTTATTATAGCATGATGATGCTGCCATTTTAGAGAGGGAGTATTGGCTGTCATTTGGTTCATAAATTTACTTATTTTTATATCTGATGCGTATTTCAATGGAAGTTTAATGTCAATCGAAAGTCGATCAAGATTTTGATTAGACAAGTAAATTTTTTATTTTTAACATTTTTCTATTCGAGACGTGCCAATCCTTTTTTGCGACTTTTCTCAAACATTGTTTTAAACAAAAAAATGGAAAAGGATAAATAAAGGATATTTAAGATAAAGCTGTAGAAAATAAAAGTATAAGGAAAGGGCTGATGATTTAAAATCTGTCGCATTCCTTCAAATACATAAGTGGTGGGAAGAGTCCATGAAATAGATTGGGCCCAATGGGGGAGGATAGCTACTGGATAGAAAACAGCGCTAAAAGGGGCGAATAAAAAACCAATCATCCAGGCGAGCATTTCCACTTGATGACCCCAGTAAATAATGATGCTGGCTGCAATAAATCCTAATGTCCATCCAAACATCAGTAATAAGCCTGCAAAAGGCAAAAATGCCCACCCTAGAGCAAATACGTTCAAGGAATACAGAAGAAAAATAACTAAGGTTCCAAAGGAAATGGTAATCAAGAGCTTGCAAAAACAGAGTAAAAGTGTTCCTGCAATCCATTCAGAGATTTTCAATGGAGTTGAGAAAAGATTGACCAGATTACGATGCCAAAATTCTTGTAAGATGTTTACGGAGATATCTATAGAACCTCTCCAAGCAACCTGCCAAAAAATCAAACCTGTCATCAGTATAAGGGGTAGGTTAGCTACATGACTTTGATTTTGAACCCATATCGAGGTAAGTCCCCACAAAAGGATATCGACTAAAGGCCAGTAAAAAAGATCAGAGAGTTGATTGGGACCTTTAATCAAATTGTAATAATAACGAAAAAATATTCCTTTAATTCGGCTAAAACTCATGAACCAACCCCCTCCTTTGCTATTTCAAGAAAAAAATCTTCCAAGGATGGTTCTTCTATTTTTATATTGGCATACGTGACTCCAGCCAAGGTAATAGCTTGCAAAAACCCAGGTATCTTTTCTTCATCGATAAAAACTTCTATAGAGCGATGCTCTATAGTGTAATCTAGTCCTTGTTCACTCGCAATTTTAACAGTGCGTTTAAGACCATCGGCTATAATCAATCTGACGCGAAAAGAGGAAACGCTCTTCGCTAAAATTCCTGGACGATCATTGGCAATGATTTTGCCCTGCTTTAAGAAAATCGTGCGGTCACATATTTCCATTACTTCCTCCATTTTATGTGAGGAAAAAAGAATGGATAAACCTTTTTTATTTCTTTGTTCTATAAGAAAACTGCAAATGTCCCTAGCAATATCGGGATCTAATGAAGCAGTGGGCTCATCAAGTAAAACGACTTTTGGCTCTATAAAAAATGCTTTCACTAGCATAAGACGCGTAACTTGACCCGCAGATAGAGAGGAAACTCTTTGGTTTTTCTTATCTAAAATACCAAACCTTTCTAATAATGGATCAAATCTTTGAGCGCTTTCTTTTCGCGTAAAACCGTAGAGACAGCCAAAAACCTCTAGATTCTCCTTTAGAGTTAAAATCCAGGGCAAGCTCGTATACGTACTTGCAAATGAGACTTTTTCTAAAATTTCCGAACGATGAAGCGAAAGGTCCTTGTTAAAATAGAAAATGCTTCCTGAGGTTGTTGAAAGTGTTCCTAATAGCATTTGTATAGTGGTGGTTTTACCTGAACCATTAGGCCCTAAAAATCCTAGTATTTCCCCTTCTTGCAGATGAAAGGAAATATCATCGATCGCCTTAAAAGGTTTTTTACCGGGATAGATCTTTGTAAGATGATTTACAGAAAGAACTTGGGACATCATACTTATTTTATTATTAATTGTATTTGACCCATGTTTTGTATCATTTAGAGTTTAATTGCACAATCTAAAATCGACGCAAGAGAAGCTTAAGACGAGAGAAAAACAATCTTACGAAAACACACCATGCTTGGATAGGGGCGTTTAATCGGTATCAAGCATTGAGCGCGTCATTTGGATGCATTAGGTTATTTTTATAAATCGTTAGTGAAGGCGCTTTAAGAAACTGTCAATCAGACAAGTTTTAACCCTCTAGCGACGCGCTAAAGAAATATCTTTGGCGTCGGCCGTTCTCTTAGCCCTCACAGCAAATTCTTAAATCCGTGATTGGTCAAGGATCAGCGCCAATCACGGATTAAAACCGCATCGAAGATGTAGAGAACAAGTCGTTTTTAAATTCTTCCCATTAAAGCTAAGATGAGAATGATAATCAATATCAGCCCCACAAGACCACTTGGACCATATCCCCAGCCTGCACTATAAGGCCAAGCAGGGAAGGCACCTAATAATAAAAGAATCAGTATAATAATTAATACTGTGCTTAACATAGTCACTCCATTATTGATGATTGATTAAATAATACCCATCACTTTCAAAATAATGAGAACAAAGATGGGAACTCCTAAAAGCCATAAAAGTATCATTCTAAACATGGTTTATTCCTTTGTGATTTATAAATTACTTTGCCAATTAAGATAATACACAAGTGGTCTGATCAATTTGGTATAATCTGATTTATTTGTGTGCATATTCTAAGACCATTTCAGCAGCAACAGCATTAATTCCATTAGAGAATAACGAACCATCTGCTAATTTGGATAATTTTTTATCTGCTTGAGCTTCCTCATCAAAAGTTTGTTGAAGAAGATGACGAATTTCATGACCTAGATTTAAATGTTTTGCAAAACTTCTGAGTGTCCCGTAAGAGGAAATTTCATAGTGTTCTACCTTTTGGGCCGCGCAAATGATGGCAGCATCTAAAATAGGAGAAGCTTTTTTATTTCTAACGAGTTGTTGAGCTTCTTTTAAAATTCCTCTCATTGCAGGGCACTCTTCAGCTTCTGGTTCTAAGCCTAGAAGAGAAAAAATTGTTTCTAACCTTTTCACTTGATTTTGTGTTTCTTTTAGATGATGAGAGAGAGCTTCTTTTAATTCTGGGAACGCTGCTGATTTAATCAGTTTGGGTAAGGCTTCTAGGATTTGATTTTCAGAGCTGTACATATCCTTTAACTCAACAATAAATAAATGATGAAGATCATTTTTCATAGAGACTCCTTATAAAAATTTAAAACATTTTTAAGAACGTATCTTAAGTCTATGAAATGCAGGAGGGGATAGGTACAAATAAAAATGAACAGGATGTTTTGTATATTTGTATATATTTTGATGTATAAACATGAAAAAAAATAAATACCACATAAATTTAATCTTTTTCTTATGAAATTAAGGATAAATTATTTTATAACCCTTTATATTATCATTAGACGAGGTTTAAGCTCTAGAATGTATAATTTGGTATGTTAGCTTTTACTATGATTTAAATTTACGGTAAGGAGTAACATTTTTCAAATGAGGTGCTAAGGATAGCCTAAGGAAGCAGATTGAAAATAATTTTGATTAATTATAGAGGATGTTCCCTAAGATTCTTGCGTTAATCCAATGACTAGAGTATGAAATAAAAAAGATTTTAAAAGCGTTATCATGTGAATATATGAGAACTAAAGAACTGGCTGTAAAATGTGAGCATTTAATTAAAAGTTATGGGGATGGAGATATCCAACAAATAGCTCTCAAGGATATTTCTTTAGAGTTTTATACAGGTGAATTAACATTTCTCATGGGGGCTTCGGGTTGTGGGAAAACTACACTGCTTTCACTCATTAGCACGATTTTAAAAGAGAATAGCGGATTCATCGAGATTTTCGGTCAAAAAGTGAATCAAATGACAGATGCAGAAAAAACATTGTTCCGCTGCGAGTATATTGGTTTTTTATTTCAAAATTTTTATTTAATTCCTTCTCTGTCATGTGTAGAAAATATAGAGCTTCCGTTGCTTTTACAGGAAAAGCCTGAGGAATTTGCAAGAAAAAGAGCCAAAGAAGCCTTAGAAGAAATTGGAATTCTATCCCTCGCTGATCGTTGGCCGCATGAGCTTTCTGGTGGGCAGCAACAACGTATTGCCTTAGCACGAGCCATTGTTCATCGTCCAAAACTTATTATTTGTGATGAACCCACAAGTGCTCTAGATCATGCCAATGGAATCATTGTTATGGATTTGTTGAGAGGACATGCATTAAATCCAGGTAATGCTGTGATTGTAGCAACTCATGATCGACGTATTTTAGAATATGCAGACCGGGTGATAGAGCTAGATGATGGAAAAATAGATAAAATCTACGAAATGCCAAAGTCTTGATGAAATTCAGGGGATTTTCGAGGGGTTCTAAAAGAGATTGAAAGAAAAGCTTAGGAATTATTAATCTTTTTGCATGACAGACAATCTTTCTTCATCTGAGCAACTTTCTCAACGTTTTTATTTCTTAGATTCTCTAAGAGGTATTTGTGCACTTTATATAACGATCTATCATTTTTATTCGATTTTAAAAGAGAAGTCGGAATTTATTTTCCCCCCTATAATGGATGGGATCATTGGACAAGCGACTGCTGGCCTACGGGTTTTTTATATTTTAAGTGGGTTTGTGATCGCATATAGCATTTATAATAAGGAAATTACGATTTCTTTTTTTAACAGATTCATTTTGCGTCGATCCATCCGCTTAGATCCTCCCTACTGGGTGACCCTGATTGCTACTCTTTTGATTTCTCTTTTGTCCATTATTTTTTTTACTAAACCGATGGAAACATTTCCTTCTTGGCAGATTATTATGGCTAATAGCTTGTATCTTCAGGATTTTTTGAATATGGAGAGAATCGTGCATGTTTCCTGGACCCTGTGTATAGAATTACAACTCTATTTATTTTTCGTAGCTCTTATCGGTTTATTGATTTGGGTTGAGAAAAACAGAGCAGTTTCTCAGAGAGAGAAAAAATTCGATGCTCCTATTTTTTTAATACCACTAGGAGCCTTATTTTTAATTTCTTTATGGCAAAATGTAAGTGCTCAGATATTCATTAAAGGTTTGTTTTTACCCCACTGGTTTAGTTTTTTTACAGGAAGTCTCCTGTGTTGGATCTATCTAAAAGCCTTGAGTATACGTTATTACCTTTTGTTTTTTGTAGCGAATCTATTATTTTTTCTTTTTGAACCCTCGAAGCCTTTAGGTGAAAATCTTGTGGTTTCAGGGCTCTTTTTTTTAGTCATTATCAAAAATAGACTCAGTGATTTACTCAATGGTCCCGTCTTACAATATTTTGGAAGAATTTCCTATAGCCTTTATCTAACTCATTGGTTGATAGCTGGCAAATTAATGGATTTTTTAGCAAGGAATTTTGCCAATCAAATGAATAGCTCTTTAGCACTTTTATTGATGACTGTGTGTGTTTCGCTTGCATGGTTAACGGCTCATTTTTTCTATAAATGGATCGAATACCCTAGTTTAGTCTTTAGCCAGTCTTTTAAAAGAGATCAAAAAGTCTTAAAAGCTCCCGCATAGTTTATCTTTGTGCAACGCTGAGAAGGATTTTTGATCGATTGAATTAGGTTTCTCTGGAACGCATTTCTTCTTCCCGATCTCGCATTTCTTGTGGGGTTAAATGAATCCTCTTCCAGTGCTTTACAATCCCTTCGAGATCTTGCTTTTTTCTTAAATTTTTTTCTTTCTTTTTAGTCTTTTCTTGCGGCGTTAGATTAGCGTCTGTGGCGATTTTAGAGGCTTTGTCTACGGTGTGTCTCAAATAGGCTTCGATTTGAATTTCTTTTGACTGATTAGTTCCTTGAAAATGTTTTTTAAAAGCCTTCAGTTTTTTTCCTTTATAATCGAAGGAGATGGAGTTGAGTAAACCTTCTTTTTTTTTAGTTCCTAGTCCTTGATCGATGACAAAGCTACCAATCTTCTCCAATAAAGTTTGATTGAATTCCTTAAGCCGTATGTTTCGTGCGGTGTCTGTTTTTACGGAAGAAGGGAAATGGACGGTGATTTTTAAATCTTGACCCTTATACTTAAAAAACTTTTCTGCGGATCGACGATCTGAAGATAGAATGAATCCATAAGCAAGAGGGGAGGATCTTTGCGACGGGTCTAAGGGTGTACTCATAGCATTCTCCTTATAATTACCTAATTATAATAAATTAATTATTTCAAATTAAATTAAATTTATTATAAAGATTTGTTAATATAAAGAAATGGCGTCGTGTAAAAATTCTATGTTATCAACACCCTCTATTTTTCTCAGGATCTCCATGACATCTAGATAGTGATCGTCTGATGCTGCTTTAAATGTAAGTTGAAAATATTCGCGGTCGTCTTTTTTATCTATGTGAAGATGACTAGGGCCGTACCGGTGATTGAGATGTTTAATCAGATCCTGTAAAGTCTCAATAGATAAGACACCTTTCTTGGCAGAAAATCGCAGACCTATGGCTTGAGGTTTTTTAATAAACCTATTTTCAATGGGTTTGATTCCCGCAAGGATGATAAAGATAAAAAGCGTGGTGCAAACAGCAGCTAAATAAAGCCCTCCACCAGCGGCTAGTCCTACTGCTGCTACTGCCCATAAACTTGCTGCAGTAGTAAGACCACGGATGACATTCTTTAAAAATAAAATAGTCCCTGCACCTAAAAAACCAATCCCACTGACAACCTGCGCTGCCATACGAGAAGGATCCAGATTGACAAGACCATCTTTTACGATATCATTAAAGGCATATTTGGAAACAATCATAATTAATGCAGAGCCTAGGCAAACTAACATATGTGTGCGCAATCCCGCCACCCAGTTTAACCTTTCTCTTTCGAAGCCTATAAGCCCCCCTAAAAAAGTTGCCAATATAAGCCTTAAAACCATCTCATGATCTGGAAGAACGAACATATTATTCACCTAGGTACTTGTGATTTAAAGCATGACTTAAAAGAGACTTAGCTTCTTTTTTCCAGTAAGAAAAAATTCGATGCACATTGGCATCTAATAGGTCTAATCGGTTGGGTTTAAAATCTAATCGCTGGATTAAATAGCGATGAATAAAATCTTGGAAATTTTGATTGGATATAACTCTTTTATGCCTGCGGACACGTTCGCTGAATAATTTAAGGAGTTGTATGGAAATGAATGTAATCACAAATAAAGGTTTGATTATCAGCGATGTAATTAAAAAAGTGATCGGAGAAGCAAAAATTAAAATTGTAGAAATGATTGCAAGACAAGCCAAAGCGATAGCGGTAATTGTTAAAATTTTCGTAGCTAGTTTAAAATTCTTCGCGCGATGAATGATTTGCGTTCGATCTTGAATCTGTATCTGTTTGTTAGAGCTAGGGTGATTCCTTCTAGATTGCGTCCATTTTTTCAATTGAAGATCTGTCTCTTTTTCAAGTTGAGTGATTTTTTTTTCCACTTTCCAAGTTCTAATGACCTGAGTTTTTGTCAGATATTCATAAAAAGATTCTAAATCATTTTTTTTAAACAGTTCAGATTGTGTTTCAGTCAGATAGGTATTAATTTCATTAAATTGTCGTACAATATTGACCATAAAAGTATTCCATCCATATGTTTTATTGATCTTATGCATTCAATTATTTTTTGGATAGAAGGAAAGAATTACATCTTAGATTAACCTGAAGTTTAAGTTTTTAATTTTCTAGGATGAACTACTTAAGTTTTGATCTGTAAGGTTTTGTCGTGGTTTAAAGAACTCTAATAATTTAAAATCCAGCTAACAACCGCTCCCTTTAACCCTTAGAAAAATGCAATAGATTTTTCCCCTTAAAATTTAACTTCTAATCACTAAAAATTGCAGTGTTAAAAATTGCAAGATTTCTTTTTTTTCTATATTTATAAGAGAGTTTTAAAAAAGGTTATCCAAGTGTTAACGTTATTTGCAATTACATGCTTGTTAGTAGCTTTAGGCTATTTATCCTATCAATATAGGGTGTATTTGTACTCTTGGTTTATTGAATTTCCCAAACCTATCTACCCATATGAGGTCCAAGAAAACACTTATGTATCTATGCATGATGGTATACAACTAGCGACGGATATATACCTTCCAAAAATATCTAAAAAATCTCCAGTTATTATTTTAAGAACACCCTATGATAAAAGTGGAAGTTTTCATCCTTATAAACAAATAGCGTTATTATTCGCATCACAAGGTTATGTGTTTATTGTGCAGGATGTAAGAGGAAAATATCGTTCGCAAGGAGAGTTTGACCCATACCACAGCGAAGGAGTGGATGGATACTGGACTGTTGAATGGGCAGGAACACAACCCTGGTCAAATGGTCATGTAGCACTTTACGGATTTTCTTATCTTGGATCTTGCGCCTGGCTCGTCACTCCTTATAATAGTCGTTATCTAAAGACCATTATTCCTATGTTTACGACGCAAGATACTTATTCAATTATTATTGATAATGGAATGTTTCATTTAAAAGGCGCGTTGTATTGGTTGACCACCTTTTCAGGTCGTTATCAAACACCAAAACTGACGTTTGATAAGATAAAAAAATCCTTAATGAAGTTGCCGGTTAGTTCCTTGGATCAAGATGTTATAGGACGTCCCATCAAAGCCTATCAAGATTATGTGACGCATGTTGTTCCAGATCATTTCTGGGCTAAAATATGTTTAAATCAACGTATGAATGAAATCAATTTACCTGCTTTTATCATCACAGGCTGGTATGACATGCACGTTCAGGGAGCTATCGATGATTTTATTCGTATGAGCGAATCTCCCGAACATTCTATGAATCGTATGACGTATTTGGTGATTGGTCCTTGGGCTCATAATCCTTCACAAAAATTTGAGGGATTTGATTATGGCCGTCCCGCGGATTTTAATTTACAACTAGTCAGTACCTTAAAGTGGTGTGATTATTGGCTAAAAGGAGAGCCGGAGGCTCTGGAAGGATTTAGTAAAGTCAAATACTTTATGTTAGGCAGAAATTGTTGGCGAGAATCGGATCAGTGGCCCCCTAGAGGGGTAAAACAGGAAAGGTATTATCTTTCTGCACTTAATAATAAAAAGAAACGTTGCATCTATAATTTGAGTAAAAATCCTCCGCCTATCTCGTCTGAAACAAGATTTATGTATGATCCCAATCAGCCTGTTCCTTTTAGAGGCAGCCACCATTTACATGATCCTTCCTGGGTGGGACCCTTTGAACAAGGGGAGCTATTATGTAGAAATGATGTGATTACATATATGTCTGAGCCTTTAAAGGAGGATATAGAAATAGCTGGGATGGTGAAACTTGTTCTCTATGTATCTTCAAATGTAATCGATACAGATTTCTGTGCGAAAATTTGTGACATGCGTCCTACAGGTGAGTCGTATAATTTACAAGCTGGCTTTGTAAGAATGAGATATAGAGAATCTCTGCATATGCCTACATATATTGAGCCGGGGAAAATCTATCGTTTAGAAATTTCCTTGAGATCTATTGCCCATGCTTTTTTAAAAGGTCATCGCATTCAACTTCAGATTGCCTCCAGCGATTTTCCTGTGCATGACCGCAATTTAAATACAGGCGAAAATTGTGAATTTTCTACAGAGGTAAAAGTCGCTGAACAAACCATCTACACAGGTGGAGCTCACCTGTCCCATCTTATTCTACCTGTTCTTTCTTCGGAGTCTTTAGAGAAGTAAGATAAAGGATTCGTACGGAATTGAGCCCCTGTGCTATTAAATATACATGACTTCTTTTAAAACTCGCTTTGGTTGACAAAGATTGTTTTTATGATCTCTTTAACACACCCTTGAGTACTGATCTTATACTGGCTCTATGGGAAAAGAATTTTTGAAAAGAAAAAACCTAACATGTTAAGAACACCTTTTTTTCTAGCCATTTTTTTAATCAGTTTTATAGTCTTTTCACCTTCTAGCCTGCAAGGCCAGGTAAAACCTGTTTCTTCAGACCCATGCAGGCAGCCTTTGACAAGGCAAGGAGTTCAGGATGATGTTTTGAATACGAGCAATGCTCCTAACCACTCATTGCGTGCAGAGAATACCCCTTCCAGTCATGATAACAAGGAAGATCATGAATTAACAAAAGAGGAGAGGCCCCCTAAAATCGGCAACTTTGCTTTACCCACTTCGCAACAACCGGCTGCTCTTTTTGGTTTTGGCGGAAATATTATTGATAAAGGCGAGGTGCAGTTTTACTTTTTTGCCGATCAATTTATTGGAAAAAAGAAAACAACGATTGATTTAATACCCAGTGTCTTATTTGGAGTGACTGATGCATGGTCGATTTTTTTTAATACACCTTTTACCCCTTTACTTAAGGATTCTCCCTATAGTTCTAGGGGTTTAGAAGATTTTTTTGTTCAATTTGAATATGCTTTTTACAATAAATCCACTATTGATTATGTCGACCAGGCTACACTTGTAACTAATATTACCTTTCCCACAGGCTCGGCACGTAAAATCCCTCCGACAGGATTTGGGTCTCCAAGTTTTTTTTTAGGGGGTACTTACTATAGAACCTGGGTCGATTGGTTTGTGTTTACTTCGCATGGAGCTGTCTTAACTACCTCAGAACATGGTACAAAAATTGGAGACCAATTTTTATATCAAATGGGTTTTGGAAGGAATTTTTCCAGCCCTGAGGGGTGGATTTATGCGGCACTGATGGAGGTGGATGGACAATATAATAAAAAAAATAGAATTAAAGGAGAGATCGATAAGAATAGTGGAGGCAACGTGATTTACGTAACACCCTCTTTATGGATTTCATCTAAAGAAATGCTCATTCAGCTGGGGATTAGTTTGCCTGTATACCAGAATGTTTTTGGTCACCAAAATAAATTTGATTATGCGTTGAACCTCAATTTTGGTTGGTCATTTTACTAACCAGAGTTTTTATCAAAAATATTGAGTAATTTATTCTTTTTATTTATTTAAAGATTTAAACCACGAGGTTCAATTTATACTAAATTTTTAATCTAAATTGAGGTTAGATGAAAGCTATACAAGTTCATCAATATGGCGGACCAGAAGTCTTGCAGATCAAAGATGTTGCTCTGGGTCGTCCGGGAGCAGGCCAAGCCTTGGTGAAAATTAAGGCGGCAGGTGTTAATTTTATAGATATATATCAACGGCGTGGAACTTATCCTGTCCCTCTTCCGTATATTCCTGGGTTAGAAGCTGCTGGCGTGATCGAAGAGGTGGGCGATGGAGTTGCTCTGAAAAAAGGAGATCGCGTTGCTTACATTCATGTTCCAGGAGCTTATGCTGAAGCGTGTGTAGTGAAAGCTGATCACTTAATTCTTTTACCTCAAGATTTTTCTTTTGAACAAGGGGCTGCCTTTCCTCTGCAAGGGATGACAGCACATTATTTGCTTCATGAATTTCGTAAGCCTAAGCCTGGTGATGTAGTCCTCATTCACGCGGCAGCTGGGGGAATGGGACTTTTGCTAGTACAGTGGGCCTCTCATTTAGGTGCCAGAGTTATCGGAACCGTTTCCACTGAAGAAAAGGCTCGAGCCGCACTCGAAGCAGGGGCATCAGATGTTATTATTTATACAAAAGATGACTTTGCTAAAGAAGTTAAACGTCTCACACAAAATCATGGAGCGGATCTAATTATCGATGGAGTGGGGAAGACAACTTTTGCAGGAAATTTGACTGCGGCTGCTACCCGAGGGCATATTGTCATATTTGGTGCAGCCAGTGGACCTGCAGATCCGATTTCTCCCAATTTACTCATGGTGAAATCTGTATCTATTTCTGGAGGAAGTCTATTTAACTATTTACTTTCCAGAGAAGAATTACTTTATCGATCTCATGATGTTATCCAAGGTATTCAAGAGGGGTGGTTAAAACTTAAGATAAATTCAGTCTTTCCACTGGTCGAGGCTCCTGAAGCACATCTTCAATTAGAGAATAGAAAAACTATTGGTAAAATTATTTTAACAACCTCTTGAAAGAGCTCGTTAAAAATTAGGGTCATTAAGTTGGAGTTGCTCTTGAATTTGTTCAAAAGGAACGACAGGAGCTTCATCATTGATGCCTTCACAATGTAAAGCCGCTAGTTCCCAGCTTTCGGATGAATGAAGATTTTCTCGCCACCAAGGAAATGTACGGCATTGTTTGGGACGATTGTTGTAGAGGGTGCATTGTCTTCCCTGGAGGAAAATGCAGTCATAATCTCCATTTAAAGATTTTTTTTCTATTAATGCGTAGCGGTTATCCCTCTGACGTGTATATTTTCTTTTGAATGCATCTGTCGAAAGGTTAAGAGCTTTAGCCATGGCTTCAATTTCTTGCTCAGAGACCCAAACATAGCCCGGAGAACCTGTGCAGCATTGACCACAACCTGTACATTTAAAACGCAGACCTTCTTTATACCAAGGAAGTTTGGAAGGCTCTTGATCAATTTCTGCCATGAGATAACACTCTTTTTGTATGGATTTAACCAGAAGATAAATTAAACATAACAAATATTGGACTTCTTTTGAAACTCGCTTTGATTGGAACAGTAGATGACTATAGAGCAGATTTACAGCAAATTTTGAGAGCATATGATAACATATAGTCGAAAAATTTGACGGTAAAGATGCTAAAAGTCGCGATTTTAACGACCATGGAGTTTCGAAAGAATTCAATAATAATAAATAGATTAGTGATAAAAATCAAGATGGGCGCTTAAGAATACTTTCTTATTAATCTAAGTATTGTTTTTCAGCTAATCAGAAAGCTGTCTCCAAGCATAAATTTAGCCAGACTCCTTGGATCTTAATGTAAAGTGTGTGACGCAGGGTCAAGAGCTAAAAAACTTGGATTTTTAGGATTCATTGCCAAAATATCGATCTCCAAAATCTCCTAGCCCTGGGATAATGCGTTTTGCAGGGTCTAATCCTTCATCAATTTGAGCAATAAGTAAACCTACTGTGGGATACTCTTCTTGTAAACGCTTCATTCCATCTGGCGAGGAGATGAAAGAGATTAATGTAATTTGTTTTTCTTCTGCTCCTGATTCTATTAAAGTTTTAATGGCAAGACTAGCTGTTCCTCCCGTCGCAATCATAGGATCTAGAAGAAGGATATTTGTGTCTTTGGAAAGAGGGGGTAATTTTAAGTAATATAACTCTGCAATTGCGGTTTTTTCATCTCGGCGTGCTCCAATAAATCCTACACGAGCTTTAGGGTAATAGTGTAAAAATGGAGGAAGAAGCACGAGACCAGATCGTAAAACTGGGATAAGAACAGTATGATTTTCGAATTGAACCCCATCTGTTTGTGCTAAAGGAGTTTGAATAACAAAATGTTGTTTAGGCAGAAATTGGGAACTTTCGATAGCTAAGAGATTACTTAGTTGCTCCGCAGCTTGCCGATAAGCATCTATCGAAGTATTTTGATTGCGCAAAATGGAGATGAGAATTTTCTTCATAAAACCCAAAAGTTAACCCTAATTGTTTTTTTTGCCAGAGTTTGCAATTATAGACAAGTAACAGCGTTAAACCTATGCGTGTAGATATGCATCTGCATAGTTTTAGTCAGTCCAGAATTAAGATTTAAGCACAAGCATGGGCCTTAAGCTTCACTCCAAACGAATGGAATGACATCAGAAATTTGAGAGGTTTGATGGCGTAACATCATTAAACGATCGAATCCAACAGCTACACCACAAACATCAGGCAAGCCTTTTTCCAAAGCGGCTAAGAAATGTTCATCGAGGGGAAGAGGGCTTTTGTTTAAAGTTTTACGAAAATGATTAGCTTCTATTAACCGATTCCTCTGTTCCGCCGCATGAGTCAATTCATGATACCCATTGGCAAGTTCAATTCCCTGATAGTAGATTTCATAACGTTCCGCTACATGTTCGTCTTCGTGCATTAACGTTTTAGCTAATGCTGCTTGGGAAGCGGGGTAATAGGCTAATACACACAATTCGTTTTTACCCAAAAAGGGTTCAACAAATGTACCTAAAATGATATTAAGTAAGGCATCTTTCCCCTCAGTTTCAATCCCCTTATAGGGTTGAATGTCATGATTTTGCAGAAACTGCATTAAATCCTGGGAGGAGGTCTTTATGTAGTCCAACCCGGTATATTTTTGAAAGGCTTGGCGATAACTCAAGATTTTGGAGGGCAGTGACCCTAAAAAAAGACGTATAAAATCTAATGTCTCATGGATCATACTTTCAAAGGTTATTCCTAGACGGTACCATTCAGCCATCATAAATTCAGGATTGTGTTTTGGACTCGATTCTCCATCTCTAAAAACGTGCGATATTTGATAAATATCTCCCATTCCACCAGCAAGAAGTCTTTTCATCCCATATTCAGGTGAGGAATGTAAGTAGCGTATTTCTTGAGAATAACAGCTAGCTGGTATTAAATCGATGTGTGCATCTACTGAAGCTCCTTGCGTCAAGATAGGGCAGTCTACTTCAAGAATATGGCGCTGGTCAAAAAAAGAGCGAGCTTGCTTTAGCATAGAGGCGCGATCCTCAAGGATCGCGCGTTTGTCAAGGGATGTATGCATTTAAGAAACGCGAGAAACGTATTCGCCTGTACGTGTATCTACTTTAACTTTTTCGCCTTGATCGACGAAGATAGGGACCTGAATTTTTGCGCCACTTTCTACAATTGCAGGCTTTAAAACACGGCCTGAAGCTGTATCGCCTCTAACACCAGGAGAAGTTTCCGTAATGACCATCTCCATAAAAGTAGGCGGTTCAATGGTCACTGGTTGGCTTTTATAAAAAACAATGAAGTAAAGGTGATCTTCCATCAGCCACTGCGCATTTTCTCCCATACTTTGAAAAGGAATTTTCACCTGTTCAAAGGTTTTATCGTCCATGAAGATGACTCCATCAGCTTCCTTATAAAGCATGCGCATTTCTGTTTCTACAACATCAGCTACGTCGGCTTTGTCGCCTGACTTGAATGTACGCTCAATCGTGCGTCCTGTCGTTAAATGCTTTAATTTTACACGATTAAAAGACTGCCCTTTACCCGGTTTAACGAATTCGTTGCTAATAATTGTATAAGGCTGTCCTTCCACTTCAATTTTGACGCCGCCCTTGAACTCATTAGTACTGATTTGTGCCATATAATGATCCCTTAAAGTCTTGATATTTTATTAATTCCATCGCAGTCTAGCACAATATTTTTGATTTGTCTAGTAGGAGATACACAGAAGTGATCTCAACATTTGATTTAGGAAAAGCCAAAGCTCCCAGAACTGCCATTTAAAAACTCGAACATTGAGATCATGTGAATTTAAGGAGATTCTCTTGGAATCCCCACATATATGTTTCTTGTGTGTAGACAAATTATAATTTTATTTGTAATGTTATCGAAAAATGGAGTTTCAAAAGAAGTCTAATGAAGTATTTAAAATTTCTTTTTTATGCTTGGGTTTTTCTCTACACTAACCCTTTGCAAAGTCATTCATTTCTCTATAGTCCTCCTCAACCTATCACCCTTGTCAAGGGGTTAGGCAATCTTAGCCACCCAGTGACAACCTCAGTACCGCAAGCGCAGGCTTTTTTTAATCAGGGTCTTACCCTTATTTACGCATTTAACCATGACGCTGCTTACTGGTCTTTTCAAAAGGCTGCAGAATTAGACTCTAAGATGCCGATGGCTTACTGGGGAATGGCTTTAGCCTTAGGTCCTAATATTAATATGGATATTGATCAGGAGCGAGAACAAAAAGCTTACGAACTTATCCAAAAGGCCCTTTTACTTTCAGCGGATTCTCCTCCAAATGAAAAAGATTATATTCAAGCGCTATCTAAACGCTATTCGAATGAAAAACATCCAGATTTAAAGCTTTTAGCGATACAATATAACCAAGCAATGAAAGCTTTGGTAGAAAAATATCCCTACGATTTAGATGCAGCAACATTATATGCAGAGAGTTCTCTTAACTTAAATCCTTGGCATCAGTGGGATAATTCTGGAGAACCTTTAAAAGGAACTCTTGAAATTGTGGCTTTGCTCGAACATATCTTAAAATGGGATCCTAACCATCTAGGGGCAAATCATTATTATATACATGCAATTGAGGCCTCGAAACATCCTGAACGTGCCCTTATGAGTGCTCAACGTTTACGTGATATGCTCCCGGCTTCGGGTCATATTTTGCATATGCCTTCTCATATTTATATATTAGTGGGTGATTATCATATGGCAGCACTTTGCAATGAAAAGGCTGTAAAAGCAGATCAGGACTATATACGTAAATTTGGTTTAGACGGAATATATCCTGTCCACTACATGTCGCATAACTTATATTTTCTTTCTAGGGCTTATGCACTTGAAGGGCGTTTTTCTAATGCGCTCAGAGCAGCTGAAGAGCTGCGTTGTTTCTACAGCCCACATTTTTTCACGATGCCAGATTTAGAATACTACGAACCCGCTGTCCTTTTTACGCTTTTAAGATTTCATCGATGGAATGAAATTTTAGATTTGAAGGCTCCTGTCTCTGAGATGAAAATATCCACACTTCTCTGGCATTTTGGTAAATCCATGGCGTACAGTGCTTTAGGAGATGTGAAAAATGCTCAGACTGAGCAAAAAATCTTTTTAGAAGAAAAATTCAAAATTCCCGATTCAACTAAATTTGGATATAATCAAGCCAAGAATGTACTCCAGTTGGCTGAATATCAATTAAATGCAAAAATTGCAGAAATGAACAATGATTCTACACTTGCCATCGAGTGGTTAAGTAAAGCAGTCGACTTGCAGGATCAGCTTTACTACAATGAACCTCCCGATTGGTACTTTCCGCTACGAGAAAGTTTAGGAGCTTTACTTCTAAAAGATAAGCAGTATCAAAAAGCAGAGAGAGTTTTTAATACAGATTTAGAAAAACATCCTCTAAATGGCAGGTCGCTCTTCGGCCTTTGGAAAAGTTTGGAGGCGCAGGCGAAGCATGCGGATGCTTACTGGATTAAACAAGAGTTTGATACTGCTTGGAAATACAGCGATACTCCTCTAACAATTCAGGATCTCTAAAAAAAATTTGACTTCATTAGAGATCAAACATAAGCTTAAGATAATCCATTAAATCAGGAGAGATCTATGTTATATTGGGCATTAGTATTTTTAATTATAGCTATTGTAGCTGGTTTGTTAGGTTTTAGAGGAGTGGAAGGTCTTGCGACAACAATCGCTAAGGTTCTCTTTATTATCTTTTTAGTTCTTTTTATTATTGCTCTCGTTTCAGGCTATGGAGCAGTGGGTGTTCATCCCTAAGAAGTAAAAAAACTAGAAGTCTTAATCTATAGCAAAATTCAGGATCCTAGGGAGAACGTTATTGATCGAGTGGCAATAATCACGACCCCTCCTTCGTTAAAAATTGTCTTAGCCCTCTTTCATGGATTTAGCTATAGCTTTTGACTTCTTAAAAAGCTTCCCTCCGGCGCGGAAAATACGCCTATCTGCATTAGACTTTTTTTGATCCTAAGTAGTTAAAGAGGTTTATAGAAAGGGCTTGATTTAAGATCTTCCGAAACCTTTTCCATGTTCTGACCGATATGTGCAATCTCCTCACAAATCCATAAGTGAAAAGATATGAGGTTCTCGTCGAATAGATAAGGCGCTTGTACCAAACTTTTCTCTTCTTGAACATCAGTAGGCAAAAGATAATGCGTATCTTCTACTAAAGAATCGGAGTGGGACAGATTCTCAGGCTCTTCAATCGAAGAGTCTGAAGATGAAGGATAAAGAAGGGGGCTTAAATGATTGTAGGCATATATAATTTTTTTAAGATACTGTTCTGAATTCAGACCTCTCGGTAATTTTGAAACGATAGGTCCCAAAGGACTATCAATAAAGATTCTTTTTAAAGATTCCGCTTTTTTTGGATCTAGATGACAAATTTCTGTATAATGCTCTACTAAATAGCAAAATTTTTGCCTGCATTGTTGATTAGTTCTATGTATTAGATTTTTTTCTGTGCAAAGCTTGGCTATTTTTTTCCAGTTGGGTCTTCCATCAGAATTTTGGTGATGAGGAAAAATTCCTAAGAGATCCTTGCAATGTTCCTCGGTCCAGGGAATGGGAGTATTTCTATGTTCTGGATAGTGATGAGAAATTTGCATATTCATCAATTTAATCTTGTAAGAACGCAGCAAGTAAACGACACATTTCCAAATGATCTTGAAGGGCCATTAATTCACGACAAGAATGCATGCTAAGTTGAGGGGATCCTATATCCAAGGTTGGAATTCCTGAATTAGCGGCTTGTATAGGTCCAATTGTACTGCCACAAGGGACATCATTACGAGAAGAAAATAATTGATAAGGAATGACATGTTTTTCACATAAATGAATAATTGGGGCTGAGGTTTTTGCATCGCTGGCATAGCGTTGATTAGCATTATATTTTATAACAGGACCTTTACCTAAAAAGAGTTGATGCCTTGGATCATGCTTATCCATGTAGTTAGGATTAATCGCATGAGCTAAATCAACAGATAGGCAGAATGAACGCGGAAGAAGTTGTAAAAAATGGTCTCTTTTAAGATTAAAGGAGAGTAAAATACGCTCAAGGACGTGGAGTAAAAAAGGCGAGCCGGCGCCTGGAGCGGTTTGAGAACCCACTTCTTCATGATTGGAAAAAAGACACATATTGAGATTGTTTTTATGCGCCGCACTAGTTTTTAAAGCCATTAAACCCGCATGCACACTAGCTAGACTATCCAGTCTGTAGCTCGCTACCATTTCATTTCCATAAAGGCGAGCTTTTTCTAAGGGATACAAAAGAAGATCATGACTTAAAATGTATTGGAAAGAATCCTGAATTTTTTCTTTTAAAATACTAAGTAAAAAAGAAGTTTGTGGATCGAAATCTAACGCTGCTAAGGCTGAGAAACTCTCTTGTTTATTAAATTGCGGTCCTTTTTCATTTGCTTCTCGATCTAGGTGAATGGCGAGTTGGGGAATGGTGACTGGTCGGTCCTCTATATGTATAAGCGTCGATGAAACCTGCTCCTCAGGATTAACAAAGAAAACCCGTCCAGCAATTCCAAGATCACGGTTAAACCAGGATGTAAGAAGAGGAGCCCCATAAATTTCTGAGGCTAAAAGAGTCATTGTATCCTTACGATACTCTGGATTGGGTTTTAATTTTAAGGCGGGGCTATCTGTATGAGAAGCTATAATCTGGGCTTTTTTTAACTCTTCATTGGGAGTGATGAATGCACAGATAGAGGAGCCGTCGCGTATCAAAAAATAACCTTTTCCTTTTTCTAAATGCCATTCCTGCCCCTCCTCTAATTCTAAAAAGCCTTCTTTTACCAAGGCTTTTTTTAGCATATCTACTGCGTGCCAGGCAGTCGGAGATTGATCTAAAAAATTTACTAGGTCTTCAATGATTGAGTTTGTCATGCAATTCCTTTAGATGCGCTTTGTTAATTCCTAAAGTGTGTGAGGGAGAATCTTTTCTACCCCTAAGTAATTTTGTAAAACTTTAGGTATGTTCACAGAACCATCCGAATTCTGATTGTTTTCTAATAGAGAGACCATTAGACGAGAAGTCGCTAAGCCGGATCCATTTAAAGTATGTACGAATTCAGGTTTTCCATCTTTACCTCGGCGGAAGCGAATGCTGGAGCGTCTTGCCTGGAAGTCGGTACAATTAGATACAGAAGAAACTTCGTAGTAGCGGTTTTGTCCTGGCAGCCAAACCTCTATATCGACTGTGCGAGCTGATGCATAGGACATATCCCCTGTGACGAGTAGAACGTTACGATAGTGCAGCTCTAAACCTTGAAGAATTTCTTCGGCGCTAGCTAACATGTGTTCAAACATGGCGGGACTTTCTTCAGGTTTTGTGAAGCAAAACATCTCTACTTTATTAAATTGATGCACACGGATTAAGCCTCTTTCATTTGCACCCGCAGCGCCGGCTTCACGGCGGAAGCAGGGCGTATAAGCTGTATATTTTAAGGGAAGCTCTTCCTCTGTTAAAATTTCATCAGCATGTAAACCATTCAAAGGCACCTCTGCCGTAGGAATTAAATAAAGATTATAGTCTTCATCGTGAATTTTAAACTGCTGATTGTCAAACTTTGGGAGTTGTCCAGAACCATAGACAATATTTTTGCGCACAAGAATAGGGGGAATCCACTGTTCAAAACCATTTTTAATCTGAATGCTCATCATATATTGAAGGAGTGCCCACTCTAAACGTGCGCCCATTCCTCTGTAGATGGGCCAGCCGGAGCCGGAAATTTTGGCGCCCCGCTCAAAATCAAATAACTTAAGTTTTTCATTAAGTTCCACGTGGTTCTTGAAAGGAAAATTGAAAGTTCTTTTACTCCCTACTTCTTTGATAACCACGTTATCGGCGGGATCGGAAGAAATTTTAATATCTTCCATAGGTATATTGGGTAGTTTTGAAATTTCATAATTAAAGGCAGCTTCGACTTGTTGGGCTTGATGGTCAAGCGCGTGGATTTCATCAGCCATGGAGGCGACTTCTTTAACCATTTCACTGGCGTCTTGCTTTAAACGTCGCATTTCCCCAATTTTTTGAGAAAATTCATTACGGGTGGCTTTAAGGTTTTCTACTTTGGTTTTTAGCTCTCTCAGTTCAGTGTCTAAATCAAGTATGACCGTAAGGTTAATACTGGGGTCTTTATTTTTTAATTTTTCTTCATAAAATTTGGGATCTTTGCGGAGTAATTTGATATCTAACATAGGTATATCTCATGATTTTTTGCTTCTTACTATAGAATGGAAAAGTTTAAAACGCAATTAGAGATAAATGTCTTGCGGTAAACATTTATAATTTCAAGGCGTTTTCTAAGATAGACCGATTTAAGTTAGATTGTAAGTGGTTCAATTCGTTGTGGCTATTTTCTAAAAGATGCTATACTAATGACAGAAAAAGATTCCATCATTGATTTTGGACAATAAGAAGGCTCTCCAAGGCTATTTGCGGAAAAATCAAGTGACAGGCTCCTTCGGTATAATGATTCTAATTTTAGGTAGTAATCTATATGTTTCAACTAGTGACTGAGTACCAGCCCCGCGGGGATCAACCGCAAGCTATTGAAAAGCTTAGCAGAGGAATTTTAGACAATCAAAAATCTCAAGTATTGCTAGGAATTACTGGCTCTGGAAAGACCTTTACAATGGCCAATGTAATTGCGCGTGTTCAGAAGCCTACCTTGATTATCGCACATAATAAAACTTTAGCAGCACAGCTTTATCAAGAATTTAAAACTTTTTTTCCTCATAATGCTGTTGAATATTTTGTCTCTTACTACGACTATTATCAGCCTGAAGCATACATTCCCCGCACAGATACATACATTGAAAAAGATATGGCGATCAATGACAGGATTGATAAGATGCGATTGAGTGCGACACGTTCACTTCTAGAAAGGCAAGATGTAGTGATCGTGGCCTCCGTTTCGTGTATTTATGGTTTAGGTTCTCCAGAGTATTATCGAGAGATGAACCTTACGTTAAACATGGGGCAAGTGCGCCGACGGGATGACATCTTGTTGCACCTAGTACAAATGCAATATACAAGGAACGACATGGATTTTTCACGTTCCACATTTCGTGTACGCGGAGATGTTCTAGATATTTTTCCTGCTTATGAAGAAGAGCGTGCGGTAAGAGTGGAATTTTTTGGAGATGAGATTGATCGAATTAGTGAAATAGATCCACTTACAGGAAAAGTTCGGTTTCGTATGGAGAGCATTACCATCTATCCGGGGTCACACCACGTTACCCCAGAAGATGTGCGTTTACATGCAATTGAGACAATTAAAGCTGAGTTAGCTGAGCGGGCAGATTTCTATGAAAAAGAGAAAAAATATATTGAGCATCAAAGAATCCTTGAACGTACGCGTTATGATCTAGAAATGATTAAAGAGATTGGATTCTGTAAAGGAATTGAAAATTATTCGAGGCACTTTAGTAAGCGTCAAGCTGGTGACCCCCCTCCTTGTTTAATCGATTACTTTCCCTCCGATTACTTGTTAATTATTGATGAGTCTCATCAGACTATTCCTCAACTGCATGCAATGTGCAATGGAGATCGTGCGCGAAAGCAATCTCTCGTTGAGTTTGGGTTTCGTCTTCCCTCCGCCTTTGATAATCGACCTTTAAAATTCGAAGAAACCTATCAACGTATTCATCAAGTAGTCTATGTCTCAGCTACACCCAATTCTTGGGAAGTGGGGGAGGCCGGTGGGGAAGTCGTTGAGCAGGTGATACGACCTACAGGGTTATTAGATCCTGTCATTATTGTACGTCCCGCAGAAGGACAGGTGGACGATTGTTTGGCAGAAATCCATCAGCACACAGAAAAAGGGGGACGGGTTCTTGTGACCACCTTAACAAAGCGTCTTGCTGAAGAGTTAAGTAAATATTTGAATGAGTTGGGCGTTCATACAAAATATTTACATTCAGACATTGACACGATCGAACGTATGCAAATCATTAGAGACTTACGAGCAGGGGTATTTGATGTATTAGTGGGAATTAACTTACTAAGAGAAGGGTTGGATATTCCAGAGGTTTCTTTGGTATGCATCTTAGATGCCGATAAGGAAGGTTTTTTAAGAAGTGAGACTGCTCTGATACAGACTTGTGGCCGAGCGGCAAGAAATAGTGAGGGACGAGTGATTATGTATGCTGATAAAATTACAAAAGCCATACAAACTACTCTAGATATCACACAAGAACGACGCTCGATTCAGGAAAAATATAATAAAGAACATGGAATCACTCCTCAGACTGTAAAGCGAGAAATATCTCCTCTCTTAGAAGAGGTTGAGAATGAAGCAGTCCAGGCTCCAAAAGCGCTTAAAGTGGCTGAAAATAAACATGAATATCTCACGTTAGAAGAAGTTCGTGCTAAAATTAAAGAAAACGAAGCGGCTATGCGACGTGCCGCAAAAGCCAAAGAGTTCGAAGACGCCGCTCATTTTCGGGACGAGATGCGTCGGTATCAACAAATGGAAGTCGATCTTTCCTAATTACAATTTTCGTGATCGGCCAGTACTCTATTTCGCTAAAGTTGAAATTTAGACGACAAGATTTATTGATTTTTGAATATGTTTCGTTTGTTAAATAGTTTGCATTGAGGACATTGTGTTACTTCTTTAAAATCTACATCGAGATAAACAAAGTGACAATATTCGCAAACCCGTAGCTGCTTTTCACTAGTCACTATTTTTTTTCTTTTAGATTGATAATGATGATATAACCAAAGCCCAAGCAGGGTGCTTAACGTTAAGCATAAATAGAGCATGACGGCAGTATTAGTAGAAAGTTCAATCATAGCACACCAGAAGTAAAGATGAATTCCACTGTTCCACTATGCACAAAATATTTTGGAGAGGTTGCAAAGGAGAGTTTTCTTAATATTTTCTCTGCGACTATCATGTGCGCTTGATCTGATTTTTCCATTTCAGGTTCATACCAAAACACTTTACCGTTCCATGCATCGACTTGGACGTCAAAAAGAATTCTTTTTTGATCAAGTTTGGAAGATGCAAATGTGCGGGGTGAAAAAAAATCTTGCATGTCATCGGATAATGGATGCAAGGGTAGCTCTGCGATTTCACCAGAAAAATTTAGTGTTACAGCCGGAAGGATTACAGGAATATCGATGTCATGCAGGTAAGGCCCCTGCAGATCTTTTTCAATCTCTAAAAATAAATCTTGGTAAAGAGTTTCAAACGTGTTTATACGTTCCTCATTAGATAAAAGAAGAGGGGGTAAAGATGGAGAAGATAAGGGGGGGGCTAATTGTGCGGGTGTTAGTCTACCTTCGGTATTTACTTTGACAGAGACTACCTCTTCTAGGGGGGCACCTTGTATATGTTGAAGAAAAGTTTTGGTTGGAGGAAGAATAGTTTCCAATTGACCTTTTGAAAAAAGTTGGACATGGAAGAGAAAGCCTGCAATAAGGTGAATGGAAAGAGCAAACGCTAGTGAGAAAATTAAATAACGATCTAAAAACTCTCTCTGTGGACGAAATTGGATTTGAATTTCACTGTGCTTAGTAGATTTTTTTAGTTTCAGCATAAAGATTTTTGATTGTGTCAATCAGTCTAATAAAATTCAGAATTCTCATTTTCCTCATGTTTGTAAACAAGGCGGATGCGTGATGTACTTTCCTGTACGATTGAAAATACTCTAAGAAAGAAACCATATTCCACTCTTTGATCTACACTCACAACGACTGTAGGCTCTATTCCTGCATTTTGTTTTTTCAAGAGACTTATATCATCTTGCAAGGTTTTTTTTAAGGACCCTAGATCCACAATAGATTTTTTGGAACCCACATAAATCACATTTTGGGCATCTACAACTAAGATTAATTGCGTTGTTAAAGGTGCAGAATCTCTATCGAGATGGGGGTTTTCAATGTTTAAAGACTTGAGCGGTAAAATATCAGATGTAATGATAAAAAAAATGAGCATTAAAAAAACGACATCCACTAGGGGGGTGAGGTCTATTAAATTATGAGATATTTTGAGGTTGGTTTTAAAGCGCATAATTAATATTTAGTCTCTAATTCCTCTCTATAAATTAACAAATCTACAATTTCAGAAGAGGTTGTTTGAATTTCCAATATAAAACCTTCTATACGACTCACAATGTAATTATAGGCTATCACTGAGGGAATTGCCACTACTAAGCCTGCAGCAGTGGTGACAAGGGCATACTCCATAGCTTCTCCAATACGTGTAGCAGACATATCGACTAATCCACTTAGTCGCATTTCTCCAAAAGCTTGTATAAATCCTAAGACGGTACCCAAAAGACCTATAAGCGGAGTGATATAGGCAATGATAGAGAGAATTTTTGCATTTTTCTCAAGTTGAGAAATTTCGATTAACCCCGAAACTTCCATGGCATTTTCTATCTGTTCCTTAGATCTGTTGTGCTTAATTAAACCTGCTTTAATAATATTGGCTATTGTCCCACCTGTATTTTCACAAAGCTGAATAGCTTCAATGATATGACCTTCATTAATAATATGCCGAAGATTTATAATAAATTTATTAGTGTCAATTTCAGACCGTTTAAGATGGAGTATTCTTTCTACAAAAATTGTAACTGCTAAAATAGAACACCCCACAATAACCACTAAGATAATATTCCAATTCGAGTTATAATGAAATAAATCCGCCAGGATTGTGAACGCAATTTTATCGATAACCATATTCTTTTTCCAATTTTACTTTTGCTTTTAAGGCCCATTCTCCTCCTTTTTTGGAGGTGGCTTCGAGTTGTTTACGAGCCAACTCAAAACGCTCTTGGAGTTCGTAAATTTCCGCTCTAAGATACATAGCTTTTATGCGGAGGTTAGATACAGTATCATCATTTACGACTTTCGAGAGAAGTAGAATTGCTTTGTCCATTTGTTGAAGCTTTTGGTAGCATAAACTTTGTTGTATAAGAAGGTCGAGACGTTGATCAGAATTTAAAACTTTTCCTTTTGCAGCATCCTCTGCTTGCTGTAAACAATCTAAGGCAGAGATATAGTTATCTTGCTGCATGAAGATAGAGGCTTGAATCGCCCACAGGCGAGAAAGAAAAAAGCCTTTAGTAATTTTAGAAATCTTGTATTTTTCCAACATCTCTTTTAGAACAATTTCTGCATCAACCGTTTTTTCAGCTAGGAGTTGAGCTTGTATTAGCCAAAAAGAATTTTCTTCTAGAAGATGCCAAAATGGTTGATGATCTTGAATCCACTCTTCGTAGGGCGCATCGGACTGATTGAGTTTCACAAATAAATCCTTGAATGTATCAATGGCAAACTCTAAGTAGATTTGTTTTTTCGCCTCTTCCGACTCTTTTGCTATAATGAAATTTACAATGCCTTTTTCAAGCTGTGCGCGATGAAGAACTAACACATAATGATCTAACTGTGCTGGAGGAATTTTATGGCTAGATATTAACTCTTCGAAAGAGTTCTCTACGGACTGAAAACAGTCAATGGCATAAGTTAGATTTTTTTTTCTTAACCATTTTCCTTCGGGAGATCTTCTATCTCTTTTATTATCTAATCCGATTAAAAAGTATGCGTTTAAAAGAAAAGGACTTTTAGGATAAAGCTCTGGAAATGCATTTAGATGTCTGATAGCTTGACGATCACCTTGTAAATATTCTTGATAAGTATAGTATGTAAAGTATGCTTCCGGCGCAATGTCGGAATTTGGATAAAGGGTGAGGATTTTTTGTTTATAACCTTGGATTATTGCAAGGGATTTGTATTGTTTTTCAGCACTTTGAGCTGCTCTATATAAAGCTTCTGCGGCTAAGGGAGCGTTTGGCCATTTATTTGCCATCTCTAAAAAGCAATTTTCTGCATGGGCAAAGTCACTCTTATGGTAATAAAAAGTTCCAAGGGCAAATAAGGCATTGGCTTGACTAGGGCTATTGGGAAATTTCTTAATACTCTCCTTGAGTCTTTCTAGGGCTAAACTAAGTTCATTTTCAGATAAATCATTAGCAATATGACTATATAAAATGGCCACTTCTAAAGGATCTGTGAGAAGATTAAGAGGGGTTTTTTCATTATTCCAAAATACCTCCAGAGCTGTTAGCGCCTTCCTTCTATCTTTTTCATTTTTTTGTGCAGAGTAGGCCTTAGCTTGTAATACAATGGCCTCTGCTGCATGTCTAGGTTGCTCGACTAGTAGGATTTTTACTGCTTTATCTAGCGAAGCGGCAGTTCGTTCATACATAACTTCTGCCTCAGAATTTTTTTGTTGATCCCTTAGATGGTTAGCTTCCTCAAAGTCATTGAGTGCTTTTAAATAACACACCTCTCCGTAAAAACTTAGATCGGATGAACTAGTCTGTATAAGTTGACGAAAATGCGCGTCTCTCTCTGGATAGTTCAAGTAAGCTTGGGCTTTTAATATAGAAATCTGCTTTTGCGATGAAGTTAGAAGATATTTTGTAGGATCAGAGAGAATCTCTTTTGCTTTTTCTAGAGCTTTTTCCTCTTTAAAAAAATGGCCGAGAGCTACGTAGTATTCACTGAGGCCCAGCCAAGCTCTGTCGTGAGGTTTTATCTCTAGATGTTTAAGAAAAGTATCATAAGCATGCTGCAGATATTCTTTTTGTTGTTCTCTAGATGTCGACAGTTTTGCAAGTTTCAAGTAGCTATGTCCTAGATAATGAAGCGTGTCAGCGAGCCATTTTTCATGCTTTAATCCATTTAGAGGTAAAGCTAGCATAAAATTATTCAATGCATTTTGGTAGTCTTTTTTAAGATAGCATATTTCTCCTTCAATAAAGTGAGCCTCGTACTTCAGGGGGCTATGATCAATGAGAAGAGGTTTAGATTGGTTTAAATATTCTAGGGCAAGATCTAAGGCATTTTGTTTAATGGCAACTCTGGATAAATAGAATCGGGATAAGATTTGAAGACGAGGGGGATAGGCAATGAGTAACTTTTCAAAATATTGATGAGCTTGTGGCAGATCTCCACTTAGATAACAAGCTTGCGCGAGTTCAAATAAAACATCATCCTGTACCCTTTTGTCATTCGTTGGATGCGAATTTAAATATTTTTGCAGGGTTTTAATCGCTAGTTCATACTCCCCATTATTGCTATATGCCTTTCCTAGAAGGATTAATTCATGAGATGGATTTTGATGGTTTTCCAACCATTTAGCAGCAGTTTGATAATTTTTAAGATGAAATAAAGCTTGAACTAAGTGAGAGCGAATGTCGGCTTCAATTTGATCCCTTTGCTGTATTTCCAAAATTAAGGGAGAATCATCTTTTTGGATCACTTTTAATATGTCTTCAAACAGGGGAATGGATTCTTGGTAAAGACCTGCATCAAATAAGTCTTTCGCTTGTTGGATTTTTTTGGTCATTCCAAAGCTTGGATGAATGTTTCCTGGAAAAGGATCTGTTAGACCTATAGTAGGATGTAAAATTAGATTTAAGGAAATTGTTGTTAAGAAAACTAAAAAATTAAAAGGAGGGAAAGACTTTAAGAAACCCATGCTAAGTCATATCCTCGTATAATTTTTAAGTTTTTCATTTGATGGATCCTGTAAAAGAGCGGATGTTAATCCATTCCATTTATTTCATCTAAGGGAGTCATAGATAAGAAAATACCTTAAATTTATTGTTTTTGTCATGTGATTAGTATGAGATATGTTGAGAAATAGCTCTGCAAATGAAGGGCTTGCAGTCAATTGTTTGTTTATAAAATCTTGGAAGAAAATTTTTTTTCTTCATGAGCTCTTTAGCTTAACCTATTGTTTGTTAAAAAAAACGTGTTTAAGATATATCTTAAATATGATTAAGTTGTTTTTTTCTATTTTTGGTGTGTACTCATTTGATGGCGAAAGTAAGAAAATTTTTCCTGAAATGAAGAAAAATGTTGCACAATATGTCCAAAGTTAATATTTATTACTTCGTCATGAAACTCAAAAAATCAGGAGGCATATTACCATGGCATTAAAAGACACAGTCAAACATTTAAGGGATCTTCTTAGCAATATCACGCATGATTTGGAAAAAGCAGAAAAAGGAAACAAAGCTGCTTCCCAGCGCGTACGTACAGGAACTGTCAAAATGGAAAAAATAGCGAAGCTCTATCGCAAAGAATCCATTAAAAACGAAAAAGCGACAAAAGGTTCAAAAAAACCTGCTAAAAAAGCTGCACCTGCTCCTAAAAAAGCTAAGCCTGCTGCGAAACCTGCCGCTAAGCCAGCAGTAAAAGCAAAAGCAAAAGCTCATAAAGCAAAAGCTCGTCCTCTTTCCGTAAAAAGACCTACAGCGAAACTTCCAGTAAAACAGTTAAGTCTAAGATAGTTATTTCTTCGAGGGAGGAGTTTCCCTCCCTTTTATTTTTTTAGCACCCGAATTAGGTGGGTGAATTCTAAATTTAGTATCACTTAGATATATTCAACTTGATTTTATATCGAATACCCTATTAACCTTATTGGTCAAAATATTACCCCATCATCTTTCATGACCTATTCTAAAAAAGCACGCTTTGCAGATGTAAAAATCGATAAGTTCTCCAACAAAGGGAATGGCTGCGGTCAATTTTCTCGTGTGGATGGCTCTACCTCCGATGCAGAAGTTGCCTTTACAATTCCAGGCGATTATGTTCATGCAGAACTCTTCTCTAAGAAAAGAGGTAAATGGCAAGGGCAAATGGAAAGAGTCATAGAACCATCGTCGGACAGGATTGATCCTAAATGTAAGCATTTTGGTGTTTGTGGGGGATGTCGATGGCAACAAATGTCCTATTCGACTCAATTAAAGTACAAAGAAGCTTTAGTTAGAGATCTTTTTGCTCCTTACCTATTATCGGATACAATTTTTTATCCTATCGAGGGAAGTGCATTAGAATGGAACTACAGAAACAAGATGGAATTTAGTTTTTCCAGTGACTTGAACCGTAATAAATATCTAGGTTTAATCAAAAATTCTAGTAAGGGAAGGGTTTTAAATCTCACGGAATGTCATTTGGTAAATCCATGGTTTATGGATACTGTACAAACTGTAAGAGATTGGTGGGAGGCTTCACAATTAGAAGCTTATCACATGCATAAAAATACCGGATCACTAAGAACCTTAATCTTAAGAGAAGGGATGAAGACTGGAGATCGCCTAGTGATGTTGACAGTGTCTGGAAACCCGGATTATGCTCTGCAAAGACATCACCTGGAAAGTTTTGTATCCACTTTACATCAGGTTGCAGAGCCTAAAACTCTCAATAGTAAATTAAATATTTTCTTAAGAATACAACAGGTTGCTCAAGGAATGACCACAAATTTCTATGAAATGTTACTTTATGGCTCCGATTACATAGAAGAACATTTAGAAATATTGATGAGTCCTGAGGAAACACCTGTCAGATTTAGATTTAAAATAAGCCCCTCCGCTTTTTTCCAGCCAAACGTTTCTTCAGCTGAAAGATTTTACTCATTAGCCATCCAGCTATCAGGAATTAACGATCAGACTGTCATTTATGACCTCTTTTGTGGAACAGGAACTCTTGGCATTTGTGCATCAAAAAAAGCTAAACAGGTCATTGGCATTGAGTTATCCCCTGAGGCGGCGCTAGATGCGCGTCAGAATGCGATCTTGAATAAATGTGATAATGTCACCATTTTGTCAGGTGCTGTTAGGCATGTACTGAGTCAAATTAGCGAAGAAAAGAAATTGCCAGCGCCAGACGTTGTTTTTATAGACCCTCCAAGATCTGGGTTAGATCCTAATGCTTTGCAACAAGTGATAGATCTAAATCCAAAAAAAATTCTTTTTATATCTTGCAATCCTTCTACTCAGGCAGCCAATATCTCTGAGTTGATCAAAGCAGGATATAAAATCAAAGCCATTCAACCTTTTGATCAATTTCCTCAAACATTTCACATTGAAAATGTGGTACTCCTCGAGCAAAATAAATAATTTGAGAGGTCTTCATTGAAATTTCATATTCATAAATCGGATGGTCATACTAAGGCTCGTGTTGGAGTTATTGACACCGTTCATGGAAGCATTGAAACTCCTATTTTTATGCCCGTCGGGACCCGTGGTGCTGTTAAAACACTGACAAATCAGCAGCTTTTAGATATTCAGGCCCAGATCATTTTGGCCAATACTTATCATCTGATGTTGAGACCTGGTACGCAAATCTTATCAAAAGCTGGTGGTCTCCATGCTTTTATGAATTGGCAGAAGCCTCTTCTTACAGATTCTGGAGGTTTTCAAGTTTTTTCTCTGTCGAGCATGAATAAAATCACTGAAAAAGGCGTGCATTTTCAATCCCATATTGACGGCTCTAGGCATTTTTTAGGACCTGATGAAAGCATGTCCATACAAAAAATCATTGGAGCTGATATTGTCATGGCCTTTGATGAATGTACGGCGTATCCCGCAGAAAAAAGTAAGGTAGAAGACGGTTTAGAGAGAACGCATCGCTGGGCGACACGTTGTCGCAACTACGAATTACTCCCTCATCAAAATCTTTTTGGAATTGTGCAGGGGGGAGTGCATGCAGATTTACGTCAATATTCTGCGAAAACTCTAACTGACATGAATTTTGATGGCTACGCAGTAGGGGGGTTGTCTGTAGGAGAGCCTGCGTCTATTATGTATGAGGTATTGGATCAAACAGTTCCTTTTCTGCCCGAAGATAAACCCAGGTATTTAATGGGGGTGGGAACTCCACGCAATTTGATTGAGAGCGTGATGCGTGGTATCGATATGTTTGATTGTGTAATGCCTACTCGTAATGCGAGAAATGGAATGGCTTTTACCTGGTCTGGAAAAGTGCAGATTAAGGCGGCGCGGTATGCGGAGGATTTTACTCCCTTAGATTCTCAAACACCTTGTTATACTTCACAATTTTCAAAAGCCTATATTCGACATTTATTGAATGTGGATGAAGTCACAGGTCTGACTTTGGTCACGTTACAAAATCTAGCCTTTTATCTTGATTTTATGCAAAAATTAAGACTAGCAATTAAAAACGATACCCTAGCTACTTTTTATGAAAAAGTATGTGCTGTGTATCCCCAATAAAAGGATGATTTAATGAACAAACTGCTTTACTTATTCGTTGGTCTGCAGGTTCTACTAGGCCGTACAATTTCGTTTGCACAAGAAAATAGTGCTCCGGAAACCCTTCCTCGAGATCAGGGCATGACGCAGACTTTCATTATGATTGCCATTGCTTTGATATTTTTTTATTTAATTCTATGGAGACCCGAACAAAAACGTCGTAAAGCGATGGAAGAGCAGCGTAGTGCTTTGAAAAAGGGTGATCGTGTCACGGCTATGGGAATTGTCGGTACCATCGTTCGTATCGACGAACATACTGTCATTCTTAAGATGTATGATGGATCTAAAATCGAGATGCTAAAAGCTGCTATAAGCGATGTTGTTCCAGGATCAGAAGAAGATGTTAGAAAAGCTGAGAAAGAGGATCGAAAAATTGAAGACTCTACCACTAATACCCCTAATGGTGTTAAATAAAAATACAAAGAGATTTATCTCTTAAAACAAGAGTCAGTGACCAAGGTGAATCAAAATAAAATTTCGGTTCACCTTGGTCTAATTTGACTTGCAGAATTAGCTATTTCCAAGTTGTCCTGTAAAAATTTTAATTGTCCTCAATTTGAGTAAGTCTTTTTTATTAAAATTAAATGGAACTTTGTTATGATTCGTAATTTACTTAGGGCTATAACGTTGAGTTTTATCTTTATCACCTCCTTACCCCTGCAAGCTAAGATTACTGAAACTCACGAAATAGCAGATATTTTACAGGAAATAGACGAGAAAACCCTTGTTTTTTTTGACATAGATGACACTCTCATTAATACAGAATGTATGTTAGGGAATACGCCTTGGTGGAATTATTTTGTGAATCAATTGATAAAGGCTCACTATTCTTTAGACAAACTTCCTGAAGAGATCAATCAGATCATCCAAAAGATTATCATGCGTGTTCCTGTCCGTTTAGTGGATCCTCAAGCTGCGCAGATGATAGAAAAGTTGCAACAAAAAGGCATCCCAACATTTGCATTAACGGCAAGGTTGCTGAAAGCTAGTTATATTGAAAATGCCGCTTTATATACCCATGCACACCTCAAAAGCGTAGGGATAGACTTTACTTTGACGCCTCTATTAGACGGAGAAAAGGGGGATTTTGAGTTTTTCTCTCATGGAATAATTTTTACAAATCATGAAGAAAAAGGACCCTATTTAAGAGATTTTATTCATCACTATCAATTAGATCCTCTTAAAATCGTTTTTATTGATGACAGTCTTCGGCATATGAAATCTGTCGATCAAGTTCTTGAATCCATTGGAATTCCCTTTAGTGGATTCCGTTATGGAAAGATGGATCATTTTCATTCACACTTCGATCCTTTGGTAGCTAATATTCAATTAGAAGCTTTAATCAATTTTGATAAAATTTTGTCAGATGAAGAAGCTTATGAAATCTCACAAAGAGATACATTTCCAGATCCTGATTTTTTCATTCATCAATTATTTCAACGCAAGTCATGTATAAATGGGTGATCAATCCTGATCAATCCCTCTTAAAAAATAGATTAAAAAACCTAAATAAAAGTTGACAGCAAGCCTCCTTTTGCACATTTTATGTGAAGTCTAACAAAGGAGAATCGAGATGCCACATATAGAAACATGCAAAGATTGCTGCAACGATATTAAAGATGAAATCACAACGATCCAAGCTGAAGGAATGCCGCAAAAATTAAAACGCATGGCTATCCGTTTACAGCCGATTGTCGATCTGGTTTGTCGCGTTGCACTGGCCCTTTTTGCCGCTATATTGAATATCAAACTATTTATAGCCTTTACAGGGATTGGTGTGGGATTAGGGTTGGGGTACATCGCGTATAAAAAAATCCTAAATGAAAAAATTGAAATTGGATTTGCGCGCCCTACCTGCGCACAAGGATTTTTTGATTACTTATCAGGAATGCGTTGTCCACCTTTATTAAGTACTGTGGTAACAGCAGTATTTATTGGGGGACATATGCACTGTTCTCCATTCTATATTGGTTTTTGCAGTATTCCATTTGGAATGAATCTGACGCTTATCGCTTGGAACTTAGGTTATCGAGCCATGTATCCGCTTGAAGCTTCAAAGATGAAAAGTTTAAAGGAGATTTTTTTACCCACTCCCACGCCTATAAGTGTATAAACTAGCATTTGCTAGGCCTTGCGGTAGATCTTAAAGTTGAATACCTCAAGGCCTAGTCAAGATTTAAAAAAATTATTTTAATCCTCTGATTAAGATAAGTATTATAGCAACAGATTGTTTTAGGTTGTTGAAAGCATTATCGAAACAGGGAGAAAAGCAACGGAAAGATTTTGCTGACCCCAGCTTAGATATTTTTACTTAGCAAGCCTACAAGGAGCTCACTTTCGGGAGAGTGACTGTTTACTCAGCAGGTAGAAATTTGTGATCAAAAACTTCAAAAAATTAAATATTCTTGGGAATGAGCTTGCCTTTAATCCTACATTTGGTGCAAAATAATGCTTCTTTTGCACCGGTAGCTCAATCGGATAGAGTACCCGGCTACGAACCGGGCGGTTAGAGGTTCGAATCCTCTCCGGTGCGATGAATATACAAGCTTTTCCTTCAGGCCCTTTCGAAACAAATGCATATGTAGTTAGCTGCCCCGATACAAAAGAAGCAGCTATTATAGATCCTGCACCCAACAGTGCAGAATCAATTGTTAATTACATTAACAAACATCATTTAACACCTAAAAAAATCCTCCTCACTCACACTCATTGGGACCACATCGGTGATGTCTATCCCTTAAAAGAAAAATATCATATTCCTGTCTACGTACATGAATATGACGTTTTTAATCTAGAAAATCCGGGAAGTGATGGTTTACCTTGCTGGATATCAATCGAAGGGGTTGTTCCTGATTATTTGTTGAAAGAGGGAGATAGAGTCTCTATAGGAAACCAAATCTTTGAAGTCATCGAAACTCCTGGACACACACCGGGAGGAGTTTGTTTCTACAATGGAAACCAACATCTTTTATTTTCAGGAGATACATTATTTAAAGGCACGATAGGAAACCTATCATTTCCGACTTCTCGTCCTCATTTAATGTGGACTTCCTTGTCGAAATTAGCCAAACTGCCTGCAGAGACGCGTGTCTTTCCTGGTCATGGGTTAGAAACGACTATTGGTCAAGAAAAATGGTTAGAGAGAGCTGAAGAGCTTTTTGGAGAGTAGACGACTGGGTTTTTTTTCGTTAAGATTACCTGTTGCAGCGATTCTTGAGCTGTTTGTGAATTTTTTATGAATCCACAGAAAAGTTAAAAAAATGAACCAGTAGATAGATTTAAAAATTGAGGAGATTGTTATGGGAGTTTTAGTAGGTAGGCCGGCGCCGGAATTTAGGTCAAAAGCGGTGGTGGAGGGACAGATTGTCAATGATTTTTCTTTACAAGATTTTTTGGGTAAAAATGTTGTTTTTTTCTTTTATCCGTTAGATTTTACTTTTGTCTGTCCTACTGAATTACATGCTTTTCAAGAAAAAATGGGAGAATTTGAGGCAAGGGATACTAAAATTGTTGCCTGCTCTGTCGATAGTCCTTACTGCCATGTGGCTTGGTTAAATACACCCAAATCAAAAGGCGGGATTCAAGGCGTCAGTTATCCGATTGTATCTGATATGAACCGTAATATCGCTAGTGACTATGATGTTTTAATTCATCACGAAGGGATTGCCTATCGAGGCCTTTTCATTATTGATAAAAAAGGAATTGTACGTCATCAAGTCGTTAACGATCTTCCTTTGGGTCGAAATGTGGATGAGGTGATTAGGATGCTAGATGCTCTTGTCTTCATCGAAGAGAATGGGGAAGTGTGTCCAGCTAATTGGCACAAAGGCCTAAAAAGCATGATCCCTACTCATGAAGGTCTAGAGCGTTACTTTACAACCGCAGATCGTTAATGATTGAGATCCAAACCCCTGATTTCTTACAATTAGGGGGGGGATTAAACCACGCTTGCTTCTCTCTCTTCTGATAGAGTTTCTTAAAACCCCTCTTGCGCCCCTAAATGTTTAGGGGGTAAGTTGGGTTTAAAAAAAGTAGAGGTTTTAACTGAGAGTTTTAAATCTCATATCTCGATTAAAATATCACAATGATCAGTCGAGAGCCTAAGCTATTTTCAAGGCTATTAAACGGTTTCCATGAGATAGTCGTAAAAATCGGCTTCATTAATGATTAAAATGCTGTGAAATTTTTTGCACATCGGTGTAATAGCTTCTAAAATTTCAAAATTTCCCACCCCAGGTAAATAAAAAGCCGAGATATCGGAGAGAGTAGAGTTTTTTATTAAGGGCAGAGCCCCTAAGTAATCGAGTTTACTATAACCTTCTTCACGCACACGGCAAAAAATAAGCTGACGATTGTAAAGTAGGGCTTGAATGGCATAATAGAGGCCATAACTATGTGCGGGCGGATTTCCAAAATGATTCTCGAGGTCGGCTAAAGAATTGCATAAATAGGGAATGCTATATTCACCTTTTTCAGCTTCACCGAATAGTGCAATCGTATAGATTGTCATAAAGCCCCCTATCTATTCCGCTAATGATCTTAACATTATAACATTTTTTTTATTATTTTTGACAGTCTCTGATTACAAATTCTTAATTAGATATTACCCATTTGAGGTTGAGCTAGAGTTTATCTAGAAGATAAAAATTTACCAGCATGCGAGTGTGATAGAACAAAAGATAGGTTTAAAAGGTTGGCCAATCAGCATGATATTTAAAACGATTACTATCAAAATAGCGGCTAACCTCTCCTAGGCCAGCTTCGATGCCGATCAGGCGATTGTACTTAGCTATTCGATCTGTGCGAGATAATGATCCTGTTTTAATCTGACCTGCATTTGTAGCGACAGAGATATCTGCAATCATGCTATCTTCGGTCTCCCCGGAACGATGGGAAATTACTGCAGCGTATCCGTGCGTTTGTGCTAACCGTATAGTCTCGAGCGTTTCTGTTAAAGTACCAATTTGATTAGGCTTAATTAAAATGGCATTACCCACATTTAATTCAATTCCACGACACAAAAATTTAGGATTAGTAACAAAGATATCGTCTCCCACTAACTGAATTTTTTTGCCAAGCTTCATGGTAAGGTATTGCCAACCAGACCAGTCGGTTTCAGATAGGCCATCTTCTATGGAGTCGATAGGGAATTTTTTAGCTAGGTGTTCCAAGTAGTCTACTTGTTCTTCTGCTGTACGCTCAACAAAAGGTAATTTTTTCTTTTGTTTTTTCTTTTCCACATATCGACCTATAGCCTTATCATAAAATTCGGATGCTGCACAGTCTAAGGCAAGAGATACATCGATACCTGGACGATAACCTGCTTTCTCGATAGCTGTAATGATCATTTCTAGGGCGAGTTCGTTAGTTTCAAGATTGGGAGCAAATCCCCCCTCATCACCTACCGCTGTTACATGACCTTCCTCTTTTAAAATCCCTTTAAGGGTATGAAAAATTTCAGCTCCCCATCTTACAGCTTCTTTAAACGAAGGAGCTCCTTTAGGGCGAATCATAAATTCTTGAAAATCGAGAAAATTATCGGCATGTGCTCCACCATTAATAATATTCATCATCGGGCAAGGAAGGATGTAAGTATGGGTTCCACCTATATAACGATAGAGCGGTAGTTTTGCAGTTAACGCTCCAGCTCGGGCTAGGGCTAAAGAGGCTCCTAAGATGGCATTGGCTCCAAAACGCCCTTTATTTTCAGTTCCGTCACTGGCTACCAACATGAGATCTAGACGACTTTGATCGAAAACATGTTCGCCTACAAGAATTTGGGCAATAGGTCCGTTAACATGAGAAACGGCATTCTGGACACCTTTTCCTAAATAGCGAGTATCATCTCTGTCCCTTAATTCTAAGGCTTCATATTGTCCGGTGGAAGCACCAGAAGGCACGGAAGCTTCTGCTATGATGTCTCGATCTGTAGTAATCATGACTTTAAGAGTAGGATTTCCACGGGAATCTAAGATTTCGATTGCTTTGACAGATCTGATATAGGACATAAGCACATACCTCGGTTTAATATCTTTAACATAAAGTCTCGTGTCATTCTTATCAAGCGGCTTCCTTGCCCATTGAGGTTCAATTGCGCGTTATATCCTGATGATTGGTCATGAGCGATATCTTTCTTTTTTAACGACAAGTGATAGCAATTTTCTGCCTCTGTTCTGCATTATTAGAATGAGCCTAGAGTTAAATAATCAAGAGTAAAAGAACATTTTCCAATTTTGAGATTAAATCTGTAAGGTTATCGGCGCATGTGTTCTTGAGAGAGCTCTTCGAGAAGAAAATGATAGGAATCCAGACGTAAATGGGATAGCTCTCCCTTTTCAGCTGCTTCTAGGACGGCACAATCGCTCTCGTGCGTGTGCGAGCAGTCAGGAAATTTACAGCGATGCCCTATTTCATAAATTTCGGAAAAATATTGCTCGACTTCTGCTTTTTGCAGGTTCCACACTCCAAAACTTTTAATACCAGGGGTGTCTATGCACCACCCCCCGAACTCAAGAGGAATTAATTGTGCTTTCGTTGTAGTATGGGAGCCTTTTTTTGTTCTATCGACAACCTTTCCGACTTTTAGCGAATGACCGGTAATCGCATTGATCAATGAAGATTTTCCTACACCGGATTGACCGGAAAAGACAGAGGCTTTGTCTTTCATGGTGTTTTTTAATTCATCTAACCCGTGCTCATTCACAACACTTGCGGTAATGACCGGAACGCTTACCGTTTTATAAGCTTCAATCAATTGATGATAAATTTCTTTTTCACTTAAGGAAGTCTCTTCGTTGAGTAGGTCGATTTTATTTACCACAATTACTGGCTGCATGCCTCCTTTACGTGCTGCGATGATATAACGATCAATAAGCGAGGGCTTGATAGGCGGATTGACGACAGAGACTGTAATGAGTACCAGGTCAATATTAGCTGCAATCAGTTGTTCTTGCCTTCTGGATAAATTATCAGCACGGGATAGAATAGATTTTCTTGGTTGAATGTGAGCTATTAATCCTTCTGCTTGATGGGTTTTTTGGAAAAGAACGATATCTCCAACCGTCACTAAGTTTTTAAATTGTGTTTTTTCTTTTTTCAATAACCCTCGAATGGTACATGTATATCGAGCTTTTTCGTGCTCGACTACAAATCCTTGAGGAGTAATAGATAAGACTCTTCCTTGTAATAGATCTTCTTCAGGCACCTTAATATTTTGATGAAGTCCTTTATTTTTTTCCTGCTTATCTCTATCCGTTTTTTTATATTTTGAGCGATCTTTTGCAGAAGCTAGCTTGCGTTCCATACGAGAATGTTTGCGATCATCCTTAAAGTATTCTGCTTCAATATCACAGGAAACCCACTTTTGGGGCATACGTTTATCTTCATCATTTTTATGTTTCATGCTATTACCTTTTGTGACGCAAAGAGTACATAAGAATACCTGCTGCTACGGAAACATTTAAAGATTCCATAGACTCTTTCATAGGTATAGTAACGGGTTTGCAGTAATTAAGAGAGAGTGTGGAAGGGCCATGAGCTTCGTTTCCTAAAACGAGTAAAAGACCCTTAGCCGGGGGAACTTGTTCAAAAGGTGTGCCTTCAATATCTGCCACATAGCATTGTAGTTGATTGTTAACGATAATTTTTTTCAAGTCATCCCAGTTTCCTTTCATGATAGGAAGCTTGAACACAGCTCCTCGCGAGGCTCTTAAAGATTTATCGTTGAAAGGATCGCACGTTTCATCAATTAAAAAAATTCCTTCCCATCCAAGGGCTAAAGCCGTACGCATGATAGTGCCTAAGTTGCCAGGATCATTGATATTATCCAGCGCAAGAATGTAATTTTTATCTTTAAGCTCTTGATTTTGCGGCATTGGGATTTCGGCAAGAATACCTTCACTAGATTTTAAACCTGATATTTTTTGGATGATGTCTGGCGTGGTAAGTAATATTTCATCGGCTTTTATAGATTTTGGGATCAAATCTGGAGATACTGTAAGGAGATGTTTAAACGTCGTTATGGGAGCAGCTTCTGCAATGATTTTGGAACCTTCAATCAGGATAGAGTGATGGTCGTAACGGTAATCACTATTTTGCCTTAATTTTACAAGATGTTTAACTAAAGGATGTTGGAGACTTGAAATTTGCTTCATAGAAATCCTATTTTATATCTATTGGCTAATCTTAATAATAGCTTTTCTGGAGGCTTCTTGCAATAAACGAATGCAAAAAAAGGCTTTTAGTTTTCTTACATCTTCAAGTACATCTAAATCTCTTAGTATAGACGCAACCGTCATCTCGTTCCTCTACCTGCCCTTTTCTGGTCGTAATGACTTAACGAAAAAATTTAACGGAAGGGGTTAAACAGAGGAACGGAATTACATTTGCGAAAGAAGTTCAGTTAATTTGAACGATCATACTCGCTTTTACCTAGGATTTTTTACTCATTTTCATTATGAATCAAATAAAAGTATGAGGAAAGTATGCCTACTACATTTGTTACAGGAATTTCGAATATACAAGATAGCTATTCAGCTGGACAAGCAGCTGCTAAAATGGCAGTAGCAAAAGGCGGTGGAGAGAAAGTAGATCTTATCCTTTTATTTGCAGGAGTAAACCATCATTTAAATCAAGTTAAAGAGGGAGTCTTAAGTGTCACAAACAAGGCTTTATTGATTGGATGTACTTCTGCTGGTGAATTTAATGAGGATGAAGTGATAACAGACGGAGTCGTTTGTGCATTAATATCTTCTGATACGCATAAGTTTTTTACGGGAATGGGTACCCATGTAACTTATAATGAAGCACAAGCGATACATGATGCCACAAAAGACTTTCCTGCGTACGTGGAAGGATATCCTTATCGCTCAGCCATGATTTTTTTAGATGGATTGATTGGAAAGGGAGAGGAAGTGGTGCTCACTTCTCACAGTATTCTAGGTGCTGATGTAAAATTTGCTGGGGCAGCGGCTGCGGATAATTTAAAATTTAAAGAAACATTGGTCTTTTGTGGAGATCGAATTTTACCTAATGCAGTGGCTATGTGTCTGTTGGCATCAAAACATCCTGTAGTGATTACCGTAAAGCATGGCCATAAACCCCTAAGCCCTGCTTTAACTGTGACTAAAGCTAAAGATAATATTCTTTATGAAATTGCTGGAGAACCTGCTTTTGAAGTGTGGAAACGTTATGTAAGAGACGACCTAAAAAAAGATGGGTATGATATTGATCAAATAAGTGATCCTGAAGAAATTTCTAAATTATTGGTCAAGTATGAAGCAGGTTTTATGACAGGAGTCGACTATAAAGTAAGGTTTCCCTCATCCTGTAATAAAGATGGCTCAATAAATTTTTCTTGTTCTATTTTTGAAGGAACAGCTTTAAAAATTATGAGTAGTACAGAAGAGGACCAAATCCAATCAGCGAGGATAGCTGCTGAAAGGGCTGCTTTAGCAGCCAATGGGAAAAAAATCGCCGGGGCAGTGATTTTTGATTGTGCATGTCGGGAGACCATTTTAAAAGAGAAATTTAGTCTAGCTGTTAATGAGATGAGGAAAGTGTTTAAAGGTATTCCTCTCATTGGATTTGAAACCTATGGAGAAATTGCTATGGAAATTGGCCAGTTAAGTGGCTTCCATAATACCACAACAGTTATTATGCTGATTCTTGATTAATAGAATAAAGGCCTGATTGAATGATTCAAATATCCTATCAAGAGTTTTTTGAAAGTTATAAAGATTCATTGGGTGTGGCAGGCGCTGATGAATTATTAAAAAAAGCCATTAGTCAGGCCAATCTTTTTAAGAAGGAGTATTACTCCAAAGAAGAAGCTCTCAAAATCTGTGATGTTTTGCGACAGTATGGGGGATTTGTTTGCATTATCGCTGGAATTTTAGCTTCCCGATTTATTATTCGTTAGACCGGTGTTACAGGTGCTTTTTTTATACCTGAGGCCAGTTTTCGGATGTTTTTAGAAGTCGGAGAACATCTTGAGCATTATTTAGATTATAAAAAATAGCTTTTTGCTCTGCTTCTTTTAGTAGAGTTCCCATTCGTTTTCCTTCAAGGATCCCCTCAGACTTTAAATGAGAGGAGGTCACTAAGGGCACCTTCTCTATGACACGTTGAATATGTGCTCGAAGACGTTTTTGGTTAGTATGATGCATTTCATAAAATGCATGTTTTTCGGGCTCTTCTAAATAAGAAGCATAGATGTCTAAGCAAAGATTACTTAAGGAATGGGCATAAAAATACACCCAAAGAACATCACTCATTTTTTCAGGGGTATTTAATATTTTTTTACTTTCCTGCATAAATTGTGCGCATTTGAGATCTTGCGTGCTGGTGCGTAGGTATAAGCAAAGATCTTCAATTTTTTTAGCGTCATAATGAGGAAATAAAGCTGTTAAAAATAAAATAGGGGGGGTGATTTTGGGAAAACGTGAGAAGGCTCTTACATGATGCTTAATTTCGTTGAGGTGAACCGTTTTTAAATCAGGAAAAATGACAGGTAGTAATCCCAGTCGTTGCATGTCAATGAAGGCTTGATCAAGGCGAGGATATCTAGACATTTTAATAAATTCATTCCATACCCTTTCAATGGCCACAGCTGGAAAGAGGGTTTCTGCATTTTCTTGAATGGCAACTTGTGTTTCAGGCTCTATAGGAAAACCAAATCTGGCAGCAAACCGAATCGCTCGAATCATTCTTAAACGATCTTCAGCAAAACGTTCAAAAGGATCTCCTATTGTTCTAATAATTCCTTTTTTCAAATCCTCCATCCCATGGACAAAATCATAAATTTTTTCTTCAATAGGGTCATAAAACATCCCGTTAATAGTAAAATCTCTTCTTAGAGCATCTTCTTCCGCAGTGGAAAGTTCAATACTCTCAGGTCTTCTTCCATTAATATATTCTACGTCTCTTCGAAAAGTGGAAACTTCGAACTGGTGGTTTCCTACAACTACAATCACCACCCCAAAAGCAAGGCCCACTAAAAGAGTGTGAGGAAAAAGATCTAAAATGACTTGGGGTGGGGCATCTGTGGCTATATCAATATCATCTGAGGGATGTTCCATGAGATAATCACGGACCCATCCTCCAGCAAAATAGGCTTTGTAACCCGCGTGGTTTAATTTGTGAACAATCTGTGTGGCTATTTCTTTTGGATGCATAGAAGCATCATAATAAATGCTTATATAACTAAGCAAGTAGTGAAAATTTTTCTTTGAGGCTATTTTTCGGACAACTTGCCTCCTTATCCCTAATGGTTTATAGTATGCGGTTTTAAAGAGTATATTATGCCATCAAAAATACGTGTCTTAGATGATCATACCATTAATAAAATTGCTGCAGGGGAAGTAATTGAAAGCCCGGCTTCAGTGGTTAAAGAGTTAGTAGAAAACTCTATTGATGCAGGGTCCACTGATATTTGTGTGGAAATTCAAGGGGGAGGACGTCAGCTTATTCGGGTCACAGATAATGGATGTGGAATGAGTAGAGACGATGCTCTGCTTTGTTTAGAGCGTCATGCGACTTCCAAAATTAAAGAGGTTGAAGACATTCAAACAACCTTTACTATGGGGTTTCGAGGAGAAGCCATTCCCTCTATTGCCGCCATTTCCAAGTTTAGTTTGATTACAGCTCCTCAAGAAGAGACCCATTCAGCCACGCTTTTAAGAGTTGAGGGAGGAAAAGTTTTACAGTGCGTCGATGCAGTAAGAACTCCAGGAACGACTATTGAAATAAAATCTCTTTTTTTTAATGTACCTGTTCGAAGAAAATTTCAAAAGTCCCCCTCTCATGATGCACAAGAGATACACAAAATGCTAACAATCTTAGCATTAGGTCATCCTGATATTAAATTTCAACTGATCGACGATAAAAAAACTACTATCCAAACCGGGGGGGTGGATCAAGAAAATTTTTTGGATCAGATGAAAGAGCGTGTCAATAAATTGATGGGTTCGGAATTTTTATCTGGGTGTAGCTGGATCGACATTGAGATGGAGGGGTGTAAACTAGAGGGATGTATAGGCATGCCTATTTTAGCTCGTCTGAATCGGACAGGGCAGTATCTTTTTATTAATCATCGCGCCGTTTTCTCTCCTCTTGTTTCTTACGTCGTTAAACAATCCTATGGAACGACCTTACCTAGCAACAAACATCCTGTTTTTATTTTTCATTTGTCCGTACCGGGAGAAATAGTCGACGTAAATGTGCACCCACAGAAAAAAGAAGTGCGTTTAAGACAAGATAGCGTTTTAAGAGAAATGATACATAAAGGTGTTCAGCAAGCTCTTAATCAACAACTTATTGATGGACATGCAGTTTATCGACCTTTACCCGATAGAGAAAATGACTCAGAGTTTTTAATACCCTCTCAAGCTTTCAATGCTCCTCTCATTAAGCCTGTGTTTTCATTGGAAGCAAGTATTGTTCGAGAAAAAATACAAGAATATACTCCTTTACCTTCCTACGAACGATCAGTGCCGCAAGACGTATCTTTAATTCAGCCTATTCCTCAGGAAAAGCGTTTATTTCCAAGCATTTTGCATACAATTCCCCATTATATCATTCTGGAGGCTTCTTCTCTTGATGAATGGAAAAAAATTCCCTCGGACGCGCTTTGTTTAGTGGATCAAAGAGCCGCTCATTCAAGAGTAATATTTGAGAGTTTAAGCTCTAAGGATCAAAGTAAAATGAGTCAATCGCTCTTAATACCTCATTCCATCCAATTGGCACATCATGAGGCTGTTTTATTAAGATCCTTATTAGACCAATTTTTTACTTTGGGTATCCATATCCATGAAAGTGGTCCACAGACATTTATGGTGGATGCCATTCCTCAGGTATTTGGGAATATTGATATCAATAAATTAGTCATTGAATTAATGGGAACTATCCATGAGTTTTCAGAAGAACAATTACTGGAAAAGGAAATAGAAAAGAAAATGGCACTATTAGCCAGTCGTGCTGCTGTTAATTCTAATCAACGATTGTCTTTAGAGGAAGCCACGAGTTTGATTCATCGTTTGTTTAAGTGTCAAACACCCTTTGTATGTCCGAGGGGTAAACCGATTTTAGTTTATTTTGAAGCAGAAGAGTTGATGAAAAAATTTCATAAGGGGATTTAATGAGTTATCAAGCGCGTATTCAAAAAGTTCAACAAATCATTTCTAATGCAGCTTGTGAGCTTTTTCTCGTGGACCATCCTTTAAATCTATACTATCTTACTGGCTTATCCTTGTCTGCAGGAAAAATGTTGGTTTGGAAAGATAAAGAACCTACTTTGGTTGTGGATAACCGCTATTATGAAATGTGTATAAGAAAGACCAACTTTCCTGTGATGCTTGCAGAAAAATTTAAGATGGAAGAGGCTCTGCAAGGGGTAAGTCGATTAGGTTTTGATAGCGAGAATACGTCCTATCAAAATTATCTTAATTTGCAAAAATTGCTAAAGAATATTCAGCTTGTCCCTTTAAATAATCCTCTTTTAAAAATCCGTTGTTTTAAGGACGAGGAAGAAATCAAATACTTAAAAGAAGCCGCTGCTCTGGGAAAAAGAGGTTATGAGCATGTGAAGGGATTATTAGAAGAGGGGATTTCTGAAAAAACTTTAGCCATCGAGTTGGAGATATTTTGGAAAACCCAAGGGGGCGAAGGTTTAGCTTTTGAACCTATTATCGCTTTTGGAGAGAATAGTGCGATGCCTCATTATCGTGCCGGAGACACTCAACTTAAAAGAGGGGATACAGTCTTAATGGATATGGGTGTTAAATGGAAAGCCTACCATTCAGATTTATCTCGAACCCTTTTTTGGGGAGATCCTCCCGCAAAGATGCAAGAAATTTATTCCATTGTTCAAGAAGCTCAAACAAGAGCTATACAAGCCTGTCGACCTGGTGTGTTGATCGGCGATCTAGATGACATTGCTAGAGGATACATTACTGAGAAAGGTTTTGGAGAACAATTTTTACATAGCTTAGGGCATGGAGTGGGGTTAGAAATTCATGAATGGCCTATTCTTCGTAATAAAGATCCCTACCATAATCAGCCCTTGCAAGATGGCATGGTGATAACAATCGAACCTGGTATTTATATTCCTGGGATGGGAGGAGTACGGATTGAAGATATGGTGCATATTACTAATGATGGGTTTGAAGTTTTCTAGAAAAAGCCTATCGCGGTTCTATCACCAAAGATAGGTAATAGAGAAGGTCCTCTTTTTTTTTGCTTGCTAAAGCATTTTTCAATTCGGCCGGGCTAGTACTGTATTCATCGGGTTGGGAGAGCTTAGAGGTGATTTCTTTGAAAGCTTCAGGGTGTGTATTAAATCTATTCACTAATAAATCAATTAAATCGGTCTTAGACATCCTAAATTCGTTCCATGAAGCGGCATTGACGTTCACAATTTTCGATTTCAAAGGGTGTTTTTCAAGTGCTTGTTGGATAAGCGAGAAATTATTGAGAAGTCCATTTAACTCTTCCTGACCCCGTGCTTTTGCTTTTTCATCATCTAGAGCCAACTTTTCTTGACTGTATAAAATAGGTCCTAGAAAAGGTGTGAGAGGAGGAAGGGCTGGACGTTCTAGATGAGTGACATTATATTTTAATACATCCTCGATTTTTGTAGATTGAGCCTCTCCCCATAAATCGTCAAACACTTTTAACTTAACTTGGGTGTTTTGAGAAAGGAGTTCAGAAGATTTTACCACAATACGCCTAATATGGGCTGTTTGAAGACCTGTATAAATGGCATTAGAAGTAAAAAAATCTCCCTGCTTATACGCCAGGTAGGCAATATTGATACAGGTTTCTATCATTTTAGTTCTTTCAGCGATATCTGTTTTAGATAAAATTTTTTCAGCGAGGCTTTCATTGACTTCGTTGTATAGATGCGCAATTTTAGATAGATGTGGACAATGCTCAGCATGACTCATAGGATCTCGCTCATACTTACTATTTTTCAAAAGCTCTTCTTCTGTAATTTGGCTAATCTGTTGCACATAGCGGCTGCTAATTTGTTCTACACTTGTTTTTACTGCCTCTTCATAAACTTTATTATAGTTACGACGAAGGCTGATATCATACTTGAAAATTTTGGCGCCCCAGTTCATTAATTTTAATTTGTTGAGTAAGTCTAAACTCTCGATGGGATTTTTTTTAATCATCTCAGATGCGGACTCTAACAGATCCTTAAAGGTTTTCTTTTCTAATCCAGAAGGTAAACTTAAAGAGCCTCTTCTAAGTGCATGATTTTTTTGAAGAGTTTCTGCTTGATGCGTGAGTTTTTCTAAAGACTGGCTCGATTCAATGGGGTCTTTAAATTGGACGGTTTTATGTGCAACTTCTTTTTCTATCTTAGGAATTTCACGTGGGGGGCTTATGCTCAAAGTGGAGAGGTGTGAAAAAACCTTTTTAAAAAATAAAGTAACTTTATTTTCTTTTTCATGAGTCTGTGCGGAGAAGGGGCTGAAATGATCCTGGATAGATTGCTTGATTTGTGTCCATTTTTTTTCTGTACGATTTTGAAAATTTTCAAAATCCTCTTTTACACCTGTAGCCCATACTTTTAAACTGGATGGAGTTAAAGTCTGTTTAAATTCTTGGAAAAACTTTTTGGCATTATCGTTAATTCTTTTTGCTAAAGAACTTTTTTTATTAGTATATTCATGGCCATCTTTTCTCACCTCTTGTTCTGGAACGAGCCGTGGCTCATTCGTTACAGGAAGTTGAGAAGAAGGGGGTTGATTAAATTTTATAGGATCATTAGGCATATGAATCACCTATTTTAATATCCATAATTTATATTATAATTCTTTATTAATTAAAAAATTATAAATTTTATGTTGTTATTAATTAATAATTTTAATTTCATTAAATTTATTAATTCTTAATATGAAGCGCTTATAATTTTTATTTTCCATTAGATACTGAAGAATAATAGGCAACCTTTCCCTTAGTCTTTTATGATGATGACGATTTTTTTGCCCTTATGCATACTTGCCGCTTCGATAAAGGAAGATACGTTGGAAACCGAATCAGAGAAAATTAGAGAAAAATCTCAACGTCTAGCTAAACTCTATCAATTAGAGGGAGAAGAAAGGCTGGATATTACGCAAAGGGTATTGGATTCTCCTGAGGTGTTAGAGACTCATAAAGAATATATTAGATCCTCTGGCCGTCGGATTTGGATATTTCAATACCCCAGTGATGGTCTGTTGGTGACTGGATATATAAGTTTTATTCCGGAGTCAAAAGATCCTCCTTTGATTATGCAGTTCAGGGGAGGGAATAAACAGTTTGGAATTCCCAATCCGGCTAACAATTTAACCACTTATAAGAATTACACAGTGGTGGGAAGTACTCTAAGGGGATGCTTTGATGAGGGAGTGGATGAATTTGGGGGGAAGGATGTCAATGATATTAAAAACCTCATTGAGTTTTTTCCTATTTTAGAACAACATTTACATATTTCTTTAGTGAATCAAGAACTACAGATGATTGCTTATAGCAGAGGGGGCATGGAAATGTTTTTGGCTTTGGCTCGCTTTCCTGGAATTCAAACAAAAGTCGGTAAACTTGTCTCTTTAAGCGGTCTGTTAGATATCGAACGCAGCATTGAAAATCGCGTGGATATGAAGGAAATGTTTGAGAAGGAGTTTGGATTAACAGAGGATAACTGGAGCGAGTGGATTCGAGAACGTAATCCTCTATGGCATGTAGATAAAATTCGCAAGGATTTACCCATTATGATTATACAAGGGACGGCAGATGTGCGTGTGAGTCTTGAAGAAGGGTACGAGATGATGCGGGTTTTAGGAGAAAGCGGTCACCAAGCAAATTATGTGGAAATTGATGGGGGAGATCATTGTTTAAGAAATCAGCCGTATATTTTAGATTTAGTAGATGATTGGCTCCACAAGTGTCCTCTTTAAATTACGTGAGTTTTATTAAGGAGCGATTTTTCCAACAAAGAGAGTTTCGAAAGAAGTTTATTGATTAATAATATAATTAGAAGATGAATGATGTTAAGTTTTAGACAAAAAATATTTTTAGCTTATCTGGCAGTTTTTTTACTTTTTTTAGCGGGAATGTATCCTTTTGCAACGAGTACCGTGCAAAAAATCGCGACAAAAGCTATGTATGATCGCTCACAGGATTTAATTGAAAAAATTCAAAGTGCACCTAATGATGAAGCCCTGGTACGACGCTTAAAAGAACAGAAAGCTTTGGTTTTCTTTCGTCTTAGTGTGATTAACGATGAGCAGAAGGTGCTTTATGACTCTCACACCAAACGTATCCTGGGAACACGATTTAGCCAAGATTATGTGGTTCAGCATCCAGAAGTTCTGCAGGCTTTTAAGAGCGGAAGAGGGTATCATGAGGATTACTCAGAATTATTGAAGCAAAAATTTGCTTACCTAGCCATTTCATTTGACTTTCATGGAAAGCCTTATGTTCTACGTACAGCATTTCCCTATAAATACGTCACAGAATTAACTCGAGATTTTGAAACAGGGGTTATCGCTCTCGCTGCTGCTATTTTGATGCTATTTAGCTTGATGACCTGGTTTATTATGAATCACTTAACAAGTCCCATCCAAGAAATTATTAAAGCTATCCTTCCCTATCAAAAGGGTGAAACGGATGTGGTTCCCTCTATTGCTCTTGACAGTCTAAGTAGGACAGATGAATTTGTTAAATTAGCAGATACTTTAAATTCTTTATCAATAAGAATACAGAAACACATCGCTAATCTAGTTCAAGAGCGTAATGAAAAAGAGGCCGTGCTAGAGTCACTAGTAGAAGGTGTTATTGCAGTGGATGTCAATCAAATCATTACTTATGCCAATAATATGGCTTCAAAGATTTTAGAAAACGATCAATTGATTGGACACTCCTTTCAAGATACAAAAAATACAATCATTCATTCCGAAGTATTTCAAAATTTGCTTCTGAAATGCCAACAAGAAAAAAAGGCCTTGAGTCAAACTTTGCAAATAAAGCATGGTTCCCAAAAAGTCTTTTTAGATGTTGTCGCAGCACCCAAAAAGGAAAATAGTGGGGCTATCTTAGTTTTACAAGATAAGACTTCGCATTATAAACTTTTAGATATGCGCAAGGACTTTATTGCTAACGCATCTCATGAACTTAAAACCCCTATTACGATTATCCGGGGGTTTGCAGAAACGCTCCATGACAATCCTGACTTGCCGCCAGAGACATGTCAAGAAGTGACGGGAAAAATTGTGAGAAATTGCCTTAGGATGACTAACTTAATTAAAGATTTATTGACTCTTACTGATGTAGAAAACTTGCCCGAGTCTCGTTTAGCCAGCTGTAATTTATATGAAATTATAAAAAATTGTAGCGATTCTGTAAAAGAAGTCCATAGGGATGCACAGATAAAGATAGAAAAACCTGATGAACAGGAGCTTATCTTAACTGCCGACGCGCACCTCATGGAGCATGCTTTTATTAATCTTATCGATAATGCAGCTAAGTATTCTAAGGCACCCGCAAAAATTACGATTAAAATGCATCTTGAAAATGATAAAATCATTGTTCAAGTGGCGGATCAAGGAATTGGCATTCCTCCCCAAGACTTAGAACACATCTTTCAACGTTTTTATACAGTGGATAAGGCTCACTCTCGTAAAATGGGAGGATCGGGGCTAGGTTTGTCGATTGTGGAAACTATCATCGAAAAACACTTCGGTCATATCTCTGTAGTATCCGAAGTAGGTGAGGGCACGACATTTACAGTGATTTTACCTGTCAGGCAGTTAGCGAGTATTGCGAAGTAAACATTAAGCAAAGGCTATTATCCTTTATTGCGCCCCAACGCTATCACCTTTAAATAATCCACATCACTCTACGTCACAATGACTAGTCTTTCGTGTGTCTGCCGAAAGCCTAGGATAGTTTCTGTGGGGTTTTATTGGAGCCAATGTCGCCTGCACGATTTTATTTCATAAAAAAATTTAGCTAGTCTTTTGCAAATAATAAGAACTACTTAGAGGTTCCTGCTTTACCCTATATGAAAGATAAGTTATATGGTAGATATACCCATTGACCTGACTTTTGGATTTTGCTCTTTTGATTTCTCAAGGCTTCAACGCTGTCGCAAGTGCTTAAAAAACAAAATCTGGTTAATTGATATGCATTCTTTCAAAATTTGAGTTAAGAAAGGAAATTTATATTATATGTCATCCATAGACCTCTCAGGATTGAGCGCATCCATAGAAAAAATTAAAGAAAAATTTGTTGTTGCTCGCCAAGAAGTGGGCAAGGTGATCGTAGGTCAAAAAGAGATGATTGACGATTTAATGCTAGCTCTTCTTGCCGATGGTCATGTCCTTTTAGAGGGGTTGCCTGGTCTTGCGAAGACATTAGCTATCACTACTTTAGCGCAAGTGATAAGTTGTGATTATAAGCGCATTCAGTTTACTCCGGATCTTTTACCAGCAGACTTACTAGGAACTTCTGTGTATAATCCTAAGGAGGGAACGTTCGCCATTAATAAAGGGCCGGTATTTACTAATATCCTGCTTGCGGATGAAATTAATCGCGCTCCTGCGAAGGTTCAATCAGCCCTTTTAGAAGTTATGCAAGAGCGCCAAGTGACCATTAGTGGACAGACATTTAAAGTAGGGAGTCCTTACTTAGTCCTAGCGACACAAAATCCCATTGAGCAAGAAGGAACTTATGCTTTACCAGAAGCCCAAACAGATCGGTTTATGTTAAAGCTAAAGATAGACTATCCAACCAAAGAAGAGGAAAAAGAAATCCTGAGTCGGATGGCTACATTAGGTCCTAAACCTAAGCCAAAACCTGTTTTATCTGCTGAAGAAATTTTACAAGCTCGAAAAATTGTCAACGAAATTTATATAGATGAGAAGATCACAAATTATGTTTTAGACCTTGTCTTTGCTACACGTTATCCTGAACGTTACGGCTTGAATAACCAGTCTCTTATTTTAACAGGAGCTTCTCCACGAGCCAGCATTGCTCTTTATATTGCTTCTAAAGCACATGCCTTTCTAGAAGGACGTGCTTATGTGGTCCCACAAGATATAAAGGAAATCGCGCATTCTATTCTCCGACATAGACTAAGACGTTCCTACGAAGCAGAAGCAGAAGATGTCACTACAGATGAAATCATTGATCGCATTCTAAAAACGATTCCAGTTCCTTAGGTTCTATGAGTGTCGATAACGGAATGAATTTATATAAAAAAATTCGTCGTCTTGAGATTCAAACGACGCAGCTTGCTAATGATATATTAGCGGGAGCTTATCGTTCAGCTTTTAAAGGACGCGGGATGGAATTTGAAGAGGTGCGTGAATATCAAGAAGGCGATGATCCTCGTTCTATTGATTGGAATGTAACAGCGCGCATGCAACGGCCCTTTGTAAAAAATTTTCGAGAAGAACGTGACTTAACCGTATTGCTTTTGGTGGATGTTTCAGCCTCTACGCATTTTGGAAGTATTGCAGCGTTTAAAAGCGATTTAATTGCAGAAATTAGCGCTGTTCTCGCCTTTTCTGCCATCAAGAATAATGATAAAATTGGCATGATTTTATTTTCTGATGAGGTAGAAAAATACATACCCCCTAATAAAGGATCTAGACATGTTTTAAGGCTGGTGCGTGAAGTACTGGCCTTTAGACCCAAAGGACGTCAAACGAATCTTCATACAGCTCTTAAGTTTTTAGGGAATGTACAAAGAAAACCGGCAGTCTGTTTTTTACTTACAGATTTTATGTATTCACATGACGATCTTCCTCATTCCATAGCCCTAACAGCTAAACGGCATGATTTAATTGCTTTAACCCTCAAGGACCCCCATGAAAGGAATTTTCCTAAGTTGGGCCTTTTAAATTTAACAGACTTGGAAAATGGAGAAAGTTTGCTAGTGGACAGTTCAAGCTCTGCTTTTCAAGATAAATTTAATCATCAAGTTCAGGAAAGAGAAAGCTTCTATCGTTCTCTTCTCCTAAAAAATGGTGCCAGCTATGTGGAAGTCCGTACAGATCAGCCATACTTACCAGTTTTGCGTAAGTTTTTTAAGATGCGCTCAAGGAAACGCTTATGAGGATGATCCTTCTTGCGAAATATCATTTAACTGTCCACCTGGTTCTTTTTGGCCTCTTTTTTGCTAAATTTTTCGATCTCATGAAAGTTAATACTCTTAAAATTTATCAACGAATGACTTGTTTTTTTAACCCAAGCAAATTTCAAAAAACGGCTATTTTGATTCAGCTTTTTCTATTATTAGGGGCAAAATCGATAGATGCCCAAGATTTTGAGGTACATATTCACCCTTCAAGCAGACAGCTGTCAATCGCAGAGACTTTAAATGTAGATTTAGATTTAGTTTATCCAGCCAACTTTTCAATAAATCTGAATGCATTACGTCAAAATCTTTTGCGAAGTAGCCATTTTTATGAGCAGCCTTTTGCCATCCAAGAAATGAAGAGGGATAATCCCCAGATGAGAAATGATGGATTATATACCCAACATATCCAAATCTTATTGAGACCCTTACGGGTGGGAAATGTGTACCTAACCTTCTATGATCTAGTGTTTGACTCTAAGGATCCCCAACGTCCCACACAAAGAGTTGTTAGCGATGTATATCCTATTGAAGTGACACCTATAAAAACAGAAGCAGCTCCTAAAGGATTGTTGGCTCCTTTAATGACGTTTTCCAAAGAAGTCCCTCTGGAACTCAGCCCGCAGAATCAAAGCAATTGGGTGGATGGTCCCTCTTTGCAACAGCGGCAAAATGAAATAAATGTTCTATGGATGGATCAGAAGCGATTACCTTGGATTTCTATCCTGTCGTTCCTTATCGTTGCATTCGCCCTATGGTTTTTTCTAAAAAATCCTTTGACAAGACCCTCTCTTACTGGTATGCAGGCAGAGCTACTAGCAAGAAAAGAGGCTCTGCTTCAACTAGAAAAACTTCAAGAGCTACAACTCCCTGAAAAGGGACGTTTTGAAGATTTTTATAATCAGTTGACGCAATCAATTCGTCAATACATAGAAAAGAGATATAAGCTTCCGGCTTCTACAAGCACAACTCCTGAGTTTTTATCTGAAATTGCGTTAAATCCCACTTTTCCCTTATCGATGAGACAACAACTGTCTCAGTTCATGATTCAAGCGGATAGAGTAAAATTTGGACGTCATCTTCCTTCAACAGATGAGTGTAAACAAGCTGAAAAAATGGCTTTTCAATTTGTTTTAAACGAAAAAAAGACTTAACGTTCTACTTCTAGGTCTTTAATGAGTATTGGAGCGCTAATGCTTTGGGTATGAAGGGGGCTTTGTGTTAGGTTGCAGGAAAAATTGAGAGCACTTCTGTATAAAAAGCAACAAGTTATTGCAAAAAATTCGAAAGATATGTGATAATCCGTTCTTGCGATTTATCAAATGGATAATCGTACCTGCAAATCGTTTTAGGAGAACAAATGGCTCGTTATACAGGTAATAAAAACCGAATTGCCCGACGTTTCGGTGCAAATATTTTTGGCCGTACCCGCAATCCATTACTGCATAAACCTAATCCCCCTGGAATGCACGGAGCGCGTCGCCGTAAAAAATCAGACTATGGCCTGCAATTAGAAGAAAAGCAAAAGCTTAAAGCTATTTATGGCATGCTAAGTGAAAAACAACTAGTGACTTATTTTAAAACAGCTTTAAGCAAAGCTGGAAATACTGCTCAGCATTTTGCTGAAATGTTAGAGTGCCGTTTAGACAATATTGTCTATCGTCTAAAATTAGCCCCTACAATTTTCGCAGCGCACCAACTCGTTTCCCATGGCCATATTCTTGTGGATGGTAAAAAAGTAGATCGTCGTTCTTTCCAAGTTCGTCCTGGTATGGTGATTTCTGTTAAAGAAAAATCCCGTAACATGAAAATTATTCAAGAAGCCTTAGATAATCCATCTCGCACAATTCCAGACTACCTCTCTTCTAGTAAAGAGAATTTTGGTGGACAATTGCTCGCGATGCCTACTCATGAACAAATGCCTTGGCCTATTGAAATAAAACTTCATGAGATCTGCGATTTCTTAGCTCACTCAACCTAAGAGTTAGCTTAACCTCAAGTCTACTGCCTACTTTTAGTTGCCTAAAAGTAGGCATATTCATTCTTAAATAACTCCATAATAGCACTAAGAACCCTCATTCTTCCCCAACACACTAGGCTTAGATCCAATTCTATACCTTGAAACATCTGCTGTGTCTTAAAGTGAGACAAAGAAATTTTTGATAGATCGTCAGTTTGAGGGAGATTAAATATACAACTTCTTCGCAAATACAATAAATAGCGATAGCTGGTTCGTACACAGATCAATCCTACTGATTACAAGGGGATAATTTGCATCCCCTTTAGGGGTCGACTGTGTTAGGAATTTAAAGGTTTTGAGATATACTTAAATTTAATGGGAGAAGGTGCCTTTTGAATGACATCTCTCAATAAAGAATCGGCCTAATGATTTATATTTTTCCTATGTTTACAACAGAATCTTCTGCGCGATGAAATTTTAATAAGTCGTCAGCCTGTAGCACATAACTTGTTAATCCTATGGTGCCACCAAAAATCAAGGTTTGTACAGTGAGTATTTTGAATTGAGCGAAGGGGGCTTGCGTCCATTGCGGTTGACCTCCATTCAATAAGATCCAAAACGTGTTTTCGTGAAAAAAGAAATTAAAGATGAGGACTGCTAAAACCCCTAATCCACTCACACAGATGATCTTTAAGAAACTCTGCATCAATTGTCCAGAGGGTTTATATTCACTTTTAGAAGATAGAGCGTTGCTTAGGAGGAAGAGATTTACCCAAGCACTTATACCCGTAGCTATTGCAACACTAGTGGCTCCCATTCGAAAGAAGTTGATGAAGGTGTAGTTCAAAAAAATATTCAAACCGATGCTGATTAATGACGCTTTTGTGGGAGTTGAGTAATCATTTTGTGCGTAAAAGGATGGTGCTAAGATTAAAATGATTGCCATCGGAAATAAGCCAGCCCCATAAGCCCAAAGACATAAAGTGGTGCCGGCGATGGCATGTTGGTCGAAATCTCCATGCCCATATATAAGATTGATGCAACTATCACCTAAAACAAAAATAGCAGCACTAATGGGAAGGATGAGGGCCATGCTTTTACGTAAAGCAAAGTCTAAAAACTCTCGGTATTGAACCAGGTGACCTGCCTTGAAAGCGCGCGAGAGAGGGGGAAGCATTGCACCGGAGATTGCAATTCCAAAAAGAGCTAAAGGGAGCTGTTGAAGGCGAATGGCATACCAAAGATAAGCAGGACCTTGAGAGTCGGCATAACGAGCGAAGACGGCATCGAGGGCGTTGTTAATCTGAGAAGCGCCTACCCCCAGAATTCCTAGACATAAAGGTGTTAACAAATTTTTCACATCTTTAGAAAAGAACTTCAATGATCCTTGAGAGCCGTTTCTTAATAATTTCAAGCTTCTTAATGTATGAGGAAGCGTGATCGTCCATTGAGCAATGCAAGCTAAGTTAATAAAAATAGCCAGCCAGCGCATCGCAAGAATGACCGGTAAATTCCATAAAAAAATAATTCCTAAAATCCATAAAAAATTAAAGGCAACTGGAGCTACGCCTGGAGTGAAATAACTCTTCTCACATTGCAGGAGTGAGGCATTAATGCCAAATAAGCAGATAAATAGAAGACTGGGCATCATAAGAAGGGTTAATTGGATAATTTCAGCATTATCTGGAGCTAAATCGGCCCATAATAAGATCCCTCCCAATAAGGCCATGATGACAAGGATAATGATCGATAGGAATAAACTTAGACTGGCAGTCAGATCTCTAAAGAACTGAGCAGCACGTTTAGGATCTTCTTGGCGTATTTTTTCAAATTCTGGAATAAACGCACTTTGCAGGGCCCCTTCACCCAGTAACCTTCTAAGAAGATGGGCGAAACGAAAAGCAATGAGGAAGGCTGCAATGGAAGACTGAGCGCCAAACCCAAAGGCCATAGTGACATCTCGAAGCATACCCGAAATACGACTTAGCATGGTGCCGCTAAAAAAACGTCGAGCTGAGCGAAAGATGCTTCCCTTAGTGTCATTCATATAAACCTTAAAATATTTTTTTCGTTTCCTAGCTTATCCAGGTAGAATGTTTCCAAAGTATTGAGATTTGCAGTTTCCTTGTCAACAACAAGCCTTGCGTGCTAAGATAGTCAATTATAAAAAAAATTGAGACAACTATGATTTCAAAAGCACAAAAGCTTCTTATTGGTGCTCACACATCAGCAGCAGGAGGCGTACAAAATGCTCTTTATCAAGGCAAAGAAATTGGGGCGACAACCATTCAACTTTTTACGAGTAATCAAAGGCAGTGGTCAGCTAAGCCTTTATCCTCTGAAACAATCGATGCTTGGAAACACGCCCTAAAAGAAACAGATTTAAAGCAGATTATGAGCCATGATAGTTATCTTATTAATCTTGGCGCTCCGGATATTGAAAATTTAAAAAAAAGCCGTGAGGCGTTTCGGCTTGAGATTGAGCGTTGTGTGCAACTCGGAGTTTCCTATTTAAATTTCCATCCAGGAGCTGCCCTAGATAAAGATCCGCAAGCATGTTTGGATCGAATTGTAGAAAGTCTACTTTTATATGAACCCTTATTGCAGGATGGTCCCACTCGTTTATTATTAGAAAATACTGCAGGTCAAGGTTCCGCTGTGGGCTGGCGCTTTGAGCAGTTAGCTTTTATCATTCAAAAAGTACAGCATAAAATCCCTATCGGGGTATGCCTAGATACTTGTCATCTTTTTGCAGCAGGTTATGATTTAACAAATGAAAAGGCTTGTGATGAAACTTTTAAGGAATTTGATCGTGTGGTAGGTTTAAAACATCTCTATGCATTTCATCTGAATGATTCGCTCAAAGGATTAGGCTCGAGAGTCGATCGTCATCAATCTTTAGGAAAGGGACTCATTGGATTGGAATGTTTTAAGTTTTTGATGAATGATCCCCGCACGCAATCTATTCCAAAATATTTAGAAACCCCAGAAGGACCCCCTGTCTGGAAAACAGAAATACAGATGCTCCGTGACTTTGTAAAATAATGAGGCAATTCATATGCGAATGAAAATAAAACAACTTAAATATCCAGTTCCAGGTCGTCCTTCCATATTAGGACAAGAAGTGACCGTAAAAGGCTGGGTACGCACTGTCAGAAATCAGAAAACCTTTTCTTTTATTGAAATTAACGATGGTTCAACACTTTCAAATTTTCAAGTCATTGCGAATCCTGATATTCCCAACTACGAAAAATTAATGAACAGCTTATCTACAGGGGTTTCTGTATCTATTCAAGGAACCATCGTAGAAAGTCCAGGGAAAAATCAACAGTTTGAACTCCAAGCAAAAAATATTCAAATTATTGGTACTTGTGATCCCGAGGCTTATCCTCTACAAAAAAAACGCCATTCATTTGAATTTTTACGTACAATAGCCCATCTTCGGCCTCGCACCAATACTTTAGGGGCTGTGACACGCGTAAGAAATGCCTTAGCTTTTGCTACACATCTTTTTTATCAACAACAGGGATTCTTATATATTCATACCCCGATTATTACAGGATCAGATTGTGAAGGTGCAGGAAAAATGTTTCGTGTGACGACTCTTGATCCGAATGCCCCTCCACGTTTACCCAATGGACAGGTCGATTTTTCTCAAGATTTTTTTGGTAAGCCTGCCTATCTAACGGTTTCAGGGCAACTCAATGGAGAAATTTATGCAAGCGCCTTGTCAGATATCTATACTTTTGGACCTACTTTTCGAGCTGAAAATTCAAATACTTCGCGCCATTTAGCTGAATTCTGGATGATTGAACCTGAAATGGCTTTTGCGGATATAAATGATAACATGGATAATGCTGAAGCATTCCTCAAATTTGTTTTAAAATATGTCCTAGAGCATTGTCCTGAAGATATGCAGTTTTTTGATAAACATGTATCTAATGGTTTAATTGAGCGTCTGCAGCACGTTATTAATACACCTTTTGAACGAGCGAGTTATACTTATGCCGTGCGAATTTTGGAGAAATCTGGGAAAGATTTTGAATATCCCGTCAAGTGGGGATCAGATTTGCAATCAGAACATGAACGCTACCTAGCAGAGGAGTTTTTCGCAAAGCCTGTGATTATTACTGATTATCCTAAGCACATTAAAGCATTTTATATGCGTTCCAACGACGATAATAAAACCGTGGCTGCAATGGATGTATTGGTGCCAAAAATTGGAGAGATTATCGGAGGAAGCCAAAGAGAAGAGCGTTTAGAGGTATTAGAGCATAAAATTCAAGAAGTGGGTTTATCAAAAGAAGATTATTGGTGGTATCTTGAATTACGTAAATATGGGTCTGTTCCTCATGCAGGTTATGGAGTAGGGTTTGAGAGACTCATCCAATTTGCAACCGGAATGGATAATATTCGCGATGTCATTGCCTTTCCTCGTTATCCTGGAAAAGCTGATTTTTAATAGAGTTAGCCGCAGTCACTTTAATGTCCGAATGAGTCAAGAAAATGCTATTCTTGATTCGTTCGGAACTGTATCATTTCCATTAAGACATAGGTAACAAGTTGGGTTTAAAATCGTAACTGTGCCGTATATCTATCCTCTTTTCTAAATAAACCATGAATGAACAACCTATTATTATTTTTTGTATTGTGGCTAATTCGTAAATTCTACCAAAATTTATTAAAATTGATAAAACTCTATATCCTAATCTCTTTTTTTTGATTAATTCATTTTATTGCAATTAATATTTAACCCACAATTTTAATATAAAAATTAATCTAAGTTGTTGATGCAAAATTAGTTGTGTTGTTGTATATATGTTTATAAAAAAATTCTTTTTGTTTATTTATCTATCTTGTAAAAATTATTTTTAAATGACTTATTTTAAATTAAATGCGATTGATTATTTATTTTTAATAATTAATTAATAATAACATAAATTGTTTTTTATTAATTGATTTGTTAATATATTCTTTTATTAATAAATTAATTAGGGGGTTTATGAGTTATTCGTATTCTTGTTCAGTGGGGTTTTCTATAAAAGCAATTGTCCACTCACCTCTCGATACTGACCCCTATATATCAGTACCTATAAAGTCTAAAATGAACTTTAATCCAAAGCTATCTTGGAGTGATGGTCTTGATCCGCAATTAATGCCACTTTCCTATGTTAATGCTAATCCAATCGTTCCTATTAATTCTAAATTGTATAAAAATCCAAATTTGTCATGGAGCGCAGGAATTCATCCGATGTTGCAAACACTCAGTAGATATATACCCTTAAACTTAAATATTGATTTAGATGGTAGAATAAGCATTCTGCCTGGTCGATTTGAATCCGCTAATGAAAATTTAAAAAAAATGGCTGAAGTGTTTAATGAAACTCATGCTTTGGATGAGAAGGGACCCTCGCCTCTAAAACAAGATTTAACCCCCACCCTTTCAGGGCATTCTACAATTGGTGATCAAATTTTAAATAAGAACGATAAGAAGGTGGGCGTCTCCCATTTAACTGTAGTCGATAGTGTAGCGATTCATGTTCTTTTTGGAACTGGGAGTAATTAAAGACTTGCTTAAAAGTTACATTACGGTTGATTTTTCATTACTTTGGGGGGCTATATTCTCCCCAAAGCTTTGAATTCAATAAGGCTCATCCAAAACCTATGAAACGCCACTTCCGTGATCTCTTGCATCAAAAAAAATGTACCTGTTTTATGACACGAGAACGGATATTATTTTTTTTGTAATAAAAATTAATAAATTAGATTTGAATTGTAAATGCATTTGTGTGATTATAGTTATTAAAAATAAGGAAAATATTATTATGCAACCCTATAGTGCTCAGTTAAACATTAGTGTAAGAATGGATAATGATGTTCTGCCACCGATATCAGGTCCTACTCCTATTCCTAGGTTACCGAGTTTTCAACAAGTGGTTGTGCAATGCGTTCCCTCCATGATTATTAATCCATTAGATGAGAGGGCACAGAATTTTTACTCCCAAGCGCTCAATTTAAAAATAGAAATAGTTGTCAAACTTGTATTTGAACAATCTTCTAATCAAAACTTGGCTGAATAATATTCCCCTATCTTATCAAAGCTTTGGAATGAGGTTGATGGATAAATGGTCAATTAAGAGGAAAAGACAAAAAATCTTTTCCCCTCTGAAATATTAATGTTTAACGACAAAGCTGATTTTAGCATTCACGCGAAATTCTGTGACTTTATTATTTTCTACAAGTGCTTCAATATGCTCAATATTCACTTGTTTGATCCCTTCGATCGTTTTGGAAGCTTCATCGACTGCAGACTTGACGGCCTCATCTATAGATTTGCCTCTACTAATGACTTCAATCACTTTTACAACAGACATTTTATCCCCCTGGTTAGTATTTCTGTGGTATAAGTCAACCTATCTGGATAAAATAATTTTAAACAAGTGATTTATTTATTAATAAAATAGATCTATCTAATCCAATGCTCTACGATAGGAAAACGCCGACCCTCGGAAAAGGCTTTTTCTGTGACACGCAATCCGGGGGGGGCTTGTCGTCTTTTGTATTCGTTAAGATGTATGCGTCGAATCAAATCTTGGACAATTTCTATAGGGTAGCCGTATTTATTCGCAATTTCCTGAGGAGCTTGATGCTCTTCCACATAGGCTTGTAAAACCTGATCGATCACTGAATAAGGCGGCAGAGAATCCTGATCGGTTTGATTAGGTCTTAATTCAGCAGAAGGAGCTTTAGTGATTGAACTGATAGGGATAATTTCATGAAGACGATTGATCCATTGCGCTAATGCGTAAACTTGCATTTTACTGACATCGCTAAGGATAGCCAATCCTCCACACATATCTCCATAAAGGGTGGAGTAACCCATGGCTAGCTCACTTTTATTTCCCGTGCTTAAAATGATATATCCTTGTTTATTCGATAGAGCCATTAAAATCATTCCCCTAATGCGTGCTTGGAGATTTTCTTCAGTGCTATCTGCAGGGCGATGATCAAAAAAAGGATTTAGAAGTTCAAGATAACTAGAGAAAGGTTTTTCGATAGAGATTACTTCGTATTCAATCCCTAAATTTTTGGCTAGTTGCTCTGCATCTATCCGGCTCCCTTCTGATGAATATCGAGAAGGCATGCTGACGCCCAGCACATTTTCCGCCCCCAAGGCCTCCACTGCTAGACAAGCCGCCACAGCAGAATCAATTCCACCGGATAACCCTAAGCAGGCTTTCTTAAAACCAGATTTCTTAAAATAGTCTTTTACTCCCAGAACAAGGGCCGAATAGAGTTCTTTGTTGGGAGTGGAGTTGTTTTTATAGGGGGGATACGTGGCAGAAGTATCTACGAGGACGGAATCTTCCTCGAATCCTCTTCCGATGAGCTTAACTTGCCCCTGATTGTCTACATAGACGCTATGTCCATCAAAAATTAAACTATCATTTCCACCTACTTGATTGCATAAGATCAGTGAGCATTTTAAAGCTGAGGCTGCTAAAGAACAAACTTTGAGGCGATTCTGTAGTTTATTGATGCTGAAAGGAGAAGCAGAAAGATTCAATAAAAGGTCAGGTTGAAGTTTTTGCAAAACTTCTATAGGATTTATTTTATAGTAAGTTTCTTTAAGTAAAGCACTGTGTTGCCAAATATCCTCACAAATGGTGATAGCAACCTTCTGGCCCAAGAGCTCCCATATTTTAAGTTCTTCAGCTGGTTCAAAATAACGTCGTTCCGAGAAGACATCATAGGTTGGAAGAAGGGTTTTGTCTTGAAAACCTAAGAGGGCTTGATTTTGAATGACCGCGGCGCTATTGAAAAGGTTTTTTTCTTTTAATGCCGGATTGCGACGAGGAAGTCCTACAATCACGATGATGTCTTTTGATGCCTGAACCACGCGATCTAATTGTCGCTCAACTTCATCTATGAAATGGGGCAAGAGCAATAAATCCTGGGGAGGATACCCAGTAAGTGTTAGCTCAGGAAATAGAACTAAGTCTGCACCTATAGATCTACTCTGTTCAATAGAGGATATAACCAGGTTCGCATTGCCTTGGAGATCTCCGATGGTAGGGTTGATTTGTGCAGCCAAAATTTTCATTTAACTGCCAAAATCATCAAGAATTATACTTTCGCGAGGAACCCCATAATCGTCCAAAAGTTTTAGGACACTTTTGTTATGCATAGGAGGTCCGCACACATAGAATAAACACTCTTCCGGCGCTTCCATGTGCTTCAATTGACCAAGTTCAAAGGCTTTAAAAAGAAAGTTAGTTTTAAGTGGATCTTTGGAAGGCCATCCTTGGGCGATATCGTCAGGTAAAGGTTCTGAAAGAACTAAGTGGTAATTGAAATTGTTAAATTCTTTCTCAAGTTGCTCGTAATCTTCTTGATAGATGTTCTCTTTCAAAGAACGAGCTCCATACCACATCGAGACTTTTCGGGAAGTTTTTTCAGTTTTAAAAAGCTGTAAGATATGACTTCTTCCAAAAGATGAACCCGCTCCGCCGATTAAGAATATGAGTTCTCGATTGTCATTGATCATAAATGACTCTCCATAGGGTCCGGAAAGCCGGATTTTATCTCCTGCTTTTAAACTGAAAGTGTAAGACGAGCAAATCCCCCAAGGAATATCTTCTGCCAACTTACCTGCAATAAAAGGTGGAGTGGCGATGCGAATATTAAATCGTAAAGTTCTTCCCTCTGCCGGATAGGAAGCCATGGAATAAGCTCTAATGATTTCATCAGAACCTGTGGGCAGATAGGAGAAATTGAGAGTTCGTCCGAAAAGTCCAAATTTTTCCCAATCTGCATGATACTGAGGCTCCATCGTGGTTTTCCAGTCATCCGTTTTAGTTTGAAAAGGAGGGACGTGAAATTGTAAATATCCTCCAGAGCGATACGGGACTTCTTCACCTTCAGGAATTTCTACAATCAGTTCCTTGATAAATGTGGCTACATTTTCATTGCTCACAACTCGAGCAGACCACTCTTTAACTCCCAGCGCATGCGCATCTACATGTATATGAAGATCGTTTTTAACTTTCGTTTGGCAGGAAAGTCTCCAGCCTTCTTTGAGTTGCTTTTTTGTAAATGTACCCTTATCAGTTTCTAAAGGTTCACTAGCGCCTTCAAGTATTTGAACGCGACACTGTTTGCAAGTCGCTTTACCCCCACAAGGACTAGGAATGGGGATGCCATTAGATGTTAGGGCTAATAAAAGAGTCCCTCCACCTGGTACAGTTTTTGTAAGAGAGGGATCTTCATTAATTTTTATGGTACAGGCCTCACTGCTAATAAACTTGGCGCGGGTGAAAAGAATCAAACCTGCCAGACCGACTCCAATGACAACAAAAGCGATAATGGCATATAAAACAAGTACCAAATCAATGCCAAAGAGTGAAGCGATGATTAGAGAGGGAGTTTCAAACATAGGGTGTCCATTTTTTCTTGTAAAATCCTTTAAAACCCAAAGTATGGTTCATACGTTCAGCCTTGGCTTTAAGAGTAAAAAGATCTCTTTAGAAAAGAGTTTTTTCTCTCCATTAGATATATATTTCTCTAGAATTTCCCTTCAAGAATTAAAATCCAAAGAGACATCCATCAAAGAGTTTTAGAATCTGTTTTTTTAGCATAGGGGAGATAGCTAAAAAACCCTAAGCTCAGGTTATTAAGGAGACTTTTCATTTAATATACGATCGCTTATAATTGCCCTTCCAAATTAAACGTTTTTAAAGGGATTGAAATATGATCAAAAAGAATTTAGAAATCCATAGTGAAAATATTTTGCCCATTATAAAAAAATGGTTGTACTCGGATAAAGATATATTTGTAAGAGAATTAGTTTCTAATGCATGCGATGCTATTAGAAAAGTAAAAATTCTCAGAGACCAGGGAGAGTTAGAAGCAAAGGATGAAGATTTTAAGATTGAGATTCTCCAGGATAAAGATCATAAAACGCTAAAATTCATTGATAATGGCGTTGGCATGGATGCTGAGGAAGTGCAGAAATATATTGCACAGATCGCATTTTCAGGTGCTGAAGAGTTTGTCAATAAATATAAGTCTAGCGAAGAAAAAGATCAGTTCATTGGTCATTTTGGTTTGGGTTTTTACTCAGCTTATATGGTGGCAAGCAAAGTAGAAATTAATACACTCTCCTATAAGCCTAATGCAGAACCTGTTTTTTGGTCTTGTGATGGATCTGCAGAATATACATTAGAAAAAGGCACGCGTACTGAAAGAGGAACGGAGATTACCTTATTTATTGATAAGGATAGTGAAGAGTACCTAGAAGAAGCGCGACTTAAACAAATTTTAAGTCATTATTGTTCCTTTTTGCCCTATCCTGTTTATTTAGGTGGGACTCTCATTAATACGAAGGAGCCTCTTTGGATAAAAAATCCCGCGGATTGTTCACCAAAAGATTATATCGACTTCTTTCATTACCTCTATCCTATGGAAGAAGACCCACTTTTTTGGGTGCACCTGAATGTCGATTATCCTTTTCATTTGAAAGGGATTCTTTATTTTCCTAAATTACGACGGGATTTTGATATCGAAAAAAATACTGTTAAATTGTACTGCAACAGAGTGTTTGTATCCGATAACTGCAAAGACGTGATTCCTAATTATTTAATGGCGTTGCGAGGGGTGATTGACAGCCCTGATATCCCATTGAATGTGTCTAGAAGCTACCTTCAAATGGATCGAACTGTTCGTCAACTTTCTGGGCATATTTCCAAAAAAGTTTCTGATAGTTTAGGAATTCTTTATCGAAACGAGCGTGAGCGATTTGTTCAAAGTTGGGAAGATATTTCTACTGTGATTAAGTTAGGGATCCTTGAGGATGAAAAACTTTATGAGAGGGTTAAAGATTTTCTGATTTGGAAAACAGTGGATGGTGAATGGATAAACGCACAGGAGTACTTAGATCGCTATAAAGAAAAAACACAAGATAAAATTTATTACACAAAAGATGAAACACATCTGTCGACCTTGCATGATATGTATAATAAACAAGGAATTGGCATTCTCTGTGCTGCCCACCCCATTGATGTGTACGTGATGCAGTTTTTAGAAAGAAACTTAGCTCCTGCTTCTTTTCAGCGGGTGGATGCTGTTTTAGCTGATCATCTGTTGGATAAAGAACGCGAAAAAACGATTTTAGACGCTAGCGGAAAGAGCGAAGCCGCACGCTTAGCCGATTTCGTGCGTTCGCAGCTTGAAGAAGTTGAAGTGGAGGCTAAGAGTTTAGCGACTAATGACCTTCCCGGGTTCATTTTGCAAGATGAAAATCAACGTAGAATGCGTGACTACATGGTGTCGATGAATCCTAAAGATGGCATGAAGCATTTCGGTCAGCTAGGCAAGAAGACTTTTGTGGTGAACACCAATAATCCATTGATGAATGCAATTCATAAGTTAGAAAATAAGAACACTGAATTGGCGTCTTCTTTGGTTAAAGAGGTGTATGAAATTACCTTATTATCGCAGCGCGAGATGGATCCGTCAGCTTTAGGAGAGTTTATTAAAAGAACCGTTCAAGTTTTAGAAAAACTAGCCCAAGAAGTCACTAAGGAATAAAATGTTTAATTATTTGAAATTAATGACCGCGTTACTTTGGCTTGTTCTGTCCATGCCTCTTTGGTCTGGGGAAAATGAACCTTTAAGTGTCTATTTGACATGGAAGAGTCAACCCCAGACTAGTATGTGCATTCAATGGATTTCTAAAGAGGAGATAAAGGAAGATGTCATTGAATTTCAGATAGGTGAAGGGGACGAATGGAATAGGGTTGTGGACGGTAGACACCGCGAAATGCCAGCGGGTTTACCGTACACCATACACTCAGTAGAGTTGTTAAATCTTAAACCAGCTACAGCTTATCGCTTTCGCATTTTAAGTGATAAAGAAAAGATTTATCGATTTCGCACGATGCCTGCCGATACAACCCTTCCTATTCGCTTTGTCGTAGGAGGAGATATGTATAATGGTCCGTTAGAGATGTTAGAGGCAACCAATCGGGCGGCAGCTGCCGCTGATCCTTTGTTTGTCGTGATTGGAGGTGATATTGCTTATGGTGCTACAGGAAATGTCTTCAAGTGTGAGAACTCTGATAAATGGATCGACTGGTTAAAGGTTTGGAAGAATACCATGATTTCTCCTGAGGGATTCCTGATTCCCATTGTTCCAGCGATAGGAAATCACGAGGTACGTGGAGGAAAAAATGGGACTCCTAAAGATGCGGAGTTCTTTTATGCTCTTTTTCCCATGCCTGGCATCGAAGGATACAATGTTCTAGATTTTGGCGATTATATGACTTTGATCATTTTAGATTCGGGACATACGAATTCTATTCAGGGTTCACAAACGGAATGGTTGCAGCGTGTATTAAATGAAAGACGCCACTTTTCGCATAAATTTGCAGTTTATCATGTGCCTGCATATCCTTCCTGTAGGAATTACCATGCTCCCTTGAGTCGTTTAATTAGAAAAAATTGGGTGCCCTTATTTGAACAGTTTGGTTTGCATGCTGCGTTTGAAAATAATGACCATGCTTACAAACGTTCTCATCTAATTTATAGAGGGAGAGCTCAATCAGCAGGTGTCTTATATTTGGGCGATGGGGCGTGGGCAGTAGAAAATATACGCAAACCTAAAACACCCCGACAAGCCTGGTATCTAGCTAAATCTGCCGCAAGTCAATACTTTATGGTCGTTACACTTGAAGGGGTTCATCGTCGCTTTCAGGCTTTTACACCTAAAGGGATCTTGTTTGATGAGGTTTGCCAATAGAATCTTGGAAGTCCTTGTCTTAAAAAAATAAATGTAATTTTTTTTGTTCTCTAAAACATATTTCCTAAGTAATATCTTTTTAAAAGTCAAAAGGTTCAGAAGTCATGCGCAATTACTGTTTTTTTATGCTGTATATCCTGGGATATGTTCATCTCTGCTCAGCAGATCAGCCAGCTGCAAAAAATGGGACGTTGATTATTAATTATCAAACGAATGCTAAGGGAGAGAGATTAGATCGGGTGCGCTTTTGGCTTAAAGATTCAAACCATAATATGAAAATGTATCCTCGGGAGCAAAAATATGTAGAGGATAAAAATCTCTGTCGAACTGTTGTAATAGAAGATCTTTGTCCAGGCCTTTATACTCTAGAGTTTTTAATTCCCAATAAAGACGCTTACTTTGAAGAGTCCCCAGAGAAAAAAATTTTAATCAAACCTGGTGAAGTTGTAAAAATTGATCAAATATTTACTAAACGTACTGTGATGTATCATCCTATTGAACGTTTAAGGGAATGGACGGCTTGGCATCAGTTTTTATTAGATATGTCCTCATCTTATATCGCTCAGTATGCTCCTTATCGGGGTCCTGCTTCAGAAATGGGGATTATCGGCGGATCACTTAATGTGGAAACAAACCTACCAGATGCGCAATGGGCCTTATATCAAGGAGAAAAAATTACTTATCGTGGGTTGGGGTCAGTGTCTAATTTGATTGTTCCACCTGGCCAAGGATACTCGATTCGCGTTAAAAAGATCCCTGGTTATGAGATAAAGGTATATCCGAACGGCCCTTTCAGCATTGGCAGACGACAAAGCTTTGTGGCACGTATATCTTATGAAAAAGCTTTCGGCTATATTGATATAACAGCCAATATTCCCCAGGAAAGCATTTTGGAAGTGGAAATATTTTCTGAATCTCAAAAACAACCTATTCATCTTAATTTACAACCCACCCAAGGCACGGTCCAGTGGAGCAGTTCTGCCTTGCCTGTGGGAGAATATAAAATAGTTTTTAAAGGTCCTCTGGAATTGCCTGCTTTGTCCCCCCTGTCTGTGAAAGTGGAAGCCAATGAACACGCTCAGGTCTCTCCTGATTTCAAATATACTCATGATTTAACCATCGAGTCCAATACGCAAGATGCCATTTATGTTCTAGAAAATGTAGACACGCGAAAAAAATGGCAGGGGCAGGGAACTAAATTTACTTTTCAAGGACTTCCAAGAGGGCACTACAATCTAAATTTTGCCAGCTCAAGACCTGAGTTTGTTATTCCTCCTGAAGCCCTTAAATTAACGATAGGGGATCATGCAGAGAACATAAAAGTCGAGTACCGTATAGCGGCAAATGTGGAAATTGAAACCAATGCTGAAGAAGCTTTTATTACAATTATTTCCAAAAGTAATGCTAATCCCACCTTAAGAGATGAAATAAAAGGGGGCAAAAAAATCTATCCTTTAACTCCTGGTGAGTATCAAATTATCGTGGAGCAAAATACGACAGCTCGGCAAAAGAAAAGCTACAATATTTCACTTAAAGAATTCGAAACAAAAACCCTCCAAGCAAATTTTCAAAATGTGGTAGCAAGAGGAAATCGTCAGGAACTTTCCCAAGCAGTCATTATCAGCAATATTAACGAAGCGCGCTTTAAAATTTATAAAAATAAAGAGAAGGATCAACAACCTTTAAAGTACCAGGGCAAGTATGTATCTGTGTCTTTAGAGCCCAACATCATTTATGAACTAGTTTTCGAACCCTGGGATAATTACAATCCTCCTCAAAACATCACCTTTGAACTTAAAACGGGTGAACATCGTATTATACGTGCCGATTATATTCCTGCTCAAAAGCTAGTGGTTGTGCCAGATGGAAAAGTTCTAGTAGGAGATGTTTTTGGTGAAGGCTCTGAAGATGAACGACCCGTACAAACGGCTTTAATCAGCCAATTCTCTATAGGTGTTTATGATGTAACGAATGCTCTGTATGCGGCATGGTTGACGAAATCTGTCAGGGAAGGGCGACTTGTTTATCTAGCTGATTTTGATAAAAAAGGTCAAGTGATTGATCTTTCTGGATTTTTAATTTGTAAAACCACTGAAAATGACCCTTATAGCCAAATAGCAGCCATTCTTGATAGTGAGCAGGGCATCGTGTTTAAGGCTATTCCAGGAAAAGACAATAACCCTGTAATTAATGTGACTTGGTATGGTGCTCAAGCTTATTGTAAAGATCATAATTGTCGCTTACCCACGGAAGCAGAATGGGAGAAAGCTGCAGCCATGAGCTTAGAAAAAAGTGGACAGCCCTTAAAGAAGTATCGTTATGGATTTAGCCAAGATGTGATTGATAGGTCGTGGGCAAATTATAAATATAATGACATTCCTATCACGAATTTTAAAGTACTTACTTCTGAAATAGGTTTCTATAATGGCATTAATCTGCTCCCTTTGGACCGTCAAGATATGGCCCAATTAAGAACCCACGATGCCAAAAGTCCGGTGGGTGCATATGATATGAGTGGAAATGTTTTTCAATGGGTGGCCGATTGGTATGCTCCGCGAAAAGTTTCACAGGACAATCTTAAAGATCCTCAAGGCCCCTTATCCGGCACCCATAAAGTGGCTAAAGGAGGATGTTATGCAAGTCTGGCCGAAGAACTGCGTGTTTCAAAACGTCTGCCTCTACCACCAGATCATTGTGACTCGTATACAGGTTTTCGTGTGGCCAAGTAGCAGGGGGTTGGATCAATCCTCAAGAGAAAAACTTCTCTTAGATAGAGAGTTTTAGTGCATTCATTTGTATTCTAAGATCTTGCATTATTATCTATTAATTTTTTTCTTTTTCTTTTCTTTTCTAATTAATTTATTATCAATTCTATTGATAATTATCAACCATGTGATTTGACATTCCTTTAAAATATTGATATAATAAGAACCGGGTTCGCTCGAAAGTATCCTAATAAAGGTTAAAGTCCATGGAGTTAGAAGAGATTCTTAAAGAATACGCACGTTTAAAACAATTAGGCCCTTTGGGATTAAACTCCTTAGGTCAGTGTAACCTCCTGATTAATGATAACTATTTAATCACTTTTGAAAAATCTTTGGACAAAGAGGGTTTCTATATTTACTCAAACTTGGTCACAATTCCTAGCGGTCGAGAAGCTGATCTTTTCTTGCTAGCTTTAAAAGGAAATCTTTTTGGTAAAGAAACGGGACACGCTCACATTGGTTATGCAGAGGAAGCTCGTTCCCTCATACTTTTTGAATATTTTGATACTCAAAATCTTAGTTATCCCCATTTTTCTCAAAGGTTTGAGAGATTCGTTCAGTATCTTTTTTACTGGCTGATTAAATTACAGAGTGCGATTACACAAGCTCCCTCCAGTCCTAGATTAGAAAAGCGAGAGAGCCATTTACCAGATAAAAAAATTTTTTACGCATAAGGTTTTATTATGGGATTAGATCCTATTCAGTCTCCTAGAAACTCGCATTCCCTTTCGTTAGGTGGTGTAGTAGGAAATAATGACGAAGATTTTCAAGTTTCTGCAACACAACAAAACAGTCAAGTCCCTAGCGTAAGTAGTGGTGTGGTAAGTCCACCCTCTATAGATTTAAACGTAACAGGAGTAGAGGAAAACCCTTCCCCCTTAGAAAGAACTGTCCAAGAAATAGAACAATTATTGAATCAGGCTCAATCCTTATCCAATCTTCCTAATGTATCCTTAGCAGCTATTGCTGCAGGGAAAAACAAACAACTCTTAAAAATTATAGAGAATCAAGAGAAAAGGGAAAAGGTTGAAGGAATTTATAAAGCTGCAATCGGGGCGGTACAATTTGGACCCGATATGATTCATGATGCCTTAATAGAACCCTATGAAAGTGCAAAAGATGTCGTGGAAGGATTAATACAAATTCCTCCTGGTGTAAAAGAAAATATCGCCAATATGATGGATCCTGTGAATCTGACGAGAACGGTTTTACAAGGTGTTGAACTAACGGGAGATTTTGCTGCACTAATGGTTCAAAATACTCAGTATCAACAAAGCGTCAAGTTGTACAAAGAAAAATCTGAGGAACTAAAAAAGGATCCGTCCAATATTGAATTAAAAAAAATAGTCAGGCGTTTAAGTAAGTTTATTAAAACACAGAAAAATGAATTGAAAGATAGGATTGTAAATGTTTCTTATTCAGCTGCTTTAGTCTCAACCAAAGTCGCCAATTTAGTTTTAGATTCAGTCAAAAGTGTGTCGAGTATCACGAAGGGAGTCACTGGATGGATCTGTTGTGTTTTAGACGCTATTTGGGCTGCCATTACTCTTCTTAGAAGTCAAAAAGACAAATCTACCCTAGAAGTTTGGGAGAAAGAGATTATTAAAAATCCCCAGGCATTAAACGATGTTCATCAACTCTTAAATGTTCGACTAGAAAGAATGATTTTAAGGAAAATATCGGGAATGTCCTTTGAAGAAGTGGAGATTGCTTTAAAAGACAAGGGGGTGAGTTTAGGTACCTATAAGATAACAAATATCGAAAAATTTAAAGGCCTCTTATCTGATAAAGACTTTTGCCAGGTTGTAGGTAAAGCGTTGCTTACAAGTGAAGATGAAAAAATCGAAACATTGAAGGAAATGACAAAAAAAGGGATCGACGCTTTAGCTCAAGTTAAAGTGAAGAATGAAAAAAAGTTTTTTAAGTTTAAGTTGCTACGATCGAAGCTTGAGTTGGCTTTAGCTAGTGCTTCTGCAGCTCTAACCATTGTACTAGAAGTTTTAGCTATCGCAGGAATCATTACCTTAGCTGCTTCATCGATGGCCCTCCCTGGTTTAGGCTTTTTTGTGATGGGCGTGGCTATTATGGGGGTGGGACTATACTTTTTTTATCGTCATAAGCCTAACTTGTTTAAGTGCTACATAAGGGGGGTTAACCTAAGGCTTGCTTTTAACATTATACCTGCAAAGATTCAAGGGTGGCGGTTAGAAAGAAAAAAGAAACAGGTTCAAAAAGATGAAATGCGCCTGAAGGCTATTACCGTACGACACGAGCAGCTGCAGAGTCTTTTAGATCAAAACAAGAACTTACAAGACCCGCTAATTCCTCAAGATATGAAAAAAACTTTAGAGAAGCTACATCGTGAAACTTCGCAGAAGATAGATCATTTTGAAAGATTGGGTGAATCTAAACAAATTGAAGAAATGATGAAGCAGCTTCAAGCGCAAGCGAAAAAGCAAGAAGAGCAAATGGCTAAATCAAGAGCGAAAGAAGAGGAGTTAAGCAAAACTGTGGAGTCTTGGTTAGGAGAAGAGGGAAGAGTTACTAAACTCCAAAATCGTTTAAAAGAGGCTGGCAGCAAAGATTTTGCATTAGCCAACCGGCTACTCACAACAGCGAATCATCAAAAAATGGATATACCCTCCATTCTGGTTGAAAATATATTAGATTCAAAATTTGATTTTGAGTTTGATAAAGAAACTGTTATGATCCTTAAACAAAAAATGGGTATCAATCTAAAAAAACTGTCCCAAGAAAATAAATTAGAAAAAAGTGTACTTTTAGACCACTTAAAAGAGTTTTTTAAAATGGACGATAGTGAGCTTGTCAATTTTATGAGGGCTCAGCTTCATCAATAATGAATCACATTTCCAAAGGCCATTTGACATGAAAGAGCATGAATTTCTAGAGCATTTTGAAAAAATATTGAAAGAAGAAGAATTTGATTGTTCTCTGATTATGGCCACAGAAGAGGTTCCCTACGAGCGCCTTTTGATTTTTCTCGGTGTGGATGAAAAAGAAAGAGAAAGAATTCTTGAAGTTACAGCCTTAAAACAAGCCTTTATTAATGGTTTAGATCCATCGGAATCCCACGAGCCAGATTTTTTCCGCATACAATTTCAAACAATTTTGCCCTTTTCTGTTTCTCATGAAGCGACTTCTCAAGTCAGTAGTTTAATCTGCTACCTGAATCGCTTGATAGAACTTCCGGGTCTAGAATTCGATGAAATCCATCTACAAGTTTTCCATCGCTATATATTGCTTTATGGGGAAGAAAAATTTAATAAAAAAATGTTTCTGTCTTTGGTGGGTTTAATCATGCTTCTTTTGGAACTTTTTAGCTCGACCTTGGAAAAGGTAGCTTCAGGGGAGACGAGTTTTAACGAGCTTTTAGAGCAAATCATCCATATGGCACAACGTATCAAACAGTGATCTAGTTAACAAGCAGTTCTTTGTATGCTTCAGGAAGAGAGTGAATGAGATCAGAAGCTATCATACAATAGGATGTTTTAGACTTAGCAGCCCACTCACCAGACACAGCATGAAAATAAACTCCTAATAAAGCTGCTGTGTGTGGAGGCAAACGATGGGATAAAAATGCAGCTATAATCCCCGTTAACACGTCTCCACTGCCTGCGGTAGCCATCCCGGGATCTCCTCTAGGATTTACATAGATGGGCAGGCCTTCTTGTAAAATAAACGTAGGAGCGCCTTTTAATACTAATGTAATTTTTTTGGTCTTGGCATAGTCCATGGCCAAAGAAAGTAACTCTTCAGTATTCAAACGTTCTTTATCTTTATGTAATAAACGTAACATTTCTCCCTGGTGGGGCGTCAAGATGACTTGATCAGGTAAAACCACAGAATGTTCAGCAATCCATGTGAGTGCATCAGCATCAATGACACAGGGTTGTTTGAGGTGAGCGAGGATATATCTTAAAACATGGAAGCTTTCCTCAGAACGGCCCATTCCTGGACCGATAAAAGCCGCCTTTGATTTATTGAGCGATTCAATCACGGGTTCTAAGTGATCAAGCTTATATGTTTGACGTACGATTTCTAAAGGAGCCGCAGATAATTCAGCTTGCATGCCTTCTTGATGAATCAGCCGCACAATGCCCGCTCCAGCCACTAATGCGGCCCAGGAAGATAGAATACTCGCGCCTGGCATGTCAGGTGAGCCTGCTAATCCAGTGACGTAACCTTTCTCATATTTATGCCAATTTCTTTTCACAACGGGAATGTGCGTGCGGATATAATCATCCGTTAGCATCATCATATCAGGAGTGGCCGCTTCTATGAATTTTTTAGGAAGACCAAAGTCAACAAATCTTAAGATTCCTATATGATTCCATCCATCATTCAGAAAAAAACCTTTTTTAGGTGGACCTAAGCATATCGTTTCTTGCGCTTGGATAGCAGGTCCTTCTGCCATCCCTGAATCCCCATTTAATCCTGAAGGAATATCTATAGCTAAGATGGGAAGAGCTGAAATATTTGCTGCGTTAACAATAGAAGCAAAAGGTTCTTGAAGAGTACCTTTGAAGCCTGTTCCAAAAAGTCCATCTAAAATGACGCCTTGTTTAGGGAATGTGAGTGGTTTGTCTGTACATTGTCCACCCGCTTGAATAAATTTTTGATGGTTTTTAACACAGAGAGAAGAACAATTTTCTAAAGGAACTGTTTGCCATGCAACGACTTCATACCCAGACTGCAGAAGATAACGTCCTGCCACATAAGCATCTCCGGAATTATTGCCTTTGGCACAGAGTAAAAAAACAAGACGGGCCAGCTGCTTCTTTACAATAAAATTTTCTACATGCTCAGCGATTCCGCGCCCGGCATTTTCCATGAAAAATTCTTCTGAAGCTCCTTCTTTATAGGCAAGAATCTCCAGGTCCCTTATTTTTTGGGCGGTAAAAACTTTCATGGAACCCTTTTTATAAATGTTCTTCTTTTATCGTCCTTTGCATTAAGGCTTTCACAGCTTCTTGGGGAGATAAGTCCTCGTAGACAATTTTGTAAACAATCTCTGTGATAGGCATGCTGACATTCAACTGCTTGCATAGCTGTAAGGTAGAGACACAGGTATAAGCACCTTCAACAACCATTTCAATTTTTTTTGAAGCTTCCTGTGGCTTTAAGCCTTCAGCCAATAAATAACCAAAACGATAATTACGACTCAAGAGAGAGTTACAAGTTAAGCATAAGTCTCCCATGCCTGAAAGACCGTTTAGCGTTTCAGCCCTGCAACCTCGTGCTACAGCTAATTTGCGGATTTCATGCAATCCCCTTGTCATCAAAGCTGCTTTAGCACTATGTCCTAAATTAAGACCTTCTGCCATCCCACATGCTATGGCAATGATATTCTTTAGTGCACCCCCATAAGCTACTCCATGAATATCTGTATTAGGATAGACGCGGAAATTGAGGGTATTAAAGGTATTCGATACAATTTTCATGACATGATGATCATACGCTGCTCCTACGACCGATGTAGGAAGTCCTCTTATTACATCTTGTGCAAAACTTGGACCACTTAAAAAAGCTACCTGAGGTCGAGTATGCTCGCCTAACACTTCTACCACTACATCAGGTAAAATTAAGCCAGTATTTTGCTCAATTCCTTTGGAGGTGATCACAATTGGACACGAAGGGGTTTTAAAAGCTTTGACTTGTTCAAATACAGGCCTTATCCCTTTCGAGGTGACTGACTCAACCAGTAGATCTACACCTTGTATGGCTTGCTCTAAGTCCGTCGTAAATTCCATATGCCCAACAGACTTATGTCCTTGTAAATAGGGATGCTCACGTGTTTCTGACAATTGCTTCACCAATTCCAAGCGCTGTGTCCATGAAATCGTATGATATCCCTTTGCAGCCAATAATGAAGCTAGGGAATACCCCCAACTTCCGGCCCCTAAAACCCCCACTTTCATATAAACGAACCTAATTATAATTTTTTAAGATCATTATACATAAGTATTTAAATTCATAAAAGAATTAATTAAATCTTAATTCAGTAATTATAATTATATTTCAGTTCAATAAATATCTAAGGTTCAGTTTTTTACGTTAAAAAATCTTAATTAGAGGAGTTTCGCCTAGTATAAGTGTCTAAGATGACAGGTTTCAGCTAAGTCTTATTGAGCAAATAAACTCGTTCCAAAGGCGATTAACCCCCCGTAATCGGCGGTGATATCGACGAGGCATAAATTTATAGCACTAAGGATGATGTAGTTAGGGTTTGCTCTTCCGTGATAGAGGGAGTAGCCGCGGTAAAGGGCATGCAGCAAGGTGAATATAAAAGTAATCAGGGCCCAGTTTCTATGGGTGATAATTGTTGGATCTATGCTGCTGCCTGCAGCAAGAAGACCGGTAATGACTGTAGGCAAGGCCAAGGCCGCAGCTCCAATCATAAACCAGTCAGCTATTTGGGATAAGATGAGTCTTCTTTTGAATAAGAAGATCAGATCGCATAAAAATGCTGTGGTTACCCAAACGATGGGGAAGTGGAGAAAAATTGGGTGCAGATCGCCTAAGGTGAAAGGGTTAGTGGCTAGGGAGTAGATCATGGGTCTCCTAAATATCTATCATTAAATAGAGTTTTGCCTTTCCACAGCTCCATCAAGGAAGGTGTAGGATAATAAAAATCTTGAGCTAATTCAAAAGGCTCTGGGGGAGCTTTATGATTAAAAAGCTCTTCATATATTTTTTGATCCCGTTTTTGCAAGGCTTTTTTTACCGTTTCTGGACTGTCATTGCCTGCTAGATTTTTCAATGGTGCAAAGCAATATTCTCGTGGATATAATAACGCTCCCACTTTATTTGCTAAAGGGAGTATGTCAAAAATAAAATGCTCGAATTTCCAGGCCTTTGCTTGTGTATTTAAAAGATTAGGAGCCGTCTTATAAGCTGGGTGTAAAGGCAATGGATGGCCTTGTTGGCAAATTTTTTCAATAAAGGACATGCTTATGCAAAACAAACTAATGTTCGCACAGGCATGTCTAAGCGATCCAGAAGAGGTCTGAGCTGAACGTTCACTCGCAGACATTTCTGAATACTCAATCACTTTGATCTTATCGTCTTGCTTCACAAGCACACCTACTTTTTCCTCAGGGTTATTTTTTAAAATACATTTCACTGTTATATCCTGTTGATTGCGCACATGATATCCTAAGAGTTCTGCGTCAAAGGGGTCTGCTAAGGGATTATCAATCATAATGAAATTAACATATTCAATGCCAAGGCTCTTCCATAGTGAAATTATTCCATGCGTCCATAAGTTATATAATGCAGCTCCGTTTCCATCGGGTCCTTCAGCTATTTTTCCTTTTTTTTCTAAAAAAAGATTTCCTACATCATCTAAATAGGGGAGCATTTTTTGAGAAAAAAAATGGACTTGATTAATTTTTAATCCAAAAAAATGATGGGCTTTAAAATAAGTCGTGGTCATCTCATGATTAATTGGAGAGGTCATGATCGCCAACTGAAGAGCATTTCCTGCCTGCTTTCCTGCACAGACAACCTTCTCTGCAAAGATTTGAAATAAACTTTTATTGCGAATATTGGAAATGGGATACAGACCCTTAGGCCCTTGAAGGTTCAGACGCGTGGCTTGTCCGCCTGCTACGATTAAACAGGCCATTTTACCTTGATGAATGAGCTCTTTGCCTAATTTCTCATCTGCAGCGGACCCGCAGCTTTTAAAATCTTCGAAGGGTTCAAATGAAGCGGAAAGATTAACGGGGGGGTGTTGTAAAATAGCTTTTTGTTTTAGAAATAATTCTATATCTAGATTTTCAATTTGAGACAAAAGCGTGTCTTTTTCTTCGGCATTGAGGGATTGCCAATAGTCAAGAAGTTGTGTCTGACCGATGGACTCCAATTTGCTATAGGCCGCTTCATACTGCATGATATTTCCTTTCGAAAAAAGTTTCTAAGGGTAGGTTAGACTATTATGTTTGTAATCGAGAATGAGGAGGAAATCAAATGATTTTTTATTTCTTTTCAATAAGCTGCTTTAATTGATCATAAACCTCGTTGACATGGATCTCTCTCATACAGCGAAAATCGATAGGACATACTCGCTTATAACAGGGTGAGCATTCTACATGTTTATGGATAACACTTCCCTGAGGGAAAGGACCAGTTTTTACTTCATTAGTGGAGCCGAATAAAGCTAGCAGGCGCACACCCAAAGCTGCGGCAATATGCATGGGGCCGCTATCGTTTGTTAGGAAGATCGTGCAGCAGTTAATCAAGGCTATCAACTCCCTAAGAGAAGTTCGACTGGCTAAATTGATAACACGTTCAGGCATGCCTTTACAGATATCATTGACTAAGGAAGCTCCATTCGCATCCCCAAAATAAACCACATAAATATCTGGATTTGTTAGGAGCTGACGTGTGACTTCCGCATAACGTTCAGGGGGCCAACACTTAGCAGAACCATAAGCAGCTCCCGGGTTAATGCCTACAATCAAGTTTTTTGAGGGATCAATCCCTAAGTTTTTCAAATATTGACGGGCTTCATCAATTTCTTTGGATGTCAAATACAATCGTGGAGAAGTAGAGGAGATAGGAATTCCTAGAGGTTCCAAGAGCATTTTATAAGTCAACACTTGGTGTTGTGTCTCTTTGTTTTTTGGAAAAGACACCGCTTTGTCTAAAAGCAAATTTCTTAAACCATCTCCAAAACCGATTCTGTGTTGAACTTGACCTCGCCAAAACCACCAAGCAGAAGAAAATGAATTCGTTAACAAGATTCCTAAGTCATATTGACCTTCTTGTAAATATTCAATGACTTCAAAATGATGTATACGTCGAATCCATCCACTCGGACGATTAAAGGAATAAATTTCAGTGAGATTAGGATCATGATGTAGTAACGTTCCGACAGGGTTTTGACACATGGCAGTGATTTTAGCATCTTTGTAATGTTGGCGTAGATCGGCTAACAGAGGAGTGGCCATCACCGCATCTCCAATCCAATTGGGCATTCGAACCAGTATATTTGTGGGAGAACTCTCAGGCCAGGATGTATTTGGGGATTGCATGTTTTTAAACCTAAGGATGTTATGCATATCTTGAGTTATAAAGCGAAACTTAAGTATAACAGAGGGTAAATATAAATGAAACAGAAGCGCATGTCCAAATATTTTTTAATAGGTGTGTTTTGATCAATCGTACATACTCCGACGAAGAATTAGAGCAAATCTTTCAGAACTTAGTCTTAGAAAGACAAAAGACTAAAGAATTAGAACAAAAGCTCCTGATTTTAAATCAGGAGCAAGCAGCGTCTGAGAATATTTCCTCATCTAAACCAACGACTTCAAAAGAGATAGATCAGTTGAGGTATATGATTAATCTCTACAAGAAAAAAAACACTCAGGCGATTCTAACCCTCTACGAACAGGAACAAAACCCCATCCCTTCTCATCAGGTCCGGGAACTCTATGAACAAATAGAAGATCTGAAGGAAGAAAATGCTTCTTTGATCGAACAACAAAAAAATTTAAAAAATCGATATGATCAAGTCTGTACAGAACTAAAGAGCGTTCAGTTGTCTGTTACACAAGATCATTCGCTTAAATCTCATGAATGGACAGCCCGTTATCAGGAGGTTGTTTCTCAAAATAGCAAACAAAAAGAACAACTTGAAAAATTAGCAGGTTCTCTTCAAGATCGAGAAAAAAAAATCCGGGATCTGCAAAAATTTGAATATAGCTATAAAAAAAATAGTGAAAATCGTTTTTTACTAGAAACACAAGTAGAACAAGAGCGCAATAGCAATAAGACTTTACGTTTAGAGAATCAAAAGCTCTATAAAAATCTTACAGAATCTCAAAAACACTCAGACCAGTTAGAGCGGGTACTCAAGCATTTACGTGAAAGATCAGAAGAGTCCCATCTTGAACTCAATCAACTGCGAGAAGATTTCCAACGCTCCCAGGAAGCCACTACCCATCTTTCTCAACAGTTAAAGATGACTCAAAGTCGTCTCCATGACCAGACTCAGGAATATCAGCAAGTTCAAACTGAAAAAAATGATACCCTTGAAGAAATGCAGGCCTTACAAAGTCAGTTTTCAGGTTTAAGGACACAAGTCTTAGACAGTCAAAGAATTATTCAGGATCTCCAAGGGGAAAAAAGCCTGCTAGAAAAACGCTTGACTGGTGCCACAACATTAATTGAATACTTGAGAAAAGAGTGGATAAGTGTCAAAGAAGTGCTATCAAAAGGGTTGTTTGAAGCCCAAGATCTTCAACAGTCCTATTTAGGCTTAGTCCATGATAAGACAACATACTTCAATCAATCTAAACAGTTGAAAGAGCATTTGGAGCGACAAAAAATTGAAATCATAGATTTGCAAAGTCAACTTAAAGTTGCCTTTGAAAAAGAAGGTCATCTGAAGGCCTCTTTTGAAGATTTTGAAAAAATATGGCATGAAAAACATCAACAATCTCTGCAAACACTTCAACAAAAAAATCTCGAACTCGAAAATACTCTGCAAAAATATCAGGAAGATCTCTCTCAAAAAGACGAGCAAATTTCAGAACTCCATCATCAACTCTCTACTCTTCGTCAAGATAAAATTCACTTAGAGGATACCTTGACAAACATTACACGCTATCAAGATGAACAGGAAGCACGGATTAAAGTCGCGCAGCAACATTTAGGGAAAAAGGTGAAAGAAGTCGCTCTACTCAATGAAAAAATTGAAGAACAAAAAGTTCAGATTAGTGATCTACAAAGTACCATTAACCAGTTAAAATTAAAAATGAGCGAGGCACAAGCCGCTTTTGAGCAGCAACTTTTTCAAGAAAAAAAACAGCATGATCAGCTACATGAAACTGTACGTTTTGCCGAAGGTCAAGTGGCTAAATGGGAAGAAAAATATCTTAAGGCATACGAAAAACTTAAAACCTTGGAAGAAAAGCAACAGCAGATGCATTCACTATTTTCAAGCCTTGGTCATGTGATGAGTGGTAGTCCTATATCCACAGCTTCTTCTCCTCAAGCGCCATCATCTCCAACGGCCCCTGATACTCCTACTGCAAACTTCTCAACAACTAAAGAAGAAATCTATCCGCTCAATGAATCCCCATTTTCGCAGCCTGCACCTTCTTTATTCAATTTAGAGCAAAAACCCTCGCCCATGCGTCAAAATCTTTTTGATTAAGGAAATACCCTGTGAAAATTATTGGTGTAGATCCCGGGACGCTCATTACTGGGTTTGGGATTATCAAAGTCGAAGCGAATCACTATCAAGCAGTAGACTATGGATGTATACGCCCTCCCGCGAAGTTTAAGTTAACGGATCGGTACTTTATTCTGTTCAATGGATTAAGGGAAATATTAAAAAAACACTCGCCTGATGCCCTTGCTGTAGAAACTCAATATGTAAAAAATAATGTACAAAGTGCCATTAAATTAGGCATGGCGCGTTGTATTCCTATCTTAGCTGCCAAAGAATGCGGGATTCCTATTTTTGAATATGCGCCTTCTCAAGCTAAACTTGCCACTGTAGGTAATGGTCATGCGAGTAAAACTCAGGTCCAAAAAATGGTCCAGTTACTTTTAAGGCTAGCGCACCCCCCCTCCCCTGAGGATGCTGCTGATGCTCTTGCTATTGCTATTTGCCATGCCCATGCTGTAAACTATCAACAACTATTAGAAGCTGAAATTTAAGGAGCCTCTTATGATTGCCTATATTAAAGGAATTCTTACGCAGGCTACCCCTAGCTTTGCAATTATAGAGGCATCAGGATTGGGTTATAAAGTTTTTATTCCATCTAGTCTCTTAGGCAAACTTCCTCAAATTCATGAACAAGTGACTCTCCATACTTCATTCGTCATTCGAGAACTTTCTCAAACACTTTATGGTTTTCTAACGACGCAGGATCGGGATCTTTTCGAAGCTCTAATGAATGTCACAGGTATAGGTCCTAAGATGGCACTTAGCGTGATTGGGCATCTTTCGGGACCGGAGCTACATCAGGCGATCCTTAACCATGACATCATGACCTTAAGTAAGGTCCCTGGTATTGGAAAAAAAACTGCTGAACGCCTGATCATTGAAATGCGCGATAAAATTGCTGCGCTTCTACCGTTAGACCCGTCTGAATTTACTATTTCCTTAAAATCCGATCCTCAGGCTCAAAAGATTAGTGATGCCATGAGCGCTTTAATTAACCTGGGCTATAATCAAATGGCAGCCCAAAAAGCGATGAAAAAAACCTTAAAGGATTTGCCAGAAAATTCAGAACTTGGAGATCTAATTACTGCTGCTTTAAAAAATATGTAATCCCAAAATTAGAAGTCTAATTTAATCAAGATGGCATAAGTTTTATCTTTTCATAGGAACCAGACTAAATTCTTTATACTGCTTTTTTGATTAGACTTCTTTCATCGCCTTGATAATCTTTATCTCAAGTTCTTGAGCATTCTTGAATTTGCCCAATAGGAGGCGTTTACTGCGAGTCTGTTTCCCCTTGTGCTGTTCTAGGTAAAGGGAAAGTTTTTCGAGTTTAACAAGCGTGAAGCCGTTCAGAGCGGCATAAACACGTAGACGCGATAGATGATAGAGTGCAACGGCAGGTTCTGGAGGTGGTCCAAAACGGTCCTTGATTTCTTCCCAGATCAGATCAACATCTTCAAAGCTTAAAGCTTCTCCAAGTCGCTGGTAGATTTCCATCCTGAGGCTAACTTCATTAACATAATCTTCGGGGAGTCGGGCGTCGATAGCTGGAATGTCTATTTTTGCATCGGTGATGGTGCTAGGCATTTTTCCTTGGAGAGTCTGGATCGTGCGTTTGAGCATTTTGCAGTAAAGATGAAATCCTATGGCAGCCACGTGGCCTGATTGTTCCATTCCTAAGATATTGCCCGCCCCGCGTATTTCAAGGTCACGCATGGCAATTTTCATTCCTCCACCATACCCTTGGGCTTCTATGAGAGCATTCAGTCTTTTGCGAGAGATCTCGGGAAGTGTACGCATACTGGGGACCATAAAGTAGGCATAAGCACGCCGATTCCATCGGCCCACACGCCCCCTTAGTTGGTAGAGATCGGCCATGCCAAAATGATCCGCACGATCGATCAATATCGTGTTAGCGTTAGGTATATCGATGCCATTCTCGACGATGGTTGTGGCAATTAAAATATCTGCTTGCCCGCTCTTAAAAGCATGAAAGACAGCATCTAGTTCATCACTTGCCATCTGGCCATGGCCCACAACAATACGCGCTTGAGGCAGAAGTTTTTTGATACGATCCGCAAAACTATAGATCGATTCAACGCGATTGTGGATGACGTAGGCTTGGCCATCACGCGAGAGTTCTCTTAGGAGCGCATTTTTCAAAGTTTGATCAGTAGACTCGGTAATTAGAGTTGTAATGGGAAGACGATCTTGCGGCGGGGTATTAATGACCGACATGTCTCTTGCGCCGATTAGTGACATGTAAAGTGTGCGAGGAATCGGCGTCGCAGAGAGGGTTAGACACTCTACGGATAATTTAATTTTTTTTAAATGTTCCTTCGCTTTTACTCCAAAACGCTGTTCTTCATCAATAATGATGAGTCCTAGATCTTTAAATATAATATCATCACTGACTAGTCGATGAGTGCCTACCACTATATCTATAGAGCCTTTTTCTAGTCCCTCTAAAGTTTCTTTCGTCTGTTTGGCAGTACGAAAGCGTGAGAGAACGGCGATATTGATAGGGAAATTCCCCATGCGCTCGAGAAAATTCTCATAATGCTGCATTGCTAAAACAGTCGTGGGAACCAATACGGCTACTTGTTTGCGTCCATCCACCACAGCTTTAAAAGCGGCGCGCATTGCGACTTCAGTTTTCCCATATCCCACATCCCCGCAAATGAGACGATCCATGGTTTTGGCTTGCTGCATATCGGTCTTGATGGCGGCTATTGCTGCGAGTTGATCTTCTGTTTCTACAAAAGGAAAATCGTCTTCAAATGCTTGCATATCGGGACTGTCCTCTGGATAGGAGAATCCCTCCTTTACAGAGCGTTTGGCGTATAATTCTAAGAGGTCTGCCGCGTAGCTGAGGATCGCTCTTTCAGTAGACTCTTTTGTTTTTTTCCAACGATTACTTCCAAGAGTGTGCAGTTTGGGTATTTCCTCATGGGCCCCAATGTACTTACTAATGAGATAAGCTTGGTTAAGGGGAACAAATAATTTGGCGTTCTCTGCGTATTCAATAACAAAGTATTCACTAAGAGTTCCTTGAAGGTTGGGTCTTTTTTCAAGACCTGTAAATTTTCCGATCCCGTTATTTAAATGGACGACGAGTTCTCCAGGAGAAAGGTCATAGCTTTCTGCCGGTGTTGTATGGTAAGTACTTCGTTGTTTTTGTCGGCGGATCTTATAACGATGGGTAATTTCTGTCAGGGGAAGGATAATGAGTTTATTATCTTCTAAAACAAATCCGCTTGATAGATAGCCTCTATGATAAGAGGTGTTTTTGGGGAGAAGGATCCCTGCATCCTCGATACGTTTTTTTAAGGTGTTTTCTTCTAACTCATTTGAGCATAGAAAATGTAGAGAGTAATCATGGGAAGATAGCTTGGAAAGGGATAAAAGAATTTCTTGGCCTGTTACTTCTTCTTTTTCGGTACGTTCCGGGAGGAGGAAATGATGGATGGGAATAAAAGGATGTTGCCAACGGCGCGCTTGAAACTCTCTTAAAAACATATGAAAAGAAATTTTATATAAAGGAGCGTCTGCAGAATAATAATTAGCAGAGGTTTTTTCCAGCAGTCGAATTTCACTCAATTCTTCAATAGGATTTTGACTTAAAAATATTTTTTGGAGAGACTGCATATCCTCCATCAACTGATCAATACTGCAGAAAGTTCGTGTAGCGCCTCCACATATATTCACCAAGGAAGCATATCGATCTTCTAAAGCTAGTAAGTCATCGAATATAATTAAGGTTTGAGGTCCTAGGTAGTCAAGTAAAGTGCTTAGTTGTTTTTCAGTTTGTAAAAGTTCTAATTCTTTTGCAGGAGTAATCTCAGCGCTTTCTACTGGACGAATGGACTTTTGCCCAATCGGATCGTAGATGCGAATGGATTCTATATCATCTCCCCAAAATTCAATACGGAAAGGATCTGGGGAAGAGACTGGAAAAAGATCGATGATTCCTCCACGGACCGCAAACTCTCCCTTATCAGCGGCAACAGGGCGTCTTTGATAACCCATCTCTACCAGCTTTAGAATGAAGATATCAAAGGAAATCGTGTCTTTAACTTTGAGATGAAGATAGAGTTTCTGAAATTTTTGGGGAGGAATCATCCGTTGTAGGCAAGCCTGCAAGCTTGCTAGAATGATGCGTGGCTGCTTGCTAGTCGATATTTCTTCTAGAACTTTATAACGCTCTCCCACCACATCGGGACTAGGGGCTATATTTTCGGAAGGTAAAGTTTCCCAGGCGGGAAATTCAATGGCAGTTTGAGCGTTAAAAAAAGGAAAATCGTGAAAAAGACGTGTTTCTTCTTGGCTAGCTCCAGTAAGAATGAGAATATGTTTGCCGGTGACTTGCTGGGCTAAAGAAGCGATAAAAGCTTTAGGGGCATTCCAAGTATCCTCAATGAGAATAGAGTCTTGGTCTCTTAATGCAGATTCTAAAGCTTGAATTTTATGACTACTTATGATGTCTTTAAACACAAAACTCCTAATGACCTGAACTTGTTTTTACCTATCTGCATATGTATTTCTCGCAAGGGTCTCTATTTTAACAAGGTTCCCATTAAAAAATATAGATTTTGCTAAAATTTTACCTTTACCGCACTTCTAAAGAGTAACAAAAGCAGGTTTTCCCTTCTTAAATTTAGATCTTGATGGGGTTAATAAGTATCGACAGCGTGACTATTTTTTATGTAATCTTCTCTCAAAATTTTAGTTGGTTAAAAAGTGTAGGTTGTTTGGTTACTTCCAAAGATTTGAAAAAAAATTCAAGGTAAAATCTATGAAGGGCGAGGATTGAGCGTTATTTTTTATTTTTTTCAATATAATTCTTTGCAGCTTGATAAAGAGGGTGAAGTTCTCTTGGCACGCGATAAAGGATAGATTCATTGGCGGTGATTCTCTTTAGAACTTTTCTTTTGATAATTTTGCATTTGTTACAAATGTGATTGTCGTTGATTTGACCTCTGTAGGTAGTGACTCGCCTTTTCCATTCGATTTGAATCAAACAGATCTTGCAGTTTTTTGATGAGTATTTGGATGATATCGGGAGTTGTTCTGAGGGAATGAGAAGCTCATCTTCGTCTAATTTAAGTTCAAGTGGAAGATTATAACAATCATTGTCTAGAGGAATGGGAAATAAATAAGGCCATGTTTGGATGCCATTATTAGTATTATGGTCATTGTAATAGTTGTTGTTTGGATTAATACTCATAGCTTTAAATTATAACCTGGTTTTTTACTGTCTTCGACTATCCTGCCGCTTTCTTGACATGCTTAATCCTAGCAACATTTGTATTAAAAAAGGTAGATTCGGAGCTAGGTATGACTTTGATGCATGGTTGAATATGCTAAAAAAATCAAGATTATAGCAATAAAGACAGATGTAAATTTTAAAAATCTCATTTTTTGATAGATAATATAATAAAATTAGATATTATTTAAATAGATAAAATTAAATTATTTTATTTTTTAAATATATAGATGTTATTGTACAATTGGATGTTAAGATGTAATTAAATTCTTTATCAGCTCTATTATCTTATATGTTTTATTTTATTTACTAAACGCAACTAAGACACTATCTCTGTCTTGTGTATGAAGTCTATGTTTGCCGTATAACTCTAAAAAGTGTTTTAACAGCCTCCATATCTTTAGTCATCATAAAATTGAGGAGCGAGATTTAAGTCGCAACCCTTAAGCTAAACCAACTTTTTAAAACTGTGTACAACAGCTGATGTCTATTTCCCAAACTATTCGGATACACCACGAGTATTTGTATTATTATAAGAAATGGTTTAAAAAACGGTTGAGAATGTAAAGGAATCTCCATGCAAAATCAACACGCCATTTTTAAAGTACTTGTTTGTGGATGTACTGGAGGTGCATTTGATAGTAATCTTTCTTGTTATCTAATTGCCAATAAAGACTTTACTAAATTTTTGGCTTTAGATGCAGGCAGTCTACTAGAAGGAATTTCTCAAGTTGTAAAGAAAAATTCTTTAGAGGAATTAAATATAGCTCTCTCTTCAGAAAGCTTTCCTGAGATTGACTTTTTAAAAAATCATGTGAAAGCTTATGTGATTTCTCACGCACATTTAGATCATGTGAAAGGGTTGGTCATTAATTCCGCTGTAGATCAAAAGAAAAATATTTATGGCACCCATACAACCATTAATTACTTAAGAGATCATTTATTTAACCACAAGATCTGGCCTAACTATGCTAATGAGGGGAGCCAGCCGTTGAGCCTTTATCACTATGTAAGGTTAAGTTTAGGAGAAGAATATATAATTCCTGAAGTAGAGATGTCAGTGGAAACATTTTTACTAGAACATTCTAAAGGATATTCTTCTTCAGCATTTCTGATCAAATCAGAAGATCGTTATATGATGTATTTTGGAGACACTTCTCCAGATTGTTTAGAGAAAAAAAAATGTCTCCATACAATATGGGAAAGAATAGCTCCATTAATTAGGCAAAACATTTTAAGAGATATTTTTATTGAATGTTCATATCCGGGTGATTGCTCGTCTGAATGCCTTTTTGGCCATTTTAACCCAGGATATCTATTACAAGAACTTAGGCATTTAGCTTTTCTTGTAGAGGGAACAAATCTATCTTGTAGCTTAAGAAACTTAAGGGTCTATATTACGCATATAAAAAAACAACAGCCTGGTTCAAGGGATCTCATCATTAAAGAATTAGAAGAACGTAATGATTTAAATGTCACATTCATTTTTCCATCACAGGGTGAAATTTTATATCTTTCTTAGCCAATTTAGCATTCACTGTACTAATCAATGGGGCAGGATGTTTGAGGAAGTGAATTCCAACTCCCGCCTAATGCTTTAATGAGTTGAACTGTTGAAATATAACGTCTACCTAATAATTCGATGACCTGCCTTTGCAATTTTAGAGAGGATCCCTCACTGTCCGATACATCTAAATAATTTGTTTGACCGCGAAGATACCTCTCTGAAGATATTTCTACAGTTGTTTTTGCTGCTATCGCGGCTTTTTCCAGCTTTTCCATGATCTCTGCTTCATATTGAATACTTGTTAAGGCATCCTCAACTTCCTTGAAGGCTGTAATAACTCCTTGTTTGTAGTAGGCGCTTGCTTCGCCAAATCTAGCCCAAGTAAGCTCTAAATTGGAAATATTTCGATAGCCATCAAAAAGAGGCACATTACCACCCCCATCGATTAACCAATAACGACTATTCCATTGTAAAAAATCGCGCAGATCAGGACTGGAGTAGCCTAAAGCTCCTGTAAAGTTGATAGATGGAAAAAAAGAAGCGTAAGCTGCATTGATTAAAGCATGCTCTGAGGCTGCCCGTCTCTCTAGCTCTTTAATATCCGGTCTTTTAAGTAAAATTTCAGAGGGGAGTCCGGCAGGTATGCTGGGAGGTGGATCATAGAGAGGATTAGGGGGGATTGAAAATATAGAAGCCGGCACCCCTATAAGTACTGCAATGGTATTTTCTGTGATCGCACGCTGTCTAGAGGCTTCACTAAACTCAGCATCAGCATCATAATAGAGTGTTTCAGCTCTTGTTACATCTGAATAGTTGATAAACCCTACACGATATCTTTCTTGATTAACTTCTAGTGCCTCTTTTCTCACCTCAGTCGTTTTCTTTAAAAGTTCCAATTGGGAGTCAATCGCGCGAAGTTGATAATAATAGTTGGCTAAGTCGGCAGTTAACAAGAGTAAGGTGGTTTCATAGGCGCTGATTTGGGCTTCATAATTAAGGACTGCAGCGCGATACTGACTTTTTAATTTTCCCCAAAGATCTAATTCATATGTTAGTCTAAAGGGTAAACTATACACCATTTGATGAATTCTAAGGATAGGTTGGGGTACTGGAACACCAAAAACCTGGAATAAAATTCCTGTACTTGTGTACTCGGGTGCCAAATTAAGGTGTGGATATAGATCAGATTTTTCTAATCCAACAAATGCTCTTGCTTGAAAAACTCGCTGCACCGCTGCTTTTAAATCTTGATTATTTTTTACAGCTTGATCCTCTAGCATGGATAGCATGGGATCATTAAATACCTCCCACCAATACTCGACTAAAGGAGAGTCTGCTTTAAAATTTCCTCCTTTCCATTCTGCGGGCACAGATGTAGAGGGAACCTTATAGGTCGGTCCTACGGTACAGCTAGCCAAAAAAAAGATTAGGATGGAGACAATCCCTAGTTTATTCATGTGTAGTTTGGGATTCCTTTTTTTCTAAAAAGACATCTGCCTGCTGGCCGACATAAAAATGATAATTTACAGGTTGATCAAAGGTGTAAATTACTTGTAGAACTCGTGTGTCTACACGTTCTTCCCCTGAACCAGTTAAAGAGGTTTTCGGGATCACAAAAGGCTCAATTCTTGAAAATTTTAAAGGAACCTTGATGGAAGTATTGTTTTTTGGATAAGCCACGGCAGATAGATTAGGAATAAAATAGCCGGCGTTTTGCTCATCTATATTTACACGTATTTGTAAATATTCAATATTACCAATTAAGATGGCCGAGCTATTTTTTGCAATGAATTCACCGACCCTGATGTTTAACTCTAATACGGTTCCGTCAATAGGGGATCGAACCGTCATCCGTTCCATGAGCTCTTTTGTTTTTTGCATCTGTGCCTGAGCTTGGTCTAGTTTTGCTTTAGCAATTTTCACATCATTTCTGAGATTTTGAAGTTCATCCTGGCTGATGGCTCGAGGATCTTTAATGGATAAGTATCGTTCAAGTCTATCTTTTTGCTTTTGATAGTCTGCTTGGGCCACTTCTAAATTGGCTTTATTGACAAGTTCTTCAGCCTCTAAGGACCGTGTATCTACCTTGAATAAGGGGCTTCCTTTCTGGACTTTTTCGCCGACTTTTACCCATAATTCAGTGACTATCCCTTCTTCTGGTACACCCAAATCAATATTTTTATCGATTGACTCCACAATTCCTGAGGCTGAGATATAAGAGGGGAATGGACTAAAAGAGGGTTCTTGAATAGGCAGAATAGGAGGTGTTCTTTTTTCGGTCATAATAGAGAAAACAACAGCGAGCAAAATACCTAAAACTGCTAAATAAAAACTCAAAGATTTTAGAATAATCATCGTTCACTCATTCTGTTTACATTCATTCATTTATAATCAGATCCATAGCCCGTAATTAGCCCATCTTCCATTCTGGCAATTCTATCAGCATATTTAAATATTCTGTTATCGTGCGTCACCACCACCACGCTTCGATGAGGGGATTTTGCTACTTCTCTAATCAATTGCATGATTCTTGCCCCGTTATCAGCGTCTAGTGCAGCTGTGGGTTCATCACATATCAATAAAGGGGGTTGATGCACTAATGCACGTGCAATAGCTACTCTTTGCTGCTCTCCGCCTGATAGATGGTAGGATCTTAAGTCTTCTTTATTTTTTAAGCCCACGACATCAAGCATGTCCATCGCTTTTTGCATGGCTTCTTTTTTATCCATCCCATTTAAAAGTAATGGAATAGAAATATTTTCTAAGTTATTCAACGACTTAATTAAATGAAATTGTTGAAATATGAACCCAATGTGTGATTTTCTAAACTCAGTCATCTGGTCATCTGATAAGTTTTTTAAGTCATTATTAAAGACAGTGAGCTTACCTTCATCAAAGCGAAGAGTCCCTGCTATGATGCTAATTAGAGTGGTTTTTCCACAACCCGAAGGCCCAGTAATCATGAGAATTTCACCCTTTCTCACTTCAAGATCTATTCCTCGCAAGACTTCTAAATGAAAATCTCCTACCATAAATCTTTTTGTTAAACCTTGGATTTTTACAGCAATAGGGGTGTCAGACACGAAAAACCTCAGATGTTTCAAGTTGTCTAATTTTTCTGATGCTCAAGAATACTGAAAACAGGCAGATTGCGATGATCGACAGAAAGGTCAAAAGAGGGAACTGCCAGGATAAGTAAAAAGGTAAAAGATCCGAAGCGATGGAAAAAAATCCAAACGTCGAGGCAAGTCCCAAACCAATTCCATAACCAATAAAGCCTGCTAAAAATACTTGAACAAGCAGCATTCTTTTTAATAGGGCTTCACTGGCTCCCATAGCCTTAAGGGCACCAAAATTTCCTAAATTTTCATTAACGAATGAATAAAAAGTCTGGCTCGACACAGTTAGCCCTACAATAAAACCAAGGACAATTGTGGATCCAAAAGAGACGGGGATACCTGTTTTAGTAAAAAACCAATAAATGGTTCTCCAAAAAAACTCATTACTCGTGTAGGCCTTCAAACGAGTTTGACCTTCAATCTCTTTGACCACTTGATCAACACTTAAACTTTTTTCGGGTTGCACAAGTATAGCAGATAGGGTTCGACGCATAGGAGGAGCTATGGAGATGGCATGCTCATAGGTGGTATAAATAAAGGGAGTTCCACTAAATGGTTGCTCTGCTCTTACTATACCAACAATTTTGACTTCATGATCATTAATGTCAAAGGTATCTCCTAAATCTAAAGGTTTAGGTAAATCTTGATTGATTTTTTTTAAGCCAATTGCATCAACAATGACGGCTTTGGATTGTCGCAAATCCTCTAGCTTTCCTTTAACCATCTCCGTGGGGATACCGATTAATGTAGAGCTATCCACACCAACCAGCTGAACTTCTAAGAAGTTGCCAGTATACTGCTTAGCATTTAAAATAGATGAATAATAAGGCTCAGCCCACTTGACTCCTCTTACAGATCTTACTCTAGCCAAATCAGTATCGCTTAAGGATTTTAGATTATTTATTTGTTGCACTTTAGAGTCTACAACCCAGATAGGAACATTGGTATTGGTAATAATGGCAGTCGTCCAATGCATTACTCCCCAGAATACGCCTGCTTGTTGAATAATTAAGAGTGAAGCAAAAGCAAGAGCAGAGATCAGGATTAAATACTTGACTCGATCTCCGATAAGCATACGAATAGCAATGGTATACATAAGCATTGACTTTCTGTGTTACATCCAAAAGATCCCAAAATTTGGATTTAATCTAAAGCTAGGGTATCAGGGATGCACCACCATCCACGAATCATCTATGGATATTGAGTCTTGTAGGGTGATGTATGCCTGAGAACTTTCGCCTGACTTCAAAACCAAATCGTGAGATCGTTCCGGTATCTATTTACCTTAAAAAAAAAAACATATATCAATATCAGTATAAATATAGATAGTAAAATCGAAAAAAACCCCAGGGGTCATGGTGGATACGGAAAAGGAAGTCGACTTCTTAAAATCTCTGTCAGTATTTAAAACATTTTCAAAAGAACAAATTCAAGACATTAAAGATCACTTTGTTGAAGAGAAATTTCCACCAAATGTGACAATTATCAATGAGGGGGATTTGACAAATGATGTTTATCTAATTGTGGAAGGTGAAGTGGCTGTTTTTAAATGGGATGAAGACCATCTTTCAGAAGTCATCATTGGACGTATTGGTAAGGACGATATATTTGGCGAGATGTCCTTTATTGATAATTCTCCTCGGTCTTCCACCATAAGAACAATCAAGCCAACGACAACCCTAAAATTATCAAAAGAATCTTTGCAAAATAATCAACTTTTGCAGGGAATTTTGACCAATATTTTTGCCCACATCGCAGAAATTAATATTAATCGCTTACGGACTTCTAATCAAAATTTGGTCAAGAGCTTAAAAGAAAAGCAATCCTTTTTTAAACTTTGGCAAGATACAGGAAAATTTTTATTTTATGTGTATTTTATTTTAGCCTTAGGTGTATTTCTTAGTGGCTTTTTCTCTAAAAGTCTTCAACCCTATTTACCTTGGTTTATAGCCGCCGGTCCTATACTTTTAGCGATAAGAGAAAATAAATTTAAATGGAAGAATTTCGGCATAAATTTGGATCATTGGTTAAGTGTCACCTTTACATCCTGTTTGACAATATTAATCGTATGGGTCGGAGTCTTTTTAGCCCATTTTTATACCGGTGAACGATACTTTAAAGACATATCCTCTACGCTTTTTAATGTAGAAAAAGTGTACTCTTTTGGATTTCTAGCTTTGTATTGTTTTTTTCATGAATTTATAGCGCGCGGGGTTTTGCAAACGTCTATTCAAACCTTTTTTCAGGACACAAAAGGATACAAAAGCCTCTTAATCAACGCGGCTTTTTTATTTCTTTTTTTTGTCTCTTTTGGCTATTTAACCGCCTTAAATATCTTTATAATAAGCCTTCCCCTTGGATTGATTTATTTGAAACAGAAAACCCTCCTAGGGGTTTTTATTATTCATTTATTTTTACTTGTTTTTGACTTTATAAAATTTTGAATAAAGATTTTCCAGTTGAAAGGGAAAAATTACGCTTACAGTCCAAAGATCCTGGCCCATTAGGTTTAAAAGCTATCATTTTTAGAATTTCTAAAGGTGTAATATATGATTGAAGACCCCGAATTGCGTGCACTCTTTCAAGCAGAAAGCGAAGAAAGAATTAAACATCTCATAGATGAACTAAAACTTTTAGAAATCGATCCTAATAATCAGCAGTTGTTGGATGAAGTATTTCGCGAAGCTCACTCTTTAAAGGGTGCTGCCAGAATGTTAAAATTACAGGATATTGAAAAGGTGGTTCACCTCCTGGAAGATTATTTTACATTATCTAAAAAAGGAACACTGCAACTTACAAAAGAAGTCATTGCAATTTTTTTAGAATCTGTGGACTTTATTGCTGATCTTGTGGAGGAGGCTGTGACCGGTCATGCGTCCAATCAGGCGATGGAGACAGTCATCCATAAATTAAGAATTGTTTCCGCTTCTGTCCAACCTATGGATAAAGCTCATTCAACAGGACTCACACAAGGGTTGCTAAAAGAGCTATTTACCGGTAACTCTGCTTCCCAGAATGTGACATTTACGCCAGAAAAACAGGAAAAAATTCTTCGAAATGTACAGCTTTTTCATGAACAAACAAATCGAGAAAATTTTTCTACCATACGCGTTAACTCTCAAAAAATTGATTCTTTATCCAACCAAGTTTCCGATCTTATTTTAATTAAAGATCACATGCAACCTTTGGTCCATCAAATGGCAGAGTGTGCCAACCTTTGGGAGGAGAGTTACCATGCATTTCTTAACACACGCAAAAAATTATTAAAATTAAATAGCGGTTCTGAGAGCGCATTTCAAGAGGATATGAAAGAGTTTGAAGAAAAATATCTTAAAAAAATAAAAGAGGAATTATTTAATCTTAAGGACGAATTTAACAAAGAAATCCAGGAATTAAACCTGACGATAAATGCAATTGGAGATAGTGTCAGACAATTAAGCATGGTACACCTTTCCAAATTATTTGACCTTTTTCCCCGTATGGTGAGAGATTTAGCACGCTCAGGAAATAAAGATATTCAACTCATCACGAAAGGAGGAGATATAAGCGTGGATAAGCGTATTGTAGAACTAATGAAAGATCCTCTTATGCATTTGATACGTAATTGCATGGATCATGGAATTGAGACGCCAGATGAAAGAATAGTTAAAGGCAAACCTAAGACAGGTACGTTGTCTATCGCAGCTAAACTCACGCCTAAAAATATTATTTTTGAAGTAAGAGACGATGGTAGAGGATTTGATTTAGCTAAGATTAAACAAAAAGTCCTCGAAAATAAAATTTACTCAGAAGCTGAGCTAGAAAAAATTAACGAGAATGAAATTCGCCATTTGATTTTTTCTCCTGGTTTTTCCACGAAGGAAGAAATTTCTGAAATTTCTGGAAGAGGTTTTGGGCTGAGTGTTGTACGTGATGCAATTCTAAAAATGAATGGTCTCATTACTACAGAGTCGGAAGAAGGTCAATATAGTCTTTTTCGAATAGAAATTCCCCTTCAGTTGGATCACCCCTTCACTTGTTTAAAAGAAAATCTAAAGCCAGAAATAAAAAAAACGATTTTGTATGTGGATGATTCAGTGACAGCGCAACATCTGGTAAAAAGAATTTTAGAGAATGCGGGTTATCAGGTTGTATTAGCTCGGGATGGAATGGAGGGATTACAAAAGCTTAATTTAGAGAATGTGGATGCCATTATTTCCGATGTAGAAATGCCTCATATGGATGGGACGATTTTGTTAAGACAAATGCAAATGAATGATAGATGGCAAAAACTTCCCTTCATATTTTTAAGCAATCTGTCTGGAAAACAGCTACAAGAAAAGTGTTTAGCCGCTGGAGCTAGTGCTTTTCTTCTGAAAGAAGATTTAAATCCTCAACAGTTAATAAAAACTTTGGGTTCTTTAGTATTTCCTTAATTTGGATACAACTTTCTTAATAGATGAAGTAAAAATAAAAAAAAATGTATGAATGGATCTCATACACTTGAGCTATGGGGATCAAGCTTTGACTTTTATAACAATGACTTTGAAATAGGAGATTCCTTATGAATCAAGCGATTGTTATTGTAGATGACAGCCCCACGCAAGCCATTTTACTTGAAAGAATTTTAATTCAAGGAAATTATCGTCATATTCTGACTTTTAAAGATGGTTTGGAAGCATTAAATTATTTAAAAGCTGAAGGCGCAGCTCTAGTCATTTCTGATATTAACATGCCGCTTATGTCTGGGTATGAACTGTGCAAACATTTGAAAACAGATCCTAGATTGCGCAGCATTCCCTTTATTCTGTGTACAGTACTCTCAGATCCGGAGGAAATTATTCGAGGGATTGAGTACGATGCTGACAATTACATCACTAAACCTTACAATGCAGATATTTTATTATCGACGGTTAGGTATCTCCTGAGCGGTAAAGCCTTAAAATCAATAAGTCAAGAAGATAAAGAAGAAATCTTCTTAGGAAATCAAAAATACTCCATAGGGGCTAGCCGTCAAAAAATATTTGATTTTCTTTTCACCACCTATCAAAACATTTTGGATCAAAATCAGGTGCAAGCCGTATTGCAAGAGGAACTTCAAAAAGCCTATACACTTTTAGAAACATCGCATAGAGAGCAAGAGAGCCTATTAACCAATGTATTACCAACTCCTGTTGCGCATGAGCTTTTATCTTTTGGGGTTGTGGAGCCTTTACGTTATGCGGATACTTCAGTGATGTTCTTTGATTTCGTGAATTTTACGAGCCATGCCAAAAAAATCACACCCCCACAACTTTTAACAGCCCTCGAATATTATTTTGATGCATTTGATTATATTATCGAGAAGCATCGCATAGAGAAGATAAAAACCATAGGGGATGGATATATGTGTGTAGGAGGCGTTCCTGTCGTCAATGACACCCATGCCCTTGACTGCGTACTAGCTGGCATGGAGGTCATTCAATATATTCAAGAGCAGGCGGAAACCATTAAAGAAATGTTTCAAGTTTCTTGGAAAATACGTGTAGGGATCAGTAGTGGACCTCTCATCGCTGGAGTGATTGGAAAAAAACGTATTTCCTATGATATCTGGGGCGATACAGTGAATATTGCTAGTAAAATGGAGGCTCTGTCCGAGGCGGGACAAGTCACAATTTCTTCAGCCACCTACGAAAAAGTTAAATCTTATGTCGAGGTGACACCAAAAGGTAAAATACTTATCAGTTCACAAGAGAATGAAGACCAATTTGTCGAAGCTTATGTAATAGAAAAGATTAAAGAAATTGTTTGATTTTATTAATCTTTCGTCGTGTTCTCGATGATTTTGGAGTCCACTAGGTAATCATAAACAGCCGTGTATATTTTAATTTTTTCAGGGGGTACACGGATGTAGAGATGACAGCCCTTGGATAATTTTTTTATTATTTTTTTTGCAACATCGTGACATCCCTTACAGATAGAGTTGTTATCGAGATCGGAAATCTTGATCCTATATTTCTTCTGAAAGGATTCTGTTTTGCAAATTTTGCATGGTCTCGAGAGGGTTGGTAAATCAACCTTAAAGATTGATTCTGATACTAGAGATGGGGAAGGCGCCAGTAACTTTTTGTTCGCTCCAAGATTTTTCGATGGATAGTCCTTTTGAGGATCATAGATGACAAATTTTGTTTCGTCCTTCTTTGGATAACTTGTCTTTTTGAATGATGGTTTTATAGGGGGTGAAGGATGGATGGCCAATTTTTTTGGCTCCAAATAGGGAAGAGGATTGATAGGCGTTGGTGGTTTCATCATTGGTTGTAAGGGAGGCAGTGGAGATAACGTTGATGGTTGGAGGAAGGGAGGGAAATTTATTGTGAATTTCGTGGAGTAGGAGTTTGGGTTTTGCTGAGCATTCAAGGGATCTGGCTGGGGAGATGGCGAATGGTGGATATTGATAGTGTGTGGATGCATAGTCTCTTGGGATGGATATAATTGAGATTGTACGAACTGAGGGAGATGAATGGTAAATTGAGTTGAGAAAGAGTTTGGGTTTTGCTGAGCATTTAAGGAATCTGGCTGAGGAGATGGCTTATGGTGGATATTGATTGTGTGGGGATGCATAGTCGCTTGTGAGGGGTGCTGTTGAAAAGTTGCTGCATGCAGGTCGGACTGAGGGATATTCCAGACAAATGGAGGGGTGGAATAGCTCGTTAAAGTTTGGGGAGGATTCAATGGAACTGGGGGAAGGAGCCTATCATGGGTAGAGTACTGGAGTCTTGTTGGTTGTGATGGGTGAGATTGGGTGGGTTGAGGGGGAGTCATTCCGCCACTGATGTGCACACTCACGCTAAGACTCGATACTCTTGAATCTAGATTGTTTTCAACCGGTAGCTGAGATCTATCGTATAAAGGTCGGAATTCTCCGTCCGTCTGGCGAGGTATAGATTGTTGGATCGAGAGTGAGGCATCAACTGGAGCTTGGTTCAAGGATGGGTAATCAAAAGAGTTTGGATTCAGGGGGGGAGAAGTCTGGGAAGATTTTATTGGGAAAATGTCATTTTGAGAGCCGGAATGGCCAGGATCTGTTTCTGCCAGATCTTTACTTGGACTGCTTGATTCCTCTGAGTCCATATAATAGCTAAAAATATTACTTTTAGGAGAATAATCACCGTAATTCATGTTTTTCCAATTATATTAAATATATTTATATTAATGTTAATAGTTATAACAGATATTTGTTTTATTATAAATAAATAAAATAAATTTATTTTATTTATTATTGCTTACTTATAAAAAATTTAATAGTAGATGGTTTAAAATGAAATTAGAGGTGAGTGAATGTACTTGTCGTTGACTCCTCTTCAGTTCTACTCTATTCACTATCCGATTCTAATAGGTTTTTTTACCTCTAAAGGAGGTTTTTATGAGTAAAAAAATAATTGCAGTGATGGGAGCTACAGGTCAGGTAGGCCGTGTCATTGTTGAAGATCTGTTGAAGCGAGGACATGTGATTCGCGCCATAGGTAGAAATGAAAGAAAGATGAGAAATCTTTTAGCGAAGGGTTGCGAAGTTTATCTGTATGAATTTGATGATGTAGAGGGATTAACGGAAGCTTTTAGAGATTGTCATTCTGTTTTTTGTATGATTCCCCCTGTAAAAATGACTCCACCTGTGAAAATGACCCCTTCTCTAAAAGCAGAATCAGAAGAGGTCTTCCAGGATCGTGTAGGGATTGCTATATATGAAGCCTTGAGAAGAACAAGGGTCCCTCGCGTGGTGAATTTAAGTAGCTTGGGTGCTGAATTAAGGGAAGGAACAGGACCCATTAAAGGTCTCCATAAGCAAGAAGAACGTTTAAATGATCTCCGCACAATCACAGATTTAATTCATCTAAGAGCGGGATATTTTATGGAAAACTTTGCAATGGCAGCTCCTTCCATTCTTTATAATGATTTAATAGCAATGCCTATTAATGCGAATGTTCCCATAGAAATGGTTGCGACACGAGATATAGGTTGGAAAATAGCAGATCTCTTAGAGCGTACAGATCCTTTTCATCATCAGGTATTTGACTTTGTAGGTCCTCGTGCAATAAGCTATGAGGAAGCCACAGCCATTTTAGCCCAAATCCTTGATAAGCCCGATTTACGCTATGTAGAAAATACCTTCGAAGAGGAAAGAGATTTTCTATTAAAAGCTGGATTTGAACAAGAGAGTATCGCTTCTCTTTTAGAGATGTTCCAGGCTATTAATTTAGGTAAACTCCACCCTACCCAAAAACTGACCTTAGAACATCGGGGCACAACCACCTTTGAAGAATTTGCTCAAATGTTTGTTCACCGAATGTTTTCTACTGCAGCACGTAGGTAATACTTATAGTAATCATATTTAACAATAATAAATATTATTTATTTACTTTTGTTAAATATGATATAATAACATTATCCTTATGGAGGCTGCTTTTATGGTTCAAGAAATCAAAAATTCTCCATCCCCGTCTTCCTTTCCTGAATTTGTCAAAAATACAATTAGCAAGCCCATTTCGAAGGCTTGGAATCAACTGAGTGAAAAATTAGATAAAAAAGTAGATCAATTGATGACTTCGATTGCTTTTGGTCAGCAATTTAAACAATTAGAGAGACAAACGCATCGATTAGATCAGCGCAAAGTAGACATTTACAAGCAGACTCAAGAGCGTTCCTCTAACGATGATGTTCTCATCAATCAAAAAAAAACAGAGTTGGCTCAGCTGAAAGAAAAAATTAATTTAGAAACAGATCCAGAAGAGAAAGATGTATTATTAAACAACCAACGAACACTGGAAAAATTAATTGTAAAAATGGGAGGGTCTCTATCCCTTGACCAATCAGAGCCTGAAGCTATTTTAAAAAAAGAGATAGATGAGATTGATCAGCAACTGCATAGAGTCCAAGAAAAAAAGACAGTGCTTGATGAACATGTAAGTAAACTGACCTCATCGGATAAAAAAAAGTTAATGCTACAAAAAATTATCAATAAGGTGATGATTGTTAGAACATTAATCATGCAAAAGATCATCTATCCTGCCTCAGATTCTAAAACTAATCGCCAACAAGTGGATCAAATACAAAATCAACATCCTATTGAGGAAGCTGTTAAAAACCAAACGGCAAAAAAAATCCAATTTTTCAGTGAAGATCATCAATTGATTGATGGATGTCTCATCTATCCAGATAAACAGCATATGGATGATCGACCTGTGATGGTGATGGTTCACGGGAACGATTCCATTTACGAGCAGCACTACGCTCTAGCAAAGCAGTATGCTGAAGAATTGAATGTAAACGTGTTAATGTTCAATCCGCGTAGTTTAGGGAGTAGTTTAGGTAAAATGGAAAATAGCTCAGATGGAGTGAAAGATACTAAAGCTGCTATTCAGTATGCCTTAAATAATTTAAGCGGAAACCCCGCACGAGTAGGTGTCTTTAGCCACTCTCTTGGCGGAGGATTTAGTGCAGCAGCCCTAAAGGAAATTCACGAAGAAAACGGTATAAAGATCGGTTTGTATGCTAATGTGCATTCTTTTACCTCTATGTCGGACTATGCGGGAGGTGTAGCAAGAGATAAAATTCAAGAATGGACGAGTGGTGCGAAAGGGATTGATAGGAGCGAAGAAAAAAAAGCTAAATTCAAAACCTTAAGCCGTGGGATTTCTAAAATGGTGCAGGGGTTTTTAAAAATGATTCATATGAATAATTTGAATTCTAAGCGGGCACTGACCACCACTCCCATTGCTCATCAGATCCATGTCATTACCGCTAAGAAAGATGAGTCTATGCTTTTTCAAGCGCGTTTAGGGGATAGTCTGGGTCATGTTGAGGCAATTAACAAAATTGCCCATGAGGAATTTACACATAATGATATTGATTACCTAGGAACGGATCATCTTTATAAAAATAATCTTAAAAGTTGGGCTCAAGCCGTTTCGGCTTAGAAAAAAATTCTTTGGATTTGCGCTTTGAAAGAAACGTTCCTTTCAAATCGCAAATACGTGTTTTTAGGTATTCCTAGATAATTTCTCGAATATAGGCGAGAGCTTTCTCAATGTTTTGAGGAGCTTTCCCCCCCGCTTGGGCACTATTCGGTTTGCCACCGCCACTTCCTTCAATCATAGGTGCTATCTTTTTTACAATATCGCCAGCTTTAAACCCTTGACTAATTAAATCATCACTGACTCTGACGATGAATTGACAGGTATGCTCTAACGCGGTGGCTAAGACTATAATCCCTGATTGCAACCGGTTCATTAAGTCATCTGCACACAGCCTTAATTCTTCGGGCGTTGCATGAATCTTTGCCGCTATAAGCATACCGTGAGGACGCTTTTCTGCTTGTTGCAAAAGAGTTTGCGCCAAGGCTTCTAATTGATTTTTTTGAAAATTTTTTAATTGCACTTGAAGATTTTTATTTTCTTCAAGCAGTTTTTCAATTCTTTCATTGAGTTTTGGCGTTTGCGTTTTTAAAAGATTAGCAGCTTGCGCTAAAGCGAGATCACTTTCCCTTGCAAGTGCTTCAGCAACGTGGCCTGTGACAGCTTCGATACGGCGTACACCAGCGGCAATGCTACTCTCTTTAGCAATACGAAAATATCCTATATTCCCTAAAGATGAAGTATGTGTTCCTCCACATAGTTCTTTAGAGTAATCGATATCGATGACCCGTACAACTGAGGCATATTTTTCTCCAAAGAACTGTTTAATATCTTCCCTTTTTTGTGCTTCTTCATAAGGAATTTCATACCACCTGACCTCTTCATTGGTACGAATTTTGGCGTTGATCAGGTCTTCAATTTTTTGAATTTCTTCGGATGATAAGGCTTTATGGTGGCTAAAATCAAAACGTAGACGTTGGGCGTCCACGACAGAGCCTGCTTGCTTGATGTGTTCTCCCAAAATTTGATGGAGAGCCCAGTGTAATAAATGCGTAGCCGTATGGTTGTTAGCGATGCTCTGGCGTCTTTCCGTGTCAATGGCTGCCGTAACAGTATCTCCCAGATTTAGAGCTCCTTTCTCTAGTTTGCCTTCATGAGCTACCACCCCTTTATAGGGGGCTTTACAGTCTATAACCACAAATGTTTTGTGATCTCCTTTTATGGTTCCAATATCTCCAATTTGACCACCCATTTCCGCATAAAAGGGAGTTTTTTCCAATAAGACAATGCCTTCTTGCCCTTCCTGCAATTGATTCACGAACTGTCCATTGTGAATCAGACCTACCACTTTAGTAATCGCATGAGACAAGTGATAACCGACAAACTCGGTGGCTCCTTTTTGCTCTGCAAATTGGGCATATAAGCTTTCTGAAGCCACCTGTTGCGTAGTTTTTTGAGAGGTTCTTGAACGTTCTTTTGCTTCTTGTTCCAACGTTTGATAGCGCTTGATATCTACTGTTAAATTCGAATCTTTAGCAATTAATTGTATTTCTTCAAACGGAAGGCCATAGGTGTCTTTCAATCTAAAGGCATCATCCCCACTAATCTCTTTGCGATCCCCTTGTGCTTTTTCAATCACTTGATTGAGAATATTCCCCCCCCTCTTAAGTGTACGTAAGAAGGCTTCTTCTTCTCCTGTAAGGATTTCAGCAATACGGCTTTGCGCTTTCTGCAGTTCTTTGTAATCAGTACCCATAGTTTCGATTAATCGAGGAAGAATTTTAGCTAAAAAGGGATCTTCCAATCCAAGCATACGACCATAACGCACAGCGCGTCTTAATACTTTACGTAGGACGTATCCACGATCTAAATTGCTAGGTTGAACTCCATCGGCGATGGCAAAAGCTAAGCAGCGAAGATGGTCAACGATGACGCGAAATGCGGGGGCTAATAGAGGGTCAGTCGAATGATAAGAAACCCCTGAAACTTGCTCTACTTGGGCAATTAAGCTACGCAGAACATCAGTTTCGAAAACCGATTCTACATTCATTTTGAGGCTAATCACCCGTTCTAGACCTGCTCCCGTATCAATAGATGGCTTGGGGAGTAATCCTACATCGTTAGGAGATGTACGGTTGTACTGCATAAAAACCAAATTCCAAAATTCCAGATAACGATGGCCTTCTTTATCATCTAAGAGACGTTCGGCAGTGCCATACTTAGGCCCACGATCATAGTACAGCTCGGAGCAGGGCCCGCAAGGACCTGTGTCGCCCATGGCCCAAAAGTTATCTTTTTCATCTAAACGGGTAATTTTATTTTCGGGTACATACTTTTTCCAAAGTTCGAAAGCTTCATCATCTTCCCTGAAAACACTGGGCCATATTCTTTCTGGCTCAAATTCAAAAATTTGTGTGGAGACTTCCCATGCAAATTGAATGGCATCAGCTTTGAAATAATCTCCAAAGGAAAAATTCCCCAGCATTTCAAAAAAGGTCAGATGGCGCGCTGTATGACCAACATTCTCTAAATCATTATGTTTTCCCCCTACCCGAATACATTTTTGTGAGGTCGTGGCTCTCTTATAGTCGCGAACAGTGTTACCTAAAAAGACATCTTTAAATTGATTCATCCCTGCGTTAGTAAATAAAAGAGTGGGATCATCATGGGGAACGACCGGTGATGAGGCAATCACGGCATGCTGGCGATCTTTAAAGTATTGGAGGAATTGACGACGAATTTGTTGTGTAAGCATGAAGAAATCCTGATAATATAAAAAGTGAAATTATATCGCAGAAAGACTTTTCCTTCTAGCTTAGACTTTAGCTTAAACCCCTGATTACGTCCTAATCACGTTTAACTACCTAGGCGAAAAGAGGGATGATGGGGCCATTCAATAGGAGGCATTTCACGTAATACAAAAGGAGTGTGTACACGTTGTTTTTTTGAAAGCCCTTGGACCAACAGCCTGCTTTTCACTTGAATGACGCGGACTACTTTCTTGCCAGTATCCACTAAGGCATCTCCCGCTTTATCCGCAGCACGCACAAAACGCGCGGTTCCATTTAAAACAGATTTTGCTTTCAAGGTGAGTTTTCTAGCTGACCACCCATTTCCCATATGATTAAAGAATTTTTGAATCAGAGGCTCATACTTTTCTAGTTGTTGGTTGAAATGTGCCTGATTTTTTTCGAGTTTTCTCAACCAATACATACCATTAATACAAACTTCAGGCATATCATCATGACTGTAAAGAAACGCATGATAGATATCCCACATATGCATGCTCACTTCAAATGTTTTTACAAATACATGTAACAGGCAATAATAGATGCGTCGCATGTATACAATCAAATTTTTACCTCGTTGGTTCCATTCATTGAGTGTGTGAAGAGAAAAGACTATGGATTCTGGATTTTTAATCCATTGAGGTTCAATGAAGGGCGCGTAATCTGCTTTACAAGCGGCAGTCAGTTGGCTAAATGCTTGAGAGAGTTGCTTCATACTTTGAAAACACTCATCAATGCGTGTGGCGATTAACAGCACCTTAGCAATGCCTCGAATGGTTTGTTCTACAGGGGCTGGGGCTATTTTTATAGCAACATCAGCAAAAGCGCCTATGGCTCCCGGAATGATATTTTCAGCCTTCAAGAGCTCTTTTTTTCTTCTAAACCACCACATCCAGTGAACAATTGTTAAACCTTTAACCAAAATTAAAGTGGGCGCGGAAAGTTGAAAATGATCCAGGATGGGATTCCGCGTCAGATCGTCTTTGAGACTCATAAATGCTTTGACTGGATGGAGCATATTTTTTCTTGCCTGTTTACTAAATTGTGGCTAGAGTTGAAGATCAAATAACAAATAAACATATACATAGGCAAGTCCATGGTAGAAGTCAATAGCACTGCAAAAAAGAATAAAGAATCAGATATAAGCCCTTTATCTTCAGAGCGTAAGGAAATCTTGGCGCAAATCGCAAATACGATCCGGGGATTGTCGATGGATGCTGTTCAGAAAGCGGATTCGGGTCACCCAGGATTACCAATGGGATGTGCAGAAATAGCCGCTTATTTGTGGGGGAATGTTCTACGATATAATCCAAAAGACGCTAAATGGCCGAATCGGGATCGATTTATTCTCTCTGCAGGACACGGTTCGATGCTGCTTTATTCCATTTTACACCTCACGGGCTATCCTCTCTCTTTAGACGATTTGAAAAATTTTAGACAACTTCATTCAAAAACACCGGGTCATCCAGAGTCTTTAGATACGGTAGGTGTAGAAACGACCACAGGACCCTTGGGTCAAGGCGTAGGGAATGCAGTAGGTCAAGCTCTAGGCTTAAAAATTTTAGGGTCCAAATTTAATACAGAAACTCATCCCATTTTTAGTAATAAAGTCTTTTGTTTATGCGGAGATGGCGACCTCATGGAAGGTGTCTCTGCCGAAGCTTCGTGCTTAGCAGGACACTTGCAACTTGATAATTTAATTATGATTTATGATTCTAATCATGTCTGCTTAGATGGACCTACGAGCGAATGTTTTACAGAGAATACTAAGCAGCGTTATCAGGCGTATGGCTGGGAAGTTTTAGAAGTGAATGGGAATGATCTAGATGATCTTCATCGCGTGTTTTCAAAAATACGTGAACATCAAAAACATCCTCGTTTGGTCATAGCTCACACAGTCATTGGAAAAGGTTCCCCTAATAAAGCAGGAACAAGTAAAGCCCATGGTGCTCCTTTGGGTGTGGAAGAAGTTAAGGCCTCAAAAAATCTTTTAGGAATTCCTGAAGAGCCATTATTCTATGTTCCAGATACTGTTAAAGAATTTTTTAAAGCGAAGATTTCTGATGATGTGGCTTTAGAAAACACATGGCGTCAACAATTTAATGTGTGGGCGCAAAATAATCCGGATTTATTGCATATCTATGAAGAAATGGCTCAACAAAAACTCCCTGCAGATTTAGAAGAACGCCTGAAAGCGCTTGAGATAAAGTCCCCCATTGCTGGTCGCAAGGCGTCTCAAGAGGTTTTAAATGTGTTGGCAAGTTTCCTTCCCCAACTGATTGGAGGATCTGCCGATTTATCGGGGTCAGATCTTACGACGTTGAAAAACTATCCCTTAATCAATCCTGGAAATTTTCAAGGTCGCAATATTAAATATGGTGTGCGTGAATTTGCCATGGCTACGATCGCCACTGGCCTTTCTCAAACAGGGATGATCCTCCCCTTTATAGGAACATTTCTTACTTTTTCTGACTACATGCGTAATGCTATACGCTTAGCAGCACTACAAAAAGCGCATGTGATCTATCAATTCACGCATGATTCCATTTTCTTAGGTGAAGATGGTCCTACGCATCAACCCATTGAACAATATGCTGCTTTGCGAGCGATTCCGCAATTACTTTTCTTCCGTCCCGGCGATGCCTATGAAGTGAAAATGACTTGGATTGCAGCCTTGCAATTTAAAGGACCTTCGGCCATTGCCCTTACAAGACAAAATTTACCGGAGATTCCTGAAACGAAAAACTTTTCATTTGCCGAAGGTGTAGGGAGAGGAGGATATATTCTGAAGAAAGAGAAAGGTAAACCGGACTATACATTATTAGCCACAGGTTCGGAACTCCATTTAGCAATCGACGTAGCGACTGCTTTAGAAAAATTAGGGAAGCATGTCCGTGTTGTTTCTATGCCTTGCTGGGAGCTTTATGATAGCCAAGATTCTTCTTACAAAGAATCCGTTTTAGGCGGGGATATTGGGATCCGTGTGAGTATTGAAGCTGGGGTAGAATTGGGCTGGCATAAATACATTGGATTAGACGGCATTGCGATCAGCATGCACAGCTTTGGTGCCTCGGCTCCCGCGTCTGACCTCGCCCAAGAATTTGGATTTAACGTCGACGCAATTCTACATAAAATTGTTCAATAAGATATCAGCCTTCTCCCAGGAAGTTTAATCAAACTTCTTGGGGTATTTAATCGATTTGAAGAACGTAACTCCCAAAGGTCACCATGACAATACTAACAAAAACTCTTGTTAATAATAAAGTGCTGCTTGCCTTGCGTGGAGAAAATCAGGGACGTCCGCCTGTTTGGCTGATGCGTCAAGCCGGAAGGTACATGCCAGAGTACCGAGCGATACGAGCGCGTCATTCATTTTTAGAAATGTGCCATCATCCTGATCTTATTGTCGAAGTCACTCAACTTCCTCTTAAAGCTTTTGATCTTGATGCTGCTATCTTATTTTCAGATATTCTTGTCGTGCCCGAAGCCTTTGATGTAGGACTTTCTTTTGATGAGGGGAAAGGTCCTGTGATTGCCCGTCCCATACAAACTACTAAGGATATTGAAAACTTGCCCTCTTTTGATGTACAGGATAAGCTCGCTTATGTGGCGGCAGGGATCCGGTTGTTGAAATTAGATTTAAAGGTTCCTTTATTAGGATTTTGTGGAGCACCATTTACGGTTGCTAGCTACATGATTGAAGGGGGGAGTAGCCGGGATCTTTTAAAAACTAAAGAGTGGTTGCTCCGAGATCCCGAAAGTTTTCATGCCTTACTACGTAAAATAGCCTTAGCGACAAAGCAGTATATCGAGTTACAAATTGAAGCTGGGGTGGATGTGATCCAAATCTTTGATTCATGGGCGAATCATCTTAGTTGGAGCCAATTTGAGGAGTTCTCTTTTGCTTACATGAAGGAGTTAGTGGAGATAGGAAAAACGTATAACATTCCTATCATCCTTTATTGCCGAGGCTCTTCTGTTTTTGCTTCAAAACTTGTCGAAGCCGGATCGCAAGGGATTAGCCTGGACTGGAATTGTGATCTTGCAAGTATGCGTCGTGTGGTGCCTTTTAATGTCGCTCTACAAGGAAATTTAGATCCCGATATCCTTTTTGCTCCCCGAGGCAAGATTGAGCATGATGTCATTCAATTATTAAATAGTATGCATGGAGATCCAGCCTTTATTTTTAACTTAGGACATGGCATCAAACCGGGAACTCCTTATGATGCTGTAAAAACGTTAGTGGAAACGGTCAAAAATCACATTAGCATTTAAGTGTTAAATAGAGACGCTTTATGTGGAGGTTTTTTCTAAATGAAACAAAAAAATATGGCGATCTTAGGCGGAGGAATTTCAGGTTTAGCTCTTCTATGGTTTCTTAAAAAACAATCGCACACAGCCAATATCCTTTTGCTAGAAAAAGCCTCTAGAGTGGGTGGATGGATACAAACAACCACAAAAGAGGGTTTTTTATTTGAAAAAGGCCCCCGTAGCTGCCGCACACGCGGAAACGGGAATGCGACTCTAGAACTCATTCAAGAACTCGGATTAGAATCACAAGTGATTCTTGGCCATCCTTCTGCCCACTTTCGCTTTTTATATCTTCATCAAAAGCTGCATAAACTGCCTTCAAGTATTTTTGGCTTTTTAAGCTCTTCTTTGACGCGTAAATTCGTTTATCCTCTATTGAAAGAGTGGAGCAGACCCCAAGGAATTTCAGAAGATGAATCTGTGAATAACTTTTTCGTTAGACGTTTGGGACAGGAGTTAACAGATACGTTTGTGGATCCACTCATTTCAGGCATATATGCAGGCCATACGAGAGAACTTTCAATGAAAGCTTGCTTCGCAAACCTTTTTCAATGGGAACGGCAGTATGGATCTTTAACCAAAGGCTTTTGGTTAGGACGTCGTTCTAAAAGTGTCGAAAGTAGCGCATTTATTCGACAAATACAAAAAGCCCCCTTGTTTTCTTTCAAGAAAGGGATGCAGACTTTAACGGATGTCCTGGCCGAAAGGTTAGAAGAGCATATTTTTAAAGAACATGAAGTGGTGCGTTTAAAGTTTTCTTCAGACGGGATCGATCTTTATTTAAAGGATGGTAGACAATTCTGGATGGATGAAGTGTATTCCACCTTACCTGCACATCGCTTATCTCTCCTGATGCAAGAGCATGACCCCCAGTTATCGAAGCTGCTTGATCAAATACCTGCTACCTCCGTCGCCGTAGTCAACCTGGGCTATAAAAAAAAGGTATTACCTCATCAAGGATTCGGTTATCTGGTCCCCTCCAAAGAAAGAGAAGATATTTTGGGTGTCGTTTGGGATTCTTCTGTGTTTCCTGATCAAAATCAGTCCTTAGAGGAAACACGGATAACGGTCATGTTGGGCGGCTGCCATATGATCGATTTTCATTCTCGTACCCAAGGGGATTTTTTAAACTTAGCATTAAAAGCTTTAGGAAAGCACTTGAATCTAACCGTTGAACCCGATGTCGTGGATGTTCATCTAGCGAAACAAGCGATTCCTCAATATTTAGTAGGGCATACTCATCTAAAGCGGGGAATCCGAGAACGCATGCAGGCACTATCACCGCATTTTCATCTTTTAGGCAGTGCCTTTGATGGAGTATCTGTAAATGATTGTATTTCAAACGCTTATCATTTTAGTTGTACACTCTCTTCCACTGTAAGTCCATAAAATCTGTACGTAGGATAACCTATACCTCCGGGCTGGAGGGCCAAGTTACGTGGCCTCAATAGCTAAAAGCTTCTTGTAAATTCGTTTTATTAGTAAATTTTTTAATTAATTATTTATAGTTTTGTATTTATTGGTTTTTTAATTTTATTATTGTATAATGTTACTGTTTTAAAATTAAATTATCGGTTTTATGAATATAAATTTTAATTCAAATGTGCATGCATATAAAAGAAAATTTAATGAAGTGGAGGGGGAAAAAGAGAGCCCCATCACCAAGCAAGCAAAAGTGACTTCTCAGTTTGAAAAAATAGAAGAGGCTAAGCAAGAGTCCACATTAAATTTAAAAGAAAAGCTTTTAAAAATTCCGAAAGAAACTAAAACAACTTTGCTAAAGGTAGTGCTGACTTCTTTAGACATGGAGCAAAAAGACCCTATTCAATGGGTAAGCTTACCATTAGATATGCAAAAAGATATTTTTTCCAAATTGGATTTCAAAGATCTTGCAAAAACACAGCAAGTAAGCAAAATTTTTAAAAATTTATCCGATTTTGCAAAAATTAAGCTTATTAACGATCATCAAATACCATTAACCAATGATGATATAATAGCATTAAATTTAAATATAGAAGAGAATGGGATACCTTTTACCTATATAAAGGCCTCATTAAAAAACCATGGTAAGAATTTAAAATATTTAGAATTACAATTAATGAAAGATGTGGGGGAGTTTGTAAACTTGGTAGAAGCCTGCCCAAATCTGGAGCATATTAAGCTGCAGGGTTGCAATCATCTATATCTAAAAGTGAATGGAACCATGCTCAATACTCAACAATTTGACGACGCTTTTGCCTTGAAACTGGCTGAATTATTAAAAGCTTCTAAGCTCCCTTACTTAAAAAACCTAGAACTTACGCATCGCTCTATTGGCCTTGAGGGAGTAAAGGCCATCGGACAGGCTCCTTTAAATGCATTAATCGGTCTAAAGCTATCTCGGAATGATTTGGATGATCAGGCTGTCGATTATATTTGCAACTCCCCAAATCTAGTCAAATTAAGAGTGCTTGACTTTTCATCCAATAGAATAACATCCAAGGGATTAGAAGCTATCTCAGAGAAATTCAAATTATCAGAATTATATCTGGGGGATAATCAAATCACCTCTATTCCAAACAATTTAAAGAATCAAATCAATATAAAAATTTTAAACTTAAGTGAAAATCGTATTTCTTTCGGAAATTTAGAGGGAATTTTTGATTTGTCCAAGAGTGCATTAACTCTTTTAAATTTGAGTCATAATCAATTAGACGATAAGAACATCCCATCCGTGACTCATTCTCAAAACTTTACATTGAAGGAGCTGGATTTATCACACAATAACATCACCTATTTAGGTGTTGAAAAAATACTCTCGCTCATCTCTCAACTTTCTTTTTTACGTTTGGATCATAACAAAATAGGCCTTGAAGGTTTGAAACTGATTCTTCAAGCCCAACCTAAGTTGGAAGAACTTGAACTTTCCTATACTGACATTGGAGATGAAGGGGCTAAGAAAATATTTAATTTTGAAAATTTCAGGCATATACGAAAACTTGCCCTGGGCGGCAACCATTTATCTAGTGAATTCTTCAATGCGATTAGCACGTTTAAACAGTTGGAAAGCCATTTAGAAATCTTGGAGATTTGCGATAACAATCTCCAAAATTCAGATGCTCTGAAGATCGCGCAATCCCCTCTATTCTCTGATCTTAAAGAAATAGATGTTTCCGATAATCCCCTGGATATAGAGGGAACTATGGCGCTACTCAAATCCTTGAAACAACTAAAAAGAATGACGACTTCATCTGAATCTGCTGATGAGGGAGAAGCAAGTGAAGATGATTTAGTTAAATTTGGCAAAAGTCTAGGATGTGAAATTGAGTATAATTAAAAAAGTAGTATTTATTATTTCTTAATAATTATTTTAATTAATTTAAACACATGGTTTGCATATTATACTTTTACTAAATTTTAAATGTTACAAGGTTTTTTATGAATGTTAATCCCCATGCAAATACACAAAGAACGATTGGGCTGGAGAATGAAAATAATAGCCTATCTCTAGGGCAAGCTAATAGTTCTCAAAAGGTATCCCAAGATTCAGAATCTAAAACAACTCAAATCGCTCTCCATTGTTTAGAGGAGCCACAAGAATCGATCTGTGTAGAAATAAAAAATATCGTGGCTAATCTTTCGCCCGAGACAAATCGTACAGAGCTTGCAGGCAAGGTGGAATGCCTCGTTAAAAAATTAAATTCAATAAATGTAAACGAAGAGATTCAAAAGAATTTAAATCATTTGCAGTTAGATCTTTATAAAGAGGGTTTTAAGGATTTATCTGAAAAGATTAGAGATAGAGTGCCTTTTGCGTGGGACGATTTACCTCCAGAAATGCAGCACTATATTCTGTCCCAGATGTCCTTTGAGGAATTATTAAAAATACCCCCCTCCTCCAAAGAATTTAGAGAGGTGGTGGATTTAGAAATAATTAAGATTCTGCCCCAGTTGTCCTTCGAGGAATTATTAAAAATACCCCCCTCCTCCAAAGAATTTAGAGTTGTGGTGGATTTAGAAATAATTAAGCGTATTAATAATAATAAAATAGACCTCTCTGGTAGAGCTTTTCCTTCGATAAAGAGGGCCCTAAAAAATCATGGCGCACATCTAACATATCTTGGATTGATCAGCGGAGAATGTACCCTTCCTGAATTAGCTGATATAATTGAATCTTGTCCTAATCTTGAAGAGATTACACTAGGTTTTTTTTCCAGACTCAAGAGCTTAGCAGATGTTCATGCTGTTATCCTCGCGAAATTTGCAGGGGAGTCTAAGCTTTCCCAGCTAAAAAAACTTGAATTTCTACCTGGTTCTATAGGGCTTAAAGGAGTGAAAGCTATTGCGGAATCATCTTTAAATTCCTTGATCAGCCTCAAACTTGTGGGCAGTGATTTAGGGGACGAAGGTTTTGCATGCATTTGTCAATCTTCCAGCCTGATTAATCTGAAGGTCCTGGACTTTTCTCACAATCAAATGACACCTGAAGGACTTCATGCCATTGCTGAGGCGAAATTTAAATTAGAAGAGTTGTATTTAAGAAGTAATCAAATTGTCTCCTTTGCAAACAACTTAGATAATCTGCAGGATTTAAAAATATTAGATCTTAGCGAAAATCAGATGAATGCGGAAGCTTTAGAAACAATATTAAAATTGTCTGAACATGCATTAACTCGATTGAATTTAAGTCATAACCAATTAACGGATGAAAATTTACCGCAGGTGGCTCAATTAGAAAACTCTAAATTAAAGGTTCTTAATTTAGCGGACAACAACATTTCCTTTCGAGGAATTGAAAAAATCATTCCTCTCATTCCTCATCTTACTGGATTATATCTGGATAATAATAAAGAACTAGACAGCTGGGGGCTAAAGCTCATTCTCAAAGAAAAGCCCAAACTAGCTGAACTCTGTCTTTCTGGAACGAGTATTGGGGAAGAAGGTGTTATAAAGATATTCGATTTTGAAAATTTTAGCTTTTTGAGAAAACTGAATATAGGAAAAATTGAATTATCCAATAATTTCTGGGCCTATGTAGGAGGATTAAATTTTAAACAAGTGCGTTTAGGGTCTAATCTTGAGGAGCTAGAGCTTTCCTACCCTGAGGATGATCAAGAAAAAATCAGGAGCTTGCTAGAGTCCTTTCCATTAAAAAGGTTAGGAATTTTCATTCCATTGGAGAAGCTCTTAGGGAATGACGCTTGGGAGCTAATCGATAATTTGGGTTTACCTTACGGTTGTGAAATTACAAGAATGTTGGAAAATTAATTAAATAGGGGAGAAATCTCCCCTATTTTCATTTAGGTTCCCTACTATCTAATCTCGTGCTTATGTCCTTTATTCTTTTCTCCCATACAAGCGGTAGTGACTAATTTTATAATAGCTCTTAAAGCGTAAATGTACGTGTTCAATATATAGATGTTAACGAGTTGTTTTAACCTGCGATTTGAATAAGAGCTCTGTTATATTTATTTCATGCACAATGAATCCGTTCAATTTGGATGAGTATCTATAGTTTCAATCACAGAATTATTCTATCCTTATTACTGAAGTTGAGAGGGGGAGCATTTTTTTTATAGATCTTTTTGTTTCTAATCTATTTAATTTTAATTTTTTTAATAGATTTTTATGAACTTTAATCCACATACCCAAAGAACCCTTAGACCTGAAAATGAGAGCCTATCTCTAGGGCAAGCTAACAGTTCTCAAAAGGTATCGCAAGATTCAGAATCTAAAACAACTCACACCGCTCTTCATTGTTTAGAGGAACAACAATCGATCAGTGCAGAAATTAAAAAGATTGTCGAAACTCTTGCGTCAAATACAGATCCTATAGAGCTTAATAGCAAAGTGGCAAACTTAGTTAAAAAATTAAAGTTAGTGAATGGTAGCGAAGAGATTCAAAATCATTTAAATCATTTCCAGTTAAATCTTTATCAAGCTGGTTTTCAGCATTTATCTGAAAAAATTAGAGATAGGATACCTTTTGCGTGGAATGATTTACCTCTTGAAATCACGAGTTCTATAGTTTCTAAAATGGACTACAGAAATTTAGTAAAAATCGAGACAGTCTCTAAAGAATTTAATTTTTTAGCAGGTTTGGAAATCATCAGACATATCAATACGCATAAAATTGCATTAGACCATCCAGATGTGAAGTTGAAACATATGAAGTTTCTTCTAAAGCAACACGGAGAAGGTTTAAGATATCTTGGCTTGATCGGGGGAAAATGTAGCCTTCGTGATCTCCAAGAGATCATCACGTCTTGTCCTCATCTTGAACACATAAAGTTAGGTCTTTTTCCTAGAGAAGTAAAAATAGCTGATACTCATGCTGTCATCCTCGCGAAATTAGCAGAGGAGTCTAAGCTTTCTCATTTAAAAAGGCTTGAATTCAGGCCTGGCTCAATCAAACTTCCAGGAGTAAAGGCCATAGCAAAAGCTCCTTTAAAGACTTTAATCAGTCTGAAACTGGTGGGCAATGAATTGGGGAATTCAGGCTTTGCATGCATTTGTCAATCTTCCACCCTGATTAATCTGAAGGTCCTGGACTTTTCTCACAATCAAATGGCATCTAGGGGACTTCAAGCCATTGCTGAGGCGAAATTTAAATTAGAAGAGTTGTATTTAAGAAATAATCAAATCGTCTCCTTTGCAAACAACTTAGATACTCTGCAGGATTTAAAAATATTAGATCTTAGCGAAAATCAGATGAATCGGGAAGCTTTAGAAAAAATATTAAAATTGTCTCAACATGCATTAACTCAGCTGGATTTAAGTCATAACCACTTAACGGATAAAACTTTACTACAGGTGACTCCATTAGAAAACTCTAAATTAAGGGTTCTTAAATTAGCGGATAATAACATTTCCTCTCGAGGAATTGAAAAAATTGCTCTCCTCATTTCTCGTCTTTCAGGATTACATCTGGATAATAATAAAGAGTTAGACAGCTGGGGGCTCAAGCTCATCCTCAAAGAAAAGCCCAAACTAGCTGAACTTGGTCTTTCTGGAACGAGCATCGGGGAAGAAGGTGTCATAACGATATTTGATTTTGAAAATTTTAGCTTTTTGAGAAAACTGAATATAGGACAAATCGAATTATCCAATAAATTCTGGTTAAGCGTCAGTCGCCTAAGGGAGAGAGTTCATTTAGGTTGCAATCTTGAAGAACTAAACATTTCTTGCCAGGAAAATGATAAGGAAAAAATAAAAATGTTATGGGAGTCCTTTCCTTTAAAAATCCTAATTATTTACGTTCCCTTTGGTCGTCGAGAGGATTGGTAAACCAGTCGTTTGGGCAAATCTCAAGGATGCGAAATCATGATAGGTTATTATTAAAAAAGAGGGCCTACGCCCTCTCCTTTTTATTTTTCATATCATTTGCTGTAGATGTTGCCTATAACTCGCATAGGAAGATCCCTTTGGGACATTCGGTCAACAATCAAAACTATCTAATCACGCGCTCCTGCCTATAATTTTTTTCTCCCCAAGCGAAGCAGTAATGTGTTCCAAGCAAAATTTGATATGAAATGGTGAACTTTTTTTGAATGATATCACAAGCTGTTGAGAGTAATAGCTTTTGATCGTCATTTAATGTACGAAAGGAGAGAACATACCCTTTATCTCCGCCTGCATCTTTTAGGTTGATTTTTTGTAAGATTCCGACTGTCACGCTGTAAATCTTGTGATGAACGATCTCTTTTTCCATTTCTACAAATAAAGATTGATTATTTAATAAGGTGGGATTGTTATGGATAATTTCTTGAAAAGTTGTTGGATCTAATTGAAATGTCATAGTTGTATTTGTCGTTAGTGTTTGTATCTAATAGTCGTTTATGTTTGTATCTAATAATAAAATTAAAGTTTATATCGAAGGTTCTGAATTGAAATTCAGATCCCTTCGGAGATAGGACGCCCAGATATTGCCACGAGAGGAAGTTTTTTTTAAACTATTCATCCATTGTAAACTTCAATATTATAAACCGCCTTCATGTGTTTAATACTGAATTCTGGATGGATATATTCGTGAGATCTACTCCAGTGGGGTTGCAAAAAATAGGGGGGGAGGAATACAGTTAAAACATTGAGGATTTAACTACGAGATGGATATGTTTGACAAATTTACAAACCGCGCAAAGCAGGTCATTAAACTCGCTAAAAAAGAAGCTCAGCGATTGAACCACAATTATCTGGGAACTGAACATGTCTTATTGGGATTACTGAAGCTAGGCCAGGGAGTGGCGGTTAATGTATTGCGTAATCTTAATATTGACTTTGAGACAGTACGCAATGAAGTAGAAAAACTTGTCGGATATGGTCCAGAGATTCAAGTGTATGGGGATCCTGCTCTTACAGGTAAAGTGAAAAAAGTTTTTGAGTTTGCCAACGAAGAGGCGGCAAATTTAAATCACAATTATGTAGGGACTGAACACTTACTATTAGGATTGTTGCGTCAAACAGATGGTGTTGCTGCCCAAGTTTTAGAGAATTTAAATGTAAACCTAAAAGAAGTCCGAAAAGAGGTCTTAAAAGAACTCGAGACCTTTAATTTACAATTGCCTCCCATTGGTGCAAGCGGTGCTCAACCTCCTATGGGATCGGGAGCACCAGGTGGACAAGCAGGTTCTCAAGGTAAACCCTATGATAAAAGTGGGGCGCCTGGCGGAGGTGGCTTGGATAAAATGCCAGCGTTAAAAGCTTATGGACATGATTTGACTGAGATGTGCCGTGAAAACAAAATGGATCCTGTCATTGGCCGCAAACAAGAAGTCGAACGTCTGATTCTTATTCTTTGCCGCAGACGTAAAAATAATCCTGTGCTTGTGGGTGAAGCTGGAGTCGGTAAAACGGCTATTGTGGAGGGGCTCGCACAAGCGATTGTCAAAGGAGAAGTTCCTGATAATTTACGAAAGAAACGTTTAATTGCCCTTGATTTGGCTTTGATGATTGCGGGTACAAAGTACCGCGGACAGTTTGAAGAGCGTATCAAAGCTGTCATGGATGAAATTAAGAAAAATGGCAACGTTCTTTTATTTATTGATGAGTTGCATACGATTGTGGGGGCAGGTGCTGCAGAAGGTGCTATTGACGCTTCTAACATCTTAAAGCCAGCACTCTCGCGCGGAGAGATTCAGTGTATCGGGGCAACTACCATTGACGAGTATCGTAAACATATTGAAAAAGATGCTGCTCTAGAGAGACGCTTCCAAAAAATCATGGTGGCTCCTCCTTCGGTGGAAGATACGATTGAAATTTTGTCTGGCTTAAAAACTAAATATGAAGATCACCATAAGTGTATTTACACTCCTCAGGCTTTACATGCCGCCGCAGTCTTATCCGATCGTTATATTCATGGACGTTTTTTACCTGATAAAGCGATTGACTTATTAGATGAAGCGGGTGCCAAGATGCGCATCGCGATGATGAATCAGCCGCAGGATATCAGTAAATATGAGGCTGAAATCGAAGAGACACGTTTAGCCAAGGAAGAAGCGATTGGTAAACAAGAGTATGAGAAGGCTGCTAAGTTGCGCGATAAAGAAAAGACCTTGCGTGAGCAATTGCAACAGATACGTTCCCAATGGGAAGTTAATAAAGAAGAGCATGAAGTGATCGTTGAAGACGAAGATGTGGCTCAAGTTGTTGCTAGGCAGACAGGGATTCCAATTAGTCGCTTGACAGAAGGGGAAACTCAAAAAGTTCTCAAGATGGAAGAAATTTTAAAAGGAAGTATCATAGGCCAAGATGAAGCCTTGAAGACTGTTTGTCGGGCCATACGTCGCAGTCGTGCAGATATAAAAGACCCCAATAGACCGATTGGTGCCTTTCTTTTCCTAGGACCTACTGGGGTAGGTAAAACGCTCCTGGCGCGTTTATTAGCCATTAATATGTTCGGGGGAGAGGATGCTCTCATCCAAGTTGACATGTCCGAATATATGGAGAAATTTGCTGTCAGTCGTATGACAGGATCACCTCCAGGATATGTTGGACATGAAGAAGGTGGACAATTGACTGAGCAGGTGCGTCAGCGTCCTTATTCTGTTGTACTCTTTGATGAGATAGAAAAAGCCCATCCAGATGTGATGGACCTGCTTTTACAAATCCTGGAAGAAGGGCGTTTAACGGATTCTTTTGGCCGTAAGATAGATTTTCGCAATACGATTATCATTCTTACATCTAACCTCGGGGCTGATTTAATCAAAAAATCTACAGAAGTGGGCTTTGGAGCACAAGAAGGATCACTCGATTATGAGCATATTAAAGATAAGATTGAGGGAGCTGTTAAAAAACAGTTTAAACCTGAATTTATTAATAGACTCAATGATATGATCATTTTCCGTCCGCTCAATAAAGAAGCTTTACTACAAGTCATTGAGATTGAAATTAAGAAAATGCAAAATCGTCTTCAGAGACGTGAAGTGTATATTACGCTTGATGACAAGGCTAAAAATTTCCTGGTGGAAAAAGGTTTTCAACCCGAGATGGGAGCTCGTCCGTTAAGACGTACGATCGAACAGTACTTAGAAGATCCATTAGCGGAAAAATTGTTGATGCATCCTGATCAAGGGTGTCGTTGTTTGGTCACTGCGGATGGCGAGCATCTCATCATTAATGAAGAGGAGTTGATCCCTTTACATAAAAAACCTGTAGATAAGAAGACTACGAGTTCTGCAGGTTCAGCCACTTAAAACCTAACTTGCCCCTAAAATCCACGCATGCGTTGGGTTTAAAATCTCACAAAGGCCCCCTTTCTAAAGGGGGCCTTTTTCTTCACAGGTCTTTTGATACAAAAATCTTTCGTTCAAAATCCATCTGACCTATGATATCCGATTTATTCTCGAGGATAATATGTTTAAGAATTTCATTTTTTTATTTTTAATAATCTCCCATCTTTTTTTTCAGACCTTTACTTTTTCTAATCCACAACGGATGGCCACTGATTTAGAAATCATTAAAAATGAATTTGAAATCTACTATGCACCTGCAGAATGGAAGAAAAAACTCTTTAATTGGAGTCTTGAAGCAGCTATCGAGCATGCCAAACAAGAGATTAGAGAAAAACCCATAAATCTTCAGCAGTACCAACAAATCCTAAGAGATCTGTTTAATTCCACCCAGGATCTTCATGTTGGTGTAAGCTTTTATTCCACAGAATTTGCGATCCTGCCTTTTTTAGTTCAAGGAGTAGATCAACGGTATTTTGTGGTTTGGATTGATGAGGAATGGAAAAAAATGCAAGGGGTGCCTCTTGAAAAAGGGGATGAAATTTTAGCTTTCGATGGCAGATCTGCAGCTGAAATCATTCGTGAGATTCATCGGGCTAGCTACGGTTTTTGTGATGCGGAGAGTTACCATCGACTCAGTGAAATGTTGTTAACATTGAGAGAAGGAAACTGTATAAACAACGTACCACAGGGGACTACAGAGGTTCTCTACAAAAAACCTCATCAGGAAAATCCAGAAACGTGTTTAGTCGAATGGTACTATGTTCCAGAAGAGATTGAAAATGAATTTCCCGGTATTAAAAATCCCTTTCGTTCAACTCTCGCAGAATCCCCTATTTTCCACAGATGCCGGGCTCTACCCTTATTTACACGCCTAAAGTCTTATGCAAAAAATTATGAAACTCAATTATTGGGTGGGAAAAAAAGTCTTTTTCCACCTTTAGGAGAGATACTGTGGAAATCTAATTCTCCTGAATTTGAGGCCTACATTTATTCACTAAAGGGTTGTAAAAGCGTAGGATATATCCGGATATCTGATTTTATGGGAGGCAGACATGAGGTGGACCAATTTCGTCATCTGATTGCCATGATGGAGGCGAGCACGCATGCCCTCATTATTGACGTGATGAATAATCCCGGAGGTTTTGCCTTCTACACTTATGCATTACTCTCCATGTTATCTGATAAACCCTTAATGAATTTAAGGGAAAAAATGGCGATTACTCAGGAAGAGATTTTCTTATGTTTAGAGGATATGCAACTTTTAGAAGAAGTCACAACTGACCATGAGGCCAAAGGCCTTATTGGGGAGGATATTTGTGGTTTTAACGTCGATAAACAATTTGTGAATTGTGTGTTGAAGCATGCACGCTTTATTAAAGATCAGTTTAAAAAAGGAAAATATCTTACGGATCTCTATCCTCTAGAGGGATTAGAGTATATTTATCCTAATCCCAAGACGCATTATACCAAGCCGCTTCTTGTCCTCGTCAATAGCTTAAGCATCTCTTGTGCAGATCTATTTCCGGCCATCTTACAAGAAAATAAACGGGCAAAAATTTTAGGGACCCGCTCCGCTGGAGCAGGTGGGTATGTCCTGGCTAAAAAATATTCTAATCGATTTGGCGTTGCTGACTTTACTCTAACAGGGTCTATCATCTCCCGTGCTAACGGGGATCCCCTGGAAAATCTGGGGGTAAGCCCTGATTTTCCCTATACATTCTCTGCGGAAGACTATACGCAGAATTTTTCTGGATTTGTAGAATACTTGAATCGAATTATGTATTATTATAAATGAGAATTTTTAAATTCTTAATTAGATATTAACAATGATTTGTTAATTTGTTTTACTCAAGTGATTTCAGACTAACGGAAAATGACTATTGGAAATCCTTGCGGTTTACTTTCATCTAAAGAGGAATTTTAATGATCACGCATCGGTTGATAGGACTGGTTCTTTTTATATGTATTTCTTTAAAGCCTGTGGTTCAAGCTGTTCAGGATAATAAAAGAATGTTTAACGACATAGAGGCGATTCAAAATGTTTTCCAAGTAAAGTATGCTCCTGCTGAATGGAAAAAAGAATATGCGGGATGGGACTTATCTAGGGAAGTCGAAAGGGTCAAGAGCTTGATTCAACAGCAGGATTTATCGATCCGTGATTACCAAAAGTTATTATTAAGTTTTTTTCATTCCATGAAAGATTACCATGTGATGGTTAACTTTTATGCCACGGAAATGTCTATTCTTCCTTTTCGCCTACACGGAGCTAAGGGAAGGTACTTTATAGCGTGGCTACCGGGTGAGGTGGGAGATATAGAATTGGATCCAGAAATGATCCGTTTCCTAAAAAATGCGCGAGTTGGCGATGAGGTGATTTCTTTAAACGGCGTATCTGCTGAAGCTTATGTACAGGATTTTTGCCAAAAGATTTATGGGAATGAGACCAACGGAACAGATCAAATGTTGGCTGAGCAATATTTAACGTTGCGTCTTGCGGAAATGGGGCATTCTGTGGAAGAAGGCCCTATAGAAATCCGCATAAAACATCAAAATTCCGAAGCTATTGATACTTATGTGCCGGAATGGATCTATGTGCCTGAAGAAATCAAAAATGACTTTCCTTCAATAGCTGCAAAGATTCAACATAAAAAAAATAAGGCGCGGAAAGAATTTAAATTTTTTAAAGCAGAGAAGGTTACCCCTATCTATCCCCAAATGTTAAGGGCACAAAAAAGTGTGAAAAAAGCCTTCAAAGGCTCCCATGCAGATACAGATTTTTTTATTCTGGGGCAGCACAAAAGTTTCGTTCCTCCTCTTGGCCCTCTTATTTGGGAAGATTCACATTCCCATCATTACAGTTATATTTTTCAATGGAAAGGTAAAAAGATTGGATATGTCCGTATTCCCACGTATGCTGTCTTTGGATATGAATATAGAGATTTTGAAAAAGTGATGCGCTTTTTTCAACAGGAGACAGATGCTTTAGTGATTGATCAGTTAAACAATCCGGGCGGAATGGTCGTTTATTTGTTTGCACTGCTTTCGATGTTAACAGATCAGCCGTTAGAATTGCCCTTAGAAAGAATTACGATTACTCAGCAGGATGTGTCCGAGGCTTTGGATATTCTAGATTCTCCTGAAGAATATTTAGAAGCTTGGGAACAAGGCATGGCTGGATATTCGATTTCTAAGGAGGATTCTTCCGCCTTAATCGCTTACTTTAAGAATATTATACAGGAGTGGAATAGCGGAAGAATTTTTACGGCCCCTCTATACTATTATGGTATTTCTTCCGTTAAACCTCACCCCGAGGTGCGTTACACTAAACCTATACTAGTTTTAGTCAACGCTTTAGATTTTTCGTGTGCAGACTTTTTTCCAGCTATTTTACAAGACAATGGGCGAGCAAAAATTTTTGGTTCGAAGACAGCTGGGGCTGGAGGCTACGTATTGAATCATGAATACCCTAATTTATTTGGGATCAAGGGATTTTCTTACACAGGGTCTATTGCTTATCGTACGAATCAACAGCCCCTTGAAAATTTAGGCGTGACCCCAGACTTTGTGTATGAAATGACAGATGAAGACCTTATGAACAACTACCAACCCTACTCAGAAGCTCTACTAAAAGCGTTAGATAGTTTGCTATAGAAAAATCCCCCATCAGTTTAGATCTTTCTGAGGGGGGAGCTTTTGTTGAATCTTTTACTGAATAGAGGATTCAAAAGTTTTAATGTAATTCAACAATTCATCTTTATCCGGTTTTGTTTGTAAAAACTGGAGCGTTGAGGGCTGGCTTGTTAAATGCGCGATTTTAGCTAAAAGATGAAGATGACGTTTGTCATCGCAAGCAAATAAAAAGAAAAGCGTATGCACCGGTTGGCCGTCTAAGGCTCCGTACTCTATCGCTTTTTCAGGATAGGCCACTAATACGACATCATAATGAGCATTCAATAAAAAATCACGTGTATGTGGAATACCTAAGCCGTTATTTAAGGCAGTTGGCATAAGTCTTTCTCGATCAAGCAAAAGTTCGGAGATCCCATAAGGGTCTAAATTCAAATGTTTAGCCACTTTCTGCATGGTATTGCGGATCACTTCTTCTTTGTTTTTGCCTGGAACGTTCACCAAAACATCTCCTTTATGGAGAGCTCTATATAAGCTAAATTGCTTCACGCCGCCTTTGAGAGGAGCGTTATCTAGAATAGTGGTGGTGGCTCGTTCAGGTGAAACGTCGGGGATTTTTTGATTCATCACCCAGTCTTCAATTTCGTTACGATTGAATAGATACTGTTGATTGATTTGATAGGAAGGTATTTTTCCCTCTGTCAACCAGCGGTTTATTGTTTTTTCGGAAACATTTAACAAGTCGGCTACATCATTGATTTTCAAATCCATCATTCCCCCGGAAATTAAAATCCTTTAAACAACGCCATGATAGCTTCTTGTGAATTCAATGTTAACATTTTTCTTCTTCTATCTTCATCTTTAATGGCTGATGTGAGTCCAGATAGGATTTGGAGGTATTCTGTTTGTTTGTCATCAGGACCTCCAATCATGATAATAATGCGTACTGGACTTCCATCTAAAGATTTCCAGTCGACACCTTTGGGAAGGATTCCAATGGCAATAAAAAAACTTTCATAACCGCTGAGTTTGGCATGTGGAATGGCCACGCCCATCCCAATTCCTGTAGAAACGACTTTTTCCCTTTCCAGAATAGCTTGATAAAAGGTTTCCTTGTCATGCAACACGCCTTCTTGATAAAGATTTTCTATCATGGCATGTAGGGCATTGTCGCGATTGTTTGCAGAGAGAAAAGAGATAAGATTTTGTTTCAAGTACTTGGAAATCTTAATCATGATAAAATTAGTGACTTCCTGTGTGGCCAAATCCACCGGCGCCCCGCACTGTCTCTGACAGTTCAGTTGCCGGGATAAAATGACCTAAAACAACGGGTGCTAAAACGAGTTGCGCAATACGCATGCCCGGTGTCACTGTAAAATCTTGTTTGCCATGATTAATCAGGATCACGCCTATTTCTCCCCGGTAATCTGAATCAATCGTTCCTGGGGTATTGAGAACGGTTACTTGATTTTTCAGGGCTAAGCCGCTTCTGGGTCTTACTTGTATTTCATATCCATGGGGGATGGCCACACGTAATCCTGTGGGAATTAAGGCAGAGCCTCCTGCGGGGATCATCAAAGGTTCTTTTAGGTACGCTTTCACATCGGCCCCTGCAGCTCCCTGTGAAGCATAAGTAGGAAGATTATCTCCTTCATTAGAAAGAACGGGGATTTGAATCGTTGTATCCTGTGAAGTCATGAGGCTTTACCTACATTTTGGATGAGTTGTGAAAGAATGTCTTCTTTAAGGGTTACTTCATGGTTATCCGTTAGGAAGATAAGAAGATCGGAAATTTTTTGCTTTAACTCTTTTCTATTGGTAATACAATCAACCATTCCGTGTTCTAAAAGAAATTCAGATTTTTGTGCGCCCGGAGGAAGCTGTTGACCAATCACTTGTTCAATGACGCGAGGTCCGGCAAAACAAATCAAGGCGTTAGGTTCTGCGATGATTATATCTCCCAAGGAAGCAAAGGAAGCCGTGACTCCACCTGTTGTGGGATTAGTCAGTACGGAAATATAAGGGATTCTGGCTTCGTGCAGTTTCGCGAGAGCCGCTGAAGTTTTGGCCATCTGCATTAAGGAGAGAATGGATTCTTGCATGCGAGCTCCACCTGAAGTGGAAATGATGACTAGAGGGAGCTTTTTCTGCAGAGCGTGTTCAATCAACAGGGTTAATTTTTCTCCCACCACTGACCCCATAGATCCTGCCATGAAATTGAAATCTAAAATTCCTAGGGCAATCGATTTCCCTTGGAGAGCACAGGTACCCACGATGGCTGCATCCGAATGACCTGATTTTTCTTTAGCTTGGACTAAACGCTTTGCATAAGACTCTGTGTCGATGAAATTTAGAGGGTCGACAGGTTCAAGATCTGTAAACAATTCATGGAAGGTATTTTCGTCAGCAAGGCTCTTGATACGCTCTTGAGTAGTCAAGCGATAATGGTATTCGCATTTAGGGCAGCAATTCATGTTTTGCTGCAATTCATTAGCGTGGATCAGTTCATTACAGTGTGTGCACTTTAACCAACCACTATAACCATCTTTTTTAGTCGTTTGAATTTTTATTTTAGGTTTATTCCGTGAGAATAATCCCATTATATAACTCTCTTATTAAAGTAATGATGCAATAATTATATACAGACAAGCCTTGTAATTCAATCTAAATTTTCAAAATCAGAGAGAAAAAGAGAGGCAAACTTGATAATGATTAGGTTTTGATCGAACTGAGAGCCTTGGTGCAGGAATCTGTATATTTTTGGAAGCCTGAAAGGTGAAATACTGTATTGTGAATTAGCCATACAACAAAAGCCGGAAAAAATTTTTTCCGGCCCACAAAAAATCAGGATGTTTAATTATTTCGCAGTTGTTGCTAGTTGATGAGCTGCCTGATGATAACGTTCTTCTATATTTTTCCAATTAATGATATTCCAGATGTTTTTTACGTAGTCTGCACGGACGTTCTTATACTGTAAATAGTAGGCATGCTCCCATACATCGACTCCTAGAAGAGGGACAAGTCCTTTAGTGCTTAAGGGGTCTTGATTATCACACGTCATGATCTGAAGATTCTGATGTGTTTTGCAATATCCTAACCAGCCCCAGCCTGAGCCTTGAATCGCGACAGTTCGTGTACTGAACTCTTCCATAAACTTTTCAAAAGATCCAAAGTCTTTTTTGATGGCATTCAGAAGTTCGCCATTAGGAGTGCTGCCGCCACCTTTACTTTTGGGAGCTAAATTAGTCCAAAAGATACTGTGATTGACGTGACCGCCTCCGTTGAATTTAATAGCCGATTGAAGCGCAATTAATTCTGCCGGGTCATTGGTCTTTTCTGCTTTTGCTTGGGCTTCCTCATATTGTTCGATCGCTTTATTGAGATTGTTCACATAAGTTTGATGGTGTTTCGTGTAGTGTAATGTCATGATTTCAGCGCTGATGACAGGCTCTAAATCACCAAAGTCATAAGGTAAGGGAGGAAGTTGATATTTGAATGCCATAAAAAAACTCCTTGTTTGACGAGCGTTAATTTTTTTCATTCTGAATTAAGTGCTTAATTTTGACAAGAGTTATACCGAAAGGATCTTAAAATTTCGTTTGAGATTCCTTACGTTATGGCTGAATTTTTAATAATATGATAGCAATCATCTGCTCGAATCACCATCGCAGGTATTGAGACTCGAGCAGATGAAAAAATTAGGATTTGTTAATGATATGGATATGATTTTTTCCCAGGGCAGCACTATGTTGAACAATAAAATCCAATAAATCCTCATGAATAGATCTAGGGAGTTCAATAGAAATGTCCCCGACCGCCTGGAGAAGCTCAAGAAGCTTTTGGTTGTTTAACTTAATGTCCCCAGAAATCTTTAAGGTTTTTAGACCTTTTTTCTCTTTAAGGATGTTAATTAAGTAAGAAATATGTCTGTCATTTAGTTGGGATAGATGCAGTTCCAAGTTTTCTAAACCGGGGAGAGAGTTGGACAGTGTTTCAATAATGCTAGGGTGAGTATGGGAAGAGATAACCATTTTGAGATTTTTCAGATGGGGGGTTAGAGTCAAAATATTAAAACAGGGACATGTGTCAAGCTCTAACGATTCTAGATTAACAAAACTAAATGAGAGGGGCGGGAGGTTTTCATAAAAATTCTGATCGGGAGATTGGATGGAGAGTTTTTTCAGGCTGGTGTGGTTAAGCGCTTCTAAAAGGTCTAATAAATTAGAAATCTTCATCTCAGTCTTTAAATGTTCAATTTTCAATTTTTTGAGCTGCTTCAGAAGCCTCTTCTCCAAAATTTGTTCTTTTATCTGGGACGTTTTTAAGAGTGTTAGAGTGTGAAGAGTAGATTCTGCAAAATCTATTTTGTGGAAATCGTCTATACTGACGGTCAGGTCAAGGACTGACGCCGGGAGAATCAAAGGATCTGGAGTATCGTTAAGAGAAATAGAAAGAGTTTGAAGGGGAAGACTTTGAATGATCTTAAAGTCTTCAGAAGGAACATTCACAATATGCAAGGTTTGAAGTTTTTGCAACTTTTGTAAAAAGCTAAGGTCTCCCTCCGCAGGGATGGAGCCGCGATCTATTTCTAAGGATGAGAGCTCTGGAGCCTGATGGACTAATCGATTGTAAAATTCCTCACTTGCATGAGAGGGATGTTTTAGATCTCGGAACGAAAACTCTTTTAAATATCCTAAGATCTCAGCATAAAAAGAGTCTTGCATTTCCTCCTCTTGAGGCAGTTCTAGATGCAATTTTTCAGCAATTAAATTCCATAGTTTTAGACTAGCTATTTTTTGATACGTTTCAGAATTTGCATGAAGGGCTGTGATGTATAAATTTTTAGCTTCCTCATAGTTTTCAAGGTCTCCCACTTTATCCAATCCCCAGGCTTCTACCTCTTTCTTCAGATTGGAAAGTCCTAAAAATTCGGCGAGATAAAGGAAATCTAAGAAATTATTTTCATTTAGAGGCAAGTAATGCTGGGGAATTAAAGAAGTGACTTTATAGGAGGGATACTGGGAGTAATATAAGTAGGAGAAAACACTATACAAGGTAGGGGCATAGTCTGAGTCTAAAAGGAGTGTGTAGATATGGGGATATTCATCAGGGCTTTTTTTCCACGCAGAAGAGGTGGTGGCTGCTAAAAATTCAGATTGAGACCAGATTTCCTTCGAGATCAACATATGGTGTTTCTTCTCATTTCTGTCGACGAATGATAGAATCACATTTTGTTTCCAGAAGGGGTGGTCGATGCTTAACTGTTTGAAAAGATTTAACAGCGGCTCGCCAATTAACGCAGGCCCAATCGCTTTCATGAGAACCGTGAGTGGATCTGAGGGAGCTGTCGGATCTAGCACCAGGGATTTTAAAAGACTTTTTATCTGTAACTCTAAAATTAATGGATGACGTAGTTTCACTAAGGAAAGTGCATTGCAATTTTGCACGATTTCTTTGCCATGAGAATTAAGTAGTGCTTCCATGCACTTATTATTTAGTTTAGTACTTTTAATGAGTTGTAGAAGCTCGAGATAAAATGCGCCCTTGTCAGTCATATTTTCAAGAGTAGGCCATTGACGATAATATATGTAATTCAACAGGGCTAATAAAGGTCTTTTGTTGACCTTAAAATCAATTTCGACACCTTTATCATGAGAGTTTTTAAAAAATTTTAAAACTTTTTTATGGATATAATATTGATCACCTGTTTCATTAAAATTTAAAACCACATACTGTTCACTTAAAAATTTATTTTTGGATAGAATATTTATGATAATGGGATTGCAAATCGGAGGAAGAAAAACGGGATGGGTCTCTATAATGTAGTGGATATATTTATCTAGTTCCTCTGCCAAATGGTAATGATTGTCGAGAGTTCTTTGTATATAAGGAGACTCAATAGCAGCATAAATTAAAGCGTGAATCAAACGACCCTTAGCACTGGGATTATACGCATCCCCATCCCATGAAATTTTCTTTATTAAGTAAATAAGTCCTTTCATAGAGACAATCTTCTTGAACACGGAAAGAAGTTCTTGGGTTTTTAAGTGGGGAATCTTTGGTAACCAAGTCTCCACAAATTTTTCTAAAGAAACGATACGTTCTTGTTCCTGCTTTTCCTCAAATTCCTTCGCTTCAGTCCATTTAGAATAATCGATCATAGATGTGGGTGATTGTATGAGAGGAGAGGGATGGATGACTTCGTTCATCACAACATCATTATCATTTTCTTCGATAGATTTAACTTCATCGTTTTTTTTAGCTTCATCGGAAGATTCAAAACTATCAGGATGATTATAGTTGGTGTAATAATTATTATTATTTTTGCCTGTTGGGGAAGTCATTTTTTCTCTCTCTTATTTAAATTAAAAGGATAGTATTACCTTTTTTTGAATATAATTCAATTTTATTTTTTAGTTTATTAAACTAATTTATTTTTATTTTGTTAATTACATATGCGGTTTTTTTATAGCGTTTAATCAATTGTAAGGTGGATTTAAAAAAATAACAGAAATCGCCCCGAGAATTAATTTGCGTCTCTATCATTTTTTTTTGTACTAAAGGTAGACATGAAATAGGAATTAAGGGTAATAACCTGAGTTTAGTTTTTTAGCACTTAGGGCTGTTAAAGCGTAGTTAAGGCTAGGTTCCCGCAAAGGTCCCTACAAGAGTCCCCTAAGGATAAAAAAAAACAAAAATCAGTTTAGTAACGTAATTTTGACCTTTTTATATTCAATAGATCTCACATGATTAAATTAGCGCTTAAAATGCTTATCGGTAGCCGCTCTTTTTTAGGAGTCATCTTTGGCATCTTTCTAGCGACGCTTTTAATTTCGCAGCAGTCTGCCATTTTTCTTGGTCTAGTTTCACGTTCTTATAGAATTGTGACAGACATGCCACTACCCGATGTCTGGATTGTAGATCCTTCGACAGAAAGTGATGAAAAGGCGCGAGCCATGCCGGAGGGGTACTTAGATGTGGTGCGAAGCATTCCAGGAATTCAATGGGCGGTTCCTCTCAAAGTCTCCAACATTCCTTTGGTGACTCCTTCAGGAAATTTTGAAATCGCGCGTATCTATGGAATTGATGATGCCACCTTAATTGGAGCCCCGGAGGTGATGTTAGAGGGAAATATTATGGATCTACATCGACAAGGGGCTATTATTGTCGATACCTATTCTGCTCATAGCTCATTAGCAAAAGTAGATGCCGATGGAAAGAAGATTCCCTTAAAAATTGGCGATTCATTTGAGATTAATAATCACCGTGCTGTCGTTGTGGGAATTTGTAAAATTACCCAAGGATTCTATCCACAACCCATTGTATTTACCACGTACAATCAATTTAAATATTTCACGGATAATACGCAGAAGAATGTGGAATTTATCATTGCAAAGACAGCCTCCGGAGAAAAAATAGATCCTGTTTTGAAGCGTATCAATGCTTATTCCATTTTGAATGGTTTAACAAGCGAGGAGCTCAAATGGAGAATCGCTAAATCTTTTTTAAAAACAGGAATTCTCATTAATTTTGGTCTTTCAGTCGCATTGGGAATTATTATTGGCTTCTCTATCGCAGGGCAGATTTTTTATGTGATGACTTTGAATAATTTAAAGTATTATGCGTTGATAAAAGCCCTGGGTGGCACAGAAAATAAAATTACCCGGATGATTTTATTTCAGGTCGGTTTAGTGGGGCTTTTAGGGTTTTTATTGGGAATTGGAGCCACCATTGTTTGGGGCTGGGCCGTTCAAGATACAACCTTGGCTTTTCTATTTCCTTGGCAGTTGCTGTTATTTACCTTCTTTATTGTTGTGCTAATATGTCTTTTTACAGCAGGTTTAAGTATTAATAAAGTGGAGAGTGTCGATCCGAAAATGTTAATGGGCGGGTAAGCTCATGCGGGGTGATTTATGAAAAGAAATTATTTTAATATTATTGTTTACTTAGCCATCTTCTGTTTGTTTCTGATTTTTCTTTCCTTATGGTGGGAGATAGAATCCCCTGTGGCCAAAGATCAATCCCAGATACCTCCCCGATCCCCTTTTAAATCTTACATCTCAGGGGTAGGAATTGTTGAGCCCAGTAGCGATAATATCTCATTAACGACACCTCTCAACCGCATGGTAGAAAAAGTGTTAGTCAAGGTGGGAGACCAGGTAAAAAAGAATGAGATTTTGTTACGCTTAGACGATCGAGATTTACAAGCTAATCTGATTGCTCAATTAGCCAGTTACAAAAGCGCTCAAGCTAAAATGAGTCGATTAGAGGCCTTCCCGCGCCCAGAAGATTTAGCGGATGCTCAGGCGACCCTGAAAAGCGCCGAAGCAGAAAAAGAAAAAGCTAAACAGGAATATGAGATGGTGCTTAAACTTCCAGATCCACGTGCCATTAGTGAAGAAGAAAAGAAGAGACGCTATTTTAATGCGCAAGTGACCGAGGCAAAGTGGCAACAGGCACAAGCTAACTTTAAAAAAATTCAAGCAGGCACTTGGAAACCCGATTTAGAAATTGCACGCTTAGAAGTGCAAGAGGCCAGCGCTAACTTGAATCGCTTGAAGACAGAGATTGACCGTACCATTATTCGTTCGCCCATCGATGGAACTATTTTACAATTGAATATCCATGAAGGAGAATACCCTTCCTTAGATCAAAGAAGTCCTCTAATCATTTTGGGTAATGTAGAAGAATACTATTTGCGCGTCAGCATTAACCAATTAGATATTCGGGATTTTAAACCTGAAGCACCTGCGGTGGCGTTTTTTCAAGGAGATTCTAGGATCACATTTCCCTTAGAATTTGTGCGCGTAGAACCTTATTTAGAGAATAAAAAAAGTTTAACGAATGAAATCTCCGAGAAAGTAGACACGCGCGTATTAAAAATTATTTACCGCATTAAAAATGAAAATCATCTTCTCTTTGTCGGTCAGCAGATGGATGTGTTTATAGAAACTGAGCGTTCATGATGAGGATTCCCATGCTGCACAAAAAGGTTATCTATCTTTTATTAATGGGTTTGTCGTATGGATGTCAAGTCGGCCCCAAGTATAGTCCACCTAAAATGGATATTCCAGACGCTTGGCAAAGTGATCTTTCCCAAAATTGTCATCCTCAGGCAGTCGATGATTTTGTCTGGTGGGAAAAATTGAATGATCCCTTATTAAATACCTTGATTGAACGCGCTTCAGAACAGAATTTGGATTTGTCGATTGCCGCGACAAGGATTTTGCAAGCCAGAGCTTTTGAAAAAGGCGGACGGGCCCCTCTTTATCCCCATCTGGATGGATCCCTGACATACGGACATGTACAGTATAATAGAAAGGTATTGGATCGCTTATTGGGGATTAAAGGAAGAGGATCTGATAAAAAGAATGTGAATTTTTTTGAAGCAGGCTTTGATGCGGAATGGGAACTGGATTTTTTCGGTGTACATGCCCATGAATTACAAGCACTCAAGGCCGAGATTCAAGCATCGGAAGAGAATTTTAAACATATCCTGATCACACTGACAGCAGAGGTGGCTAAAAACTATATAGAAATCAGAGGTTTTCAAGAACGCTTAAGCCTTCTAGAAAGAAATATGGTTCTGCAGAATGAGACCTTAAATCTCACGGAAGGACTTATTCAAGCAGGATTTGTAGGTTCCACAGATCAAAAACAAGCCCAAGAACAATTAAAGATGCTGTTGGCCGAAAAGCCTAATCTTCAACTTTCTATCCGTCGCGCGACCCATCGTCTTTCTATCCTTCTAGGTTATCCTCCAGGAGAGCTGCTGGGCTTGCTCAATGAGCGTCAGGCCTTCCCTGTTATCCCTGCCCAAAATCCTGTGGGCATCCCTTCAGATCTTTTACGTAGAAGACCCGATATTCGCCAAGCCGAAAGAAATTTAGCTGCCGCTACAGAACGTGTAGGAAGTGCAATTGCTGCTTTATTTCCACGTCTATCTTTGACAGGCTTTATTGCAGACATCGGCGCTTGGAAGCCGCATGGGCTTACAGGGTTTGGAAGTTCAGAGTTGTTGCTACCGATTTTTAACAGTAAGCAACTCAAACAAGATGTGGATTTAAATAAAATCAAGACGCAAGAAGCTCTATATTTCTATCAAAAGACCGTACTCGAAGCTCTAGAAGAAACAGAAAATGCGATTGCTTCTTTGCATGCCGAACAGGAAAGAAATGCTCATTTATACGAAGCCTTGGAGGCTAGTCAAGCGGCTTATACCTTAACCTCACAACTCTACCAAAAAGGCTTTAAGAATTACTTAGATGTATTAATAGCTAGCCGCTCACTCTTGGCTGCAGAAGAGGCCTATATCCAAAGTTCCACAGATGTTCTTTTACATTACATCGCTCTTTACAAGGCCTTAGGGGGAGGCTGGGATCTCATGCCTAATGAAGCGTGTGCCTCATCTTCCTAGAAGCCTTATGGAATGTTTTTAAAATAGAATAAGTTTCGGGGACTTTTTCTTTCCTTAGATGTGTTTTGGAAGAGAGTTTTAAGGAAAAAGCTCTTTTTTTGGGGGAAGGGGAAGGGATTTTTAGTTCTATCGTTTCTTTAAAATCCACTTGCTTATAAAATTTCAAGATAGATCTATAGTGAACTCCATTTAAAAGTAAAAGTTTTATAAGCTTTGGAGGGACCTCTTGATGAGGACTCTTCCAAAAATTTAAGCAAAGAGCGTCTAAGCAATTCTGATGCGTATTGCCAAAATTAGGATCAGCTCCCTTTTGTAATAGGGCTTCAATCATAAAGAAAGCAGACTCTGGATCCTTGTGGACCCGATCTTGCGTACATAAGTCATAAAGGACGCTGCAGGAATTCAATCCTTTAGCTTGAATCCATTCCAAGAGTAAATCAGACGGGCAATTTTCTAGAATTTGGATAAAGGTGTTAGCACAGGAAATTTGAATTAAAAAATGTAGAGGGGTGAGGGTTTGTGGAAAGATCTTTTGATCTAAAAGTTCTTGAATCCATTCTTTATTTTCACTGCTACAACTTAGGCGCCAAAAATGGATTTTATCTTGCTCCTGAAGGTGTTCACCATATCTTTCTATTAAATTTTTGGAAATTTTCCAAAGATTTTCATAAACTTTTTTTCGAGAAAGATCATCATAATTGCAGGCATCGGGCAGTTCGAAATGTTCTATGAATATCGTAAGGGGGGTCTTACCCGCCCCATTCAAGGCCTGAGGGTCGATAGAGGAGTGTTTTAAAAGTTCAGTAAAACCATAAAAGAAGGGGTTGATAGCTGCTTGATGGAGACCGTTATTCCCATAATCATCGACGGCAGTCGGTAAAATCGAAGGATTATCTTTTATCCATTCAAATAAACCTAAACTAGATTGCACACAAGCCGCGCGAAGTAGACTGAACATTTCATGGACTGTGAGATAAATCTTTTCTTCTGTACACAGTTTTTTAAACATCCCTAAATCAATGGGGTCTTTTTGGCTGATTTCGACAAGTCGAGTACCAAGCTTCGTTTGTGAATGAGGGGAGAGTAAGAAAAAGGGTTTAAATTTTTTGGATTCAGCTAGCGGTGAAAGATGGGATTGATGTTCGCATTTTGGATTTTCATTTTTTGATTCGAGAAAAACGACTTGAGCCTTCTTTACTAATCCAGAGGGAATGATCGCCACATCGGCTTTAGGCGGAGAGGTAAAAGAAGATGCTTGTTGAAGTTTTTCTTGTAGAGATTGGATGCGGGGAGTAATTGTAGTCATATTTGTTCGTGAAGATAATCTATTAGATGATTATAAATAGATTACATGTTTTTGTTAAATGTTTAATTTTAATTGATCTTTTATTCTTTAAATTAACCAAGGATGAATAAATTTATTTAGATCTTAGCTGGGTGAAAGGAGTTCATCACTTTTTTAATACTGCAAAATCTCCAAGGCCATGCCATGATGGAGATTCTACCTGTTCCTTTTAATCATTCTCGATAAGGGAGCGAGGTAAGGATAGGCGATTGCACTTAAATAATTATAAAACATGTTAGTTCTAGAAATTCTATAATTTAAAAAAATGTGGTTTTAATTTATTTAATCATCTATTGTTTTAAATATTTTATATAGGAGTCAATATATGAGTATGTCATTATCAGATTTTATCCAAGTTTATCCCATGGTTGCCCCCTATCTTACCTCTAAAGATTTGATGAAATGGGGCCAAACATCAAAAGAAAATATAAAAATAGTGGCCAAGCAGGCTTTGCCAGCCAAACTACAGGAAGAATTTAACAGTTTGCGAGATATTGCTAAAAACGACGAATCAATGATCAAAAAAGAACTCTGCAAGCAAGGCAAGAAAAACTTAAACCTACTTGAGGAAAATCTCAACAATTTAGATAAAAAAATTATAGAACTAGAAGTGACTCTACACATTAAAGAAAAATTTTGTGAAAGTACAACGAGTGAGTATTTTGATATACAGCATTTGACGAATTCAATCGAAGAACAAAAGGTCTTGCTTGATTCTTTAAAGAAAGTGAACTCACAATTTAGATAATTTCTCATCTCAAGGGCCTCTGTCTTTAAGAAACATTATCAAAAGCTATGATTCCTTGGATTGGAATGGACATGTGCTGTTTTTCAACCCTACAAGAGACAGCCCTCTTTTGTACAAAGAGAATTTTAATCCAAAAAAAAACTTCTTAATAGGTTATTTGATTTTCTAAATTTAAAATTATAACAAGAGTGAATGAATGAGTATTCCAGCATTTAATTTTTTTAACGACATGCCTTTGGAGATTTTTGATCAATTTTCATCCTATTTAAGCACGAAGGATTTAAGGAAGTTATGTCAGACCCATCGAAATATACGACTAATCACAGTCGCTATTGTGTTAAAGAGACTCATACAAGAATTCCTGGTATCTCAAGAAACATTAAATCAAAAAATAGTTGATGAAAAAAAAGTTTTACGTAGTTTTGCAGAAAACAAACAGATTGTAGATGAATTATTCGAAGAACTTCAAAAATCCTATAAAAAAATTGATGAGGTGAATCTTCAATTTAAAATCTGCAATCCTAATGCCTCATTATCTCCTGAAGCAATTTTGAAAGTTCGGGAATTAGAAAGTTTAAGCGAAGAGACCTTAGAGGCATTGAGGGATCTAGAGAATTTTAAAAGAAGAAATTTTAAAGAATATCCACAAGAATTGGAGAATTTGGAGAACTATGAAGCATTGGTTGATATACATCATTTAAAAACATTAAATTTAAGAGCGTATCGAAAAGACTCTGAAGGATAAACGTATAAAATTTCTCAAGAAGTCATGGAAAAAAAGCATGAGATGACTTAATCTTTAAAGATCTTTTTTATCTTGATGGCATATGAAAATCAAAGACAGTCTTTTCACCGCATTCCTTTTCTTAGTTTTATTCTCCACTCTTCATCTTTTTTCTGTAGGGTGTTGCACGCCTTATAAAATTTTAGGATCCGAAGATTTGATTAACGATTCTCTCTTGATCTTGGAAAAAGGTAAGTTCGGGATTTATCAGTTACAAGGAAAACAACCTGAAGAGCTTCCAGAAGATGCCTTTTGTGATTACAAAGATGTGATTGTGGAAGGGGATGTTTTAAACATCAATGTCTACCATCCGACGCGTATCGATTGGATGCATACTATTCGTCATTTTAACGAGATGCGAGGGGGCGTGAGAGTGAATCAGGGAAAAATTTCTTTAGCGGGTTTTGAACCGATTGAAATTGAAGGAATGACTCTGCCAGAAGCTCGAGAGACAATTAGAGAGGCTCTGAGGGAAGAAGTGAAAGATGCGGATGCATTCCTTTCTTTCAGAGAAAGAAATAGTAATATTGTGGAAATTGGGGGATATGTCGCCCGAAAATGGATTCCTATCGATGGAAAAATACGACTCTATGAGGTGTTGTCTAAAGCTTTTATTCCCCCAGATGCCAATTTATATGCGAGTTTTGTGCAACGCGAAGGCTGCAATCTGTCTGTGGATTTGAATAGGCTTGTTAGACAAGGCGATATGTCGCAAAATATTGTGATGCGACCGCGCGATAAGATTTTTATTGCCAGCCCTACAGAAGAATTTGCGATTGTGATGGCAGAAAATATTCATCTGAGTACACGGCCCTCCCCCCAAGGATACAACCTGCGTGCGATTCATCTGCCTGCGGGATATATTTCTTTAAGAGAGGCGTTAGTAACTGCCCAAGGAATTTCATACTCAAATTCTAAATGTTATGTACAAGTGATTCGAGGGGGTCTTTGTTCGCCTAGAATTTATATCGTCCCTTGGCACAGAATTGATAGTGTGCCGAATCAAAATCTTTTATTGATCCCAGGAGACTTGGTCTACATCTCTTTATCTCCCATTAGTAACTGGAAAATTCTTATCGATGAACTTTCTGTGAGTTTAGTATTAGCACCCTTTTTGCAGTTTATTACACGTGAGATAAGGAAATAGTTAAGCAGGTTCCATGCTTTTAACTAAATGTTCTTCTGTGATGGGTCCAATCGCTTTCAGAACTTTATTTTTGGGAAGAGCTCCAAAAAGTTTCTTAAAGGCCTCTACAGTCGAAGGACTAGTAAAATGAATTTCATCAACAGCCTCTAGATTAATCGGACGAACCGATGGGTTCATGATGGTGTCATAAAGAATGCATTCTTTAAAACGCAGCTGCTTTTGTTTCAGAAAATTCGAAAGAATGGGGCGGGAAAGGGCAGAATGGGGCCAGAAAAAATAAGCGTTATCTAATGGAAGACTGTCAATCAGAGAAACCATTCCTTCAGCTGTTTCTGTGGAGGCGATTAAAGGCTGATGAACTTTATAGGCTTTTAAGACCCTTGCTGTTTGCTGCCCTACACAAATAAAAGTCTTTCCTTCCCAATCTTTGGGTTTACAACGAAAGGAGGAGAGGTTTTTGAAAAAAGCATGCACAGCACTTTTACTAGTAAAAAGAAAATGCGTATAGTCAGCAATCCTGTGAAAACTATCAATAATTTCTGGATCAGAGGGAGGCCTTAGATGAATTCTGATTAAAGGCATGTGCAAAAATTGTAAGCCTTTAACGGGTTTTTCAGGCAAATCCAGGCCCAGATAGAGAACTTTACGTGCGTTTTTTCGCGTATCTAAACAAGTAAATAGATCGACCATTTCTTGATCTTGTTCTCGACACACTACTGCCAACTGGCCTTGGTAAGGAGTGGTCTCACCAGGTAATCGGAAGCGATTTAAATGGGTCAATCCCAGACGAATTAAAGCAGCTTCAGCTACGACGACTCCATCCACTTCACCCTTTTCCAATAAGGCTAATCTTTCATGAATCGTTCCACGTAAATCACAAAACTTTAAATCACTTCTCAAGGATTTTACGACTTCTTCTCTGCGAACGGAGGAAGTGGCTATACAGGCACCGGGGGGGAGTTGATCAAACTCTTGGCCAGGTGCTAATACAAGCACATCTGCAGAGTCTTTTCCTTCTGTGAGAGCGGCAATTTTTAATCCTTTTGGGAGTGGATCGGGTAAATCTTTTGCCGAATGGATGGCGATCCGACAGGTATTCTGCAGCAAAAGGGCATCAATTTCACGGGTGAAGAAATCTGTTTTTTCTAGAGTTCTCAAGGACGTCGTGCGATCTTTATCTCCCATGGATTCGACAAAGTGAGGTTCGAAAACAATGGAAGGATAATGAATTTTTAGCGCTTCGAAAACTTCTTGCACTTGAATTTTTGAAAGGGGGGATGAGCGAGCGCCTACTTTTATGTTTATCTTATCCATATCACCTTCTTTTAACGAATCAATTGTTGTACAGCTTCCTCAACAAATTCCACACCGCTAATAGAGATTTTTTCAGCAATTTCTTGCGGGATGCCTTTGACATTTCTTTTGGGAATCAAGCATCTTCTAAAACCCATGTGGATCGCCTCTTTCAGACGACTTTCGATACGCATCACACTGCGGATTTCTCCTCCGAGGCCCACTTCGCCCACCACGGTAGTTTCTGGATCCACGCGTCGATTACGCATTGAAGAAGCTACAGATAAAAGAACTCCTAGATCCATGCCGGGCTCTGTAATACGCAAGCCGCCTGCAATAGAAACAAAAACATCACATTTATGTAATTGATAACCCATGCGTTTTTCTAAGACGGCGAGTAACAGGGCTAAACGGTTTTGATCTAGACCTGTACAACGACGAGAAGGGGTGCTAAAAAAGGTATCAGTCACTAAGGCTTGCGCCTCGATTAAGATGGCGCGAGTGCCTTCAATCGTAGGAATAATCACAGACCCCACAGCTTCTTTACGCCGTTCTTCTAAAAAAACTTGTGAAGGGTTGGGTACTTCGACTAGGCCTTTTTGCTGCATCTGAAAAACAGCAATTTCATCAGTTGGTCCAAAGCGATTTTTTACCACTCGAATCATACGATAATTATTTTGCTTATCTCCTTCGAAATACAACACAGTATCGACTAAATGTTCCAAAACACGGGGTCCCGCTATTTCTCCAGATTTAGTCACATGGCCAATTAAAAAAGTGGCGATTTGGCGACCTTTGGCGATATGCATAAACTCAGTCGTGGTTTCCCTCACCTGGGAAACTGAACCAGGAGCAGAAGTGATTTCTCCTTTGTAGACGATTTGAATCGAGTCGATAATCAGAATATCTGGATTTAACTGATCAATGTTAGCTTTGATAGAAGAAAAGTTTGTTTCACTTAAAAGCAGCAAGTTTTCTGTGTCAATGCCTAAACGTTGAGCGCGCATCGAGGTTTGTTCGACCGATTCCTCTCCACATACATATAGAACGATGAGTCCTTGAGAGGCTAGAGCTTGAGAGAGTTGGAGTAGGAGTGTGGATTTACCAATACCGGGGTCACCACCCACCAGTGATAAGGACCCAGGCACAAGGCCTCCCCCAATTAAACGGTCAAATTCATGAATTTGTGTTCTCATGCGGGGTGTTTCTTTATGGGAAACTTCTTTTAGGCGCACAGGTTTGCTAACATTAGAAGCTTTTTGAGCTTCGAAACGTGTCTTGGCTCCAACGACCTCCACCTCTTCGTGCATGGAGTTCCATTTGGTGCATTGGGGGCATTGACCGGTCCATTTAAGTTGTTTATGGCCACAGTCTGAACAATACCAGACGCTTTTTTGTTTAACAGCCATACTTAATCGCCCTTTTCCAGAGGATTTAAAACCTGAAAGCGTGCGAGTGCATCCGCTGCAGCCCCTTGTTGCGCCTCCTTTTTAGAAGAGCCGTGTCCATACCCCATTTCTTGGCTGTTAATGAGGACACAGATTTTAAAGATTTTGCTGTGATCTGGACCTTCTTCTGCTAAAACCTTATAAGTTGGGGTCTGCTGAAAGTTTTTTTGGCAGTAATCTTGTAAAAGAGCTTTGAAATTACGCACGGGCGTTTTTAAGATCGCTTCAATTTCTGGAGAAAAATTTCGAAAAAGAAATCGTTTAGCAGCCTCAAGTCCTCCGTCTACATAAATAGCGCCCATGATGGCTTCAAAGAGATCTGCTAGAATAGATTCTCTTCCTCGTCCATCATTCATCCGCTCTCCTTTGCCTAGAAGAAGATATTGGCCTAATTCATATTTCTGTACATAATTAAAGCAAGAGTTTGCTTCAACCAGACGCGAGCGCAACACGGAGAGCTCCCCTTCTGGGGTGGAGGGTAAGTAACGGTATAAGTAATCGGCAATCAGCATGCCTAAGACGGAATCCCCCAAAAACTCTAGCCGTTCATTATGCTGAGCGATATCCTTACTTTCATTGACAAAAGAGCGATGAATAAAAGCCAAGGCTAGGATAGCACGGTCTTTGAAATGATAACCCAATTTGGATTCAATTTCAGGGGCTCGTCTCACGAGTTCTTCATATGCATTCATGGATGAAATCTTAACGAACTCATGGTTTTTGGCATAGTCTTTATTGCTTGAAATTGCATAATCTATCGGAATGAGTGCCCGCAAATTTCATGAATCGTTGTCAAAAACAAATTTTGATAACCGTTCGGTATATTTAAGAAGAAGTTTAATTGTTTTTATGTTAGCCTATAGAGATGAATTCGCCATTCTAAAATCCAAAAGTCAGGTTAAAAAGAAGATTAAGTACGTTCGAATCTTAACCTCTTGCTTGAATCAGGCGAGTAAAAACAGCTGCAAAGAATGGATAAAATATTTTAAATTTTGACCATAGGCCTCTCTAACATAAGTTTGTAAATATATGAAATTAGCTACCGATAAATCTCATAGAGATTACTTTTATAAACACGGGACGATTGAATTCGAATCCCTGATTTCAACAGAACAAGTGCAGGAGTTGAATGAAGGAATTAATAGAGTTCTTTCTAAGAGTCTGTCTCAATCTAAAGATAAAATAGAAAGACGCGAATCTAAAGATCTTTTTCTACAGGGACGGGACTTGTTTAGAAAGGACGAAAAAATTAAAAAAATTGTCCTTAACCGTCATTTAGCAGAGATTGCTGTCGAATTAATGGAAGTGCGTTCCTTGCGGATAGGGTATGATCAACTTTTGATTGGAAAAATGTATAGCCCTATACGCGAAGAAAAAACGGCCAATCCCTATGAGGATTACTTGAAAAATAGCGGCTCTCTCCAGGATAAAAGTTGTCTAACACCCCTCATTTGTGGACTCATTCTTTGTTTAGAACCTGCGCATTCAATCGAAATTCCGCCGTCTTTTTTACCCAAATCAGCGGGTAGCGGAGTGTTTTTTAAGCCTGAACTTTCCTTCGACCTTTCTTTTCTCAATCATGCGGAAGGTGGAAGGTATCTATTAATTACTTATGCCGATCCTCGTACAGTGTACATCTTAAATGATCAAGACCCCCTGACACATGCCTATAAACACTTGGGTCATGTTTTTGGGGATCGTATTAACGATAAATTTAATCCTTTGGTTTACAAGGTATGATGTTAACTAGGAGTTCTGCTCTTCTTTTCCTACTATGCTGGATCCACAGTTTGGTGGGAGGGGAGTCGCAACTCCTGTTCTACCCAGAGAATCCTGTGGAAGTCAGCTGTCTGATTGCTACAGAATCGGTTCAAGAACATGGGCAGAAAGGGATTTATCCTACTTTCCATCAACAAGAGTTTAAAGTTCTGGTCTCTGTCCTCGGTGATCAAGGGGATTTACCTCTTTCACAATTGCCTTTTAAAATTCGTTTGAACTTCAAAACGTGGAAATGGAATTTTAAGCTAAACCAGGAAAGTAAAAGTTACGATGTGGCAAACCCGGGCGTGCATGCATTCACTGCGCAAATGGCCCGTTTGATCGACAGACCTTTTGAGGTTTATTGGGGAGAAGCTGGAATTGATTTAGCAAAATCTCCTGATTTAAAATGGATAATAGGCGAGCTTTCCATATTAAGAGAGATGGATTTTAAAAAAACTTTAGAAAGTTTTCTTTCTCCTATTTTTAGTTTAGCCGGACAAGATCTTCATGTCGGAGCCACTTATCCAGTTAAAACTTTTGATTCGCTTATTCCGACTGTGTCTTATAAGCTTGTTCAGGCCGATTCTAATAGTTATCAAGCGAACTGGGATAGTGTGTTACCTGTTCATTCAATCCATTGTAAGGGTCACATCATTTGGAAAAAACAACAGGCGTTAGAAATACAATATGAAAGTCTCACAACCTTCGAAGAGCGTACTTCATCTAAAGATGTTTTAAAAGGTAAAATACTCACTAAAATTCAGTCGGCTTTTTAATGGATTGGCAAATCATCGAGAGTGGTAAAGCCTCGGCCCAAACCCATATGGATATTGATTCTAGGTATCTTCAAACTATCTCGGATACACTTCAGCCCATCTTGCGTTTTTATGAATGGGCACACCCTTCGGCCACTTATGGGTATTTTATTAAACCTGCGAATTTTTTAGACTTAGAGGGGGTTAATCATGTGGGATTAGATTTAGGACGTCGTCCGACAGGAGGGGGCATTGTTTTTCATCTCACGGATGTGGCCTTTTCTGTTATTATACCTGCTACGCATCCTGCATATTCTTTAAATACATTAGAAAACTATGCTTTTGTCAATCGCCATGTAGTGCAAGCGTTGAAGAAATTACATCAAAATATCCAACCCACCCTCCTTGACCAAGAGACTAGGATTTCAGACTCTATGAGTCAGCATTTTTGTATGGCAAAGCCGACAATCTATGATGTCATGCTCGAGGGGAAAAAAGTGGGAGGAGCAGCGCAAAGAAGAACGCGCGATGGCTTTTTACACCAAGGAACTATTTCATTAGCTATGCCTGACGAAAAGCTGCTATCCAGGGTCTTAAAATCTAGTGCATCCTTAATGGATGCTATGAAAAATTATACGTATGTATGGAGTGAGCAAGAAGCGGATTTGAGAGCTGTGAGATCTCGATTGAGAGAACTGCTTTGTCAAGAGTTCTCCCAATCTTAATAGTTTAGAGTAAGGTTATTTTACTATAAAAGTTCCCTTTCCTGAAGATTGGTCTTCATCGCTATCTTCATCATCTGTTTTTTCTAAATCATCGTAGGGTTTAATTTTTACGGTATCTGAATCATAATCAGATGAGGGATCTTCAGCTAACTGATAATCGAAAGAACTGTCACTTCCACTCCTGATGACAAACGATGGGTTTGAAGACTCGGATGTTTCTTCATCGATTGATTTTTCAATGAAAGTATTATTTTGGCTGCCAGAGGCAGATGGGGGATTTGATTGATCCGCCCATGCTTGCGAATTCGCAAGTGGATTAGGCTTAGATAAATCTTTGTCTTTCATTCTGACGTGTCTGAAACCCGTTTTAGTCAATTCCACTAAGTTAAATAACATGGAATTTTTTCGAGCAAAGACTTTGCCTCCACCTAGCATGCTAGGGTTTTGATTAGCAGTTTTTAAATCGTTAACTAAAATACGGTCTTCTACAGGCAATTTACTTATCTGTTGGTTAAAAGTTTTTGGATCTCTAGTGGATATCTCTGCAATTTTTTTTCCTATAGCTTGATCAGTACCAGTGAGCTCAAATGGTATTTTAGGACGCATTTTTTTTGTGATTACAATTCGTCCGGTTTTTATTTTGTCAAATATTTCGTCGGTTTTTACGGTTGCTTGTGTGCCAAGAACTTTATTGAGCAATCGCCCAATTTCAGCATTTAGAGGTACCTGATTTCCTTGTGTAAGTTTATAAATAGCCACGTAACATTCTAGTCTTTTTTCAACAGAAATTTCTGGTATTTCTTCATTTGTATCCAACATCATTAGATAGTTCAATAGCTCTAGTTCTTGTTGGTTTTTTTTTGAAATAGTACTTAAGTTTTCTTTTAGCTGTAGTAGACTGTCATTAATCTGAAGGAGAGTTTCTGGATCGTTTAATTCTAAGCCTTCTAATCTAGGATCTGATTCAATATTCTCGGTCGAAGTCTTAGTTTCATCAACTGAGGAAGCAGTATCAGATGCTGAAGTTGAATCAGTTTTGTCATTTTTAGAGGAATTGTCTGGAGTTTTTGACTTGTTCTCTACGTTTTGATCATTCAATGGATTAAGGTGTTTTTGCTCCGGAAGAGGCTGTTTTTGAGCCCAATTTTTATAGACAGCCTTTGCTATGGAAGCGATAGCAGGTAGTAGGCCAAAGGACAAAATATAACTAAAAACTTTAAATACGGATTTTAATACTGGAGATTTTATCGAGACGCTTTCGATTTTTGTGGCGTTGACTTTTAGGTATTTATTTCCCATATGTAGGTATTCATCAGCCACTTGTCCAATGGAAATCAAGGCTTTTTCTATGGGCTTTTTGTTTTTTAATACTTCTTTATCAAATATAACAGGAGTATTGAAGTTTATTTTTAAATTGTTATTAACTGGCATATTACTTTTTCCAATAAATTTTTATTTCATCACTTTATATTATCCTTATAATATGATTTAATGTAAATATATTTTTATTAATTAGGAATGAACTCATCAAAGTAAGTTCTTATCCTAGCTCACTACTTAACCCCTTGGTTGGGTACAAATCTAAAAAACTCGTGGGAAGTCGAAATTTTAGTCAGGTTCTCATTTTATAGAGGATTGACTAAATTTTGGTCTTGATGCTGTCCAAAGTGCTAAAAGCCTCTAAGCTCACGTTATTTAGATATTCTTTGAATGAAAGGCCTATTTTTGCTAGGATTTCCACTTTCAGATTTTTACGGAGATAGCCTTCCATGTTAGAATTTTTACGAAAACACCAGCGTTATTTCTTTGCAGTGATCAGTGTGGTGATCATCATTTCATTTTCTTTTTTTGGTACTTTCAACACGGTTAATACAGAGTATCCTCATGAACAGACTGTGTTTAAAGCGGTCGACGGCACGGACGTCAAACGTCATGAATTAGATGACTTAGCCCTATTTATTGGAACCGATTCTCATGATAAAATGATACTGGGAGGAATCTGGGGTCCTAATTTTTTAAATGATGGCGTAATTCGCAAAGATTTTTTAGAAACAGGGATGGGATTCATTTTAGCCTCTAATTATTCCGATGAACTCCTTAAAGATTTACAACCTCGTTCGGAAAAAGAAAAACGTTATAATCTATATAGCCATCCTCAGGCGAATTTCATCAATGTAGAATCTGCATGGTCTTATTTTGCTCCAGATATGAAGGCTAACTATGAAACCTTACGTTATGCAGGCAATCCGGTGGATGCAGAAAACATCGCAGCGCGTATTTCGTTGTTTTTACAAGAGAAGCAGTTCCCTGCGCCCCTTTTAAGACAAGTACTCGAGTATCAAGAAAAACAGTATGCGTGGTTACCTCCAGATGAGAGCCTCTATTATCAAGACCTTTCCTTATTTGGATATCACACGACAGAGGATTGGTTTGGTCCGCGCTTTGTGCGCCTTGTGGCACAGTTCATCATGAATGGCGCTAAAGTGGCAGAGCAAAAAGGGTATAAGGTGACTAAGGAAGAAGCTTTAGCCGATCTTATGCAACAGGCAGCGGCAAGTTATCAGCAGAATATAAACAATCCTAATTTAGGTGTGGCTAATCTGCAGCAGTATTTTGAAGAACAACTGCGCCGGATGAATATGGATCAAAACAAAGCGGCCAAGATTTGGAGAGAGGTCTTATTGTATCGTCGTTTATTTAATGATGTCGGACAAGCTGTGGTGGTGGATCCTTTTAGTGTAGAAAAGATTCAAGGTTATACACAAGAAGGTGTAGTCGGAGAGCTCTATCAATTGCCCAAAGACCTGCGCTTGGATAACTACCGCAACATGCAAAAATTAGAAACGTATTTAAATGCAGTGACAAAACGAGATGAAAAGAATTTACTCGATTTGCCTTCAAAATTTTTATCTCTTGAAGACGTTTCAAAAAAATATCCAGAATTGATTCAAACGCGTTATGTACTAGAAGTCGCCCAGGTGAATAAGTCTGCTTTGCAGACAAAAGTAGGCATAAAAGAAACGTGGAATTGGGAAGTAGAAGATTCTAATTGGGCGAGTCTCACTAAGAAATTTCCTGATCTAGCAATGAAAAAATCCGCCACGCGCGAAGAACGTTTTGCGGCGCTTGATGCACTGGATGATAAGACACGTGCACAAGTCGATGCTTTTGCACGCGCAGCGATTGTGGATAAACATCCTGAGTGGATCCAACAAGCTTTAGAAGCAGCGCCAACTAAAGTCAGTGCCATGGCTATTTTAGACAAAGGTGGTAAAACTCCTTTGGCAAAAGGCGAAAAGAAGCAAGAGCTGTTAAAACTTTTAAACAAAGCTTCTCTGAAAGGAGAGACCCTTAATACAGAAGCTCAGCAGCTCCAGCTTTATACACCAGACGAGCTCACCTATTACCGCATTTCTGTCATTGAGAAAGCTCCTAAAAGTGAGATCATGACCTTTGCAGAAGCGGACCAGCAGGGAGTGTTGGATGAATTGTTAGATAAAAATCTTGAAGCTGAATATGTTAAAGTGCGTGAGGAAGATGCCTCACAATACAAAAAGCCGGATGGCTCATGGAAAAGTTTAGCGGATGTTAAAGATCTTATTGCAGATCAATATTTTGCTAAAATTCGGCAGGCGATTGAAAAAGATTATACGAAGGCTATAGCTCCCGAACCAGCTCCTAGCGTTTTTCTAGGTGACTTTTTAGCATCGTTAAGACTCTATGCTTACATGAGGCATGTCAAGGAGTCGATGGAAAAGACAGGACAGGTCGAATCTTGGGTTTTGATCAATCCAGAGGCTGCTTCAGATAAATTGTCTTCAAGAGTAGCTTTAGAAGATCAATGGAAGCTTTTACAAACTCCTTATCAAGGGACAAGGAGCGATCTAAACAATGATCTTAATGCGCATGATATTTTTGCTATGAACGTGGGCGACTGGGGAAAAGTTCAAACTCCTGGAAATGGAAATTTAAATTTTTTCCACCTAGAAAAAAGACAAAAAGCACCTACTGTTGCCACATCAGAGAAAGTAGAACAACTCTACCAAGTAGCTTCTAAGGATGCACAACGTATTTATATGCAAAAGCTACTCTATGAATTAAAAGATAAGAAAGCCTTATCTTTGGACTACATGAATAAAAGTGTAGAACCCCAGTAATTTTATTTTAATGGGCAGAGGAACGCTTGAACCCCCTCTGCCTTTATTTATTCCTATCGGATGATTATGTTTGAAGATGAGTCATTTTCTCTTTCCCCTGTAAACTTTTTTCAGTTAAGAGTCGATTGTTATTACTCTGCGAAGGGGATATCAGGACAAAAGTTTTATTTACCTAATACTTCACAATTATGCGGGGAAGAATCCTTTGCTAAAGTGGCCCTGGGATGGAATGAACAAGGGATTGAATGTGTAGTCGAAGTTTCTCAACCTTTTCGCAGTGCGTTTTACCCCGATGTGACAAGAGGCGATAGTGTAGAACTGATGATCGATACACGAGATGTAAAAACTTCAGGATACAATACCCGCTTTTGCCATCATTTTTTCTTTCTTCCCGAAGCCATTGAAGGCATTCAGGCTGGAGAATTAACAAGATTTCGTACAGAAGATAAACATGAATTATGTGATCCTAACGATTTGAAAGTGAAGAGCCACCTCTCATCGAGAAGCTATTCAATGAAAATTTTTATTCCCAGTCATTGTTTGGTGGGGTATGATCCAGAACAATTTGATCGTCTAGGTTTTACTTATCGGATCAATAGGAGTCATGAGCATCCTCAGCATTTTTCGGTAGTGACAAGGGACTTTCAAATCGAGCAACAACCTTCGTTATGGAGTAGTCTTAAACTTATTAAATAAAACCGAGCTGCCATGAAAACTTGTTTATATCAAAGACATGTGAATTTGGGCGCTAAAATGGTCGATTTTTTTGGTTGGGAGATGCCCCTTCACTATAAGGGAATTATACAAGAGCATCTGACCGTAAGACAGTCAGTCGGTTTATTTGATGTTTCGCATATGGCACGTATTTTGGTGGAAGGATCTGAGGCGGAACCCTTTTTAGATTATCTCTGTACTAATCAGATCGAGGGGAAAAAAGATCTGACTGCCACCTATACTGTTTGGTGTTCAGAACTGGGGACGTGTGTTGATGATGTCATTGTTTATAAGAAGGATCAAGAACATTTTTTTGTGATCGTTAATGCTTCTAATCGTGAAAAAGATCTAGAGCATCTCAAAGCACAATCTCAAAATTTCCACGTACAGATCACCCCTCTTTTTGATGATGGTATTCTTGCTCTTCAAGGTCCAAAAGCTTTATCTCTAATCGATCGATTATTTCCTAAAATGTCTTCATTGCCTTTTATGCGCTTCTTAAATCTTTCCTATCAAGGCCAAGAGGTCGTGATTTCACGCACAGGCTATACAGGGGAAGAGGGGGTAGAAATGTATGCCTCTTCAGGATTGATTCCCACGTTGTGGGACCGTTTGCTAGAAGAAGGAATGGATCAAGGCATTCAACCTATTGGTTTAGGGGCACGTGATACTCTGCGCTTAGAAAAAGGGTATGCTCTCTATGGTCATGAACTATCGGAAGAAATTTATGCTTCTGAAACTGTATCTGCTTGGACGATTAAGAAAGATAAAAAAAAATTTATAGGTAGTGGATCCTTAGATGCGTTAGAAAAATCTTTAAAAAAACGTGGAGAATACGGGATTATTCTGATCGACAAGGGAGTCGCCCGTGAAGGTTATCGTGTGATGAAGAACGGTGAATGCATAGGTCGCGTGACTTCAGGGACCTTCTCGCCTTCCCTCAATCAATCCATCGCCCTTGTTTTATCTGATAAAGTTTTAAATGTAGGGGATGAAGTAGACGTAGAAATACGTCAGCAATGCGTGAAAGCAAAAGTAGTGAATTTGCCTTTTTATTAGGAGATAAAGATGAAATTTAATGATACACATGAGTGGATTGAAGTCAAAGATGGGATAGGGACTGTGGGTGTTTCAAATCACGCGCAAAAAGAACTTGGGGATATTGTCTATGTTGAACTCCCCAAAGTAGGTAAATCAGTGAAAGTAGGCGAAGAGGCGGCTGTTTTGGAGTCTACTAAAGCCGCAGCAGATGTTTATTCACCTGTGACTGGGACCATTGTTGAAGTCAATGCTGAACTTTCTTCTGCCTCAGAATTAGTGAATAAGTCGCCTGAAGAGGAGGGTTGGTTGTTTAAAATAAAATTAGAACATCCCGAAGAGTTGGAAAAACTCATGGATGCCAAAGATTATCAAGCGAAGTTTTCCTAATGGATTTTATCTCTAATAAACACCCTCAGATACAAGAGATGCTGCAGCGCATAGGAGTCAAACAGGTGGACGAGCTTTTTAAAGCGATTCCACAAAGTCTACTCGTCCCATCTCCTTTAGAAGATGATGGTCTCTCCGAGTTTGAAGGTTTAAAACTCATGGAAAGTTTGGCGGGAAAAAATACCTATGCCTCTTTCGATAACTATTTAGGTGCAGGCGCTTATGAGCATCATGTTCCTGCATTAGTCGGGGCGATCTGCAGCAAATCTTCTTTTTTAACCACTTATACGCCTTATCAAGCTGAAATTTCCCAAGGACTCCTTCAAGCCATCTTTGAATTTCAATCTGGCATTTGCGCTTTGACCGGCTTGGATGTGGCTAATGCCTCTTTATATGATGGGGCTTCAGCCTGTGCAGAAGCCTTGTTAATGAGCCTGCGTTGGCATAAAGACCGAAATAAAGTCCTGGTAGCAGAATCCCTACATCCTCATTATCGTGAAGTGATCGAGCTGTATTTAAGAAGTCACCGAACGCAAATTGAGTGGATTCCTTTTCTATCAGATGGACGTTTAGATATGGAAAAATGTGCCTCATCCCTCGATGACCAAACGGCCGCTGTGCTAACAGGATATCCTAATTTTTTTGGTGTGATCGATGATATTAAACAGGTGAGCCTTTTAGCTAAAGCGCGAGGGGCCCTTTCCATTGTTTGCGCGAATCCCTTGGTTTATGGACTCTATGCCTCAGCCAAGGAATTAGAAGCAGACATAGCTGTAGGGGATGCTCAGCCCTTCGGCATGGCTCTACAGTTTGGAGGGCCTTATGTGGGATATATGGCATGCCGCGAACACCTGCTGCGCCAATTACCTGGACGCATTGTCGGGGAAACCTTAGATACACAGGGAAGACGAGGCTTTCTTCTAACTTTGCAAGCGCGGGAGCAGCACATTCGCCGTGAAAAAGCGACTTCCAATATATGCACCAATCAAGCCTTGGCAGCCTTAGCGGTTTTAATTACTATCCTATGGTATGGAAAAAAAGGGCTACCAAAGTGGGCGTTGACAAATTTTCAACGCGCTTCCTACTTAAAAGAACAGCTGCGTAAAATTCCAGGGATTCGACTGATGGGTGACGCCCCCATTTTTAATGAATTTGCCTATCACATTCCTGGCGATTTTCAGCGCATTCTACAGACCTTTCGAGAAAATAAGATTGAGCCCGGTGTGCATCTAGGCGATTATTATCCTTCTCTAAAAGGATATCTACTTGTGGCCGTAACCGAGACAAAAAGCCAAACCCAATTAGACCATTATGTGGAAGTAGCGAATGCTTTAGCTAGATCATGAATGAGGAAAAATGACACGAACAGTTTTTGAAAAAAGCCAACCTGAGCAACATGCCTATAGTCTCACTAAGGATTCTACCGAGTTTCAGCGCTTTAAACCAGATTCACATCTCTTAAGGCAGGAAGGACTGCCTTTACCAGAAATTTCTGAAATTGATTTAACCAGGCATTTTAATGAATTGGCAGATCGTAATCGAGGAATAGATAATATCTTTTATCCTTTGGGAAGCTGTACCATGAAATTTAATCCGCGGATTAATGAGGTCTGCGCTAATCTTTCTGGTTTTACAAAAACGCATCCTCTAGCACCCTTAGAAACTGTTCAGGGAAATCTACAGATCATTTATGAATTAATTGAAATGCTTTGTGAAGTCACAGGCATGAAAGCGGGTTCTTTGCTGCCTAATGCAGGTTCTCAAGGAGAATTTACAGGGTTGGCTTTAATTGTGGCCTACCATAAAGAAAGAGGAGATGATCTAAGAAATGAAATGCTCATTCCCGATAATGCCCACGGCACTAATCCGGCTTCTGCCTCTATGGCTGGCTTGAAAACCATCCCTATCCGCACAAATTCTGCAGGCGATTTGGATTTAGAGCATCTTAAAAGTATGGTTTCTAATCGTACCTGTGGTCTGATGTTAACAAATCCTAATACTTTAGGCCTCTTCAGCCCCCATATTTTAGACATTGCAGAGATTGTACATGCGAGTGGAGGATTGCTTTATTATGACGGCGCAAATTTAAATCCCATTTTAAATCTAGTGCGCCCAGGGGAAATGGGATTTGATGTGATGCATCTTAATTTACACAAAACATTTTCTACCCCGCATGGAGGCGGAGGACCCGGTTCAGGTCCTGTCCTATGCAACGAGCGCTTGAAGAGATTCTTGCCTGTTCCGCGAGTAGAAAAAAACGATAATCACTATAAAGTTGTACAACAAGATTCTCAAAGCATAGGAAGAATTTCTTCTTTTTATGGAAATTTTTTAATCTACTTAAGAGCCTATATGTATGCGAAATTACACGGACATTATGGTTTAAGAAAAATTGCTGAACAGGCGGTGATCAATGCGAATTATCTTAAAGTACAAATAGGGGATTTCTTAACGATTCCCTATCCTCAACCCTGTATGCATGAGTTTGTTGTTCAAGCCGATCGTTTTTTAGCTCAAGGGATTAAGGCCTTTGATTTAGCTAAAAGAATGTTAGATTATGGGGTCCATGCTCCCACCGTGTATTTTCCCTTGATTGTGAAAGAATGTATGTTGGTGGAACCCACCGAAAGCGAATCTAAAGCCACACTTGATCAGTTTATTGAAATTTTTAAAAAAATTTTAGATGAAGTTCAGAATAATCCCTCCTTAATAAAAACGGCGCCTCACACCACCCCTGTCTCCCGCCTTGATGAGGTGTTAGCTAACAAAAAACCTATATTTAAACATGTGATCTCCTAACTCTCCATACTCGATTTGACGTATTCAAACCGGGAAGAAAAATAAAGCCTAATCTTACCATTATCTTAATTTAATCTTTAATTTTTGAATTTATAATATTTATCAAAAGATCGATATCAATCATTGACTTTATACAGAGTTAAATTAGATAATAATTTGTTAAAAAATTATGTAAAAGGAGTTTTTATGAATTTAAATCCAGTGGGATCATCACCCAATGTGGGACAAATGCCCGCACAAACGAATCCGTCTAAGTCCATGCAGTCACCTGTGACTGAGATAGCGACTAAGGCTTTAAAAGGAAACGAAGATAAAGCGAAATCCACATTAGGTAACCGTTTTGTAACTTGGCTAAAGAATGTGGGTGCTGCGATTCGTCGTCTTTTTTCTTGCTGCGTGGCAAAAGAAAAAGGTGGACGTTTGCCAAATCCTTCTAACTCTACTCCAAATTCTAGAGCATCCTCTTCAGATTCTTTACCACCCCTAGTTCCTGTAACACCAGATTCTTCGATTCCTAATCCACCGCCACCTCCGGGTAGTAATCCTCCACCCCCAAGTGGTAATCCCCCGCCTCCACCGCCACCACCTCTCGTTGGAACTCCAGGAGGTAGAATACCCACTGTAGATTCAAACTCGAATGCCTCAAGTCCAGCTCCAAGTCCTGCAGCTAAAAAAGGTCATCAAAAAAATGATTCTGCCGCGCTGCTTAATTCTTCACAGGATCTTCAAAAAAAAATAGAAGAACGAAGAAAAAAGCTTGAAGAGCTAGAAAGAAACAAGCCACAGGAAAACTCTCCAGTTGCAGCACAAACGCCTCCACCAAGGTCTAATAGCGCACCCGTAACACCTGCTGCAGCACCTAAAAAGCAAGCGATGCCCGCTCCATCCTCTCAGAAAAAACCAGCATCAGCAAATAAATCCAACCCAACACCCTTTGATCCTACACAAGTATCTCGCGTAGTTCTTAGAAAATCTCCAAGAGCAACGCCTGTGAATACTCAAACTTCTCAGGAAAATGTCGATCCGGTATGGGCTGCTAAGCAAGCAGCTTTAAAAGCAAAAGCTGAAAACCAGGACCAGGACCAGTGATTCTCAAGAAAATAAGTAAAGGCCAAGGCCTTTACTTATTTTCTCTAATTGCCTTAATAAACTCTTTGATCACATCGATTGTAAAAATTTGCATTTTATATATAATTTTTAAATTTTTTAACTTGTGTAATCAGATGCTCTCAAAATTTATCAATCTGTGAAAAAATCGCTGTTTTTCCAATTCAAGCATGTTTTGAAAGAATATCTATTTATTTTTGATTAATCCAAAACTTCCGTAGAAGACTTTCTTTGAAATTCGCTTGGATTCCCATGTGATCTATCTTTGTTTTTCAATCATAAAAATCCCATGAATTCAAAATTGTTCGACCTAAGAAAAAAATCATTTTTCTCTTTCCTCAATTTAAATATTGAGTTATGAATGCGAATTCGAGAGTTACACGCGACAAAAAATTTTTTTATCATCATGCGATTTGACAGACGAAAAACTTTTATACATTCCTGCCTAGCTTTTGTTTTCGCAACAATGCTATTCAGCTGTTCTTTTTTTGTGGATCCCGCTTGTGTAGGCGATGCTCCGGAGTGTAATGATCAAAGCTGGCGCGCGCCTTATAAAATTAAACGTGAAGAGTATTATTGCGAAGAAACACTTCCGGATCAAACCCCTATTAGTCTGGCTGAATTAATCGATTATGGTTTAAGGAATAACCCGCAAACAAAAAATACGTGGAATTCTGCGCGAGCTAGGGCTTATGTTTTATATGCCAATTATAATACCTTTTATCCACGCATTGATGCGACAGCAGAAGTAGAGCTGATCAAATCCAATTTTAGTTCGGGGACTGCCGGAGGAGCTGCGGTAAGAGGCGCCACTGCGGGTAATATTATTAATGCCACGTCAGCGATTAATACTTCCGATTCATTGTCTAATGGAACCACGGGGGGAGGGATCATTGCTTTGGGGGGTGGGGGAGGCGTCGCGGGTGCAGGGCCTGTTTATAACCAGTTTTTTATTGCAGACCTCTCCTTATCTTATATTATGTTTGACTTTGGGGGAAGGCAAGCAAACGTGGAAGCTGCTAGACAAGCTCTTTATACGGCCAACTGGACGCATAATCGTACTTTACAAACTGTCATTTTGAATATTATGCAAGCCTATTACAATTATTTGGCTGCTCAAGCCACAGTCGAAGCGCAAAAAGAAAATTTACACGATGCTAAAAATAACCTGGACTCTGCTAAAGCCATGTATGATGCGGGAGTGGCTCGTCTAGTGGATTTTTTACTAGCACGTTCCAATTATGTCAATGCACAGCTTTTGCTCGAGCAAGCGTATAATAACGCGCATATCACCATGGGACAGTTATCGACGGCGATAGGGATACCGGCAGATAGACAAATCAAAGTCGTGCCCATGCCGGAACATTTGCCGGAAACGCAAATATCCAATGATATGTCAGCGCTATTAGAAAAAGCTAAACAATTCCGGCCCGATCTTGCCGCGGCTTATTCTTCTTATTTAAATGCTCTAGAACAAATCACCATTCAATACTCTTCCGGAATGCCCTTGCTGAGTGCTTTCGCTGATTATCAAAAGGTAAATTTTATTCATGATCCTATCAATAGCGGATATATCTCTTCAGGAGGGATTGTAGCGACAGGCCCGTTGTTTGATGGTTTTTTAGCACGTAATTTAACAAAAAGCGCACAAGCGCAAGCGGCAGCTGCATATGCAACCTATAAAAATAGTGAAGAACAAGCTTTTTTAGATGTGGTGACAAGCTATTATTCATTTAAAACCGCAGTAGAAACAGTGCAATATAGTAAAGAGTATTTAGAGTATGCTCAAGAAGCCTATGACGTCGCCTACTATGGTTATCGCGAGGGGGTCAGCTCGTTACTGGACTTATTAACAGCGACCGTAAGTTTAGCTAATGCACGTACTTCTTACATTCAAGCGCGTACACAATATTTGACCTCTATTGCTTCTCTAGCTTATGCCACAGGAACTTTAGAATAAGGGAATCATACATGAAAACAAAGGCAAGGACTTGGATCGGCTTTTTAGCAATTTTACTCATCAGCTTTAGTAGTAGTTGCTCCAAGAAAGAAACTCCGGAAATAAAGTATCCCATTACGATCGGTGAAGTGGTTCAGAAAGACGTCCCGATTGTCCTCGAGGCTATTGGTAATGTTTTTTCTCTTTATACTGTTCTCATACGTCCACAAGTGGGAGGCATCATCACTGAAGCCAACGTCAAACAAGGACAGTATGTCAAAAAAGGGCAACAACTTTATAAAATTGATCCTAGGCCCTATCAAGCTGCCTTTGATCAAACAAAAGGGACTTTGTTAAAAAGTGTCGCTACTTTGAAATTGGCAGAAATTACAGCTAAACGCTATGCCGATTTAGCCCAGAAAGATTTTATATCCAAGTTAACGTACGAACAGTATGTCGCCAATATTGATACCGCACAGGGGCAAGTTTTAAATGATCAGGCTGCTTTAGAGGTGGCACAAATAAATCTAGATTGGACCACGGTAGTTTCTCCTATAGATGGAAAGATCAGTCAATTTAATATTGATCCAGGAAACTTAGTCGTCCCTAATGATACGAATGCGTTAACAGATGTAAGATCTATCACACCAGCTGATATCAGGTTCTATGTGAATCAGACAGATTATATTCAAGTGCAGAAAGCTATCCGTGAAGGTCAGCTAAAATTTGAGGTGTATCTTCCTCAAAATCCAGAAGGCGCAAGAGAGGGGAAAATCTATTTCTATGATAACCATCTGGATCCAACGACAGGAACTATTCTTATTAAAGGGACGGTCGATAATCTCGATGAACACTTTTGGCCAGGTGAATTTGTCAGAGTCCGCTTGCAATTACGCCTGCAGAAAAACGGAATCTTGGTTCCAGAAGAAGCGATTCAAATTGGTCAAGAAGGTCCTTTTGTTTATATCTTCAAACCCGAAACCTCTACTGTCGAATACAGACCTATCGTTAGAGGAGAAAGAGTCGGCAAAATGTTTCTAGTCGAGAAGGGGATTGAGTTGGGAGAAAAAGTAGTGACTAAAGGCCAGGTCAACTTAAGGCCTGATGCCAAAGTATTTTTAGTGGATGAGCCCAAACACAAGCATGGGGCTGAGCAAAAGAAGGATGAGCAGAAAGTATGAATCTTTCCAAGCCATTTATTTTACGTCCTGTCATGACGACATTATTGATGTTTGCCATTTTTGTCTTAGGCATCGCAGCTTTTTATAAATTGCCTGTCAGCAATCTTCCCGACGTTAACTATCCTGTTATTACAGTTAAAGTGCCCTTTCCCGGCACAAATCCTGAAATTATGGCCAATACCGTGGCAACTCCCTTAGAAAAGCAATTTATGGCCATTCCTGGCATTAAATATGTGACTTCCTCGAATACCTTAGGTCTTACGCAAATTGTTTTGGAATTTGATATTGATGTGAATGTCGATTTGGCAGCTGTTGACGTACAAACCGCTATTTCTGCTGCAAGGGCTCAGCTTCCTCCTAATTTGCCCCAGGAGCCTACTTATAAAAAAGTTAATCCTTCGGCCACGCCGATCATTTATATTGTGGTGACCTCTCCCACGATGACCCAAGGTCAACTTTATGATTATGCCAATACAGTCATCGGACAGCGCATTTCAATTTTAGAGGGAGTGGCTCAGTTGCAGGTCTTTGGTTCCCCTTATGCTGTACGCGCGCAATTAGATCCTGGGAAGATCGCGCGTTTAGGGATTACGCAGCAAGAAATTGCTACCGCACTGGCTAATCAAAACCAGTACAATCCCCTGGGGCAAATTGATGGTACTTTTAATGCGGCGACTATCTATGATAACGGGGGATTATTTGATGCGTCTCAGTACGATTCTGTCATTGTGGCCTATCGCAACAATTCTCCTGTTTATATGCGCGATATTGGCAGAGTCGTAGATAGCCTACAAGATGATAGAGCCGTCAGACGATATGTCGATCGAAATAAAGATCAGCCTGCCGTGACTTTAGGCGTTCTTCGTCAACCCGGGGCTAATGCGGTGACATTGACTAGAAATATCAATAAGCTTCTTGAAGATTTAAAACCTATCATCCCAGGTTCCGTTGAAACGATTGTAGTTTTTGATCGTTCCGCTTCGATTGTGGATTCCCTTCATGATGTTGAACTCACTTTAATCGTGGCCTTCTTACTTGTGGTGGTTGTAATTTTTGTCTATTTGGGGAAGATATGGGATACGATCATCCCTTCTATCGTTATGCCCATGTCGATCGTTTTAACATTTGCTGTGATGTATCCTTTAAATTATACGATCGATATTTTGTCTTTATTGGCTTTAACCTTAGCGATTGGCTTTATTGTCGATGACGCTATTGTGGTTCTTGAAAATATTATTAGACGTATTGAAGAAGGAGAAACTCCATTACAAGCCTCACTGGAAGGTTCTAAGCAAATTGGGTTTACCATTGCCTCCATGACGATTTCATTAATTGCTGTCTTTATTCCAATTATTTTTATGAGTGGGGTGGTTGGTAAACTGTTTTCAGAATTTGCCATTACCTTAACGGTAGTGACCTTAGCTTCTGGAGTCATTTCCTTGACTTTGACACCCATGCTATGTAGCCGGTTTATCCCACCGAGCACGGGAAAAAAAACACGCGTGGAAATTTACTCTCATCGTTTTAATGATTGGATGTTAAGTTACTACAAAAAAGGATTGGTATGGGTGTTGCATCATCGCAAAACCATGTTATTAATCGGTTTAGGTAGCATTGTTTTAAGTCTTCTGTTATTGAAGGTTTTACCTACGGATTTTATTCCCGATGAAGATATTGGGTTTATCATTGCTTACACCGAAGCTGCACAAGGAACTTCTTCTGAACAAATGGAAGAGTATCAATTACAAGTTCGAAATATTCTTAAGAAAGAACCAGCCGTGAAGTCTTTAGTGTCTGTGTCTGCCAATCCGCAATATAGACAAGGGATTGTATTTTTTGCTTTAATTCCCCGCAATGAACGTAAGCCCATCAAAGAGTTAATTCAAGATTATCAAAAAAAATTAGCGCAAATCCCGGGCGTGAATGTTTACCTCAAGTCCATTCCCTTGATAGACTTAAATATTGGAGTCCAAGTGCGGGGGGCTTATCAGTATCTCATGCAAAGTTTGGATGCAAAAGAGTTGTATCAGGCCGCTGATGCTTTGTACAATAAGATGCGTGATGATCCAATTTTTCAAGGGATTACCACAGATCTTGAGATTAAGACTCCCCAGATCAATTTGGATATTCAAAGAGAATTAGCCTCAACCTTAGGGATTGATACCTTGAACTTTGAAAACTCCTTACTTTTAGGGTATTCAGGTAACCGCGTCTCACGCATACAAACGGCTATAGATCAATATGATTTAATTGTCGAATTAGATCGCGATATGCAGAAAAATCCTAACTCTTTTAACGAAATTTACTTGAGAGCACCTGTCACAAGAAATATGGTTCCGTTTAATGCCGTGGCTAATTGGTCAGAGGGCGTGGGGCCTGCAAGCGTTAACCATTTTGCCCAATTTCCAGCTGTCAATATTACCTTTAATTTAGCGCCAGGAGTGCCTTTGAGTGAAGGGATTGCGCAATTAAAAAAATTAGCACAAGAGACATTTACCCCTAAAGTTACAGGGGACGTTGAGGGTTCTGCCCGTGAATTTCAAGAATCATTATCAAGTGCCGGTATTCTACTTATCGTAACTATTTTTACTATCTACATTGTGCTAGGGATGTTATATGAAAGTTTTATCCATCCGCTGACCATTCTTTCTACTCTACCTCCAGCTATTGTGGGGGGATTGTTAATTTTATACCTCACAGGAACACCACTGTCCCTTTATGCGTTTTTGGGAATTATTTTATTGATAGGGATCGTAAAGAAAAATGGAATTATGATTGTGGACTTTGCTTTGGATAATATCCGCATTAAAGGCGAAAGTGCTGAAAAATCCATTATGGATGCCTGTTTAGTACGTTTTAGGCCCATTATGATGACCACGTTTGCTGCCATTATGGGGGCGGTTCCGATTGCTTTAGGAGTGGGGCCAGGAGCAGAAGCTAGGCGCCCATTAGGTTTGGTCATCATCGCTGGAATGTTAGTGTCTCAATTAATTACTCTTTTTTTAACCCCAGTGATCTACCTATATTTGGAACAATTTAGCGAATGGGTGGGGCTTCAAAAAGTGGCGCCACATGATTCTTCCAAAGATCAAGTAAAGGAGAATGAGGATGTCTGAGGTTATCGTACATAAACATGATCAATATGCTGAGATTAAAATCAATCGTCCAGAGTCTTTAAATGCACTGAATCGAACTGTGCTTGAGCAGATGCTGGTGGTTTTAAAGGATCTTGAAAATGAGCCCATCAAGGCTCTCATTTTAACAGGAGAGGGAACAAAAGCTTTTGCTGCAGGTGCAGATATAAAGGCTATGGCGCAGATGTCCCACTTGGATATGTTAGATTTTTGCTCTCTGGGACAGAAGGTATCCTTAGCTTTAGAAAACGCTCCTTTTCTTACCTTAGCAGCTGTGAATGGATATGCACTAGGCGGCGGCTTGGAGATAGCTTTGGCTTGTGATTTTATTTATGCTAGCTCACAAGCAAAATTAGGATTACCCGAGATCACCCTGGGCATTATTCCAGGATTTGGTGGGACCCAGCGTTTAGCGCGTGCCATTGGTACGCGGGCAGCTAAAGAAATGATTCTTTCTGGAAAGATGGTTACAGCCTTGGAGGCTCAAAAACTAGGCATTGTGAATCAAATTTTCGAACCCGAACAGTTAATAGCGGCATGCGAAGAGATGGTAAAGTTGATCTCAAAATTTTCTGTCACAGCTATTCGACAAGCAAAAGCTGCTGTTAATCATGGTTACTCCCTAGCGATGGGTGATGCTTTAGAGTTAGAAAAAAATCTCTGTGCCGTGTGTTTTGCGACGCCAGAACGCCAAGAGAGCATGCAAGCATTTATGACTAAAAAGGGGTAATATGCAACTCGATGAGGCTTTAGAAAATGTGGCAATTTTAGGTGCCGGAGGTAAAATGGGAAGGGGAATTGCCCTACTTCTTTTACAGGAAATGCTTAAGGTAGAATTAAAAAAGACGGGAAGAACAGACAGTGGGCAGTTTCATCTCTATCTGATTGATTCCAATCCTCAATGTTTCAGTTCATTAAGGACCTATTTACATAAACAACTTTTAAAATCTGCAGAGAAAGAAATTAACTCACTGAGACAATTATATAGTCAAAATCCACGTCTCGTGAGTAATGAAGAAATTATTCAAGACTATATCAGAGGTGCCTTAGATCATCTCTATTTTGATACGCATGTTGAATCAGCAAAAAATGCTACTCTCATTTTTGAGGCTATCTTAGAGGATTTAGAAACAAAAGTTCAGGTATTTCGTCACATACAGGAGCAGGGAGGGAAAAAGCGATTTTATTTGACGAACACTTCTTCTATACCCATCCATCTTCTCAGCGAAAAAGCGGGCCTTGAAGGATGTTTAATCGGTTATCATTTTTATAATCCCCCTGCCGTGCAGAAACTTCTGGAAATCATAGTTCCTTCTGAAGCAGATCCTGATTTAGTCGATATGGCAGGCGATTTAGCTCAACGTTTGAAGAAAATTGTAGTGTATGCAGACGATGTAGCGGGGTTTATTGGAAATGGCCATATGATTAGAGAAATTGTTTTTGCTTGCAAAAAAGTAGAAACTCTCTCGTTAGCACACCCCTATACTGAGAGCATTTATATGGTCAATCGTGTTACGCAAGATTGGCTGATACGTCCTATGGGAATTTTTCAATTGATAGATTATGTCGGGTTAGATGTTTGCAAGCATATCTGTAGCATTATGAGAACCTACCTTTCCGACCCCAATTTAACAGTACCTCTTCTTGAACAAATGCTTGAAAAGGGGTGTAGAGGTGGACAAAATGCAGACGGATCGCAAAAAAATGGTTTTTTCAGTTATACTAAAGATGGGATTTCGGGAATATATTCCTTGAAGGATATGAAATATATTTCTTGGAGCGAGGCGGCTTGGAGGCATTCATGCGATGAGCTACTAGGAAAACTACCTCAAGGATATGCTTCATGGAAATCTTTACATAAAGAACAATATCCTGAGCCATCCTTAAAAGAATGCTTAAAAAATGTGTTAGAAGACGATACGTTAGGGTCTAAGTTAGCACAAGAATTTTTAGAAAATTCATTTTTAATCAGTCGAAAACTGGTAGATGACCATGTCGCTCACTCTATGCACGACATAGAAACTGTTCTTAAAAATGGATTTTATCATTTGTATGGAGCAGATATTTCTCAGCTTGGGATAAAACATGAAAAATTTTCGTAAAAAAATATACGCGGCGGCAGGTTATAATACAGTTTTTTGGGGATCAGGCCGCAAAGATTTCGATCCCTCCAAACCCATGAGAACTTTTGATCAATATTTATTAGAAGCTGCCCAGGGCACATGTCAACAAATAGACAAAATTGAGATAGATGAAGGTGTCATTGGGAGCTTTATGCCAGGACGTTTTATCAAGCAAGGCAATTTACCCGGTTTCCTTCCCTTTATAGTTCCTTCATTACAAGGAAAATCTTGTACTGGAGTGGAAGGGGCTTGTGGAACGGGAGGACGTGCCATCTCAATAGCTGTTAAAAGCATTTTGTCTGATTTAGCTGATGTGATTTTTGTTGCTGGGTTTGAGATTCAAAACAGTATGAAAGCTCTTTACGGAGCAGACGTACTCGCAGGAGCTGCTTATTATCAAAAAGAGCGCAAAGCAGGGAATGCGTTCTTTTTTCCGGGTATATTTGCTGAACGTGCAGGTGCGTACTATAAAAAATATGGATATGAAAAGACGCGACAAGCTATGGCCCTCTGGTATGAAAATGCAATTCTCAATGCACGTCAAAATCCCAAAGCGCAAGAATATGAAAATACCAGTAAAGATTTAATGGTTTTGGGAATGACTCCTCCTGATCCGCGTCGTTTTGTTCCACATCTAAATTTTTACGATTGCTCAAAAGTCTCGGATGGGGCTTCTTCTATTTTGATCTTGAGTGAAGAGGGGTTAAAAAAGTGTGGCATTCTCCCTCAAGAAGCTATAGAGATTATAGCTGTTGGAGAGGCAGAGGGGGATATTACACAACCTCCACAAGATCTCACGAAGCTGACAACTACAGAGATTGCAGCGAAAAAAAGTTTAGAGCAGGCAGGAATTTCTATTCAGGATTTAGGCATTTTAGAATTGCATGACTGCTTTTCCATTACAGGCTTATTAGCGCTGGAAGCCATAGGATTTACTGCGCCAGGACAAGCAGCTGAATGGATTATAGACCGTCAGATTGCTAGGGATGGGACGATTCCAACCAATCTATCCGGGGGGTTATGCGGTTTTGGTCATCCTACAGGTGCGACAGGTGTGAGACAATTGGTGGACTTATTGCATCAGCTTACTGGTAAAGCCGCCCATCAAGCTAACATAAAAAAACCTTATGGTATGATGGTTAGTATGGGGGGTAATGATAAAACCTTGACAAGTGTGATCGTAAAAAAACATGACATAGGTTACTAAATGGATTTTACCTTAAAAACCGAACAATTAGCGGCTGAAGAGAAAGCTAAGAAATTCGCTGCTTTGGAAATACTTCCTTGCGTCGAGCATTTAGAGCATGATTTAGAGTTACGCAAAGATGTATTTCAGAAAATGGCAAGAGAGGGTTTGTTTTTAATGGGTGTCCCTAAAGATTTGGGAGGGGGACAGACCGATTACCTAAGCTATTTATTAGCGTTAAAAGCGATTTCTGCTGCGGATGCGGGCATTGGTGTTGCGATGGCAATTACCACGATGATGACAGAGATAATTGTTAGATACGGGACGACACTTCAAAAGGAGGAATACCTCTCTAGAATTGCCTCTGGAGAAAGGATCCCCTATTCGTTTGCCCTGACTGAAAAGGAGGCTGGAAGTGATGCTAAAAGTATGCAGACGCGAGCTGTTCTTGATTCTCAAAACAAAAATCTCTATGTCTTAAATGGTGCTAAACAATTCATTACCAATGCGGATCTAGCTGGTCTTATTTTAGTCATGGCTAAAACGGATGCAGATCGAGGATCTCGCGGCGTCACTGCTTTTCTTGTGGACCAGGGCACGGAAGGGATGCACATTGTCAAAAAAGAGCGAAAGTTGGGTCTTTTAAGTGCTAATTTAGTAGATTTTAGATTGGAAAACTGCAAAATTCCAAAAAATAAAATTCTTGGAGAGCTTGGACAAGGGTTTGAAATTGCCATGCAAGCCTTGGATACAGGGCGGATAGGGATTGCGGCTCAGGCTCTAGGAATTGCCGAGGCCGCCTACGAGGCTGCTTTAAAATATTCGAGAGATAGGTATCAATTTGGTCGCGCTTTAGCAGAAAACCAGGCTATTGCTTTTAAGCTAGCGGATATGTATGTCAAAATGCAAGCGGGACACGCTTTACTATATCAAGCCTGTTGGAGAAAAGAGCAAGGGCTGGATGTTAATTTACAAGCCTCATCGGCCAAACTGTTTTGTACGGAGTCGGCTATCGAAATTGTGAATGATGCTTTACAAATTTTCGGTGGTTATGGATATATAAAGGATTACCCCCTTGAACGGTATTATCGAGATGTACGTGCCACTACGCTTTATGAGGGGACGAGTGAAATTCAGCGACTCATCATTTCAAGAGCTATCCTTAAAGAGGGAATAACATGTTAACACCCAACCTATTGCCTTTATCTAAACGGTTGTACCAGGAAACAAAAGTTCTTCATGAGCAGCTGGAAAGTAGATCTTTTGTATTAGCCTTAAGAGATCAAAAACTTGCAGAAAAAGATTACATTCAGCACCTTGCTGACTTAAAATTAGTCTATGAGACTCTGGAGCAAGGAATGAGGGAGAACAAGGATATTCCCCCAATTAAAGCTTTGTTTGATGAAAAGCTGTGTCGTACATCTGCACTTGAAAAGGATTTACGCTCTTTTCATGCCCTCGATACTAAGCCTACAGCTTCTGCCTTGCAGTATGCAGAGCATCTAAGAGAGCTAGCGGCTACTAAACCCATTTTGTTACTGGCACACGCCTATGTACGTTATTTAGGAGACTTATCTGGAGGGCGTATGATAAAAAAATCGGTAGAGCAGCTTTTTCCCGGGGAACATACAGCATTTTACGATTTTGATGACCTGTTAGGTCAAAATGCGATTGGTGCCAAATTTGTCGAATATAAAAATAAGTGGAAAGATCATCTGGATACGCAAGAGTTTACGGATAATGATAAAATGGCCCTAGAAAACGAAGCGAAAATGGGGTTTGAATTTGCAGGACGCATGTTTTCCGAGCTCGAAAAATAACCCTCCTTTTGTGATAAAACCAATTTCCTCCTTCTCTAAACTAGAAAATGTAAATGAAGAGCTCGACTTCATTAATTCTGCATGACTACTTCTGTTGGAGGCTCTTGAGGAGTATTTTTCTTTCCATCTTTATTTAAGGTAGCGGTGAGCTTAAGGACCTTTTGAAGAATCTTTTGAACCGCCGTACTAATACTTAAGGAATTAATCACTAAGGGTAATTGATCAATCACTGCGTTCATATAGTCATATTCATAACTGGACTTATTATAGCCTGTGAAATAGAGCATGGAATCTAGAGTCACGCAGGTTCCAAATATTTGAATAGGACGGGCGGGGATCAACATGAGCATCAGACCTAAAAATGAATGGTGAATGCGTAGCTCTTGACCTGGGAGTAAATATCCCAGCGGAATCCCGATACTTAAAGCCGCAGCACTAAAATGAAAGCCGGCTTTGACTCGATCCTTTTTTAATAGATAACGTACACCCAAGGCAGCATGAGCTACTCCTAAGGTCGCATATTCTAAAAAGACCACGATTTTTTTATTTTGAAAAGGAAGAGCTTCATGGATGAACCAGTGACAGGGGGCTTGACTGATCCATTTTCCTACAAATCCCCCCAGGACGCATCCGCCCACAGCTAAGGCAAATAACCCTGAGTACATGGCGATTTTTAACCCTCCTTTCAAACGCCGTTTTTTAAATGCTTCAACGGATTCTTCCGGCCTCTGATTAAATGTGTCGATCACAAAATTCTTCGCATTTTTTAATTTTTGAGGAAGGGTGCGAACGAGTTGATAAGTTTTACCAATTGTTAAGAGCGCGACGATAGCAGAGGCGATGGCCATGCCTGCTGGCAACGTATAGATACTGGTGGCACTCATTCCTCCTGCGATGAGTGCGGCCCCTGCTAGAAGAGCAATGTTTTTGATTAATCTTTTTTTATAAGAGGACTTTGTTTCATTCTCTTGCTTTATAAAGTGGCGTTGAACTTTCTCTTTTAAAATAGAAAATCTTTCTTTGATTGAACGAGGGTCTATATAAAGCTCTACACCTACATGAATAGCTTCAACAGCTAGAGGGATGACTAGTGTTGTAAATACCGGAATAGACGCGCGGTAGTTCCAGGTAAAATAATTTTTCAACTCTGCATTAACAGTCATTTTTTATCCGTATAAAAGAAATGATTGTAAGGCTAAGTTTTAAATTTAAAATTAAGAAATAATGATGATTAGATAAAAATTCACAATTAGGAGCAGGTCAGTGCCTTGCACTGACCTGCTTGAAAAAAAGACTAGTTAGCTGCCCAAAACTCTGGATAGAGCATAGCGCCATCTGCGTTATTGACGTCTAAAACATCCATCTGATGGAGATTGAGTGCGCGCATGTAGCCTAAAATGAGGATGGTATTGGAAACCTGAACATTCGCATAGTCACCACCACCTACTTGTAGGTCATCTTTATTAGCCATATTGAATAGAGCCTGTGTGAGTTCTTGCTGTTTGAAAGGACTCTTTTTGCCAACTGCAGGGTAAATGCCGTAGGCAAAAATATTTCCTACACCCACCACTTGAGTATTGGGCTTTTGCATACGCTCTTTGAAAATTTTATCCACGTTCTCAGCGATTTCTTTGGACTTATCGATCCCTTTATGAATCTCATGCGTAGCAATGGGATTCGGTGTTGTAACTTGATGAATGCTTTTCTTTTGAATTTCCTGAATCATCATATTTTTAAAGTGAATGGAAGCAATCTCTCCGCGATAAATCTTATATCCACCTTGTTCGTCCATGGACGTAAGCTGAAGACTTCCGCCTCCAATATCCCAAACGACTAGGTCTTTTGGATTATAATTTCCCTGGGAAAGGACGGCGTTGAAAGCGAGTTTACCTTCTAGGTCTTGGTCGATTACATAGACACGTACACCAGTTTCAGTATAAATTTTATCTATTAAATCTAAGGAGTTAGCTGCTTTACGAAAAGAAGCTGTAGCTACTGCTATGACTTTTTGCGCCTGATGATTCTTTGCTATCTCAGCGCTTTTTCTAATCGCTTCAATACCAGTTTTCATGACTTCTTCATCAAACGTATTATTTGGGCTTTTGGCCAATTGTTCTTGGTACTGAACAGTAAAAGATTCGTTCACCAAGATACGTTCGATTTTATGTGTTTTCAAGTTGACTTCAGCGACGCGCAATTTTGTAGCACCGGAACCGATGTCAATCGCAGCACGAATCACTTTTTCTGAAGGATTTTGAGATTCTTTAATGAGATACTGTTGTGCATTTAGCACAGGGAGAAATAAAACGAGAGCAAGAAATAAGCCCAATTTTAGAGAGCGTAGTATATTTTTAAAAGATGGCATAGAACCCCTGGTTTTAATTATTTTTTAACTATTCTGTTACAAAAACAATGTTTTTAATTTTTTAGTTGATGATGTTGATTTTTAATATTCAATTAAAAATTTTAATATTTTACAAAAATTATAACATAGAATTGTGTATAAATTCAATAATTAATAGTCTGTTAATTTTTTAATTTAATTGAATTAGTGATTTTAATTTTTAATTTAACAGCGGTGAATACGAAAAAATGTTTCAAACTTTAATTAGGATTTATATAAACATGAAAATTTAGCAAATTTAGAAAGAAGTCTATTTGAGGACTAGATGGACAAGGGTTTCTACATGGTAGGTTTGAGGAAACATATCATAGGGTTGGATGAGTTGAATTTGATAGCCTTGAGAACAAATGAGGGCTAAATCTCGAGCGAGTGTGGAAGGCATGCACGAAATATAAACCATTTCGCGGGGTCTTAGTTTTAGGATCCTATTGAGAGCGAGGGGGGAGATTCCTATACGCGGAGGATTGATAAGTACAGCATCATACTTTGCCCTAGAGAGTTGAGGCAATAGATGCTCTACTTCGCCAGTCATAAAGGTCGCACTTAAACCATTTAAACGGGCGCTTTCCTTCGCTAAAGTGATAGAAAGAGGATTAGACTCCATTCCAGTCACCCCATGACCCTGTTGAGCCAGTAAAAGACTAGAGATGCCGATTCCGCAATACAGATCGAGGATGGATTTTGTAGAACCTTTTAATAATTCAGTGATTTGGTGATAGATCTTAGCGCTTTGTTCTGGATGATTTTGCGTAAATACCTCAGGAGAACAGATCCATTTTAATTGATTGAGGGTGATGTGAGTCCGTGTTTGACCCCAGACCTCTTTTTTATCGCCCATCGAAAGTAGGATGCCAGCCCAACGGGAATGATTTTGTAAAAATATTTGGGGTATCTCAAGGTTAAGTTTTAGTTTTTTTTCAAGCTGAAGATTTAAAATGAACTGATCTGCGGGAGTTTTGAAAAGTGTAGCACGGCCTTCTGAAGTTAAATCCAAGAGGAATACCTTTAAAAATGACTGGAGTTCTTTGATAGCTGCATCATGATCGGAAATAAAGATAGGGCAGCTTTCAACAGGTAGAACTGTCTGGTGATCAACTTCTATATAACCTATTTTTAAGCATCCCTCTTCTGGGCGGATTTTTAAGGTAACATGGCGCCTATAAGCCCAGTTCAGGGCAGCAGGAATTACAGCCTCCACCTGACTATTTGGCATTTTTCCAATACGTTTTAGCGCGTCTAGCACAATTTGCTGCTTATACTTTAATTGCTCTGAATAATAAATATGCTGGAGTTGACACCCCCCGCATTGTCCAAAATAACGGCATAGAGGACTTACACGCGCAGGACTGGCTTGAAGAATATCCACAAGCTGCCCTCGGGCGAAGTTCTTTTTTTGCGCAGAAATGCGGTAGTTAATTTGGTCACCAGGAGCTGTAAATGGAATGAATACAACCAATGGACCCTGACGGAGCAGGCCCTGGCCCTCTGAGGAGAGGCCAGTCACCTCGCCTTTTAGGAGCTCAGACATAAGGTTTCGATTCCTCAACGATCTGGAAATCTCTGATCATGAGCTGGATGCTCGGTCCTTGGAAATTATTAATCTGAGGGGTGAAGGCAATACGTAATTTAAGGTTTTTTTTACGTAGAAGGGGACTTTGAGCTGCTTGTCCAAAGGCGATCCCTTCGAGCATGCGGTCATCTTGCTCAAGATAGAGTTTTAAATGCGTTTTGCCTACCACTTTAGGGGGCCAAGCTTGTTTAGCTACAGTATAAAGAATAGGCTGCGGGTTCTCATTGCCATAAGGTTCTAGAAGCCGAATCGATTCCATAAAATCAAAGGTGAGTTCGTCAAAATTGACTTCAGCATCCAGCAAGAGTTTTGTCATCACATCATGATCACGTAATTTAGCGTCTGCTGCTTTAATAAAACGATGCTTGAATTCTTCGATATGCTGTTCTTTAATCGTCAGACCCGCAGCAAAATCATGTCCTCCAAAATTAACAAGGATGTCCGAACAGTCCTTTAAAACATTAAGTAGAGGGAATTCTGGGATGGATCGTAAAGAACCCTTACCAATCCCATTATCAATAGCAATCATGACCGTAGGGCGGTTATACTGCTTAGCGATACGTGTAGATAAAATAGCGATCACACCAGGATGCCATTTGTCGGATTGTAAGACGATGGCCTTTGTTTGGAAGATCTCAGGATGCAACGAGACGGTATTCTCAATGTCTAAAGACATGGTACGTTCAATTTTTTGACGTTCCATATTATTCAGATCCAATTCAACGGCTAATTTTTCTGCAGCAATCACATTCCGCGCGAGAAGCATTTGGACACCCTTTTGAGGGTCATCTATTCGTCCCAAGCTGTTCAGACGAGGAGCTAACTTGGAAGCAATCATAAAAGTAGAGATTTCGTTTAAATCAGCATCAGAGACAGACACTAGTTTGGCAAGACCAATTCGTTTATTTTTCTTTAGTTGTCTGAGTCCATAGTTGACGAGAATACGGTTTTCCCCAAGTAAAGAACCCATGTCTGAGACTGTCCCTAGTGCTACTAAATCTAAATATCTTTTAAGGTCGATTTTTTTTGGGGAAATGAGTCCTTCAGCTACTAGTTGCAGGGTTACCGCGTGAGCTAACTTAAAAGCCACCCCTACACCTGTTAGGTCTCTGTTGGGATAAGGATTGTTAAGAAGCTTAGGATTAAGCGTGGCTACACAATGGGGGATCTTATCTGTAGGCTCGTGATGATCTGTAATGATCACATCCACGTTTTTTTCAACGACCTTTGCAATTTCTGTGGCGGCTGTAATTCCGCAGTCTACAGTAATTAACAGTTTGCATTCATTCTTTAGGGCATACTCCAAGGCTTCTACGATAAGACTTTGACGATTCGTCCCTCTATTTGAGACGTAAAAATAAACATTAGCTCCTACAAATTGTAAAAATTCAGTGAGAAGTGCCGTTCCTGTCATCCCATCTACGTCGTTGTCGCCGTAAATAAGGATATTTTCTTTGTTTTTGATCGCTCTGCATATGCGGTCTACAGCTTGGGGCATTTCTGGCATTAGAAAGGGATCGTATAGATCTGGTAGCTTCGAGTAAAGGTAATCATGGATTTCATCAAGGGTTGTAAAACCCCTAGCGACAAGGATCTGTGCTGTTACCGGATGAATTTTAAATTCTTTAATGATGGATTCTTTCCATTCATTGTCGATTTTTGGATAAATCCATACGGGTGCTTCTTGGTGGTGAAAGGGTGAGTGCATTCAGTTATGTTCCCGGTGATAATGGGCTCATTTTATCTGTATAGATATCGCTTGTCAAGAAATCAATTTCATTCAATTTAGTGGGTGAAAAAATAGGACAAGCCCTAGACTTTTTTCGAGTTTCCATGATGAATAAAAGACTCCTTTATGCCTCTATTTTGATCAATTTTTCAAAAGGAGTATGCCTCTATCCATAAAAGTTTATCCAAGATGTGCAGAAATATAGTTGATACTTGAGCAAAGTTCGTTATAGATAGCTATCTAAGAACTTGTTTGTGAGGTCTCAGTTAAAAGGACGATGGAAGGAGGGATTAGAAGAATTCTAGAGAGTCATGAGACTGATTTGAAACGAAGGGATAGAATAAAAAAAAGGAGGCGATTTAAGCCTCCTTTTTGGGGACATATTTTATGCTTTACGAGTTTTCATTTCTTCTTCAAGTTTTTTAACTTCGCGGTTATGAATGTATAACATAACCGGAGAAGCAATAAAGAGGGAAGATAGAGTTCCTACTATCACCCCAATTGTCATCACCAAAGAAAATGCAAAGATGGATTGTCCACCGAGCATGACTAAGGAGAATAATACCAATAATGTCGTTCCTGAAGTCATAATTGTACGACTTAAGGTGACATTTAAAGCATGATTGACAATATCACTAAACTTCATTTTACGTAGAACGCGAATATCTTCACGGATTCTATCGAACACGATAATTGTATCGTTAAGAGAGTATCCAATGATTGTCATGATCGCCCCTACGACTTGCAGGTCAATTTGAACAGCAAAACCTAAGGCTTGGAATATCGCTAAAATTCCCAACGTAATGAGTACGTCGTGAGCTAAACCAACGACTGCTCCCACTGCGAATTTAAATTCGAAACGGAAGGTGATGTATAGGAGGATGCTTGCAAGAGCAATGATCAAACCTAGTACTGCGTTGTTACGCATAGCGTCTGAAAACTGACCGCTAATGACAGTCCAATGGGTATTGAGCTGTTCAAGCTGCGAGGGGGCAATTTGCAACCCAGCTTCTGCTAATGTGTTGACGAGCCATACAATCCGTGGATTTCTCTGGTACTCTTGCGCAAACTTTCCTTCTGTATAAGTCTCTGGCATTTGGTAAAAAGGATGTCCTTTTTGTTCCATGCTCGTGGCCAACTGAATACGAAGTTGGTTCGGTTTGCTGAGTGTACGGATTTGAAAGTCATTGGCTGTCGCTCCGTGAGCTAATAGGGCTTCGGAGGTGAGTTGGCGATAATTTTCTACACCTGGTTTTTCCACTAGTTCAACATTTAATGAGTATCCGCCTGTAAAATCCATGCCAAACATTGTTTTATATTGGGCAAAGAAGAAGTAGGCTCCAATTACCATGATAGCTAAACTGATGATAAAAGCTTTCTTTGCTTGCTTTAAGAAATCAAACTGAGTTTGTCCAATGAATTGTGACATCGTCAAAGTTTTATTCTTAGGATTCTGTACCCATCCAGCAAAGAAGTACCGTGTCATAAAGAGAGCTGTAAACATCGAAGAAATAATCCCGATGATTAAAGTGACTGCAAAGCCCTTGACGGGTCCTGAGTCAAATTGAATCAAGATTAGAGCGGCAATAATCGTCGTAATGTTCGAATCGACAATTGCACTGAAGGCCTTGCGATAGCCAGCTTGAATTGCTGAAGCTAATCTGCCTGACTGCTTAAACTCTTCACGAATACGTTCAAACACAAGGACGTTTGCATCTACGGCCATACCGATAGTTAAAACGATACCGGCAATGCCAGGAAGTGTTAAAGGCTGCCCGATATTTTGCATCACTCCCCATAGAATGAGGATGTTGAACAGAACTGCTGCAGAGGCAACAACTCCAGCAAAATGGTAATAACCTACCATAGCGATGACCACTAAAGCCAATGCGACTACGGAGGCTACAATCCCACGGGTGCGCTCTTCATGGCCTAATTCTGGGCTTACATTTTCTTCAGAAAGTATTTTTGGGGTAAAGCTCAAAGAACCCGCTTTTAAATCAGCTGCCAATTGATTGACTTCACGTTGTGAAAAGCGTCCAGTAATCTGCGCCGAATCTCTTAGAGGAGCTCTTAAGCTAGGTGCACTGATGATTGTTCCATTGAGAACAACAGCCATGCGCCAGCCTCTTCCCTGCGAATAAGCTTCTTTGGGAGTTCCCACAATTTTTTCTTCTGCGAATTGAGAGGTCCATGTATAGAAATCATCTCTAGGATTGCCGCTGCGTGAACCTTCGTAGGCACTCTTGATCGCAAAGGAAAGAATATTTCCTTCGCTGGAATCGTATCCAACCTGGATGTTGGTCAAACTTGAACCTTCAAGAGCATAGTTATGAAAAATCACGAGAAGAGGATGGGGCTGCCCACTCCACTCCGAGAAATCGTCTCCTCTTAAGATTGCAATCGAGGAGAGAGTATCGTTGTAAGTATTGCTAATTTCTTTGCTTTTTGGATTCGCTAGGCGTAAACCAGCTTCATACAGCATATTGGCATATTCAGAACGAGGACCTGTGAATTCTCCAGTGGAAAAATCACCGCCTAAGTGCTGCCATGCAATTTCGTTAACACTATCTACATCTTTACGATTAGTCACCACGGCTTCATTCCAGATACCTTGTAAAAATTGTGTAACTGCTTCTTTTAATGTGGCGTTGCTGGGCGTAAATTTTTCGTTAACAATGTGAAAATACATCGCTGAGGCTTTGACTAGATCGCTAGCAGACATGTTTTGTGAGCCAGGGAAGTCTAGAACTATATTATTGCCTTCAAGATGAATCGTTCTTTCGGATACACCCATCTTATTAATACGTGTGTACAACTCGTTAACCGCTTGTTTCAGATCTTCGGGATTTGTGACTTCCCGTCCATTTTGGTCACGCAGACCTATACGTACAGTCTTACCACCCGATAAGTCCAAGCCTAGTTTTAATATTTTGCGATCATCCCCGCGGAAATATTTAGATAAGCTCAATTTAAAATTTTGCCAGTAAGGGTTTTGTGTAGGTGCAGGCACTAAATAATGATTAGTTACATCTAGATCTACTTGCGCTGCTCTATATTCTTCTTCCCACTTTAATAGATCTTCTTGAATATGATCTTCAATGGTATTAAGAGCTAGGATGCGTTGCTCTACATCGGTAAAATCTAGCAAAGCAAATTTTTTACTGCCTTTCACGTAAAAGTTTTCACGTGTAGCTTTAAGTAAAGTGCTGTAGTAATCGTTAAGTTCAAAAATATAATCTTTACTAAATTCAGCAGGAAGGCCGAAGGTTGCACCTGAGTACCCTACAAAACCATTTAATTGTAGATACTCATTGAGTTTTTCAATATCGGCCAATAGCTCTTGTTTTTCTGGAGAATCGGGCGCTTGGCGATATTTTTGCATAATGCTGTCCATCCCTCTTGCAATCACGTAGATGGATCCATTGCTAAATCCTGGCAAAGGTGTTCCTTCTTGTGCGGAAGGGACGTAGACCACCAAACCCAGCTTTTGCTCCTCAGGCTTAAGTCTGGAGTATGAGGAAAAATCTCTGATGGGATAATCTTGTCTGGCGAGGTCAGGGTGTTTGGGTGTCCATACTTGTTCTAGCTGACCTAATAGCTGTTTACTTTGCTTATCAGCGATTGCCGTTAAGTTCAATGCTAAGAAGCTATGCGGGTTGGTCAGTTCCGTTAGGGCAATTGCAAAAGTTTCATCATCAGGTTTTAAGGTTTCATCTGCAATACGACCCGCCCGAGCAATATCATTGATCATTAGATTGTTAATTTTATCTTTCAAGACATCAGCTTCTTCACTTTTGCCAGAGGCTTGTCGAAGAGCTTGAATATCTGGATAAAATTGTAACAAGACTTTTTCGTTAGACCAGTCAATGATCAGGGCTTTTACAAACGGATTACGACCATCCAGCGAAACGACCTGCATTTTATCTTTAAGATCGAAGGTCTTTTGACTTGCTGTGATTAGAGCCTGAACATTTTCTACTTTTAATGGGGACTGACCCGCTTTAAAATCAGCGGCGCGCTGATTCAAAATGTTAATGGCTTGATTCAGTGTGCTCTGTTGATTTTTGAGCAAGGCTAATGCTTGCTGTTTGCTTGTCTCCACGATTTGTTTGCTGTCTTCAGCTTTCTTTTGCTCTAGAGTCAGTGTCTCAAGTTGCGCGGATAAGCTAGCTTTTAACGCCTCGGCGCGCGCTTGGAATTTGCTGATCAAGTTGTCTTTTTGTGCGGAGTCTACCTGGGTAAAACTTGCAAAATAGCGTTTAGCAATTTCTGGATGACCACGCAGAGCCTTATTAGCTTCGACGATTTCGCTCGCAATGCTTAAGGTAAGATCATTATATGCCTTACTATTTGGATTTTCGCTTAAAGTCTGTAGAAGCGAAGCAGGCTTACTGCTACCACCAAAAGCTAGAGCAAGTTGACTGACTCGGTCTTCCACTAACTGACGATAAAAGTCAGAAATCTGACCCTGTTCGTTTTGTTTCTGGGTAAAGCGGAAGAATTCTTTAAAATCTTCATTATCAAAGCGTGTGCCAATTTTTCGAGAAACAAGCACTTTGGATCCGGTCTCATCTTCCTGCGGATATAACTCTAACTGAGCAGGGACAAAAGAGATTAAAGCACCAGCTCTAGGTAGGAATCTTCTAAATAACGAAGCGTCTTGAGGATTCTTGAAAGTGACTTCCACAAGCCGAGGATCGTTTTTTCGGATTTCGATTGATTGCGTTTTGACTCCTAAAAGTTTTGTAAAGGAATGCAACCAATCGATAGCATTAGTTTCTAAATTATTCACCCGATCAGCTACACCCACAGCCACTTCTTGAGCGCGCGGTGCATCGATGGGGGATTTCAAAGGTTTAGAATAATAGAAGATAGTCGGCAAGATGTTGAATAGCGTCAATGCAATGACGGCTAAAATCAGATATAATTGCCAGCGCTTTTGTTTTTCCATGACAATTCGTTTTCCTAGTTTAAAGGTTTCTTTTGATAGAAAAGGGTAAACAAGTAGGATATCAAAGGGGAATGCATTATGTCTACAAAATTAAAATGACATTTTTTTCATGATTAGACTGGGTTTTATGTTTTTTACTACTCGGGGCAGCTTCAAACCCTAGGTGAGACAAAATTCACACAAAACCCTTATTTTTTTATCTAACGTCCTGCATGCCGTCATGACTTTTCAAGAGTTTCGAAAGAAGTCTAGTGCCAAGAAAAGATAAATCCATACATAAGATGAGCTGTTAAAGAATCAGTTCGTATCTGAAGTTTTGCTGCCTAATCTTTCTTCCATTTTATTTAAAAGACTCTCTTTTATATTTGGAGTGAGGGATGAAAGGTCTAATTTAAATTCATGGAGAAGGGGATTTGTGTCTACAATCGAGAATAGGCGTTGTTCATCAGCGTCGCTTAGTTTTGGACTTAGGCTGGAAATATCTAGTGCGTGAAGAGCTGGGATGTGTTCCAACGCATCAAGGAGCGAGGGGAGTAAGACCTCTGGCAAAGGGTGTGTCTCAGATTGTTCAAATGTAATTTTTAAACGACTGTTTCTTTCTAAATGATCGTGTCCTAATTGTTTGAATGCGATCTTGAGTGCTTTTGAAAATTGTTCGCGAAGAGTTTCTGAGTATTGATTAAAATCTAATCCCTTTAACAGATCTTCTGTGTTCAAAGTGCATTCAGTCCAGTTTTTATTTCTAGTGGAATTCCATATAAACTCATTCTTGACTAGCCGAGCAATAATCAACGGCAATTTTTGTTCTTTGAGTTCTGATGAAGGCCATTCAAATTCCTCGATGTGTTTTGAAGTCAACAAAACGCAAGATGAACTGGCAGCGACGATCGCATCCATAAAATAATCGAATAAATCAGGCGTATTTTTAACTTGATAGGCAACTTCCTGTAGATCACAGAAGTGTTTTTTTTCCAGGGAGTATTGTATTTTTTTTATAATTTCCAGTTTAAGCACTTGTTGTTCGATTTTAACCGATTCAACGTCGGCTTCCCTTTCGATTAAATTGGGTGACGTCACATGGCAGATCAACTCTTTTAGAGGAAGTGGAGCGAGCTGTGCTTGTTTCTTTCTAAAAAGTTCACGATTTAGGTTCAGAGATTTTTCCTCATTTGAAGAGGGATCTAGATCTTCTAGAGCGAGTTTTTTCTGAAGGTCGAAAGAAATTTTTTTCAAAGTGTTTTTTCTGTTGTAGGTTAGATTGCCAAAGAATTGAGAGATGATTGTCAGAACACGGGTCACGATATTTGTTGATTTAAGCTTTGAGTTACATTCTTCATCCTTTGTTTGTACATCTTGCATAATATCTATCGTATACAGAAAAAAAGAGGCGTCAATTTGTTCTTTAGGTGTGGATTTAAAAATTTCATCCAGTCGTTTGACTACATCGTTGAAACTCACTGAGCCGTTTAAAGAATTTTTCCCTGAACAAACGAGCCTTCTTCCTCCCAAATTCTTAATATTTGGATATAAGTCGTGTGTGAATTTCTTCAAATCCTTCATATTGTCAATTGTATATAGTTGTTTTTTGAGGGAATGAATCATGGTGAATTCTTTTTTAAGGTTTTGTTAACTTTTTTCATCATTAGATGATGGAATTTATTCTAATTTTGCCAAAGCATATATTTAAATTTAATATGATTGCATATCAAAAATAACATGTATTTAAATAAATATTACGTGGAAATTATTTATTATAAAAAAAATACCGTATAAGCTCGTTTGAGCTTATACGGTATTTGAGAGCTCAAAATGAATGGTACATCGCACCATTCATTATAAAAGATTAGCTTGCAGCTTTAGCAGGTTCACCAGCTTTAGCTACAGTTGCTTCTCCACCGACTTTTTCGTTAGTTAATGCAACGAATTGACGGTTCAGGGATCTTACAGCAACTAACCACACGACGATAAAAACTGTCATAGCAGCAGCTACATAAGGAGTAATTGCAGCTAATGTTCCGAATGCAACAAGTAGACCTTGCTGGATAAAGGAACCACCAGATTTACCTAAACGAGCACCGACGACGTCAATAGCAGCTTTACCTTTAACTTTAGATTCTTGGTCTAAAGGAATGTATGCCATCTCTTTTGTCGGATCGAATAGCGAGTATTTCGTTGATTTACTCATAATGTTTTGCATCATACCAAAGATGACCGCTAACATTAATGGAGTTGTGCCTAAGTAGCTAATAAATCCAGCTAAGTTGTCTCTAAAAATCACGAAGGAGAAGAACGCAACGCCTGTGACTAATAGAACGATTGGAGTCATCATTGCAGCAAAGCCCCAGCCTTTTTTACGTGTAATCCATCCACCGATGAACATCATGGCGATTGTTACAGCGCCTGTTATTGTGGAGAATAGACCCATAAACGCATTATAATCGTTAGGATTTTTATACTGCAATTTTAACTGACCTTTCCAGGTGACTTCTACGAGGTTGATGCAGATACCATAAGCGATAACTAAGATAGCGATGCAAAGAATGTATTTGGATTTTGCTAAATAAGCAAAACTTTCGAAAATACCCATTTTTGGTTTGGATTTCTTTACCTTTTTTTCTTCGTCTGGGTTGTAGAAACGTGTGTCTGTTAGCACTTTTCTGTTCATCCAGTAGTAGATACCTACTACAGATAGACCTGCAAGTACAACAAATGTCATTAGATAGTTGAGGGAAACTTGCCAAGGATCTACTCCTGCAGGAATACGGCTTTGAATATCAGAGAAGTAAACAATAGTTGGACCGGAAACTAGTAATGCTACGTTAGCTCCTAGGCCTAAAAGTGTATAAAAGCGCTTCGCTTCTGTTACACGCATGATGTCGTTAGCAAAGCCCCAAAACATCAGAGATAGAACTGCGCTTCCCCAGAGTTCTGCTAACACATAAAACAGGGAAAAAGTCCAGTCTCTATAACAAGCCACTAATCCACTGAGACCTGCAGGCAATAATGACTGAAGGTAGTCGGCCGATGTAGTAGGGTGAAACATCTCTCTATTTGGGTAGAGGAAGAATGCAAATAATGCAAAGAACGCAAGGAAAGGCGCAATAGCCGTATAAAACAAGGCTTCTTTGCTAAGAATGTTACTTAACTTCGCATAAACGAGCATAAAGATAATCGCGCCTGGAACCACACCCCAAACCTTTAAGAAAGGTATGGTTTCTGCTCCAGAAGCTGTAACAACGAGTGTATCTTTTGTGTCACGAAGGATTGTGTAGTTAAAAGAAATAAAAAAGAACATTAAGAACATAGGAAGGAGCTTTTTAAGCTCATAGCTATGCACGGGCCAAAAGAAGGACCGTAACTTACCAAATTCTTGTACAGCATTTTGTGCCATATTTTAAAACCTCTGATTGTAAAATAAGTGTTATACGTGCTTGGTTTGCTCACCTAAAACACTTAGGGATTCAATTAAAAAACCGCTCTTTTTATAAAGAGGAAACAATATTTTAAAACATTTTTAATTAAAAAGCAAGGGAGAAAGAAAAGACGATTAGAGCGGTTTTCAGATTCTGGAGCAATCTATCGTGAAAATTTTTTTAAATAGGATTAGGACTTTAATCGAATGGATAATTTTTTTCGACTGTATAAAAACTTCTTTTAGGCGTTTGGTGTAGTTTTGCAAGGACAAAACCGGCAACATCAAATGGAGAGCTTTGATAGGGACCATAGGCCTCTAAGTATTGCATCAATCTTTCAGGGAATTCTTTATGAATAGTCCCAAGCTTAATTGAAATAGCTTGAGAATCTGAGGATTGAACGGCTTCAAAAGGTTTTAGAACGGTGGCGATATTTTTTTTTAATGTTGTCAAATATTTAGAATCTTCTAAGGTGGCAGATATAATTCCTTGATGTCGTCCTTTAGGTATATACTGGATGGATTGAATTTTTAAAATAAAGGGAGCGCCCTGGATTTCCCCTAATTGGTCGTAAATATCCCAAATTTCAGGATCTGATAGCGCTTTCAAAAAGTGTAGGGGGATGAAAAGATTTTCATCGGAATTCCAATCTGCGGAGGCAAGTCCAACGCAAACTCTCTTTAATTCATTTTTTATAAGATTAGGTAATTCGATGAGTACTGCAAAAGTCATAATTAGAATAATAAAAAGCCTTCGAAATTGCATTCATCATATAGAGTTTTTCGAAGGCTTAATAAATATAAATTAGTTGTATTGAGGGGTTAAAGCGCTAGAATTAGAAGAGAGGCTATTAATAAGTCTGATAGCTTCAACATAGGAGGTCCAGAGATCTTGATCTACTTTACCATGTCTGATGGAGGCGATGAGTTCTCTTTTGATTGAACGTAAATCTTTCTTTGGAGTTAACTTTCTGATCATATCTTTATCACCAGCTAGACGAGCCATATTGAGCATACGCTCGATGTCTTGCTTGGAGAATAGGAATTGGTCGCGACGTTTACGAGATCCTCTAGCGGCTCTTTGTTTAGGTTTTACAGAGGTAGGTTTGTCTGCATTTATAATAAATTTGGAAATCATCTGAGCTAACTGTTCAGGTTGCTCGGTTTTCATTTTGCGCATAGTAAAATGATGAATATAGCCGCCAGCGGATGAGGGGATATAGCGACAAATATCATTTTCTTTTTTAGCACCGAGCTTTTTAACCGCAGCTTGAATAAGACTTTCAAGTTGTTTCAAATCGGTCTTTGAGTTTGTACTCATTGATTTACCTACCTTAATTTTTTTGTGTTGTTTATTCAATTAGAGTTATAAATAACGCGTGATTTGTATTGCGTTGTTGAAACCCAATCTCGCCCTAAAACTTTGCTTGTAATGATTCCTTAGAGGAAAATTTATGATTTCTTAATTTACTAATGAAAATTATAGATTTATATGATTTTTGTGCAACATAAAATTTATTGAAAACTGTTCACTTATTCAATTTACTATATCATCCATATGCGCTCGCGTAAAAGTCATTTTTTTTTAAAAGTTTGAAGGTAATCCAACTATTTAGTAGAATTATTGTTTTCGTATTGGGCCACTTAAAAAACCCAGCTTTCTTTGGTTTGTCAAACAATTTTTATTAGGTTTTAACATGCCTCTTCCTATGGTTCAATCTAAAAATCAGACGCCATCCACGATTAAATCGATCATTGGAATTGCTGCAGGGAAAGGTGGAGTGGGAAAATCTTGTGTGACAGTCAATCTAGCATTAGCTTTAGCCAAGCTGGGATTTAAGGTAGGTGTGATGGATACAGATCTTTATGGTCCTTCCATTAGACGTATGCTCCCCGAAGAGAAAATGCCTTTACAAATTCAGGATCGCATTACACCTGCAATTTGTCGTGGGATAAAAATTATTTCAATGGCATATTTTAGACGTGAAGACGAGGCTGCAGTTGTGCGGGCTCCTATTGCGAATGGAATCATTCAGCAGTTTATAAAAAATGTTGACTGGGGGGAGTTAGACTTTTTGTTAATTGATTTTCCCCCTGGTACAGGGGATATCCAGTTGACCTTAAGTCAAAATGCCCGTTTGAAAGCAGCACTTATGGTAACAACTCCGCAAGAAGTTGCTTTAATGGACGTAAGGAAAGCAATGGGCTTGTTCCACAAGGTCAAAGTGCCTGTGGTAGGAATTCTTGAAAATATGAGTTATTATCAGCCCCCGGGCCTCCCAAAAATGTATCCATTAGGGCAAGGGGGAGGTTCCTCGTTAGCGCAAGAGACTGGTTTTCCTTTGATTGGTGAAATTCCTCTCAATCCAGAATTGTCACGTTGTGGAGACGAAGGTATCTCTATATTTGACCAATTAAATCCCGAAGCTCAAGAAGTTTCAAAAATATTTTTAGATGTGGCTAAAACATTTTTAGGTTATCTAAAAGTTCTAGAAAATCGTCAATCTGTTGAGGTAGAGAAAATCGTTCAAAAAGACAAACACACTTTCGCGGTGGAGTGGAGCGATGGGTTGAATGCCGACTTTCGTCTCAGTGAACTTCAAAAGAGCTGTCCATGTGCTGGCTGTGTCGATGAAGAGACAGGAAAGAGTTTGGTAGATCCTGCAGCTATCCCTTATGATCAAAGAGCTTCAGCAATCGATCCTGTAGGACACTATGCTTTAAAAATCCATTTTAATTCTGGATGCACAAAAGGAATTTACAGCTTTGATTTTTTGCGTCGTCTGGCCGAAGGTAGGAAGTAATGAAAAAAAAACTTTTTTGTTTAATAATATTCTTCAGCGCGGTTTTACTAATTTCATGTAGTCGAGAAGACGGAAGTGGAGCGCCTAGTGAAATGGACCGTTTTCGCGAAAAAAATGGTAAATTAAAAGTTTTATCCACCATTGCCATGATTAATGATCTTGTTAAGCAGGTAGGTGGTGAATATATAGATTCCTTGACGTTGATGCGTGGAGATCTAGATCCCCATTCTTACCAATTAGTTAAAGGGGATGATGAAAAATTAGCCTATGCTGATATTGTATTTTATAATGGATTGGGTCTCGAGCATGGGCCTAGTTTGCAAAGATTTTTAGAAACTCATCCAAAATCTACGAATTTGGGGAATTATTTAATCCAGAATAATCCTCATTCTATTTTACGTATCGATGGGCAAGTAGACCCACATGTATGGATGGATATTTCCCTATGGGCACAAACAGTCCCTTACATCGTAGAAGTTTTAAAAAGTAAAGATCCGGTTCATGCCGACACTTTTGAAGCCAACGGGCGCCAATTGGTCGAAGCTCTACTCCAAACTCACCAAGAAATCAAGAAACAGTTAAATCAAATTCCTACAGACAAAAGATATCTTGTGACTAGTCATGACGCTTTCAACTATTTTGTAAGAGCTTATTTTGCAACAGAGCAGGAAATCGCAGAAAGAACCTGGATGAAACGTTTTGCTGCACCAGAAGGATTAGCGCCAGAAAGCCAGCTAAGCGCTTCGCATATTCAACAAATTCTAGACTATTTAAAAGAATATCGGGTGAGAGTGATTTTTCCAGAATCTAACGTAAGTAAAGATTCCATTCGCAAAATTGTTTCAGCAGGTAAAGAAAAGGGCTTAGATATCATTATTGCTCCTTGTTGTCTATATGCAGACGCTATGGGAACTCCAGGTTCAGACGCAGATACTTATCAAAAAATGATGAGGCATAATGCTGATTGGATGATTAAATACATGCAGGTAGATTGATGCCAACCACTCCCACACATCCTTTCGCTTTTCAAGCTCATCAATTAACTGTCAATTACGATAAAACACCCGTTTTATGGGACATCACATTCGATATCCCGCAAGGTCATCTGGTGGGGATTGTGGGTCCTAATGGCGCAGGAAAAAGTACTTTAATTAAGGCGGCTTTAGGACTTTTAAAGCCTATTTCGGGAAGCGTTGATTTTTTTGGAAAACCTCTAAGATCCGTCCGTACGAAGATCGCCTATGTCCCTCAAAGGCAAAGTGTAGATTGGGATTTTCCCATTACTGTAAGAGATCTCGTGCTTATGGGAGGATATGGAAGGCTCGGTGTTTTAAAATGGCCACGAAAAGCTGACCGGGTCGCTGCTGAGCGTTATTTGGAATGGGTAGGAATGGATCAGTATGCAGATCGGCAAATTAGCCAGCTCTCAGGTGGACAACAGCAGCGAGTTTTTATAGCCAGGGCTCTTCTGCAGGAAGCTGATTTATACTTTATGGACGAACCTTTTGCTGGCATTGATTTAGCGACTGAAAAAGTCATCATGGGCATATTATCCAAACTTAAAGCGGAAGGAAAAACAGTTTTTGTTGTCCATCATGATTTAAATACGGTCGAAAATTATTTTGATTGGGCAGTTTTATTAAATATGCGTTTAATTGCGAGTGGACCTGTTAAGGAGGCCTTTACTGCCCAAAATTTACAAGCTACTTACGGTAAAAGTTTTTCTTTATTCGATGAAGCGTTGAAACTTTCACAAGAGAAGACTCATGGGGCTGTAAGTTAGAGGTTTTATAGTGATAGAAGCATCGCCTTTTCAATACTTTGTAGACCCTGTACTGCGAGCACCTACTTTAGGTTCCATGCTGATGTGTTTGGGAGCTTCGTTGGTGGGAGTCTTTGTTTTTCTGCGTCGGCAATCCCTTTTAGGAGAATCCCTCTCGCACGCAGCTTATCCCGGTGTGATTCTGGGCGTGATCCTTTCAGGATTACTATCTTTTGGAGAAAGCGAAGAAGTCTATATCGCCATTTTTATTATGGGAGGGGCTGCCATAACCGCTCTTTTAGGCCTATGGTGTATCTATGCCCTAGAACGACATCTTGGTGTGCGTAGTGATTCAGCCTTATGTTTTATCCTATCAGTGTTTTTTGGTGTAGGTTTGACGCTAGCTAGCCAAGTACAATTTTCATATTCTTATTTGTACAGGCAAGCCCAAGTTTATTTATATGGGCAGGCTGCTACAATGACAGATATCCATGTGATTGTCTATGGGGTTTTAGCCTTCATTATTACAGGGGTTGTTTGTTTGTTTTATAAAGAAATCCAGACCATTACTTTTAACCGAGATTATGCTAAGAGTATTGGGATGAATGTAAGGATGATGGATGCTGTTTTTTTTGTGTTGATTGTAATAGCTGTCATTATTGGCATTCGTTCAGTAGGAGTGGTTCTTATGTCGGCAATGCTTATAAGCCCTGCGGTAGCTGCCCGTCAATATACCAATAAACTATCATTGATGTTTCTTTTAGCCGGATTATTCGGTCTTTTGAGTGGGTATCTAGGGAATTATCTTTCTACAGAAACTTCTCTTTGGTTTCAGCGCGTTTATCCATCTTCACGCTTGGCCCTTCCCACAGGTCCTATGATCGTTTTAGTGGCTTCTTGCATTTGTTTACTCTCTTTACTTCTCGCTCCTGAACGTGGCATGCTATTACGTATGTGTCGTATTGCCCATTTTAGACAGCGTTGTATGTATGAAAATTTATTAAAGGCTATTTGGCGCTTAGGTCCCCACCAAGCAGTCTCTTTTGAACAAATCGCTAAACATCAATCCACCTCGAAGTTTTATCTGCGTTTTGTACTATGGCGTTTAAAACGTAATGGGTGGTTGCAAACAAATGATCAAAAATTTTATCAGTTCACGCATGAAGGAGAGGTGTGGGCGGCTAAGATCGTACGCCTTCATCGGTTATGGGAAGTTTATCTAGTCGATTATTTGGGGATGGGTTCTGAAAAGGTCCATGTCAATGCGGAAGAAATGGAGCATATTATTACTCCCGATTTAGAGCGTGAGCTGACTCTCTTACTGCACGATCCTCAGCGCGATCCTCATCACCAACCGATACCTCCTAAGGCATTCTGATGGATATCAAATATTTTAATCCTTATTCAAATGAAAATTTTTTAGGTTTTTTTTATCAGCTTGGCCTTCGCTTGTATGGCTTCATATCCGGACAAATTCCCTTAAGAGAACTTGCTTCTGACGAAATACAGTTGATTGTATTAATGAGTTTAGCTGGATCTGCAGCGCTTGTGGGGGCATTTTTAGTTTTGCGTAAAATGACCATGCTAGCCAATTCTTTATCCCACACCATTTTACTAGGAATTGTGGCAGCTTATGTGATGAGCTCAAACGGAATTTTAGAAGGAGATGAACATTATCATCCGATTAATATCCAAGCCATGTTATGGGCTGCGTTAGGTGTGGGGATACTCACTGTATTTTTAACCGAGTTTTTGACTAAAAAAGCGCGACTCCAGGAGGATGCGAGTACAGGAATCGTATTTACTAGCCTTTTTGCCTTGGGGATTGTACTAGTCACTTTACTCACGCGTAATGCTCATGTAGGCACAGAGGTCGTGATGGGTAATGTCGATGCTTTACAATTGGAGGATTGTAAATTAATCCTGATCATTTTTGGATTGAATATCCTCTTAACTGGACTTTTTTTTAAAGAATATCAGATCACAACATTTGATCCTGCCTTAGCTAATGCTTTAGGGTTTTCTACGCTATTCTATAATTATCTTTTAATGGTTCAAGTTTCTGCTACAACTGTGGGTGCCTTTCGTGCAGTTGGTGTGCTCATGGTCTTGGCCTTTATTACAGGACCTGTTTTAACTGCGCGTCTATTGACTCATCGACTAGGCACTTTGATTTTTATGGCTATAGGGATAGGTTTTTTTGCTTCACTGATCGGGGTTGCACTCTCCAGGCATATCCTATCAGTATATGGGGTTCCATTTTCTACATCAGGAATTGTAGTCTGTGTGATTGCCGGTTTATTTCTTTTAGCAATCATTTGGAAAAAGATTGAAAGATCAAGACTTTTTGGAAAATTTCAAGCTAAAGACCTTGTTAGCACATCCTAAGTTTCTGGGTCCGGCGCAATATTTAACATAGTATATTTATAGGCCACATTATTAAGACCATGTAGAATGCTTCCTACGGGTCCCTCATAGACATTATCATACATGATGTAAAAACGCTTTTTTTCGGATACCTCTTCATTAAGATTTGCAATCGGTTGCATGCAAGGAGCAAAACTCCATAATCCTTTTTTCTTTCCCCAATTTAGAGACTGTTGTAATTCCCCATACAAAGCCCGACCTGCATAAAGATATTCTTTTTTATAGATGGCTAAAATTGTTGTGGCTATAGATAAAATTGACATGGCTAGTGCATAAAGGGGTGTACGTATGATATCCGCACAATTTTTTCCGATCTCTTTTAAGATTTTTTTTCCAAGATCTTTTTTTGGCCTAGAATTTCTATTTTTTATCTCATAAAAGATCTTTTGAGTGAGGGGAAGGGGGAGAAAAAGATGATAAAGGGTTTTGGCAGAGAGGGCAAATAATGTCCCAATTGCAAGCATAGATAGTTTGGCTGCCAAAAGAATCAGAGTATCATCTCTATAGAGTTTTTTCGTTTTGCAATTAACAACGGCTGGGTAAACCCAGGTTTTAACTCCCTCCTCGGATTGAATGTGGCAGTAGCAGTCTAATTGAGCCCAAGGGCTCCGTATGTTTTTTGTTTTTATTCGCTCAGGATCCATGTGAGGGATCAATAAGGGAGGGGTAGATGACACAGAATTCATAAAATTATAGGGGAATAGTTAAAAAATTGAATATATAAAATCTCTATTAAGATTCTATAAATTTTTTAGTCCTCTTGATTTTCGTCTATAGGAGGTTGCCATCCCGGCAGTTCTTTGAGATCGCGTAGGCCAAAATGTTTAAGGAAATAAGGCGTAATTCCGTAGAGTGAAGGTCTACCTGGAGCTTCCAGACGTCCCACAGCTTCGATGAGTTGTCTTTCTAAAAGACTTTGTATCACCCCAGAACTATCCACTCCTCGAATAGCCTCTATTTGGGGACGAGTGATCGGCTGTCGATAGGCGATAATGGCTAACACCTCTGCCGCGGCAGGAGATAGTTTTTCTGTGCGCTTATTTCTAAAAAGAAGATCTATATAAGGACCATATTCTCGACAGGTACGTAATATATACCCTTGAGCGATCTCTTCTAGCCTAAAAGCTCTTTGATGGAGGATGTATTCCTCAGCTAATTCTTGTAAAAGATCCTGAATCTGTTTAGGTTTCAAAGGTTCTACGGAATCTAAAACTTCACGAATTTTATTAAAACTAATCGGCTCATGACTAACAAAGAGCAAGGCCTCTATAATGCGTTTTAATCTTATTCGTGAGGGTTTTTCTTGGGTTTTTTGCTCGGGTATGAGTTGGTGAATATCGATTCCAGGCAGAGAAGTTTGATAGTAACTTTTTTTGGGGCTTTTAGGTTTAGACTGGCTGGGAAGGGAAGTCACTGGGTTTTCTTGCGGAGGAGGAGATTCAATAATCTGTTTGTCTTCCACTTCTTCAGAGGGCTCTCGATGAGCTATTTCCATTTCTTCTTCAAAAAAATTAATTTCTTTAGCCATAGTTATTTTTTATCAGGTGATATCAGCAAAACTTTTTGATTTTGATTTTTAATAAGTTGAACGTCACCAATCTTCATCAATTCTAAAATAGCAAGAAATGTTACGATAAGTTCCATCTTACTTTTACCCTCTACAAAAAGCTCATAAATTTCTAGTTCTGAGGAATTTTTTAGGTGGTGACGGATCCATCTAATTTTGTCTGCAACTCTCCATTCCTCTTCTTGGATGATGCGAGTTTCCACTGAAGCTTTGGCGAGGGCTTGCTTGAACAGATTTGCAAGGTCATCAATAGTAAGATGTTCAATGCCTAAAGATTTGTTGATTTCAATGTTAGGATCTTGACTTCTTGAATAATAGGCACTTTGGGATAATTCAAGTTGTGTAAGTTCCTTGGCTGCATCTTTAAAGCGGCAGTAATCCAGGAGTTGATGGATGATATTAAAGCGAGGGTCGAGCTCCTCCTCTTCCGAGGATAAGATTTGTTCATGCTTGGGCAGCAGCATACGACTTTTGAGCCATAAAAGGAAAGACGTGGAGGCAATAAATTCCGCTCCCGCATCGACGGAGGGAGTTTGCATTTCTTCTAATTTTTTTATGTACTGCTCAGTGATTTTTTTGATGGAGACTTCAGACAAATCGATTTCATGTTTTTGTATCAAATGAAGCAAGAAATCCAGAGGTCCTTCAAAGTTCTCTAAGGCAAAAATATCTTCGTTGTATAAATTTTTCATGCTGTCAGTTTACAAGAGAATGAATTCCAAATACAGATATTTTTGAGGATTTTCTTTTTTATCCTAAGTGAAGAGTCTGTTTTTGTAACATTATAATTATAATTTGTTTATGTGGCATTTTCAAAAATATTGTTGTTAATTTTATATCGGTTTATAATAACTATAGAATGATAATTATCTAAATTAAACTGTTGATTACGAATAATATAGGATCTAATTATGAAGATGAATGATTTGTTTAAGTTTTTGATTGTAGCTTGTTTTTTGATTAATCATTTTCTTCTAAGTCAGGAGCCTGAACAGCTCAAACAGCAAGATGTAAGTAAAATCATGGAACAGATCTTTGCGGAACACTTAGGTCAAAAAACAATCGATGATGAAATTCTTAAACATTCTTTCAAAATCTATATTGATCAGTTTGATTCCGATAGAACTTATCTTCTGCAAGAGGAAGTCAAACCGTTTCTACAATTTAGTCCGGAGCAGATGCAGACATTAATTTCTGAGTATAAAGCAGGCAATTTTTCTTCTTACGAAAATCTCAATAAAGTGATTCAAAAATCCATTTTAAGAGCGAGGGAATATCGCAAAGAAATATTAAAAAATCCTGAGGCAATCTTTGCAGCAGCAGAGAAAGCAGCACCCGGAAGAGATAATGAGGGGGATCCTGATCTTAACCGATTATTCGCACAAAATGACGCAGAACTTAAAACAAGAATTAAAGATCAAATGATCAATTTCATCAAAGCCGAGCAGAAGAGGTACGGCAAGGAGCAATTGCAGCGTTATCAATCAAAAATTTTACCTTTGTTAGATGGCGCCCTCAGTAATATTGAAGATTCTTATTTGTATCGAACCAGTGATGGGAAACCTTTTACTGCTGAACAAAAAGAGAACGCCTTTGTGCTTCATATTCTTAAATCTTTAGCGAGTGCCTTGGATGCTCACACCGCTTTTTATAGTCATACGGAAGCATACGACATGAAAGTGCGTTTAGAAAAAGAGTTTGATGGAATTGGAGTGGTTTTACAACAAACCCCTGAAGGAATTGTGATTTCTTCATTGATTGAGGGGGGGCCAGCCTTTAAAAGTGGTCAGATTTTAAAAAATGATCGGATTTTAAAAATTGATGGTAAGTCCATCGCCGGCGAGAGCTTACCTAATGTCATGGATATGATGAGAGGGGTTAAAGATTCTAGTGTAGAACTTGTTTTGGAAAGATCACCAGAAGGTCAAACGGGTAAAGAAATTGTGGTGAATCTGAAGCGCGCTCCTATAGCTATGCAAGGTGAGCGGGTGGATGTCAATTATGAAAAGTTCGGTAATGGCATTATCGGAATGATTACTCTGCATTCTTTTTACCAAGGAGAAGATGGAACCGGCAGTGATACTGATGTACGTAAGGCTATTGCAGAGTTGGATAAAAAGGGTAATTTGCGCGGGTTAATTTTAGATTTGCGAGATAATAGCGGGGGTTTTTTGAGCCAGGCAGTGAAAGTAGCCGGCTTATTTATTTCTAATGGAGTGGTTGTTATCTCCAAGTATTCCGATGGAGAAAAACGCATCTATCGCGATATGGATGGAAAAACAGCTTATCACGGGCCTCTAATCATTCTAACCTCCAGAGCAACAGCCTCTGCGGCGGAAATTGTCGCCCAAGCTCTGCAGGACTATGGTGTGGCATTGATTGTAGGGGATGAACGTACTTACGGAAAAGGAACCATCCAAAGTCAGACGGTCACCGGCAAAGAAGGGGCTGCCACTTCGTTCTTCAAGGTTACAGTCGGAAAATATTACACGGTTTCAGGAAAAACTCCACAACTGCAAGGGGTGAAAGCTGATATAGTAGTTCCAGGACCTTACAGTCATGAACGTATAGGCGAGGAGTATTTAGATCATCCTCTCAAACCAGATTCTATTCCCGAGGATTATAATGATAATCTGCAAGATATCGATGCAGGTTTAAGGTCATGGTACATTAAATATTACACACCCACTATACAAAAGAAAGTGACCACTTGGGTGAGCATGATCCCTAATCTAAAGAAAAATAGTGAATATAGAATTCAACATAACAAAAATTACCAAATGTTTTTAAAAGAATTGAATGGGGGAGAGATTGATTTAACATTATTTAAACCTTCTGAAGATGATGAATCTGCTTCTGACAAGGAAAAAAACAATTACGGACATGTGGATTTGCAAGTGCAAGAGGGGATAAATATTATTAAAGATATGATTTATTTGCAGAGTAAAGATCGTCAAAATCAGTATCTTAAGAGCGATACAAAAAAAATTCAGTCTGTGGATGCAATTAAATGATTGCATAAAAAATACCGATCATCTATCTTGCTTAGTTTCTTGGCCAGATAGCTCAGTCGGTAGAGCAGAGGACTGAAAATCCTTGTGTCGCTGGTTCGATTCCAGTTCTGGCCACTTTGCCGGATCAACTTACGTTGATTCGGCTTTTTTTTTGATCAGAATAGCCGTACTTTTGCCGAAGTACAAAATTTCCTTAAATCACCCAAAATATGCAATTTCAAATCGAAAATGAAAAACTAATAATCCAGAAAAAAACTAATATTTAGGCGTAACTTCTAACTGAGAAATTAACATCTTCGCTACAGATAGCTTTAACCCCCTGTGCACTTGCAATAGGATTAAATATAGCTTTAATTTCAGTAAGGATAGTCTCATTCCAGGGGATCAAGCCACGTGCATCAGGTTGCAGGCCAATATAGAGAAATTTTTCATGATCATGATATTCTGGCTTTTTCAACTGCATTGAAGAATCTTTAAGAAGGCGTGTTAGATAAACGTTTACGAATTGAATTGCTTGTTTTTGTGCAAACTCGTGCTGTGCATCAGTTGTAACTAAGGCAGGAGGCAATGTGACATTATAAACTACAGGAGTTCCATCATGCATAATTCTTCTAGGAATCTCAGAATTTTTACAAACCTCTTTAATCAAAGCCTTAAGAAGTGTGCAACTTGAAAGTGAGATAGCTTTAATATTAAGAGAAGAAGGAAATCGAAATTGTTCACTAAAAAGCAAAGGAGTTAGTGGTATAGCTGGTGATAAAGATATGATCAGAAAGTTAACTCAAAAGAAAGATTTACGTTCAATCAAAAGAGAACTCATCGCCTCCATTAACATGGTAAAGTAGATCAAGATCTCTGGACCTCCTATGTTGAAGCTATCAGCTTATTAATAGCCTCTCTTCTAATTCTAGCGCTTTAACCCCTCAATACAACTAATTTATATTATTAAGCCTTCGAAAAACTCTATATGATGAATGCAATTTCGAAGGCTTTTTATTATTCTAATTATGACTTTGCAGTACTCATCGAATTACCTAATCTTATAAAAATGAATTAAAGAGAGTTTGCGTGGGACTTGCCTCCGCAGATGGGAATTCCGATGAAAATTTTGTTTAATGCTCGGAACCCGGCAAATTTTAGATGTTGACAATAAAGAAGGTAATGGCGTATGATATTTGCCTTATGAAAACAAAAGATATGAACTACCAACTTCTTTCTAATGATGGCCAACTAGGTGGAACTCCCTTCCTAGCTTCTTTTGTTTCTCAAAATTTCGTCTCAATCCTTTCTATTTCATTTATTCGCCGCTAAGGCGAATCATATTATAATTTTTTTTTACATTTTTTTTGTTTCAAGAGGCGAGATCAAGTATCTCAGCCTAGAACTTTCATTTTTTAACACAAGAAAAAATTAAATAAGAGTTATTTTATGACATCACCCTCATCATCAAATCCGCCACCCCCACGTGGATTGTGGCCTTCACTAGCACCCTATGTGGTGCCGCCAACTGCAGCGTGTGCTGCAATCGTTCCAGCGTTTTATGACATGATTGCTAAAAGCGCCATGCAAAAAGGATTGCCGGCTCCCATTATGAACTTTAAGACCGTACTTCAAGGATTAAAAGGGGGCTTTGGAGCCGCGCCTACCGTTGGGGTTATGGTTGGAACTCAGATGGTTTTACAAGTCCGAGTAGAACAAGCTCTTGTAAAAACTTTTCCCAATCTTTTTGCAGAGAATTCGAATAAAGCTAAAGCATCGTTAATGCTAGCAAGCTCTGCACTTGTAGGGGTACTTTCTTCGCCCTTTTTAGCAGTTTATAACGGTAAAACTATGATGCCGCCATGGAGTGTTAGCGAGTCGTTGTCCAAGTTTTCTTTAAAACAGGCTGGTGCAATTACTCTTCAAGAGACAGGTTTCGTGGCTGGTCTTGCAGCTGCCGATCTAGTGTCTGTGCCAATGAAGCAAATGCTTGGCGATCACAAATCTGTGGAATATTCAGCTGCTGGTGTCGCAGGAGCTCTTGGCAGTCTTGTTGGACATGTCGGTAACACCGCTTTGACTCGTTGGCAAAACGGAATGACGGTAGACAGTCTCAGACAGCTAAGTTGGGGCTCTTTACGAAAGGCGCGTGGCAATGCTTTATTTGCTGTCGTCTATAAACTTGGAAAAGAAGTTCTTAACTCAACTGTTGAAGGTCAGAAATATTATTAAAACCGTTCGCAATCCATGTTTAATGACGTGGGTTGCGATTTTTTATAGTTCATGAGTGGAAAAAATATGCCAAAAAAACATTACTTTTGCTGACGGACTTTTCATACCAGGCCAAAGGATGTGAGTATTTCCGCGAAGATGTTGAATTGAGTATTCTGTTGAGGAATCATTTCAATGTATGCACCGAGTAGGACTTCTTTCTAATTCAGATGACAGTACTATATAATATTTATAGCGTTTTAATGTTTCAAAAATCGAAGATTATTTTTGAAATTGAATTTTCATTTTTTGATTTTCTGCTTAATTACTTCCAGCAATTCAGGGAAAGTCTCTTTGTAGTAGTCGCCACCAAAGTGGTGTGGTGATTCATAGTAGTCAGTGCGTAAATAGTCTCTAATAACATGAGCTTCTTTGATGGGAATCCCTGGATAATTGGCACCTGCAAATTGAATGATCAGCTTTTGATTCGTCTTAATGTTTGCCCAGTTGCTGGGGAAATGAAGTAAACATCCGTGTTTCGTTTTTTATTCCCAAATCAGTGTAATACACTTCTACCAAAACTGAACCTCAAATTCGATGAGTTTCAGCATATCGCATAGCTGCAATAGCCCCAGAAGAATGACCTACGATGATTGTGTTATCATCAGCCTTTAATTCATTTTCCAGAAATGGCAGCCATAAGAACTTCTTGCCAAATCGGTATCAGAAAATTGAGGTGAGACAGCTTTTAAATTAATTTTTCAAGTTCTTTCTTAAGATAATGCAGCCCATTATCTGTGGGTTTACTGTTACCATTTCCATGAATCAAATCACTTTAGGCAATTTGAACCTCTCTCCTGTATGGGCTAACGCTTCTTCAAGACCTTTTAAGAGCTTCAAATAGCTTTCTCTTTTCTAATTTTCCTAGAATTGTTTTCAGAAAACTTCGGAGTGTGATCCAAACCGGGCTAAGTAAAGACTGCATGTTTTTTTGTCGACCTGGTAAATTAGAAGGACGTCATTTTTTACATGACACTCTCTATAATTCACATAATTTCCAACTAAGCTATGATCTTTCTTTGAAGGATGCAAGGGCTCTTCATTAGATAGCGTTGATATGACATCATACAGTTCTTCAACGATGTCTTTTTTGTGTTGGTATTTTTTTAAATCTTTCTTGAAAGATTTGGTCGGCACGATCTCAAGCATTTGGATCTAACCCCATATCGGCCCAAAACTCATCAATGTTTTTATAGCGTGTAAGATTTTTATTTTCTTCGATGTCTTTCATTGCCTTTTTTGTCTCCGCATTTGGTTCCGAGTGCGGGATGTTAGGTCTTACAAAAGACATAATAAACTCGCTAATAGTCATTTTTTTCTTAGCCGCAATCATTTTAATATAAGTTCTTTCCTCTTCGGAAACGTCAACGCTGATTTTTATTCTATGAGTATGTGACTGAGCACCCATAACTCCTCCTATTGTTTCAAATTTATTATAAACGAATAGACGTCATATCGTCAAGTAGACTTGTATACATGTAGACAAGTAGACGACTGAAAGGACATCTGGACAATTAGCTTTGTAAAGATCAACAATTTTCCTCATTTTTTACGCAACTGGTTAGAAAAGAAGCGAATATTTAGGATTCCATCCGAATAAGTTCTTAAATGGTTTAAGAAGAAAATCTCATTCTAGTTTAATCGTTGTTGTTCAGAGTTTTAAGTCGAGTGGGTCTGAAAATCCTTGTGTCGCTGGTTCGATTCCAGTTCTGGCCACTTTGCCGGATCAACTACGTTGATTCGGCTTTTATAGGATCTTTTAATTAAAGAGAGACCTATTTAATGTTATAAAAAGTTTAATAATCACTGGATCTATAAAAAATTTCATTGTTTTCTCTATGGTTGAAGTTTGGAAAAAATGACTTTGGCAATCTGAAGGTCTTCGATAGCAACACCTGTTAGGTCGGCAACCGTAATCCAATTCTCTTCACGTATTCTCGGTGTTTTCAAAAATGATCCCAGTTCCAATAACTGCTTATTTTCTAGGTTTTTAGCCTTAGAAAGATCTCCATACTCAAGGCATTGTGATAAGCTATCAGCCACAATAAGATCTGATACCTCAAAGACGCTAGCATCGAGCTCCTGTTTGCCTACATCATCAGCACCAACTGCTGTAATATGAGTGCCTGGTTTTAACTGATGACCAAAGAGTAAGGGTTGATTTGAATTAGTAGCTGTTACGATCAAGTTACAGTTTTTTGTTAACTCTTCAATAGTGGCTGCACAGTGAATCTTGAAGGAGAAAAGTGCAGGATCTTTCGCAAAAGAGGAAGCCTTCGATGTATTTCTTCCCCATACAAGAACCTCTCGACAAGAGGTAACAAATTGTAAGTTGAGCAGTTGTTCCTTTGCTTGAGTGCCCGTGCCGATAATCCCAATGCACTTGATATGACGAGGTGCTAAGTATTTGGCGGAAATAGCACCCGCAAGTGCAGTGCGTAGATCGGTTAATCGCCCCTCATCGTGAAGGATTGCCTTTAGTTCACCTGTTTTTTGAGAGAAAAGTAACATTAGACCATTGCTGCTAGAAATACCTAAATTGGAGTTATCGTAAAACCCCGATGCGATCTTGATTACATAAAAATCATCTCCTGGAATATAGCCTGATTTAACGTGCACATCACCTAAAGGATTTTTGAAATGCATAAAACCTACAGGTGCTATCTCAACTTGCTTTTCAGAATAGAGGATTAATCCCTTTTCTAACTCTTTGAGGATGAGAGGAACATCAATACAGTTTTCTATTTGGCTTTTCGTATAAATTTTCATAAAGCGTTCAGATAATCTTCAAATCGTTCGAGGACATCGGGCATATCCTTTCTTCCAAATCCGATCCTGAAGAAATTGCCAGCAATATCAAAAATAGTACCTGGCATAATCAATACTCCTGTTTTCTCCACAAGTTGCTCAGCAAATTGTTCGATAGGAATCGGCATAAGTAGCTTCATAAAAGCAACGCTGCCGCTTTGAGGACGTATCCAACTTAAACGATGGCTTTGACGCTCCATAAAAGCATCCAAGATATTCAGATTATGCAGCATGATTTTGCGATTTCTCTTTAAAAGAGTAGATTTTGCGCGAAGAGCTATAAGAGCAAGGATTTCACTCGGAGCGCTATTACAGATGGATAAATAGAGTTTATAAGAACCGGCCTTCTGTATGAATTCCACATCGCGAGAAGCTAGCCAGCCAATCCGCAAGCCGGCAAGGCCGAACGCTTTTGTCATCACATTCAATGTAACCCCTCTTTCATATGCATCGACAATCGAAGGAAGGCGAGCGGCTTCATCAACCTCTAGATAGCGATATACTTCATCAGAAAAAATATAACATCCACATCTTCTTGCTAAATCAACCATCCCGTGAAGCACTTCTTGATCCAGAAGCGTCCCCGTTGGATTATGAGGATAATTGAGCACAAGCAACTTTGTATTGAGCCTAAATGCTTTTTGCAAAGATCCTAATTGGAGTTTCCAGTTTTGGTTTGGATCAAGAGCTATCCTTGTAATCTCTGCACCAATTTCTGATGGAATGACTTCGAGAGAATCGTAACAAGGAGTGACAACAATAATATGATCACCAGGTGAAAGAAGGGCCCGCATAGTGCAATAAATTCCCTCTTCAGCGCCGGCGGTTGTAAGAACTTGATGGCTGTTTAAAGAGGTATATAGCTTAGCGATTTCAGTACGAAGCAAAGGGTGGCCTGGGCTTTCCGTATATCCAAGCCGTAAATTTGTCCATAATTCTTTAGATTCGGGGTCTGCTAAATCGACAAGTTCACCCAAGCTCCAGCTTTCGACATCGGAAGGGCAAAGTAGATAAGGCGCATTAAACTCATACTTTTTCCAGAATTCTTCAAGTTTAAAGTGTGGGAATGGCATGGGTTACCTCAAATAGTTATAAATTGTCGCTCGAGAAATCTCAAGCACCTCAGCTGCATAGGAAGCTGCTTTCTTAGCTTGAAAAGCACCTTTGAGATGAAGTGTTCGTACAAGCTCTTTTTTTTGCTCTTTCGTTATAGTCTTTAAAGAGAGGCCTTCTTTTTGTAAGTAGTCGGTCACGAAGGCGTTGATTTTTTCTTTCCAATCATTTTTAAAAAGAACATCCGGTTGTTCCTTAGTGTCCAAGCCCCCCATCCAGCCTAAAATGAACTGATGCATTTCTTCCCACTTAGAAAGATCCAGATTGATGCAGAAAAGTGCGAACGGCATTCCTTTGGAGTCGCGTAAAGTTGCAGTTACTGATTTCATTTTTTTCCCCTCCCAATTGATTTTGGAATAGAGAGGAAATACATCGGGAAGTTTGGTCAAATCAACTATATCTTCTAATAAAGACTCTTCACCGACCTTTCTTTTGGAAAGATTATTGTATATCGCTGCAATACGTCCTGTAGATAGATTATGAAGCACAACTTCTGCGTAGGGATGAAGAAGCATACTAATAGCCTGGGCAACCCCAGCGTACTTATTGAGTTCTTTAGTCATGATAGTTCTCTCTTGTAATACGTTAATAGACATTATCGTCTAAATTGTATTTTTTTGTCTAATATTAATGGTGAGATTTAAACTACCGATAATCATTGTATTAGATAATCTTCTACAAGAATCGCGTGAGACAGGAGTTGTCCATGTGCTTATTGGAATCGCTCAATTGCTAATTCCCCGATGCAATGACAGGGGGCTATTTATGAGTTAGGATGAAAAAATCTAAGTAAATTACTGCGAATTTCCATGTATTTAAATTTCGCCAAAAAATCCACAAATAGATTTTGATGGCTCCGAGATGACATCTTCAAACTTAATTTGGGGTTTACCCATAGCTGAAAGAAAGTTTATCCAACGTTGTTGAGTCTCCTTGCTGTCATAAAATTCTGCTGTAAATGCTATGGGACGTTTGAGAGGGGTTTTACGGTTTGCAAATACTTCGTGGATAGTAACACTCAGCTTCTCCGTTTGTATCTCGTGACTCTTTAATATAGTCCACAGATCATAAAAGTCTTTCATGCGAGTGTTGACGAGCGCAAGCTTTACCACTGATTCGAGTTTCTCAGCTATAACGGTTTACAATGTATAACCCATTAAAGCTGGTTCTGGCATATTTAATAGGGTGGGGTATTTAATTTGTTGAGGTTTAGGAACGACGATGTCATTAAAGCCAATATCTATAAGACGGGCATTTTTGTTGTGAATAACTTCGCTGAAAAGCTACTGCTCACGCCGTTATAATCCCCACCTGTCTGTGTGTTGCGAAGAATGAGCTTTTGCGTATCGAAAGCGATTCCATCTTCCTCACAGGCAATTCCTGAAACTTCTATAATGATCCGATGTAAATTATCAATTTGGTTGGAAGTTCTTGCAAGCAGATCTATATCCATCGTTGGCTCTGTGATCCAATGAATCCCAAACTTTCAGCATTAAACCGCCTTTAAGGAAAAATTTCTTAGAATGAGAGCTAATACTAAGACGGTATAAAAACCTCTCCATAGCATAATAAAGAAGTATTTCATCAAAGGGTCGATTTCTTTGCTCTGATAGATTTTTTAATCGCTGGCGTATTGATTCGCCCAGATTCTTTTTTGGTTTTTAGATTATATTATCCACTGAAGATTGTCTCCATAATCGGTTTTAAAATCTTTTCGACACGGAATAAATTAGCATACTCAAAGAGCTTTTCAAGATTTGTTTTTCTATTGTGCCAGTACATTTTGAGAGCTCAAGAACGACATCCATTCCGATTTTATTGAGAAACTTAACGCAATCAACGAGGGTCTTCTCAATGTCAAAGATCATCATAATACACCCAGCTGAGACAACGCATTATTCATTCTTAGTAGATTTGAGGGTATCAATGGACATTATGAAAACGGTTTCCCCGATATCCTTTAAATCGACCTTGTCCTTTTCTGGCTACTCTCTTATTTGAAGCGAAATAGCTCTCGAGAAATTGGAATCATGCCTTCTCTAAGAGGAAGGAATAATGTCTGCACTAGTGGCTGTGTTGGGTCTACTGCATAACGAGAAAAGTCGCTGATTCCCGATTCTCTTAACAAAGTTTCATCGATAAAAAATTGACCCGTTGCTTCTTGATACGTTCGACGAGCCAGTTCATAGGCAGCATCCGCCATAATAGAGGGCCAACGACTTCCAGCATAGACTTGAGGAGAAAGATGATCTTTGAGTCTCTGAGTCGCAATGTTTGTTTGAGGCCAAAGAGAATTGACTGCAATTCCAGCATTCTTAAATTCTGCGGACATTCCAAGTGTACACAGGCTCATCCCATACTTACCTAAGGAAAAAGGCAAATGATCTCTCAGCCATTGCATCTCAAGACCAATAGGGGGTGCAATATTGATAATATGAGGGTTTTTAGCCTCTTTCAAATGCGGAAAAGAGATTTGTGCGAGAAAAAAGGCTGCTCGCATACTGGTAGATATGATGAGGTCGAATTGTTCAGGGGAAGTATGTAGGGCATCACTAAAGCAGGGTGCGCTTGTATTGTTAACTAAGACATCGATGCTTCCGAAGTGGGCAACTGTTTCATCGACGATCTTTTTCAATTCATCGTTACTTCGGATGTCGACCTCAAGGGCCAGAGCCTTTCCTCCTGCAGATTCAATTCCCTCAATTGTTTCTTTGATTTGAGCAGGACTATCTTTTGAAACAATAACGATATTCGATCCATCAGCAGCAAAACGGAAAGCAATGGCTTGACCAATTCCTTGGCCAGCTCCCGTAATGATAACAGTCCTATTTCCTTTTTTAGCCATTAGTACCTATATTCGTGTGTTAATTTTTCTTCTTTTTAGAAACACTTTTACTTTCTATTTTTATAGGTTTTATCGATTTAATTATTCCACTTTAATGTCGCTACTTAATTCATCTTCAATTTCTTTAGTAGAGGGGAGTTTGCCTTTTAAATTTTTTATATGGTTAGCTGAGCATGCCAAAGACGGTCTTTTTGCTGCTCCTCCCAAGGAATTTGCGAAACAGCTGTTTAGTAAATGCCATTTTCTGCAGTCGGTAAAAGATACAAGGGAGTTTGACAATTTTCTAAATTTTTTGCCATGATTTTGATCCAAATTTGGCGCGTTATTTTAATTAGCTCAATAGTTTTTCTAGAATTGAATCTAACCAGTAGCATAAGGATTTAGGCTATAAATCGACTCTTCGAGATTCTTTTTAGTTTTCTCATTTCTATTGCTCCTATGATTTCCATGGTGGATTGAAGGATTTTTTCAACTTGGTTGAGTTTTGCATACTCATATAATTTATCAACGAGAATACTTGCTATGGTAAGAAAACTCTTAAATTGAGGTGATCATCAGAAGAGTGAAGATGCTTAAGGCTAGACACATTGTCGGGTTATTTCTAATTCGTAATTAAAGTTCCAGTTGTATTATCATTTGGCTCTAATGGGCTTTAGATTAAGGAATCCTCTATGACTACATTAGTTACTTCTTCTCTGCATATAGCTTCTAGCATCCCACTGCACGCAACTGAAAAGGACTTGGCTTGGACACCAGAGGCAATAATACAAACAAAGACAATTTCTGATATTCAAATATCTCCTAATAATGAATCTGTCTTATTTGTTGTTACAGAACCTAATATGTCAGAAGAAAAAGGAGCTTTGGTATCGAGGATTTATAAAAGAAATTGTGTGGGCGAGGAAATGCCTCTTCCTTTTTCAGCTCCACATGTGTCTTCTATGCAGCCTAGATGGTCTCCTGATGGTCAATGGATTGCATTTTTATCCAATCGAGAAGGCATAAAAAGACTTTATCTCATTCACTCAGAAGGAGGAGAGGCTACAGCATTGACGGAGGGAAAGAAAGATGTTCAAACTTTTTGTTGGTCCCCAGATGGGAAGAAAATTGCTTTTGTAATGAATGATGAATCTGAAAGCACAAAAAAAGAAAAGAAAACTAGTTTGGCTTATGTTTACAACCAAAATTACCCATGTGAATCGATTATGGTTGGTCAATGTTTTTTCATCCGATCCAACGCCCAAGGCTTTGACATCTGATGAGTATTGTGTAAGAGGTTGCGGCGACTTTGGCACCACAAATACTGAATTCGACTGGTCTCCAGATTCTAAAAAAATCACGTTTGCATATTCACCCACCACAGGATATGACTACCTTCACTTAGATAGCAGTCTTGCAACGATAGATATAATGACGGGAACCACTACTTCTATGGAAAAGCACGCTTTTTATGAAGCAATGCCGCGTTACTCTCCTGATGGTCAATGGATTGCCTTCGTTAGTGGAAACTCAGCTCAAAGATATGCGATTGATAGGCAGATCGCTGTTTGTTCGGCTGAAGGAAAGCACCATCGTCTTCTTTCTCCCACGTTTAATGAAGGAGCTTTTATAGCCGGTCCGAATCTTTTAGGTTGGACAAAAGACGGTAATTCCATTCTCTTTTTTGAACCTAAAGAAACCAAGTTTCATTTAATGCTATTACCCCTAGACGGAAGTCCAGCGAAAGCAATCGAAACTGGTGAGTTTTTTTTCAAAGAACCTACATTGAGTTATGATAAGAGTATGCTTGGCTTTGTAGTTCAAACACCCGCTACTCCACCAGAAGCATTCATAGCAAAGATAAATGACTTTACGCCTGTTCAAATTTCATCTGTTAATCAGTCATGCCGATCCTATCCAAAAATAGAAACTGAGGTCCTATCGTGGGCTTCCAAAGATGGTATGAAAATTCAAGGTTTACTGACCTATCCAATAAATTATGATAATACCCAGCAGTATCCTCTTTTAGTGGTCATCCATGGTGGGCCAATGGGTTTTTTTGATGAGACATTTTTAGGTACTCCTAATCCCTATCCCTTGGCATCCTTTGCCCAAGCTGGATTTATGATTTTCAGACCAAATCCGAGAGGTTCTACTGGATATGGAAAAGAATTTCGATGCGCTAACTATAATGACTGGGGCGGTGCTGATTTTATCGATATTATGTCAGGCGTAGATATGTTGATTGATAAAGGTATCGTGGATGCTGAAAAACTAGGGGTGATGGGATGGAGTTATGGTGGCTATATGACAGCCTGGACAATCACCCAAACATCAAGATTTAAGGCCGCCTCTATGGGAGCTGGTCTTAGTAATCTTGTAAGTATGAATGGAACAACAGATCTCTATAGATTTTTAACTGATTATCTAGGGGATTTTGTAGATAATCGTACGCTTTATGAAAATCGCTCACCAATTAACTATATATGTAATGTAACAACACCTTGTCTTATCCAACACGGAACCGATGATAAGAGAGTTCCAGTCTCTCAAGCTTATGAATTTTATCATGCATTGCATCGATTAGGGAAAGAAACACTTCTTGTTCTCTACCCAGAGATGGAACATCGTTTATCTGATCCAAAAATGCAATTAGATGCTATGGAGCGCAATTTAGCTTGGTTTCAAGAGCATTTGCTGAATAGGCAATGAGTTAAAACTCTGCCTATCTAATTTTTCATTTTTTTACGCATTCGTACATGATCACTGGATTTGCGTTATTGGCTTCCGTTCTAATATAAGGATCAGCCTGCCATCTTCCTATAATTTTTAGATTTTCTTGAGCTAATAAATGCTCTATCTCCACAGGTTCATATAATTTGACTCTAAAATCCTCTACTTCTGTTTGAACGATATGATTCTTCTCCCATAGCTCATAACGGCATAATACGGTTTCAATACGAGAAAGTTTATCAAAGCAAGAAAGCGTATTAAGCACGATTTTTGATCCATCTTCTCTATTAACCCACTTACCCTTCCAAGAGTCTTGAGATTGAGTAACAGCTGCTATTGTCTCCACTTCAAAAACAAATTTTCCTATTGGGGCCAATCTATTGGAAACAAATTTTAACGCTTGTATAGCTAGTTTTGGGTCTGTTAATAAACAAAAAGAGCTGCTGGGAATATAAATTAGCTCGTACATCTCTTGAGAGGAAAAATTTTCAAAAGTTGCTTCAGATAATGTAGGTTTTAAACCTCTTGCTATGCACTTTTTTCTACAGACTTCGAGCATATGTGAAGAATAGTCAAAGCCACTTACAGAATAACCTTTTTCTAAAAGAGGAACTAAGAAACGACCAGTTCCACACATGGGTTCAAGTATTTTACCTTGAGCTTCTTCTGCATATTGCAAATAACATTGGAGAGCATCTTCAGGTGCTTTTGGCTTATCTAACTCATAATATTCAGTGCAAAGTGCTCTATAGGGAACTGATTCTTTGTTCATAAGCTCTTTTTTTATTAAAATTACCTTGGCCTTTTACTTATTTCAATCTATTAAAAATATTTACAAAAACTTCCTTAAATCTCCAACAACCTTTTCAAAAGGATACAGGCTGATGCGAAAGAGGCATTCCATTTCTCTTTTTGGATGGGGTTATCTAATGGGGAGCACTACAATAGCATCAGAAACCCGACGGACAGTCTTTTGATCCGCTCTTTGATTTTCATCACCCCGAGGAGAATTCTTTATGTGACCTTCGTGTACAATCGTAGAGCTCCCACCTCCGTCTAAATTAAGAGCGTGAACACAGCCTAATCGAGTCATTAAGTCTGTCAGTTCATAGATTGTCATTCCATCAAAAATTTCTGTTTTATCCACCACAACAAAAATCCAATTCCCATTAGGTAATATGCCAATAGCTGTTCGTGCATGCCTATTAGACAAAAAGGTTGGGGTGGTTTGTTCAGATTCAAGGTCGATGATTCTTGCGTTATTGTAAAGAAGGAGAGGGGTTCCGCCCACGATATAATCGAGAGAATCCCATTCATCTGCTGCTGTTATTCCCATTAGGGGTTGGATTTTAGTAGTCACTGTAACAGGCATTCCAACTTTAAAGTTGTTGAAAAGAGGGTGATTCTTTTGAATAGAAAGTATAAACCCATTTTCAGGAATTTTTGAGCTTCCTCCTTTTACAATAGATCGAATGATGCCTTCTACAACAACTACTTCTTCTCCATCTGGATTGGTTAAGGTTGTTCTATGAAAACAGGGAGTATAAAGAATAATTTCCCCTTCTTCGCGAGGACGGTTTAATCCATCGAGAGGAATTTGGCCAAAATTGTAATTGGCAGTTGCTCTGACTAGCAGTCGATCCATGATGGGGGATTGGCTCGCAAGAGACCATCCCATACACCCCCTTGTTTTAGAAGGGAGGGCATACCAATCATGAATTTTTAGAGTGCCGCAAGCTCTGCCATCAAAAGTCCCTCCTATAGAAAAAAAACCACCATTTATTGAAGCGACTGCTCCATAGCGCATACTGATTGAAAGAACAGATTCTCTGCCAATCCCATTATCTAAAGCTTTAATGGGCTTAATCTCATATTGGAGGGGATCAACTTCTATTAGATGTATAGATTGATAGCCTGCAGAATCATGCACTTCCAGACGTGAGTACTCCAAGCCTGGTGCAGAAAACAGAGAAAGTAGTGGAATAAACAAAACTAGGAAAAAAAGTTTTATTTTGAACATAGATCCCACTTGTTTTCTAAAATCGTACTAAAGGAGATGCTATACGATTTCTAAGAAGTAGCGCAAGTGCTTTATAGACCTATTTAAACTTTTAAATAGACTCATGGGGCTTGTGAGGGGTATATAGATGGTCTCTAATTATCAATTTTGCATCACGATTGGTATAAAACCATTTAGTTTTTGGCTTTTTGAAAGTATATTCTATAGATCTTGTGAGAGCTTTGACAATTTATGAGATCCAAGCTGAGCTAAGTGCCATTCTGAGTCCTAAGGGAAAATGAATCAAAAAGAAGAAGGAAATTTAAGTTGACAGAAGAAAAATTCGTTATGAATACAAATGATATTCGATCCAAAATACATCAAATAATTAGAGATATTACCCCTTTAGATCAGTTAGAAGAAGAACATAGATGTTTTGCGCTCAAGTGGATTGAATCTGGCAGTGAAATTTTTCGCATTAAAAAACCTGCGACACCAGACACACACTTAGTTTCTTACTTTGTGATTGCTTCGCCCGATCAGGAGCAGATTTTGTTAGTGGATCATAAAAAAGCTGAGCTTTGGCTTCCACCAGGTGGCCATGTTGAGCCAGGCGAGGATCCTATAGAAACGGTTAAACGAGAAATTAAAGAAGAACTTGATATTGTAGCTGAGTTTTTCTCCGATAAACCTCTTCTTCTGACTGTAACACAAACTGTGGGTAATATTGCTAAACACACAGATGTGTCTCTTTGGTATCTGCTTAAATGTGATCCACGTCAATCTTTGAATTACGATTTGCAGGAATTTAATCAAATTCGCTGGTTTCGGATCAATGAGATTCCTTTGTATAAATCCGATCCGCATATGAAGAGATTTTTACTGAAAATGAGCTATTACAAGAACTAGCAGTTCTCTTTTAGAATATAAGACTCAATGCTAGGCAAAGCCGTTGAGACACTAAGTTTTGTTGAATAGGGTTCCTATGATAAAGACTCACGTTTCAAGTTGACTATCTATAGATTAAATTTTAAGATATGATGCTTTTAAAAAAAATTGGGAGAGTTTGATGTCTTCTATCTTTAGGTTCCTATTTAGACCCGTGAAAGTAGAAGATCTGGCTCTTATTCAGGAATGGCTTATACAACCTCATATAGCTGAATGGATTCATGGAGTCGGGCTCCAAAATACCCTAGACGGTTTGGAAAAGTTTTTTCAACATGAATCCAATACGACCTATTGGATAGGTTACGAGCATCATGTTCCTTTTACTTTCCTGATTACATCCCCTGCAGGGACGGATGCGATTACCTTAGATTTGTTTATCTGTGAGTTAAATTATCTAGGAAAAGGGTTCGCTGTGCCCATGATTCGAGAGTTTCTAACCAGTCAGTTTCCTCATGTGAAAAGAGTTTTGATTGATCCCGAAGCAACCAATAAACGAGCTATCCACGTGTATCAAAAAGTAGGCTTTAAGATCGTTAAGGAGTTTATAGCTAGCTGGCATCCCGTTCCTCATTACCAAATGGAATTGTGGATGAAAGATTTGTTAACATTTCCTCACCTTTAAGGAGTACCATATGAAAAAAATCGTAAGTATTTCTCTCTTTTTTCTTTTATCCTTTCCTTCAATTTTTGCCCTAGACACCTGGGATCGCAATCAAATCGAAAAAATCATCGATCATTTTACGGAGGCATGGAATGCGTGTGAAGGAAAAGGCTCTGGAGACTTCTATTCAGAAGATGCAGATTTTGTGAATATATTTGGGGCGGCTTTCTCGGGTAAACAGGAGATTGAAGCGCGTCATGTCAAGATTCATGAAGCTTTCTTAAAGGGGACTTTATTTGAAGTCGTTGAGACGAAACTACGAGAGGCTATGCCATGGGTGGTGATTGCGCATGTTTATTGGAAAGTGACTCATACGCAAAAACCCGAAGCTGAATCGATGAAAGGGATTTTTACGCATACTTTTGTTAAAGTTGATGGGCGATGGGAAATTGCGGCCACTCAAAATACGTTAATTTCACCTTGATTGCTAAGATCTTTTTTTGTTCCAAACAAGCTGAGGAAATATGTATAAAGTAGTCGTTGATTACGCTCCTACCGAATCAGATAACGCTGTAGTAAGAGAAGGCCTCCTTGCATCCATCGAAAATGTAATAGGTGAGCGAGATAAACCTTTTTCCCTCTTTTTGAAAAATGATTTAGGGATAGTCTTCGGGGGAATACAAGCTTTTTTAGGCTCAGAATCCGTTTATATCGAAGCCTTATGGGTACAAGAAAGTCTTCAAAGACAAGGGTACGGTACAAAATTGTTAGATGCTTTAGAACGAGAGGCTATTATAAAGGGATGCATTTTTTCTTTAGTAGACACTTGGGCTTTCCAGGCGGAGGAATTTTATTTGAAAAAAGGATATATACGCATAGGGGAATTAACGGATTATTGGTTTGGTCATTCAAAAATTTTCTTAAGAAAAAATCTTAGATAGAGATAAAACATGCAGACCCTTCGGTTATTTGCATTTTATCGCAAGGGGAACAAGTGAATACCGTTGGTTGCAGAGTCCTAGGATGAACTGATTGCAAATCACACAAAGTCTATGATCCATGTGGCCATTTTGACCAAATCCCCTTAAGGGGACTTGGTCTTTCTTATTCAGTTCTTTTGCTTCTTACGCGCACTCTCTGGTGAAAGGTTCTCTCCTTTTCTTTTGTGGACAGAAGAGGAGGAGATTTTATATCTTAAAATCGCTTGAGATAATGCGGGATCAGTGTTTTCTTCAGCCATAAGGGTACAAAGCTGATTGAAAGTTTGTATGTAATGATTTTTCCATTTTATGTAATCTTCATAAGCTTCTTTTATTTTGGCAGCATCTAATGCATCTCTAAATTGCTCAGGAACTTCAATGACCTCCAGATTGAGTGAATGAGTTTTGTGGCCGATTTGCTCTAACCAGATCTCTAACTCTCCTGAGTTTGGATGAGTCGCGCAGCTTTTTAGAAGCGCTAAAAGCCTATCTTTCAATCCCGTTTCTACTTTCATATCTACATGGTTTTTTACAGCTTGAATAAAAATCGTCTTAAATTTTGTGAAAAGGGTTTCATTGATGGAATTGTGTTCCAAGGATTGCATAAAACTAATAAAAAAATTGGCAGGTGTTCCGTATCTATCTAACCAGGGATGAATTTGCTCAAACTTATCTTTTTGTTCATCGATTAGTTTAAAATAGATGGTCAAAAGGTCTACACGACTATAATCGCGGTCTAAAGCACTGATAATTTCCCACTGAAGATCGTAGTTATACAAGCAGGCTTTTAAATAAGCCTCTAGACACTCTTTCTCAGAATCTCCTGTTATATTTTGCAATCTATTCGAATACCGTAGAATGGTACCCTTGAGTTGATAGGCTTTAGCGATTGTACGCTTACCTAGTGTTTCATCGGAAAGTATTTTTTCAATTGTTAAAAGATTATTATTCACTATGTGCAGGTCTAGTGAATAAGTAGAATCAGGGGCGTAGGGGATGTTTGTCTGTTTTTCTATCCATTTTAGTAAAATATCTGGTAAATCCAAAGATTCATTTTGATCCGGATAGTTTTTTATGAATTCTGAAATAGTCTCGCTCCAATATTTGTAGTAGCCTTCCTCTAACTGTTCAAAAAGACCTGCGATTTCTTTAAGAGTTACTAGCAGGAGTTCTGCCTCTGGAAATTTTTCAAGTAGTTCCTCGTGGCTTAGACTCAGAGCTTCAATACTCTTAAGCCCTTCTTCAATAGAGTTTTCTAAATCCCTATTCAAAATAGTATTTAAAACTTGTCTATAGTAATTTAGAGATGCAAAAAAATCTTCTTCTTGATAAGCCAAGAATAAATGCAGGGGTAAATTCTCTATTTTATTAGGTTGTAGGGTATTAATACCGACAAGTGTGTGCAAAGCTTCTACTGTTTTTTGCCTCGCCTTCTCCGCTTTTTCCAGAATGCTTTGGCTGACACCTTGGGTTTTGATCACTTCATCGTAAAGTTCTAAGGCTTCATCTAAATCTTGCGAAAAATTTTTACTACCTTTGCGGCGTATGTTGGCATAAATAACTTTTATTTCTGCAACGACCTCTGGATTTGTATCGTTGACGAGTTCATGGAATAAATCATAAACCTTCATCCAATCCCCATTATAATAACATGCTTTAGCCTCTTCTAACTTTGGCGCGAAGCCATTACCAGAAGGAGCTGCTTGATGAAGATTAATACTCATAAAACACCTATTAATATATAAAAAAACAAAAAAATTAATAAAATCGGTGTAAATGCTATACAGAAATGCGTTTTTTATCAATTTAAATGAATTTTGTTTATTTTATAATATTTTAATTTATTAATAATTTTATAAAATATTATGTGATAATCGGGGTGTTAAGTGAGGGGGAATCATTGTTCTGAAGCGTTACAATGAACACGGATATTAAGTTGACAAATCAAAGCTAGGGTTGTATCTCCTCCAGCTGATTACATTTATGTAGCCATCCTGGTTTATGAAGGAATAAATTTTCCGTTGATTTCAATGCTCTCAATTCGGTATACTGCATTCAGTTTATTAATATGTTTATTAAAACTCTTATCGATTTACATTGCTCAGGGGGCTAAAAATGAGTTCTAAAAAATCATACGCGATTATCAAAACTGGCGGAAAGCAGTATCGCGTAGCAAAAGATGATATCATTGAAGTGGAATTGTTAGATGCACAACCAGGCGAAACTGTAGAGTTTGCTGAGGTTCTTTTTGTCGGTGACGAACATTCACCAAAAATCGGTGCACCGTCTGTGTCTGGCTTTAAGGTCACTGGCGAGTTCCTAGATATCGTTGGTGGACCCAAAGTGGAAAGCTTAAAATATAAGCCTAGCCACAATAACTACAGAAGATTCGGGCATCGTCAACACTATGCGCGAGTGAAAATTACCGAGATTGCTAAAGGATAATGGAGGACAATCATGGCACATAAGAAAGGACAGGGTTCTACCCGTAACGGACGCGACTCCCACTCAAAGCGTCTCGGCATTAAAGTAGGTTCTGGCGAGATCGTTAAAACTGGCAGTATTCTAGTCAGACAAAGAGGAACTAAGTGGCATCCAGGCAAGAATGTGGGTCGTGGAACAGACGACACTCTATTCGCACTCGCTGATGGCATTGTTTCTTTCCGTAAGTCCGACCGTACTTACGTTTCTATCGAAGCTGGAGTTTAATTAAACTACAAAACAATGCAAAGAACGAATGTTCATTGCATTGTTTGCCCACTTCATAACTCACTTCATAAATCCCAATTAAAATTATGTTTGTTGACCGTGTTATCATAGATTTAGCTGCCGGTAAAGGTGGCAATGGCATTATTGCTTGGCGTCGTGAAAAATATATCCCTAAAGGTGGCCCCTGCGGTGGAAATGGTGGCAAGGGAGGATCTCTTATTTTACAGGCCGATACTCAGGTTTATTCCTTAGAATGGTTTCGTAATCGTCGCATTTTAAAGGCTGAAAATGGTGGTCAAGGGGGTCCCAACTGTCAACAGGGGCGTAATGGAAAAGACCTAATTCTTAAAGTTCCTTGTGGCACTCTAGTAAAAAATACTACGACAGGCGAAGTTTTGCACGATTTCACACAAGATGGTGAAAAATGGGTGGTATGTAAGGGAGGCCGTGGAGGTCGTGGTAATGATAGTTTTAAAACACCTACCAATCGTGCCCCTAACATAAGAACTGAGGGAACCGAAGGCGAGTCTTGTAGCGTTGAACTAGAGCTTAAACTTATTGCTGACGTTGGACTTGTAGGATTTCCCAATGCAGGAAAATCTACGTTAATTTCTGAGTTAGCTTCCGTTGAGGTTAAAATTGCTCCCTATCCGTTTACGACGTTAAGGCCTAATATTGGATTTATTCAATTTGAGGACCTGAGCCGTATATTTATTGCAGATATTCCAGGAATCATTGAAGGAGCGCATCGTAATCGAGGCTTGGGATTTGAGTTTTTAAGACATATTGAGCGCACCAAATTGCTGCTGTTTGTTTTGGATGCTTCCGGAATTGATGGAAGAGACCCCAGCAGTGATTACGAAGTATTGCGTCAAGAAGTCGGTAAATATAATGCCGAGATGCTAGAAAGACCTTACCTGGTGGTTTTGAATAAAATCGATACAGAAGAATCTGCTGAGCATGTCAAAATCTTTTATCAGAAAAATTTAGTAGAAAAAGAGAAGGTTTTTGAAATTTCTGCTATGCATGGTGATGGTTTACCCGTTCTCTTAAAGGCCATTCGTCAAAACGTCCGCTAGAGGTTTTGAAAGAAAGCGAATCCACGTTCTTGAATTTTTTCTTACCAAATAAAGGGGATTAGCCTTTATTTGGTCACTTTTTATACAACCATTTCCTCTATACACATCTCTAAAGCATCTTTCCAATCAGGCATTTTAATTTGAAAAGTTTGGAAAAGCTTATCTTGACAGAGAAGAGAGTTTTGTGGTCTTTTAGCAGGCACAGGGTATTCAGAAGACGGAATGTTATTTAATTGTGGGACCTTATATTCATTTTTTGAAGAGTATAGGTCAAATATGGCCTGAGCGAAGCCAAACCATGAAGTTTTACCCCCAGAGGTAAGATTATACAGCCCATCTTGTCCATTATATCGCGCGATGACTTGTGCTGTGGCTTCTGCTATCAGCCGGCTCCATGTGGGAGCTCCAATCTGGTCATCAACAATTTTGAGCAGGTCTTTTTGCTGTCCTAGGCGCAGCATCGTGCGAAGAAAGTTTTGCCCCCGGCTCCCATAGACCCAACTAGTTCTAAGGATAATGTGAGAACACCCTGAGGAGAGAATGGCTTGATCCCCTTCTAATTTGCTTTTTGCATAGATATTTTGGGGATTTGTGGAATCTTGTTCTTTATAAGGATGTGCGGATTTTCCATCGAAAACATAATCGGTAGAATAATGAATCAGCAAGGCTTGCAGTTTTTTGGCCTCTTGAGCTAATTGTTGTGGCGCTTTAGCGTTAATTGCATAGCAAGTCTCTTGATCAGTTTCTGCTTTATCTACGGCAGTATATGCAGCAGCATTTACAATAACTTGTGGTTGAATTTCTTGAATTTTGCGGCTTAAACTTGTAGCGCAAGATAGATCTAAAGTCGTGCGATCATGGGCGATAATTTGTCCTAAAGGGGCTAAGGTCCGTTGTAGTTCCCAGCCCACCTGGCCTTTGCTCCCTAGAATTAAAATTTTTTTCATGCGAATACCTCTGCATCTTTAAGTAATGAACCTTTTTGATCTTTTGCAGAAAGGATAGGGGATTTTCCATGCAAAGGCCATTCGATCCCTAGATCTGGATCATTCCATAAAATGGAGCGTTCAGAAGAGGGGTCATAAAAGTCCGAAGTTTTGTAAAGAAAGTCTGCTTCTTGAGAGAGGACCACAAAACCATGAGCAAAGCCTTTGGGGACCCATAACATGCGTTTATTCTCAGCGGATAGAACCACGCCTACCCATTGGCCAAAGGTCGGTGAACTCTTACGAATATCTACAGCGACGTCGTAGACTTCTCCAGAAACCACACGGACGAGTTTACCTTGAGGTTGACGGATCTGGTAATGTAGTCCTCTTAGTACATGCTGGGGGGAACGGGAGTGATTGTCTTGCACAAAATCGTCATGGATCTGTGCTTTTTCACGAAATAATTTTAGATTAAAACTTTCAAAGAAAAATCCTCTTTCATCACCAAAAACTTTAGGTTCAATAATTTTGACATCTGGAATGGTCGTTTCAATAATTTGCATAAAGGCTCCAAAACATTTAAATAGGATGCAGCTATCTTAGAAGGGAGAGTTTTTTGGCACAATCAAAAATAAATATTTCCGCTCTAAGCGATCTCTCATCTGAGAAGGGGACGAGAGGAGTTTTTCCTCTCAATTTCTTCATTAGCAATGATTTTTTTCAAATTATCTTGTAATTGAAGATTTTCTGGATAATCGTTCAGGAGATCTTCGGTTAAGGACCGTGCCTGGGCCCAATCCTTTTCTTGATATGCACGACGTGCTAGAAATGATTTGGCCTCGCAAGATTGTTGCGTAATTTTTTTGTAGAATTCTGCCGCAGTTTCTAAATCCCCTTCTTTGGCGGCTATTCGACCTAGTGCTTCTTGTCCTTGTAGTGTCTGGCTTAATTGGGGATGAGTTTGTATCATTTCTTTAGCTTGGCTGTACTGATTATTTTGCATATAAATGGAAGCGAGTAGCCAAACAGCGCGTGTGCCGATATCTGAGGTGTGATTTTTTAATTTTTCTAATAGAGGGAGGGCTTCGGCAGATTTGCCTTCGGCGATATAGATTTCTGAGGCGAGTAAGGATAAGATGGGTAACGGTTTTTGCTGGGCTAGAAATTTAAGGGCGGCTTGATTACCGCGATTTTGTCTGATTCCGTTGATGTATAAGACGTAGGTCCAATCAGGGAAATCTGCAGATAAAAGATTTACAGGCTGCATTTGCAGAGCGGCTTCCGTCCATCCCTCTGACATAAAAAGCACAGGAAAAATCTCTTGATTGGTTAACAAGGCTTGCATAGCAGGTGACACTGATAAGGGACTGCCTTGAGCCACTTCTTTTTGCGCAAGAGTGTCTATTTCTTTATATAGAGTGGGAAGATGTGTTGAGGTTAAAACATTGACCACTGGTTCGGCGTTATCATCCTCTTCTAATCTGAAAGAACCTTTACTACGAAAATTTAAAATACGTTTTAAAGTAATCTCCATGAGCGGGGCCCAAGATTGATCTTGAAAAGGATTGTTCCTTAGTATGGCAAAAGCTTCCCTCTCATGATGCATTTTTAGAGATTGCAAAAGCCTTAACCAATACGCAGCTTGATAATCTTTCTGAAAATCTAATCGATGAGGGATTTTTTCGAAGGCCTGTGAATCCCAAAACTGGCCCGGTTTTAAATTCAGCATGTAGACTAAAAAGGCTTTTGATTTATCTTCAGGAAGCGCACTTTTTTTCCAGTCGACATGTGTGGGTTGGGAGACATAGTTCCAAAATAAGGTTTTTACCCATATTTGATCGTTGGTGGACTGACTGTGCAGTTTTTGCCAGACATTCAAAGCTTTGGCGTAATTTTTTTGTCTTCGATAGAATTCTGCGAGTTGATCTTGTAGATAAATATTGCGAGGTTCAAGTTGGACGGCCGTGGTTAAATCTTTTTCGGCGAGAGCTAGTTTTTGCTGTGACTCATATATTTTTGATCTAAACAGAAGAATTTCTGCATTCTTGGGGTCTTTGGATAATTCAGCATTTAAAATGTTGAGGGCCTCTTGAGGATGATCTTGTATGTTGAGCATGGCGAGTCTCATCAAACGTTCTTTTTCCAAAGAGCCGGTCCATTTTTCATTTTTCAATAACTCGTAGGCTTGTTGATGATGACCTTGGATTAAAAACATGTCAGCATCCAGTAATGTCCATGCGGCTGAATTAGATTCGCGACCTTTCCATAAGGACTTGATCTTATCATAATCTGCAACGCTGCTATTATTGTAAAAAATACGCGCTAGGTGGAATGCAGCTTTTTCATTATTTTTGAAAATTTCTGGTTTAAATTGATAGATCATCAGGAGTTGATCGGTATCATTTAGGTCAGAAGAAGCTTGTACAAACAATTCTAACCAACGGTCTCCCTCAGAACTGCTAGTCTCCATGACATCTTTATACTTATGAATGATGGGTAGAGAGCGTTCGGGCTCGGCATTATGGAGAAATTTTTCTGCCATCTTCATGTCAGATTCTTGTTGTTCTTTCGACACTTCAGCCAAGGGCTGGGACGTGTTAGATTGCCACAACGAGTAGCCGAGAAAGGCGACCATAAAAATTGCAAAGCTAATGATGAGAATATTGGACTGACGCACTTGATGAACTCCCTCTATTTGGATCGAGCCTATTAAATATCAAAAGACTTTTTTTGTGAAACGTAAAGTATACTCATTTTTGACATCTTCGGTAAAGATAGGCATAAATGGGAATTATTGTTATTTTGGGAATAAATAGGTAAATTAAGTCATTAAAGATTTCTTCTGAAAGCTTAAAAAATCACACAATAAAAAAGCCATGTTATGAATATTTTAGTTGTAAATGGGGGCTCTAGCACCTACAAGTTTTCGGTCTATCGGGCTGAAAAGGTTTTAACGCGTGCTGCAGAGCCGATATGGAAAAAGACGTTAGAGTTTAAAAATCCTGCTGAAAATCGAAAAAAAGCCCTTCAAAATGCGCTACGCGAAATTCCGTATTCTATTGATATGGTGGCTCATCGTATTGTGCATGGGGGAGATATTTTTTTTAAGCCCACTTTAATACAAAATGATACAAAAAGAATTTTAGAAAAGCTTTCGCATTTAGCACCTTTGCACAATCCTGTAAATTTAGAAGGAATTGAAGTTGCTGAGTCTCAATTTCCTCAAGTTCCGCAGATCGGAGTATTCGACACTTCTTTTCACAGTACGATGCCTGAGGTGGCCTGGACATATGCAGGTCCCTGGGAATGGCGTTTAGAAAAAATTCGACGTTATGGATTTCATGGAATTAACAATGAGTATTGTGTGGAAACACTGAAAGAGCTTGGAGAAAATTGTCAAAGAGTGATCATCTGCCATCTGGGTAACGGAGCTTCATGCACGGCTGTTTTAGAAGGAAAAAGTGTGGATACAACGATGGGTTTTACCCCTATGGAAGGCTTAATGATGGGAACGCGCAGCGGGAGTGTAGATCCTGGAATTTTAATCTACTTACAACGAGAGAAGGGGTGGACAGTGAGTGATATCGATCGTTGTCTCAATAAAGAGTCAGGATTATTGGGGATTGGGCAAACTTCTGACATGCGCGAAATATTGAAAAAATGCCAAGAGGGGGATGAGCGTGCCCAAATCGCTTATGATCTGTATATTTATCGCTTAAAAAAGGAAATTGGTTCTTTAGTTTCTGCTCTAGGAGGGCTAGATCTGCTTTGCTTTACAGGAGGGATTGGGGAAAATTCTGCCGAGGTGAGAAAAAGTACTATCGATGGATTAACCTATTTACCCGTGAAGCTCAATTCTGCATTGAATGAGTCTTGCCGAGAAGATAAAGAAATTTCTTCGGCTGAATCTTCCATCAAGGTCTTCGTCATTCATGCAAGAGAAGACTGGCTAATGGCAAAATTGTGTTTGTCATTTTTTAAAAATTAATCTAGCAGGCTTACTGTTGCTAAGAAATTACGATTGAATTCAATTGTGTTTTAGTTTAAATTTTTTTCTTTTTAATAAGAAATTATTCAATCCTTTTCCTTCTATTATGAGTATAAGCTTAAAAATTTCCTCTTCTGAAATTCCTTCCTATCAACCGGCAAAATATGAGGATCCCAGTGTTCTAGATGATGAACTGAGGTTCATTTTGGTAGAAGAGGACATTTTTCAAGCAAAAGAGATCTTTGAAAATTACTTAAGCAAAAATCCAGACGCAAGTACTGCAGAGTTAATCCTCGCGGCACTATTGTTGTATGAAAATGTGCCTGAGAGTGTCTGGAAAGCTCAAAAAATCTACGAACAAATGAAAAGATCTGATGACCCTGTTCTAGCTGCTTTAGCGGAATTTGGCTTATTTCAAATCACTCATCTGGAGCATGAAGATGTGCGAGCGACTCAATTATGGAAAAACCTGCCGGCTTGTTTAGAAAACACTTCCTTCGAAGTTTTCATTCAATATATCAAAGCTCGACAACTATTTAAGCAACAAGTGGAAGAGCAAGGAGGGAATGCTTTAGTCTATTGTGAACGTTCTTTGCAAGTTCTTTTAACACTAGAAAAAGCAAATATTGAATGGACGGATGACAGGCTTGTTGTCTATGAAAAACTTTTAAAAACACACTTTCCGTTCCAAGTCCTAAAAAATAAAATCCATATTTTGAAAGGGCAGTTGAATCTTTTATGTGCCCAGGAAAAATTTAAACCTCGACATGCAGAGATGTACGATGAATTTTATTGTAGAGCTTTTGTCGATTTTCAGGCTGTCATCAATTGCGCTACAGATAAAAAAATTCTCTTAAAAGCTAAACTTTGGATGGCTAATCTCCATTTAGCAAGCGAGGGTGTTTTTGATAAAATTACATTCCGCGAAGATTCCAAAGAAGCTAGAAAAAAAGTTTTTCAATACTTGCAGGAGGTTTTGAGTGATGAAAAAGCGGATATAAAAATTAAAAATTCAGCTTGGATTTCAAAGAGTGAGTTGCTGTTAAAAACCAGTAGAAATATTGCTAACCTCATGCACGACGTTTGTTTTGATTGCGAACTAGTGATTAAAAACTATTCTGATAAGCAGCAACTCATACAGGCTCAATTGTACAAAGCCATCGCACTATACAATTTGAATAGTCCTCCGGAGGAGGGCATTAAGCTTTTAAATGCTATCATTTCACAATCAAAAGATGTAGGAATTTTGGCTCAGGCATATTACTATTTAGGTCTTTGTGAGCCCGATCAAGCTTTAGATCAATTTTTATGTGCTTATCTACTAGCAAAGGGAACTTTAAAAGGAAGGGTATTAGAACTTTTAGAGGTTGATAGACTAACCTTAATAAAAAAATATTTTGAAGCGTTTCATCTCCTAGAACAGCAATATACACTAAAGATAGAAAACATCTGGGACACTGATCTTTTCGGAATCTCGCTCATCAGATTTTTTCAAGATCTCTGTCATGTCGATGCATTAAATAAAACGCAGTCTATAGTGTTAGAAATCATTTCTCATTTAGTTTCAACATTACATCCCAATCTGCTTTTTTATTTTGAGGACTCCTCGTTGTCACCTCAAGAGCGTATGGCCCTTTATAATAAATTAGGAGCGTATTGTTTGCATATTGCAAGGGATAATCCCCATTTAGATTATTCTACGCAGGTGAATTTGCTTCTAAATGTCCATGAATATGCTGACATTTATCCTGAAGCTTTAAATGAATTAATTTTATTAGAATACAACAGGGCGGTTAAAGAAAAGGCGTCTTGTCATTTGGCTTACAAAGCTGTTGAGCTGTATTTAAATAAAGCAGAAAACTATATTAAATATTGTAAGCGCAAAGGACCTTCCGTCGAGCTGTTACAGTCTACCTTGAGTTACAAAGAAGATTGGAAAAAGATGGCTAAAGAGGAAAAGCGAAAACGTTCAAGAGAAGAAGACATGAATCTAAGGCCACTTAAAAGAAGTAAATTAACACCAGAAGTTCCTAACGAAAAGGGGCTTCCCTCGAGCTACTAACTCATAATTGCACACAATTTGTTACAAAGAAGGCGGGAAAAAGGAGCGATAACGTGCGAGAGAAAAAGACTAGGAAAAATTCATCGTGATCATTTGTCGAATTTAATTGCAGAAAAACAGATCAAGATGTAGGATATCCCTTTAATTCATTGGCCGTGGAAAGATGGCTGAGTGGCCGAAAGCACGTCCCTGCTAAGGACGCATACCCCTAAAGGGTATCGAGGGTTCGAATCCCTCTCTTTCCGCATTAAGCTTTGGTGGTGCAAACTGCCAAAGCTTTTTTTATCCAATATTTTCCTAATAAAGTTAAAATATAGGCGATACCCGCCACAAGAGCGATAGTAGCTCCTCCTGGCCAGTCTAAATAATAAGCCGTTTGCATTCCAGAAAAGCAAAACAAGCAGCTGATACCAATGGCAATCAACATCATGTGTGAAAGACGTGAGGTAAAGAGGTTGGCAATAGCAGCTGGAATAGTCAGCATCGTCATCACTAAAATAATCCCTACAACTTGTATGAGAAGAACGATGGAGACGGCTGTCAAAACAAGCAGAAGTAAATACAGGGTATTCACAGGAACCCCTTGAAGTTTGGCTTGTTCCTCATCAAAACAAATGGCTAAAAAGCGTTTGTGTAAACACATGACTGTGAGGAGAATGACTAGGTCTAAAGCGAAAAGAATTTTTAGATCTGTCGGTGTCACCCAAAGAATATTTCCAATTAAAAAATTCGTTAATTCTACGTTAAATCCAGGCGTTTGAGAAATAAATAAAATCCCCACAGCCATGCCAATCGACCATAAAGCTGCAATGACCGTATCTTCTCTTTGTCTGTAGTTTAAATGGATCCAACCGATTAATAATGCTGAGGCGATCGCAGCAACCAGAGCTCCTAGTAAAGGAGAGGCCCAAGCGACTCCTTGCGCGCGTTCCAACCAAAGACAAAACCCTATCCCACTTAAAACAGCATGGGAAATGCTACCACTGATAAAAACAATGCGCTTGACAACCACATAGGATCCGATTATGCCGCTGACAAAAGATGCCGCCAGGCCTGCAATAATAGCCGCGAGTAAAAGAGGATTTGTTTGTAAGGCTTCAAAAAAAGAAGGCATCATATTGTTCTCTGTATTTGTACTAATGGACCATGATAAAGTCCCATGGCAAAGTGTTGACACACCTCTTCTGTTTTCAAAGGCATGACCGTATTTTGGACTAAAAGAACTCTTTGAACCTGTTCAAGGGCTATGCTGAGATCATGGGTGACCATCAAAATGCTCATTTTATCCCGCAGACTATGTAAAATTTCATAAATATCGGCTTCTGCTTGAGAATCCACATTAGCTGTAGGTTCATCTAGCAAAAGAAGTTGAGGTTCTGATGCTAGGGATCTGGCAATTAAAGCTCTTTGGGCTTGACCTCCAGATAGAGTTCCAAAGGGTCTATTGTAAAATTCCGCAAGTTTTACGCGTTCCAAGGCGTTCATAGCAGCTTCTTTGTCTTCTTTAGAAAATTTACCATACCAAGGAAGTTTAGAAAGTCTTCCCGCTAAAACGAGTTCTAGCACAGAAATAGGAAATTCTCGATCATAGCGTTGGGTTTGGGGAACATAAGCGATATGGTTAAGAGACTGATCGGGTGCAGTTCCAAAAATCTCAATTTTTCCTGAGCTGGGTTTTAAAAAGCCCATTAACAACTTCAGTAAGGTGGTCTTTCCTCCACCATTTGGTCCGATAATTCCAATAAATTCTTTTGCGTTGATTGCTAGGTCAACATCGGTCAAAACAGGTGTTTCGGCATAGGAAAAATAGACATGTTTTAATTGAATGATGGGATTCATCAAATGTGCCTTTAGACTTTAAAAAGAACTAAGAAACTCAAAACTCAGATAATACTTTAATCTCTTTAGAATTAATTTGTCTACGTCTTCATAGAATTCATTCGAAAATTTATTTTGATTAGAAAATGGGTGTTATAGACAAATTTTCTGATAAATGTCGGTCTGCGAAAATGTCTCAGAATACGAAAGAGTAAGTCGTTGGAATTCTGTTATTTGAGCGTGTTTAATCCTTGGTTGGGCTAGGTATCGGGGGTTGAGAAGAAAAAGCTTGAGCGATAGTCCTTAGACTTTCGTAATAATTTTCGGAGTAGGGATCCAAATTAATCACCTGAGCACCGATTTGCGCCGCAATCAACTTTGCGCCTTTGCTGCTATATTGGATCTGAACAAAAATAGTTTTGATGTGATGTTGCCGAGCCGCTTGAATAATCTGAGTGAGCTGTTTGGGCGTGGGATCTTTACCTTCAATTTCAATCGATAGTTGCTGACATCCATAATCTCGACAAAAATACGCATAGGCAGGGTGGGAGATCATAATGTAAGGGTTGTGGGGTTTATTCATCATTTGACGAATCTCCCCATCTAGCTGGTCGAGTTCTTGGTGGAATTTGGCTAAATTATCGGCATACAAAGCCGCATTTTCCGGATAAATTCTGCTGAGAGCTTGTTCGATGGTTTGCGCTTGAATCTTTGCTTGAATAGGGCTTAGCCAATAGTGCAAGTCATAGTGACCTTCATGATGAGCACAACATTTTTTATGTCCTTCATGAAAGGAAATTAGGTCTAAGTTCTGTCTTAAATCTGCAAAATACATTTGAGGATTGTAGCTTTTTAAGGCAGCTCTTACTTTAGGTTCAAAGCCTTCTCCTACATAAAACCAGATATCTGCTTTAGTGGCATCCAGCATTTGTTTGGGGGTGGGTTCATAAGTATGTGCGCTTGCGCCAGCAGGAACCATTAAGCCAATTTTGACTGTAGAACCAGCAATTTTTTCTACGAAGAACTTATGAGGGGCTACGCTGACTAAGACAGCGTGTGATCGTGAGTCGGGTTCAGTAGAGAAGAGTTTTGCCCCTAGAACAATAGAGAAAATTAATGCAAATAAGACTAGATAGTTTTTTTGGATAAATTTCATGATCATTAATGTAGGATGTTGCTTAAAACATTTTGACAGGATGATGGAAAAATTGCAATGAATTAATGCTTTTAGTTGTTGCAGTTTTTTCGCCAATCCATTAATCTATTGCATTATTGATTTTGGAGAGGTGTCCGAGTGGCTTAAGGAGCACGCTTGGAAAGCGTGTGTACGCCATAAACGTACCGTGGGTTCGAATCCCACCCTCTCCGATCTTTTGATGATCGGACACTGTAAATAGCCTAAAAAAGGCTCTAGCAGTGTTATGATCGCCTTATTACTCTCTCTCTCTCTTCTAATTTAAAAATATTAAGCTCAAAACTTTTCTCCTAACAGTGATGGTTCTCATCCACTGAATTTTGACTTTTGAAACGGCCCATAGTGCTAAAATTCGAATCATTAAGAAACGAGTTTATTCAATGAATCGGCAAATTCCTTCACATTTTTTGGTCCAAAAGGGGCTTGACCTCCTGTAATCGAACCGGCTTCATAAAACTCTTTCATGAAATTACGCATCGATAAAATGGAACCTATAGTATTTTCGGAATAAATTTCCCCTCTTGGATTGAGTGCAATCGCCTTTTTTTTCAAAACTTTTGCCGCTAAAGGAATGTCTGCAGTAATCACAATATCATGGATTTCAACTTGCTCTTCAATCAGTTGATCAGCAGCGTCAAAATTTTTTTCAACAATGATCAGCTGGATAAGATCATGCTGAGGAATATTTTGATAGGTATTGGCTACTAGGATGATCTTTATATTCAAACGCAGACTGACTTTATAAATGACTTCTTTAATAACTTTCGGGCATGCATCGGCATCGATCCAAATTTTATTAGGCTTTATTCTAGGCAGTTTTCTCATCATCGCTCTTTAATTGCATTGATTCACTGTCAATTATACCAGAAGAGACTCTAGTTCTTCAATCATGGATTGCGAGAGGTTAAAATTAAAAATATCTAAATCTTGTTTCATATGAACTTGTGAGCAGGCGCCAATGAGCGGAACAATGCCTATTTGAGTGAGAAATCGAAAAAAGATTTGCGCTTCCGTTTTTTTATATTCCTCCGCTATCTTTTTGACTAGGTCATGATTGAGGATATGTGGATTAGCTGTTAGTGTCCAAAAGCTTTGATAAATCATATTTTTTTCTTTACACCATTTTCTAAGGTTTTTGTCATAATGGGTTTGTCGATAAAAACGGTTTTGTACGATAGCGGGTTTAATGGAAGCGTGATGATAGAGGGTTTTTAATAGTTCGAGATCATAACAATTGCTAATTCCCAGTAATTTCGTTTCCTGCCGTGCATAAATAGATTCCATGCTTTGCCATACTGACCGCAATTGATCGATATTTGCCAAAGGAGAATGTAAAATCAAAGAGTCCACATAGTTTAACTTTAGGTTCTTTTTAGAGACCTCAAAAGACTGAATGACTTGTTGAGCAAGAGGAGCATTTTGATCATAGGGGATAGATTGGGGATCATGCCCACCGACTGGAGTAAACTTTGTTTGGATGAATAAACTTTCGCGTTTAATCCCTTCTAGTGCAAGTCTCTGAAGAGCTTCTCCAACGCCTGCTTCGTTATAGTGCTTGGGTTGACAAGCCGTATCGATCCCCCTAAAGCCAAGCGTAATGGCTTCGGTGACTAACTCAGCTGTTCTATCTTCTTTCCATGCAGTTCCATAAATAATACAGGGTATATTAACACCTGAAAAGGAAGTGATATTTTCCATGTAGAACCTCTATTTTACAGTCACACATACAATGAAAAGGCATAAAAATACAATCCAATAAAGATCAAGTCGATAGGATTTAAAGCAAGAAACAAAAATACATTCAAAAAATGTTTGTTCGATAATGAATTTATTTAAAGGATTGGTTATCATCTTGGACTTTTTAAAGGGAATTTATTCCTGAAGACGTTTCTACAATTTATAGGGGAAAGTTGCAATGAGACAGACTTTCTAAAATTTTTTAATCGAATATTTGAGAGAACAAAATGATGAGTACCAAATTAGCCCCTCTATTGTTTGCTTTATTAATTTTAAGTTCTTGTGGGATCAAAGCCTACGAAGAAATGCATTCCTCAACTCCTCGCCTGTTGATAAAAGATGGACCTGATGCTAATGAAAGAATAGAAGACTTAAAATCTAAAGGTTATGTCATTAAAAAAGTGCGTCCCTCAGCCTTCGTAGAAGGCCTGTTAGTTGTATTTTATGAAGTTCCAGAAGAAAAAAAAGATTACTGATTCTTGATTGATAGAGTTCCCATACGATTTTTTTAGAACTTAGCTGGGAAAAGAGATCATAAAATCAAAGCTTTAACAATTTAGATTTTATGATCCTCAATTTACCATTGATTAATAGATTGACAAAATTTTTCCCACCCTAATACCCTCATGTCTGTTGTATACAAAATGGATATAAATTTTTAATGTCCTCTTTGATTACATCAATGATCCTTATAGGTGTTTAAAACCTATAAGGAGCTTAAAGGCTGTTCATTTTTAATGAATGAACATCTTTATAGAGTCCATCTCTGACAAACATTAAATCAGAGAGGCTCTCTTAGATAAGTGTCTCTTGCTACGGCTTGAGAAGAATAGGGAAACAGGTGAGAATCCTGTGCGGTGACGCCGCTGTAACGGATGACGAAAGCCTAAATTCTCTATAGAAATATAGAGAATTCAACCACTGCTTTTAAAGCGGGAAGGAGGGTAATTAGGATGAATCCGAAGTCAGAAGACCTGCTTATCTATGCTCATCACATCTTTTTTAAGATGAACTGTCTCGTTAAAGACAGGATGGGGAAAATATAAAAGAATCTCTTTTGCTTCTTCAAGATCATCTCCATGATCTATTTTCTCCCTTTCTGTGATTATATTTTTAAGCAGCTTAAGCTGTTATACAATTTGGGGAGTTTCTATGCAGGTATTGCAAGAGCCTATTCTCATAGAGAATCAGGATCGTTTTGTTTTATTTCCGATTCAACATCATGACATTTGGCAGATGTACAAAAAGGCAGAGGCCAGTTTTTGGACCGCTGAAGAAATTGATCTGTCGACGGATATTCGCGATTGGGAAAAAAAATTAAATGCGGATGAAAAGCATTTTATAAAATATGTTTTAGCATTTTTTGCAGCTAGTGATGGCATTGTCAATGAAAACTTGGCCGTCAATTTTATCAATGAAGTTCAGTATCCAGAAGCTCGTTGTTTTTATGGGTTTCAAGTCATGATAGAAAATATCCATTCTGAAACCTATTCGTTATTAATAGAGACTTACATCAAAGATTCTAAAGAAAGAGACACCCTTTTTCATGCTTTAGATACCATTCCTTGTGTGACTAAAAAAGGACATTGGGCGCTACGATGGATTTCTAAAGGTTCTTTTGCTGAACGCTTAGTGGCTTTTGCTGCCGTGGAAGGCATCTTTTTTTCTGGAAGCTTTTGTTCCATTTTTTGGCTCAAGAAGCGGGGATTGATGCCAGGCTTAAGTTTTGCAAATGAACTGATCTCCCGTGATGAAGGCTTGCATTGTGATTTTGCTTGTCTTTTATATTCCCAGCTTAAATATCCTCTGGCTGAAAATGTGGTAAAAGCCATTATTCAAGAGGCTGTCACTATTGAAAAAGAATTTGTGTTAGAAGCTTTGCCCGTTAAATTAATTGGAATGAACGGAGATTTGATGTGTCAATACATTGAATTTGTCGCGGATCGTCTACTTAATGCTCTTGGGTATTCAAAAATTTATCATGCACAAAATCCTTTTGATTTCATGGAGCTTATTTCCCTGCAGGGAAAAACCAACTTTTTTGAAAAAAGAGTGTCTGAATACCAAAAATCGGGTGTGATGGCTCAAAAAAGTCAGCATACTTTTAGCTTATCTGAAGAATTTTAAAGGGGGTGAAAATGTATGTTGTCAAACGTGATGGCCGCAAAGAGCCTGTCCAATTTGATAAAATTACGGCACGTATTCAAAAACTCTGTTACGGCCTTGACTTAAAACATGTGGATCCGGTTCTTGTGGCCTTGAAAGTCATTGAAGGCATATTTGAGGGAGTGACGACGGTAGCTCTTGATAACTTAGCGGCTGAGGTGGCTGCTACCTTAACGACCAAGCATCCTGATTATGCGCTTTTAGCTGCGCGCATTGCCATTTCAAATCTTCATAAAAATACGCATAAATCTTTCTCAGCGACCATAAAAGATCTTTATCATTATAGGGACCCTAAAAACAATCTACCCGCCCCTTTAATTGCTCAAGATATTTATGAAATCGTTCAGGAGCATGCGGATTGGATTGATTCGACAATTATTTATGATAGAGATTTTTATTATGACTATTTTGGCTTTAAAACATTAGAAAAGTCTTATCTCTTAAAGATGCATGGCCAAGTGGTGGAAAGACCTCAGCAGTTGTTGATGCGTGTGGCCTTAGGCATTCACAAACAGGAGATTGAGGCGGCCATTGAAACCTACCATTTAATGAGCGAACGCTGGTTCACTCATGCCACGCCCACTTTATTTAATGCGGGGACTCCTCATCCACAGCTTTCTTCTTGCTTTTTGTTACAAATGAAGGAAGATAGTATCGATGGGATCTTTGATACCCTTAAGCAGTGTGCGAAGATATCTAAATCTGCCGGTGGAATTGGGTTGAGCATCCATCAAGTGCGCGCCACGCATTCCTATATTCGTGGAACAGGCGGAATTTCTAACGGGATCATTCCTATGTTAAGGGTATTTAATGATACGGCCCGTTATGTGGATCAAGGGGGAGGAAAACGTAAAGGTTCATTTGCCGTCTACTTAGAACCTTGGCACGCAGATATTTTTGAGTTTTTGGATTTAAGAAAAAATCATGGAAAAGAAGAGCTACGGACCCGTGATCTCTTTACAGCTCTCTGGATCCCAGATCTGTTTATGCAGCGTGTAGAGGCTAACGCCTCTTGGTCTTTATTTTGTCCCCATGAAGCACCAGGACTTCATACTTGTTGGGGAGAAGAGTTTGAAAGACTCTATTGTCAATATGAAAAAGAGGGTAAAGCGCGTGAGTCCATCCAAGCCCAAGATCTTTGGTTTAAAATTTTAGAAGCTCAAATTGAAACAGGTAGTCCTTATATTCTTTACAAGGATGCCTGTAACAGAAAATCTAATCAAAACAATTTAGGGACCATTCAATCGAGCAATTTGTGTACAGAAATTGTTGAGTACACAGCTCCGGATGAAGTAGCTGTGTGTAATTTAGCCTCATTGGCTTTACCCAGATTTGTTAAAGAGGGAACTTTTGATCATCAGAAACTTTTTGAGGTCACGCAGGTTGTCACAAGAAATTTAAATAAAATCATCGATGTGAACAAGTATCCTGTTCAAGAAGCGATGAATTCTAACCAACGTCATCGCCCTATCGGCATTGGTGTGCAAGGATTAGCAGACGTGTTTTTTTTGTTGCGATTGTCCTTTGAATCTCCTGAAGCTCGGCAATTGAATCGGGATATTTTTGAAACGATTTATTTTGCGGCTCTTACGGCTTCTAAAGATTTAGCAAAAGAGGAACAGCCCTATGAAACATACGCAGGATCGCCTCTTTCAAAGGGGATTTTTCAGTATGATCTTTGGAATGTTACTCCTAGCTCTCGATGGGACTGGGCGCACTTGAAACAAGAAGTCGCTTTGTATGGGGTACGCAACTCTCTTTTGGTTTCTCCTATGCCTACAGCTTCCACTTCGCAGATTTTAGGAAATAATGAGTGTTTTGAACCTTATACTTCAAATTTGTATACACGGAGAGTGCTTTCAGGAGAGTTCATTGTGGTGAATAAACATCTTCTAAAAGATCTGATCCAGTTAGGGATTTGGAATGAGGAACTGAAAAATAAAATTGTGGCTGCGAATGGTTCGGTACAGGACATTCAAGAAATTCCTCAAGATATTAAACAATTATATAAGACGGCTTGGGAGATCAAGCAGAAAGCCTTAATTGATATGGCCGCTGATCGAGGAGCCTTTATCTGTCAGTCCCAATCGCTGAATTTGTTTATACAGAACCCCACCTTTGCTAAGTTAACTTCGATGCATTTTTATGGATGGAAAAAAGGGCTCAAAACAGGGATGTATTATTTGCGTACCCAAGCCGCTGTAGATGCGATTAAGTTTACTTTAGAAGCCACACAAAAAAAGGCTTGTACAATGACAAATGCAGAAGAGTGTTTGGTCTGTAGTGCATAGTGTCTGTTAAAAAGAAGACTAGGTACCTGTAGGATGCTTTTAAGGTACTTAGTCTTTATAACCTCTTAAGTTCCTATAGATAGGTGTTTTTATTCACTTGATAATTTTTGAAAAACTATGGGGAGGAGGTTGTTGAGCTTATAGGTGGCTAATATTTTCTTATCTGCTTCACGATATGTCGTTTTTAAATTTTTTGTTTCAGCAGTTGTTGAGTTCACTAAAAAATTGATAGGATGATAAGGAATCATGACGCAGGATTCCTGGTCATTAAAAAAGATTTGATCTGGATCATCATTACGCACCGCGGGGTTGATGGAAAAAATTTTTCGTTTTGATTTTTGACTAAAGAGAGTAGAGTTTCCTTTGCCATAGCCTAGGAGGATTCCATAAAGAAGATCACTGCACTTGAGAGTGTGCTGTACGCCTTTTATACAAACTTCTTCCAAAAGTTTTTCAGCTAGGACTTCTTTCTGAAGTACATCTTCAAAAATCTTTAAATGATCATTCACCGTTTTTATAAACAAGGGCTTATGAATAAGTACGATAAGTCTAACTTGAGGGGATTTGTTTGAAGGCTCTTCAAACAAAACAAAATGAGACATTTTTAAATGAGATCGGTTCTTTAACCAGACAGTCCATCCTTTCCAAAATCCTTCAGATGGAGGCGTGCTAATCAACACATCTTTACCGCAGGGGACTAAGTTATAATATAAATCCCCTCCGGATAAAGCCATGGATTTATAGCCTTCGAGGGTATAGGCGAAGTGATCATGAAAAATGACTCGATGAAAAAAATTTTCTAAGTAAGTTTTCTCTTCTTTATCTAGGGATTGTATAAAATTTTTGATTTCATTAGAGGTTAAAAGGTTAACATGAAATAAAAATAAAAAAATATACAGAAAGATTTTCATGTCATTCCTACGATCTATATGAGGAGTTAAAGCAAATATATCTTGTTGAATTTTTCATTTGCAACTTATAGCATGCGAAATAGATTGGGTTCTTTATATTCCCCTAGTAGGTCTAATATTTCTATAACCGCTAAAAAAGACGCAGGATAAAAAATGACAATGGATTCTGAATTAATTGAAAAATTTTTACGCGCAAAAGCGGCGTCCTTAGTCCTTTTTAACACACCCGATGTTCAAAAAAATTTAGCGTTAAATGAGATCTCCAAAGCCTTATTCGAACATGCGGAGGAACTTAAACAAGCTAATCGGAAAGATTTAGAGCGTATTCAGGAGGCGTCACTAGTGGAATTAGAGCCCCTGGATGCAATTGTTAGAGAGCTCTTTAGCATCATGGAGCTGCCCGATCCCAATGGAGATGTTTTTGATAGCAAGGATTTACCTAATGAACTCAAGTTAACGAAATATCGTATCCCCCTGGGACATATAGGATTGGTTTTAGATCAATGCCCTGAACGAGTCATGACGGGAGCCGCATTAAGTATTAAGTCAGGAAACACTCTCTTGATTTGGGCTGGAAAAGCAATTGAAGAGACAGTGAGGGTGTTGGTGAGGGTGATTCAGATGGGGCTCGAAGTTGCTAATCTACCTCTTGATATTGTACAGGTGATGCGTTCGCATGAAGAAAAGGATTTAATGGAGTTTTTACAATTTAAGGAAGGTTTGGATTTAATTCTTGTGCGGGCTACTCATCCTATCACTGAATTTTGTCAGAAACATGGCCAGATTCCTATGCTTTTTGAAAAAAGAGCGGTGTGTCATGCCTATGTAGATCAGCTTGTCCATATAGAAAAGGCTGTCCAGGTGGTGGTAAACGCAAAGATCCAAAAAACTAAAGCTAACAATTCCATAAGTACTGTGCTTATTCATGAGTCTATTGCGGCTCAGTTTATTCCATTACTTTTTAAGGCTCTAGAAAATGAAGAAATTTCTTTTCGCCTAGATAGTATAGCCTGGAATTATTATATTGCTTTAGGAACCGATACAATGGATGTTCAGATGGCAGATCCTCAAGATTGGGATAAAGGGGAGGGCTCCAAGTTTTTAAATATGAAAATAGTTAGCCAAATAGATCAAGCCATTGAACATATTCAAAAACATGGAACCGGCCATTGTGAGTGCATTCTTTCCGATCATCCTCTTCATGCGATGATCTTTACTTCCTATGTCAATGCTTCTGCAATTGTGATCAATACTTCTACACGCTTCTATGAAGGCACTCAAATGGAGTTAGGACCTGAAATTTTATCGAGTTCTCAAAAAGCTTACTCCAATGGACCTATAGGTCTGAAAGAGCTGATGACTTACAAATGGCTCATTCAAGGTAACTATCAAATTCGCGAGTGATCTCATAGACGTTCATTATCCTACTTTTTGTTTTTGTTAACATCTACTGTTACTCTAAAGGCCTTATTTTACATGGGTAGATTTAAAAATATTTATTTATTTGCTCAGAATCGTTAACATGCATGCATTGTAACAATTTTTGAGGAAATCATGAAAAAATTAAGTGGTTTAATTATTTTTATAGTGCTTTTAGCACTAGTTTATGTGGGTTTCTGGTTTTATAAAGCTCATGAAGTCAAAGAGCTTGTTCAATTACATCTAAAAGAGTACGAGAAGCCTAATGCAGACGGATACCAGTTTAAGGTAGAAGATGTATCTGTCCATGGTTTTCCTTTTAATTATGAAGTAAAGCTTGCCAATCCTCGTTATGAAATGGCTAACGCTAGTGATCCAGGTCATCCGAATGTGGTCATTGATGGGGCGTTAAAAGTAGGGACTGATCTTTTAGGAAAAACTTACTGGATGAAACAAGAGGGGGACATTCTTTATTTATTGCCCAATGGTGAAGGTAGCCCTGCAAAAAAATATGCGATTAAAGGACAAATGAAATTACAAGCGGATGTCGCCCATCCACAATACTTTCAAGCCTTTATGCATCCTTTTCATGGATTTCCAAAGGCATTTTATAAAGAAAATTCTTCATTCCAAGAAATCCTTAACGAAATTAAAACGGCGGATTATGAGGATCAAGATTTTGGTTTATATGAAGTAGACGCAAAAGGTGAACGACAGCTTTTAGGTTTTTCTAAAGGCAGAGTGCACTGGAGTCATCAGCCAGATACAGAAAAAGAGGATCGATTTGTTCTCAATCTAGATCTTAAAGATTTTGAGGCTACGGAGCAGGGAAAGGCTCTACTTCCTCATCTGAGAAGGCTGATGTCTATTAATCCTGATATGGCTGTCGATGTTCCTTATTTTATAGGTTCTGGAAAAAACAACATAGCTTTAGATTTTGAAGCCGCATTTCCTAAGAATATGGATTTTTCAAATTTTATTACCTATAAAGATGTGGATATTCAGTTAAAGAAATTAGAGATGGAAAATGCTTACGGGCGCACGTCCCTCAATTTTAATATCGGCTTAAAAGAAAGAGAGGCTGATAGTCGAAATCTGCACATTGGCTTTAACACCAACTCCTCCATTACTCCACAGGGATCTGAAGCCATCCATCGTCAGTTTATGGATAGTCTCAAGCTTAAGGCGGCAGATTCACAGTCAGCAGATCCTGAAAGTAAAGTGTTAAAAGAGCTTTTAGAATGTTGTGAAAGTCAGTTGCAAGAAGTCATTCCTGACTATACTAGATTGGGAAAGATGCAATTTGTTTTGGATTCTGATCTCAAGATAAAGACTATATCGGAAAATCCTACCCTCCATCAATTCTTGATCAAGCATCTTAATTTGCTAGCAGAGCCCTACGGCTTTAAGTCCAACGGACACGTGGATTTAGTGAATAATCAACCTTCGGGTCTGTATGAAATTCAATGGGTCAATTTTAAAGAGATGATTCATGATGCCATTTCTTATTTTAATCGCATCCATCCTATCTTAGAAAAATTTTCAGAAGCCAATCATCAACCGCTGACAATTGGGGTGGTGAATGAAAATCAAGAAAAAGAAATAGTCGATTTCTTTAAGTCTATTTCCAAGGATCCTTCCAAAGACGATTCTACGATTTCTATCGTGGTGGATTTTAAAGATATTAACAATGTAAGAATTGGCCAGAATTCACTAGAACAAGTGAAGGAAGCTTGGGAAAAAGTGGTGATGGATCTTACGAAACATCCTCATTCTGCAGGCCCTTCTCATGAGGCTTCTTTAGAACATTTAAAAGAAAAACAGTCGGATACAGAACATCCTAAAGATGAGTCGGAAGTTGAGTTAAAAGCAGCTCCTCATCATTCCAAGGATTAATTCTTTCCCTACCAAAGGGTGTTTCACCCTTTGGTAGATTTTTCTGCTTGAGTACCTTTTTCTTTAGAGCCTTCTTTAGGACTAGAAGTATTCTTTCCTTCTTTCTGATCCTTTAGATAATCATCATACCAGTAATAATTGTTTTCAGGATGAGCAGCATTGTATTCCCGAATCCGTTCACATTGGTGGCACACGGGTCCACTGTCTTGGGCGGAAGCCTGAGTACAGATGGCTAATGAGCCTAAAATCATTGCAGGAGTTATATTTCTCATGAAGTTCCTTCTATTAAAGCGTTTGAATGATTACTGCCATGCACCCATTATAGCCCCAATCAAAATCAAGTTAAAAAGCAAATAACCTGCATCAATAAAGAAAACAATGAAGGGTTTTTTTGCCCAAATCACTCCTGAAAAATGAGTGGTTGCTATAAAACCTAGCCAAATAAAAAAGCCTAATGCAATCCCATTTCCAATTCCACGCACACCAAAGGTGTGCATAATCATATCTAATACATAACTCATGATAAATGCCACAATGATTGCCCCTAGATAATGCCAAATGGAGGCTTTGAGTTGGTCAGAGGTAAAGCCATGTTCTTGTGCCCATAGGTTTCCTAATACATTAGGGGAATACCAAACCATGCCAAGAACTAAGTTAATAAGCGTGCAAGTTAATACAACCCAAATATTTACATTCGTAGGCTCCATGACATAAACTCCTTAATGTTGTTTAATGTCACTATAGTAGACTGGGTATTCTATGTCAAAAAACTATTTTAAATTTACCCGTGCTTTATAAACCGATCTGTTTAAATGCTTGGTCAAAAAAGTTATTAATATAAATACCGATTCTCTCTGCACCTTTTTCTATGGCGTAATCATAGCCCACTGTACACACTTGCAAATTCTCTTGCGAGAAACCTGAAGTCGTTAGGGTGAGATTTATATGATCCATTAAAGTGTTTGATCCTAATAGACGAATCGATCTAAGGATGTGAGGGTTATCAAAATAATCGTTATGCGAATCGACTACAGGTGACGTATCGATCAGACGAACATTTTTTGCTAGAAGCTGTTCTGGGAAAGTGCCTATTCTGCCCACGGTTCTTTCGCCTTGAGTGAAAGTGTGTAAGGGTAAAATATCATCTTTGCACGAATAAAAAATAAAAATTTTTGTAATCTTAGATAGAGTCAGGGGGAAATTTGTGCAATGCACTGAGCAGCTACAGTCTAAAAGATTTTTTTGATCAAAAGCACCTCCTAGCGAATAAAAATGATCAATGAGAGGGCTGCTTGGTTGATTTAATGCATGAAAAGCTGTAAAAACTCCCATGCTATGCGCTGCTATACTGACAGATTGCGCAAATATTTTTATGAATTGAAGAATATTAGATAATCGGGGAGCTGCTTTTTTAGCATTTTCACGAGCTTGACCATATTCTAAAGGGCTCTTTCCTGTCGGGTATGAATAAGCGACGACCGCATCATAGACTTTTTCAACTCCAGACGCAACATTCAGGAGATGGCTTTCCGCGTCTTTGGCTGAGGTCATAAATCCGTGAATGACTACTAGAACTCTTTGATTAAAGAGCTGACTATACTTCCCAGAAGAATTTGTGGTTAGATTCCATACAGTAGCTTCTTTAGTAAACGTATCAGTAGAGGTCCCTTTAAATCTGTCGTTGATCATTAAAAGTTGTTGGGGACCATACATGTCTGAATTTTTTTCTTGGTAAAATGGAGGATCATCCATTGTACAAATTTGGAAAGCAGGGTCATCAGAATTTTGAGGATAGTGGGGAGTTGGATCCATTAGACAGATATCATCGGCAGGATGGGGGGTATTCCATCCATAATTTGGATAAAAAACTTTGTCACTTGCACTTGGAAATCTTGAATAGCCCATGGAACCTACCTTTTGTTCAGAAACAAAATAGATCCTGTGATTTATTGCGTTTTTTGTCAAAGCTAAAGTTTTTAATAATTAATGGATCTGAAAAAAAGTCTAATCTAACCCTTGATTGTGCGATTTAAGGGGTCAAAAAACCTAAGAGAGACAGAGTTCCTCCTGATTGAATGATGAGACTACGTCCGTGAAGTTGCTTTTCTTGGATGATGCGCGCAGCCTCCTGAAATAATTTCGCATTATAAATAGGATCACAGAAAACACCCTCGGAGCGGGCAATCTGTTGAATCGTTTTAAATAGACTGGGAGAGACGGACCCAAAAGATTTCATTTTGTGGGGTCTTTGTAAAGAAAAGTCAATGGGATAAGGAATAGGAGTTTTCATCAAATACTGAAAATTTTGGTGATACTGTTCTAGCTTGTGCCTAAATTCTGTCTCATTTCCTGCCATTAAAACGATATGAAGATGGGCGGGGTGTTTTAAAAAAGCTAACCCTAAAAGCAAGGCAATCGCTGTGAGACCCGTGCCGCTATCGATGAAGAGATGGTTGAAAGAAGCCCCCAAGATGTGTTCGTTGCGCACAATATCAAGAGCTAAAGTGAGGGCTCCAGGGAAGGCTTCAAAGCAACAACCTCCTTCAGGGATGACAAAAGTCTTTTCTTTTTGTTCTTTAGCATATTCTTCTGCAAGCTCATTGATCTGAGACCATTGAGACCGTGGGATCCAATGTATCTGTTCTGCCTCAATCAGTTGACGAGTTAAAAGAGCGTTTCCTTTTTCTATGGGTTGATGAGATTCACATAAAAAAAGTTGAGGGGATATGCGGTTTTCTATCAAGAGCTGAGTAATCCCGAGGACATGATTAGAATTTAGTCCCCCGATGACTACAGCCTTTTGTATTTGATTATGAATAAGATAGGAAATAAGAGAGCTGAATTTACGTATTTTGGATCCCATCAATCCTAATTCATCATCGCGTTTAATGTAGCATTGTAAATCGTCAGTATTGTAGCTTTTAAGGGGATGAATTCTCGAACGCAGAGGGTAATCTGTGAATAGATGAGAGTCTACAAAATTTTGTAGAAAATGGCATTTTTCGTTCATGGGATCTTTATTAGGTTTCAGAAGTTTATACCTAAAGTCAATTTTGAGAATCATTCGCAAAGATCCTAATAGTTTACTTGATGAGGGCTTATGACATCAATCAATTCTCTATCCTATGTGCCACCCGTTTATACGCAGCAGAAAGCCTCAGGGGCTCGCCCTTTACTAACAAAAATCCAAGAAATTGCAGCTCGCTGTTTTTTTTCAAACTCCTTTCAAATGTTGATGATGTTAGGCGCGCTTGCAGGCTCTGTCACTTTGTTAGCTTTATGTCAAGTCCCTACGGTGATTCTTACAGCTTCTTTAATTACTTCTACTGCTTTGATTGCTCTAGGAAGTTACATCGTCGTGAATAGAAAAAAAATTGTCTATGAACTCACTCTTTTTGCGACATTGGTTTTGGGTGTATTTAAAATAAATCCCTGGTGGCATTCTATTTCTCCTGGTATATACCTAGGAGCTATTCCTTTAAAAAATTATGCTCACCATGAACAAATTACAAAAAAATTAGGTGTAAAAGCAGTTCTTTCCATGCTGGAAGACTTTGAATTTAGTACACCAGGTGTTTTTAGTGTTCCTTGTGCTACTGCAGATTGGGATCTTTTAGGGGTCAAGCATCATGTGATCTCTGCGACAGATTTTCATGCAGTCCCTTTAGTAAGCATTGAGCAAGGGGTGGCATTTTTGGAAGAACAAAACCGTTTAGGGGTGGACTGTTATGTGCATTGTAAAGCAGGGGCTAGTCGCAGTGCTACTATCGTTTTAGCCTATTTGTTAAAAAAGGGTGTGGTATCTTCTGTGGCAGAGGGGATAAAATTTTTAAAAAAACAACGTCCTTTAATTTTCATTCCTCAAGACGCACAAAAAAATTTAGAACTCTTCTTTCAAAAGTATCAATCAAAACATGAATAATGATCACATGGACGCTATTGTCATTGGTGGGGGCGCCGCGGGGTTTTTTGGTGCGATTGCGTGTGCACAGGCTCATCCTGCGAAAAAGGTGGCCCTACTAGAAAAAAATCGACAACTTCTATCCAAAGTGCGGATTTCCGGAGGGGGGCGTTGTAATGTCACGCATGCCTGTTTTGATCCTGCGGTTCTAGTACACAATTACCCTAGAGGACACCAGGCTTTAAGAGGTCCCTTCTCGCGCTTTCAACCTCAAGATACAATTCGTTGGTTTAAAGAAAAAGGGGTAGAGTTAAAAACAGAAGAAGATGGGAGAATGTTTCCTGTGACGGATAGTTCGGAAACGATCATTCATTGCCTCACGTCGACTGCTAAAAAAGCAGGTGTACAGGTACGTACAGAATGTGGCATAGAAAAAATTACAAGAGAGGATCAAAGATTTAGTCTATCTTTAACGAACGGATCTACTTTATCTTGTGAAAAGCTTTTGGTGGCAACGGGGAGTACACCTAAAATGTATAGCTTGCTCCAAGAATTAGGCCACACGATTGTTTCCCCTGTACCTTCCCTCTTTACCTTTAATGTTCCCGATTCTCCTCTTTTAGAATTGGCAGGCGTCTCTGTGCCTAAGGTAGAAGTGCGTATTGTAGACACGGATCTCAAACAAACCGGTCCTCTTTTATTGACACATTGGGGCTTTAGCGGGCCTGCCGTCCTAAAATTATCGGCATGGGGAGCGAGAATTTTACATGATAAGCACTACCAGGCGGAGATGTGTATCAACTGGTTGCCGCACATGAAAATCGAAAGCCTGCATCACTGTTTAAATGCTTTTAAAACACAAAATCCAGCTAAGTTTATTGCAACGGAATGTCCCGTAGATTTACCTAAAAATCTTTGGAAAAAATTCACACAAATGGCTGGCATTGCGCCAGAGACGCGCTGGTCGCATTTTTCAAAAACCCAATTAAATGCTTTGCAAAATATTCTTCTAAAAGGAACTTTCTGCATTAAGGGTAAAAGTACCTTTAAGGAAGAATTTGTAACCTGTGGAGGAGTGCACCTGGATGAAGTCAATTTTAAAACGATGGAAAGTAAAAAGTGTCCAGGACTTTACTTTGCAGGCGAAGTATTGGATATAGACGGCGTCACGGGAGGCTTTAACTTTCAGAATGCATGGACAACCGGCTGGATAGCCGGTCAGTCCATGTTTACCTAAACTCCATTTTAACACATCCAACGGCGGCTAATTAAACGTTCTAAGCTTCATTGCGTAAGGTTTAAGTCACAAGTTGGGCTTTGGCGAATTCAATGGCTTGGGCCTCTTGAATCCTGGCACATTCTGATTGATGTTGATGGGCCATTTGTTCAATATTTTGTACCAATGTTTCTATAGTTTCTATGTTATAGTTTCCAATCAAAGCTCGATACTCTCCCACATTTTCCGGTGGAGAGGGGGCTTTGTGGATTAAATTGAGTAGATGGGGTTCAAGATCTTCAATTTTGCATATTTCGATCATTCTTTTAGACAAATTAGAGAGAGGGTCTTTTAATAATTTATTGACAAAATTTTCATGATTGAAGAAACAAGTCTTAATATCTAAAACAATTTTATGCAGCGTTTGTATAAGTTTACGATCAGTCTGAGAGGGGATTTTTTTTTCATCTAAATTAATGTTCTCCCATTCACGTTCTTTGACTGTATCATTAAGCTCATTCACATCTTTTTCTGTTAACGTAATATCTGGATCAACCTGGAAGCAATGACCATGCTTTTCTTGAATTTTTTTTGCATAGTAAACTTGAATGCATAAGACGGTTCGAAGCATAGCATGCCATAAAATCGCGTGTTTTAGTTTAGAACGTACTAAAATATACAACACCCTATTTAGGGCGGCATCTTCGGTATGCATCGTGTTTGTCTCAAGGATTTCTTTCTCCTCCTCTGCGTTTTGTAGGATTAAACCTTTTAGATCAGGAGGAGGATAGTAAAGCATGGTGCGACGGATATAATTAGGCAATAAATGGATGATATCATTTCGGCTAGCAGGGGAGATGAAAGTTCTTGTGAAAGCCTGGGTTTGTAAAATACCTGTAGTGGATTCATCGGGTAACTGATATAAAACTTTTGTCTCCTGGATGTTAATAGCACTGCCTTTCGGATAAAAAGGGTAGGTGACAAAATGCCAGGGGAAACAGGCTGGATAAATTTTTTCTTCTTTTATGGGAGTCGCTACTTTTATTACTTTTTTAACGGCCGTTTGCGCGGCGGTTTGCGTCAAGGTGACAGCAGTGGATACAGCATTAAATAATGTTTGCATCTAAAAATCCTTCATATAGATTTTAAAGAACGAATGATTACCATTTAGCTAAAGGAGGCATTGAGCAAAGAATAGCTTCAGGATTCCCTCCTGATTGAAATCCAAATTTAGTTCCACGATCATACATTAAATTAAATTCGACATAGTGAGCTCTAGATTCCAGCTGTTTTTCTTTATCCAAGGGTGAGTAGGGTTGTGTCACACGTCTTTGATAGATAGGCAAAATGGCATCGAGGAATTTTGTGCCTACCGTTTGCCAAAGCTTTAAGTCCTCTTCAAAGTTCCCTGTATTATAATGGTCAAAAAACAACCCTCCGACACCGCGTTCTTTTTTTCGGTGAGGAATGTAAAAATACTCTCGCGCATTCTGCGAGAATATCGGATAGAGATCTGGATGTATTTCATCTAGGGCATTCTTCGCAGTCTGATGGAAGTGCTGAGAATCTTCTGGATAGATAAATCCCATGGGAGTTAAATCAAATCCTCCCCCAAACCAAAAACGCTCAGGAGTTTCAATATAACGAATGTTCATATGCACTGTAGGGGCATGTGGATTGCTCATATGCGTGATTAAACTTACACCTGTCGCAAAAAAGGGGCCTGATCCGTCTTGCATGGGAAAGTGAGGGCCCTCTACTGCAGACCAATTGACAGCAGCTTTTTCAAAGCAGCGGCCTCGAAGAATAGAAATTTCCCCTCCTCCTCCTGTAGAATGTTGCCATTCTTTACGTAAAAAGCGGTCTTCAATTTCAAATGTTTCAAATGCTTGAACAATCTCGTTGCGTAAATTTTTTAAGAAATGAATGATGAAAGATCTTTTGTCATGCATAGGAGTATGCCCTTGATGAAGTGGAAGAACCGAGATTATGGAATTTTTAGTCCTTAATATCTACTGATTTTTTGTGAATTTCATGTTTGATATAGCGATAAAAATAAATTTTGGATTGGTAAATGTCCTGAATAGGGATGATGCGTACAGCCCTCCAGCCAGGAATGGCAAACGTATGGCTAACCACCCATGTTTCATCTTTTAACTCTAATTCAAATTTACTCTTAAGTTTCTGCATAGCTTTAGGATACAAATAACAAACCACTAAGTCTGCTTGATGCAAGGAAGCAGTGAAAAAATCTTGTGGATGGACTTTCACATTATTAATGCTATTCAGCCAGAGTCTGAGTTTTAAAAAACAGTAAGGAATCGGGGAATTTTCGTAGGCGATAACTTGACAGTTTGGATATTTTTTAGCGAGTGCTACAGCTAATGTTCCCCATCCTGCTCCAAGTTCATATACAAACCCTTTGTGAAGCGGGGGGAGTTGTTCTAAGAGTATATGTTTGATCTTTAAAGGGGTGGGCATAGGACTGATTCCATTTTTCCATGTCCAAACGACTATCAAGCTCAAGAGGATAAGTAGAAAGCTGAACAAGAGTAGGATAAAAAGCATGCAACCATTTTTTGTTTGAATATAAGGATTATCCTCACTATATCGAATTTTGATATCAATTTGGAATAGAATAAGTCCTCAAGCAAACTCTGCAAATATCACAAAAAAATCAAAAAGATGCGATTTTACTTGAACATAAGGCAAATAAAGAGAAAATGCAGAGAACATTCAATTTATGGGATCTAAAATGGATATTAGAAAGGAGTCCTCTTGTATGTTAGAGCTCAAAGACGAACAGGCTCAACTGGCCATAAAAAATTTAATCGAAATGTTTGGACATTCTTCCACGACCTTCGAAGCAGAACTCGTCTATCAAATGATTGAAACAAGTTTAAAGCTACTCATTGAAAATTACGATACAGGGCAGATGAAACTCATCAATAGGTCCTTGAAAGAAATGCGCCATGCTTACCGTATTTTTAATAAGTTTAAACACTCACGCTGCATTAGTATTTTTGGATCTGCGCGTACTCCTGAAGACCATCCAGACTATCTTGCTGCCAAAGATTTTAGTACAAAAATTGCTCAGGAAGGATGGATGTGCATTACGGGGGCCGCTAATGGAATTATGAAGGCGGGACTAGAAGGTTCTCAAAGGGATTCAAGCTTTGGACTGTCTATACGTTTGCCTTTTGAGGTCCCTACAAATACTGTGATTGAAGGAGATCCAAAGCTCATTGTTTTCCGCTATTTTTTCACACGTAAACTCATGTTTTTGACCCATTCAGATGCCATTGCCGTGTTTCCTGGGGGCTTTGGAACGATGGATGAATTATTTGAAATCCTCACCTTGGTTCAAACAGGAAAGGCCAACATTATTCCCATTGTTTTAGTGGAAGGGCAAGATGGAGTTTACTGGCGAGATTGGAAAAAATACATTGATGGACATCTGTTAAGTAATGGATGGATTAGCCCTGAGGATTTACACCTTTTTTACATCGCCAAATCTGTGGATGAAGCTGTGGCCCACGTTCAAAAATTTTATCACTGCTACCATTCAAGTCGTTATGTAGGACCTAAGCTTGTCATTCGATTGAAAAAAGAATTGACAGATGAACAAATCAGTCAATTGAATCACGACTATAAAGGCTTAGTAAGCGAAGGAAAAATCGAAAAAACGCCGCCTCTTGCAGGAGAATCCGATCATCTGGATCTTCCTCGTATAGCCTTTTGTCATACAAATCGCGATTTTGGGATTTTAAGAAATATGATTGATACAATTAATGAATGGGAGTTGCTTAAGGGGAGTCAAAAACCTCAGGTGGAGATTTTGTAGTAATGAAGATCTATCTTTCCTCCAATAACGTTGAGAAAGTGAGAGAAAGAAAAAAATAAAATCCCCATTAAAAGATTAAGATTTTTTTAATAAACAGGCATTTTTGTTGATTTCATATTAATTTTTGTGATTATTTATTTAAAAATATGTCATAAGTCTGTTTTATATAATGCTTTTGTACTAAAATAATATTAAGAAAAATAAATAATTTTATTCTTGCCAGAAGATTTGAAAATATTGTATATGAACGCAAACTCATAAGAGGTCTAATTTATAATGAAGTGCCCTTTTTGCCAACATCCTGATCTCAAAGTCATTGACTCTAGAGACGCTTCCGAGCTAAACGCTATCCGACGTCGGAGAGAATGTTTAGGATGTTTACGGCGGTTTACCACCTTTGAGACCATTGAGTTAACTGTGCAGGTGCATAAAAGGGATGGACGTTATGAAGACTTCCAGCAGCAAAAATTGATTAATGGCCTAGATGCAGCCTGTCGACATACAACGATTAGTCATGATCAGGTCATTGCCTTAGCGGCTAAAATCAGCGAAGATTTGCTGCAGCGGCAAGTGCACATTGTCAGTACGACCGAGTTAGGCGAGATTGTGATGCGGCATTTACAAGCTTTAGATGAGATTGCTTACATTCGATTTGCTTGTGTTTATCGTCGTTTTAAGGATATTGAGGAGTTGATGCAGGCCATTAAAACGATTCAACCACGCGAAACGGATAGCAAAATCAAAAAGACTAGTCAAACAAAGAGGCTTCTTGAGGAAGTTTGCCAAACAGAATAATTTATTAATAGGATGAGGAGATTCTCATGGGATTAAAAAAAAATGATGTAGCCAGATTTAAGAAAAAGCTGGAAGAAATGAGGGAACAACTGACGCATACTTTAAAAGGTACTACAGCTGAGGTTAAAACCCCGGATGAAGCTACAGGATATTCCCAGCATCAGGCTGATCAAGGAACAGATGACTTCGATCGCACCATTAGCCTTGAAGTTACAACACGCGAATATAATATTCTTCGTCAAATTGATAGGGCTTTAGAAAAAATTTCTGAAAATACGTATGGGATTTGTGATATTACAGGCGAAGAGATTCCCGTGGCTCGTTTAGAAGCTGTCCCGTATGCGACCATGACTGTTAAGGCGCAAGAGCAATTAGAAAAAGGTTTAATTTAGGCATGTTACGCAAGCTTAATACAGTCTCGTTCTCAATACGTGCATTATTAGGGATAGGTTTAGCTGTTTTGCTCTTAGATGTAATCACCAAGTATTGGACCTACCATTATTTGCCTGTTTCTAATCGTTTTTCTCTCTGGTATCCCTACGGGGGAATAGGGGTTTTTAAAGATTTTATAGGGATCGAATTTTCTATTAATCATACGATTAATTATGGCGCAGCTTGGGGGATGTTCTCAGAGGTGCAAGGATTTTTACTTGTTCTTCGCATCGTTATGATTGCCGGACTGCTCGCCTACTTATTCTTTTTTAATAAAAATCGAGGTTGGGAACTCCCATTGGTTTTGATTTCTGTGGGTGCGCTAGGGAATGTGATGGATACCTTTATTTATGGACATGTCGTGGATATGTTTCATTTTGTTTTATGGGGGTATGACTTCCCTGTATTCAATGTGGCAGACACAAGTATTACATTGGGGGTCGCTTGGCTATTTTTAAGTTCTCTTTCCCAGCCCCAAAAGGTTCAAAAGGGCGTTTAAGGTTCCATGCTGTCTATTAAAAATACGCAAATTCCCTACCATGCTTCTAAATGGCTATCTCTGGGTATGTTAGTCGATTTAGGGGAAATGCAGGATTTTTTTAATGCCCTAGGACCTTTTTTTATTTATCCTTTAGGTGCAGTGGTTCCTAGAGGGCAGGATCAGATAAAAATTGAAGATTTTTTGACCCTTTATCAGAGCTACATTGAAGCCTTGAAACAGGGCCATGTTCCAGAAGAACGGTCTTTTCGTTCTATTTTCTCCTCAGCACTCAGCTTAATGGAAGACTGTCTTTATGCCTTAGCTGTCGGAGAGGATCGGCAACTTGTGCGTGTTTTAAAACCCGTTGTACAAATGCAAGCACACACTCTGGATTATTCTCCAGCGGATGGAAAATTTCGTTCCATGGTTTTAGGGCAAGACAGTGTTTTATGGGGACTACAATTTTCGTATCCTCAACTCTACGAAGATCCTGAAACACGGGCGCCTCAAAAAGTTGACAGTCGTTATGTCAATAGTGCTCTTTTTCGTCAAATTCAGAAGTGGATCCGTGAAAATACTATTCCGACTCCCTTTGTAGTGAATGGAGAGGTGATTAATGTTCCTATGCGCCTTGGAAAACAATGTCTGACATGGATTAATAACCATCCACACTTTCTTAAAAAAGGTCTTAAGGTCAAAGTCTAATTTGACTTAGCTAAACGTCTTTCTAAATGCTGCGATATTTGATCAAATTCGTGTAAAAAGTTTGGTCTTTTCTCGACAAATACAGGTCTTTAAGGAAATTAACTGTACCTTGAGAAAGCTCTTTAGCATGTTCTTCTAACCACTTTTCCTCAGTAAAATCTAAATTGAAACGAAGCGCATCAGACTGTTCTTTTGTTAAGATATTCATTAAATTTTCTGGGTCTTTGATTTCCAACAGCAAGGTTAAGGTTTGGGGTACGTCATCCCGTTTGCTCCAATTCCCCGATGTAAATATGTTTTCAAGGAAGTTTTGTAGACGGATTTCAGGGGGTACGAATACTTGAGGTGTGTGAGAATCTGAAGGTTTTGAATCCAAATCCTCTGAGGAGGTCACTCCATTTTTCTTCATCTGCAGAGTTTTAATATCCTTCACAGTACGTAAAAGCTGTGTGATTTTTTTTGATTCTCGACTCCCATTAGACTTAAGCAGAATTTCAAGTTTGGAAAGAGCTCCTTTCAATGTTTTTTTCTCGTCTTTATCCAGAGGTTGTTGAGGATTTAGATCAGAAGACTGGGAAAGAATACGTTTGGCCACTGCATCCAAATCTTTATTGAGAGGAACAAGCGTGAAAGTCACGAGATGGATGACCCAGTGCCAAAAGTTTGCAGCAGAAGATCTTTTTTGTGTTTGAACAAGCTTTCCTGATCTATCTAAAGAAAGGCTAGTTTTTAAGGGGTCAATACTATTAATTAAATTCAAATCTTGAATAAAATCTGTTTTCATAATAACTTTTGTTGTTGTAAAAAATTATTTTATAAAAAAATAGTTAAGATATTAAATATGTTTTGCTCATGATTTTACAAAATTAGAAAGAGTTCTTGACCCTTTCTAATTCTAGTATTTTTGCTAAGTTCTATTCACTTTCTGCTTTGTAATATTTTAAAATGCTGTAGTACACATCCCAATTAATAGCTTTTATTGGATCTTCTGATTGAGAAGCAGGTTCATGACTTGATAAATCTGACTCCTCTGATTCATTCTCGGGCTGTTTCGATTCTTTTATCTCGAAACTTCTTTGAGTTCCTGTATAAACATCTTCAAGGAGTTGTTTAAACGCTTCGAAGTCCTCTTGCTGTATAATGAGCTCATTTGTTTGTGTCTCATTGAAGTCAAAAGATAATAATGTTTTAAAATATGTTAAATCCGAACAATAGAGGATGATTTTATGAGCAGAGAGAGTTTGAGACGAAGATTTGAATGTAAAATCGGGCTGCTCGAAACCATGATCCATGGAATGATCCAGATTAAAGAGTCTAGCTAAAGGTTTGTCATTAGTTGGCTTTTCTAAAAATTGATTCAAGGGGGAATATTGCTGCATTTGGTACGCTTTTAATAACAAATCTTTCACTTTTTCAATTTGACCGTCTGGAATAGCGATGGAATCGCTGCCTTTCAAATAAGGCTGAAGTTCGGGGATGGTATTAAGAATTAAACGATGACCATTAAATGTTTCATTGCCTAACTTTAATGTGACATCCGAAAATTGAGGGTTATTGTACAAATTTTTAAATACAACATGGGTGTTTACAAATTCAAAAGGTTCTAAAAACTGTTGGGCTATGCCATGAAAATCTGATGTTTTGGATAAATTGTTTACAAATTGTAACACTCCTTTAAGAGTCGTCCACGCAGAATCGTTTTTACCAATTTCATCAGTGGACATCTGATCGAATGTGCTTTTTAGTGTTTGTTGAATGTTTCTGCGCGATCTTTCATCCATCATTGCAACCAATAAAAGTCCTTTATTAAGTCTACCTAGATCAGAAAATAAGGCCTCTCCTTGAGTTTGTCGTGTGTTTTTGAGCAAATATTCCTTTGTATTTTCAGGAAGGGTTTCATAAATCTCTAGGGCTTTATGATACTCGTCATTTTCAGCTAAGGCAAAAAGCTTTTCTAGTTTTTCAACCGTAGCTTTTCCCTGAGCATCTGTCCATTTTTTACTTTCATATTCTTGGACGATCAGTTCACATGTGGGATACTTTCCCTTATTATTTAACAACCATCTGTTGAGTGCTGGAGAATAACTATCAGCACTTAGAATAGCTTGTAACTTCCATGGAGTTTTTTCCAGCTGTTCAAAAATTGGACCTAAATAACCTTCTCGATTGACAATTTGATTCAGGTAGTTGGGGTGAAAAGGGCCTGTTAGGAGTTCTTTCAGCTTTTGAGGATCGTTTAGGATTGAAATGAGGAGGGCATGGGGTGTTTGGGATTTACTCATGTCGTAGGCATCTTCTTTTATGCTTTCCCAGACTGTTAAAATAGACTGAAGAGCGTTAGCTGGGGGTAACAATTCGATTATTTGATAAAGAATCGAATAGGAGAATTTAGGAAATTGTGAAATTTGACTGAGCTTAATCAAGGCTGTGCTCGATAAAGATTTTACAAGGGCATATCTGGATTTTTCATCTTTAAATGAATTTAAAGATAGCATATAAAATATATGCTCGCCCAATTCAGGTTTTTGATCCACCAACCAGTTAATAAAATTTCCTAATGCTTCTTTTTGAGGATTCGATTCATGGGCCAGAAGGTTTATTAGGTAACTGTATCTTCTTTTATCTGTCAACTTTAACATCTCTATAGATTTGTCCAAGGTGTCGCTAACTGCTACATCATTCAGCTGATCCAAAGCACATATGATGGCTATTTGAATCAGAGGTGAATAATTTTCAAGAGCTAGGGCTCTTAAATGAGCATCAGATAACGCATAAAAATATGAAGGGGCAAATTCCAATAATTCTTGTGTTGCAATACGTAAGCAATCTCGTGCATTTTGATTGGATGGATCAATTTTCTCCAAGAAGGACTTCCATTGCTCAATACTTAATAGGTGGAATTTGACAGATTGTAGTTTCTCAGGCTTTAATAAGTGAAAAATATCTAAAGAGAGAAACTCCTGAACAAATAATGCTTTGTCGGTTTGGTTGAGAAGAGTTGCTAGATGTTCAAGCTCTAGGGGTAGGTTTTTTATGCGTTCTGCTAGGGCTTTAATTTCATGATCAGTAGACCTCTTCTCTATAAGATTTACGCCTGCCTCCTGCCAAATGCTCACGTCAAGTTTTTTTGCTTCCTCAAAGAACTCTTTTTTATTCCAAGCATGGAGAGGTTCTTTTTGTAAGCGCTCTCGCAAAAGTAAGGCTTGATTTTGAGGAGAAATGTGATGAATTAAAGCTGGGCAGGAATCTACAGACTCTAATGCGTTTTTTTGGACTTCTATGATTTTGGCTAGTTTTTTAAGAGAGGAGACTGACACTGATGAAATGCGACTGTGCATCTCTTTAGCGATTAAATTGAGTCTAAACGCGTCCAATGGCTCTAATAACTCTTCAGGAATGATCTCTAGCTGGGAGAGAATTTCAGAGGAATTCATTTTACTAAACAGCTGATTCTTTAAATCTTTTGAACCTAGCAAAAACACGCTAGGAGCAAATTTTTCAAGCAGAGGAAAGTCACTGGCAGGAACAAAAAGATTATCTAATACCTGCTTTGTGAGGGGTTCGCTGATCTTTTCTTCGGTGAGTAATTTATCAAAGATTTGGTCCTCTTTAGCACTAGCAGCCACGATTTTCGCTAAAAAGCTTGCTTCTCGTTGGCCTTGGTATAATTGAGGCCAAATTTTAGATTGGTTATTTAGTTTAAAATCCTTAGCGAGACTCAGGATTTTATTATAGCGGCTTCCATCCAGAACGTTGAACGTTTTAGCGGTGAATCCAAAAAAACTCTTTATAAAATGGTCTAGATGTGGTGTATCTAGATTTTTTTCAAGGAATTGAATGTTTTCAGAGGTTAAGCGGTCTAAAAGTTTATTATAATTTGAACGTATTCCTCCTGGAATAGAGAGGGTGTCTGCTTTATGATCAAAAGTAGGTAGACTTTGGATTAAAGCATGGAGTCTTACTTTATCTAGGGGTTCTTTTATTAAATTTTCAAAACACGTTTGAAAAAAGGGACTTAAGTCACTTTTTAGACATTTTTCACCTAAAAAACGTAGGAGAGAGGGGGATATATCTTGAATATGATCTTGGATCCATGCACTGGGTATATGATTGAGTGCCCAGGTGAGGTGCTGTTCTTGATTAAGGGTTAAATCGACCGAGCCATCCATTTGCAATAAGAGATCAGAGAGAGCTTGTTGGAAATCGGGTCCTTTGGCACCCTGCGCAATTTGTACGTTAAGGAAATTTTGCAAGCGTTTATCTGTTGAAGGTATAGACTGCGGAATCCCTTTAGGGGATAGAGTGTTTTTTAGATCTTTAACAGCGTCTAAATTATCGACTTTGCTTAAGGTTTTTAACAGCGCTGAGACTTTTTTACCCTCACTTCCTCCGTTTACCCGTATAATCGCTTGAAGTTTTGTTATGGCTTGAGCCAGAATAACCTTCTCCTGATCTGGCAGGGAATTGGAGTCTTTAGTTTCTTCCAGGATATGTCTTGTGACCTCATCCAATCTTTTATTTCGCGGCACAAGGGTTAAGGTGATAATATGAATCACCCAACTGAAGAAATTTCTAAGGCCTGATCTTTTTTTCTCTTCAATCAGAGCGCCGGATTTATCTAAAGCGAGGCTTGATTGTGTAGGATCGATTTTATTAATAAAAGCAATTTCATTAGTCAGTTTTGGATTCATAGGATCCTTTTTTTCTTTCACTTAAAGTTTTTTTATTGATGAGTATCTCTTATATGTCATAATTAGCTACAGGCATAATATAGAAAGAACTCTAATTTAATGTTAGTTTCTTTAATATTATATATTATCGAATTTAATTGTTCAAACTGAAGCGTGGTTTGTATCTGATTTGTCTGTACAATCTATCTGAAGTTGTTGATGTTCAGGATTTTTTGAAAATACGCTGTGCTAACTCAAGATTCGTGTTAAAGCTGTATGATTTGCTTTTAGTGGGGTGTTAAAATATTTTATCAATTTTTTTTCTATATTCACTGTCAAGCTGCAAATAACTATGCCTCACCGATTTTTTCTAATTTATCTATAAAATCTTCTTGAAGATGCTGGTATTCAGGGTTTTTAGCCAACCTGTGGGCTAACGCCAAAGTGCGGTTTAAGGAGTCTTTGTTTGCATTTTGCTGGGATTTTTTTAAATAATTTATTAATTCTTTTCTGCATTCATTGTTAATCAAGATTGCAAATAACTGAGCTTCACTCATTTTTTCTATTACAACTTCCTTCTCTTTTAACTCAATATGCTCTTCTTTTTCATGGAAGGATTGAGTGAAGAGTCGTTGCATATGTTCGTCTAGATTTCGATAAATGTTCTCGGCCTGTTTATATTCATCTGATCGGCAATAGAAATTGAGCTTTTCTATATTTTCAAAAAAGACCAGTTCCTCTCTTGGGGACAGATGATAATTATCAATGACTTTTTGGCACCTTTGAACACCTTCTTGGCTATTTTCATTCAACCAGTGGGTAAGGGTCGCTTTGATACTAGCATTTCTTTGGCCTTCTTGTATGACTAATAAGAGTTTCCAAGGATTTTTTAGCAGTTCCTTTAAAAGGGGAATTTTGTGTTTTTTTAAGGTAGTTACCTGCCCTTGTCGGGGAAAAAAAGCTAAATCAAATACAGCTCTTAGACGTACTGGATCCTCCAGATGCGCTATCAATCTGACAAAGAATTCATCATTCTGCCTGTCTAGATGTTGAATAATCCTCCCCCATTGCGCATAGATCAATTGACGGCATTCTATTCCATGTAGCTGACCTATTAAGGCGTAAATCACCTCGATAGAGAGATATTTAGATACATTTGGATGCGTCATAAAAGTTAACATCTGAGGACTAAAATGCTTCAAAATTTTTAATTTTTCATGAGTGGGCAATGGGCTGTTATCGAAAAACAGGCGTAAGCATGCACCCATTAATGAATTTGCATGATTAAGATCTTTTTCCTCAAAAAGGGAATGCTCCTTCATCCATTCCATTAAATGAGCTAATGAAGACTTTTTACTGTTATGTGGAGAGAGGAAAAGATCGAGAAAAGATTGGACTTCTCCTTTATTCGCCTCTTGCAATTTTTGGACTAGGCCCTGTGCTTTAGGGTCGTTTAATTGATGGGCTTGGCAAAGAATGTTTAATTGAAGTGCAGGCGGGTACATCTTAGAAGCAAGAACTTCAAATTGAGGATTTTCTAACGCATAAAAGTAAGTTTCAAAACGTTGAGAAACTTTGGAATGACTTAACAATTTATCAAAGGCTGCGAGAAAATACTTTGTTTCATCGTCATTGGAGACATGAATAGCCTTTAAGAAATGCTTCCAAATATCTACATGTAAATCCATGAAATTAAAGTGTTGGAAGATGTTTATGTTGAGATGTTGAAAAATAGGTGTTAGATCCCAGCGCAAGGATGAGAAGAAATGAATAAAAAATCCCTGGATCAGGGAGGGGGATTGCAATTGATTATTGATCAATAGGACAATATACTCAAGGGGGATTCCATTCTCTTCAAGTGCTTTAAAGCAACGTTGAGGGTCGAGTTTTGTAATGATAGAATTTTCGACCTGAATCTTTTGAATCACATCCTGCCATATTTGAGAATCTAATTTACCTGCTTCAGAAAAGAATAATTTTTGATCTTGAAATGTGGATTTACCATTAATCAACTGAGACAGACGAATTTCTAGCATTTTCGTCTGCATGACTGGGCTTAAAAAAGGTAGGATTGCGTCATAGTTATGATGCGAGTCAAAAAGCTTATTTCCCAGCTTTTTTTCAATTACATTTGCAATTTTTTGCAGCTCATTTTGACGGGAATCGTTTTTTTTCAATTCTTCAAAAAGTTTGCGTAAGGTGTATTCAGAAAAGTCCATCAAGATTGTAGAGGGAATGAATGGGATCAACTCCAAAGTTGCCTGTAAGTCATTTTCGAGTTTTTCGCCCAGAAGCGTTTGAACATCTTGAGAAGAATATTTAAAAATATTGGCACTAAGAGTAATCAGATGATCATAAAATAAAGGCTGATTATTATGTCGAAAGGCATGTTGAATGAGCTCTTTATAGAACTTTGCATTCATATTTTTATGGTTTAAAAAAAGTTGATTGCATAATTGCTCGACTGGATCACTTGAGATTAAGAGTTTGGCTAAAAATTCAGGGTTTTCACCTTTACATAAAATTTGTCGAATGCGCACTTGATGTTCGGGCTTAAACTCTTTCACCATTTTTAAGAGTGTCTCATCATCCGTTTTAAATGAATCGTTATACAGCACATTAAATGTAAAAAAGCTATGGATAAAGTGTTGGAGATCTTGTGGACTTAAATGGTTTTCCAACGTGCGAATGTTTTGAGTCGATAATTTTTTAAAATTGTCTGACCCTAAAAGCGGACCCTGTTCGCGGGGATTAATGGGTTTGTCACTGCTTACTGGCAGGCTGTGTACAAAAGCGGTTAAGCGTTCTTTATCTACGGGTTCTGTTAATAATTGTTGGAAAAGAAGTTCTATAAATTTTTCTGAATCATGATTAAGACATTTTTCTGCAAGGAAACGAATGATGCCAGGACTTAATTTTTTTGCATGCGTGTCTATCCATTGCGGGGAGATTTGACTCAATGTCCAGCTTAGGTAGTTTGTTTGTGCTGGTGAAAGTTCTACTGATCCGTGCATATCTAAAAGGAGAGTGGATATTTCCTTGAGGGATTCAGCGGAGCGGTCATAAAGATCGCACTTGCTTTGAAGGAGAGTTTTTAAACGCTGGTCATCGGACACTGGAATGGGAGGATGTGTGCTAGAAGTTGTTGTATTTGTTAAATTTTTTACTGCGTGAAGAGCTTGAATACGATGAATAGTGCCTAGAAGTTCAGAGACCGTTTTTTCCTGTCCGCCCCCATTACATTTAATAATCTTTTGCAATTTAGAGATCGCTTGACACAACAGATTTTTTTCATCGACCGTTAAGGTTTGTTTTGCAGGCAAATCTTGAGTTTCTTGAAGAATCCTTTTGGTGACTTCATCTAAGCTTTTATTGCGGGGAACCAAAGTAAAGGTAATGATATGAATGATCCAATGCCAAAAATTTGAAGCGACTGATCTTTTATGAATCTGAATCAGCTGGTTAGACTGATCAATGGCTAAACTTGATTGATTAGGGTCCAAGCGATTAATAGATATTAAATCTTGCATGAGTTTTGGATTCATGATCATCCGTAGTTGTTTTTTTTAAAAACTATACAAGATTTGTATTAATTATTGTAATAGGAAAATGGTTTATTAATTGTGTAAACTGTTTTTTATTTTGTTATCTTTCCATTAAACGCTACTTGGCTGCTTTATTGTATTCTATATAGGGTCTAGGTAAAAATCTAACTTGAACTAGATTTTTTATTCTAAGAGGTGTATTGTAAATGCATGAAAAATTACCCATCAACTTACACATTATTAGATAGTGGCAAGGGCTTCAAACTGGAACAGTTTGGTTCCTATGTTCTTTCTAGACCCTGTTCTCAAGCAGTTTGGCAGCCGCAACTTTCACAAGACATTTGGAATAAAGCCCATGCGTTTTTTTCGCGTGAGGGGCAAAACAAATGGACCTATGCTAAGGGGAGTTTGCCAGATGTATGGAACATTCATGTGGCGGACATTACTTTTAAGATTTCTCCAACCGATTTTGGTCATCTCGGCATTTTTCCTGAGCAAAAAGAATTTTGGAATTGGATTCAAAAAACTGTGACTAAAGGGAAACGCGTCTTAAATCTTTTTGCTTATTCGGGTGGTTCAACGATGGCCGCAGCAAAGGCAGGGGCAGAGGTATGCCACCTTGACGCTTCCAAAGGGATGGTGGCTTGGGCAAGAGAAAATGCCGCTTTAAATCAGTTAGATAAGGCCCCTATACGCTGGATTATTGATGATGTCTCTAAATTCCTAGCAAGAGAGTTACGTCGAGGTTCGCGATATGATGCCATTATTCTGGATCCTCCCAGTTTTGGCCGTGGTTCTAGCGGAGAAATTTTTAAAATAGAAGAAGAAATTATTCCCTTACTTAAAAGTTGTCGGGATCTTTTGACTGAAAAACCTCTATTCGTTCTTTTTTCTTGTCATACGCCTGGCTTTTCTCCTTTAGTGATGCAGCACTTAATGCAGCAGATGATGGTGGGAATCCCAGGGAAAATTGATACAGGTGAAATGGTGTTGGAAGGTCATTCACAAATATTATCTGTACCTAGTGGTACTTTTGCAAGGTGGCAGTATGGGGCGTGAGCCTACCTTATTAACGAGCACTCAAAATCCGCGCATCAAGCATGTGATTGATCTGCGCGAGCGTAGAACTCGGGATAAATCAGGACTGTTCCTCATCGAAGGATATCGAGAGCTTTTTCGAGCTGTAGCAGGTGGGTGCAGGATAGAGTCTTTATATTTCTGTCCTGAATTATTTTTAGGCGAAAACGAAAACTCTTTGATTCAGCAGATTGCTGATCAAAAAGCTCTTTTATTTCAATGCGGAGAGAGTGTTTTTCGCAAGATGTCTTACCGTGATCGTCCCGATGGGTTAATTGCCGTAGCCAAGCAGCAGCGACAGGGGTTAAGTGAATTAGATCAACAGCTGTCCAAACAAAAACATGCGCCCTTTTTAGTTGTGGCAGAAGCCATTGAAAAACCTGGCAATTTAGGTACCATTTTACGTTCTTCAGATGCTGTGGGGGTGGATGGTTTGATTGTTTGCGACAAATGTACAGACGTCTATAACCCCAATGTCGTAAGAGCAAGCGTAGGCACCTTATTTACAGTCCCTGTGTATGAGACGCAAGGTCAACAGACGATTGATTGGTTAAGAGAGCATCAAATTTCTATAGTGGCAGCGACACCGAGTGCACAAATCGAGTACTCCCAGGTAGACTTAACCCAACCGATTGCGATTGCCGTGGGGACAGAACAATTGGGTTTATCAGATTTGTGGATGAAGCAGGCCGATATTCAGGTGAGAATTCCTATGTTAGGGGTGGCTGATTCATTAAATGTAGCGATGGCCACCACACTACTTCTTTATGAGGCTCTGCGACAACGGCGTACATAAACTATGCTTTCCCCAAAAATTCTTTACGAAGATAACCATCTTTTAATTGTTTATAAACCAGCAGGTATTCTCACGCAGCCTAGCGGTACTCAGCAAGAGAATATGGAAAATATTTGTAAACAATGGATCAAGGAGACCTACCACAAACCAGGTCAAGTTTTCTTAGAAGCCGTGCATCGCCTCGATAAGCCAGTGAGTGGGATTGTTGTCTTTGCGCGCACCAGTAAAGCCTTGAGTCGCTTAAATGCCGCCATGCGAAACCAACAGTTTCAAAAAACATACTGCGCGTTAGTGGAAGGTTGCGTCGATCCGCAAAAAGGTGTTTTAGAACATTACCTTGTACACGATGATTATCAAAGTCGTGTGGTTCCTGCTGGAACTCCGCAGGCTAAATTTTGTCGTTTAAATTATCAAGTTTTGCAGAAAACCCTTCGTCACTCACTTGTGGAGATAGAATTAGAAACAGGGCGCTATCACCAAATCCGCGCGCAACTTTCTGCTTTGGGTTATCCTATTGTGGGAGATTCTAAATATGGAGCGCATGAAAAATACCCATTTCAAACCATTGCCTTACATCACTCAAAACTCAAATTTCCCCATCCCACCTTAGAGCAAACGATCCATGTGCACGCGCCTTTGCCAGTCGAAATGCAAGAGTTTTTCACGCAAGCAGGGGACTAAGATTTTTTTTCTTCAGGAACTTCTGGGATGGGGGGAATCGTTTTCATCACGAGCTCAAGTGAGTCGTATTCATTTAAAACTCGCTCAATATTTTGGATGATGACTTGAGTATCCTGATGATGTGCAACTTTGGGATTGATAAACAACTCCTTGAGATCTCGGAAAGGTTGGGTAAGAATTTTTAAATTTATACTTTTATCCCGTAAAAAGGTTGCTTGAGCAATTTCTTCCAAGCCATTGGTGATACTGAAAAAGGGATCCTTGAGATCTGCATAAGTACAATCGACCTCTTCGACAATCGTTTTGCTGACTTCTAAAAGAGTAATGCTTGTTTTGACACCTATTTCATGCATGCCTTTATTCATGGCAGCTTTAGCATCTTGCGTAAGGAAATGAATGGGATAGCTAACCAACGTCAAATCAAATTTCGCACAGTGGATAGAGATCTTACCAAGAACGGTAATGACTGTGGAGATCACCTGTTCTAATCGCTGACTTAACGCTCCATCGTAAATAAGACTGATACGATCAAAGACATAAAATAATGTGTAACTAATGCGATCTTTAATACCTAGTGCTTGACTATGAATATCTGCTTCAATATGGCCAATACTTTTTGAAGAAGAAAGAAAATTTTTGATGATAAGCTGCATTTCTTGCAGAGCATGGTTGCAGACGGAAGTGCCTAATCTTTGTTCTGCCTTTACCGCAATTTCTGCTAAAGAATCAATAGCCTCGAACAGATCAAGTTCTTGATCATTTTGAATGCTATCTTTAGCCATTTGAGAAAATAGTTGAACGTTATCAAAGGGATTTAAATAGGCCATCAGGCGTTTGAGCATGTTATGGTAGATATCAAGGGTGATGCCAGTGCTGATGAGCCAACCTGCTAAGAGATAGTTTTTTTGAAATGTGTTTAAATAGATAGCGTCGAACACCATGAGTAAGCTCAGGATCAAGAAAAAGGCCATCCAGCAATATGAACCCAAGAGATGCTTATCTTTTTTTAAAAGCCCCATCAATCGCGGAGTAGAATTTTGCTCTACTTTTTGGAGGGGACTAAAGGTATGAGTGAGAGTAAAGAAAAAGAGAAAAAAAAGAATGAGTGCAACGAAGATGATGATCCCGCCTATGGCCGAGGTTCCTGGAAGATTTTCGTGAGGAAGTGGTTTGAAAATGAGAAAGATAGAGGCAAGGATTGAGAATAAAATAGCAATCATAAAACACTCTTATTGTTTTATATGCACACTAGCAGATTAAATATTATTTGTCGTTTTGAATACACTGTTGGGATCATAAAAGTTGAAAGTATATAATTATAAATTACTTAAGTGTACCTTAGTGAAAGTCTTTTGGGTATAAATCTCAGAGGTACATCTTGATTGAAATCGTTAAAGTTGTTACCATTTAACGAATAAAGTGAAAAAAATGAGTCTAAAATGATCAATCCTAAAGTTTTAGCTTCTGTTCGTCAAAGTGTTCAGGCGATTGAAAAGCTTTTGCAGCCTGAGAATTTAAGTTTTATTGAAAAGGCTGCAGGATTAATTTCAGAATGCTTTTCTAGCGGTAACAAGCTATTGATTGCAGGTAATGGCGGCAGTTTGTGCGACGCCTCCCATTTCGCCGAAGAGCTCACCGGATTCTTCCGTCAAAAACGGCCAGCCTTGCCAGCGATTGCTCTTTCAGAACCTGGACATTTATCTTGTGTGGGGAATGATTTAGGTTTTGACCAAGTCTTTTCCCGCGCTTTAGAAGCCTACGGTAAGCCTGGCGATGTTTTTGTGGGGTTATCAACAAGTGGAAAATCAGCGAACATTATTAAGGCGTTTGAGGCTGCCAAGACGTTAAATCTGAAAACTATAGCCTTTTTAGGTAAAACAGGTGGTGCATTAAAAGGTGTTGCAGATATAGAGATGATTATTGATGGCTTTAGTACTTCCGATAGAATCCAAGAGGCCCACATGGCTGCTATACACATTATTATCGAAAGAATGGAAGAGCTTCTTTTTTATTCTGAAGTCGGAACGTGGGGGGATCATACGATGCAAAGGGAATCCAATCGGGGTCTATCTTAAGTAGACATATGTTGTGGATAGGGTAAATTCTCTTTCCACGCTTGAAAGTCATCCATCCACCCACTTGCTATAGAGTTTTTCCTCTAAGCTATAGCTAAATTGCATTGGGTTAAAGTTCATAAATCCCTATAAACTTTGTGTTGAAAAATGATCCTAAAAAAAATAGAAACCTATTTTCTTGAACTTATCCAAGGAAAGAGAAAAGGGCCGATGGCTCAGATAGCCAAAACTTTTCTGAGGTTTCTTAGTTGGTTTTACAAACTGATCATTTCGTGCCGGAACTGGGCCTTTGATCATGGCTGCTTTAAGCAGTACCATGCTCCTGTTCCTGTTGTGATGAGTATTGGGAATATTGTAGTAGGAGGGACAGGCAAAACTCCCGTCACCTTGATGATTGCCCAGGAATTTTACGAAGAGTTTTTGATTGCCATTCTATCTCGCGGATACCGTTCCAAAGCAGAAAGACTTCCATCTCCGGTGGTATTGAGTAATGGTAAAGGTCCGATGCATGCAGCTTGTTACTGTGGAGATGAACCCTTTTTACTCTCTCAAAACCTGCCTAAGGCGCATGTAATCGTAGGTAAAAATCGGCACCTTTCTTCCAAGATGGCTGTAAAAGCGGGAGCACAGTTGATTCTTCTGGATGACGGCATGCAACATCGATATGTGGCAAGAGATTATGAGATAGTTGTGATGGATGCTTTAGACCCTTTTGGGCAAGGGTTTTATTTGCCACGAGGATTTTTGCGAGAGAGCATTTCTTCCTTATCGCGAGCAGATATCATTATTTTAAATCATGTTTACGATAAAGATCGTTTTTTCACCATAAAAGATGAAATCAGTAAGTTTACTCGTGCTCCTCTAGTGGGTACGCGGATGGAGGTTGCTGAAATTCTTGATTTGCAAGGACGTTCTATAGCGGATATGAAGGGAAAAAGAGTGGGGGTTTTTTGTGCGATAGCTCGTCCTGAGTACTTTTGTCGAACTGTTACCCAAGTGGGCGCTGAAATTGTGGATACAAAGTTTATTCCTGACCACCGTTCTTTTACCAATGAGGAGCTGCTCCATTTTTGTGAACGTGCAAAAAATCATGGCGCAGAATGGATCTTATGCACCGAGAAAGATGTAGTGAAACTAGATAAAACGGCTCTAGGTGAATTAAATATTGCCTGGTTTAAAATGCGTTTGACGATTGTAGAAGGTCAGTCTTCTTGGGATCATTTTACACAAAAGACCAAGCAAGCTCTTAGGCGGAGAATGTAAGGATTGTAGATTCTTTTGGAATTCTATCATCTATAAATGATGACTTATAGACTTATTCGATAGAACGAGTAAGACCACAACGGAATGGTGTCGATGAAGCTTTGGATAAAAATTTTAATTGCGATTGTTCTTGGTATCTTTGCTGGTAGCGTATTAGGTCCTCAAGCCAATTATCTAAAGCCTATTGGTGATATCTTTCTTAACTTAATTAGCATGATTATTGTCTTGCTAGTTCTTGCTTCTATGACAGTAGGAATTACTAGCATCCATGATCCTCAAAAACTGGGTAGAGTAGGGCTCAAAACTCTTATTTTATACTTAGTGACAACCGTCATATCCATTGGTTTGGGACTCCTTTTTGCCAAGATGTTCCATTTAGGTTCTGGCATGGGCTTGCAGGTGGCTAGTTTATCTGTCACATCTCACCAGATAACTGAGACACAAAGCATTGGAGAGATCTTACAGTCCATCATACCGAGCAATCCTATTAAGTCATTAGCCGACGGCAATGTTTTACAAATTATCGTTTTTGCTATTTTTTTGGGTATTTCCATTAATTTTGCAGGGGAAAAGGGAAAACCTGTTCTTGAATTTTTAGAATCTCTAGCTGATGTGATGTATCGCTTGACTTCCATCATCATGGAGCTTTCGCCCTATGGTGTTTTTGCTATCATGGCCTGGGTAGCCGGCTCTTTTGGGCTAGCCGTTTTGATTCCTTTGCTCAAGTTTTTATTTACTTATTATTTAGCCTGTTTTGTGCATTTGACCGTGGTTTTCGGGGGAATTCTGTGGTTGGCAGGCCTTCATCCTTTACCTTTCTTTCGGGGCATGGGAGATGCTATCATGGTAGCTTTTTCGACTTGCAGCAGTTCAGCTACACTTCCTGTCTCCATGCATTGTGTACAGAAAAATTTAGGTGTTTCTAAAAATATCACGAGTTTTGTTCTCCCCTTAGGGTCTACTGTGAACATGAATGGGGCTGCTTTGTTTCAAGGGATGAGTGTAGTTTTTGTTGCACATGCCTACGGGATTGAACTTGAGCTTAAAAGTCTATTGACCATTGTTGTGACAGGGACCTTATCAGCTATAGGCGCTGCAGGTATTCCTGGAACTGGTTTTATTATGCTTTCAGTGGTGTTTTCTTCTGTGGGATTACCGATTGAAGGATTAGCTTTGCTAGCGGGGATCGATCGTCTGCGTGAAATGATCTCTACAGTGCTGAATATTTTAGGCGATGCAGTCTGCGCCGTTTATGTGGCAAAGCAAGAAGGGGAGTTAGATGAACGTCAATATAACCATGAAGATCTTATAGAATTGGAGGGAAGTGAAGTATAGACAATAAAATGACGGCAAGACCGGAAAAGAAATTCTGAAACGATTTAAAAATGAGAGGTACCTAATGAGTTCATGTTTAATCAAAGAAACCCGAATCCTATTTGATAAGTTTCGTTATTTAAACTCAGAAGTAAAAAAAGCATGGGAATATCCCAGGAAACAGAATGAGAAAGCTGTTCCTCAGCTGCTTAAAGGGTTTCATTCATCTACACCAGAAAGATGTTCTTTAAAATATCCCAATCATCAGTATTCTTTCATTAAATTGGCCAACATTCCTCGTAAAACTTTTTACACAGAGATGGGTTTAGCTTTTTTATTGTCCTCTTCTGAGGAAGATAAAGATCCCTCTTCATTAGCTGCAATTATCAAGCTTGCAGAGTTTCTTGAGATTGATATAAAAAATTTAACCTCCTACGAAATTCGTTTAGCATGCTTAGAGAAAATGCTTAACTGCATAGAGGTGGATGGAGATTTTTTTAAAAAAATACAGCCTTTCAAACAACTGCTAGAAAAACTTACGGATAGTGAGGGGAATAATCTTTTTCATCTTCTTGTGAAAACAGGTAAATACGAAGGAGCAAAGAAGTGGATAGAAAATCACTTTAATCCAAGTGAAATTAATCATCAGGGAAATAATGCTCTGCATCTTGCGGCTGCTCATGGTAGATCAGAATTTGTGTATTTATTAGCATCCCATGTTCAAATGAATGCGCTTAATCGTGAAGGATGCACGCCTCTACACATGGCCATAAAATATGGAGATGCGCTTGTTGTTAAATCGATCATCCGAAACGGGGGGGATATTTTTACAACATGTTCCCAATTAGGGCTAAAAATGAATGCTGCAGCCTTGGCTATTTATTATGGTCAGACAAAAGTGTTTTCTGAAATAGTTCAAGAGGCCTCCAAAAGCAACCAAGAGTTTAGAAGTGCTTCTCTGGCTACTGACATTGATCCTATCTTAGTCCGTGCTATAGTGCAGAAAAAAAATATTTTGCACACCTTTGTAAAAGGCGTGGGGTCGTTAATAGATCTGGCTGTTTTTTTAAAACAAGAACCAATGGTAGATTTTCTTCGTCAAGAGTATCTTGAGGAAATTAAGCCTTGGGGGACTTCTATAAAAAGCAGTGAGCGAGCTGTTCTTAATGCTCATGATTTAAAACTCAATTTGCCCCCTAAATTCTAGGACAAGCCTGATGAGGCCACTGATTGCAAACTCAAATGTCGAAGTTAAAAGTTTTTTTGTAAACAGGCATTAAGTTTAATCAGTGGCCGAACATGACTTCTCTTTGAAAGAGAGAAATGTTCATGCCAATCTGCCCTTCTATATCATTCAAAAATCTCAAGACATAACCCCTAAGAGCTCGAAGAATTGATAGCGATACATTTACAACCCCGTGTCTATAGCGACTAGGACGCAATCACGGATATAAAACTTAAATCCGTTCGAGATGTGGACTATCCGAAATCTCTCTCTCAAAATACTTGATGTAATTTAATTAATTATTTACCTTGTTTCATTCAGCAAGTTTAAAGGTAAAGAACATGTCATCAAGAGTCGATTCTAATGCTCATGCATTTGTTTGTCCGCCGTCAGTTCAATCCAACTATATGAGTATTCTTTGTAATGGGGAACTAACAATCACGCCTGAAATTGAAAAACGCATTGCAGGGGCTAGTCATGTGATTGGTGTGGATGGCGGGATGAATCACTGTGATAAAATGCATATGATCCCTCATTGGGTTGTAGGGGATTTTGATTCAATTGATCCTGAGCTGTTGAAGAAGTTTGAGAACGAGGACTTACAACGATTACATCGAGCGAAAGATTATACGGATTTAGAAGTGGCTATTGAAAATGCCAAAAGAATCAACGCATGTGCTCAGATTATTATTTTTGGTGGATTAGGAGGTCGTATTGACCATACTTTAACAAATGTCCTCATTCTCCTAAGAGATCCCGCTCGATTATTTTTGGAAACGGATTCACAAGTGCTTTTTGGGTTAAATGAATGTCTCGGAAGAACAAAAATACAAGCAGATCATTATAAAACTCTGGCTCTCATACCTTTTCATGGAAAAGTCACAAATATAGAAGTTGAATCTGATGAGGGAATTACAAAATATGAAGTGTTAAAGGACGAGATATTACTCTTACCGCATAAAAGTCACTATTGGATCCATGTGGGGGGGGGGGACCTCATTGTTGTTTTAGACAAAAGAGAAATTACGCCTTTATCAAACCTGCCTAAAGGTTATCTAAAGCCAGATTTTTCTGCACAACAATCTTTTATTCATGTCGCAAATTATTTTCTTCATCAATCTAAAAATTTTCAAAATGTGATTTTGGAAACACCTGCAGAGAAAGTAGAGAATATTCAAGCCTCTTCGGGGAAAAAAACATTTTCTGTTCAAAGAGGCCAAACCATCTCTTTGATCCCTTTTAATGGACCTGCAAAGCAAATTAAGACTCAAGGTTTGAAATGGGAATTAGGGGAAGAAGTTCAGCAACTCGATAAATCCTTTATCGGGATCTCCAATGTATGTCTGGGAAATGAATTTTCCATTGAATTGGAAGAAGGCGAAATTTTATGCGTGATTAATAGCTTGATTGATGAGTCAATGATCGAGATAGAGAAAACAAAAATCTAAGAGAGGAGATTCAATGAGTATTTTTACAAATGATGGGATACGAAAATATGCAGAGGCAAGCCTTTTAGGAGCGGGGCGGGGACTTTTTGGGCTGCCCATTGAGCATCCTTTTGATACCGTCAAAACCCGTGCACAAGCAAATCTAGAGACGCGTTCTATAATCACTACAATAACGAATGTATATAAAGAAAGCGGCGTGAGAGGGTTCTATTCAGGGGCTATTCCAAACGCTACTCGTATTGCTGTAAAACAGATGTATCGATGGCCCATGATGTTAGGATTTCCTCCCTTTTTCAAAGAAGTACTTCCAGAAAATATACAAAAGGATTACCCCTCATCGGTAAAGACAGCTACCGGCTTAACCATAGCTAGCTTTGAGACAGGCATTATTAGTCCCTTAGAAAGATTAAAGGTCTATCTGATGACATGTAAAGCTGAACAGAAAAAAATTAGTCAATTTTTTATTCAAAATAAAGGTAAGCTTTTTCCAGAATTGACAAGAGGTCTCGGTGCTGTATATGTCAGACAAATGACTAGTTGGGTAAGTTTTTTGGTGGCCGATGATAAGTTTAAAAAATGGGAAAAAGCGCGTACCCAGTCAGAAAATATGTCCTTTGCATCCTTATTAAGAGTGAGTTTTTTAGTGGGAGCTGTAAATACAGCAGCCAATATGCCTTTTGATGTGTTAAAAACGAACTTACAAAAAGATAAATTTATTGCAAATCAAGGCATGTTAAAAACTCTGGGTAAAATCTATCAAACGCATGGTGTACGTGGACTTTACGCAGGGTGGCAAGTGCGTATGATGCAATACATGATTCAATCAGTCTTTACAGTGGCTCTTTTAGAGCGATTGGAAAAATCCTGGAGTAAAAAATAGAGGGGTACGTCCCTCTTTCTGGATACATCTTGATAGCATTTAAAGATTCAAATCAGGAAAAGAGAGCGGGCTTAGACTATAATTAATCATGACAGTTCAAGATACCACACATACAAATCATTTACTAGCGCGCTCCATGCTTGCGGGAAGCGTTGCGCATTCTATAGAGCTATTCACTCTTGGACAGATTCTGGATCGTATTAAAGTTGAAAAAGAAGCAAGGCCTCAGCTTCGATCGATAAAAGAGGCTTTTAAGCATATTTGGAAACAAGGAGAGGGAAAAGAATTCTATAAAGGATTTAGGGCTAATATTGCCTTAAGCATTTTAAAAGGGTCCACTGGTTGGGGAATTCATCACCTTTGCAATCGTCAAATCTTGCGAATCTACCCGCAAAAGGACAAACATTTTCCAACGGTAGGCTTTACAACGCTGGTGGGATGTATGACTGGATTTATCGAGACAAGTTTTATTTTATGTCCGCTTGAACGTTTTAAAACATATGAGATGACATCCAAAGGCCAGGCATTAAAAAATGTAAGAATTATTTCAAATTCTGGATTAAAGTTCATGTATAAAGGATGGACTCCGCTCCTATTAAGGCAAACAGTCAGTTGGGCAAGTTATTTGGTCACCTATCAAAAATTAAGACAGGCATTTTTGAATAGATCATCCTCATTAACTATGCAGGAGAAAATTACATTATCTGCTTCTACGGGTGCTATTGTAGCCTGTATCAATGCTCCTTTTGATTTGTTAAAGACCCAGCTTCAACAAGCTAATGTCACTGATGAGAAGATGTGGCAAAAAGCCTATACAATACATCGTCAATATGGTTGGAAAGGGATGTATCGAGGTTTGACGATTAAATTGATCAGAAACATTTGGTCTTCCGTGTGTATTATTCTAACCCTAGATAAGATGAATGCTTTTCCTGCAAATATGAAAATATAATAACCTAAGTTTTGGGGTTTTGTAGTACTTTGTAAACTCAAAAGCTCAGAGAGAAAAATCTTTACTTTGTTCTTTTATGTGTGAACATTTAGAGAATGACGCCTTTAAGAGAGCTTTCATGAGGCGTAAAGAACTAAAAAAACTCCAAAATCAGTTTAAGTACAATTTCAAATTTTTATGAAGGTTTTATTGTGACGCAGATACTTCCCACAGCGCATAGAATATTTTGTAAAACATCTTTAAATCTATTTGCAAATACGATCAGAAACCTTTCTATCGATTGCGTAGAGAGAGCAGGTTCAGGACATGCAGGAACCCCGATGGGATGTGCGGAATTAGGGGCCTATTTATATGGCTATTTCTTAAAATATAATCCTAAAAATCCAGAATGGCCCAATCGTGATCGTTTTATTCTATCTGCTGGTCATGCTTCTATGTTGCAATATGCTTGCTTGCATTTAAGCGGGTTTGATCTTTCCTTAGAAGATCTCAAGAATTTTCGTCAATTAAACTCCAAAACGCCTAGCCATCCTGAATATAAATTAACCCCAGGAGTGGAGACAACCACAGGTTTAGATGGACAGGGGATTGCGCATGGGGTTGGACAAGCTTTAGGCTTAAAGTTGTTGAGCAAGAGATTTAATACCGAGAATTTTACGTTGTATGATTCTAAGGTGATTGTGCTGGCAGGAGACGGTTGTTTCATGGAAGGAGTTTCTCACGAAACGTGTTCCCTAGCGGGTCATCTGAAATTGGATAACTTGATCGTTATTTACGATAGCAATCAAACCTCTCTAGATGGCTTTGTGACCGACAGTTGTTCGGAAGATATTAAAAAAAGATATGAAGCCTATCATTGGGATGTTTATGAAGTGGACGGACATGACTTTGAGGAAATTCACCAAGTCTTTTTTCAATTAAGAGAAAAACAGAATAAACCCGCTTTAGTGATCGCGCGTACTGTGATCGGAAAAGGCGCCTCGCTAGCAGGTTCTTATTTAATTCATAGCAATCCTCTCGGGATAGAAGAATGTTCTAAGACGAAAGAAGGAATGGGCTTTCCTGAAACAGAATTTTATGTTCCCAAAGAAATTCAAGAGTACTTTTCAATAAAAATCTCTAAAGATCAATTTCAGGAAGGATCTTGGAATCAAGAATTTCAATCCTGGAAAGAAGCGTATCCTGATTTATATAAAGAGTGGTTAGCTATGGATCTTTCGTATTGTTCAGAACAACTGATGACTCAAATAATGAGTTTAAATCTACCTGAGGGAGCCTCTGGAAGAGATTCTTCCCATCTAGTCATCAATTTTTTAGGAGAAGTGCTTCCAGGGCTTTATGGAGGATCTGCTGACTTGGCGCGTTCAGACAAAACTCATATGCATCAACATTCCGTTGTTTCAGCTGAAAATTTTTTAGGAAGAAACATTAAGTATGGTGTGCGAGAATTCGGAATGGCGACAATGGCGATTGGACTGGCGCAAACACAAAAAATCATCCCTTTCATCGGAACGTTCTTGGCATTTTCTGATTATATGCTCAGTCCAATCAGAATGGCAGCCTTAATGAAACTGAAAATTGTGTATCAATTGACTCATGATTCTTTCTTAATCGGCCAAGATGGCCCTACCCACCAACCCGTAGAACAACTGGCCCATCTACGCGCAATCCCTCACCTTCAAGTCATTCGCCCTGCAAATCCACAGGAGGTAAAAATGGCTTGGATTGCCGCCCTGAAGTATCAAGGACCTACGGCCATTGTTCTTTCAAAGCAAAACCTTTCTCCTGATATTGGCTTTAAACCCTCTTATGAGGAGAGCATGGCTAAGGGAGCTTATGTGATTAAAAAAAGTCGGGGGGGGATCTGCCATTTTAATTTGTTAGCCACAGGCTCTGAAGTGGCCTTAGCCCTTCAAGTTTCCTCATTATTAGAGAAAGCAGGATGGAGCGTTCAGGTGGTTTCTATGCCCTGCTGGCAAATTTTTGAGGCACAGCCCGATGATTACCGCAAGAACTTACTAAAACCTGCAGAATCTTTTATCGTCAGTATTGAGGCTGCAATTGATCTAGGGTGGCATAAATATGTAAAAGATGGCCTGACAATTAGTTTACAGACGTTTGGTCGTTCAGCCTTAGCCTCTGATCTGTCTGACACTTTTGGTTTTACCCCTGAAAAAATCGCTCAGAAAATTCTTTCTCACTATTCCTCATAAAAAAGGATCATATCATGTCATTATTTAATACCGTTTTAACAAGAGCTCTTGTGCAATTTCATTTTCCGAGGGTGTCCTTTCATCCAGTAAGATCCTTACATAAAAAAAATACGGAAATCCATTTTGAAACTGTGGATGAGTTAATGTCGCAATGGGATCAAGTGAATACTCGCTTTAATAAACAGGGCTATATTGTTCTGAATCCAAAATCTTGTGATGAAAAACTCACTTTGCAAGTGTCTCGTTTATTCGGGAAAATTCAAAATCATAAACGATCATTTAATCAAGATGGAATTGTGGAAATTCGCAGTGAGTCATTAGGCAAGGAGGATTACCACGTTACTTCCAATATTGGCTTCTTTCCCCATACGGATGGGGCCTATCTACAAGGCATGTATGTTAAAGATCATCGCTCTTATAGAATTGGCCCTCCAAAGATTGTGGTGTTGCAATGTGTCAAAAGATCAAGCAAAGGTGGAGTCAATTTTCTTGTAGATGGAAAAAAAATCCTAGAGTCTCTTTTAAAAAATCATCCAGATAAAGTTCCCATCTACTTTTCTAATTGTGTGAACATGTATCGCCAGAATCATCTATTAGTGGAAAGTTCGATTTTTCAGCTATCTCATAAAAAAATTAGCATGAGATATAGCTATGATAAGGACTTATATATCCCGCAAGGGGTAGCTGCCGCTCTTGCTTTTTTTGATAATGACTATGTGAAAAATCCTCAGTTTTCCACATCTATCGATCTAAGAGAACGTCAAATCATGGTGTTTGATAATGAGCGGTTTTTACATGGCAGAACGGCCGTTGAGGGTGATCGTTGCTTTCGTCGCATTTGGGTGTTTGATGATAAGTATGAAATGGAATTAGTCAATCCGAAAGGGTTGGCCTACTATGGCCTTAAAGATAAGCATAATGAGTTATTAGATTTTTACAAAAAGTATGCGCTTATTGAAGATAAAGAAGATCGATCTCAGACAAAGGTATCTACTGGCATTCAATTATCTAAGACGCAGATGAAAAAACTTGAGACTCTAATCCAAAAAAAGTTGTTTTTCTAGATGATACCTAACCCTTGTCAACTCATTTTGACAAGGGTTGATAGAGCTATTTTTTAAACATGGGCCTTGAAATACGGTAGCGGTGGATGGCGAACCAAATTAAACCAATGAGGGCTAATAGTCCCCATACAATCGTACGAGGAAAGTTAAACCACGGATAAGGTTTTTGCGGCGGACATCCCCAACGTGAACCGGGAGGCCATACAATCAAGCTGGGAGCTCCTTGAAGGTTCGCTTGAGGTACAAATCCAAAAATCCGGCTATCGGCACTCATGGCATGGTTATCCCCTAAGGTTAGGTAGTGACCCTCAGGGATTTTAAGACCAAAAACTTTGAGAAAATCTTTATTTAACGTCCCATCATCCTTCAATGGTGCCCCATAATCTTTAAAGGCAATATAAGGTTTACTTGAAGAGGCTTTTTCTTCTCTAGAGCGTTCCCTTTCTTGAAACGCTTCTAATATAGGATCACCCTTAGAAAAAATAGCAGCCCCTAAGGTGTAGAGGGAGCCGTCTCTGAAATAGGCATAGCGCGCCGGATAAGCTAAGAGATTATTGGCCTTAGGTTCATAAAGAGTGCTCATCTCAATGCCTAAATTATAAAGAGTTTGCACATGATGTGGGTCTCTACTATAAAGGGGATGGTCCTTAGGTAACTCAGAGGAAAGACTCGCAAATCCAATTTTCGATGCAATTCCATTGTAAAATTCATAGGTTCCATCTGGAATTCCTGGCATCGATGGGCTGTCAGGCCCAAATTGAGTGGTTTCGTAATTATACCGCGCAGCCCTTCCATTGCGTACCACAAACCGGGCCGTATACATGGAATTCATGAGTGCATCGATGTGTTTTTCTGTGAGGGGAATGGTGGTTGTGTAGGCTCCCACAACAGGTTTTACACCTAATGAGCTTTGTTGGAAAAGTGTATCCGGGTAGGTCATTGTAGGGGTATGACGTAATTCTAAATAAAGAAGCCCCTCCCCTATATCTTTGGTGTCTAGATCTTTTTGATCAGCCACCTGTTCTTTTGTGAGTAGTCTTGAAGCTGCAAAATTGCGAATGCCCCAAAAATCACTGTAGGTTTTAAGACTTTCATGATTTTTTCTAGCAGCTTGCGGATCATCTTTCACCCACTCTGTCCCGTTAAATATTTCTCCTAGAACTTGGCCTGTCGGTAGGATAATCATACGTCCGATGGCTTCATGCATCTGACTAAAGAGAAATTCATTTTTTTTAGGACGTGAGACTAAGCCTTCTTGGTAAAAGTAGGGAATATACGTCAATTCACGAATCCACGGGCTGTTCCTCAATTCGCTCAATTCTTCCCCTTTGTCGTTCATCCCATAAATTTGTCCACCATAAAAATAGAGCGTATCGCCAGGTTTTCCCATGCATCGTTTAATATACCGTTTTTTGTAAGGAAATACCCATAGGTAATGCGAGTCTGTGTCAGGAAGATCGATCTCATCTCCTGAAAATATGACAATGCCACTGCGTTGAACTAGGTTAGGGTCAAAATACAAGTGATCGGTTGCAAAGGGCATGTTGATGCCAAAGGTCGTTTTACTGACTAAAACATTATCTTGTTCTCTAAACGTAGGGCGCATGGATCCTGTAGGGATTTCATAAGCTTCAAACACCATCTGCCTAAGAAGAGTGGCGATGAGCACAGCGACTAATACAACCGTTACAAATTCGGTTACATATTCAAAGGGAGATTTTTTTAGAGGTTCTTTCCCTATGATTTCTAGCTCCTGGGCCAGCTGACTGGCTTCTTCGCGATTTCCTTGCAGCACGGCATGATCGAGTTTTTCTAGTAGGGCTTCAAGGGAAGACTTTTGTAGAGGTGTTAAAGAATTTTTTTTCTTTTGATAGCGGTTACAACCCCATTTTAAGAGGGTACGAGACTTAGATAAAGAATATGTTTTCATAGGTATAATCGATGATTTTAAAGGATATGATCCTAAATCAAAAAGGTTGCAAAAGCAATACAAAATATCAAGTACGGTTTTTGTTTGTTGAATTTGTTAAAGGCTTGTAAATGAGACGCTTTATTTGTGGATAGTTTGTTCAAAATTTGTGTGTAAAATATTTTATACGCATTTTTTTTGGACTAAAAAAGGCGAATAAAGAAAAAGTAGAGGTATTAATGTAAATTTAAATAAATCATTTTTAATGATTTATGTCTTTTAAATGAAGAAGAACTCTCTGATTGCTCATTTTGCAAAGCCCGAGAGCTACCGTGATCTATTTGTTGATAACTTGCATGAAAAAATTAACTGCTAGGTGCTCCACGTCCCTTTGCATTTCTTCCGCTATCAATAATATGCACTTTCGCTTTGCCTACAATGCCGCTAATTTGTAACCAATAGGGGAAATAAGAGGGATATTGTCCCGGATTCTGGGGTACGAAAACTTCAATAATTTTTCCTGATAACTCACTTCCATCTTTAGGCCAAAAGGTACGCCAGGTATCGAATTTAACTCCGGAAATGTTTTGACCCTCGAAAGTTAACTTAGGTTGCCAATAGGGACGCGTATCTGTCACACGTGGAGGAGGCGGTGGTCCCACTTTTTTTCTTTCGGATAAGGGAACTTTGCGGAGTTTTAAATTGAGCAGGGTCGAAAGGAAATTATCACCCTCTGGAATCGCAAACCAGCCTTTTTTAGTATATGAATAATACTGTTTCATATGTCCAGTCGCTGTGTTGACCACATAACGCACCCAACAGGTATGGCCAGGTGCTCCTTGACTTATCCAATTTTTCCATGAAAAGTTACTGCTTGGAATTTGATTCATCGGAACTGTAATTTCTTCAATAGCGATTTCTTGTGCTCCTAGGTCATCGATGAGTAAAACCGTATATGTTTTATTCTGAGAAGTAACGATGAAATCCCCTATGCGAGCCAAGCGAAGATTGTCTCGTAAATACATTTCTTCGGTACCTTGAGCTTTTAAGAAAGGGCTGCAAAAAAGAATGCTGAGGATTAATAAAAGTCTATACATGCTCACCTGAAGTTTAAAACGGCTCATGATGCAAAGTTATGTTTCTCAAGGGTTATATTACCCTTATCAATTTTTAATGAAAGGGAAATTTGTTGGACACCTTATTTTTACATTTCATCTCCAGATGAGTTTTATGGGTAGAATAAAACGTCTGAAAGTTTGTATGCTGAACTGAAGATGGAAGAGAGTCTAAGAATTTAAATGTTGAGATCCTAGGTTATAGGGTCTGAATGTCAGGCGATTCATAGAAAAAACGAGGAAGCATGGCGAAAAAAAAACGTACACAGATTTACAAAGAGTCCCTTGCACTTTTGACTGACTACTATCAATTAGCGATGTCCAATGGTTATTGGAAATCTGGGTTGGATAAAAAAGAGGCGGTATTTCACCTTTTTTTTCGCCGTGCTCCTTTTCAAGGCGGATTTACTGTTGCAGCAGGTTTGGAAGCAGTCATTGACTATTTACAAAATTTTCACTTTGATTCCAGCGACTTACAGTATTTATCTGAATTGGAGAATAGCGATGGGGAACGGTGTTTTTGCCCGGAGTTTTTAGACTATTTGTCCAAAATGCGTTTTTCGTGTCAGGTGGATGCTATGCCTGAAGGGACGATAGCTTTTCCCTATGAACCTTTACTTAGAATTCAAGGACCCTTAATTCAGTGTCAATTACTAGAAAGTCCTTTGTTAAATTTAATTAATTTTCCTTCATTGATTGCCACGAAAGCTGCGCGGGTGCGGATTGCGGCGAAAGACGACCAGGTATTAGAATTTGGTTTAAGGCGTGCTCAAGGAATCGATGGAAGTTTAACAGCGAGTCGATCTGCTTATATAGGGGGGTGCAGTGCAACCTCCAACGTTTTGGCAGGCAAATTATTTGGGATCCCGGTACGCGGCACGCATTCCCATAGTTGGGTGATGGTCTTTGATGATGAATTAGAAGCTTTCCAAACATTAGCCCAGACGATGCCAGCCAATACAGTCTTTTTAGTGGACACCTATGATAGTTTGGAAGGCGTCAAAAAAGCCATTGAAGTAGGAAAGTGGTTGAAAAGCCAAGGTAAAACCTTAAAAGGGATTCGTTTAGATTCGGGAGACTTAGCGTATTTGAGTATCAAGAGTCGTCAAATGTTAGATGAGGCGGGGTTTCCCCATGCGGCTATTGTGGCTAGCAATGAACTCGATGAGACGTTAATTAGTGAGCTAAAGAGACAGGGGGCACAAATCGGCGTTTGGGGAGTAGGAACCAATTTGGTCACTTCCAAAGATCAACCTGCCTTAGATGGAGTTTATAAAATTTCTGCCCTAAGAGACCCGGGGGGACCTTGGAAGTATAAGCTTAAACTTTCAGAGCAGATGATTAAAGTTTCTAATCCTGGCATTTTACAGGTGCGTCGTTACCATAGTAAGTCTAATGAAACGAATATTGCGGATCTTATTTATGATGTGAATGCAAATCTTAATCAAGAGACATGTTTAATTGATCCTTTTGATCCCACCAAACAAAAAATCCTAAAAAAGGGCATGCAAGAAGAAGACCTTTTAGTGCCTATATTTAGGGAGGGAAAATTAATTTATAAATTGCCTTCTTTAGAAGAAATACGTGCAAAAACATTACGTGAATTGGGCAAGTTCCATGTGGGAATTAAACGTTTTATGAACCCGCATCAATATGTTGTAGGAATGGAGAAGTCTTTGTACGATTTAAAAATTGAATTGATAAAAAATATTCGTAGTCATACTTCTCATGACTATATCACGCTTGAAGAAAGTTTATGAGTATAAATTTGAATAGGTGTTTTATTAGGAGATGGTTGTGACAGGTTTATTGATTGTCGATGTGCAGAACGATTTTTTACCCGGCGGAGCTTTAGGTGTGAAAAATGGTGATCAAATCCTTCCCGTGATTAACAAACTCCTTGACTATCCTTTTGATGTTATTATAGCCACTGGTGATTGGCATCCCTATAGACACGGAAGTTTTGCTGAGACACATGGCAAAGACGTAGGTGATGTCATCGATTTAAATGGTCTTAAACAAATTCTTTGGCCACGACACTGTGTACAAAAGACTTCAGGGGCAGAATTTTCAAAAGACTGGAATCATCAAAAAGTCCATAAAGTTTTTCATAAGGGCACTGATGAAAATATAGATAGCTACAGCGCTTTTTTTGATAATGGGCATTTGAAGTCGACTGGCTTGCATGAGTATCTGCAAACAAAGGGGATAAAAACGCTTTATGTGGCTGGACTCACGACTGAATACTGTGTAAAATATTCAGTTTTAGATGCCATCAGTTTAGGATATGAAGTCTATGTAATTATGGATGCATGCAAACCTGTCAACCTGCACCCTAGGGATGAAGAACAGGCTTGGCAAGAAATATTGCGGCAAGGCGCCCATGTCATTTCTTCATTAGGGTTAAAGATTTGATCAAATGATAGGGATTTTACAACACAGATTAACATAGACCTTTGTTACATTAATTGAAGTCATTCAGAGTTATCTTAATTTAAATTTTTTGATAATTAAATAAATTGATTTATTACAAAAAATTTAAGTATAATAGTCACTTTATTTGTTTTTTTAACTTTATTGGATTTTCTTATGTCCGCATTGAATATGACCACCTTTAAAAATAGACTATATTCATTCTCTCCCTCTGCGCATTTAGATCCTTTGATGAAAAGCATGGAAGCTAAGAGCAGGACAGGCTTTGGATGGAAAGCGCGTGTCTTAAATTTCGCCGTCCTAGGATTAGACTTTTCAGGATTTTTTTTAAATGCATTGGCAACACCCGCCTTAATTGCTGTGCAGCCCTTATCTATGGCTGCATATGGAGCCGCATGGGCTGGAAATCGGGTCATCTGTGCTTCAAAGATAGATAAGCCTGAAGGGGCCTATCGCAGAAAGTTATCTCGAGGATTGCAGCAAATCATGAGAGCGCTTCCTAATCCTCAAAATTTAGGTAAAGTTGTTTTAAATGTCGTCAAATTTGCCACGGCCTTTTTTGCCTCATTATGTGTGGGGTTTGTTTCTCTAAAAGCTTCTTTATGGATTCATCATCGCTTAGGCCTAATCTGTTTGCCTAGATTAGCCAAAAAAGATAGGGAAGAGAGCATTCTTAAAACGGCTCAAAAACGAGAAGGTCGTTCTCTTGTTCATGCCTTTCAAGCTCAGTCTGCGTTAAACAAAACCCATATACAAAAAAAATTGCGTAAAGATTTTTTATTAAAGGAAGGCTTATTACCCAAAGCCATTGAAGAGGCCACAAATAAAAAGCGCGTGACGGCAAAAATTCAAATTCAAGCTCAATTAGGACGGGAGTTTAATCCACAGGAATGGCAGCAAATGCAAGACTTTTTTTGGCGGAAACTATCTGATCCTTTCACTTTTTCTCAAAAATCTCCGCATGAATTTCAAGAATTATTAAAAAATCCTCCGTCTGAAATTACGACTTTTCTAAATAAATACTTTAAATGGAAAATCGATGGTGCATCTCCACAAGTGTTGAAGCAACCCTTTGCCTTTAAATCGACCAAGCATTATGAAGAGTATCTCTTGAAGTATTATGAATGGAATTTGACTCCAGAAGAAGCTCTCAAATATGCTAAAGCCATCGAGCTGAATCAAGAGCAAAGGCATCGTCTAGAAAAATCGGTTCAAGATGAAATGCATAAAAAAATCGCTCGCATCCACCAACATGGCATTAAAAAAGAACTGCAGAGCGAAGCATTTTTTCAGCGCTTAATGGGCTTAATGAAACCCGAAATGACTTTTGAACAAAAAAATACTGTTGAAAAACGTTTAAAAAAAATAATGGCACTGGAAAATTCCTTTCTTAAAACTTTTAGAAAAAATAAGGAATTGACAGATCAGCAGATTCATGACCTCATGAAGAGTGTTTCAGGCTCTTTTTCGAAAGAAGAATTAGAGGCTCTTCACGCTTTTGCTAAAGCCTGTTCACATCAGGTGGAACAAACAGATTTAAAGACAGAGAGGGAATTAAAAAAACGTTTAGAAAGTTCCAAAAATTCGCAGTTTCTTTACCCGCATTCGCACTACTATCAATTAAAAAAGAAAGTTCTTCAACACTTAGTCTTGATGACCCCGCAGGACCTTCGTCCGCTCTCTCCCTCCATCTTGGATTTAGAAAAATCCCGAGAAAAAGCACTAAAAATACTTTTGGACGCATTTTACATAAAGGGTGGTGACGGACAAGTGTTGCGAAGAGAGGAGATAGAAACGTACGCTTTTCGTTTAACGAATACGCAGAACATCTCCATCGATAAAAATTACTGGTTAAAACAGCAGTCAGAACCTTTAGAAGATGTGAAGACAAAGTATGCCTGGACATCCGTGACTTTACGATTCTCTAAAAAAGATCCCGACGTTCCAGAGAAAATTATATTCTCCAAGCCAGCTTCCAAGGGGAATAATCCGTATACTCCTTTACAAGAATATTTTAATAAAAAAATTGGTAAACCTCAGCATGAATGGTCTTGGAATGAACTAGAACAAGAGTCTAAAAAACGTCAGAAAGTTTTTTTAGATGCAGCGAAAAACTCCCACTTAAACAGAGAAAGAAGGCAAAATACTTATTTGTTTGATCAAATATGCCCTGTGCGTATTCAGGGAGTATATGGCCAAGTGGCTGAGCAGCAGGCGAAGCATTTTAGTGTACAAGAAGAAAAAGACAATAGACTCTGGCAAAGTGTTATGCAGTCTTACGAGGATCTTCAGGATGAAAATGAAAAATTGTTAACGCGTATTAAAGAGTTAGAGTCACAGAAGCAAGCGCTCAAAAATTAATAATCACGTGAAGAATTATAAATGAGGAAATAGAATGTTCAAAACATCAGGCTGTATAACTTTAACCATTTTAGCTTCTCTTTTAGCATTTTCATTAATTGCCCAAGAGACTCTCGCAACTTCTGAAAAAAATGGATCGTCTAAAGATTTGGCAATCGTCAAAGACTGTTTAAAAGAGGAAATAGCCGAGACCTTGCATGATATCACAGTGAATGGGAAAGAGTTTCAATACAAGGCGATTGCCGGAAACTTAATTCTAAGAAATGAACAGCATCTACCCAAGGCTAGTATTTTTTACACGGCCTATTTTAAAGAAGGGGTGAAAGATACCACGGACCGACCCATAGTCTTTTGCTTTAACGGTGGACCTGGTTCATCGGCTGTTTGGTTGCACATTGGATTGTTTGGCCCTCGACGCGTGCTAATGAATGAGCAGGGAGAGGGGCTTCCCCCTTATCAAGTGGTCAATAATGAATACTCCATCCTTGATTTAGCAGACTTAGTCTTTATTGATCCTGTATCGACAGGACTCAGTCGTGCAGCGCCAGGAGAAGATGCGAAGCAATTTCACGGGGTGGAAGAGGATATCCAATCTATTGGAGATTTCATCAGACAATTTATCACGACCTATGAGAGGTGGGATTCTCCGAAACTTCTTGCTGGCGAGAGTTATGGAACAACTCGTGCAGCTGGCTTAGCAGAACATCTGCATGAAGATCAGCATATTTACATCAATGGGGTCATTCTGATTTCGTCCGTCTTAAACTTTCAAACGCTTTATGACTGTAGCAAGGGAAATGATCTACCCTATCCTTTGTATCTGCCCACTTATGTGGCTACAGCTTGGTATCATCAAAAGTTAAACGAAGATTTTCAAAAAGATCTCAATAAGGCATTGGAGGAAGCTAAGCAGTTTGCTCTGACCGATTACACCTTAGCTTTAATGCAAGGAGATAAAATTCCTCCCTCGGATTATGAGCGAACTGTGCAGAAGTTGGCCTATTTTACAGGGCTATCTCCAGACTTTATTGCCCGCTCTAACTTACGTGTGAATCCCTATCGGTTTTGTATGGAATTATTGAGAACAAAAAATCTAACCATTGGCCGCTTTGATAGTCGCTTCACTGGAGAATCTTTAGAAACATCTTGCGATTTTCCTAGTTATGATCCCAGCTTTGAGGCTATAACAGGGGCATTTACGGCTGCTTTTAATCAATATTTAATTAAAGATTTAAAGGTGAAAAGTGATCGAGAATATAAGATTTTAGCCCCCATCAATAGCGACTGGAATTTTAATAAAGCGAAAAATCAATTTTTAAATATGTCTGAGCCTTTACATGATGTGATGATCAAAAATAAAAAGTTAAAGGTTTTTGTAGGCAGTGGCTATTTTGATTTAGCCACTCCATTTTTTGCGACAGATTACACCTTTAACCATCTTAGATTAACTCCGGATCTGCAAAAAAATATTGCAATGCATTATTACGATGCAGGGCATATGATGTATATACAGAAAAAATCTTTGGACCAAATGCGAAAAGATTTAGAGACCTGGATCCGTTCGGCGATTCTCCCCTAGAGAATCGTCTTTGTTGTTCTTTTGTAAGCTTGCTTATCTATTCTTTTTTTTATATGTTTAATTTTTTCCAATCATTTTTGAGACTTCTATGACACCTGCAATCTCCGTGCAAAATTTATACAAAAGATTTGAAGTGCGTGAAATGCTACCCGGGTTTAAAGGAACTCTGAAGAGCCTTTTTCGGCCAAAAATTGAAACGATTGCGGCTATTAAAGATTTAAACTTTCAGGTTCAAATAGGGGAACGCGTTGCATTTATTGGCCCTAACGGGGCAGGGAAGTCCACCACCATAAAAATGCTCACAGGCATTTTGCATCCTAGTTCGGGCGGCATGGAGGTTCTGGGATTGTTACCCTGGCAAGATAGGCACAAACTCGGTTTTTCTATTGGAACCGTATTTGGACAACGTTCTCAGCTCTGGTATCATCTCCCAGCTTCAGATACATTTTTTTTACTTTCAAAAATTTATGAACTAGACAGTAGTTATTATAAAAAAAGATTGCATGAACTGACTGAACTATTTGAATTACAGTCTTTTATTACTAAACCCGTTCGACAATTATCGTTAGGTGAGCGGATGCGCTGTGAGCTTGTAGCAAGCCTTCTACATAAACCCAAAATACTTTTTCTGGACGAACCGACGATTGGCTTAGACATTAATGCTAAACTGACCATTCGCCATCTATTGAATAAACTCTCTGAGGAAGAAAAAACCACTCTCTTTCTGACTTCACATGATATGGCCGATATCGAAGAAGTCGCTGATCGTGTTCTGATTCTAGATAAAGGCACTATAGTCATGGACAGTTCTATTCGAGATCTTAAACGAAAGTATGTGCGTCGCAAAATCGTCACACTCATCACTGATGTGGAAAAACTCCATTTATCTATTCCTGGGATCAAGAAGGTTGAATCAGAAAATTATCATTATGTCTGTGAAATTGATCTAGCGACAGTGGGAGTAGAACAAGTCCTTCAAGAAGCTTTAAAGGTGGCTAACTTAAGAGATATGACAATAGAAGATCCTTCGATGGAAGAGATTATACGGGAGATTTATGGTCTTACCCGTTAAATGGAATAAATACTTAGCTCTTTTTAAGATGTCTATTTTGCATAATCTGAGAAATTATAAACTCCTAGTTGGACTCAGTATTTTCAAAGTGACCTGTTTATTAATCTTTGCACATATTTGGAAGGTGGCGGCTGCCCGTGTAGGGGCAGTAGATCTAGATCCTAAACTTCTCCTTTGGTATATAGCCTTCAATGAATGGATCTTGATTGCTGTTCCTGATATTGAAATTGATATGGAGTATGAACTAAAAACGGGACAATTAGCCTACTTTCTTCCTCGACCTATCTCCTATTTGGGTTCAAAAATAGTAGAAGGGTTGGGAGGTTTACTTTTAAATATGTGTGTTCTGGGCTTTGTGGGATTTTCTTTTACCTATTTTTGGACAGGTTCCTTACCTCTTCCTTGGCCTGCCTTTATTCTTGCTCTTTTCTTAGGAGCGCTTGGAGGCTTTTTAAGCTTAGTCTTTACCCTGGTTGTTGGAATATCTGCATTTTTTGTGGATGAGGTAGAGCCTTGGCGTTGGGTGTGGGAAAAGTTTCTTTTTGTGTTTGGGGGTTTGATGCTACCCTTAACGGTCTACCCCCAGTGGATGCAGACGATTGCCCAGTGGACTCCCTTTCCAGCTATTTTAGGAGGAAGAAGTGGCTTGATATTTAATTTTGAAACGGCCGCTATCCTTAGTTTTCTTACATCTACCCTCATATGGTGTGGGGCTGGCTTAGTTCTTCTTTATACATTATATCAGCGCGGACTTAAGATGTTGAATGTGGAGGGCGGATGAACATTTGCGACAACTTCTCAAAGCATGGATTTTCGGTAGAACTAAAACTTCGTGAATACTCATAATATTAAAATCAGGAGCTCTATCTAAAGATGCGTCGGCAACACTCTGGGACAAAATCTCCCCTCAGGATCACCTCGTTATGTTATAGAACTCTCGTTTTTTATTTCTATTTATTAAAAACTAGTATGAAAGCTTCTATAAGTTTGCGTTGGAATTTTCTTTTTGAAATGTTTTTAATGCTACTGAACAACATGATCTTTTTTTCTATGTGGTGGATTTTTTTCACGCAGTTTAATGATATTGGGGGGTGGCAGTTTCGTGATATGGCAGCCTTGATGGCTATAGGCACCGGTGCTTATGGACTAAGACAAATCTGTTTTGGAGGCGTAAAGCCTTTAGCGCGCCATATTGTGTCGGGTGGCTTAGATCCATTCATGACTCAACCTAAAAATGTTCTAGTTCATATTATTGGGTCTCGTTCCATGCCAAAGGGGTGGGGACATTTACTCACTTCGGGCTTATTAATTCTTTTGACAGGGATGACAGATTTATACACTCTCAGCATGATTATCATTGGCATTATTTGTGGCTGTTCTGTGTTTGCTTCCATGTCCATCATTTCTCATAGTATGGCTTTTTGGCTAGGGCCTATTGAAACATTAGCCCAGAAGTACTGTGATTCTTTGTTCCTCTTCGCTCTTTATCCTAGTAATATCTACAGCGATATTTTACGTTTTATGATGTTCACAGTACTACCTGCTGGATTAATTAGCTATTTACCTGTAGAACTTGTCCGTGAATTTTCTTGGATGCATCTTCTTGCAGTGGTAGGAGGAGCTTGCCTTTTATGGGTTTTATCTTTTTCTATTTTTTATCTAGGTTTGCGTCGTTACGAATCAGGTAATCAAGTAGGCGTCCGTATCTAAATTTTATCCCCCATTCTTTATTTACCATTTTAGTATAATTAGATTGTTTACTGCTTATTTATAACTAAAAATTAAATTATAGAATTTATTTTAATTAATTTAATGACAGAATCTGTTTAAATTAGATATCTTATTCGTTGTCCAAAAATAATAATAATACTTCTGATGGGAAAGTGATGGTCTGTAAGGATCACACGAATATCTTTGAAATAGCAAGCGCACGAAAACAATGCGCTGTGCGTACGTAGACTTGGATGCTCAAAAACCAAATTTGAGACGACTATTGTCTATTCTTTATTAAAGACCCAGAACGAACGAGTCATGGGTCTATTCTTATCTAATGAAATCAAAAAGGTTAAAAATGACAACGCCGATATCAGCAAATTTACAACAAGTTTTCGAAAACTATCCTTCTATTCAATTTTGTAAAAGCAAAGACATGAAGGCCTCAAAATTAAAAGTGGGGATGGTTCAATCTCCTGAAAATCCTCAATTTTTTAAAGATGTCTATGTGCATGTGTCTGATGCGCAGATAGACAACTCTCCCTTATCTGTACTGTTCATAAAAATTTTCAGCTTGCAGCTGCAAAAGATCCCTCCTCAATATTTTGAAAAGTTTATCCTCTACCTGGCTCATTCAAAAAAATTTCAATTGGAAAAAAAGGATCTCGATCTCCTCCTACAGTGTTGCCAGAGATCTGATTTAAATACCCTCTCTCCTGCAGCCCTCTACTGCCTCATGGAATTGTTTGAAAGAGCTGAAGAGGCGCGTATTCCCCATTTAGAATCCATACTCACAAAAGAAAAACTGGAAGAGATTGTTAAGCACGGGAAATCTGCTATAAAACATTATAGGATGAATAAAAATTTACAGAAATTAACTAATCTTTCTTCCTCAGAGAGACTCGAAAAGGAAAATGACATAAAAGAAGAGGTGAATCACACATTTAGAATACACCTTTATTCACTCATCAATCACGTGGGGAAATTTTCGAACGTTCAAAACCGTGATGAACTCTTGGAGTATTTATTTTCTATCTTCAAAGATGAAGAGGATTGTTTTTATTTTTTTCCAGACGCGATGCGAAATAAACCTTTGCATTATTTTGAAAATTTCATAAAAAATCTTTTTTATACTCCTCAAGTGATTTTGGAAAATGAGGATATAGGGGTCATTGCCGAATATTGTAAGACATGCAATTTAGCTGCTTTATCTAATTCTACTCTCTATTCTCTCATTCAATTATTTGAAATCGATGGAAAAGAGGTAATTCCAAACCTTGAATCCATCCTAACAGAAGAAAAGCTAAAAGCCATTGTTAGGGAAGGGAAATTCATGCTTTCCCAAAAGCTAAGAAAAGATTTTGTGGATCCCCAATTTAGGGTCAATCATTATTCGATGATCAATCAGGTGGGGAAATTTTCAGATCCTAGTAAACGCGATCCATTGTTAGCCTGTCTATTCTCCATTTTAGATGATGAGGAAGATATTATCGATTATCTTCTTTCTACGGAAGAGGAAGACTCTATTTCTATAGAGGCAGATGATTCCTATAATAGCCGGGCTAGTTCTTATTCCTATGAATTAATGGATGACGATTCCTCTGACCTAAGTGGAGAGAGTGATGTGTTTTCTTACGGAAGTAGTGGATTGGTTGAAGACATAGAAAGCGAAGAGATTGAGTATGAAGAACCGTTTATTGAAACAGCTCTTGTAAATGTTTTAAGAGCCAGTCAAAATCCTGAAAATCCTCTTTTTTCAAGAGCCTTGAACGCGATTGTTGATACTTTAAACCACCTTTCAAAAGAACGCACAGATTCTCTGAAATTAATTTTAATACATTCTATTACTGATGTACAACGGAAATATTTAATAGAAAAGCATAGAGATGTTTTTTTTTAGATTTTAAGAACTTGACTTGCACCCACTGAAAAAACGACGCTCCAGCCCTCTTCACTAGGGAAACATTCATCCTTAGCTTTGAAGTTAGATCTGCTGAGTGATTCTCTTCAATCAACAAAGATGCAGGGACAAGTCTCTATGATTTTTAACCTGAGTTTTGACTTTCCAAGGCTTTGACGTTATCAAAGGGCTAAAAAAAATCAAAACTCAGGTTTCAAAAAGCCGTTAGGAGCTTAAAATGAGTTTTCTTTTATTCATTGTTGAAAAAAATCGATTATATTTTGAAATGAAATGAATGAATCTGTATGATTTTACGTTTTTTAACAAATTTTAATTAAAAATTAATCTTTTTTTATTGCTTGTTTTCTATAATTGTTATTTAAATTAAATTTTACAAGGAATTAAGATGTCTATACAGATGAATCCATCGGATAAAAATTATTGTTCTAAGAATGTAGTAGATGAGGTTCCTAAAGTTTCCTCTGGACCTATTAAATTTACTCTTCTTTTTCCTAAGATTAGTAAAAAATTCTCTTTAATCAGTGAGACAGGAAAAAAATTGATCCAAGATCCTGCTTCCTCTATACAAGCAGAAGATAAAGCCATACTTGGAAAAAGAAAATTTGAGAGCATTGAGAATTCAGACGAAACATCGCATAAAAAAAGAAAGATCTCTGATTCTTCAAATTCTGGTTTAGAAGAGACAATCTCTGATTTTTCTTCTTTTGATGAAGATGTGTCTGAAAGTAAAATAAAAAAAACAGCTCGTGAGATAAATAAATTGAATAAAGGGCCATGGCTAGTCGATGAATTAGCCCGCTTAAATGAAGCCATGGAAAAAGTAGAAGATTCCATAAAAGACTATTGGAATACGATTGCCGCAAGTGTAATGACGAGAACCTCTAAACAGTGCAGAAATAAATATTATGAAATGAGTAAAGAAAAATGGAGTTCTGGCGAAATTGCTTCATTAAAACAAGCCTACCAAAAACATCGAGATAATTGGTCTAAAATAGCAGAAACCCTAAAAAATCGTACCGAAAGCGAATGTAAGAGGAAAGCCTCAACACTCAATTTATCTGGTAGTAAAGAATGGACGACAGAAGAAAGAGACTTGTTAATAAAACTTGCGCAGTCTTATGTTAATGCCAAAAGGAATATTAATTGGAATAAAATCAGCGAAAAAATACCGAGCAAAACAGCTAATCAGTGTAGAGCGAGTTGGCTAGTCTTAGACCCCAGTCTTAGTAAGGAGCCCTGGACAGCAGAAGAAGATGCTAAACTTTTGTCTATCTTAGATAAATATCGCATTACATATAAAGGTCAGCCTTCCATTGCATGGAAAGAATTGGCAAAAGAACTGCCAGGTCGCTCTGGCGTGGCTTGTGCTAAAAGGTATAATCGACACCTTTCTGACCAGTGATTGGAGTGGTATAGACTGAAAGACGGATGACTATTTATCTTGATGAGAATAGTCCATTCCGTTTTCATTTTTTAACTACTTTAGCTCCGCTGACTTGATCAGAAATTTCACTACTAGAAGAAAGCCAAATTTCACCATGACCAGATTCTACTACAATAGGTCCAGTAATCTTTGTTCCAATGCGTAAGTCAAGTACTTGAATGCCATCATAGCCACTCACTTCACGAATAATCAAAGAATCCACAGAACATGTCTTTAAGGTAATTCTTTCTGAAGCCACAGATAACTCTTTTAGAAATTTAGTATTATCTGCATGCAGGGAACCATTAATAGTTGCCAGGTTATTAACGACACAATTTTTAAGGTCCACTTGTCCATTGACTTGCAAGCTTCCAATGGCGGATTCTTCAGCATTTAAATTGCCGTTAATGCGTACAAGTTCTAGTACTATGGTGCCATCTAGAATGATCTCCCCATGTCCTTGGATAGATTCTACTGTCTTTTTTCCATACCTTTGAAAACCATAACTATCAGTGGGTTTATTTATCTTGTCCATACCGTATCCATGACAGATCCATGCAAGAGCTGTTGATGCAACTATGAAATTAATTTTTTTCATGCTATTTCCTTAAAAATATTTTTAATATGTTTTTGGCCCATGGTGTATTAATCGAAAGATTCAATGGACTCGAGTGATGGGTTTATTTCCCTTTTCAGCAGTAGTTCTTAAAACAATTTTAAGAGTCTCAACAAAGAAGACTCTTTTAAAAATTCGCTTAGCTTCTAATTCTCAGAAGCCAATTTTCATGGGGCAGTTAATTTTGACCAATACAGTTGATTCAAAGGAGATAACCAGGACTCCAGTCGTTTAAACGGTACTTTTCCGCCATGGCTTTGCGTATCAATAAAGGATACGCGACCATCCCAAGAAAAGGGCAGATTGTCGGGTTTGGTACAATCTCTCAAACCCACTTTTGAGAGAATAATATAAATGGCGTTTAGCAGATCTGGAGTGACGTAATCGCTTCTCCATAGACGTTCGTTGTCTTCAGAAGAGACCAGATCCATATCTTCTTCCACAAGAATGTATTGCCTTCTGATATATCCTTTTTTTCCCTTGGGTTTTATGGGTAACTGATAAAGCCATTTCTGGGGAACCTTTACTAGGTCTTGGAGTTGAAAGGTTTCTATGGTGTCTCTTACCGCTAAGGCTCCTTGGATACGCATCATCCAGAAATGAAGTTCTGGCTTATGTTTATGTAGACGTTGTGCATCTAGGTAAAGTTTAAATATATAACCTGGCATGGCTGGATGTGAGGCGATAATCAGATTGGTAAAAGGTCGCGGTTTAGAAATGATAAATCCGGCCTTTTTCATGCTTTTCTCGTTAAGAAGTACTCTTGAAGTGGAAAAAAGAGCATCCAAAGTCGGCTTAATAGGATGGGTATCGGATAGATAATAAGAGGAGGGGGGATTTTCTTTAGCCTCTAGATCGAAGTGATGAAAGAGAAGGATAAGAAAAAAAATCGAAACTTTACTAAAATAAAATCCAAGAGCCTGCATAAAAACCTCCTCCTGCGCCTATATTTTCTCCCCAAAGATGGAGGTATCCTCCTATATTAAAAGCTAGACAGTCAAACATCTGATAAATTGCCTGTACCTGGGAAGTGAGTAGGCGAAAGTTAGGATGAAAACAGATGTTATTTTGATTCGCATCTTTTTTTCCATTTCCCACTCCATAATAAAGTTGGGACGAGCTTATTAACCAAAAACGAGCAGTTCCTTTCCATCCGATGGATAAACTGGCGCGTATTTGATCTGAAGGAAATCCGCCATACAAGCGATATCCTAGTCCCATGTCTATCCAAAAAGGTATTTTCCAGTGGTCAAAGATTTTTGAGTATAAGACTTTAATTTCTCCGCCCCATTGTCCAAATCTAACGCAAGATTTTTTGGGTCCCACAGGAATGATCAGCGTTAATTTTCCTGAAAGGGCACTGCGGGTATCCGCATACAATAGTGTTTGCCAACTCGCTTCAGGATCTTCAATGCCTCGACTGTTGCCATTTAACCGTTCTTCTACCATCGTATATCCTCCTTTCACAAAAACAGATTGAGAGCTGCTTAGAGTATATTCCATATCCAAGCGGTAGGATTTGCGGGTAAAAGGATTAAAGGAGGGGAGCCGCTTCCCTTGAGAATCCCAAAAATGTTTAGTGTGATAATAGCTATAATAGCTCAATCCATAAAACGTATGAGCAGGCCCAATGAAAGCGGTTTCATGGTAGGGTTCATCTATATAAGCAATCAATAAAGAAGGCGTTAGAAATATAATAGTAAGTAATTTTTTAAACATGTTCATAAGATTATTTTGAAAATATTATCCAAATAGAAAAAAGGAAGTCAATCAAATTTGATCCCGATGGAAAAATTTCTTTTACGTTTTTGTGATCGCAGATATAGATCTTGTTTGCTAATCTTTTCTATTTATCCATGAGGCAAAGGAGGGATCGATGTCTTTAAAAATAGCAAACCTAGATGTTCCCCAAGATATATTTTTATATATGATACAAAACAGCTCTCTTTTAAAAGAGGGCGGGACTTTAGCCTGTCTGAATCATCAATTTTGTGACTTTATGAGCGAAAAGACCCATTTATATGGGGTAAAGGTACGCCTAGGACAAGATCATTATCATGTTTCATTCAGATTAAAGTTGTTTTTGATGCGTCAAGGTTTAGATCACAACTCCATCCAAGATATTTTATTAAAAAATTTTTATCATTTAGAAGAAAATATACTGGCAGGCAAATACCAAGTCTCTTGTGAGTTATTACCGGGTACAAAACCCTTGCCCGTTAATGATGAATACATCCTCTTAAGGACTTCTGACTACTCTACCAAGTTATTCCATCAATCTTCAAAAGTATCTCTTTTATCCTGTGACGTGCATGGGTGTTACACAGAATACATGGATAGATATTTTGACGATGATGATGACGACATCATTACTACTTATAAAAAAGGTTGGTTGATTAACTATGTAGAGAATAAAGCCGTTGTGGCTCCCTTTTTTTCAGATGCAGTAAGTCAGGATAACTATATTTTGAAAATAGATCAGCAATGGGTGATTTCCGCGCAAAGAGACCACTCTTTAAAAATATGGGATCTCACCCGTTTGGATACCTGTATTTATACTCTACCCAAGGCTATCGAATTTAATGAAAGATATGAACCTAGTAGTGGTGAATATATTTCCTATTGTGAAAACCCTATAATCCTTAGCCAGGATAAAATAGGGGTATTTTCCTGGAATAACTTTAAGATTTGGGATCTAAAAACTCAAAAAATAATCAAAACATTTTCTCAAGAGGCTTTTAGAAAAAATGGCTTTGCAGTCTTAGATGATGATGACGATGAGATATTGACACGTTGTTCTTTTTTTAATCATTTTATTGTCACTCATGGCTATAAACAAGAAAATGGTTTTGTTGAAGTGAACTTTTATGATTTAAATACGGATGAAACAAAATGTCTTCAGTTACCCCCACAGGCAAGCTTTGTAGGTTTATTTCTTAACCAAGTTTTGTATGTTCTAGAGGGGAAATTTTATCTTAAAAAAATATTAAGTCAAGAAGAGGATCGGCTTTTGTTTGATTCTGGTTTAAAGGGGAGACTTTCCTGCAAGCAGGTCACACCTGGTAAACTGGTGATAGCAACAAAGGATAATCAAATTTATTTTTTAGAGCTTAACTTAAAAAAATTGCTCCCTTTAAATCTCTTAGAACCGTTCCAAGTGGATTTTCTAGATTGTAAATGGGCAGATCATAGTTTATTTATATTTAAAAATACCTTTTTTAATGGTTCTTGGGGAACAAAAATCCATCGCTTTAACTTCTCTTAATCATGCTTTTGTGGAGATGATGCCCTAATTTAAGTTAGGGCACATCTGTTTTTTATACGAGTACTGCTTAGGCATAAATCTAGACCCTCTGGCAATCTAAGAGTAGCTTTTCATGACGAGTCACATTGAAGAGGTTGCTAAACAAGCCTCTTTCGTATAACGGCATCGATATCCTCCTTTCACTCCATTTTTAGAAAGGACAATCTGCCAAAGTTGGATTTGCCGTGAGCGAAAAAGACCTGCACAGGAGAGAAGGTAATAATTCCACATTCGGCGAAATGTTTCGTCGTATTGCGTTTTTAGATCATTCCAATGGGCATTGAAATTCTGATGCCAGGCCATTAGAGTATGATCATAATAGGCTCCAAAATTATGCCAATCTTCCATGACAAAGTAGGGTTCTAAGGCCTGACCAATTTGCGCGATGGAAGGCAGCATTCCTTGCGGGAAAATGTACTTATTGATCCATGGATCGCCAGCTTTTTTAGTGGCATTGGTGCCTATCGTATGGAGTAAAAAAAGCCCATCTTCTTTAAGATTTTTAAAAGCGGTATGCATCAATTTTGTGTAATTTTTATAGCCAACGTGTTCAAACATTCCTACGGACACAATACGATCAAATGAGCCCTGAAGATCCCTGTAATCTAATAAGTGGACCTCAACAGGAAGATTGTGACAGTGTCCCTCGATCCATTTTTTTTGTTCGATCGATAGGGTGATCCCTAGAACATCTACTCCATAGTTTTGGGCTGCATACTTGGCTAATCCTCCCCAGCCGCATCCTATGTCAAGAAGACGCATGCCGGGAGCTAGCTGTAGTTTTTGGCAAATTAATTCCATTTTATCGCGCTGAGCTTCTTCTAGGGTTGTCGCTTGTTCCCAAAAGGCACAGCTATAATTCATAGAGGGGTCAAGCATTGCATGAAAGAGACGATTGCCTAGATCATAGTGATGTTGAACGGATTTTTTGGACCGGTCGCGTGTCTGATGATTGATGAGGCGATGTAGAAATATTTGAAAAGCAAGTTGAGGGTGGGTTTTAATTTTTTGATCGAGTTTTGCGTCTAAGAGTTTGGTAAACAGTACATCGAGGGACTCGCAGTCCCACCAAGATTCCATGTAAGCTTCTCCTAAACCGAGACTTTGTTTTGATAAAACTCGATCGTACAGACGATCATCATGCACTTGAATATCCCAGGGACGATGACCATCGATATGTATATCAGCAAAACTTAATAATTTTTCTACTATTTCCTTTGCGACCATATACATCCTTTGCCCTAAAAGGGATCAAATAAGGGTTATGTGTGACTTTTTTTTAAGTTTTTGAAATAATACCTACAGCTCTGATGGGTGATTCAGTGGAATCCATATTCAAAGGTAATAAAATGACATAGGCACCTTGAGGAGGCATTAAGTGGCCATTCGCTATGTTTTCCACAATGTATTTACCTTCTTTTAATAATAAGTTGTGAACGGGGAATAGCGGGCCGCAATCGGGTGAAAGTGTATCAATACCCAATCCAGCGATTTCTCTTTTTACAAGAAATTCTGCAGCTTCTTTTGAAATAGAGGGGAATCGCATTTGAAGATTTTTGTCCAAGTTTAAATAACGTTCACTATCAGGCCAGTGACGACTCCAACCGGTGTATACAATCACGAAAGAGTTTTCTAAAATCATTCCATATTGTTTTTCGTAATTTTCAATATCCTCGACGGCAAGCTGATAATTCTCATCGGCTTTATCCGCCAGGTTGATAAGGCACACAGGTACGATTAACTTTTGCAAAGGAATATCATCGATACTATCACCACCACGAATAAAATGGCCCGGTGCATCCATGTGGGTACCTACACCCGCCTGCAAATGAATTTTTTGTGAACGATGTCCATGAGGGTCATAATCTTTGATATTCTCAACGCTAAAACCGCAAGTTCGATCCCATGTAGGAATATTGGGTGTGATTAAATGGGTAAGATCAATAAATTTATAAGAATCAAATAACATCATTGTGCTTAACTCCTTCAAAGCATAAATTATAAAAAAGGAGAAATCTATGTATCGCTTTTTCTTTATCATATTTATCTGCTGTAAAGCAATGACATTTGCACAAAATCCAGGACCTCAAGAATTAGAAGGGTTAGGAAATTTTATTAAATCCTTTGAGGCCGCTTGGAATACACATAATTCTCAAGCTTTGTCATCTCTTTGGGCCCAGGATGGAGATTTAATTACACCGTGGGGACGATGGATCATGGGCCCTGCGCAAATTGAAAAGCACTTTGAAAAAGAAAAATTGGGTCCCTTTGGAAAAAGTCAAATATTTATGTCTATGGATTCTTCGCGTGCTTTCAATCCGCAAGCTATAGTGATGGATGTGACGATCCGCTTGCAAAATATTGTGGATCCAAAAAATGAATGGCCGCCTACTCTTTTGCAGCATGGCACATTCTTATTAGTGAAGAATAAAGACCAATGGAAAATTGTGACCGCCAGAATCTATCAATTTCAGCATGCATCGATGAATTAAGAGTGACCATCATGAAAACAGAGCCTCTTGCTTTACATCATCAATCCATTATTGCGCCGGCATGGAAAAAATTATGCATCGATTACGATTTGCATTTTGCAGAATATAGTTTTGCAAACGCTTATTTATTCCGTAAAAAGCATGCATTTCAGCTGATTGAATGTGAAACTCCTTGTGTAATGGGTCAATTTAAAAATAAAAATTTTTATATTATTCCTTCTGTTTCACCCAAAAGCATCCAGCTAAAATTGCCCGAATGTACGCAAGGAAAAACCTATTGTTTTTTTCCGATTCCAGAGGTTTGGATTGAAGAATTTAAAGGGATGGGAATGTCTTCAACCACTTGTCGTGCGGATACTGACTATCTTTTTCATGTTACCAAGTTGCAAACAATGGCTGGCCGTGAATTAAGTAGTCGGCGCAATCTATTAAATCAATTGGAGCGAAATTTTAAAGTGGAATCCCGTTGGCTTGAAGGCAAGGAAATAGCAAAAGCTTTGGATTTATTAGAACTCTGGCACAAGCAAAGCGGCGAGTCTCAGGAAAAAACAGACTATCTTTCCTGTAAGGAAGCCTTGGAATTAATGCCACAGCTCCAACTTTTCGGACGTATTATCTATGCAGATCAACAGGTCATTGGTTTTAGCATTGGTGAATTGTTAACTCCTGGAACGGCTTTATTACATTTTGCAAAATCTCTGCATGAGGTGAAAGGGACTACACCTTATCTTTATAGAGACTTTGCGTTACATCTACCTTCTACTGCAGTGGATAAATATGGAACAAGATTTAGGAATTCCTGCGTTAAGACAAGCTAAGCAAGCTTACGATCCTGATATGCTTTTACATAAATGGAAGGCTTGCTAGAGAAGCCTCCTCTGCAATAATTATTTAGGCTTATAGAGAAAACAATCTTGTGTATGGTCGTTGACCATTCCAATCGCTTGCATGTGTGCATACATAATCGTGGGACCTACAAACTTAAATCCACGTTTACGCAAATCTTTACTAAGCGCTCTAGATTCGTCGCTTTCAGTAGGAATTTCTTTGATGGAACGGTAATGGTGATGAATAGGCTTGCCATTCACAAAAGACCAAATATAAGTGTTAAAAGAGCCAAATTCTTTACGGACTTCGATAAAACATTGGGCATTGACGATGGCACCCTGTACTTTTAAACGGTTTCTGATGATTCCAGGGTTATTAAGAAGATCTTCCATTTTTTCTTCATCGTAAAGAGCCACCTTTTCCCAATCAAAATTGTCAAAGGCCTTCGCATATTCGGCTCTTCTTTTAAGAATGGTTTCCCAGCTTAAACCTGCCTGTGCACCTTCTAAAATTAAAAATTCAAAATGTTTGCGATCCTCGTAAACAGGTACCCCCCATTCTTTATCATGATATTCTTGATACAGCAGGTTATCTTGAGGAACCCAAGCACAGCGTTGTTTAATAGATGTTGTTATAGTTTTATTTTTCATATAATAACTAACTCATTTGTTTTCATTAATTTGATTTTTTGCTCGATTTTATTCCAGATAAAATTTCTTGTTAAGATCCTTTATTTAGCATATAGGAAATCTATAATAACAGGGTGGATGATTATGACTACAACAACTAATTTGTCTAGTTCGTCAACAAAAGAGAGACTTCCATTAGACTTTTCGGATAGAAAAAATAGTGTAAAAGACAAGATTGATCTGTTTGAAAGAATTGTTCCCCCTTTACCAGAGTTAAAAAATATCCAAAGACATCCTGTACTAAATTCGTCTAAAACGCAAGCACATGTGATCAAGGCTAAACCCCCTGTAGAGCCACCGGTAAGAGATTCATCTCCAGCCTCTTCACAAAAATTTGCTACTCCTCCTAGAGACATTCCGGAAAATAAAGCGCAAATGGAGTCTTTGATAGGCCCTTATGAATCTTTTAAAATGGATTCTCATGAGGCTCTCGTTTTTTTATTAAAGAACGGAAGAAAGGAGTTCATGAGGGATCCGAACGATATAGAGCAGTTTAAACGCGCTCTTCTTCTTCAGGAACTATATTTAAAAATCCTAAAAATTTGTTGGCAAATCGAGGGTACCGATGTTTTGAAGGTTGGAAGAAATTCTCCTATGAATGAAGGAGAATTGATGCTATCCATGATTCAAAAATTGAGTAAAAAAATTCTTCTTCGTTTTTCTGAAGATCTTTTATCTAAAGCAAATAAAAAAATTCTCCATTTATTACCTGAATGGAATTTAGTAGATCAAAAAATGCTCGCTCAAGTCAAATCTCTCCGGTTGATGTTTCCTCCCAAAAATCTTGAGGATAAGAGCAAAGAGCGGCAGCGTTCTTACTCGTTGAGTGCGCTTCCTGCACCTTCTCACCTGTCCTTTGTCTCCCACTCCTTAAGTCCTAAAAAATCGATGACAAGAATCGAGATGGAAAGAGTGGATGACAAAATGAATGAAAGTACTGATCGACTTCATAAAGGTCTTTTAGAAGAATTAAAGCTATTAAAGGGGCATCGGACTGCTATCGTAAATATTAACAAAAAAATACGTGCGTTAAGAGATAATATTTCTCAAGAACAGCCTTTCAAGGTTGATTCTCTAAATATCGATAAAAATCACTCTTGGCAAAAAATATTATGTGAACATCTCCAAAAGATAGAGAAGGGACAAGAGCCTGAAGTGTTGAAAAGAGTGTTAAGTGTTTTGGAAGTTTTTTTAGATCATGTGTATTTAAATTCTCTTTGGCGTGAAGCTGTACAGGTAAGGATCAAAGAAGTGATAGATATCAATTCTATTAATGACCAGTCTCCTACTGTCTCTCAATATTTAACGGGATTATATAAGGATCAAAACATCCAAATTAGTGATTTAGAAAGGGCGTTGGAATTTAATAAAATACAGATTTTTGACGTAGATAAAAACGAAATTGATTTAGCGGCTGGTAAAGATGTTTTTTCTATGTTTATGCTTATCCTGGATGTATTTAGCGAACACTGGTTCGATCAAAAATCTTTATTAAGACATCTAACTCTACGTTTAGGAAACATGCAAAGTCATCATGACCTGCATCAGGAAAAAATGAAAAAAACTGAAAACGAAGATAAAACGGAAGGGGCTCTTAAGTTAAATTTATGTTATATGCAATTAATCACATTGATTAAAGCACTTAAACAAAAAAATAAAAACGAAAATAGATTACCCACATCCAAAAGTTTTGATTCAATTCCCTTAGTGAAGAATGACTTCAAGATTGAGGATCTAACGCAGGATGCACTAATTCAGTTGGAAAAGCTATTAAGTGAGTTTTCCAATTACCCTAGAGTGGATCTTCTCACAGCTTTAGAATATCTTCAGATCGTCTTTACCTTTTCAAGGCAGAGCGTTGTCTACGGTCTGCAAGATTACATTGTCACTAAAAAAGCTCTGACTTTTAAAACACTTCGTAATACGGGAAATAAACAGTTTCAAGATAATCAATTGCACATAGAAGTTCAATTGCTAGAGGGGAGAAAAGTAGAGTTTAAATATTTCCGTAAGGACTGGTCAGTGGCATCAGGGGCCATGTTGCAACAAAACTACAGTATGATCGTTGGCGGACCGATAGAGATTCAAGATAAAGCGAAAGGGATTAATAATAAGGGGAGGTTAGTAAAATTTATGGTGCCTCATGTAGGGATTCCCATAGATTTGCATAGTCACGAGATGACGTTTCGTTGTTCTTCAGAAATCTACAAAGAAAAATCTGAATTGAATGAATTTGAAATTCAAGTTGGACAAATCATGCAGTCCTTGAAGCTTAACCCATTGAAGGTGGAAATTACCGAAGATGCAGAACAAAATTTCAACAGCCCTAACACAAATCGTTAAAAGCTCTGGCTATGAGATTTGGACGGAGCGGGTGGGAAGTGTGACGCATCCCGTGGTGCTTTTAACTAGTGGTGCTGCAGCTCATGCACGCTTTTGGACGGATTTATTTTGTGGAATTTTGAATAAAAATGGATATGGCGTCATTAGATATGATCATCGAGATGTAGGTTTAACGACAGGTCCTGACTTTTTAGATAGACCATATACAATTGCTGACCTTGCTCATGATGCAGCAGCTATCTTAAATTGTTATGGAATTTCCCAGGCTCATGTAGTTGGCCATTCGATGGGGGGAATTGTGACTCAACTTTTTGCTAGCATGTATCCCGAAAGAACACTTTCTATGACCTGTATTTGCTGTGGACCTGCTGCAGCGACAGCCTCCACAGATATTCCATTAACACCAGAAGAAAAAACAACCCTCGCTGAAACATATTCCATCAACGATACCAATAAACCGACAGAAAATTTTGAAGAGAGCCTTCCCGGCTTTATGCGCATGTGGAAACGTTGGAATGGAACCTTACCTCTTGATGAGGATTTAGTTTATGCGTTTACCAAGGAAATGTACACCCGCTCAGCCCAAAAAAATTTAATTAAACCTCATCCACATATGCGTGCTGTGCGCTTAGGTCTAGACACAATGGAAGAACGTCGAGGATTATTACAAAAGATAAGTGTACCGACACTTGTGATTCAGGGAGAGGAAGATTACTTGTTAGTCCCTCGTCGTGGAGGTATTGCTCTTGCCCATGAACTCCCTCAAGCTAAGTTAGAACTCATCCCTGGAATGGGGCATATGTTTTTTAATCGTGAATGTCAGGAGATGTTAGGTCGCTTGATTGTCGATTTCTTAGACATGCAGAAGTGATTTCAAGATTTAAATTTAGTCGTTTTATTTCACACCGATGTATACATCTATATCTGCATGATTTGGATCAAAGGTACGATAAACTTCGAAGTCATTACGGTACGAGCGTTTAAGATCGGATTTCCAGATAGTCTGCCATGTTTTCGTCAAGCAGTCAGGAAATTGTCCTTGAGCTTTCAAGATTGTATAGTCGGCGGGAGGAATGATTTTGCCTACCATCCCTACCGGGATATCGTCCAAGCTAGTCACTTCACAACCAATCATATAGTGATAGGGTTGGGTCTCATCTCCTTCGTAGTCGGTATATAAAGCTAGAATGTCCTGGTTTTTTTTATTCGGGATTTTAGTAAAAATCTGTTCATCATTGAATTTTTCCCAGAAACGCGCGATATCTTGAATGGATTGTCCATTTGCATTCGTGGTTTTCATTACGATGCCAATGATTTTCAGGGAATCTCTTGTTTCTCTAGGGTGCTTACTCATAGGTGTACCTCTTCCTGAGCTCAAGCTACCATAATTTTATCGAAAACGCCAATCTCTTTTTTTCAAAAGCTTTATGGTAAAACCTCTAGTTTTTCCAGGAATTAAAGGAATTTGATTGCATGATATCAAGGTTTTTAAATATCTATATTAGGAAAAATGGAGGAATCTATGAATTTAGCTTGGTTAATTGCAGAATTTATTGGAACATTTACTTTAATTTTCATCGGTGCTGGATCTATTTGCTTGAATGAAATGACGCATGGGGGAGTAGGCCTATTAGGAATTGCAGCCGCTCATGGCTTGGCTATTGCTGTGATGGTGTCTGCTCTTGCGCAAATATCCGGAGGCAAATTTAATCCGGCTATTAGCCTGGGGCTTTGGGCAGGGGGAAAACAAGGTCTTGTTCCCACTTTAACAGAGATTGTGGCCCAGTTGCTAGGCGGTGTTGTAGGAGCTCTGTTTTTAAAATGGATATTCCCTGTGGCTGTTACAACGGCTGTAAATTTAGGAACACCCGCCTTAGGCACTGATATTACACCTAGTGCTGGAATTTTCACAGAAGTGATATTAACGTTTTTATTAGTATTCACGGTCTATGGAGCTGCTGTTGATAGCCGGGGTGCTTTCAAAGCTGTAGGGGGATTTGCTATCGGCAGTGTTATCCTTTTCGATATATTGATGGGGGGAGGAGTAACAGGCGGTGCTATGAATCCTGCGCGTGCTTTTGGACCAGCGTTGATTTCTGGTGATTGGTTAAATCATTATGTGTATTGGATGGGTCCTATTCTGGGAGGTCTGATCGCTGGAGTGCTTTACAGCCGTGTTATGCTTAAAAATGAAGTCGAAATCTAGTCCATTCCAAAAAAACCTCGCAAAGATTGCGAGGTTTTTTTGTATGCAATAGCTAATTTAATTAGGGATTAAAACCTTTTCCCCATTCTCCCATAAAGAAGTTTTCTTGAAGGGATTTTCTCTCTTTGGGTTTGGCGGGTTGATTGGCGGCTTCGTAGCCGATGGCTATAACAGCCATGGGCACGTAACGACTAGGAATGTTTAAATCAGCCTGAAGTTTCTTTTCGTCAAAACCACCCATTTGATGCGCCATCAATCCAATTTCCGAAGCCTGCAAGGCCATGGCAAAAGCTGCTGCACCTGTATCATAAGGACCCCAACGGTTTTCATTATGATTTTTTATGAATTTCGTGTCGGCTGTCACAACTATTAAGATAGGAGCTTTTTGCGCCCATTCTTGATTGAACTCAACGAGGCTATTTAAAATTTTTTTATAGGAATCAGGGGTAGATTGTTTATCAGCAATTACAAAATACCAGGGTTGGTCGTTATAACTGGAGGGAGCAGAACGAGCTGCTTCAACGAGTTGCTTTAACTGTTCTTTACTAACAGTTTTAGTCGGTTCATAGACATAACCACTATATCTTTTTTCAAAAATTGAATTAGAGGATTTTGTATCTAAACAAAATCCCTGCCCTGTGCTCACACATATAGCTAGAGCTAGTAAAGAGAACAGAATTTTCATTTTAACTCCTATGGATTAGATTTGAGAAAGAGACGTTGAACTTCCAGAGGTCCTTGGGTGCCAGCTGTATATTTGTAGGGCGCTTGAGGATGTTTTTTCCAATACTCTAAGATGGGATTGTAAATTTTCCAGGAAATAAGAGATTCGTCGAAATGAACAAAAAGTCTTTTATCGCCAGCCATGCTCTGATGAATCAAGCGTTCGTAGGCGTCCGGAAGATGCTGCTTAAAATTTGCACGGTAATTAAACAACATTTTCGTAGGCACAACGGTTCCCTCTACATTGGGAACCTGAGAATTATAGATCAAAGCGATTTCTTCATTAGGTTGGATGCGAAAGATCAATTGATTAGCTGCATGAGATTCAGATTTTCTAAAATGAATCGCCACTTCTGTCAATTTTTCATTCAGGCGCTTCCCAGCTTTAAGATAAAACGGAACTCCCATCCAACGAGGATTGTCAATGTACAAACGTGCACCTATAAAAGTTTCAACAGTAGATTTAGGATCAACGTGGTTTTCTTCTAGATATCCTTTGACTGCATGCCCTTCTACAAATCCCGGTCCATACTGTCCGCGAATAATCTGGGTGTCTAAGTTTTCCATAGTAAAAGGACGAATCGCATTGAGCAATTCTATCTTTTTCTGATGAATATCTTCTGTTGCTTGTGTCTTAGGTTTTTCCATGGCGATAAGTGTGAGGATTTGCATGACATGATTCTGTATTAAATCTCTTAACAACCCTGTCTCTTCCCAAAAGGCTCCTCTTTCCCCTATACCAATCTCCTCACTGAGGGTGATATGAACGGATTCAATATGATCTTTATTCCACAAGTTTTCAAAGAGAGGATTTGAGAATCTAAAGGTCGGAATATTTTGAATCACCTCTTTTCCCACATAATGATCGATCAAATAAATTTGAGATGTATCTAAATGGCTTTCAAGAAGCTGCTTGAGTTGTAAGGCTGAGTTATAATCATGACCTAAGGGCTTCTCAATAATCACTCTGGACCAACTGGCTCCATTCACTGGCAAAGAATGAATGAGTCCATGTTCTTTAAGCTTTTGAACGATTATAGGAAATAAACTAGGGGCTGTAGCCAAATAAAAGAGGCGGTTTCCTTGAGTTTTAAAACTTTCTTCAAAATGTTCGATCGTAGATTTAAGTTTTGTAAAATCTTCATCATGCAAAATATTCGCTTGGACATAAAAGATCTTTTTTTTCAAAGAAGTTTGATCTGGTTTTAAAATAGTTTCTTGAAATTTTTCAGATGTTAAATTTTTGGTTCCTATTCCTAAACACACGAAGTTTTTAGGTAGCTGATTCTGGAGTTGGAGTTGTTCAAGTGCGGGGAATATTTTTTTACGGGCCAGATCTCCTGTTCCACCAAAAACAACAAATATTTGAGGATCAAGTGGTTGGTTAGATAAATCTTCAGTAAAAACAAAACTTGAAAAGCTGATAGAAAGAAGATATATAAAAAAGAATAAATATTTTTTTGTTTGAAACATAGTGTTGTGATTTTGGATAGATGTTTTATTAAATAAAAAAATAGTATAGACGATCAAAGATATTAACGCAAATGCATGACTTTTTTGCGTTTGCTGGGAGGACTTTCTCTTTTTTGAATTTGACTCAAGAGACGAAGCATCTCTAGTGGAAGTTGTCTAATCTGAGCTATTCCTAGAGTTAAGAACATTGCAGCATTCAAAGTGGTACGAACGATAAGGGGTTTATGCATCAATCTGTTCTGGTCGAAGATTTGGCGGTGGTTTTATGTGTAGCTGCTATTGTCACAGTATTATTTCAAAAAATCAAACAACCGATTGTTTTAGGTTACTTGATCGCAGGAATTATTGTTGGTCCCTACACCCCTCCTTTTTCTCTCATTGATGATGAAGCGGAAATAAAGTTATTGGCAGAGCTAGGGGTGATTTTTTTAATGTTTTCCCTAGGTCTTGAATTTACCTTTAGCAAGTTAACTAAGCTAGGACTGCCTGCAGCCATTATTGGGGTATTTGAAGTCATTTTCATGTTAGTCGTAGGCTTTGGCACAGGACAGATGTTAGGTTGGTCCTCTTACGAAAGCTTGTTATTAGGGGGTGCGCTATCGATCTCCTCCACCACAATTATTATAAAAGCTTTAGAGGAGTACAACTTAAAACGCTTTACTTTTGCTGAATTGATGGTGGGTGTGCTCTTAGTAGAGGATTTGCTGGCTATCCTTTTACTGGTATTTGTATCTACTACAGGATCCTCAGAACATGCGCTTTCTTATGAAATTTTTACTACCTCGATCAAATTGCTACTGGTAATTAGTAGTTGGTTTTTAGTGGGATACTTTGCTTTGCCTTATGTCATGCGCAAAATACAAAATTATATTAATCATGAAACCTTAACCATTATTTCTGTCGGTCTTTGTCTTTTTCTAAGCTCTGTAGCTGTGTATTTTAATTATTCTGCAGCTTTAGGGGCTTTTATTATGGGGTCGATATTAGCAGAAACTCCCTTGGTACACAAAATTGAGACCCTGACATTACCAATCAGAGATATCTTTGCTGCAGTGTTTTTTGTTTCAGTAGGTATGCTAATCAATCCTTCTTTAATTGTTTCTTATTGGTCTTACATTCTTCTTCTTTCCCTATTAACAATTCTAGGAAAGTTATTTAGTAGTGCAATAGGAGCTTTATTGGCAGGACAAAGTGTTTCAGATTCGCTGCGCATAGGATTTAGCATGGCTCAGATCGGTGAGTTTTCCTTTATTATCATTGGCTTGGGTAGTTCATTAATCAAAACAGATGAGTCTTTATATCCCATTATTGTCGCTATTTCAGCGATTACAACGTTTGCTACACCCTACTTAATTAAATTTGGTCTTAAAATAAGTGAAAGAGTGGAAAGTGCAATTCCTACCCATTGGCAGGCGTCTCTAAAAAACTATCGTGAATGGTTACTTCCCGATAACAACGAACAGAACAAAGAAAACTGGAGAACGAAGCATCTCATCCGCTTTAGTGTAAATGCGATTATTGTAGCTATTATCTTTTCCATATCCGCCCAAGTAATAGTTCCTCGTTTTTTATCGATTATCAATCTTCATTGGCCACTGCAATTAGTTTTTTGGTTAGTGATATTTTTTATCGCCTCTCCCTTTATATGGGCTATGTTATTTTCTTATCAGCCCAAAAAGAGAACACAAGGAAAGTTTATTCGTCTCCTTAACTGGACACTAACCGCCTTAGAAGTCGGAGGCTTTGCTTTAATCTATTTTTCTTTCCCTTGGGTACTCATTCCCATTGTAGCTATTTTATTAATCTTCTATCAGTTGTTTTTTCAACACATTCAAATCTTTTATAATAAACTAGAAAATAACCTCATTAATAATCTGACACGTAAGCAGGAGTTGGATGAGGCCTTATTGAAAAAGTTAGCCCCTTGGGATAATGAATTAGTGAGGATTAAGGTTTCGAATAAATTTCCTTTTGTAGGACAAACGCTACAAGAGAGTCGCTTGAGGCCTTCTTTTGGCATTAATATTGTAGCGATCAAGAGAGCTTTAAAAACGCTTTGGTTACCTAATGCACAGGAAAGAATTCTTCCTGAAGATGAGTTAGTTGTTCTAGGAGGAATGATAGAAATCGATAGTTTTAGAGAATTTACTCAGCGAATCGAAGATGAGACTGTTTCTGCCGAACAACCTAAATTAAATATACAATCCCTTAAGATTGATGAAAATCATCTTTTAATCAATCGTTCGATTTCCGATCCGTTATTAAAAAATTATGTCCGAGGGTTGATTGTGGGGCTTGATCGTCAAGGTGACCATATTTTAAATCCACCTCCGCATACCATCTTGCAAAGTGGAGATATTTTATTATTTATCATAAAAAATGAATGAATTTTTTTAATAATACTCTTTTCATTTCCAAAACTGCATGTAAGCCCTACGTTTTTTAATCTCACTTGCGCGCCCACTCACACCTGAGCATAGCTATACTTGACCAGCGGAAAGAAAGGTCTATCCTTACTATATGCGAATGGGTAAGAGCATAAATGTTTAGGCTGTGTACGCATGGATCACGTTGAAATAATATATAATTTGAATTAATACAAAAAACCTAGCATGATGGGACTTTTTTTAAGTCAGAATTTAAGGATTTGAGAGGATGCGTATGCGAATAATAGTATATGGGGTCTTATCATTACTCATTTTTCAATCGGTATTTTTAGAAGCTTCTAAAATTAAAAAACGTTTGAATAACCAGGAGGCTGTTTTTGATTCCTCTCCTAAGTTTAGCTTAGACTATTCCCCAAAAAAGGCAAAAAAAGTGCATTGGCAAATTTCTAATACACCTTTATTTGACTGGATTTCCCCAATCCTTGAAAATGTAGGGGATTCTTCGTCTTTGATTGTCGTTCCGCCAGAAATAGCCCATGATCAGTTAATTCGCAATCAAGTTTATTATTTTCGTTACAAAACAGTCTCTAAGAAAAAGAACTCTGCATGGTCCCGCCCTTTTCGATTTTCTGTAGGTCTTCCTAGCCCTCTGGAGTATCATTGGAAATATAATCCCGATGTAGATGAAGCAACCTGGCATGCTTTACTGCCTTATTTTTTACCTTCCAATCATCCTCTTAAGAATAAATTAGATGCGATTTTTAGTTCCTCGCGTGTGACGGCAAATTTACAAACACTTCAAGCGGCTGGTTTTAAAAATTTAGAGGGATGGAAGTGGGATAAAGTCATTGTAGCCAAACATCCCCATTTACCAGGATATCTAATCAAAGCTTGCTTGGATGATCAATATGCCTTGGATGATAAGTATTTAATACACCGCATTTTTGGTGCAGAGGCCATCAGAAGTGCCATTGAAGAAAATGGTTATGAGGAGTACTTTAAAGTTCCCCATAAATGGATTTATCCTTTGCCTCAAAGCTTTACTAATGAAGAAAATGGTCCAAAGAAACATTTTATTTTAGTTGTTGAGGATATGGACATTCTGGATAAAGAAGAGAATAGAAAGATGTTTCGCCAAATTAAATCTAAAAAACAGCTTAGCGCTTTATATCACCTTATCAGTTCTCAGGGTTTGCCAGATTCAATTTATATTAAAAATATTCCCTTTGCTAAAGATGGAAAGATAGCTTTTGTAGATACAGAACGTTATCAACTATGGCCTGTCGAATTTTCTAAACTTGCGCCGCTCTTATCTCGTAAAATGAAAAAGCACTGGCAAAAGTTGGTGGATAAGCCTTAAAACCATCTGCAAAGCTATCGAAGACGTTTTTTTATCTCTTCGATAGCCTGCTTAGATTGAATCTTTTATTCTTTCCAAGTCTGCCTTAAGTAATTCTGCAAAACCTCAACGGCGAGTTAAAAACTTTTTGGCTTTAGTAAAAATATCGCGGCCTAAAGGGTTTTTTTGTAAGAAATTTTCTAAGGTATAACGTGCCCGAATTTTGAGAGGTAGAGGAATAGTTTTTTTATTATAAGTATGAGGGATGATTTTTCCATCGCAAATATTGACGATTTGTTTCCATGCAATATCTCCTAGATAAACATCCGAATAAAGCGGATTATAGTATCTGCATTCATCAAAATAGTAGTGCGTGACTTGCGTATGACGAGTTCTAGTTTTATCAACGATAGGGTCTCCTCCATGAAATAAGTTGGCAGACCAAATGAGACAAGAGCCTTTCTTGATTTCTATCGTTTCTTTTTGGAATCCCGATTTTTCCATTAATTTGCGCACAAATTGCTCGTAAAGCTTATACTGTTGATCCCTATTTTTTAGCGTGGATTTAGATAATCCAATGTCGTGCAAATCAAAGACTGGCAGCTTATGGCTTCCTGGGTAATAGTGCAGCGCCCCATTGTTTTTATCTACATCCTCTAAAGCAAACCATACTCCGGCCATGAATCTAGCAGGAACACAGCTAAAATGAATCAGATCACTATGGGTAGCTTGTTCAGTCCCTTTAGAAAAGTTAAGCGTTTGAAAGGGGACAGGCGTGCGTCTATAAAGAATTTTTAACCATTCTAGAATTGTGGGGTGACAGGCTAATTTTCGCACATTTTCCTGATATCTCCAGGCATCCTGAACGCGAGATCCATACAAACGCTGTTGCTCACTGAGACTTTGAATGATGTGACTTGAGATTGTATCGAAATTTTCTATCTCCGGATTGATTACAAGATAGCCATTTTCAGAAAAAAAGCGAATCTGTGCTTTAATTTTATCATCATAGGGACTTTTTTCAAGCAATTCCTCAAAAAAAGGTGATTCAACCCAGGGAATATTATCTAGGGCAATTTCTTGAGAAAACTCTTGAAGACTGGTGGTTGGATGCATAACTTTTACCTTTAAAGTTTAAAAATATCGAGGCGAACTTAAAATTTAAGAGGTGTCTAAAGCTCTCACAATATATTCAAAAGTCACTTTCTATAAAAAAAGGATCTTTGTGCTTAAGCTCTTTGTAAGAACATTAGCATTTTTCAAACACTCTATTTTAAGCTCAATACAGTTTACATAGACTATGAACTTAGTTATTCAATTAATTTTTGGGAAGAAGAAGTTTTATTTTAGACATATTGTGTAAATTTGACAAAAAATACAATTTTTGTTAAAGTAGATTTCTTAAACAAGGAGAAATCTATGTCTCAGCCTAACGTTCCAGAATATCTTAAACCTTATGAGCCTTTTATACAGGCGATTGTTGAACTCTTTGATCCATTCGTTGAAGCCGCTGTCCATGACTTAAAAAAAGGGAAAATCGTCGCACTATACCATAATCTTTCTAAACGAAAGATTGGAGACATTTCTCCTTTAGCGGAACTAAAGGTGAGTATTGATGAATTTCCAGATTACTTTCCTGCTTATTACAAACGCAATTGGGATGGACGTCAATTAAAATGCACATCGATCACAATAAGAGATAAGGGGAAAAAGCCGGTAGGCTTAATTTGTTTTAATGTGGACGTTAGCTTTATGCAGGATACGCAACGTCTTCTTGAAATATTTTTAACCCTAAAGACAGATTCAGAAAATCCTATAGAAATGTATGGGGGAAGTTGCGAAGAGCAGGCCGAGAATCTTATTCAAAAGTATCTTTCTGAAAATGAATTACATCTATCCCACTTAAATCGGTCACATAAGCAACACCTCGTTCAACATCTCTATCATCAGGGAATATTCAACTTTAAAAATGCGGTGCCTTTTGTTTCTAATTATTTAAAGATCTCAAGGGCAAGTATTTATAATTATATTAACAATATAGGAAAAGAGAAATGAGAAGTTATACAATTCATCACATAGATGCATTTACCCAAGAAATATTTTCGGGCAATCCCACAGTTACTGTTTTAGATGCAGACACGCTTAGTGTTGATGAGATGAAAAAAATAGCCATGGAAATGCATTTATCCGAATGTGGCTTTATTCTTCCCAGCGAAAAAGCGGATTTTCGATTACGGTACTTTACTCGTTCAGGAGATGAAGTCAAGTTTTGTGGTCACGCAACAGTGGGAGCTCTTTGTGCAATCGCTACAGAGGGAAGGTTTGGATGTTCCTCTCCAGGTAAAAACTTTTATGTAGAAACAAATGCAGGTGTGCTTCCAATGTCGATCACTCAAGATTCAAGGGGTGAGTATATCTATAGCTTTGATGCTCCTAAAATTGATCTTTCAGTAGCTCCCTACAAGTTAGAGGAAGTCATTGAAGCGTTAGGAATAGACCCTGAGTTAATTGATTTACGCCAACCGTTAATGTTGGAAAAGACCAATAATTACTTGTACTTTGCTGCCAAAAATTTACAAAAATTAGGTGAAATACAGCTTGATTTCCCTTCAGCTATACGCTTTGCTAGTCAAGATCAAATCGTGATTTTTTGCATAGCAACTCCAGAGGTGTTTGATGGTAAAAATCACATTCATGCACGGGGATTTGCACCTTTGGTAGGCGTTCCTGAAGACCCATTTACTGGATCTATGCAAGGGGGACTATATGCCTATATTCAAGAAAATCAATGGCTCTCCCCAGGAGTCAAAACCGTGGGAGTCGAACAAGGACACTTTATGGGACGTCCTGGTGAGATCCAGATGGAAGCTATTTGTCATCAACCTCTAGAAGTCCGTCTACATGCGCATGCATTCCATTTGTTTAAAGCTACGTTAACTTTTTAGCCATAAAGTCATATGCATCTAGAAGGCTAAAAGAATGGCCGTATAAAAAACAGTAGAGCAAATAAATGCGCTTAAATTATTCGGATTATTTTTGGGGAGTTCATGGCGGATTACATTCATCATGACTCCACCTCCAATAAACGCACTGACTAAAGCTATAGCAGTCCGAGAAAGAATGTAACTTTGTCCCATCCACCAGCCAAGATATAGACAGAGCATGAGTATCCACTTTCCTTCGCGGTTGTAAAGATCTCCGTAAGAAGCGTTCAATGAGTAATCGTTAGTGAAGTAATGCAGGCCCATAGCAAACGTAAATAGAGCAAGGGGTTTAACCTCAGGATTATAAGGATCTGCTATTCCATAACCGACCAGAAAATTAAAAAGTGCATAAGACCCTAAGGATAAATAAAAAGCCCTCTTTTGCGACTGAGGATTTTGGGAAGCACGATCGACAATAAAAAATAACAGAAAACCAGCTAATGCCATGATGTATACATGCCGCTGGAAATAAGGAAAAACACCCGCAAGATTTTCTGAGACGATAGCATCACTAGCAGATAATTTTGGAAGAAGATCGATGAAAACATAGGCAATGGCAATCCCTCCTCCTGCCGACAGAAAACGCCCATGCATATAAAAGTCGAGCGCTTGAGTTTTTACTGCAAGAAGATGGATGGCACAAAAAATCGTAACAGCCAAGAGTGATAGTATAGAATAAGTCATATAAACCCTGAAATCCATACCATGAGATTTATTAAATGTCTTCACATTAGGATTTAGTGAGATTCATTTCAAATATTTTCGTATTGAGATATTCCTTAAATCTGGTTGGAATTCGCCTCAGCGAAAATTCTTTGTTCTTTTTGGTCATGGCTAAACCAAATTCTACTCATTAATAATAAATTTTTTTAATAAATATTTTTAGTATAGAGAAAATTTTGAGTGTTATTTGCTTTAAATCATTATTTAAAACTTTATCAATGTCTAATAAAAATATGATAAGTGAGAGTGAAGTGGAAAATAATGAATTGAAATTAAATTAATTTTTACATACTACATGTAAAAATATAGTTTAAGGTTTGAGGATGATGGTTTCCAAATGGAACGATAAAAAGGACGGGTTGTTGTCGGTAAGAAGAATCAACTTATCGAGGACTTTTCCTTTTTTACTTAGTCCTTCCTTTCTCCGTGCCATATCTCAATGGATTTCTGTTGGACATTTTGGATTCACTCAAGAAGGAGTACGAGTATGAAAACCTCTTGGAACGTAGCTTTAGGGTTTTATCAAAATCTTAAAACTGCCGAAGGTGTTTTAAGAAAGTTAAAAAAAGAAGGGTTGAATCGTTCAGCATATATCCATCGCGAACATTATGGAAAAATTATTATCAGTCATGGAAAAGATGCTGTTCATCAGCTGCTAGCTTTGCTTGCAACTTTTTTAACATTCTTATTCTTATATTTTTTAACAAGTATCTCTCCTCTTATTCTTTATACAGCTCTTGGAATTCTTTCGACTGCGGTTATTACTTGGAGTCTGATTGAGCATTTTTTTTACCGGGTCAACCCTCGGTTGATTCATCGCTACGAAAAATTAGTCATTAGTGATGAAACTTTGGTTATTGTTCAAGTTAAGTCTGCTGATGTACCCAAAGCTTTATCGATCTTAAGGCACGTGGAGAGCGGTCATCCTACATCATTTTTGTTAAGACCTTACTGTTCAGAACAAAACGAAAAAGTGGAAATAGTTAAAGAGCCGTTGACGATGGAGGCCTTGAATGAGCAAGCCCAAGCGTTAGCTATGACGCTAAAAGATGTTGAGTATAAAAAAAATAGGCATGTTCCTCTTTTAAAAAACTTAAGAGATTGTGAAAAGTCCTTACAAGAAATTCGTCATGCTGTCGCTGAAGCAGAATTTGTAGAACAAACAATCACACTCTCTGCTGAGTGGTTGTTAGACAATACGTATGTGATTCAAGGGAATATTGAAGAGGTTATACGTAATTTACCTAAGAAGTATTATCAGGAGTTGCCTAAGATATTAAGTGGTCCTATGAAAGGGCTTCCCCGCATCTATTTAATTGCAAAAGATATAGTTAGACAAACTGCTAATCGATTAAGCCGCGAAAATATTATTGCCTATCTAAACAGTTATCAGACAATTGATCAATTAACGATAGGCGAGCTTTGGGTTTTACCTCTCATGCTTCGTTTAAGATTAATTGAGTGTTTAAATCTATTATCCAAAGACGTTGATAGACGTTTGCGAGAAGGAGAATATGCGTGTTTTTGGGGAAATCGTTTGTTAAATGTTTCTAAACGTGAACCCAATCGCCTTTCAGATTATTTAGATGATTTGAAAAGTGAACAAAAAAAACCTTCCTCACATTTTGCAGAAGAGTTAATCGATCACCTCTATGATGAAGATAAAATTATTCCCCCTGTGCGACAGTGGTTGGAAGAGGAAGTACATCAAGAAATACATGAAATGATTAAGCAGGAGCAATTGCAAAAAACTACTGAGCAAATAGCTCTTTCAAATGCAATTGTCAGTTTGATTACTTTGTCACAACTTTCTTGGCGAGAAATTTTTGAACAAATAAGTTTTATTGATCGTATTTTGAGTCGTGATCCTAGCGGCATTTACTCACGCATGGATTTTAATTCAAGAGATAGTTATCGGCATGCCATAGAAACTTTCGCAAGAAGATCTAAGCACAAAGAGGCTGAAATCGCCAGTCGTGTGTTGCAAAGCGCAGAAAGTGGAAAAAATGAAGTGACTTCGCATGTGGGGTACTATCTAGTCGATGAGGGGCGGTACGAATTAGAAAGAGCTTTAGGTTATAAGCCTAATATTTCGAATGCCATTCGCCAACAAATGGTCCTTTACCCTAGTTGGATTTTCCTAGGGGGAATTACTTCATTAACAATCATTTTAGAAAGCATTTTGGCGTATTTTCTCCATCAATGGGATGTATCACTTTGGAAACAAGTTTTGTTTATGAGTATGGCTCTAATTCCTGCGAGCGAAATAAGTGTTCAAATCATGAGCTTAGCCATTACAAAAATTTTACAACCCGTGATTTTGCCCAAACTGGCGTATGAAAAGGGAATCCCTGAAGATTTAAAAACTTTGGTTGTAGTCCCGTCTCTTCTGACTAAGGAGAAAGAAATTAAGGAGGACATCGACCGTTTAGAAATTCATTACTTAGCTAACTCAGATAAAGCATTACGTTTCGGCATATTTTATGATTTTACTGATGCACCTGAACCGACAGTGAATCAAGATCCAGTTATATTAGAGATCGCTGTAAAAGGAATCAAGGCGCTCAATGATAAGTATAACAAGGAAATCTTTTTTCTTTTTTTACGCAATCGCGTCTGGAGTCCTAGTGAAGATGCTTGGATTGGGCGTGAGAGAAAGAGGGGTAAGTTAGAAAGCCTGAATCACTTTTTAGTGACAGGATCTTCCTCCGAAGTGATTTTAAAAGTAGGTTTACAAGAGGATTTAAAGGGAATACGCTATGTGATCACATTGGATGCAGATACGGATTTACCTAAGGATACGGCGCGAAAACTCATAGAAACAATTTCTCACCCACTAAATAAACCCTATCTAGATGAAAAAAATCGCGTTCAAAGAGGGTATACGATTATTCAACCTCGTGTAGGATCGGATATTACCCATTTAAGAAATACCTGGTTTTCTAAAATTTTCTCTGATGCACAAAGTATTAATCCTTATACACAGGTTGTTTCAGATATTTATCAAGATTTAATGTCGGAAGGAAATTATCATGGAAAGGCTATTTATGATGTACAAACTTTTCATAAAGTCTTAGACCGTTGTTTTCCTGAGGAACATATACTAAGCCACGATCTATTAGAAGGGGTTCATGTTCGTGTAGGATTTGCTAGTGATATTGTGCTCTCAGACAAATTTCCCCAAGACTACTATGCTTGGTCTAAAAGACAGCACCGTTGGATGCGAGGGGATTGGCAAATCATGGATTGGATTTTCCCCGTTGTTCCATGCGGAGATCAGACTAAAAAAATCAACCCTTTAAGTTTAATCAATCGTTGGAAAATTTTTGATAACTTACGACGATCTCTTTTACCTATTTCACTTTTAATATTATTATGCGCAGCTTTTCTATTTTCAAAAATGGCACTATTTTGGGTTGGATTGGTTTTAATCGTTTTCTTTATTCCTCCCATCTTTACTCTCATTTTTAATGCGATGATGGATGTAAAAGGACTCGTTCTATCTTGGAAAGAAATTGGACATCAGTTTTTACGCTCGTTTGTAAATTTAGCATTACTTCCGCAGCAAGCCTATCTATCCCTTGATGTCATTTTGCGTGTATTTTTTCGAAGATGGATTTCACATAAGAAAATTTTAGAATGGCACACATTCCATCCATCCTCATCGACATCGGCGCATCGTCAATTTGTATTACTCTTGACTTCGGTAAGCTTTTTTGCTGTTGTTATTTTCGCTCTCACTAAAATTTTGAACCCTTCTGCCCTTTTTGTTGCTTTGCCCTTTAGTCTCCTATGGTTTTTTGCCCCCCTAATTGTGAATCTTTTAGATAAATATCGCATTCAAGAGTCTTCTGAAAAACTCTCTACTGAGGAGCAACAATTCATAAGATATATGGCCAGAAAAACATGGCGCTATTTTGATGATTTTGTGGGGCCGCAATCCAATTGGCTTCCTCCGGATAATTATCAAGCAGCTTTGACTGTAGAAGTCGCCCATCGCACTTCTCCCACTAATATTGGCTTATGGATGCTGGCAGTGCTTACTGCACATGATTTTAAATATATTAGCTCAGATGATGTCATAGATCGCTTGTTAGCGACCTGCAGTTCTTTTAAAAAGCTTGAAATGTACGAGGGGCATTTTTTGAATTGGTATGATACGCAAACTCTAAAACCTCTTTACCCCCGTTACGTTTCAACGGTGGATAGTGGAAACTTACTGGCTTCTTTTTGGACCTTAGAGCAAGGTATTTATCAACTGATAGAAGACAATCTTCTTCCTTCAAGTATCATTAAGGGGTTAAGAGACACCTACCTGATGTTGAAAGAGCAAATGGATAGGGGAGCTCTGAGTAGTGAATATAAGCAGATGGAACAACTTTTGCATCAGTCTTATGAAGACATGGCTTCATTGATCTTTGGGGTACGCAGGTGTTTAAATATTCTCCAGCAAATCTCAAGACCTGAGAAAATGACGCAACAGCAGGAGTATTGGTTTAAAGCACTGGAAGATCAGCTTCTAGGATGGGAGTCAACGATTAAACGCTATTTTTCATGGATAGATGTATTGTCTGAATTAAGAGCTGCAGATCTTGAATCTATTCATCCTCAAGCCATGCAATGGCGAGATCAGATTTTTAAAGAAACACTTTCGCTCAAGATGTTAGCCTCGACAGATTTGCCACCTACTTTAAAAGTGTTTCTTGAAGCAGTAGAGAAAAATGAAACATCAGATCTTCAAGTTTTTTATAAAAAGTTAAAAGAAACTTTAGAAACAGCCCAATGGTTTGCAGGTGAAAAGTTTGCCTTAGTCAGGGAGATTATCAGTGATGTCAATCGCCTTTCCGAGGGCCTGAATATGCGCTTTTTGTATAACGAAGAACGAAAGCTTTTCTCCATTGGCTATCATGTCGATGATTGTCGTTTAGATAACTCTTATTATGATTTGCTAGCAAGTGAAGCGCGTATAGCTAGCTTTGTAGCCATAGCTAAAGATGATGTTCCCCTAGAGCATTGGTGGGCCTTAGGTAGACCCTTTGGCTACTTATATGGTCGACATGTCCTTATGTCCTGGGGGGGGACCATGTTCGAATATCTCATGCCGCTATTATTTAAAAATATATATCCAGATACCTTGATGACAAAGGCTTGTCAAGACGCTGTAGCGTGCCAAAAGATTTATGCTCAAAAAAGAGGTATTCCTTGGGGAATCTCAGAAGCAGCTTATAGTGCAATTGATTCGCATAAAATTTATCAATATCGTAGTTTTGGTGTACCTGGTCTGGGTTTTAAACGCGGATTGGAAGAAGATCTTGTAGTCAGCCCTTATTCAACGGCCTTAGCTCTAGCTATAGATCCTGAAAGTGCTCTAGCTAACTTAAAACATCTTAAAAATTCGTCTTTAAATATGCTTAATGATTATGGATATTTTGAATCCATCGATTTTAGCCGCCAAAATGTACCTGAAGGCGAACGAGGCGTTATTGTTTATGCTTACATGGCGCACCATCAAGGGATGTCGCTCCTTGCTTTTAGTAATATCTTGAATAACAATATTTTAAGAAAAAGGTTTCATGCTAATCCCAGAGTGATAGGAATGGAGTCTCTTTTATGCGAGCGGGCACCCGCGTTTCCTCCAATTGCCAAAGGCTCTAGAAAAAGCATACCCATTTCACGTCTGACACCCTTTCCTACTACGCCTATCATGGGGATTGTGGATACCCCCCATAGTGCGACTCCAAAGGTCAACTTATTATCTAATGGAGTTTATTCATTAATGATTACAAACTCGGGTGGGGGATATAGTTCTTGGAGAGATATTGATATCACGCGTTGGCGGGCAGACACCACAGCGGATAATTGGGGAAGTTATTATTACATCAAAGATTTACAATCAGGACGCTTTTGGTCAGCAGCGTTTCAACCCGTTTGTCTTAAGAGTAAAAAATATTCTGTCAGTTTTAAAGCGGATCGCACGGAATTTAAGCGCATAGATCATCAAATTGAAGTCGATACGGAAATGGTTGTCTCTCCGATTGAAGATGCTGAGGTCCGTCTTTTAACTCTCGCTAACTTATCTCAGCAAGGACGAGAGATTGAATTAACCAGCTATATTGAACTCGCTCTAGCTCCTCATGCTGCAGATGCAGCTCATCCTTGCTTTAATAAATTGTTTATTGAAACCGAGAATGTAGAAGACATCCAGGGAATTATTGCGTTTAGACGAATGAGAAGTGAAAATGAGCGCCCAATTTTTGCCGGGCATATTGTCTCTTCCAATGAAATATCGATCCGACCTGTTCAGTTTGAGACAGACAGGAGTCGTTTTCTGGGCAGAGGAAAGAGTTTGGCGAGCCCTACAGCGATGGAAGGACCTTTATCCAATTCAACAGGGTTTGTTTTGGACCCGATTTTTAGCTTGAGATACAGTGTTCATCTGAAACCAGGGCAACGGGTTCAAGTCGCTTTTATTACAGTTATTTCTGATAGCAGAGAAAAAACTCTATCCCTTTTGAAAAAATACGCTGATCTTTCTGCCAGCCAACGGGCGATTGAAATGGCTTGGGCTCATGCTCAATTAGAATTACGTCATTTACGTATCCATCAAGAAGAAGTTCAACTCTTTCAAAAGTTAGCTAGCCGCGTTTTATATCCGCACGCACAGTTAAGACCCTCTTCCGAAAGGTTAATACGCAACAAAAAGGGACAGTCCGGTTTATGGGCTTATGGGATTTCAGGAGATCTGCCGATTGTCGTTGTGACGATTGCAGATTTACATGAGATGGAACTTGTAAAGCAAGTCATCACGGCTCATGTGTTCTGGCGCTTGAGAGGATTAAAAACAGATTTGGTTATCTTAAATGAAGAATCTACGGGCTACGAGCATCCTTTGCTTGAACAACTACAACGTTTGGTTCAATCTTTTACAGGTCAGGTGGAAATAGGTCAGTCAGGGGGTGTTTTTATTCTTAACAGTGATCAGATTCCTGAAGAGGATCTTATCCTCATTCTATCTGTAGCTCGGGCCAACTTGATAGCAGCTAGAGGTTCTTTAAGACAGCAATTAGTCGCACCGATGGAATCCACAACGTATCCTGCACGTATTAAACCTGATAAAAAAGCTCATGAATATCCCTCAGAATCCCTTCCATTTGTAGAACTTCAATTTTTCAATAGCTTGGGGGGCTTTAGTCCAGATGGAAGAGAGTATATGATTTTTTTAAGTCCGGATAAACAAACTCCTGCCCCTTGGATCAATGTGATTGCGAATCCTAATTTTGGAACGATGGTTTCTGAATCTGGGCTGGGAAGTACTTGGTATGGAAATAGCCAGACCAATCGTTTAACTCCTTGGTCCAATGATCCAGTATTAAATCCTATCTCAGACACTATTTATATTCGTGATGATGAATTAGGCACTTTTTGGTCGCCCACACCTAGTCCTATTAGGGAGCTAGATCCTTATCGCATCCGTCATGGACAAGGTTATAGTAGGTTTGAACATAACAGTCATGGGATTGAGCAAGATTTGACTATTTTTGTTCCTGTTGATGATCAAGGAGGAATGCCTGTTCGTATTCAAAAATTAAAGTTGAAGAATACCTCTCCTACTAAGCGTCGTTTATCTATTTACGGATACACAGAATGGGTGTTAGGCATCGATCGAGAAAAATCCCAAATGCACATCATTACCCAATGGGATCCTGAGACACAATCGCTCTTTGCGGTCAATCGGTATAATCCCGATTATGGAGATAGAGTAGCCTTTGCGACTTCTTTGCCAATTTCGCAGTCTTTTTCAGCTAATCGTGCTGAATTTTTAGGCAGAAATGGGCATATCTCCAATCCTGCGGCTTTAAAACGCAAGAAACTATCTGGTTTAGCTGGAGCTGCATTTGATCCTTGCGCTACTTTACAAGTTTATGTAGAACTGAATCCCAATGAAGAAAAAGAAGTCGTGTTTTTCTTAGGTTACGCGGATGATGAAACAGCCGCTAGAAAAATGGTGATCAACTGCCGGGAACCAGGTTGGGTTAAAAAAACATACTTGGAGACTTTAGCGTGGTGGGATCGATGCCTCGGGACTTTATATGTCAATACCCCGGATCCTGCAATCAACTATACTTTTAATCGCTGGTTACTTTATCAAAATCTCAGCTGTCGTTTTTGGGGTAGAACGGCTTTTTATCAGTCCAGCGGTGCTTATGGATTTCGTGATCAATTGCAAGATGCGATGGCATTGGTCTATTCCGTACCGACAATTGCCCGACAACAAATCTTACGAGCAGCATCTAGACAGTTTGTAGAAGGCGATGTGCAACACTGGTGGCACCCACCAAATAATGGAGGCGTGCGAACACGTATTTCTGATGACCTATTATGGTTGCCTTTTGTGACAGCTCAATATATTCGAGTCACAGGCGATGCAGGAATTTTAAATGAACAAGTCTCTTTTATTAAAGGGGAGTTGTTAAAAGATGATCAGCACGAAGTCTATTTTGTTCCAGAAACTTCGGAAGAGTCGGCAAATCTATTGGAACATTGTCGTCGTGCATTAAGAAAAGGATTAACAGAAGGTCCGCATGGTTTACCCTTAATTGGAGGCGGAGACTGGAATGATGGGATGAATCGTGTAGGAATTCATGGAAAAGGGGAAAGTGTATGGCTTGCTTGGTTTTTAGTCCATGTGATGAATGATTTTGCCGATCTTCTGGTCTGGAATGGACAGCCAGGTGCAGATGAAGGATTTCGTGCACAGGCCAAACGTTTAGCAGAAGTGATTGAGGAAACTTCTTGGGATGGAAACTGGTATCGACGAGCCTATTTTGATGATGGCACACCTCTGGGATCCATAAAAAATCAAGAGGACACTATTGATGCCTTACCTCAGGCTTGGGCTGTGATTAGTGGTGCGGGAAATCCAGAAAGAATTGAAAATGCATTTAAGGCACTTGAAGAGTACATTATCAAAACAAAAGAAAAGCTAGTTTTACTTTTAACTCCGCCTTTTGACAAAACACCGTTGGATCCAGGGTATATCAAAGGATATCCTCCAGGAGTGCGAGAAAATGGAGGTCAATATACCCACGGCTCATTATGGGTGCCTCTTGCCTATGCGATGAGAGGGTTGGGTGATCAAGCTGTGGACTTATTAAAAATGATGCATCCTATCGCTCACACCAGCACTAAAGAAGAGATGATGCATTTTAAAGTAGAACCCTATGTTTTAGCAGCAGATATCTATACATTACCTGGTCAAGTAGGTAGAGGGGGATGGACGTGGTATACAGGCTCTTCAGGATGGATGTATCGCATTCTCTTAGAGGAGATTTTTGGATTTAAACTTAGAGGAAATAAATTGCAGATCCATCCTGTCATGCCAAAAGAATGGGACAAAATCAGTTTGCATTATCAATGGGGCACTTCCCGTTATGATATCCACATCCAAAATAGTCCCGCTATTATAAAAGATAGAGTCATCCTTGAGCTGGATGGAAAAGTGTTGGAACATGGAGAAATTGAATTGTATAATGATGGACACGTCCATCAAATCATTGTGAAGTCTTCTGCTTAATATCAGCAAGTTGTGATTTTAAGTAAATGATGATAAGTATGTTAATTTGTAATTTATATATTAATATTTGTTTTAATAATAAATTTAAAAAATAATTAACTGTTTATGTTATAATTAAATTTGCGTCTACAATCAATATTGCTGTTCATTCAACGTTTGCCTACTAAGGAGGACTTATGAGATTTACAAGTAATATTGGATTTCTTCTGTTAGCGATCTATCTGATTTTAGTTGGTTTAGTTACTATTATCCCAGCATTTGCTATACCATCGATAGTGCTTGGTATCATTGCTCTGATTTCAGGTATCTTCATTTTAATAGGCAGATAGCTTACTAATTAGGCAGAATCTATATTATACTGAAGGAATTTTAGATATAATTAGAAACTGCCTTTTCTATCTACTTACGAAAAAATGAAAAATTATTAAAGATTTTACTCATCCAATTTGTAGATCTTCATCGAATAAGCTCCATATCTTTCTCCTTTAGCTGAGGGGAGTTGGCTCAGTTGATGAATTTCCATAGGGGTTAATGAAATTTTTAGGCTCTCTATGTTTTCTATCAAATGCTCCGGTCTTGTCGTTCCAAAAAGAGGAACTAGATGTTTAGATTGAGCCAATACCCAAGCCAGCGCAATTTGACTCGGTTTACATCCTTTGGCTTGCGCCATTTGTTCCACCATTTGCACAATTTCTACATTGGCTTTCAAATTTTCTGGTTGAAAGCGCGGAAGTGTTAGCCTAAAGTCGTTGGAAGATAGATCTTCTCTGTTTTTGATTTTTCCAGAAAAAAAACCTCTTCCAATCGGACTATAAGCTACAAATCCAATATTTAACTCTTGGCAAACTTTGAGTATTTCTTGTTCGGGATGGAGACTCCATAAGGAGTACTCTGTTTGTACTGCCGTAATGGGATGAACTTGATGTGCCCGACGGATGATCTCTGGGCTGACTTCGGATAGACCAATGAAGCGAATTTTACCCTCTTTGATAAGCTCCGCTAAGGCTTGAATCGTTTCTTCAATAGGGGTATTGGTGTCCATGCGATGTTGATAGTAAAGGTCGATGGTCTGGACACCTAGTCTTTGTAGGCTCTTTTCGCATTGTTCCCTTACATACGCGCGTTTTCCACAAAGTTCACGATAGAGAGGATCTTCTTTTTTACGGACAATTCCGAATTTGGTAGCTAAAATGACCTGATGTCGAAATTTTTTTATGGCTCGGCCTAGGAGTTCTTCATTATGACCAAAACCATAGACATCTGCCGTATCAAAAAAATTAATCCCATTTTCGTAAGCTTGATGAATGGTTTGAATACTTCTTTCATCATCGGCATTTCCATAAAATTCTGACATCCCCATACAACCTAATCCAAGTGCAGAAACTTGGAGATTACCTAACATTCTTTTTTCCATGGTCTTGTCCTTTTTTACCAAGCAGATTGAACTCATGTGTAGCTATAAAAACAAGTCAAATCAAGAGGAAAAAATCTAATATTCATAAAACATGAGGTAATCTGTAAAAAAAAATGGGTTCTTTCTTGACGATAAAAGTTTTTTTTAACTATTTATAAACCCATGAAAAGAAATAAATCCACAGTTTGCCTAATCTTCTTTCTTTACTCACTCATTGCTATTTTGAGCGGGTGTAGTTATTCGCATCGTTTAGTTCCCCAGCAAGATCCTCCTCCCTTACCAGCTTTCTATGTACCTGAAAAAATTCATGTCGCTTTGGTTTTAGGCAGTGGAGGTGTGAGGGGAATGGCCCATGTAGGGGTGATTGAAGAATTAGAAGCTGCTGGAATTTCGGTGGATTTAATTATTGGTTGTAGTGCCGGTAGTATAGTGGGTGCACTTTATGCTGACAATCCTTGCGCATCTGAGATTAAAGAAGCTGTATGGAAATTAAAATCCGCTTCTTTACTTGATTTAAACATCTGGGAGTGCAGGTACGGCTTATGCCAGGGGCGTTCTCTGAATAAAGTATTAAATAAGTATCTAAATTCTGAAACTTTTGATGACCTAAAAATTCCTTTAGTTGTGGTAGCTAGCGATTTAAATTCAGGGGAACTAGTCCCTATAGGAGCAGGTAGCGTCGAAAAAGCTGTCAAGGCCTCCTGTTCCATTCCTTTTATTTTTGTTCCTTGTGAACATATGGGCCGCGTATTAGTCGATGGAGGGGTGGTGAACCCGGTACCAGTAAAACTTGCAAGAGACATGGGAGCAGAAATCGTGATCGCTGTGGATTTGTGTGAACTACTACCTAAGACATTTCCAAAAAATTTATTTTCTGTAGCTACAAGAAGTGCTGAGATTGCCTTTATGTGGCAAAATGAAGCATGTACTCATCAAGCTGATGTTGTCATTCGTCCCAAAACATGTGATGTTGGAACGTTTAACGATGATATGAAATGTCAGCTTTATGAAGCGGGTAAACGTTCTGCTAGGGAAAAAATTCCTGAAATTATCGCAAAATTAGAAGCTTTAGATCCAAAAGAGTGGGATCATGACGGATGGCGTCTTTATACTCCCCAATGTTACACCCCAGAAATTTATCTAAAAAAATAAGGTCATCATGAAAAAACAGATTCATGCGTTATATATAACTTTAAGCTTATTGATCGGTTCTATGGATGTATATTCTGTCGTCATAGACTCCAGCACTGTGAACGCAGAAGTGGGGAATTCTGAAGATAAAAATCTAATCGAATTAGTGGAAAATAATCCAGATCTCTCCACATTGATTCAATTGATAAATGCAGCGGAATTTGCAGCTAATTTAGAAGGAACAGGTCCTTATACTTTATTTGCTCCTTCTAATGAAGCTTTTGCTGAGCTGCCGCAAGGCACAGTACAAGATCTTTTAAAAAAAGAAAATAAAACCAAGCTAACCAATCTTTTAAAAAATCACATCGTAAGTGGAAAACTTTTAACCAGCTCCATGAATACGAGTCATGTAAATTCCCTGGCAGGAAAACCCTTAAATATAACTGTAAGAGGATCTCAGGTGAGCATAAATGATGCGATCATCTTGCAGCCAGATCTTGTAGGTTCTAATGGTGTGGTACAAATTATTGATAAAGTGATTTTAAATAAATAATCTTTCTTAAAGCTCATGTCTATCACTGTACAATACATTCCTGGGCCCATTGAAAAGATGGAAGGCTGGCATAAGGTGTCAGGAGGACATCAAGGCTATCTTCACACTTATGAAAAAGAGATGACTCGCGGCGATCGGCTCAAAGTTGTGGCTCAAATCCTCTTTAAAACAGTGAAGACCCTAGGATTTTATTTAATTTGCTATAAGTGTAGTCATGAGACACAAGTGGACTTTGCTAATTTAAAGAGACGTCGCTGGGTCAGACACTATGAACGCATCCATCCCCAACATCTTTCAAACTTAGACTTTAGTAAGAAGCGTTTAAGTCAAGATGAATACAATAGTCACTTGCAGCGTTTAGAAGCTAACCTCTCATCAGAACAGATTCAAGTAAAGATTATTAATAAGACAGATCTATTGAAAGCGTGGTATGATAAAATAGGGGCTCTACGTCAGATTTACCAAAAAGTGCAAAAAATGCTTGATCGCAAAGGGCAGCGTAATGCTTTTTTTCTTGACCACATTTATGGTAAAAATCGTGAGTTATATAATTCTTTAGAAGAGTTTATCAAACTTTCTCCTGAGAGCCAAACCAAATATGCATTTACACGCCTCGTAGGGTCTTTTCACAAAATCGAGGATCTCTCGAAACTGGTAGAAGAGGCCATACAATTGGCTGATAAAATGAGTTTAGATGAAGAAAATAGGTCGCATGCCACCCATAGATTTTTTAGAGAAAATTGCATCAAACTAGAAAGTAACGATCGTATGTTGAAGTGGTTAATCTCACTGATGAGCGATAGAGACTTATTTAATTTCGTGGGACGATTGCTAGAGTTTGAAGTGTATTCGTCTAAATGGATAGATTTAGTTGAAAATCATGAAGATTTATGGGAGAGATATTTAAAATCCTTAAATTTTAATGATGATATTCAAATCCCTCATCCTATCATAGATTCTTTCAATAAATGTCGAGGATACTTAGCGAAGTTAGAGAGAGATTGGACTTCAAAAGACTGCGGGGCCTATTTTTCTTTGGGTGATTTTTTTAAAAAAGAATTGAACTCCTTAGGGTGGAATGATCATTTTAAAGCCCTTATTCAATCGAATGTCATTCCGCATGCTTTTTTAAAATTTTTCATTTCAAAAAAAGACGCTACCTCTCAAGAGAATTTTGTAGATGACATCTTAAAAAAAATGGAACAGTTTCTTTCAAATCTAGACCACGAAAGGGTAAAAAAAGCGTGTTTACATTGTGAAGCTGAATACAAGAGTGAGCAGGCGCTTATTAAAAAAAATGTAAATTCCTCTGAATCCCAGCAAGCTTTTAAACGAATTATAAATTTTTTAGAGCGTCAAGATTTTAGAGAAACGCAGTTTGATGCTATTAGTAGGATCGAAGAAATGGCTCCCTTGGTCTACAAAGATCCTCAACTAGGAGGGGGATCGGGTTATGATGCAGTTTTTTATAATTTCTTTATTATCCTTAATCATAGCGAACTTTTAAGAAATTTCAAGGATGATCTACCCGTCTCGTGTGATGAAACGTTCTATAGAGAATTTAAAAACTATTTTAATCATATTGAGAGAAATATACAAATCTTCGATAAGATTCTTCATACTTCTTAAAGCCGTTTGCCCTATTAGATGAACAACATTACAACTAGCCTGCATAAATTTCAAAAGCAGCAAGATCTCTTTGATGAAAACATAGACCTCATCTTTAAAGAAGCCGACGATAAACTACCCATTCTGAAAGAGGTTTTTTCAGTCCTTGCTGATCGATTGAGTCAAATTCCCTGTATTTATGCGCTTGCTGAGGCTCTTTTTTCTGAAGAAAAAGCAGAAAGAATAGATCCTCAGGGGCTTTTTGATGTCTTAATTCATATATTAAATGCGATTCCTAGAGGGGTAATTCCAGGTTTTGATCGGGGGTTAGCAGATGGTTTAAGAGTTTTTTTTGAATACTATAGAAATGAGCTGACGCCAAGTGCAGAGGATGTGACCGATAAAATTCGGAACTTAGAAGATGGATATGCCTATCATCTATTTTTATCTTGTCAGACAAAGCTAGGACCGAGCTTAAAAACAGTTGTTATTTATAAGAAAAATGCAGACCAAACGTATGATATCGAAGTTTTTAGTGCTCAAAAGAATCGTGCGAAAAAACAAGGAGGATACCATGGGATTGGAGTGGAGCATTCTTACCCCTTACTTTACTTTTCTCATGTACCTTCGGAAGATCTACTGTGTCCTACGAATGACCCTATCTGTTTACATGCTAAAATTCTTACTCAATCCCTAGAGAATGTAAATCTTGTGCAAGAGGGGCTTTTAGCCGTCTTTAATCCTTATCACTCCTATTTAGAAATTCCTGAATCTTCTTCCTACCTGATGAACGTGGAGCACGCTCATGAATTAAAATCATTTTTTGCGTTTTTGTATCGATTAATTCAGGAAAGAACCTCTCAGGATGAAGCCGAGGAAAATTATAAAGCTTTAATTGCCATCATTAAGTTGTCATTGATGATGAGTATTTTACCTTCTATAAAACCTGATGAGGGGCATAAGTTTGATGCAAAGTTGAGGCTTTTGGAAAAAGCCGTTCAAGGGACGGCGCGCTACCTGGAAAAAAATAATCAAAACTACTACTTGTATAGCATTTATACTCAAGCAGTGGGTACGTTAGAGCGTTTAAAAAAAACAGCTGAAAAACTTTTAAGAAATACGCAAAAGCCTAGACTGACGAAGGATATCCAATTAGCCTCGGATCAACAGTTATTGATGAGACATTGTCAAAATGCGAGCAGGCGGTGGATAGATTCGTGTTTAGATGAAGATTTTTGGTTGTATGCGGAAAAACAGTCTTTAATAGATGTATCTCTTTTTCATCAACTTCGGTTACCTAAATCCTTCTCAGAATGCATTCAATGGCTTTTCCAAGCAGAAAAGGCCGTGAGAGAACTTAAGATCCAAGCTTCAACACTACTTCTACCAGCTATCTATCGGATTGTTTCAGAGTTAAAGTTTTTTCAAAATGAAGGGGAATGGAAAAAAATTGATCATGAAAAAGGTTTAGCAATGGTCAAAACTTTTTTGTTTTTTTCAGAAACGCTGGCTGTTCAGGCTTTTAATCAAAACTTGCGCAGTTCTCTTGAGGTTCAAAATGCTGCCATTTATTTGCTTCTGATGAGTTATCAGTGTATGGAGGCCATGGACCCACACAAAATTTTAAGCCAATATCGTCCCTCTATCGATTTGTACATGCATTTTACGAAAAGTCCTTATTTTTTTTGTGGATCTTATGTTGCATGGACGCAAAGACAAGAGATCATAGCCTATGTGCAGGAACGAAAAACAAGAAAAAAAACTTTTTTATTTCATGTGGAGTCAGGAACCTCATTTAATCGATCAAATGATGAAAGGTTTGCGGCAGCCCTCCTTAGAGCTTATTCTTCAGTGGAACGACAAGTAAAAATTTATTATCAAAAACTCAAGAAAAGAATAAGCACCTGCGAATGGTTGAATGTGTCCTTAGAAAAACTTCTGCTAGCAGTTCTTTTAAAAAAGGATATAAAAGATTTTTATCCGATAGAATTAAATATAGATAATCCGTGGTTAGAAGGGGTTTCTCAGCTCATGCAAATTGCGATGTACGTGCATGTATTAGGAAATCCGCACATGTGTTCACAAAGAGGTTACAAAGACTTTATAAAATTTGAGAGTGGTTTGAGTTTTAATTTACACTTTGCGACAAGAAGATACGACACAATAGATTTTCATGACCACCCTCCCTTCCAGCTGAATGAACAGCACAATTTATTACCTTCTACTAAACATCTCCATACTCAAAACCAAGTGCTTAAACGATTTGATTCTGAAAACAAAGATTTAAATTCTAGACTCTTAGAGGAAGCTGCTTCAGAACCTTCCTTGACAATTATTTATTTAATGAACGTTTTAAAACGCGAAAAATTTCGCTTGAAAGACCCGAAAATTCAACAATTGCTTTTTTACTATATTTTTAAAGTAATAAGAAGAAAAAAAGGATGGGAAGAATTTCCCCTAGTTCAGGAAATTTGTGAATATCCGCGAGTCTTCCATGCAGCCTTAAAAAAATTTTTAAATGTGATTAATCCTTTAAAAAGTATTGAAAAAAATTGTATTGCAGATGAAGTTAAGTGCATTTTAGATTTTACAATTCTTTTACACCATTATGCCAAAGAAACTTTAAGGCATGAGGTTTGTTCAACTTTAGAAAATTATCATCGCCATTTTGAAATGAGACTGAAAGATTATCTTTATCACTCAAGTGGGAGTGGACATGCAGCCTCTTCTGCCTATATTTTTTTCTATTTACTCAAGTTATTACAGGTTCGAACCTTTGTAGAGCAAGACTGGGTGGATTATATCCAATGGGGACTGGGTTTTCAAAGGGAGCTGGAGCGAGGTACTATTACCTTGAATCATGCAAATAAATTTTGGTGGTCTCAATTTAAATGGGAAAAATATCTTGAATTTCAAAGGATGCATTTACAGGTTGAAACGTTTAAAAATAAGCTGAGTTTAATCCACTTAGATTTATTACAAATGTCTTCAGCACCCGGTAGATTAGAATCGATAAAGGAAAACATCTTAAAACAACCAGAATTTATTTCCCTATTTGCAGATCGCGTGAAATATTGGTACGTGCATGAAACGACTAAAGAGGTGTATTTTTCTGACCCTTTAACAGGCGATTACAAATTAAAAAACATACAAGAGTTTCCATTCCATCTCTATCGAAGGATTAAAACGGCATGGTGGCTTTATGTTCCTGAAAAAAAACTTAGAGATTTACTGGCTATTCCTCAAGCAATTGAAAAGGAAAGTGTTTGGTGGATCAACATCCAAGATAATACAGCCATGGGTTTTTATAAAAAATACCCTGAAAAAATTTGGATGGAAAGAGAGAAAGAAGGCTTCATACGTTTCAAAAATGGGCCAGCAAAGGGCCTGTTTTTAGAGCTTGTGGATAAAGCAACGCAAACTGACCCACTGACAGATCCTTTTGTATTGCACTATCACGCATATCGAGGTCACTACCTCTATAATCAGTTGTTAGATAATCGAGCCCTGCGTGTGTTTTTACATTTGAAGTCAACAGAGGGGGAAGGCTTAGTCTTCGAAAGAAAAAATCAAGGTTTTTATTTGAAAAATCAGTCTCAGATTAGCCGGTTGAAAGCCTTGAGCTATGAACCTTCAGAATTTCACCGAAATGGTCATGTTTACAAAAAGTCAACTGTGATCAAGATCTGCGGACTCCTCATAGAACATGAAATGCCCAAATCTGTATCGGAGGATTCGCTTATTCTCCCCTTTCAAAGACATTGTTCTGATCCTCATTCTTCCCTCATCTTCCCCTCCTATCTTGATAAGTCGGAGGTGACTTCTCAAATGAATTCCATCCACACAATAGAAATCCCCGTTGATTTGTATGGTTTTTGTCCAAAGCTTCCTAGACAAATCCTTTTTTCTGCCTACCTTTCCCTCATAGGAAAAGAGTACCGTCATGCTTTAAGATTTTTAAACAGTTTGAGACCTAACTATCTTTTAGATGAGGATGATCGCATGATTTTAAAGTGGTTGATTGATAGTACATCGGATGCGCATGATCATTCTTCTTTGGCGGCAGCAGTTAAATTAAAAGCTTATGCGATTTGGATTGAGCAAGGTTTATCAATCAATGGACTGGACACCAAAGTCTTGCCTTCTGAGAGACTTGAAGAAGTTTTTCTGGTTTATTTACAACACCTTTCGTCAATTCCTCATTCCTTAAAATTAGACAAAAAGAATATCCATTTACTTTTAGAAAAAGGATTATGTTGTTTCCCTCCACAGCTTATGAGCGAGGAACAGTGGAAGGACTTTAAGCAAAATCTACTGTTCGATCAATTGAAATTAAGTTATTACGCCCCTCCCCAACATTCTAAAAAGAGCCTTTTAGAGCAGTGGAAGGCACCCACAAGGCTCCAGAATCTAAAGATTCAAATTTCCCTAGATTTGATTGAAGGGATATTTAATCCATCTGAACGTACCTTAGAGTTGGGAGAATGTTATCCTGAGGATTCTTTTGGTATTCATTATATGAAATTACGATCTCCGGACTATTCATCCAGGCAAAAATGGGAGTTGATTTATCTCTTGGAAACTATGGTCATCCCTGAATTCATCAAGACTTCTTTAAAAATCGCCTTCAGCAGGCAATGCCAAGCTGAGCCGCTTCCAAAAAATCAATCTTTGAGCTATTCAGAAAATAGCGTGTATTGTGAATCCTGGTTTAAAAAAAATTTAGAAATGCTTTCTGAACAACAAGAAAAACAAAGAACGTGTCAGGAGCTTTTCATCCATCATAACAGTCTCTTTCCTCCTTTAAAGAGGGGCGGAATGCTTGATGGGGTTAATCAAGCTATCAAGGATTTAAAACGCGTAAGCCCTTATACCTATTTACAAGAACTGCGCCTACATTATATCTCCTTAAAAAAAAATATTCCCGCACACATAAAATCTCCTTTTCTACAGGATGTGATTGTAGATACGTATGAAGAAAGAGAACGGGAGTCCTATCAAAAAGAGTTTCAGGAGGGTGTTAAATTATTAAATCAACATATCTATTATCAATTACCTTCTGAAGAGTCTTTAAATACATTGAATCGATGGTTAACAACTTACAATTTAGATTCTGTCGATAAATTGAAGAATAACATTTTACAAATAGCCAATCGAAGACCTTTAAATCCTTCTACATTGATAGAGGCCCGTCTTGCGGAAATAAGAGAAAACAAAACAGATCTCTCCTTCGAGGATATATTGCATACAATTTTTTTATCAGGAGAAGAGCGGTTGCGTTTTTTTAAAATCTATAATCCTTATTTTGAAGTAGAGGATCTTCAAGGTCTAGATGTTTGTTTAAAAGAGTATTTAGAATGGATGATTAGTGATAAAATTTTAAATAAAATTAAGATTAACCTACCTATTATTCTAAAGAGTGCGGATAAGGAGAATTTCACTCATCCACCAAGTGCAGAGATTGAGCAGTTGTGGCAAGAAATCGCGCATTTGATAGATATCGAAGGGGAGTATTCAGAGGATCCTGAATCCTATATGCAACAGCTATTCTTTGAGTATTTGTGTGGTTTTCGTATTCGAAAAGATCAGATGCATCTGATCCAGCAGATCACAGCACGATTGACCAGTAAAGATAAAAAGGGAGTATCTCTTATCTTTCAGATGATCATGGGTGGGGGGAAAACTAGCGTTGTATTAGCCTTTGTGGCTAAGTTGGCTGCCCAAGTGGGTTGGGTTCCTCTATTCGTTGTTCATCACTCTCAGTATGCTTCTATAAAAGCTAATTTAGTGAATACTCAGTATAAACGATTGTATCAAGATGTTGTGGATATAGAGTTCAAACCTGAAGATTTATCCAATCCCTCAATCCTTCAGTATCTCTACCAACAACTCATTAAAGCAGAAAATGAAAAACTATTAATTTTGATACCCTCACAGTTATTGCTTGCTCTTAGGCAAGAGTTTATACGCCAGTTTCAGGTATTTACCGATTTGAATATACAAGATCCTTTATGCTTAACAAGAATAAAAGAACTATCACGCATCCTGCATTTTATAAAAATGAAAGGGCTGCTTTTAGGAGACGAAATTGATTTGATTTTAAATATTTTAGATGAGATCAATTACCCTGAAGGTGTGCCGATGGCCATCTCTAAAGAAAGTTTAGCTGTTATTAAGTGCGTGTATGGTATTTTAGGCCAACATACTGAAATTTCTTCTACGCTAAATCTAATAGAAGACAATCAATGCCTTGTTTCCAAAAAACGATTAATTGGAAGTATATTTCCCAAGCTTGTGGATGCATTTATTCATGAATATCCTTTGGTCAACGATCTCATTCCTTCTGCAAAGGACGAAGAGTATCATAGGTGCTTAATAGATTACATGCTAGATAGAATCGATGCGCGCTTAATGAAAGATGTGGATAATGAAGAGATCGATGCTTTTTTAGATCAAATAAAGATAAATGATCAGAATGAACGAGATACATATAAATCTCATTGGAGTTTTCTTAATCACTTAAAAGCTCTTAAGACTAGAGCGATTCCTCCCATAAACGCAAGTCTCCATGCGATTTCTTTGATGAAAGAGCTTTGCGCGGAAGTTCTTCCTATTACACTAGGCAAGGGATTTAATCATCAATATGGAATTTCTTCATCAAATAAGATAGTTCCTTACTATGGTGTAGATACTCCTAATTCCACTGAATTCGGGAATATCTATGTCACAGCATGTTGCTACTTTCAAGGTTGTTTAAAAATGGGTGTAACGGTTGAAAAACTTATGCAATACCGAGACGAACTTAGAGAAGCTTCGCTGCATTATGCCGAACTTTACCATCTCTCTCCGCAAGACACACCACCTGCTCAGCATTTTAAAAATCTGACCGGTTTATCTTTACATGAAGCGTGGGATTCTCAAGTTATCAATCAATCTTTGCAGGAGATGAATGAAAGCTCTCAAGTTTGCTTGGATTTTTATGAGGCATTTTCTTCAAAAAGCCTTTTTTATCATCCTTCTTTGCTCAATTGTGGAGCCGCTTCATTAGCTAAAATGGGAAAATGGGTGGGTTGCTCAGGAACGCTCTGGAATAAAGATACCTTTGATATCGATTTAGCTAATCAAAGTGTTTTACAAAAGGGTGTAGAAGGGAAAATCATTGCAAAGCTCACTCAAGATTTGTCGAATGGTAAAAGTCACCTAATACCTATCCTCAAGGAAACCCCAGTGGCATGCCTTGAAGCGGTTCTTTCTCAAAGAGGAGTTGAAGGAGTTTCTCGTTTACGAGCTTTGATTGATGGAAGTGGTTTTTTCAAGCGCTATTCTAACTTAGCTGTAGCACAAGAAATTTTGCATTTTACACCCCTTGAAAAAGAAATTGATGGGGTAATTTTCTTATTAAAAAAAGAACAAAAAAAGGAGTATTTCTACGTATTAGAAAGGGGACAATCAGTTCCCGTCCGTTTGAATACGACTAGCCGAGAAGAACTAGAACGTATGGGCTATGCATTAGATCGTCTGTTCATTTATTTTGATGAACTGAGAGCGACAGGTTCGGACATCCCTTTTAAATCTGATGGATTGGCTCTATTAACCTTTAATCCTCAACACATGAATCTTCGGTCTGTCTTACAATCGCTCTTGCGTGCAAGGTTATTTTTTTTCCTACAACAAGTAGATATAGTTACGCAAGAGCAGACTTTAGAAAGCTTTTATGGATATGATGAAGAACATCCTTTGGCTTGTTTGCAAGCTAGGAATTTTTTTTTGACAGCGTTGCGTAATCAAGTGGAAAAGAAACAGGTACAGTTATTTCAGTCCTATCTGGCACAGGTTAAAGAAACTTATGCTTCCGCAATTATTTATAAAGTTGCAAAAAACTGGGTAGAGTCAAATAGAGAAGAGGGGATGGTCCAGGATTTTAAAATCATGAATGAGGCTAGGGGACTTTTTTATACCTCTTTTGTTGATGACCCCCTCCATTTATTTTTTTATCTAAAAGAAGAGCGTAATACTTTTGAAATTGTTCAGGAGCATTTGGACAAGCTTTCCCATCTCTTCCATGAAAAATGTGCCTTTTATTTTAATCAATCAGAATTAGAAGACTTAGAGTGCGCTCAAAAAAAACTTTTGGAGAAAGCGCGGGAACTTTTAAGATGGTCTGTCAAATATTCCCCTCATCAAAATCGCTTGCAAAGTGAAGTTCAAACCACTATCCAATTAGAAAATCGCAAAGAAGTTCATACTGAAACTGAAAATCAATTTCAACAAGAACTTCAAAAATATCGTATCTGTAACGAAACACCACCTGCAGCTTATAAAGAATGGAAGAAAATAAAAAATCCGGTAGATTCATTTTGGGATTATCAATCTCCTCAGATTATATCTTTTCCAGAATTGCTCCGACGTTTATGTTACGAGGTCCCCTATGATCAAATTTTTCCAGATCATTTGACACTGACGGAAAACCTCGCGCGCACTTATGAACAAGACTTGCCTGTTTTTCACCCCTCTCATAAACAAGTTGAATATCTTTTGCTCATTAAGGAAAAAAATGTTTATCGAACATTATTTGTGGATTTAAAAGAGGCTAGTTTTTGGCGGCATGAGATAAAGAATTATGCATTGAAGGACTGTTGGTTGTGTGATTTAGACGGCTCTTCCCTCAATGAAGGACACCCAATCCCATTGGATGCCATGAAGATCATAAAAAACGCCTGCTGGTGGGGATATTTTTTTAATGGAAAGGCGAGTGTGTTGTGTCAGGATTTAGATTTATGTGAACGCGAATTAACAGGACAGGCATTAAAATTACATTTTTTGCATATGAAAGCCACGGAAGATCCGTTGGAGAGAAGTATATTAACGACACATCCTCTATTTACAAACAAAACTGTTGATGCACCAACCAACCTCTATGGTCTCAATCACGAATCTATTACAAAAAAAATTCAAAAACTTGATAAACAGGATCTGAATCAACTTCCATTTTATTATTCGCGCTACTTTTCCAAGGATCAAGTGGAAAAAATTAATGGCTCAGGTTTTTTTGCCTACCTTCCCCCTGAGAAATTTCTGTATATTAAACCCGCACAAGTACCCTTGATCCCCAATCTACGCCTAAAATATCTATCGTTGCCAGATCAAATTCTTGCAGTCCCACCCGAAAAAATTAAATGGTTAAAAGGACCTAGTGTTCATCATGTTTTAGATGCCCATTTGTATTTGATTAATCCCGAGGAGTTGGTTCACCTGTCTCCTGAAAAGCAAAAGTTTTATCAAGAGACTATGATTGATCGACTGGGTCTAGAAACTTTTGCTAAAACTGCCAGGCCTTCCATGGCTCCTGCTTTATTACCAAAATGTGTTCCTTTTATAAGCGATGACTGCTTGGCACATTTAAATACTCGTCATCAATTAGAGAATGTTTCTTTAGAGAAGTACCATTTGCTTCAGGCCTCCCAATTTCATTTACTTCCTCCTGAACGTTGGATCTATTTAGGGTTAAAAGATTTACAAAAGTATTATTTTGAATCAGTTATTCCTCCAGAAGCCAAGAACCTTATTCAATTTTTGCCCGATGAGTGGTTAGCAGAGCTTGACCCTCGTTTAGCAAAATACTTTTCCGCTCGGCAAGTTAAGCTTATTACTCATCCGCAACCCATTCGCTATTTAGAAAAAACACAGCTTGAATTTCTTACGGATTCTTTAGCATCCTATTTAGAACCGCATCAAATCGCTTTGTTAGATCGAACGCATCTTCATTTGATCAAAAATCTCCAGGCTGAACATCTGATCCAGCATCTCCAAGAAGGTCTCTATGAATTATCCGTGCAACAAATTCAGCTCATCAAAGATAAAAAAATATTGAGAAAATTACCTAAATATTTTTGCGCTCACTTTACACCATCGCAAATATTATCTTTAGAAAGCGAAGAGCACGTGGATCAGCAGATGATCAATTTTTTGACTGCACAACAGTTAGAAAATTTAGAAATACCTTTTCTTATTTCTTTATTGCCCCATTTAAATAAGCAGGTATTGCCCCTAATATCCTCGACACTTTTTAAAGAGATTCTTCAACTCCCCATCCAAATCATTCCAAGCCTAACTCCACTGCAACTTCAAACCTATTTAAATGCTCAAAAAGAAAATGTAAAAAGTCTCACGTTTGTTTTACGTCACATGATGTTTACTCAATGGCGTGGATTAGACCATCTTTTTATGCAGACCTTTTTTACAGAACAACCTGCAAGTGTAATAAAATATATTCCTAAATATAAACTAGCTACTGTTCCTGATCGGGTTTTATTGCAATGGTATGGAGCAGACGGAAAAGATAAGGTGTGGAGAGACAGGCTCTTGGGGTTCTTTGCTCTTATTTTTTTTCCCTTGATATTTTTAAAAGCTTGCATGCAGGCCTTTCTGGTAAAAGATCATCATCCGGCTCTAGCTAAATATTTCGCCCGCCGCTTGCTTTCCCCTTTGCGTTTTATTGCTAGGACAAAGTATTACCGATTATTGAACCGCTTAAGGACAACTTATGAATGATTGTGTGGAAAATTTTTTTAATTTTTATGCCCAAGGAGATCTTATCCAAGCGGTCCGCTGTATCATTCCAGATGCCAATAGCTCTTACGATCAATTGCAATCGGCACACCCTCTTCTGCGGCAAGTGGTCAATTTTGTCGATGCGGCCGTCTTTGAAATTCCATTGGAAGCTCGTTATCAGATGTTAATTCTATTAAAGTTGGAATATGATCGTCAGGGTTCTATTCCTCTCGTGCGGGAACTCTTAGATTATCTAAAAGAAGAGGAACGTTTTCTTTATAGGCTTTTAAATGAAAGCAACGAGACAATAAATTCTCAGCTCTCCCCTTATTTTGAAAGTATGTTGTCTGCTGTCAAGGGATCAATGACTATCAATGCGGAAAAAATTGAAGAAATCATCAAAGAAACTCCTACACACTTTCATCAATTATTTCGTTTTCATTTAGAAATGGTACATGGATGGGAGAGCATTAAAAAATGTAAACCCTGGATCGATTTAAATCTTTCTAAAAAATCTTTTGAAGTTTATCCCTGGTATCCACTTAAATATAATTACCCTTTGCCCACATTAGACGAGACTTCGGATCAAGTCCCGGTGGTTTTTTTTGAACCCATACAAGGAGATTTAACAGATTTTTTCTTAAGACTAGAGGGGACTCCGGCTGTTTTTGTATTCTACACGTTTGCACAATTTTTTCAGATGCTCTGGAACCCCGGCATGGTGAAGGCATTATGTGAGCCTTTGCATCTTATCTATATATTGGAATTATACCCACATGGACAATTTTTGCATCAGGCTACGGAAGCTTTTGCACATGAGGAGTTTTATCCCATTTTTTTCTATCAGACACCACATCTGGAAGCTTATGGATCACCTTTAATAGAAGCATTAAAAGCCTGTTTAAATCTTCCCAAAAGTGATTATTTAATGGATAACGAAACGGGTGATTGGCTCTATGAAGTATCCAAACGGTTATTATTATCCATTCGACAAGAGCGGCTAGGCTACGGACGCATACCGGCGCTGCAGATGCACTTAGGTCAGCTTAAATGGTATGATCCGCATAAAGGGGTCCCCTCGCAAGAAAGATCTTTAGGACCTCCTGTCAATGATTATATGGCTAAAATCCTTGCTAATTTATCTAAACGTCGAGCTGTACGTGCAAGAGGAATGAAAGATCGATTAAAACTTGCTCATGTTGTTCCACAAATTGTTTTTGGAGGACATGCACCCACTAGAATTTTAGAAAATTTAGTTTTATATCACAATCAAGAGCAATTTGAAGTAAAGGTGATAACTACAGAGGTGTTGCAGGAGCACATGCTAGAATATCCTTATAATTTTTATACTTCTCATTCATCCGAATTAAGAAGTGGAAACTTACCTATGCTTTTTCAAGAAAAGGGTGTAGAAACAATGATGAACAAACAACGCATCACCTATCTCGATGATGCTTATAATTTGAGTGAGCATTTGAATAAATCTGGATTTGATGTGGTTGTTTTCCATGGACCGGATATTGTTAACACAATGGCAACGCAGATGATCAATGCTTCTTTGCGCGTGTTGTTTGAACATGGTACTCCTCCTGTCTATCCAGGATATGATTTAGCTATACTGAGCTCCGATGCTGCCGTTGAAATTCATGAGCAAGCCTTAAAAACAATTCAAACTCAAGCAAAGGCCTTACCATTTGCTGTTGATGTAAGAAAGGGATGGCACGAAAAACCCTACGATAAGGAGACTTTAGGGTTACCTGCAGAAAGCTTAGTGATGACCACTATATCTACAAAGCTAGACGCACGTTTAAGTGATAAAATGTGCCATGCCATTGCGCGTATTTTAAAAATTAACCCTCAAGCTGTATATGCTCCTATAGGCGCGATTTCCAATCCCCAAAGAATTCGTGATATATTTGCTCAATATGAAGTGAGTGAACGTTTTTATCCGCTTGGATCATTAAATAATCCTAGTCAATATGCACGTTCGATGGACTTGTATCTTAATGAATTTCCGTTTGGGAGTTGTCTTGCTATTTTAGATGCAATGGCAGCGGGCTGCCCGGTCGTGACGATGTTCGATGCACAAGGTCCTCAACAAGCTCGTTATGGGGGGCATTTTATGGGGGTCGAACGTGCGATTAGCGATGGGAATATTGAGGCTTATATTCATTTAGCCTGTCAATTGCTTAAAAATAAGGAAATGTATCATGAATGGTCTTTAAGAGCTCTGCAACAGTACGAAAAATACGCTGATGTCCAAGGATATGTAAGATCCTTTGAAGAAATTATTTTAGATTATATGAATGAATAAAGTTAATTAATTGTTTTATTTACAATAAACTAAATACTAGTTATATTTATTATTTATTAATCAATAATTTATATTTATATTTATGTCTTCAAAAATTCTGGATTTTTCTAACTCAACTATAGACTCCCCGCAATTCATTTCAGAAGCAAATCTTTTAATTCAAGCATTAAAGCAAGATTTTACGATTAAAAAAACTAAAAAGTTAAGGCAGGAGCTGCAGCGTCAAGAGCCCGAACAAATGCTTTCTACTTTAGGCAATTTTTTTGATTATGTTGTCGATAAAAGCCTTCCAAACAATATTGAAAAATGTTTTTCTGATTTAAAAGACTTAGTTCCTTTAAATAAAATAGAGGCGGCTTTAAAAACAAAGGATCCGAATTATCTTCCTGCATTTGAAAGTGCTAAACAAATGTTTAAAGAGGCTCAGTATTTTTTGGCCATCACGGATCAGGAGAAAAGGAGTCCATTGTCGGCTAAGTTAAATACTGTTTTACATGCTATTATTTCATTTCTTGAGAGCATTATTAATGCCTTTGGTATTGCAGATTTTTTTAAGCCTCCCGAAAATGATATGCAGGCAAATACCAAGGCACAACGAATCTTTACCTTGTTAAGTCTTTTCGGTGTTCTGACAGGGGCTTTACTACCGCTTCTGGGAGCGGTGATTACGGCCCCTATTGTGGGAGGAGTTCTTCTTTCTCTAGCAGCTCTTAGCATCATTTATCCGCATATTAAGCCTATGCCTCATTTCATTCATAAGACTGTTAATTGGTCAAAGCAGATTCAAGACCAAACTCTTTCTAGTTCTCACGTTAATACAAAGCATTTAGATGAGATGGCTAAGGCCCTTATTACAGGGAAAAAAGTTAAATCTTTTCCCATGTTGATAGGACCCTCAGGCATTGGAAAAACCGAAACCGCCAAAGCTTTTGCTTGGGCAGTAGAAAAAGGGATTTATCCAGAATTGAAAGGAAAGAAAGTTTTTTATATCAATTCGGCTGATCTTCTCAATGCGCCAGGGAGATTAGAGGGCGGGAATAAAGAATTGCAACGGTTAAACGAGGCTATGGGCCGTCATCGTAAGAATATTATTCTTATTTTTGATGAAATACATATCTTGTGCCAAAAGAAAAATAATATTTTAGCAGAGCAGCTAAAAACTTACTTAGATGATTCTGTCAACGGCTTTGTCAATGTCATTGGTATTACGACCCAGCAAGAGTTTTATCGTGATATTTATCGATACAATCCTGCGTTTGCAAGACGTTTTAAACAGATTCGCATTGAAGCACCCCTAGACCGTGAAATTCAGCAAACTTTATCTGCGACGTTAATGCAAAAGTTACCTGGAGTCATCTTAGAAGATCAAGCTTTGATTTACTTACAAAAAACGACCCAGGACACCTTTCCCGAGGCTAGCCAACCTGCGGCGGCGATTAAGATTTTATCTCAGTGTATCAAATCTCTTTCTGAAACACAAAAATCCAACCTTCAAGAAAAAGTAGATCAAAAAAGGCAGGAATTAGATTTACTAATCTCTGAAATTATGATTAATTCCAGCCAAGGCTTTTTGCAAACATCTGAAAAAGAACAAGAGTCCATACGATCTGCTGAAAATGAGCTTAAGCAGCTGGAAGAGCAGTTAACTTCCCTACAAAAAGAAGTAGAAAAACTTTTTGAAAAGAGGGAGAAGTTCGCTTTGTTAAAGAAAAAAGTTTGTCAGATTGCTGTTCAACTAGGAAGTAGAAAAAATCACTCCTTGGGGCGAAAGCAAGCAGAACTTTTAAAGGAGTATGTTCTTAGCACACGTTTTTTATTACCCGCTCTAGAAAAAAACATCACTGCTCAAGCCGGATCTTTAGGTTTGAGGGTTGTTATCGACAAAGATCTTATCGATGAAATGATCGCAATAGAGCTAGAAGACCAAAGAAGAGTTCATGAAGCGATAGAAGCGGGTAAATCTGATGTTCATGTACGGGAGAAAGGTCTCTCTAATCCTTCTAATACATAGCGTAACCAGATTTTTCCCTTTGATGGACCCTCATACAGTTTCAATTTTCTAGTCGACCCAGACCCAATGAGCCTCCCGCTGAATACCCGAAATTAAAAAAGGACAAATCCCTTGGTGACTAGAGTTAAATCCTATATAGACATAGTCATTCGTATTAAAGAAGGAGAATTCGTTCTTATCTTTGATTACCCATGAAGAGCCATCGTTTAGATAAACGACTTTATGGTAAATATCGGTCGAACTATACCCATAATGAAGAATCCCAAAGGCATCCATCCATGTATAAGGTGTTATAATGGTATCTACAAGATAGGTATCTGTCGCAGTAATATAAGAGGGGTGGAAGGGATATTGGACCAGCATGACGCGTACAGTTTCTTTGTTTGAATAATTGTAGAGTTCAAACTTATGTTCACGTTTAAACCAGTAAGAAGAAGTGCGTTTACGAATTTGAATTAATTCCTCACGATTCCATCGACTAAATTTTTGATGGTCTCCAGGATGAATTTTCCAGCCTGATCCATCGCTTAAAATCGCGACTGGATGATTTTTAAAATCCCCGTGCTTATCGCCTTCAAATATTTCCACAGATTCTATGCAATAGACCGGAATGTGCATATCTAGTGAAAATGCATGGCAGGTTATAAAAAGAGAAATCATTGGAATTAATAGGAACTTCAGTAGCATAACGATCCTCCAAAAATGCCAAAATATATTAATTGATTGGAAAGAATTCAACAAAATTTTATTAGCAACTTAAGCGGTGGATGGTGCTTAATCCGAGACTATTCACTATTAGAGCATTTATCAGAATACATCATGTCTAGCCCTCTTATGCATGAACACACAACATCAGTGCTCAGAGCAGACATACACCAACCAAAAAAGAGCTTGGATCGCTATTTTTTAAAGAAAGTTGACCGATTCAACTATAGAAATTTAAAAAATGGAGTTTAGGAAGAAGTTTATTATTCTTTGGAGGTCATAATGAAGCGTTTAATGATTCTAGGAATCTGGGTCTTAATCTTATGTATTCTTTTTTATATTTATTATTTACATCCAGAGATTTTTCAACATCTCTTTGAATATCAGGGACCAGGATCTCCCTATATCAATACCCCTAGCGAATAACATAAGTGATTATAAGTAAGACTTTAGCTGTTTTGTTTTAAAAAATAGTTTACATATTATTTTGAATTGATATAGTACAAAAAAGCTCTTATATAAGACTGATAGACATTTCGTTGCACTCATCATATTTTGCGTTCGTAACAAAGACAATTTCAAGACTTACAAAAAAACAATAAAATCTAAAAATTAGGAGAATGAACATGAAGATGTTAGGAATTTTATCTTCAACAGCTTTGGTAGCGACAGCAATTTTAGGGATGGGCAATGCCTATGGACAATGTCAAGGGGGATACTGCCCTATTCCCAATGCGTATTTTAATCAGAACGCAGCTACACAATATGGTTATGATCGCCCTGGAAATCAAAATCCTAATTGGCAAGGAAATCAAAGCCCTGATTGGAGAAATGATAATAGTTGGAGAGGTGGAGATAACCAATATTATCAAGGAGGTAATAATGCCTATTATCGTAATGCTGGGCAAAGTGATAACTCGAATGTGAATTATAATGATAATATGCCCTCTAGTAACCGTGTGATGAATTCCAATACGGGAACGACTAGCCAAGGATATTACTACTCAGCTCCCGCCTCGCAACCTTCGAATTCCAATCAGACAACAGAAAATACCAAAGCCGGCCCTGATAGTTTGATTCAGCATCGCGTAGAAGAGGCTTTAAAAAATAACTACCTCAAAAAGAATTATAAATTCGTCAATGTGCGTATATACAATGGCACAGCAACTTTATCAGGATCTGTTGAGTCAGAAGAAGATCGCCAAGACGTAGAAAATAGAGTGCGTGGCATTACAGGGGTAACTAATATAAATGATCAGCTCCAAGTGAATCCAGACTTATCAAAAGAGTCAGTAGATAAAAACTCTGAAGACACAGCTGTGTCAACAGATGCTGACTTACAAAAGCAAGTAAATGATACTTTAAAAGGCAATTATGTAAAAAAGAATTATGAGTCTATCACAGCCACAGTGGCTAATGGTGTGGTTAATTTAACTGGAACCGTGGAATCTGATAAAGATCGTCAAGAGATATTAGAAAGAATCCAAAAAATTAAAGGAGTCACTAATATTGATGATAAACTACAGGTTACAGGTTCTAAAACCAGTTATAATGCTGTTAAAAGACCTTTAAGTTTCAGCGTTACACGCTAAATTTAAAAACTACGACCGTGTACGAGCGGTCGTAGTTTTTTATCTTTTTAGCCAGTGTCTTAAACGTTCAAAGGAATTTCTAGGCCTATATCATCTTCGATATACTTATGTTGCAGATAGATCCTTCTTAAACGAGCTTGGTCATCAAATTGTAAGACAAATTCTACCCAACCCTCATTAAAATAATAAGAAAATAAGCTTTTTTGCCCGAACCGATCTATTTTTAAAGCAGAGTTAAAGGCTTCTTCTGCTTGCTTGCGTGGCATGTATTTTTTGAGTTTTTGAGGTCTAAAGTGAGGGCATTTCAAGCGATTGACGAATTCATCGAAAGTTAGATAACAAGAAAGCTCTGCTCCTAGTGCATTCGCCACATCTTCAGGTAATGAAACCGGGTAGCGAAATCGGAGAAAGAAACGGTACAAAAGATCAAAAGCTTTCATAGGCCTCATTGGCTTATTAATTTCTTATAAGAACAGATCATGATAAAAGATTTATTAATACATATGCAGGGATCCAATAACTTAACTATTAAATCATCGACAGAAAAATTTAGCAACCGAAATTTTATTATCCGTTGTTTGCTTTTTTTTTATGTTTTGAGGCTTTACTTTGAATTCAAGGAGCGAGTCCAAAGGATTATAAAAGAAAAATCAGATGTTTAAGAATTCTTTCATCTTGTAATCCATTCTGATTCTTTGCTAGACTCGTCCCCATGAATGCAATTTTTCTTGATATAGAGACAACAGGTTTAGATACCAAAATTCATCGTCCTCTGGACATTGCTTTTAAAGTCCTTGATCTTCATACGCATGAACTAAAATCAAGCTATCAGTCCTTGGTGAAATGGCCGCAAGAGGTCTGGGAGGCTCGGGATTTAAATAGTATAGAGATCAATGGATACACCTGGGATGATGTTTGTAGAGGGAATGAACCAGAAAGTATTAGAAAAGCTATAGAGCAAATTTTTGAAGAAACTCATATCCAAAGAGGGCAAGCTGTTTTTATTTGTCAAAACCCTTCTTTTGATAGAGCCTTTTTTAATCAGCTAATTCCTGTTTATTCCCAGGAAAAATTAAACTGGCCATACCACTGGTTGGATCTAGCTTCCATGTATTGGACTAAACAGCTACAAAAGGCTTTGCGGGATAAAAAAAGCCTCCCTCAAAGAATGAACTTATCCAAAAATGCTATAGCTCTTGCCTCGGGTTTACCAGTAGAGGCTTCGCCGCATCGTGCAATAAATGGGGTTGATCATCTCATTCAATGCTATTTAACCGTCTTATATGAACTTTGATTGTCTTTAATCCTTTAATTGTAGTTTGAATTAATTATCTTTATTGTATTATAATTTATTTTACACGATTATTAGTTTAAATTATAAAAGGCTCCTGTATGCAGGATTTAAATTTAAAAAACTGCCCTTCTCTGGAAAGTCTTCATAAAATTCTAGTGAAGGACCAGCCTGCTTTTAAAGTAGAGGTTGGTCACTTCGGTGGAAGGCATTTTAAGCTCATTCAAGGAAAAGAAACTCAAGCTTTTCGCCTGAATGATGTAGTTAAATGTTTAAAAAATGTAGAAAAAAATCCTAAAAATCCCTCTGATGCGTTTTATGTTTATAATTTAAATAAAGTTATCTCAGAATTAGACTCTCAAGGTGCAGAAGAACTCTCAAAAAAAAATGCTCTTTTACGCATTCTAACAGCGGTGAAAAGCTGGGTGGGAGGGATAGGTTTTTCAAGAAAAAAAGCACTCGAAGCCATTGGGAAAGAGTTCACCCAGGCTAATTCTCAAGTGAATTTCAATGTGCATCAAAAAGCTGTGATGAATTTTTTCGAGCATTCACCCATTAAAACCACTCTTTATGATCTTCTCTATGTAATTGTTCAGAAAAAATTAACGACAGCTGAATCTGTTTATCAGGAATTGTATCAATTGTTTTATCAAAGCAAGTTTGAAAATGTAGAGGAGATGAAACAAAAACTACTAGCAAATCCTCAAGAATTTATGCAGACACTAATTGAATCAGATGAAACCCCAGAATCCTTTTTCGAGTTAGAAAAAAACTATAAAATGGCGCTGAAGGAAATCACAAAAATGGATCTGTCTCTCTCTTTAGATGCATTGCTTAAAAAAGATCCCAAGAAAACGATGTCTTATCTGTTGATGCAATTGATACATCATGATGTCTCTCTATCTACAAATAATCAGTTGTTAAATCTACTCAGAGAAGATTATGTTTGGCCAAGCAACTCTCAGCGAGACATATTTAATTTTTATAGTCATGAAAACAACACAGTGGGACTCCTTAAAGTTTTTGATGAGGTATTTGGTAGGATAATAGACCTCTCAGAATCTGAAGAGGATAGTCATTCAGTTTCACATGAGATGAGCTTCCGCTCGTTTAGTGGAATAGAAAGCGAAGAATCTGAAGAGGAAGAGGAAGAAGAAGACAGTGATGTAGACAGTTCAGCTTCTTATTAACGTCTTGATGATTAATTTTAAGACGTCAGTTTTCAAGAATGCATTAAGTGGACGATCTCTCCGCTATAATTGGAGAACCTCTAAATACTTTCTTTATCTGCCCATAAACTTGGGTAGTTCTTGCTCTCGAAAAGCATTAACACCTCAATATCTATCCTCGTTTAATAGACTTTCAAGTCTGCCTTCGATTTTATTTTAAGGTAAGAAAATAATCTTTATTGAACGTTATTTAATGACACATATATTGGGATATAAAAAAACTATTTTTTATAATATAGATGTATTATCATTTCCGTATAAATTAAAGGAGGAGTATGCCAGATTTTAAATTATCCAATTGTTCATCTCTAAAGAATCTTCATCATCTCTTGGTCAAAGATCATCCGAAATTTCAAGTGGAGATTGGTTGTTTTGGAGGAAGAAAATATACCCTGGTTCAGGGGAATGAGAAACAAACGTTTCGTCTAAATGATTTAGTAAAATATTTAAAAAATGTATCTAAAGATCCTAAAAATGAAGAAGACTCCTTCTACGTATATAATATCAGCAAGATTGTGGGGAGATTAGATATTCAAGGTACTGAAACCTTAGATAAGAAGAACTTGTTCTTACGCATTCTAACAGCCGTAAAACAATGGTGGGGGAATAGAGGGTTTTCAAGAGACAAAGAACTTGAGATCATTAGAAAAGATTTTTCTGTACCTAATTTTTACACAAATAAAAGTTCTCAACACCCTCTTAACGAAAGTCAAAAAATAATCACAGATTTTTTTAGTCAATCACCGATCAGGGCTGGTTTTTATGATGTCTTATATGAAGTGGCAAATCTGAAGACCATTAATTCTGAAAACATTTATGAACAACTTCAAAATTATGTATTTAAAAAATGGAATCATCCCCATATTAAAAATGAAAAAGAAATGATTAATTATCTATCGCAAAATCCTTCTGAAGAAAAAGCTATAATCAATGACTTTGAGTCAGTGATCGATACCAATTTATTTGCTTTCCAGGCTTATCAAGATGATTCCATTCGTGAAAAATCCTTAGAAGCATTTAAAAATCTCTCTAAAATGGATCTATCGATCGTATTCGATGAGATGACAAAAAAGGATGAAAAAAGTTCTATCGCTTCATTTTTGACATACCTTATTTTAGTTAATAATAAAGAAGATTTGTTTTTTAAATTTTTCAAAGAAGATTATGTGTGGCCTAATGAACAGATCAAAGATTTAGTCAATTTTTATACACAAGAGAATAACTTAAAATTACTCATCCACTCTATACAAGCTTGGATCAGTAGAATTATGAAATTGGCATCATAAAATTAAAATCATAACCTTTTGTTTCTCTTCATGATGAAACAAAAGGTTATGATCTCATCTTTTTAACACATTCTCACTTGCAACAAATCCTAAATTATTTTTGAATAGGGGCGTTTGAATTAAATCTGAAGGAATGGATTTGTATGAACATGAAACGTGCCTATACTTTTGATGATGTAGCTCTTGTTCCTCAATTTAATAATATTCCCTCACGGACTGAGCCCAGTTTAGAAAGTTGGCTGACTCGGGACCTTAAAATACAGATCCCACTTCTTGCAGCCAACATGGATACTGTCATTGGCGAAGAATTAGCTGAAGTTTTGCTATCGCACGGAAGCGTTCCTATCTTTCATCGATTTACAGACTTTGAACAACAAGTCCTTTGGGTGAAAAAATTTCGAGATCGAACCTTTATTTCAGCTGGCATTCAATCTCATCGTCTTGATGAGATCCGTCAACTATTAGATCTAGGAGCCTTAGGTGTTTGCATTGATGTGGCGCATGGACATTCAGATAAAATGTTTCATATTATTGAAGAGTTAAAAAGATCCCATCCGACTAAAGATGTTATAGCGGGAAATGTTTGTACAGCGATGGCTTATCATGATTTAGTAAACGCAGGGGCAGATGCTGTCAAGGTAGGTGTCGGTCCGGGAGCTGCCTGCACTACACGACTGGTCACAGGTTTTGGTGTTCCTCAATTTAGTGCTGTGTATGAATGTGCACGTATTGCAGAAAAACTGCGGATTCCTTTAATAGCCGATGGGGGAATCCGGGATAGTCGTGATGTCGTTTTAGCCTTAGCAGCAGGCGCTAGTACAGTCATGATTGGGAAACTATTTGCATTAACGGAAGAAAGTGCTGCTGTTAAACGGCAATCCCAAGCTCATCCCCATCAACTTGAGGCCAAGTATAGGGGGCAGGCTAGTGAAGACTTCCAAAATGATTTTTATGGCGGCCTGAAAGGCAAAACGGTGGCTGAAGGGATTGATTTTTGGGCTGCAGTTTCAGGTTCAGCACATCAACTCATTGAAAAATTTTTGGGTGGATTACGTAGTGGAATGACTTATGGAGGCGCGCGTAATATTAAGGAACTTCAGCGTAAAGCAGAATTTGTTGAAGTGACTGCTGCCTACATTCATGAAAGTAAACCTCGTCAATAGCAGAAACTAGCTCAAAAAAGGCTTTCAGATTATTGTCTGAGAATGAAAGCATACACGATGAGTTTATAGATTCCTTTGAATCAAGAGTAAACTAGGACTTTTGAAACGGTTGATCCACTGATGATGACAACAATTCCATTGAAAGGGGGAAAGTTCCTTCGCCCATAACAAAATTTTTTCTTCTTCCCTTTGTCCTTCTGGATGCCCAGGATATAAGGTGATGCTAACAGCCCCGCCTTTTTGGATCAAAAAAAGAGCCTTTTTTAGACTCTCTAAGGTGGTTTCTACACGAGTTGTCAGATTTTTATTTCCACCACCTGGCAGGTATCCTAAATTGTAGGTAATCAAACGAACAGATTCTGGAGAAATTTCCTGCGGAAAATCTGAGTGGCATTGGTTAATAAGCGAAATGCGCGCGAGGAATGCGGGGGCGAGGTGTTGTTTTAAATATTGATGAGTAATTTCCACTGCACGTTGTTGAATATCAATGCCATAAAGATAACCTTGTGTAGGTGTCAAACTGAGTTGTGCGAGGATCAATGTGTCTTGGCCATTCCCACAAGTCGCGTCAATGACAACATCTCCCTTTTTTACAAGCGTGTTCCAATAGGAGTGAGCGACATCAAGATGCGATTGAAATAGAGGGTAACTCGCTTTGGTCATACTTAAAAGAATTTTTTTTGTGAGGGGGCTTCTTTTGGAAAATGTAGGGAGATTGTGTATTCTTGATGATATCCTAGGACATTTTGAAAGAGCTCTTTCAAATCTTCTTCAATGCGAGAGATGAGTGTTTTTTGTTCATGTTCAGGAATATAGGGAAGATCAGCAGTGACCATCACTTTGTTCTTTCTAATTGTCACTTGACTGGGAATTTCTTGCTGGGGAAACATTTCTTTCCAATAGGTATGCATGTAATCCTGAAAAAGAGTGTCTTCCAGATAAAAAGCTTTATTGCTTGAAGATTTAATCTTTATATAACGTTTCTTTAAACTTGTGGAAAGATAAAAAATGACGCCAGCTCCAACTAAAAAAGAGCAGAGTCCAAATAGAGAGATAAAAAAACGATCTTCTAGAATAAAACTAACAAACTCTGATCTTACATCTGTAGAGGCTTGTATGAGAATACTTAGAAACCCTAATAGAATAAAAAATAAAGCAATGACCCAGCTGATTAAGGAATAGAAAAATGAGACCATCGTTTAAAACTCATCACTATATTCTTCTTGACTACTTACTAAGTGTACGGGGTTTGAACCTTGCGTAGAAGGTTTTTTTGTGTCATGGGTGACAATATTTTTGAAAACAACATGCACAGATGAAACGTGAAGGCCTGTTAAACGTGTAATTTCTTCACTAATTTTAGTTTGGATTTCATCTGCTTTTTCAGGAATAGGGACTCCATAATAAATGTTCACTTCGATCTTAATGCCGACAGAATGGTTTTTATTATCTTGCTCTGCTTGTATCCCTCGCGTGTTATCTGTAGTGCTTCGTCCAAATATACTATCAATAAAAGTACTTTCAACTAGAGTCACTCCCTCGATTTGATTAAGACATTCAAGAACTATCGCTTGAAAAACTTTGTCATCGATATCACGAATGAATAGCGTTTCTGGTAGTTCGAATTCTTTTGTATCGACTTTTTTAATGTCGACATTTTTATTTTTATCAATCATACGAAGTACTCCTCACAAAAAGTTGACAGCATCATGCATAACCCTATAATAAGTGGATCATGAGAATTTGTATAATAACCAGTGTTTGATTTTTTGTCTTTTAGCAAGCGTCAAAAGACTCGAGAAGTTAAAATTTTTTGTAAGTTTGAATTTTCTAAGATCAATCTTGTAAAAATTTATGCCTTCGCTAGAGTTTTACGTTTGCCGCAAGAACTAACAAGCTTTCCACCCGTGATTGCACCCTAATCCTTGACCAATCCTCTGATTGCTGAATGTTATCTTTTTCATCTTGCGTCTTAATGATGCAGCAACACAGTCTTCGACGGAAACTAAAATCTGCCATATAAAGTGATTGATCAAGGATTAGAGTACAACACGGGTTAAAATTCATGTTAATAAAATGTTAGCCTAAGTGAATGGTTATTGTCTATGATATCAAGTGATTTCATCAGGAATTTAAATGGACAGAGGAAATACCATTTTGTGTTGAAAAATTTTTAATTCTTTTAAAGAACGATTTTATGTACTATCTGTGCAAATAAGAGCGATTTATAACTTGAATTTCTCCTTCGAGAAACTCCGTATGTTCGTGAAAAGAAATAAAAAATTCGAAGCTCAGGTTAACGAATTTTTTAAAGGCCTTAAAACATTTAGATGAGAAAAAATTATGCGCATGTTAATTAGTTTGTTTTTACTCCTCTTCTTTGCATTTTTATCAGCTTATGTGGCTAAGCAAAGAGGACGCGATCCCATTGCTTGGTTTATGATCGGCATTTTACTAGGAATTTTTGCTCCTATTTTGCTGATGATTCTCAAGCCTGTGGGAGTTACTTTAAGTCAAGACAAAGTATTAGAAGAAAATGAAGAGGAGAAGGTGGAGTTAATTCCCCAAAATACTTCTACTAATGACTTTGGAAATAAAGTTTGGTTCTATATCGATCCATCCCACCAGCAGCAGGGGCCTATCTATTTTGCACAATTAAAGGCTTTATGGTCTGACGCGAAAATTCAACCTTCCACCTATGTGTGGTGTGAAGGGATGCAGGATTGGAAAAGGATTCAGGAGTTGCCTGGTTTTATGGAAGCCCTTTGAAGAGAGCATAATTTCTCAGAAATGACTGATTGAACGAATAGTCAGTGTTACAGCTTATAGAAGCGACCCTTTCTGCCCAAAATGCAATGAAAGGAAATTTGAGTTGTAGATGTTTAGTACCTCTTTTATATCATCTGATTAAGACAGCAAAAGATAGGATACATAAGATCATTGCAGGGGTCAATTGATTTTTTATGGCGAGAATTTTAGGATGGGGGAGAGTTTAGGTTTTTTAATAACCTTGGAGAAATTGTTATACAAAATAAAGCTAGAAATCAAAAAAAATTTATTTTTGAATTTCTAGCTTTTTGTAGAGGCTTACCAGCTTGATTTAGTGACACCAGGAATTAAACCATGGAGAGCCATTTCTCTAAATGTTAGACGGGAAAGTCTAAACTGTCTAATAAATCCTCTAGAGCGACCTGTTAGCAGGCAACGATTGCGCAGACGAACAGGAGATGAGTCACGAGGCATTTTGTTAAGCGCAATGCGCGCTGCATGTCTTTCTTCTTCTGAAGAATTCATGTCTGCAGCAGCTTGTTTTAGCGCTTGGCGCTTTTCCCATTTAAGCTTAACAGTTTTTTCGCGACGCTTTTCTTTTTCTATTGATGACCTTTTTGCCATACGGTTACACTCTTCCTATTTTTTTACGAGCCGGACCTTTCTGCCGTTGTTTACGGTTAGGGTCTTTCTTGTTAATCACATAAAGACGTCCTTGACGGCGAACGAGAATATCTCCCTTCGATGGATCGGCTTTAACGGATGCTTTTACTTTCATATCAGTTCCTACGTGTTACAATAATTGTAAATTAATCGTCCCTTATAACTCAATTTCTATTTTCCTTTCAATCCTTTTCTTTTTTAGATCTTTCGGGTCTGAGCCACTCAAAGATAGGAAGTTTAAAAGATCTGTAGAATACCAGGCTAGAGACTGCTGAATAGAATTCTATTTTACCTAGGTCTTAATCGAGCTGTGGTTTAATTTTTTCATTAAAGCAGGGTAAAGTCAAAATTATAGCCCGATCTATATTTAATACAAACGCATTTATCGCTTAGAAAGGGCTTTTACAATAAAAAACTCAAGAACTTTAAATGGGACTAGACTGTTGAAGATGTTTTTTATAGATTCGTAGGGAGGCTTCTCTCCATTATAAATTTCTTCGCTTGCCTTTATTTTTTCTATTCTGTATCCTACTGCTAATATTTAATTATTAAAGGAATTGCGGAACTACTTTAAGTAGATCAATTCTTTACCCTCAAATCGCCTCTTTAAGTAAGAGAATCGATAAGAATAAAGAGCCTACTATACTTAAATAGAATTGTGATCCTGGATTGTAAAACCTTAATCAAGGAATTAACGTGAAGCGCACATACCAACCTAGTAAACGCCGTCGTAAGTCTGAACATGGTTTTCGTAAAAGAATGAAAACGGCTGATGGAAGAAAAATTATCAATGCACGCCGCCGTAGAGGCCGTAAGGCGCTGACAAGAGCGTGAGTTGCAAATTTTTGAAATGCTCGAGACTACGTAAAAGGTACCAATTTCAACGCTTTTTCCACCATGGAAAGCGTTTAATTGGTACTTGGATCGTTGTCGAAAGCCTTTCAAACCGCCTGGGAATTCCGCGATTGGGCATTACAGTTACAAAAAAATTTGGTAAAGCTCACGACCGTAATCGATTCAAGCGAATTGTTAGAGAAGCCTTCCGCCTTTGTCAAAAAGACCTACCTATGGGTTTAGATATTAACATCAAACCAAGGACACGAGCCAAAGAGGCTAAACCCTTGGAAATCCAGACAGATTTATTGTATTTATTGAGTCACCACCATGAGCGAGGGACTGAATCCTCAGCAAAAACAGGCTGTTGATACCACTTCAGGCCGCGTTTTAATTCTTGCAGGCGCAGGAACGGGTAAAACTCGCGTCCTTACTCTGCGCATGTGTCATTTGATTAATCAACTATCTATTCCCCCTGGACAAATCTTAGGTCTAACCTTCACAAATAAAGCAGCGGCTGAAATGCAGCAGCGCATGTCGGCTTTAATTCATCCTAAAACTGCTAAACAAGTCATGCTCTGCACCTTCCATAGTTTTTGTATCCAAATATTAAGAGAAGAAATTACTCGACTAGGATTTACACCCGCTTTTACTCTTTACAAAGAAGCTGACGTCCAGAGGGTCATTTCACACATTGCCCGGGATCTTTTAGAAAGGGAAAAAGATTTACCTTCCTTAGCATCTACTGTCGCAGTTATTTCTCAGGCGAAGAACAAGGGGATGAAAGCTGAGCAAATTCAAAACACGGGCTCAGAATGGCATGATAAGTTTGCGGGAACCCTTTATCGCAGACTTCAAGATAGTATGCGGGCTTATAATGCTTTAGACTTCGATGATTTGCTTGTCTTAACTGTGCAGCTATTTGAGAAATTTCCTGAAGTTTTGAATCGATATCAAGAAAAATATCGTTATATCATGATCGATGAATATCAAGATACTAACCCTATACAATACCGCTTAGCAGAACTTTTATCCTCTAAATATAATAACCTTTGTGTGGTAGGGGATGATGATCAATCCATTTATGGGTGGCGAGGAGCTGAGGTACGTAATATTTTAAATTTTGATCAAGCCGTTGCGATCAAATTAGAGCAAAATTACCGTTCCACAAATACCATTTTAAAGGCGGCTAACGCTGTCATTTGTAAAAATCAATCACGTTATCCCAAAGTCCTTTGGAGTCAGAACGGAGAGGGCGAGCCCATTGAGATCTTCTATGCCCCTAAAGATACGGATGAGGCTGATGCGGTGATTTATCGTATAGTGAAAATGAAGACAGAGCGAGGGTTGCGATGGAAAGATTTTGCTATCCTTTATCGTTCAAATGCTCTTTCGCGTGCTTTTGAAGCCGCCTTGCTTAAATATTCTTGGATGGATCAAGGACAATGGACCCGGGGGATTCCCTATCAAATTTTTGGAGGGACGGAATTTTATGAAAGAAGAGAGGTTAAAGATTTATGTGCTTACCTTCGTGTGATTGTTAATCCAAAAGATCAAGAAGCCTTATTACGTGTGATTAATCAGCCGCGAAGAGGGATTGGAGAGGGGTCTTTAGATGCTTTAACAAGCTTTAATCGCCAACAGAATATTCCTCTATGGGATGTATTAAAACAGGTGCAGGTTCCTGGAAGCTTAAATGATGAAGTCCGTAGTTCCATCCCAGCTAAAGCGATGAAAGGCCTTCAAGATTTTGTTGGTACAATAGAAGAGGCTCAAGGACGTTTTGAAAACATGCCCATGTCTGAGGCATTGCAATGGCTGATCGAAAAGGTCAATTACCGTCAAGCGATTGAAGAAGAAGTGAAGAGTACTCAAATGCGAGAGTTTAAGTGGGAAAATTGTCAAGAATTTGTGAGTTCGATAGCTGATTATGAGCGTAAGGTTAGAGAGGAGCTGCGCAAAAAGCCTACTTTATATGATTTCTTAGGTACGATTTCTTTAGATGATGATTGGGAGCGTGCGGCTCGTCAAAAAAAGGGGAGTGATGACCGCGTCACGTTGATGACCTTCCATAGTGCTAAAGGTCTAGAGTTTCCTGTATGTTTTTTAGTTGGAATCGAGGATCATATTATTCCTCATGAAAAAAGTTTAAAAGAGACAGGGATTGAAGAAGAACGAAGATTAATGTATGTGGCTATCACGCGCGCGATGAAGTCCTTGATTATTAGCATGTCATGTACAAGAAATCGCATGGGTAAGTCCGTAAACTGCAAACCTTCAAGATTTTTGTATGATATTCCTAAAGAGCTAATGAAGACCACAGCTTGGGATCATGCCCCTAGCTATTTATTGGAGTAATTTTTAACCTAGAGGAATCTTTCGTAAGTTCCATTCAAGGATTAAAACAGTCTGTTTGTGTCACCACCCAAACTCAGGCTTTAATGATTTAACGCTGTTTCGCGGTTGGCTATTTGAGATTTGATATTTTTTATGGCCATGGAAATTTCAATTTTAGCAGAAGGAGGCGCAGACGTGTAAGAGCTTTCTGCAAATTCTAGAGCCTCATGTAAGTAATTTTTATCAAAGTACACTTGAGAGATAATCATCTGAAGAGTCCAGAGATGTTCTTTATCTTTTGCACCAAATTTTTCAATATAATCGATCAATGAGGCGGCAGTTCTTTCGGGTGTAAGCTTATCTTTATCAGAAGACTCACAGTTGGCTTCAAAATCTATTAGAGCGAGGTGATAATGCGTCATTTTTTTGTTTTTAGGGTCTAATGCGGTCAACTGTTCTTTAAGGTTTAAGGCTTCTTGAGTCCCTAAAAGACCTTCGTTTGCGATGAGACGATAGCGTTCGATCATAAAAAATTGTTTGTCATCGGATGACATGCCCACTTTAATAATATGGTTGATATCATTATCATATCCAAAAGCCTGAGCAGTCTCATAGAGTTTTTTAAGCTGAGCACTGGTATACTTTTGTTTATCCATCGACTGAATGTTACGCTGATAGCTTGAATGATCCTCTATAATTTTCGATAGGTGATCCGCATAGGCTCGGCCTCCCCCAGGACGATACCCTGTCACACCAATTTGTGTTTGATGCGCATCTAAAATGATTAAAGTGGGGAAGGTACGTACACTATACTTTTTTTGTAACTGTTTGTTTTGAGCTGCCAACTGGAGAGGAAGAGTTGTATTAACGGGGAAATCAAGCTTAACGAAGATGAATTTATCAGCAGCCGCTCGGACAAATTCAGAGGAATCTAGACTTTCTTGTTCTAATTTTTTGCACCATCCGCACCAATCGGAACCGGTAAAAAAGAGTACAAGCGGTTTGGATGTAGATTTGGATAAATTCACAGCTTCTTCATAATTGCTCAGCCAATGTATAGAGTGCGGTGCAGTCGGTTCTGCCGCTTGGGAAACAAAGCTCATGCCTACCATAAAACTACACAAGAATGATAAAAGTTGCTTCATATAACCTTCTGGGTTGAAAATGAAAGTTGATTCATGCGATAATTCATTTCTTTAACTCATAGTAACTAAATTACTTTATATCATGCAATCCTTTCCTCCTACCTTTGTTTTAAGACATCAGCGTGAAAATCTCAAAAAATGCAGTTTAAGAGGACTCGAATCCCGCGCTGATTTTAAATTTTATCAATATCCCCGCGCGATTCTGCCTCCTCTTGATCATTATATTACACTTGCTTTAGATGCCCCACCCCTCACAAATAGGGATGGGGAGTTTGGATTATTTATCGTAGATAGCACCTGGCGTTATGCGGATAAAATGTTGAAGTTTGCTGAAAAACAGGGGCGCCTCAATAAGCGCAGCATCCCTGCCCATTTTAGAACGGCCTATCCCAGGAGACAAGAGGATTGTCCGGATCCTAGTCGTGGTTTAGCTTCTATAGAAGCTGTCTATATCGCATACAAACTTTTAGGTCGTGATGCTTCCGACTTATTAAATAATTATTATTGGAAAGATTTATTTATATCTATGAACAATTGGGATTAAATTCATAATAGTAAATGCATTTATACTTTGGTTTAATCATTTCGTGAGCAGTGTTGAAAAAATTTGAATTTAAAGGTAGGCTCTTCCGTTTTGATTCCGAGAATCTGGATCAGTCCAGATAGTTAGGCTTCCTCTGTTTACTTGAGATTTATTATAATTTTCTCCAAATGGGCTTTGCGTGACTCATTTTAAGAGCGTTGTGTGATTGAAGACTTTTTTCTTTCTTTTTCTCCAAAAAATAATTCAACTCATTTCGTACAGACTGCTGCATATAATATGACGGTCATCATTGATACTTAAAAAGTATAGTTTGATCTTTGAAATAAATATTATATATTCGTGACAAGATTGTAGAATTTTTTTAGATTGATGAAAGATCGAATTTTGAGATGACTAAGGCCTACACGATTTTGCCTACTAAATACTGTTTATGGAGATTATCATGGAAGCTCTCTTCAACTGGCTAGAAAAAGATCAATTTATTTCATTGAAAGAGATTCAGGCGATCAGAAAACTGACATCAAATGCTCTCAGCACATGCTACCGGATAGAAACTCATACATCAAAATACATTATTAAGATGTATGATGCAGAGATTGCTCAAACTCTTTACAAATTGAATTTGGACGATTTGATTAGCCAGGTAGAATATCAAGAGTCGGTCATCCAAGACGCCAGTCAGAATCGGTATGAAGTTCCCCACGCCATCAGTTTTAATGGACACATCTATGTTCCTTTTGAAAAATATCTAATTTATATCATGGATTTTATTGAAGGTGAAATCTTAAATATCACCTCTTATACGCTAAAACAAGTGAGCGATGTAGGTAGAGCCCTCGCTCTGGTCCATCAAGTAGATTTTTCAAAATACAGAATGGAGCACTGGGAGAATAAAAAAAATTGTGTGAAAAACTATGCCACCATTTTTTTGAATATGTATGATCCCCAAAAAATTAAAATGGCATTTCCTTTTTTGGATCAAGCCTTTATCGATTTTCTTGATCAGAATGTTCAAGCGTTTGTGAAAGGACCTATCTATAATATGGATATCTCAAAAACTCAGCAGAACTTAGTCTTTTCTCATTATGATATAAAACCTAAAAATATTTTATGGAAGAACCCTGAAACGTTTATTATCCTAGACTGGGAAACTTCTTGCTTACACTTTCGAAGCTGTGACTATTTAGAAACCCTTTTGGCTTTTGGACACACTACTGAAGAAGGTAATTTTTACATTCATCTAGACTACATTGATGCATTCAAAAATGGCTACCAGAGTGTTTATCCAGAAAAGATTGTGATAGAGGATAAGGATATACATGCCTTAGTCTTTGGAGAGGTTATTTGGCTTCACGTCAATCTATTGAACAACAATCAAGAGGAAGTGAAAAAAATTATTAGCTACCTCACTTTTATTCAAAAAAATATTCCTTTTCTTAAAAGCCTATGACTATTGGCAAAAATTCTTGGACAAGTTTTTTAACCCTATGGATATGCCATACATTATTTTTAGTGTTAAGTAAGGTTGTAGTTTTTATATTACTCATTTATCTTGAGCAATCTAAAGGGTTAACGGGGATTTCAATTTTTGGAGCGGCTTCCATTTTGCCCGCCATGCTAGCGTTGCCATTTTTGAGCTATATCATCGATAAGATCCACTTAAAAGCTTTTATGTCATTTGTTATTGCTATTCAGATCCCTCTTATTTATTTGATATTTACCCATTTAGATTCATCATTGGATTTATTTTATTTAATTATTGTTCTAATAGCTTTTTCCACAGTATTTGCACTGTTAGAAAATATTTTATTTGATAAGTTAATTAAACTAATTGTGACTAAATCAAAATTAATGGCAGCCGTTAGCATCTCTAGACTCTCTAATGCGATGGCTTATTTTTTAAGTCCTCTTATAGCTGGCTTTGCCTATCATCAAACAGCACTGCCTTGGGTGAATGGGACTGTCATTCTTTTGCTTATCGTTTATTTAATCGCTTTGACTTGCTTAGAAAGAAAAGATCCTACGACGGCTTTGAGTCAAAAAACTCACATCGATTACTTTTTTAAAAATAAACGACGTAAGCAATTAACGAGAGAGCTTCTCTTTTTATATTCGATTTCATTTATTTGGATGAATGCAGTCATTATTGTTTGTTTGCCTTACTTTAACGCGTTTCATTCTACTCAAATTTCAAGTTTATTAATTAGTTTAAGTGGAGCAGGAGGATTAGTAAATAATCTGGGGTCTTTGTTCTTTCCCTTAAAAAAACAAACACTTTTCTATTGTAGACTATCGGCTTTCTTAACAGGGTTGATGCTATTTCTATTGGGAATTTTACCCGCACAATTTATTCTTCAAGCGGTCATCATGTTTACGGGCGGCTTTTTTGCCACATGGTGCTACATTCTAAGTCAATTGATCGCGCAGAGAGTTTTTGAAAGCCATTACTTAGGAGCATTTTTTGGTTTGCGTTCGTGGGTAAGTACGGGGATGACGGCGGTATTCTATCTGTTTACTGGGTATTTTGTAGGAAAAGTTTTAACACCTTCTGTCCAATTCATTTCTAAAATCTTAGGGCAACCTTCTGCAAATATTGAACAGTACCAAGCCATACAATATTTATTTATAGGGGTAGGGTCTTTGGTAATCTTCATCTTGGCAGCTCATGGTTCTAAATCGTTTTTACAGTTTGTAAAACACCGACGCATCTAAACTTCCGCCATTGAAATGCAAATTATGAGATGATTTCATCTATAAATAGAGATAATTAATATCTATAAATTTCTTTGAAATTAAGAGTTGAAATTCTTGACTTTATACCTATTTCTTGATATTATAGATTTATTTTTAAATAATTTATGTACAAATACTAATAGCTATATCCATGATCGATTACCTGTTCCTGCAGCTGGAATTTTTTGAAAATACCCTGTGGGGTTTTGTCGCAGTTCCTACCATCATTTTATTGGGGCTTTTTTTAAGTTTTCAGTCTCGTTTTGTTCAAATTATAAAGTTTCCGAAGATTGTAAAAACTTTTGCAGGCTTCATGTTTCTGCATGACAAGACCAAAGGAGGTGTTCATCCTCTTCAAGCTTTTTTTGCTTGTGTGGGGGGGTGTGTAGGCATTGGAAATATAGTGGGAATCACGACTGCAGTTCAAATAGGCGGACCCGGAGCTTTAGTGTGGATTTGGGTGACTGCGATTGCAGGAATGATGATTAAATATGGCGAGGTTTTTCTTGGGATTCGCTATAGGGTACCTAATCCGGAGGGGGGGTATAGTGGCGGACCCATGTACTTTTTACAAAGAGTCTTTAAAACACCTTTTATTCCTCAGTTAGTTTGTGTGCTGCTGTGTATTTATGGTGTGGAAGTTTATCAATTTAATGTGATTGTCAATAGTGTTTCCTCTAATATAGGCATGAACTCCTACTTGGTCCTAGTGGTGTTACTTGCACTTGTGATTTTTGCTGGAAGTGGCGGAGTGCGTCGTGTAGGAAATATTTCAGGATTCATTATTCCTTTTTTTGTTGTGATGTATATTGGCATGGGAGCTTGGGTTCTGATTCAAAATTATCAAAACATCCCCCATGTCTTTAAAGTCATTTTTGATACAGCTTTCACGGGGCATGCGGCGATTGGGGCGTTCATTGGAAGTTCTACGATGCAAGCGATTTCTCAAGGGGTACGACGTGGATGTTATACTGGGGATGTAGGGGTCGGATATGCCTCAGTTATACATAGTGAAAGCTTTGTAAAAGTTCCAGAAAAACAAGCCTCCTTAGTCATCTTTGATATTTTTGTGGATACATTCATGATTTGTACCACGAGCGTGATGATTATATTAGTCACTGACATTTGGCATCAACCGATCAATTCTAGTCTGCTCGTTCAAACAGCCCTAGCACAATATTTTCCTTTCATGGAATGGTTTATGCCCCTCTTCTTATTTCTTTTGGGCTACTCCACGATCAATGCTTATTTTTGTGTGGGGTTAAAATGTGCAGAATATTTGAACCCAAAAAGAGGACGTCATTTCTACTACGTATACTCTACTCTTGCTTTAGGCGCGTTTGCTCTTGTGGACACAGCCCAAGCTCAAACTGTGATGACCATTGCTGGGGGGCTTTTACTAGTCTTTAATTGCTATGGGATTTTTAAATTGAGACACGAAATTTCCTATGACTTCGATTTTGCTGAAGAGGAAAGAGCGCCTGCTGCTGAGTGCTGTGTTACTGTCAAGGAAGCTTAATGCTGCTTGCGGATTTAGATTTTAGCGGCTTAATGAAGTAATCCTAGCAATGTCGTGTCCATTACTCATACTGTCAGGATTAAACCTTGATAGGGGGTATTAAAGCTTTGATTGAATAGAGTCCCATTTTTCTTGGGGCACATCTGTCCCATGGACTTCTACGGCAGCAGCCCCAGCTAAATTACCTAAGAGGGCGCAGTCTTCCAAAGATTTGCCTTTTAAATAGGCAGCGAGAAAGCCGCTGGCAAAAAGATCTCCTGCTCCCGTGGAGTCCACCACATTAGCCTCAAAAGCGGGTTGATGGACTAAGTAGGTGTTTTGTCCCACCCAGCACCCCTTGTTGCTTTGCTTAACAATAGCTGTTTCAGAAATATCTTTTAAATATTGACAGCCTTTAGCTCCCCCTACTCCAGTAAGCGTCTCTATTTCATGGTCATTTGCAAAGGCAATATCAACAAAGCGGGAAAGAAGAGACATGATCCTCTCTTTGTATTGTTCCACTAATTCAAAGCTTGCCAAATCGAAAGAAATTTTACAGCCTGCCGCTTTTGCCAGTTGCATCACTTTTTCCGTTAAAACTCCTTGCAGTAGACTATATCCTTCAATATGGACTAGTTGAACATTTTCAAAAAACTCGGGGCGAATCTGTTCAAGACGCATATCTTGGCTTGCTCCCAGGAATGCCCGGCATGTTCGTTCTCCGTCTGGGGTAACAAAACATACTACTTGGGAGGTTTGTTTTTCTGAAACCTGAAAAAGAGGGGTAATTCCTCGATTCTTCACAAACCGCATATATTGATTGGCGATATCATCACTCCCGATGACGCCTGCTAAAGCACAACGATAACCTAAGTGGGTTAAACCTTTAATTGTATTTGAACAGCTTCCACCCGTGGTAATCACGGGAGTCTTTTTGGAAGAGCGAAGAAGGTCTTGTAGAGTATCGAAATCCACAGGTTCCATCCCTCCTTTTTTTCCAGGAAGCTGACGAAGATCCTCCTCATCAATAGGAATAATATAATCTACAATAGGGCTTCCAATCCCTAGAATCTCGTATGTATTCATGTATTTCCGGGGTGGAGAGTGAGTAATTTAGCAATATATTGGCGATTTGAATAAATATAGTCGACTCCTGAGTAAGCCGTATAAAGACCCGCTATACCCACGACCCATGCACTAATATATTGAAGGTCAGCAGTTTTGAGATAGCCCAATGATTCAGGGATCATCAAAATTAAGACTGTAAGAGCAGCTAAAGCTTGAATTCCTGCTTTGATTTTACCACTCGTTCGCGCGGCTAATGCAAAACCCTTGAGCGCACAGATTGTTCTTAATGTGCTTACGACGGAGTCTCGATACACAAAAATAAAAATCAATGCTAAAGGTAGCTTCACTGGGTCAGCTGTAAAAGTTAAAAAATAGGAAAGACGCGCGATGCTGTCTGCCATAGGATCTAAAATTTTTCCAAAATCCGTAACTTGATTATACTTACGAGCCAAATATCCATCGAACGCATCTGAAAGTTCGCTAACACATAGAAGGAAAATGAGAACATAGGGGAGTAAGGTCGGACTAATTTCTAAATATTCATGATAGATATAAACGAGTAAAAAGATGGGGCTAATAAAGATGCGTATAAAGGTGAAATAATTGGCGATACTCAAGGAAAAACCTATGCTTTTGAAGTTTTCCTTATACTTTTACAAAATTAGAGGATTATTTTCTCTATAAAAAAGTTTGCCTTTCAAAAGTTTTTTTTGAAAATTAACACATTGTTTCTACTTAGTTCTCAATCATTTATAAGAATGAGTCTTGGAGATTCGACTTTTAGCATAATCTGGAGCAGATTTTAAGAACGCAAATATGGAAATTGTTAGTTCAAAATTTATATAGTAATTGTTGGCTATATTATTAGTATGTTGTATCATATGATAACTATTGACACTCAACAGAAATTAATCGACAAGGAACACAATGTTTTCAATAGGTTCAACATCCACGCTGGTCTCCTGGCATTCTCACTTAATAAATTCAGAAGAATCGCAGAATCAATTTTTAATCTCTCTCATTCATCAGGAAAATTCAGAAAAACTTTTAGAATTTATCAGAGAAGATAAAGAGGATCAGTTTTTTGATTTAGTGAGAGAAATCTTGAATGAGGCTAACTGGGATTTATTATCCGTTGTTGTCTGTAAATTAAAAATCCTCTCCGATCAGCTACCTCCTTTTTATTTTTATCGAATGTCCAATGTGGTTTTAGAGAACCTCTTCAATGATCAATTTTATGGACTCGTCCAGTACTTGAACACGACCGGGAATATGGATTGGATATTAGATCTCAAGTGGACAAATGGGGGTAGAGTAACAGTGGATTCACTTTACCTAAATCTTGACGTGGATAGACAAATAAAATGGCATCTTCGCGAGACGTATTTACAATATTATCACTATTTATTCAGTAAAGAGTATTTTGATAAAGCAGTATGTGAAAAAGAATTTTTTTTATGGGACCAAGAATGTCTTGTACAAATTGAAATCTTTGCCTCCTCTCATTCTTATTTTGATTTAATAGAAATGATTTATCAGCGACGCGAGGCTTTGGAAAGAATACAAAACTTCTCGGTTTATGCAAACTCAGCTTTTCTTAATGGGAGAATAAAGAATGAACAGGAGGGAAATATCCCTCAACCTTCCCTTGTACAATTGCAGATAACCTCTAAAGAAAATTTTGATGGGTTGAAGCCAAAAGAAGAGCAAGAACACACAGGCTTTTCATCTGTGTATAAAAGAACAGGAGATGCCTTAGCTAAACTATTTGCTGAAGGAATTTTTGTTCATGAGGGCTCTTCGTTGCTGGGGCCAGGTGTAGATGAAATTATGTTATCGCGCTTATCAGATATAGTTCTTTCTAAAGGGCATGTGCGTCTATTTCTGCGTTCATTCAGTCCAGATCCAAACCAGATGGTTTTTTTTAGAAGAATTCTTCAGGATATATCTAATTTTTTAAAAAACGACCTGGCGTGTGCACAAAAAGCCTGGCTAGACGTTTTAGATTGGTCAGAGAAATCTTTGGCAAATTTGCAAATCTTGCTAAAAAATAGGGACTGTTTAAAGACATTGTGGCAGAACCCTTCATTGACTGAATATGTGACCTTTGGTTATGGCGAAAGTGAAATTCATATATGCAAGAAGTATCTGGCTTTAATTTCAGATTATTTTAAGTCGATTGTGTCTAAGCAACCAGAATTTCGAGAATTTAAATGTTCAATGGATCAATCAGAAATTTTTAAACAAATTTTAAGTTTTTATCGTGGCTCTCTAGATTTAGATCGTTTCGATCTTCCCTTCGATTTAATGAACTTACCCGCTCTCCTCGATTTTATAGATTTATATAAATTTCAATTTTTTAAAGAGTGCTTAGAAGAACAAATCATCAAAGGAATAAAAAGGCCCAGACCTGAAACTCGTAAAAAATATGAAGAACTAAGCCTGAAGTATAATCTTTCTTCGCTTTCTAAATACATTCAAGAAAAATTTAAAGATAAGGCGTAGGGTCAAATATTTTGTCATGTCTTGGGCGGATTTGGCTTTTTTTGATTCAAGGTATGGGGGAATTTGCAAATCCGATGGGACCCCCAACCCTTAGGTGATCAAATGCTTATAAATTTCTAAATATTCATTTGAAGGCTTGTTCCAACTAAAGTCTACTTTCATTCCGTTGATCATCAATTTTCTCCATCGATCGGGATGCCTGAACCAACAATCAAAAGCGCGACTCAAAGCAGACTCAATGCCTTTTGCATCTGGATAATCGAATACGTAACCGTTTGTTTCATCGAAAGGCTTACCTGAATAATCAATATCATAGATGGTGTCAGCTAAACCTCCCGTTTTACGTACAATAGGGACAGCACCATACTTAAGCGCGATCATCTGAGTTAATCCACATGGTTCGAACAAGGATGGAACGATAAACATGTCGGAAGCAGCGTAAATGAGGTGGGCAAGCTCTTCATTATGATGTAAATTTAAATGGACTCTTGGATGATCGTAAAAATACCTTTTAAGATCTTGAAATTCTTCACTAATGCTGGGAATAGGGCTAGAACCTAGGAGGACAAATTGTCCGCCTTTCTCCAAGGTATAATGCAAAGTATGTTTGATCAAATCGATGCCTTTTTGAGGAACGAGACGCGCGATGCAACCCACAATAGGACGATGTTCCTCAGATAAGAATAGCCGTTCTCGTAAAATGTTTTTTATGTAAGCCTTCTTATCTAGGGTATTGCGATCTTTTTTATTCATGGGAATTTCTCTAGGAGAAAAATGAGCGGGTAGATAGCGGTCAATCTCTGGATTCCAAAATGAATAATCAATGCCGTTTAATACCCCTTTAAACTTGTCCTTATATTTACGGAGTATTCCATCTAAACCTCTTCCTCCGAGGGGGGTTAATACTTCTTTGGCGTAATTGGGAGACACCGTTGTTACAAAATCTGAGTAAACAATAGCCCCTTGTAACAGGTTGATGGTATCTTTATATTGCACATCCTGCATCTCTTCAGGAACCAGGTAATCGGCACCTATCAAGCCAATTTTATCTAAATCGCTAGGCGCACAACGTCCCTGATATTCGATATTATGAATAGTAAAGACAGTTTTTGGGTTTTTAAAACCTGAGGATTTGTAAAGTTCCGCATAGAGGGGAGCGATGACCGCAGTCTGCCAATCATGTAAGTGAATGATGTCTGGATTGAGTTTATCTTTAAACATAAACTCAAGCGCTGCACGAGAAAAATACAAGTATCTATCGATATCATCATCACATCCATAGAAACAGCCCCGATGAAAAAAATGCGCGGGGTGACGAGGCTCAATAAAATAGACTTTGAGATTTTCCACCCATCCTTTCCAAATGGTATTGGGGAACCATTCACCTGCAAAAAAAGAGGGGGTATTCTCGCTATATATGGTCAAATCCCTAATTCCTTCGGTATCCATACAATCATATTTAGGGATGATGATGTCAATATCGTGGCCTTTCCAGGATAATTCTCTACTAAGGCCTAGTAAAACATCGGCTAGGCCCCCCACTTTTGCGATTGGAGCTAATTCAGAAGCAATATTGATAATGTGCATAAATCTCTAAAGTGCTTATTTTACCTCATTATAAAAACGCGCTTGTAAAAGTACAAATTTTATTTAGGATTAGAGAGGGTCATTTTTTTTGATTCATTTAATATTCAGGGCTCTAAGAAAAAAAAATAGGAGGATTTTTTAATTTTAAAAAAAAAGAAAGAAAGAGTCTTGCCAAAAATTCACTCCTCATGTAGGATGTTGTCTTGATTATCGCGAAGCATTATTTATGTTGGGGTGTCGCCAAGCGGTAAGGCAGCGGTTTTTGGTACCGCCATGCGGAGGTTCGAATCCTTCCACCCCAAACACTACGCAATGAAATAAATGGCATCTATAGCACCTAACTATATCGTATTTGCTGGAAACTCTCATCCTAAACTCGCACGTGAAATTGCAAAACAGTTAGATGTTAATCTGGGAAAAGTCAAAATCGATCGATTTCCTGACCATGAAATTTCAATACAAATTCAAGAAAATGTAAGCGATAAAGATGTTTTTATCATCCAGTCTCTAGCTCTGGAACCTAACGATTACCTGATGGAGCTATTGATTTTGGTAGACGCTCTAAAAAGAGCCTCTGCCCGACGTATAACAGCCATTATTCCTTATTTAGGATATTGCCGCCAAGATCGCCAAGATAAGCCCTGTGTGCCTATTACAGCAAGGCTCGTAGCAGATCTTTTGCAAGTGGCTGGGATTGATTGTGTTGTAACTGCAGATTTACATGCAGGACAACTCCAAGGATTTTTTGATATTCCTGTTATTCATCTACACTGCATGCCTCTTCTTTTAGAAGCATTTAAGAAGTTGAAGACAAAAAATTTAGTCGTAGTCACCCCAGACGTTGGAAGTATTAAATTGGGGAGGGATTATGCACATCAGCTAGGAGTGCATTTAGCTGTTGCAAACAAGCAACGCTTAAAGACTCAGCAAGTAGATGTGCTAGAAATTATGGGAGATATCAAAGGAAAAGATGTACTTCTCGCTGACGATATGTGCTCGACTGGGGCTACATTAGTGTCAGCAGCGAAAGCGTGCCGAGAGAAGGGTGCTAAAACAATTTTGGCTAGTGTTACTCATGGTTTATTCGTAGGGAAGGCCCTCGAACAAATCAGCCAAAGTCCCATTGAAGCACTAATGACGACAGATACTGTCCCCTTCAAGGGGTCTGTAGGAAAAGCAACAAATAAAGTTCACGTTGCCTCCACAGCTCCTCTCTTTGCAGACGCAATTAAGGCTCTCGCTCAATAAAGTCATCATAATAAAAGTTAATCATTATTCAAAAGTGTGAACTTTTGGATTTATAAGCTTATACCGGAGGCTACATGAAGCTAAACGTTACACAAAGAACCGCAGGAAAGAAGAGCGAATCCAAGCAACTTCGCCGTGCAGGTCGAATTCCAGCTATAGTTTATAAGCGTGGAAAAGAACAAGCAGACAACATTACATTAAGTAATGAAGAATTCAATTCTCATTTGCGTCAGGTTCAGCCCGGACGTCTTTCTACACAAGTTTTTATCTTAGTTGATGAGAATGGAAAAGAGCGCCGTGCCTTGCTTAAAGAAATCCAATACCATGTAACAAAATATAATGTTTTGCATTTGGATTTTGAAGAGCTTGTAGATGACATGCCTGTAAACGTAAAAGTTCCCATCGAATGTGTGGGTGTGGTGGATTGCATCGGGATTAAGCTAGGTGGTGTATTACGTCAAGTTATTCGCCATTTAAAAGTCCGTTGCTTACCAAAAGATATTCCACAAGCATTTGTATTGGATATAAGAACAATGGCACAAAGAGAGACTCGCCGTTTAAAGGATTTAGACATCCCTGAAACAGTTCGTCCTTTGGTTGATTTGAATGAAGTGGCTGTTGCTATAGTAAAACGTTAATCATTCTAAAGGCGGGGATTGATAAACCATTCTATGCACCTCTTTGTTGGACTAGGCAATCCTGGTAAAAAGTATGCGATGACTAGACACAACATAGGGTTTATGGTTTTAAAAGAGTTAGCGACTCACCTCAATTGGGAGTTTAAAGAAAAAACTCAATTTAGAGCCTGGTTGGCAAGAGGAGAGTTTAACGGAAATGCGATCCATCTTTTGATGCCCGCTACGTACATGAATGAAAGTGGATATGCTGTGCGCCGCTATATGGATTATGCCAAAATAGAAACAAGCCATCTAGTGGTGATTTCGGACGATATAGCTCTCCCTTTTGGAGAGATTCGTTTGAGAAGTAAAGGAAGTTCAGGGGGTCATAATGGCCTTAAGAGTATTGAAACTCACCTGGGGACACAGCAATTTGCAAGATTACGAATGGGTATTGGACACCATGGGATTAGTTCTTTAGCAGATTATGTTTTAGAGAACTTTACGAAAGAAGAACAGATAGAACTTCTTTCCTACCTTCAACGAGGGGAACAAGTTCTCAAGCAGTTAATGGACAAAAACATCACTGACGTGATGAAAACAGTTAATACAAAGCCTCAGAATGGGGCTAATTTGAAGACCTAAATTTATTGTTGGTCAGGAGAAAACAATGAGTCAAAAACATAAGAACCTTTACGAAGGGATGTATATCATCAGCGCTACATTGAGCGATGATGCCCGCCACAAAGCGCTCGATAGAATCCAAAAAGGAATTACCGAACGCGGCGGATCAATCCTTAAAATTCACGATCAAGGCCGTCGCCGTTTGGCCTATGAAATTGAAGGACACCGCGAAGGACATTACTTTATTATCTACTTTGATGTGAATCCAGAAGCAGTTACAGAGCTTTGGCAAGAATATCATCTCAATGAAGATCTCGTGCGCTTTATCACGTTAAGAGCAGATAAAGTGTTAGAAAAAATTGAATTTAAACCTTTATTAGAAGAAAGCCCATAAGGAGATAAGTTATGAAAAGTATGGGTCAAAAATTTTCTGAGCCAGGCGATTTTCGTTCTAAAAAACGCAAGCGCTGCCCATTTACAGCGGCTGGCATCAAGCATATTGACTACAAAGATATCAATACTCTGTCCCGCTTCATCACTGAACGAGGAAAAATATTGCCAAGACGCATCACAGGCGTTTCAGCATATCATCAGAAACATCTGACAAACGCTATCAAAAGAGCACGTCACATGGCGCTGTTGCCTTTTGTCGCTGAAGTTTAAAATGAGGAGAATTGAATATGGCAAATAAGTTGCTATTGCTTGAAGACGTAGAAGCTCTTGGGCGCAGTGGAGATATTGTAAATGTGAAGCCTGGTTATGCTCGCAATTTTTTACTGCCGCAAGGACTTGCAGTAATTGCTGACAAAAAATCTCTTCGCATGCAAACACGTCTCCAAGAAGAACGTAAGAAAAAAGCTGTTGAAGATCGTAAAGAGTCTGAAGAGTTAGCTGCTAGACTAGAAGGTCAAACTTTAACAACTATCGTTAAAGTGGATCATGAAGGTCATATGTATGGATCTGTTAGCGTTACGGATATTTCCGATCTACTCGAACAGCAATTATCCATCGCAGTCGAGAAACGTGCGATTCAACTCAAACATCCTATTAAAGCTACAGGTGAGCACAAGATTCATCTAAGGCTGAAAGAAGGTGTAGTAGCATCTTTCAATCTAGCTGTTGAGCCTGAAAATAAAGGTTCTCTTCCTGGTGGAGATAAGACTGAAAAGTCTAAATAAGTAAGATGTGCAAGTTAAGGGGATCTTCATCCATTAAATTTTAAAAAATTTAATGGATGAATAATCTCCAAGTGTGAATAAATTTTACACCCTAATTTGCACATTTTTCTAAGCACTGTTTTATAAGCTTTTTTCCGCCATTTTACCTATGCTACAGCTCATTTCCCCAGCAAAAATTAATCTTTTTCTGCAGATCCTCCGACGGCGTGTAGACGGGTACCACGACCTTGCTTCCTTGTTCCAGACGATCAGTCTTTATGACAACCTCACATTTTCTTTTGCAGACAAGGATGAACTCACGTGCTCAGATGCTTGTCTACCTACCGACTCTTCCAATTTAATTATAAAAGCGATAGACCTATTTAGACGAAAAACAGGTTTAAAGTTTGGGCTTAAGGTGCATCTGGAAAAACACATTCCGTATGAAGCGGGATTGGGTGGAGGAAGTAGTAATGCTGCTACAACATTGTGGGCACTCAATGAGCTTCATAGTAGAGCTTATCCTTTACAAGATTTAATGACATGGTCTGCAGAGATTGGATCAGATATAACTTTTTTCTTTTCGAATGGGACGGCCTATTGTACAGGGCGAGGAGAAATTATTAATTCTTTAAATCCCCTGCCCAGAGAGTCCCTATGGATTGCCAAACCTGCACAAGGCCTGTCGACTCCAGCTGTTTTTAAGCACTTAGACCTTACGCAATTATCCCTCCATGATCCAGAGAGGACTCTTATAGGTTTTTATAATGGCAGGCCTCTACATTATAATGATCTAGAAGAACCAGCTTTTAGAATAGATCCTACCTTGCATCACATCAAACAACAGTTAATAGAAATGGGGTTTGCTACTGTATTGATGACAGGAAGTGGAACGGCTTTTTACTGCTTGGGATCAAAGACGCCCTATCAGATTCCTGGGGTCACTTTCTATCCAGCAACTTTCATCAGACGTCAACCGGGTCAATGGTACAGTCAAATTTCTAGTTAGCATTAAAAACACAATTTCGATGCTACCAAATATGTGAAAAAATCCCAAATCTCAGTAATCGTAGATTTTTGAAATTTAGCAAAGCCGCTTCTTATCCCTTGCTTTTGAATCAAGCAAATTTTAAAGAAGTCCAATGACTTTTTCAGCTAGACAGAAGGCAGTATTTTTTGCTAAGATTTTCCTCAAATTTTAACCGACAGGCTTTCATGAAAGTATTTGATGATCAATATATTGTAATCACCGGAGGAGCCGGATTTATTGGCTCAAATGTCATCCGATATTTAAATAATCAAAATCTCTTTAATCTCATCGTCGTCGATGAGCTTGGAACTAGCGAAAAATGGAAAAATCTTGTTGGAAAACGTTTTTTAGATCTTTTAGATAAGAGTCAGTTATTTGATTGGCTTGAGGGTCGAGAGTCGCAGATAGGGGCCTTTATTCACTTAGGAGCGTGTTCTAGCACGGTAGAAACAGATGCGAGTTATCTTCTTGAGAATAACTACCGCTATAGTGTGCAGTTAGCTCAGTATGCCTTTAACCATGGACAACGTTTTATTTATGCCTCTTCAGCTGCCACATATGGAGACGGCTCTCTAGGTTTTTCTGATCAAGAGCAAGATTTGCAGTCCCTACAGCCCCTGAATATGTATGGTTACTCGAAGCATCTTTTTGATCTGTGGCTGAAAAATCACAATCTTCTCCACAAAGTCGTGGGTCTAAAATATTTTAATGTTTTCGGACCGAATGAGTGGCATAAGGAACGCATGGCTTCTGCCATCGTCCGTATGCTGCCAGCCGCTCAAAAGGAAGGCGTTGTAAAACTCTTTAAATCCACTGAGCCTGACCTCTATCCAGACGGCGGACAAAAACGAGATTTTATCTATGTGAAAGATGCCGCGAAGATGACTTGCGCCTTTCTTTCCAATGACGCTCATGGGATTTATAATATAGGTTCTGGCACTGCTAGTACATGGAATGAATTGGCTGCAGCCGTTTTTAAAGCTATCAATCGACCTCTTAAGATTGAATACTTTGATATGCCGGGCGATTTAGTGGGCAAATATCAAAATTACACCTGTGCAGAAATGACTAAAACCCGCAATGTGCTAGACCATATAGCAATTCCAACCTCTTTAGACCTAGCTGTGCAAGATTACATTCAAAATCATTTAATTCCTGGTAAAACATGGTAAGACTGACAGGTCCATTTAGCCGCCTAGATCGTTGTAAAGTACTTGTGGCGGGCGATTTAATGTTAGATACCTATACGATAGGTAAAGCAAAACGCATCTCTCCTGAAGCTCCCGTAGCAGTCATCCATGTGCAGCGCGAAGAAAATCGACCAGGTGGGGCTGGAAACGTCGTTTTGAATCTAGTCTCCTTGGGAGCTGAAGTTGTCGCCTTAAGTCGGCTCGGGAATGATGTTTATGGCAAAGTCTTAAAAGATATTTTAATCCAAGAAAAGGTGGATGTTAGCGGTCTCTTAATACAACATGATTATTTCACACCTGTAAAAAATCGCGTGATTGCAGAAAACCAGCAAATTGTACGGATCGATCATGAGCAACTTATTTCTCTTTCTGCAGAGCTCGAGGAGCAAATTGTCGAACAAATTCCCCATCTTTTAGAGGGGATACAAGTGGTCGCTTTATCTGATTACGGAAAAGGGTTTTTAACAAAAAAATTGCTCTCTAGCCTTATCCAACAAGCTCAAAAGCGCGGTATTCCTGTCATCACTGATCCAAAAGGGACTGACTTTTCCAAGTATTCAGGTTCGACAATGATTAAACCCAATCTTGGAGAAGCCTATGCAGCGGCGAATCTATCTTTAGACATGCCCTTAGAATTAGTGGCGGAAAGAATTTTTGAAAAAACATCTGTAGAGGTACTACTCATTACCCGATCAGAGTCGGGAATTTCTATTTTTGAACGAAAGGGGCAACGGCTAGATTTTCCTGTGCGCGTTCATGAGGTCAAAGATGTAACAGGTGCTGGAGATACTGTTTTAGCTATGTTATCCTATGCATTAGGCAATCGCTTATCCTTAGCTGAAGCAGCACAATTAGCCAATGTTGCAGCTGGGATAGCCATTGAACATTTAGGTTGCGCACGCGTTACTTTAACAGAGTTAGCACAACGGTTACTCGCTTATGACGTGGTTAACAAAGTCTTTGATGAAGATCATTTATTTGCTTTAAAAAAAGCTTTAAAAGGTCAAAAGATTGCGCTCATGAGCATTTCTATTCAAGGGGGACTTACCCCTTTCATTTTTAAATCGATTCGTGAGCTCTCTCAAAAAGCTCATATGAAATTACTTCTCTATATCCGCGATGCACAACCCTCGGATGATAGTATCAACATGCTAGCCTCTCTAAGAGAAGTAGAGTTTATCATTTTAAATACCCATAATTTTGAAGATTTTTGCAATCTGATCAAACCCGATGAGATCCATTGTCTAGAAAATAATCACTTGCTTGACTCTCCTGATTCTCATCTTGCCAGACAGCAGCAGACAAACATTCAAAATTACGTGTAGTATTTTGGAATAGGCATTTAGTTTCCAGATGATTGGTCAATAGACAGATGCTAAGAGATAACTCTGAAGGCGTATTTTGTCGAGTTTAGATGGTTTTCGCCTCTTCAATACAAAGGTTGGTAATGTCATCGCATCTCGTATGTTAAGAAGATGAAGTTTGATGTCTAATATACAAATGCGATATATCACATAATAGGCTCAAAAAAATCAACGAATCCTGAATATAATTTAGCGAAGGTTTTTTTAGTGCATAATGGAAGTGTTGTTTAAAATCATTATAGACCCATTCCTGAAGGAGAGTTTATGACCTATCCCATTTCTTCTGTTTCCATGTCTTCACAACAACAAGCTGCAGGTGTCATTCAGAAATTTTTTTCATTACCCTCAACAAACAACGAAAGTAAAACCGAAGATATATCTCTAGATGTTCGGGACAAAAATTATGAAGAATATTGGAAAAACTCAAACCCAGCTCCCATTTTTTTTGAAGGCCACTCATCCTTTGAAGAACTCACGACAAAATATGAAAAGGCGATACACAAAATCCTTAAAATATATCAACAAAATCGTGAGGTCTTTTTATTCTTTAAGCCATTAAAATTAAAACCCTTGAATGTTCAACTCAAATTTTCACCTCATGTGAACTTAGAAATTCTTTTACGCAAAAATCCACCCAATTGTGAGATTGAAATGTGTAACGATATTCACAAACGTACGTTCTCTTCTATTGAGGATCTTTTTGAAAAAATCCAGATTCAAGATTATATAGAAATGCAGTTGTATCAAGGGATTCAATTAAATCAAGAAGACCAACAGCCTATGGTACGACAATCAAATACAACCTTACAAGAAATTTCAATTCCACAAGAGATTCTAATGGAAAATATGGATTCGTTGTTACAGTTGACAATGCCTGTTTTTGATTGGCGTCTGCATAATGACTGCTCCAATTGCGTCAGATTATTGATTAAATATGATGCAGAGCATCAAACATTTGGGGTAATAAAACCTGAAAGTTTGTGGAAGTCAGATGAAGAAGAAGTTTTTGTAAACATTGCTAAGGCTTATGCTCATGCGGAGGAGTACTATAAAAATGCTAACTTTCCTCCCTTCGATTTTCAATAAAGAGTGTGACAATAAATTTTAAAACAAACTTGAAAAATAAGTAATTATTCTCAAAAAATTATAATTTACTTAAATTAATATAATTTTTATAATATTTATTTATTAAATTAAGGGTTTGTGTATGTCAATAAATTTTAAATATTTGAGTTTAATCCCCCTTATTCCGTCTAATTCACTTGGAAAATTTACCCATCCGGAAAAAGTAAATAACGAAGGGCAGGCTTACAAAATAAAAACTATAGCCAAAGTTGCTGTTTTTATTTTGAATATACCAAGTCATCTGATTAATGGGTTGGCTTCTGCAGGATTTTGGATTGGACGGAACGTTTATCAAATATGCTTTTCAAGTCAAGCATCGCTTACTAAGGACAAAAATGATAGACTTCCGAAAGATTGTGTTCATTTGGGAAATGCACCTGATATAAAAGGTAAAATCGACACAAATTTGAGTGATATATCTACCGATCCAACAAGTCATATTTCATCTACTCAAAATCCAGGAGTAATAGACCAGGAGACACAAATTAAGTCTTCCATTGAGCCCCCTCTTGTAGAGCTTGAGATTCCCCCTACAGAATCAACATCGAGTAAGGAGTTTGTAGAAAAAATTCCAAAAGAAATACATGTAGAAATTCTGCAGTATTTGTCTTTATCAAAAGATAGAAAGAATGCTGGGGAAACTATAAGCTTATGGAACAAGTTATTTCGTAACGAACCAAAACTTTTAAAATTAGAATTTGATAGTCAACTTAATGAAAGCAAGACGCTTTTCAATTTTTCCTTAAGCCAGCTGTCAAAGCTTTGGAATGAAATGAAACAAGAATCAAATGATCTTCGATATAAACTTTTGTGTACGATTTTGGATAAATTAGATAATATAAAGGCAAAAGAGAAGGCATATCCATTAATTCCTCAAAAAAATATTTTTGAAATGCTTGATGTAATCAATGAATGGGCAGCTTCTTTAGACCTTCCAGACAATCTTGAAGGGGGTCATCGCCTTGAAGGAAATAGAAGAGCTTTAAATTACAATAGAAGAGCTTTAAATTACATACGTAAGATGTGTAGCTTAATTTCTATTGCCAATCAATCGATTTTTTGCGATTTGAATCACTCTTCAAACAGAAACTTTTGAATCATTTTACGACTTTAAAAAAACGTCAAAAGCCAGAGAATTCAAAAGAAATTTTATCTGCATTTTTCCTTTTATTAGCAAGGAATAGAAATCATTCTTTTTTACTTTATGATGCTTTACTTCAAGCGGGCGCTAATCCTAATCTCTGTTTAAAAATAGATACAGATTATTTCAAACCACCTTATTTTTACTTAAATTATGTTGAGGAATCAAGACTAGAGAAATGGATTGATTTTCTTTTGGAGCGTGGCGCCGATCTAAATACTCCATCTGAAAGCGGATCAACTCCCTGTTGGGAACTTATTCAAACTAATTTGGAGTTAGAGTGTTTGGAGATTCTTTTAAAAAAAGGGGTTCATGTAAACACACCTATTAACCTAGGTCAACAAAGGTACTTAGATAATGAGATAAGGGCAACAACGCTTCTGCATGCCATATCTTTAAGAGATAGGAGGTCTTTTCCACGTGGTTTAAGGGATAGATCTGAATGGGAGAATCTTAATATTGAGTATGCTAAAATACTAATCAAATATGGAGCTAATCCTTCCCAGACAAATCTCCAAGGAGAGACCCCGGCGGTTTTTGCAAGAGAGCATGAGTATGAAAGACTGGCCCAATATCTTGAGCAGATGGCTGCTGCTCAAACATTGAAAGAAGAAGTTTCTAACACGAATTCCACTTTATGAGAGGTAATTTAAAGTGCATCAGGATTTTTTTAGGTTATTTATTCACATGACAGGCAATTAAAAAAATATAATTAAAAATCAATCCTATCCTAGCTATAATAAGAGCTCCTCAAATAAAGACACAGCATCCAGTATCTCAACTAGGATGCTGTGATAAGACAAATTTAAATATTCGTTATATTTTTATTTAAATGCCAATTCTTTAATCTCAATTTTTTTTAATTGGAGGGATAAATATTTTTCAGATTTATCTATAAGGGTTATATCAATAAATTCCTTATTTTTTTCTACTTGTTTCATTAGCATTAAATCAATATTCTGCATAAGTATTATGAATTTTTCATTCACTATCTTACCTTCTCGCTTAAGACGTAAAGCGAAATAGAGCCTAAATATATTAATTTTTAGGCGTTGAACCATAAAATTACTTACCCAATAAATTAATTATAGCTGTATTTTCATTTTGTTGTTTTGCACCTTTATTCATGAAATTCCAC